>NZ_MDKE01000011.1 GCF_001870485.1 Oceanisphaera psychrotolerans | reverse complement strand
GGCACAAGCTGCATGAGACGGTAACCCGCAATCACCAGTGCTACAGCATGGTATCTCTGCTGAAGCGAGTCAGACATTTTATGAATACCGTTTCGCCATTTCCTGGGAGTCGTTACGGAACAGCCAAAATGTAGCACTATTAGGATCAGTTATTTAGATAGAAGTAACCACAGTACGACTTCTATGAGCAGTCACTGGTGGCAGCTTTCTATGTAGAGGTCAGGTCTTGCTTTTTGCCCTTGCCCTTTTTATTCGCGCTTTCCACCGGCGACTCCATACCGATGAGAGGCGGCTGGGATAACCTCAGCCGACCATCACATGCCATGGATGGCATGTGTGAGCTTACAGGGATGTACTTGAAGCGTGTCGGAAGAGGTTGCCCAACTGGCTCTCTGTACGCTTTGAGTTCATTGTCCCACACGCCGCCAGCATCCCCCCATAACCTATACTTCAACCGGCATTCAGTATCTGTCGAGGAGGATTTGTTATGCCGGCCCAACGATTACAGCAATACCTGGATCAACAGGGGGTCAAATATCGGGTCATTACTCATTCGCCGGCGTTTACCGCGCAGGATGTGGCCGAAGTCGCCCATGTGCCGGGCAGGGTAATGGCCAAGGTGGTGATGATGACACTGGATGGTCAGATGGCCATGATAGTGGTGCCTGCCCCCAAGATGATCCATCCCGACAGCCTGGCCCAGTCCCTGTCGGCGCAGGAGGTGACCTTTCTGCATGAAAACAACTTCCGCGAGAAGTTTCCCGACTGCGATGTCGGTGCCCTGCCCCCCTTCGGCAACCTGTATGAACTACCGGTGTACATAGACACCGAACTCGCACAGCAGGAAGAAATCGTCTTCAGTGCCGGCAGTTACCGTGAGCTGTTCAGCCTGTCCATGAAAGACTACCTGAGACTGGTTCAGCCCAGGGAGATTGCGGTCTAGCCCGGGCCAGTGCCGTACCCAACAAAAAGGCCGAGCAACAGCTCGGCCTTTTTGTTGGTGTTTTCTACCGGCAACGCCATGCCGATGAGAGAGGCTGCTGGGATAACCTCAGCCGACCATCACATGCCATGGATGGCATGTGTGAGCTTACAAGGATGTACTTGTAGCGTGTCGGAAGAGGTTGCCCAGTTGCCTCTCTGTGCACTGACCGTTTGTAGACTTGCGCCTAAACAAACAAGCCTGCGGCTTAGTGGTGGTGACCACCTTCACCGTGGGCGTGGCCGTGGGCCAGCTCTTCTTCGGTGGCGGCGCGTACGCTGACCACTTCCAGATCAAAATTCAGCGTTAAACCGGCCAGTGGGTGGTTCATATCCACGTCGGCCATAAACTTGCCCACCTTGGCTACCGTGACCTGACGCTCGCCTTGCTCGGTGTGCACCGTGGCCATCATGCCCGCTTTCCACTTCTTGGCACCTTGCAAATGCTTGACCGGTACGCGCTGGATCATGTCGTCTTTGCGCTCGCCGTAACCTTCTTCCGGCGTCAGGGTAACGCTGAAGCTTTCGCCTTCTTCTTTGCCGGTCAGCGCTTTTTCCAGGCCTTCCATCATGCCGTTATGGCCATGCAAATAGGCCAGCGGCGTGTTGCCGGCGTTGGTGTCCAGCACCTGGCCGTCTTCGGATTTCAGGGTGTAGTTGAACTGTACTACGGTGTTGTCTGCAACTTGCATCTGCTGTCCTGTCTGTATCGGGAAAATAACCGGCACAAATAATAACAGATGGTGCAGCCCGATTCAGTGTCATCGTCAGCCGCCACCCTGCCCCCAAATTGAGCGGTACCGGCTATTGGGATACACTGGCTGTTAAACCAGCCCGCCGAGAATCAGTTCCGCATGTCAAAATCCCAGGACAGTATCCGCATCATCAAGAAGTATCCCAACCGCCGCCTGTACGACAGCTATACCAGCAGCCACGTGACGCTGGCCGATATTCGCCGGCTGGTGCAGGAAGAAGAACCCTTTCAGGTGGTGGATGCCAAAAGCGGCGAGGATCTCACCCGCAGCATACTGCTGCAGATCATCCAGGAAGCGGAAAGCGACGGCGATCCGATATTTTCCAGCGACATGCTGAAGAACATCATCCGCTTCTACGGCCCCTTTCAGGGCGTGCTGGGCAGCTATCTGGAAGAAAGCATCCAGTCGGTGATCGATATCCAGACCCAGGCCGGCGCCCAGTCATCCGAAGCCTGGACCCAGTTCATGCACAGCCAGGTACCGATGATGCAAGAAATGATGCGTCAGTATGTGGAACAGTCCCGCAGTCTCTACCTCAACACCCAGAACATGTTTGGCCTGTTCGGCGGTTTCGGCGGCAGCAGTAACGACGAAAAAAAAGACGATAAGGAATAACCCCTATCGCCTCAAACGAGATAACCGCTGTTATTTTTCGTTATCGTTAATTAGCTGGCCTTGGCAGCACCGCGACCGCTCTTGGCGCTGTTGTTCGCCGCATTGTTGGCGACAACATTGGCGGCGGTGCTGATGCCTTTTTCGGCCGTTTCCGCTACCTGTCTGGCGGCCTTTTCAGACTGCTCGGCAGCCTGCTTGACCGCCTTGTCGGCGATCTCGGCGGCATCTTTGGCCGCTTTCTGCGCCTGCTCATAGGCTTCGTTGGCGCTGGTTACCACAGATTTCATGGCGGTAACAGCCGATTCGGTACCCGCAGGGGCATGGCCGGCCAGTTGGTCAATCGCTTCATTCAGCTGCTCGCTACCGGCGGCAACTTGCTGCTCTGCAAACTGACCCACCTGCTGCTGGGCATCGGTCAGCAGAGCCAGCACTTCGCGGTTGAAGGTCAGCTGACGGTCCAGCAGGGCGGTAGGGCTGAAGAAGGCACTTTGCAGCTCGCCGAACGCCTTGGCGTCACGCACGGCCAGCAGCTTGCCGGCATAGTCGAACTGAGCCGTGCTCAGCTCGGTAAGGGAGTCCTGTTGCAGCTTGCCCAGTTTGGTGGCGCTGGCAAACAGATTGCTGGTCAGACTCTGTACCTGGTTCAGGTAGGTCTGCTGGATGCTTTGGAATTTCTCAAAATCGAACAATGACATAATTTGCATCTCCTGAAGAATGGGAAGGCACCAGGCCCGGCACGCCAGCAAGAAAAACATCATCATTCTACTTTCTTGGTCTCGGCGTACGCCATTAATACTGCACCGCACAAAATGGCTTTACAAGTTCTTTTTTGTGCATCGCAAAATAATTCCATCCGAATAAACGTACCAGCCGCTCAAGAATCGCTCCTGCTCTGGCCTTACTCTGGTTATCCGCCGCATGACAGCGCCATGGCCATCGGCTGCCTCACCGAGCTGCCGGCGCAGACCGCTGGCACCATAAGCGAGGCGGCGGGTTCAGGATCGGACTCACCTGCCGGCAATCCAGACTGTGGCAACCCATGGCATAAAACATAAAATTGTGCACAAAAATTTCGATTAAAACCGAAAATTAAACAGCAACATTTAGCACAATAATCCTCTTCACACTTACCTGGTTATGTTGTTGTTATCAGCTTCTCGCCGGCTTTCTCTCCCCATCCGGCCACTGCATTCACGCATCAGAGTGAGGGTACCCACCGGTCGCATTTTGTTCAATATCGACAAACCCCCACTCAATAACCGCAAAAAATCATTAAAAAACAACAATAAAAAACCATTCAGACAAACAACATTCGCCGAACCACCCACCACACCAATTTCCACATTATAAAAATCATTTCCGAAATAATTTGATCGGCCCTGTTTTTTTTGTATTATCAGCTCATGGGTTACGTGGTTGTTAACCGCCCTCACCAGACGGGAACACGTGCCGAACATCATGGACAACAGATAACGGTGCCGAGAGCACCAAGGAAAATGGATACTAATCATGGCTAAAATGAAAGCAATCGAAGCGGCAGCCAAAATCCTTGAGCTGGAAGGGGTAACCAAGGCCTTTGGCGTTCCCGGCGCCGCCATCAACCCCTTTTATGCCGCACTGCGAGGCCTGGGCTCCATCAACCATGTGCTGGCCCGTCACGTCGAAGGCGCCTCTCACATGGCCGAGGGTTACACCCGCTCCAACCCGGGCAACATCGGCGTGTGTATCGGCACTTCCGGCCCGGCCGGCACCGATATGATCACCGGTCTGTACTCCGCTTCTGCCGATTCCATTCCGATCCTGTGCATCACCGGCCAGGCGCCGCGTGCCCGCATGCACAAGGAAGACTTCCAGGCCGTAGACATCGAGTCCATCGCCAAGCCGGTATGCAAATGGGCGGTGACCGTGATGGAACCGGCTCAGCTGCCCGGTACCTTTCAGCAGGCATTCCACATCATGCGCTCCGGTCGCCCCGGCCCCGTGCTGATCGACATGCCGTTCGATGTGCAGATGGCCGAGATCGAATTCGATGCCGACGCCTATCAGCCGCTGACACCTTACAAGCCGGCCGCCACCCGCATTCAGGTAGAAAAAGCCCTGACCATGCTGAACGACGCCGACAAGCCGCTGCTGGTGTCCGGTGGTGGTGTTATCAATGCCAACGCCGATGCGCTGCTGACCGAGTTTGCCGAGCTGGTCAGCGTACCGGTTATCCCGACCCTGATGGGCTGGGGCACCATTCCCGACGATCACGAGCTGATGGCCGGCATGTGTGGCCTGCAAACGTCTCACCGCTACGGTAATGCCAACCTGCTGGCTTCCGACTTCGTACTGGGTATCGGTAACCGCTGGGCCAACCGCCACACCGGTTCTGTCGACGTGTACACCAAGGGCCGCAAGTTCGTTCACGTGGACATAGAGCCGACGCAGATTGGCCGGGTATTCGGTCCGGATCTGGGCATCGTGTCCGACGCCGGCGCCGCGCTGGAGCTGTTCGTGGCCGTCGCCAGGGAGTGGAAAGCCGCCGGCAAGCTGAAAGATCGCAGCGCCTGGGTGGCCGAGTGTCAGGAGCGCAAGCGTACCCTGCAGCGCAAGACCCACTACGACAATGTGCCGGTCAAGCCGCAGCGTGTTTACGAAGAAATGAACAAGGCCTTCGGTCGCGACACCACCTATGTGTCTACCATTGGTCTGTCACAAATTGCCGCCGCCCAGTTCCTGCACGTGTACAAGGCGCGTAACTGGATCAACTGCGGCCAGGCCGGCCCCCTGGGCTGGACCATTCCTGCCGCACTGGGTGTGGTTGCCGCCGAACCCGGTCGCCAGGTGGTTGCGCTGTCGGGAGACTACGACTTCCAGTTCATGATTGAAGAGCTGGCGGTAGGCGCCCAGTTCAAGCTGCCGTACATCCACGTACTGGTAAACAACTCCTATCTGGGGTTGATCCGTCAGGCCCAGCGCGGCTTCGACATGGACTTCTGTGTTCAGCTGTCGTTCGAAAACATCAACGCGCCGGAACTGGGCGAATACGGTGTTGACCACAAGGCCGTGGTCGAAGGGCTGGGCTGCAAGGCCATCCGGGTATTCAAGCCGGAAGACATCGCGCCAGCCTTCGAGGAAGCCAAGCAACTGATGGCTCAGCACTCGGTACCGGTCGTGGTTGAAGTGATCCTGGAGCGGGTGACCAACATCTCCATGGGTGTTGAAATCGACGCCGTCAACGAGTTTGAAGAACTGGCCGAAAAAGGTGCCGATGCACCGACCGCCATCTCGCTGCTCGACTGATCATGATATCGGCCCGGCCGAACAGGCCGGGTGTGTTCTTGCCCCCAATCAATGAAGGACATCGTTATGCCGAAATTAGCTGCCAACCTGTCGATGCTGTTTACCGAAGTGGATTTTATGGACCGTTTCGACGCCGCCGCCCGGGCCGGCTTCAAGGGGGTGGAATACCTGTTCCCCTACGCCGAAACCGCAGCGGACATCAAGGCTCGTCTCGATGCCAATGGTCTGACTCAGGTGCTGTTCAATCTGCCGGCCGGTAACTGGGACGGCGGTGAACGCGGCATTGCCTGCCATCCGGATCGGGTGGAGGAATTCCGCCATGGTGTCGACAAGGCCATCGAATACGCCAGGGTGCTGGGCAATACCCAGGTGAACTGCCTGGCCGGTATTCAGCCTGCCGGCGTGTCTGACGACGACGCCGAAGCGACCTTTGTGGCCAACCTGAAGTTTGCCGCCGACAAGCTGGAGACCGCCGGCATCAAGCTGGTGATGGAAGCGATCAACACCCGTGACATTCCGGGCTTTTTCCTCAACAACAGCCGTCAGGCGCTGGATATCATCGAAAAAGTCCGTTCCGGCAATCTGGCCTTCCAGTACGACATCTACCATATGCAGATCATGGAAGGGGACATCATCCCGACCATCGAGCAGAACCTGAGCATCATCAACCACATCCAGCTGGCCGACAACCCGGGTCGTCACGAGCCGGGCACCGGCGAGCTGAACTACCACAACATCTTCGCCTTCCTGGACAAGGTGGGCTATCAGGGTTGGGTAGGCGCCGAATACAAGCCGGCCACCACCACCGAAGCAGGTCTGGGCTGGCTGAAGACCCACGGCGTAGCCTGAGTCTCACACATCTGACTTTTCCTGGCGTCGGCACTGCCGGCGCCGCAAGAACAAGAGGAAACGAACATGAAAATTGGTTTTATCGGTACCGGTATCATGGGCAAGCCCATGGCGCAGAACCTGCAAAAAGCGGGTCACACCCTGTATTTCTCCGAGCATTACCGCAAGGCGCCGGCCGACCTGCTGGGTGACAACGGCATCGCGCTGGCCAATCCGGCGACCGTGGCTCAGGAAGCCGACGTCATCATCACCATGGTGCCCGATACCCCTCAGGTTGAAGAGGTACTGTTCGGCACCAACGGTGTCGCCGAAGGCCTGTCTGCCGGCAAGATCGTGATCGACATGTCTTCCATCTCGCCGATTGCCACCAAGGCCATTGCCAGGCGCGTGAACGAAACCGGCGCCGATTACCTGGACGCCCCGGTATCCGGTGGTGAAGTGGGTGCCATCAACGCGGCCCTGACCATCATGGTCGGTGGCGAGCAGGCCGTGTTCGACCAGGTCAAGCCGCTGTTCGACGCCATGGGCAAGAACATCACCCTGGTCGGCGGTAACGGCGACGGCCAGACCTGCAAGGTGGCCAACCAGATCATCGTGGCCCTGAACATCGAGGCCGTCGCCGAAGCGCTGGTATTCGCCTCCAAGGCCGGTGCCGATCCTGCCCGGGTGCGTGAAGCACTGATGGGCGGTTTCGCGTCGTCCAGGATCCTGGAAGTGCACGGCGAGCGCATGGTCAAGGGCACCTTCGACCCGGGCTTCCGTATTGCATTGCATCAGAAAGACCTGAATCTGGCCCTGAGCGGTGCCCGCGAACTGGGTGTGTCTCTGCCCAACACCGCCGGCGCTCAGGAACTGTTCAATACCTGCAACGCCCTGGGCGGTTCCGGTTGGGATCACTCCGGCATGGTCAAGGCGCTGGAGCACCTGGCCAACCACAACATTCGGGGCGAATAAGCCTGTTACCGGTTCGCGGCTTTCTGGTTTCCGTCGCGAACCGGTCCGAATGGGGCAGGCATCGGCAAGAGCAGACTTTCACTCAGGGGGCTTTGTGTCAGATCCTGATTGCCGGTTGTGCTGCCCCACCCTCGTCATTAGTGCAAATTAGTGCAAAATAGAGACAGCCGTTTTTTCAGGAGTATTTGCAATGGATATACAACCTCAGGAGTTGTTACAGCAGTTATTCAGCAGCGCCGTGGCCGCCGCCCAGCCCAGGGGTCATCTGGCCGAATACCTGCCCGGGGATACTCGTCAAAAAGCCGTTGTTATCGGGGCCGGCAAGGCCGCCGCCTCCATGGCCGCCGAACTGGATGCCATCTGGAAAGGTGAACTGTCCGGCCTGGTGGTGACCCGCTACGATCACGGTGCCCCCTGCGAGCGCATCGAGATCATCGAAGCCGCCCACCCGGTACCGGATGACGCCGGTGAGCGCGTGGGTCGTCGCATGCTGGAACTGGTGTCCGGCCTCGGCGAAGACGACCTGGTCATCTGCCTGCTGTCCGGCGGCGGTTCTTCGCTGCTGAGCCTGCCGGCTCCGGGCCTGACCCTGTCCGACAAGCAGGCCATCAACAAGGCGCTGCTCAAGTCCGGCGCCGCCATCGACGAGATGAACTGCGTGCGCAAGCACCTGTCCGCCATCAAGGGTGGCCGCCTGGCCGCCGCCACCTACCCGGCCCGGCTGATTGCCCTCGGCATCTCCGATGTGCCTGGCGACGAGCCGACCGTGATCGCCTCCGGCCCCACGGTGGCGGATCCGACCACCTCGGCCCAGGCCCTGTCCATCCTCGACCGCTACGGCATCGAGGTGGGCGAGCACGTACGCCACTGGCTGCAAAGCCCGGAGTCCGAAACCGTCAAACCCGGTGACGAGCGGCTGAGCCGTGCCGAGTTCCACATGATTGCCACCCCGCAGGACGCATTGGACGCCGCCGCCGAGCTGGCCCGGGCCCATGGCATCACACCGCTGGTGCTGGGTGACGGCATCGAAGGTGAATCCCGCGAAGTAGCCAAGGTCCACGCCGCCATCGCCAGGCAGATCCGCAAGTGTGGCCAGCCGATTCCGGCGCCTGCGTGATCCTCTCCGGCGGTGAAACCACGGTCACCATCAAGGGCAACGGCCGGGGCGGACGCAACAGCGAATTTACCCTGAGCCTGCTCAACGAGCTCAAGGGCCTGCCCGGCGTCTATGCCCTGGCGGCCGACACCGATGGCATCGACGGGGTGGAAGACAACGCCGGCGCCATCATCGATCCCGAATTGTACGCCCGGGCCGAAGCGGCCGGCCTGAAGGCGGAAGACTACCTGGCCAACAATGACAGCTACGGCTTTTTCTCCCGGCTGAACGCCCTGGTGGAAACCGGCCCGACCCGCACCAACGTCAACGACTTCCGGGCCATTCTGGTGCTGCCGAAGTAATTCAGGTTAATCCAAATAATGACCACCGACGTCAGGGGCGGCCAAACCATTAACCCTCGCCGATAAACAGTAAAAGCACCTGCCAGGTGCTTTTACTGCTTGCAACATATGGCTAACGTCGCCGGCCACGATCGGTTTGCACCGGAATCAACTAATCCAGCCCCAGCAACGCCTTCAGCCCATCCACCACCTTAGCGGTCACCGGCTTATTGGCGGCTGCGTCCAGCGCATCGGCTTCGGTCTGCTCGGCATATTCCAGCGATTGCTCGACCTCCGCATGTCGGGCTTCGAGCCCGGCAATCTGCTCCTCAAGCGCCTCGAGATCGGTCTTGGTATAAAGCGCCGCCTTCAGTTGTTCGTTCAGCTCCCGGTTGAGGGCATCAAGATCCGGCTTATCGTCGGGTGAATTCGGATCCAGAGCCGCTATCTCGTTTTGCAGTTCGATAATTCGCTGATCGACTTGCTCGGGATCCACTGCCTGCAACTGCTCTCGCTGGTCGTTTAGCTCGGCCATTTTCTCGTCAATAGCGGCCAGTTCGCCACTGAGCTCACGGCCTTCCAACACCGCCTGCTCATAGCGGGCAATCATGCCAACCCTGGAGTGCGGGTTGGCCTTAGCGCGGGCGTTGGCGGAGGCATGGCCTGCATTCAGGCTACCCATTGCACTGGCCAAGGAGCCGTGATGATGGCCGGAAGACTTGCCTCTGCCTGTATGTTCGGACCGGTGCTGCCGGCCGGACTCGTCATGGCCACGTCCGGCATCGGTACCCTTGCCATGGCCGCCGTGATTTCCACTGCCGTTATTATTGCCGTTGCCGCCATTATTTCCGCTACTGCTACTATTTCCGTTGCCATTGCCATTGCCATTGCCATTATTTTCCCCGGCTTTCGCATAGACAGTACTGCCCGTATCAAGGCCGGCAACCGAATCCAGCAGGGGGGGTGCAAGCAACAGACCCGCCGCCAGTGTTATTCCACCCAACCCCAGATAGTGTTTTGTTATCTTCATTGTCTGACCTCCTCCCTGAGTGCACAGTAAGTCAAACAGCTGGATCGGGTTTTCGCCAGTATTTTGCCGTCAATCAAGGGCCCACCAGGATCCTCCCGAACCTGCATCCGTCTGTCATGGCGTAAGCCATCGCCATTGCGAACAAAACTAAAGCCGGCTCACACTACAGGCAAGCCGAAGGTGCAACCATGACACTTTTTGCTCGATGCCTCCCCCCCTTTCTACTATAATCACGCGCTTTAAATTTCCCGAGCTCCGGCCGGGCGGTTAAACCGAGCAAGAGGGTATGACTCAGGTGATAAAGACGCCGTACTATCTCATCGACAAAAGCAAACTGCTGCGCAACATGGAGAAAATCGCCTATGTGCGCGAGCACTCCGGCGCCAAGGCGCTGCTGGCTCTGAAATGTTTTGCCACCTGGTCGGTATTCGATCTGATGAGCCAATACATGGACGGCACCACCTCGTCCTCCCTCAACGAAGTCAAGCTCGGCAAACTCAAGTTTGGCGGTGAAACCCACGCCTACAGCGTGGCCTACGCCGACGACGAAATCGAAGAAGTGCTGGCCCACTCCGACAAGATCATCTTCAATTCCATCGGCCAGCTCGAGCGCTTCGCCGATGCCTCCGCCAGCCATGTGCGCGGCCTGCGCCTGAATCCGGGCGTATCCAGCTCAGAATTCCTGATTGCCGACCCCTCGCGCCCCTTCAGCCGTCTGGGGGAATGGGATGCGGACAAGGTCGCCACCGTCATCGACCAGATTTCCGGCTTCATGATTCACAACAACTGCGAGAACAGCGATTTTGCCCTGTTCGACCAGATGCTGGGCGAAATCGAAGACAAGTTCGGCAGCCTGCTGGAACAGCCCCAGATCGGCTGGGTCAGCCTCGGCGGCGGCATTCACTTTACCGGTGAAAACTACCCGCTGGATCAGTTCTGCGCCCGCCTCAAGGCGTTCTCGGAGCGTTACGGCGTGCAGGTTTTCCTCGAGCCCGGCGAGGCCTCCATCACCATGAGCACCTCGCTCGAGGTGACGGTGCTCGACACCCTCTACAACGGCAAGCAACTGGCCATCGTGGACAGCTCCATCGAAGCCCACATGCTCGATCTGCTGATCTATCGCGAGTCCGCCAAGATGGCGCCCAACGACGGTGAGCTAGAATACATGGTGTGCGGCAAGTCCTGCCTGGCCGGCGATATCTTCGGCGAATTCAAATTCGAGCGCGAGCTCAAGGTGGGTGACCGGCTGTCTTTCATCGACGCCGCCGGCTATACCATGGTCAAGAAAAACTGGTTCAATGGCGTCAAGATGCCCGCCATTGCCGTGCGTGAACTCGATGGCAGCGTTGAGCTGGTTAAGGAGTTTACGTTCGACGACTTTGTGAACAGCCTCTCCTGAGGCATGGAGTAACCCCAACAAAGCCTTTCAAGGAGGCTCCAGAGGAAAAAAATGAAGAAAAACGTTCTGATTATTGGTGCCGGAGGTGTCGCCCAGGTTGTTGCCCACAAGTGCGCGCAACATAACGATGTTCTGGGTAACATCCATATCGCCTCGCGTACTGTCGAGAAATGTCAGCAAATCGTCGACAGCGTGCGGGAAAAGGGCAGCCTCAAGGTTGCCGGTGAATTGCAAGCCCATGCCCTTGATGCGCTCGATATCGAAGCCACCAAGGCATTGATTGACAAAACACAGTCGCAGATGGTGATCAATGTCGGATCGGCTTTCATCAATATGTCGGTGCTGCAGGCCTGTATCGAGACCGGCGCCGCCTATCTGGATACCGCCATTCACGAAGACCCGACCAAGATCTGCGAAACCCCGCCCTGGTACGCCAACTACGAGTGGAAGCGCAAGCAGCTGTGTGCCGATAACGGCATTACCGCCATCCTCGGTGTCGGCTTCGATCCGGGCGTGGTCAACGCCTATGCGGCGGTTGCGGTCAACGAATACTTCGACAGCGTCGATTCCATCGACATCATCGACATCAACGCCGGCAGTCACGGCCGCTACTTTGCCACCAACTTCGATCCGGAAATCAACTTCCGCGAGTTCACCGGTCGGGTCTGGTCCTGGCAGAACAGCGAGTGGGTACAGAACAAGATGTTCGAAGTGCAGCGCACCGACGATCTGCCGGTCGTGGGCAGTCAGACCAGCTACATGACCGGTCACGACGAAGTGCACTCGCTGTCCCAGAACCTGAATGTGCCCAACGTGCGTTTCTGGATGGGCTTTGGCGAGCACTACATCAACGTGTTCACCGTGCTGAAGAATCTGGGCCTGCTGTCCGAGCAGCCGGTGAAAACCGCCGAAGGCCTGGAAGTGGTGCCGCTGAAAGTGGTCAAGGCCGTGCTGCCCGATCCTTCTTCCCTGGCCCCGGATTACAGTGGCAAGACCTGCATCGGTGATGTGGTCAAGGGCAAGAAAGACGGTCAGGACAAAGAAGTCTTCATCTATAACGTGGCCGACCACGCCGACGCCTATCAGGAAGTGGGCAGCCAGGGCATCTCCTACACCGCCGGTGTACCACCGGTCGCCGCCGCCCTCCTGATCGCCACCGGCGAGTGGGATGTGAAGCACATGGCCAACGTGGAGCAGCTGCCACCCAAGCCGTTCATCAACCTGCTCAACGAGATGGGTCTGCCGACCCGCATCAAGGACGAGCAGGGCGATCGCCCGCTGAGCTTCTAAGCTTAATCAGCGAATGCAAAAGGCCAGTCTTCGGACTGGCCTTTTTTGTTAGCAGTGTCCCGTCCTTTTTCAGGCATTACCGCGAAGGCGGGAATCCAGAACAGAAAACGCAGATTCTGTCAGCATGGACTCCCGCCTTCGCGGAAGTGATACCAATCTGAATAAAGATCTGATCTTTCTCAAGTCCGAACTCAGAGGCAACACAGCCAGCAGGCAGTGCCAGCAGGTGACTCTGCAGCATCAAGGAGGGCAAAGGGATCTGCTCAGCCGACCATCCGCACCACGGATGGTGCGGCTGAGCCTCCAAGGATGGATTTACGGCGAGTCGGCGGAGTAGACCCTTTGTCCGAGATGGGCATGACCGTCAAAAAGATCGAATATTTAATGCGATGGGTATGATCAGGATACCAGGGTCAGGGCACCTTGCCGCCGATGGCATGAGTCACTTCCCGGGCGGCGCCCATCACCAGAGTGGCGAGTTCCGGGATACGTTCTTTCTTTACCCGCACCGCCGGACCGGAGATGGAGATGGCGGCGACCGCCTCGCCATATTCGTTATAGATATTGGCGGCGATGCAGCGCAGACCTTCAAACTGCTCTTCGTCATCCAGCGAGTAACCCTGCTGGCGGATCCTGCCCAGCGCCTGCTCGAACTGCTCGGGACGGGTAATGGTATGGGCGGTAAAGCCGACCATGTCGGTTTGCCCGATCAGCGCCATCGCCTCTGCCGGCGGTATCACCGACAGCAGCGCCTTGCCCACACCGGAGGCATGCAGGGGGGAACTGCTGCCCAGCGACACCACCATGCGCATGGTCTGGGGGGACTCTACCTGACCCACGTAGACCACCCGGTCCCGCTCCAGTATCGCCAGGTTGGAGGTTTCTCCCGTTTCCGCCACCAGCCGCTTCATGAAGGGCCGGGACTGGGCGATCACATCGCGCTTCTTGAGGTAGGCATTGCCGATGGAAAAGGCATTCACGCCTATGCTCCACAGGCCCTGGGTGTCATCCACATCGACGAAGTCGTGACTGCGCAGGCTGTTGAGCAGGCGGTGGGCGGTGGACGGCGCCAACCCCAGGCTGGCGGCCACTTCGGTCAGCGACATGCCCATGTCGGAAGCCGCCAGCCGCTCCAGCAGCAGCAGGGCGCGAGAAAGGGACTGTACCTGAGTGGCACTCGTCGATTTGGTGGTTTTGGGTACTTTGGATTTTATTTCTTCTGCCATGAATAAGCCGGGATCAACAGAGACCTGGCGGTCATTGTATGGCTATTCGACCGCCAAGTCCTGTTTGAGTTTGAAAACGGTGAGCCGTGAGGCGCTGCAGAGGCTGGCCGCAGGCCTGGTATATGGCGTCATGACACAGTGTTCCGATTGACAACTCCTTTCCAGACAGATAAGTTTTTCGACGGCTAAATGTTTAGACGTCTGGATGGAGTTTCATTGGAATTACAGAATACGACCAAGGCTTTTGGCCCTCATCGGGTACTTAAAGGGGTCAACCTGCAGCTGCCGGCCGGTAAGGTGACGGCACTGATGGGCGCGAATGGTGCCGGCAAGTCCACCCTGGTTAAGGTGTTGTGCGGTGTGCACCGGGCCGATGCGGGAAGCCTGCTGATCGACGGCCGGCCCGTGGTATTCCAGGATCCACGCCAGGCCAATGCCGCCGGTATTGTCACCGTGCATCAACACATCAACGACAATGTGGTGCTCTCCCTGACGGTGGCAGAAAACCTGCTATTGGATCGCTTGAGCGATGGCCGCCTCGGTGGCCTGATCGGACGCCGGCGTTTGGCTGAACAGGCCCGGCCGCTGGCCGAGGCCGTGGGCTTGGCCGTACCGATGGACACTCAGGTGGCAGATCTCAGCCAGGCAGAACGCCAGCTGTTGGCCATCGCCCGCTCCCTCGCTCATCAACCCCGCCTGCTGATTCTCGACGAACCCACGTCCACCCTGTCCGATACAGAAGCCGAGCGGCTGTTTGTTTTAGTCGAGCGATTACGGGCAGAGGGCACGGGCGTGCTGTACATCAGCCATCGGCTGAGCGATATCCGCCGGCTCGCCGATCGAGTGGTGGCGCTGCGTGATGGTGTCATTGTGCTGGAGCAAGAGACGCCGGATCTCCCTGGTGCCGTTCAGGCGATGCTGGGCCATGGCTTGGGTGAAGTGACCCATGATTACCGGCTGGGTGGCCGGGAGCGATTCCGGCTGCAACAGGCCCAGTTGGCTGACCACGTGCGCCCCTTCAATTTGAGCCTGCATGAGGGAGAGATCACGGTGGCGACGGGGCTGTTGTCGAGCGGTGCCATGGGATTGCTGCAAGCCATTTACGGCCTGGCGCCACTGGCGTCCGGCACCATGTACAAGGATGATCGACCCTGGCGGCCCGACAGCCCAGCCGCAGCCATCAAGGGTGGTGTCTTTATGGTGCAGGAAGACAGGGCCAGCGCCGGCATCATTCCCGGTTTTACCCTGCGTCATAACCTGAGCTTGCCATTCTTGTCCCGCTTCAGCCGGTTTGGATTGATAGATAGACGACAGGAAGCCGATAGCGCCAAACACCATCTGGCCCAGGCAGGGGTGAAGTATCAGTCCGATCTGCAGCCAATGAGCGCCTTGTCTGGCGGTAACCAGCAAAAACTGATGCTGGCTCGCTGGCTGCAGGAACCCAGCTCTCTATTGCTGCTGGCTGAGCCATTTCAAGGGGTGGATATTGGCGCTCGGCGTGATATAGCCCGCCTGCTCAGGAGTACCGCCGACAAACGGGCCACTCTGGTGGTGTGTACGGATCTGGAAGAGGCTCTGGAGCTGGCCGACCGGCTGCTGGTGTTCAACCACCATCAGCTCGTCGGCGATCACCGGGTCGAGCAACTGAATATGGAGCAGGTGCTGCAACAGATAGCAGCTCTGCCTGAACACATCGATGAGGAACTGAAATGATACGGCAAGGTGCCATCAAATATGGATTGGTTGTGCTGCTGGTGGCGATGGTGCTGGTGTTCAGCTATCTACAACCGGCCTTTGGCAGCATGCGCAATAGCTTTATTATCCTGCAGTCGGTTTCGATTGTGGCCATTCTGGCGTTGGGGGTGACCGCCACCCTGGCCGTGGACGGTTTTGATTTGTCGATCGGCGCCACCGCTGCGCTGGCGATGATGACATCTTCCTATGTTTTGGTGGTGCTGGATGGCGGCACCCTGATGGCTATTATTGCCGCCTTGAGCGTAGGTGCGCTGGTAGGGTTGTTAAACGGTTTTCTAACGGTACAAATGCGCATACCGGATTTGCTGGCCACTCTGGGAGTCATGTTTTTGCTGCTGGGGTTGCAGTTGATCCCTACCGAAGGACGTTCCATTGCCGCTGGCATGATACTGGGCGACGGTAGCGTGGCGTCAGGCCGGTTCAGCGCGGCCTTCCTCGAACTGGGCCGTACCCGGCTGTTTGGGGTGGTGCCGGTGCCGGTCGTGATCATGCTGGTGTTAGGGTTGATCACCTGGCTGTTTCTGGAGCGCAGCCGATTTGGTCGGCTGTTCTACGCCATTGGTGGTAATCGGTCCGCCGCCTGGCTGGCGGGCGCTAATGTGTCGGCCTACCGGTACTGTGCCTACGTTATATCCGGTGTTTATGCCTCTATCGGCGGCGTTCTGCTGGCGGCGCGTATGGGGCGGGGCGATGTCAGCTCCGGCAATAGCCTGTTGATGGATGCCGTCGCTGCGGCGCTGGTGGGGTTTGCCGTGCTCGGTGCAGCTCGTCCCAATGCCTTGGGGGCCGTGGTGGGAGCACTGTTTGTGGGGGTGCTGCTCAATGGCCTGACCATGCTCAATGCCCCCTACTATACCCAGGACTTCATCAAGGGCGCCGTGCTGGTGGTCGCGCTGATGTTCACCTTTGGCCTGGCCAAACGCAGTTAAATCGCCAGGTCATGTCACAGTAGCAATCAGGCTGTTCTTACCAGAATCTGATGTGAGCCAAGAGATGACTTTTATTAAAATCAATTACCTGACAAGGAAGTATATTATGAAGTGGTTCAAGTCTTTAGCTGCGGCAGCGCTGTTGTTGCCAGCCGTTACCATGGCGGCGGAGTTACCCGAGGCACTGGCCGGCAAGAAACTGGCGCTGGTACGCTTTATCTCGCAGGGGGACTTTTTCCAGGCTTATCTTTCTGGGGTAGAGTCCCAGGCCGAGGCTCTGGGTCTGGAGCTGCAGATTTTTGATGCACGTCAGGATGCGGCTCGCCAGCGGGACATGCTGGATCAGGCCATATTACAGGGTTTTGACGGTATTCTGCTGCAACATGGCTTTACCGACAGTATCAAGGACAAGGCCGCCAAGGCGGTCGAAGCCGGCATCAAGGTGGTGGCCTTCGACGTCGATGCCCAACATGAAGCAATTCCGCAGATCCAGCAGTCCGATGCACAACTGGCTCGACTGGCACTGGAACAGATGGTGGCCGACAATGGCGCGCAGCTGGACATCGGTTATATCTATGTGCCCGGTTTCCCTCCCCTGGAGCGTCGTGACGCCGTGTTCGGTGAATACCAGCAACGTTACCCGGAACTGAAAGAAGTGGCCCGTTTTGGTACCGTTAACAACCCTATCGCCAACTCGGTGGCCGATCAGGCGGCCGCCGTACTGCGTGCCAATCCGACCATCAGCGTGATCTTCGCGCCGTTCGATGAATTCGCCAAGGGGGCCAAAATTGCCCTGGAAGAAGCCGGACTGGCGCAGGATGTGAAAATCTACAGCGCCGATATTTCTACTGCCGATATTCAGGCCATGCGCGAACCGGGCAGCCCCTGGGTAGCTACCGCCGGTACTAATCCGGCAGTCATGGGCGAGGTCAGCGTGCGCGCTCTGGCCATGCTGCTTGCCGGAGAAAACCCGGGCCAGAAGGTGCTGGTGCCACCGACCCTGATCACTCAGCAACTGCTTAACGAGCAAGATATCCAGAACATGAAACAGTTGGGACAGAAGCTGCCCGCCTTCGCCCATGCGGATGTGGCCAACCCGGACTGGATGGTGCTGCCCACGCGATAAGCAAAGAAAGGCCAGAGGCTTCACCCTAGTCAGTTCATTGTCAAACTCGCAATATATGTACCGCTGTTTATATATACCAAGGAAATCATTATGTCGTATCACTCCGAGCTGGCCGAGTTGGTGGCCGCTTGTCACTGGATTGGTGCCAAAGGCTGGTGCCCGGCCACCGGCGGTAACATGTCGTTGCGGCTGGATACCGAAACCTGTCTGGTGACGGAGTCGGGCAAGGACAAGGGCAGCTTGAGCGACACGGATTTTCTTAAGGTGCGCCTGGCCGACAACGGCGTCGCCGATGGTCGCCGCCCATCTGCCGAAACCGGCCTGCACACCCTGATCTACCGGCTGCTGCCGGAGATCGGGGCCGTGCTGCATACCCATTCGGTGAATGCCACCGTGCTGTCCCGGGCAGAAAAAGGGACTGAACTGTCGTTAAGCGGCTACGAGATGCAAAAGTCCCTGTCCGGCCAGCAGACGCACTTGGATACGGTGCCGATCCCGATTTTCGACAACGACCAGGATATCGATGCCCTGGCCATGCGGGTGGCGGATCATCATCGGCGTCAGCCGCTGATCTATGGTTTCCTGGTTCGCGGCCATGGTCTGTACTGTTTCGGCCGCACCGTGGCCGAGGCCCGTCGTCACCTGGACGGGCTGGAGTTTCTGTTTCAATGCGAACTGACCCGCAGACTGCTGGAGGCAAAGTGATTAAAGCCATAGTTACCGATATTGAAGGCACCACCAGCGACATCCGCTTCGTACATCAGGTGCTGTTTCCCTACGCCCGTGAGCGCATAGCCGATTTCGTGCGTGCCACCGCCCAGGACGCGGAGGTAATGGTGCTGCTCAACGATGTGCGCACCGAGATGGACCAGCCCAAGGCCTCGCTGGATGAAGTGATTGCCGAGCTGCTGCGCTGGATAGACGAAGACCGCAAGGCCACCCCGCTCAAGGCCCTGCAGGGCATGATCTGGCGCCACGGCTATGTCAACGGCGACTTCAAGAGCCATCTCTACGAAGATGCCGTCAATGGCCTGCAAGCCTGGCATCAAGCCGGCATTCGCCTGTATGTGTATTCCTCCGGTTCGGTGGCGGCTCAGAAGCTGCTGTTCGGCTACAGCGAGGCGGGCGATCTGACCCCCCTGTTCAGCGGCTACTTCGATACCAAAATCGGCGCCAAGCGGGAAGTGGCTGCCTACCAGACCATAGTGCGGGAGCTGGCGCTGCCGGCGGAGCAGATACTGTTCCTGTCCGATATCCATCAGGAGCTGGACGCCGCCGAGGCCGCCGGCATCCAGACCTGCCAGCTGATCCGCGGCGAGCCGGATCCGGACAGCCATCACCGCCAGGTGAGCCGTTTTGATGACATCAGCCTGACCGCAAAGGAGTAACCATGAGTGCCTTGACCGTTTTTGCCGACAATCAGCCGGACCAGCCGCTGTTTTCCAGCCGGGATGGAGATGAGATCGCCAGCGAACTGGCCGCCATCGGGGTGAATTTCCGCCGCTGGCAGGCCGATCGCGAGCTGGCCGCCGATGCGGACAACGACACCATCCTGGCCGCCTACCAGGCCGAAATCGACCGGCTGGTGGCGGAACGGGGTTATCAGAGCTGGGATGTGGTCAGCATGCAGCCGGATCACCCGGACCGGGCGGTGTTCCGCGACAAGTTTCTGTCAGAACACACCCATGGCGAGGACGAGGTACGTTTCTTCGTCGAGGGCGCCGGGCTGTTCTGCCTGCATGTGGATGGCAAGGTGTACCAGGTGCTGTGCGAGAAGAATGACCTGATCTCGGTGCCGGCCAACACCCGACACTGGTTTGATATGGGCCCGGCGCCGCGCTTCACCGCCATTCGCCTGTTCAATAATCCGGAAGGCTGGATCGCCCAGTTTACCGGCGACGCCATCGCCAACGGCTTCCCAAAACTGGATTGAATCTCTTCACGGCTTGATTCATCGCACCTCAAAACCCGGCATCGTATGAAAACAATACCGGGGTTTTAGTCACGCCGCGGGGCCTGGGCCGGCGTGACAGTCATGATGACTAACATTAGCGATGTTTATTTCAACGCTTGGCGAAAAATCCCTGCCGAAACCTGTTCGGGGGTGACAACACCTGTATCCAGCACCCAGCCGCTGATCAGCTCGGCCGGGGTAACATCGAAGGCAGGGTTGAACACCCGCGCCCGCTCTGGTGCCCACTGACAGCTGCCGAAGCTGCCGGACACCCCGGTCACTTCTGCTGATTCCCGTTGCTCTATGGGAATCGCGGCGCCGTCAACGCAGGCGGGATCGTGGGTGGTATGGGGGGCGGCAACATAGAAGGGAATGCCATGATATTTGGCCAGCACCGCCAGGTTGTAGGTACCTATCTTGTTCGCCACGTCGCCGTTGGCGGCGATGCGGTCGGCGCCGACCCAGATTGCGTCGACCTCTCCCCGGGCCATGCAACCGCGGCCATCGAATCACAGATCAACTGATAGGGAATGTCCAGTTCACCCAGCTCCCAGGCGGTAAGACGGCCGCCCTGCAGCAAGGGGCGAGTTTCATCCACCCACACACCGGCCACCTTGCCCTGCTCATGGGCGCGACGGATCACCCCCAGGGCGGTTCCTACCCCGGCGGTTGCCAAACCACCGGTATTGCAGTGGGTTAGCAGCCGGCTGCCGGGTTTGACCAATGCGCTGCCGTGCTCGGCGATGGCATCGCACAGTGCCCTGTCTTCATCTACCAGGCGATAAGCTTCGGCGATAACCGCAGCAGCCATGTCGGCCTGCTCAATGGCCTGGGCCATGCGGTCCAGGTTGTTCATCAGGTTGACTGCGGTGGGACGAGAAGCGCGCAGCGTGATAAGTGACGCCTGTAGCTCGGCCTTGTCGGCATGGCGGCTGGCGAGAACGGCCAGTAACAGACTGGCGGACAAGCCGATAAGCGGTGCGCCGCGCACCTTGAGGGCACGGATACAGGCGACCAGCTCGTCGACCGAGTCACAGGGCAGCCACAGCTTCTGTTGGGGCAAGGCCTGCTGGTCCAGTATCCATAGACGACCATCTTTCAGTTTCAGGCTGGTGGCGGCAAGGTCTTTCATTATCACGGGGCTCCTATCTGCAGTTGCGTAGCAGGCTTCATTCTGCCAACATGCCTTTTAGATGTATAGGCGTCTACACTTCTTTTGCGCCTGTCTGGCCGTTCCGTTTCGTTGAATAATCCGCAAGCAGGGAGATGTTGCCCCCATGAGCCGTTACCGTATTTTTAATACCCAAGATGCCATTGAATATGCACGTGAATTTGGTCGTTGTTTCAACAGTGATAGTCGGTTGAGTGCAGAGGAAATTGGCGACGGTAACCTGAATCTGGTGTTTAAAATCCATGAAGAGGGCACAGATCGACGCTTAATCGTCAAGCAGGCGCTGCCTTATGTACGCTGCGTGGGTGAGTCTTGGCCACTGACCCTGGATCGGGCACGCATTGAAGCAGAGGTGTTGCTGCGCCACGGCGAATATTGCCCCATGCATACGGTGGCAGTGCTGCATCACGATGCCGAGCTGGCGATCATGGTGTTGGAAGATTTGTCTCATTACCAGGTGTGGCGGGCGGGTCTCATTGCCGGTAAAACATATCCCGAGGCGGCGGCCCAGCTGGGAGAATATCTGGCGCAGACGCTGTACCACACCTCGGACTTTCATCAGCCGTCCCAGGCCAAGAAAGCCGATGTGGCCCGCTTTATCAACCCTGAAATGTGCGAGATCACCGAAGACGTCTTCTTTACCGACCCGTATCGCGATCATGAGCGCAACAATATCAATCCGGACATTCAGGCCGATGCCGAGCGGCTGTGGCATGACCAGCCGCTGAAGACCAGGGTAGCAGGGCTCAAGCATGCCTTCCTGACCCGTACAGAAGCCTTGTTGCATGGTGATGTGCACTCCGGCTCTATCTTTGTGAATGAACATGGCCTCAAGGTGTTCGATGCCGAGTTTGGCTACTACGGTCCTATCGGCTTTGATATCGGCTCGGCCATAGGCAACCTGTTACTCAATTTCTGCGGTCAGCCTGGGCTACAGTCACCAGAGCAGGCACAGCTCGCCCAGGATGATCGCGTCAGGGAAGTGCTCTGCCTGTGGCAGACCTTTAGTCAGCGCTTTATTGCTCTGGCGGCAGATGCACAGGATCCGGCCCTGGCCGAACCCGGCTATATTCGTACTTTCTTGCGTCAGGTCTGGCAAGATAGCCTGGCTACGCCGGGGCCGAGCTTATCCGCCGCACCGTCGGCATCGCCCATGTGGCCGATCTGGATAGCATCGCCGACGCCGTCAGCCGGGCTCGCTGCCAGCGTAATGCATTGGCTCTGGGCCGAGACCTGATCCTCTCCGCAGAGGAACTGAGCGACGAACAGGCACTGGCGAAGCTGCTGGCTTCTTACCGCTAAAATGTGCGATTTGTCCGGTATTTAGCCACATAATGACGGCCAGATACCTATAGCCGACAGATAACCGCGGTTTTCCCGTCCAATCAAAAAAAGGCCAGTCCGATGGACTGGCCTGTTGGGTTATCGAACCACCGGGCCGAGAAGCTCAAGTCACGAAGAAGGAACTACGCCCAGGGTGGCACTGCCCGATGCAGTGGCTTGGTGTGCCTGGCGCCGTTGTTTGTGAATGCCAGACACAAAAAAGCCAGCTACAAGAGCTGGCTTTTTTAAAGTGGTCGGCGTTGCAGGATTCGAACCTGCGAAAACACACTCTGGTCCGCTCATTCCCAAGACACGAGATGCGCTACCAAGCCGCACTGAGCAGCTGAATATCAGACGCAAAAAAGCCAGCTACGAGAGCTGGCTTTTTAAATTGGTCGGCGTTGCAGGATTCGAACCTGCGACCCTCTGGTCCCAAACCAGATGCGCTACCAAGCTGCGCTAAACGCCGTAAAACTATTGTAACCTATTGAAGCAGTGGTGCGAAGGGGGGGACTTGAACCCCCACGTCCATAGGACACTAACACCTGAAGCTAGCGCGTCTACCAATTCCGCCACCCTCGCCCTGCTAAGGACTGCGAATTCTATAGATTTTTTATCGGTCGTCAATACGCAGTTTCAGAGAAAAGTTAAAAAAACCGGCGTTTGTCGCCGGTTGATTAAAAAAAAACGCTGAATTGCCATGGTCAGCGACTTGCCCGGTAGATTTTGAACTTGCCGTTGGCGGCCAGGGTGTCGCAATGGCCAAAACTTTTCTCTATCAATTCCGGGTAGGGCAGGAAGGCGTTGGCCACCAGGATCAGGGAGCCCCCCGGTTTCAGGTAATCGACGGCCGAGCTCAGCAGGGTTTCTGTGGTGTGATAGAAGGTTTTCAGGCCGGCATGAAAGGGCGGGTTGCTGATGATGTGATCGAACTTGCCGTTTACCTGGCTCAGACCGTCGGAGGCATAGACCCTGCCCTCTAGTCGGTTTTCTGCCAGCGTCAGGCGGCTGGCTTCCAGCGCCAGTGCGTTGATATCGATACACTCCAGCTCCAGCCCGGGATGACGCTTCAGCAGGCTGGCGCCGATGACACCGGCACCGCAACCGAAGTCGAGTACCCGACCCTTGAGCGTGGTGATGCTGTTCAGCAACAATCGGGAACCCGAGTCCAGGTGACCGGCACTGAATACGCCGGGCAGGGTGCAGATTTGCAGCTGCTCCTCTTCCATGGCGTAGCGGTTTACCCAGTCGGCCAGGATGAAGGGAGAGGGCAAGGTGGTCAGCTCGGCCTGATAAAGGCTGGCACGGCGGGCGCTGTCCAGCTTGTTGACCTGTCCGCAATAGGGGGCCAGCAGCTTGGGAGCGGCCTTGACGCCGCCTTTGTTGTCTCCGGCGATAAAGACGGGTGCACCGACAGCCAGTAACGGCAGGCAGGCGGCCAGCAGGTATTCGGCTTCCGCCTTGGCCTTGGGCATCAATAACAGCAGGCCGGCAGCAGGCCGTGCGCCCGGGCTGGCGCCAAATTCGATATCGGCCAGGCCCTGGCCCTGCTGCCACTGGAAGTAGCGAAAATCGGTGGTAAATACCCGGGGGGCGGGACCGGCCTCGGCCAGCAGCCCGGGCAGGTTGTCTTCCAGCAGGCCGCATACCAGTAATGGCTGACGACTCAGGGTATCCAGATTACGGGCCAGCATTTCGCTGACCGGGGTCAAGGCCTCAAACATATCGGGTTCCGCGGTAAATAAAACAATTGGGCATTATACATGCGACCCGGCCTCTTGACATTTGCCGGTCATTAGCAAAAGATGCAGTTCAAGGTCTTTTCAGGTGCAACTCATGATTTTTATGGTTAAACGCAAACCGGGAAAGCCGCTTAAACGAAAAGCGGCAGCTGCTGTTGCGTGACCGACGCCTGATCCTCATTAAGACGAGATGCTCTCAAACCCCGGTAACGCAACAGCGACCGGGGTTTTTTAATTTACCTTTTTCAATCCTCTAGCCAGGAGAAGGAGTTTCCATGTTTCGCGGTTCTTTAGTTGCCCTGCTGACCCCTTTTGACGGTGACCGTATCGACGAGGCGGCCCTGCGCCGTCTGGTCGATTGGCACATCAAGGAGGGTACTCACGGCATTGTGCCGGTGGGCACCACCGGGGAAAGTCCTACCCTGACTCATGACGAGCACTGCCGCGTGATTGAGATCGTGGCGGAGCAGGCCGCAGGGCGGGTTCCCGTCATTGCCGGTGCGGGTTCCAACAACCCGGTAGAGGCGATTGAATACAGCAATTGTGCCCAGCAGGTCGGGGCCGATGCCACCCTGCATGTGGCCGGTTATTACAACAGGCCCAGTCAGGATGGACTCTACGCGCATTTCAAGATGCTGCACGATGCCACCGAACTGCCGATTATCGTCTACAACATTCCGCCCCGAGCGGTAGTGGACGTTCAGCCGCAGACCATGGCCCGTATCGCGGAGCTGCCGCGTATTGTCGGGGTCAAGGATGCCACCGGTGATCTGGCCCGGCCCTGGGCCGAACGCCAGCTGATCAAGAAGCCCTTTGCCTGGCTGTCCGGCGAAGACGGTACCGCGGTGTCTTACAACGTGGCCGGTGGCCAGGGATGTATCTCGGTTACCGCCAACGTGGCACCGCGTCTTTGTTCCCAACTGCAGGAGCTGACCCTGGCTGGCAAGTGGGAAGAAGCCCGGGCGTTGCAGGATCGGTTGTTGCCCTTGCATCAGGCGATGTTTGTCGAGCCTAACCCGGCCTGCCCCAAATACGGACTGTCGCTGCTGGGACTGGCCAGCGAGCACTGCCGTATTCCGGTGGTGCCGCTGCAAGAGAGCACCAAGGCGCGAATCCGCCGGGTAATGGAAGAGCTGGAACTGATTTGATGCTCTGATTTAACTTCCGATGGCCGCGCAAGCGGCCATTTTATTGGAGTACGCTGATGGAACTGGAACAATTTAACGGCATTCTGTTCGATTTGGACGGTACCCTGGTCGATACCATGCCCTTGCATCTCGCGTCCTGGGAGCTGGCCGCCAGCGAGTTTCAATTCGACTACGATGCGGACTGGCTCTATGCGCTGGGCGGGGTGCCCAGCCGCAAAATTGTCACTATCATCAACCAGCATCAGGGGCTGGCGCTCGATCCCATGGCGGTGGTCAAGCTGAAAAACCATCATTATCAGCGGTGGCTGCCTGAGGCCCGTGTTTTTCCGGCCATGCTGGAGTTGCTGGAACGTTATGCGGACAGACCGATGGCCATCGGTACCGGCTCTTCTCGTGTCAATGCCCAGCGGGTGCTGCAGAGTACCGGGTTGAATAAATATTTTTCGGTGGTGATCAGTGCCGATGATGTGGTGCGGCACAAGCCGGAGCCGGATACCTATCTGCTGGCGGCGGAGCGGCTGGGGGTGGCCCCCGGGCGTTGTCTGGTGTTTGAGGACACGCCAATAGGCCAGCAGGCAGCGATGGCGGCAGGAATGAAATGCGTGATGGTGGTGCAGGGCCGGCCCGACCTGGGCTGACCCTTATGCGGTGGTAATGCCGGACTTAGCCCTGATCGTCTTCACCGGGGTGATCATGCTGTTCATCCCGGTGATTATGATGCTCTTCCCGGTGTCCCTGATGGCTATCATAGCGGGGGCGACGCGGCTTGTTGATAATCACCCCTGTACGCGGCGGCCGACGGGTCGCAGGTGAAATAGTGGAAATCTTGGCTTTGTAAATCAGCTGCTGCTGGCCACGGGGGTCGGATAGCAGAATGCTGTACTGATCAAAGGCACTGATCATCCCTTCCAGCTTGATGCCATTGGTGAGGAAGATGGCGCAATGAGTCTGATTCTTGCGCAGCCAGTTCAGTGCCGCATCCTGTCCGTTACCCAATGAAAAGGCCTGTTGAAGCGATTGGGGATTTGCTGATTGGGCAGTCATGTAGGCAGTCCTGTTTGTTATTTTTCAACCTTGATTGTGCTTAATGAATACCCGACTTGTCAAAGTAAAGCTCATTTTAATCCCGTCACCAGAGTCCCATGACCAGAGGCGTATCCCTGGCACAGTCTGCTTCCACCATACTCGTGCCGAGCCGTTACGGTGTCGACACCGCTTTTAGTCTCTGGGTGTGCGCCCTGAGCGGGGTTATGGTGTTCGGGTTGTTTCCCGATATGGCATCGGACCATGGTAGAAAGAACCAGGGGAGGGGAAATAAAATCAGACAATAAAAAAGCCGCGCCCGGAGGCGCGGCTTAGGAATTCTTGGTGAGGTAGTCTCTTACAGAGGAACTACGTTCTCAGCCTGAGGACCTTTCTGACCTTGAGCTACAGTGAACTGTACTGCTTGGCCTTCGGCCAGAGTTTTGAAACCCTGGCTCTGGATGGCGCTGAAGTGTACGAACACGTCAGGACCTTGCTCTTGCTCGATGAAACCAAAACCTTTGGACTCATTGAAGAACTTTACTTTACCTTTAACGATATTAGACATACCTAAATCCTGTAAACAAATCTACCATAAATAAACGAGCTTGGAAAAATACAGATGTAACTTATGAAATACAGGACGAGGTACTACTAGAACATCGTAACAAGAACATAAATATAGCCGTATTTTTCGAGCTGCGAACACTCTAACTTGTTACCCGGTGAGGGTCAACAGGTATTTCGTGCGGAGTGGTGTTTTACCTGGCTTTGGGCGGGAGGCTCCGGAACGGGGGAGGGCAAGTCGGGCTATTCAGGCGGTGCGGGCATGTATTAGCATACCGGCTTTGACCAAACAGAGAGCGAATAATGTCGGACTTATACTGTGTAGCCCGCTTCAGAGCCCAGCCGGGCAAGGCCAATGAGCTGCAACTGGCCCTGAAAAGCCTGATTGCCGATACCCACCGGGAAGAAGGCTGTCTGCTGTATCAGCTGGCCGAAGAGGTGCCTTATGACGGCGACAACGGCGAACCCTGGGACTGCGTGTTTGTCGAGCAGTGGGCCAGCCGTGAAATGTTCGAGGCTCATTGTGCCCAGCCTTATATCAAGGATTACTTCGAGCAGGTGGCGCCAGCCCTGGTGGCCGAAGCCGATGTTCGGTTGTACCGCCCGCTTTAAGTCCGGAAGGGGTCAGCGCCGAAAAATCAGATCACCCTTGAACATCATTTCCAGTCGCAGGGTAACGCCAAACTGTGCGTCGTAATTCTGGTCCCGGGGGAAGTGCAGCTCCGGGATCAGATCCACAAACAGAATCTCCCGATGCAGGTTACGCCGGTAGTGGCTGTACAGATAATAATCGTGCAGTCGTGGATCCGAGGTGCTTCTTCCTACCGCGGCGATGGCATAGCGCATGACACTGCGCTTGCCCAGGATCTGGTTGAGTTCGATGGTTTCGGAATATTCCAGGGTATCGACTTCTTCCTGCCACTGAAAGTTGGTGATGAAGCGCAGGTGATGACTTTCATCCAGAGGTCGGCCCAGATCCCACCGGCTGCGCACTGAATAGCCTTCTTCATTGAACCAGGAAGCACGGTTGTACGACTCCAGCTGCCAGGGCGAGTCCAGCTGCCACAGCCTCTCGCCGGTAAAACGTACATAAGGATCCGGCGGCCAGCGCACCTTGACCCCGGCACCGGCCTGCAGGTTCCAGGCTTCTCTCTTGTCCCGCTTGCCGAGTCTGTTCAGGCCGATAATGGTACTGGCGATGCTGCGCTGATCGGTGCGTAGCCGGTTGGATCCCTGTTCGGCGAGGGTGCCTTCGGACTCCTCGGGGTCACTCTCGATGATGAAACGCAGCCGTTCCTTGGTGGTGGGTAGATCCAGACGAAAACGCACCGCCGTCTCGGTGCTGAAGTCTTCCTGCTCGCTCCATTCCAGCTCCTGGCTGAGTCGCAGGTAGGAGCCGTTTTCAATATGCAGGCTGTCGTCGGTACCGAAAAAACCATCGATATTACGCGATGAGTTGGTGACCCACTGGGAAACGGAATCATGCATGGGCGTGATCTTGTTAACCGCCCAGTGCGGCAGGTCGGAGTCGTCTTTTATATCGTGCTCTGCACCCACCGGCGAGGAGAGCACGGCCAGCAAGGCCATCAGATGTATCTTGTTCATGGCATCATCCCTTTGCCTTTTGTCTAAAGACTATGTATTTACGCAGGAGAACGCCAGCTTCGAGCTGATCAAGGGTTCTGTTTGCCAGTGGTGGTGGGAGCTCAGATAGAAAGAGTGTGCCTGGCAGGCTGAACAGCAGACACAAAAAAACCAGCGCTGAGGCTGGTTTAAATGGTGCCGGCAGAAGGAGTCGAACCCTCGACCTACTGATTACAAGTCAGTTGCTCTACCAACTGAGCTATGCCGGCGTCTTGTACTTGCTTGAAGATGGTGCCCAGAGACAGAATCGAACTGCCGACACGGGGATTTTCAATCCCCTGCTCTACCGACTGAGCTATCTGGGCAACGGGCGCCATTAAATAAGATCGGCCCTGGCAAGTCAACCGCTTTTTGGAAGGCTCTGTGCGTTCGCTCAAGCCTTGTACAAGGCGGTGCTTTACTCTGCAGCCGGAGGGGTATAACCCTCGATTTTGACATCGGCACCCTCGAACAGATAGGCCACCATCTCCTGCTCAAGCAGTTGACGATGCTCGGCATTCATCATGTTGAGTTTTTTTTCGTTGAGCAGCATGGTCTGCTTTTTCTGCCATTCGGCCCAGGCCTCCTTGGAGATATGCTCATAGATGCGCTTGCCCAGCTCCCCCGGGTAGAGTTGAAAATCCAGCCCTTCGGCTTCTTTCTGTAAACGCTGGCAAAAAATTGTACGGCTCATAAATTCCTCTCTTGCAGTTGCGGGTAGGCGAGCAGCTTTTGGGTGGCAGCCGCGAGGCCGACCGACGCCGGTTGCTGCAAGTTATACCAAAGTCGTTCTGCTCCGGCCATGACCTCGTCCGGTATCCGGGGCAATTCTACCAGCCAGGGCTCGATATCCAGATGAAAATGGCTGAAAGTATGACGAAAGCCGGGCAGGGGGCTTGGCTCGGAGGCTTCGGGGTAGCGTGTGAGCCAGGCTCGCAGTTCCTGTTCGTTATGAAACTCGGGAAAACAATAGAGGCCACCCCACAATCCCTGAGGCGGGCGTTGCACCAGCAGGATCTGATTGCCCTGTTTGAGCAGCAGAAAACAGGACTGCTTTTCCGGCTGTACGGTTTTCTTCGGCTTCGAGTGGGGAAAGGCGGTCGGACTGCCCAGCGCCAGCGCCTGGCAGTCACTGTGTACCGGGCACAGTTCGCACTTGGGACGGGAGCGGGTGCAGATGGTGGCACCCAGATCCATCATCGCCTGATTGTATTGGGTTACCCCCTGCGGCGGCGTTAACTGTTCCACCTGTTGCCAGAGGGCATTTTCCACTTCCTTTTTTCCGGGCCAGCCCTGTTGTGCCAGCCAGCGGGCCAGTACCCGTTTGACGTTGCCGTCCAGAATGCCGTGATGCTGACCGAGCGAAAGCGATAAAACGGCGCCGGCGGTGGAGCGGCCTATGCCCGGCAGCCCCAGCACCTCTTCGAATCGTTCGGGAAAACAGCTCTGGTAATGATCACGGATCACCCGGGCGGCCTTGTGCAGGTTACGGGCGCGGGCGTAATAGCCGAGTCCTGTCCACAGGTGCAATACCTCATCCTGTTCGGCGTCGGCCAGAGTCACCACATCGGGAAAGCGCGCCATGAAGCGCTGATAATAGGGAATGACGGTGGTCACCTGGGTCTGCTGCAACATGATTTCGGACACCCAGACCCGATAAGGCGTTTTGTTCTGCTGCCAGGGCAGGGTCTTGCGGCCATGCTGTTCATACCAGGCCAGCACACGTTCGGCAAAAGAGGCTGTGTTCACGATGCTAACTGCGTAAAAAGGAATGGCGGGATCAGAACACAGCGGAGCGGGCAGTGCAAACCGGCTTGAACCCTCGCCGGGAGGCGTTATCCCCGGAACGCTCAAGTTGATGAGGCTGTTTCAGGCACTCTTTTACTGTTGACGGTTTGTTATTTGACTGTTTTCTGATACAAAAGAAGGGTTTTATTGGCGCCCGCCAAGCCCGTCACCAGAGAGACTTTTATGCAGCCCTTTTTTGCCCAGCGCTTTGCCAAGGTAGAGCCGTCCTTCATCCGCGAAATCCTCAAGGTCGCCGTTAATCCGGAAGTGATTTCCTTTGCCGGTGGTTTGCCCAACCCGGATTTTTTCCCCAATGAAGAATTGGCGGCCGCCAGCGCCAGGGTGCTGCAGCACAGGGGCAACGGCGCCCTGCAATATTCCGCTACCGAGGGCTTTGCCCCCCTTCGGGAGTATATTGCCGAGCGTTATTTCAAGCAGCATGGCATGCGGGTGTCTCCCGATAACATCCTGATCACCAACGGCTCCCAGCAGGCGCTGGATCTGCTGGGCAAGGTGCTGGTCAACGAAGGTGACAACCTGATCATCGAAGAGCCGGGCTACCTGGGTGCCATTCAGGCGTTGTCGGTGTATCAGCCCAACTTTCAGGGGGTGGCGCTGAACGATGACGGCCTGGATCTGAACGAGCTGGATGCGCTGCTGGCCGAGCCTGACCATGCCCGCCTGCTCTATGGTGTCACCAATTTCCAGAACCCGACCGGCCTCAGCTACAGCCGGGAGAATCGTCAGGCGGTGGCCGAGCGACTGATCAAGCACAATGTGTTGATGATCGAAGACAACCCCTACGGCGAGTTGCGCTTCGAGGGCGAGCATCTGCTGCCCATTGCCAAGCTGGCGCCGGATAACGTGGTGCTGCTGGGCTCCTTCTCCAAGGTGGTGGTACCCTCGTTCCGTCTGGGCTGGATGCTGGTGCCGGACTGGTTGCGCCAGAAGCTGACCATCGCCAAACAGGCTTCGGACCTGCACACCAACGGCTTCGTACAGCAGGTGTTGCATGGTTATCTGCAGGAAAACAGCCTGGATGCTCATATCGACCGTATCCGTACCGTTTACGGCCGGCAGAAAATCGCCATGGAGCAGGCGCTGCTGAAGCACTGCCCGGGCATCGATTTTACCCGCCCCGAAGGCGGCATGTTCCTGTGGCTGAAATTGCCGCAGCATATTGATGCCATGGCGCTGTTCAATCTGGCGATCAAGGAAAACGTGGCCTTCGTACCCGGCCAGCCCTTCTACGTGCGGCCGGACATTCTGAATACCGCCCGTCTGAGCTATGCCGGTGCCGATGAAGCCACCATCGAAGAAGGCATCAGCCGGCTGGGACGAGTGATCCGCCAGGTGCTGTAACAGAAGGCGGCAAGAGCAGCCATAAGCCTTAAGCTGTCAGCTATAAGCACAACAAGCACCTCTCGCGGGTGCTTGTTTGTTTGCAAAGTCCGCCATTTGCGAAGGATTTCCCGAATGAAGCGGGAGCCGCACAACCGCTCGGGTGGCTTATGGCTGGCAGCTTGTGGCTTACCGCTTTCTTTTTAAGCTTGCACCTTGGGCCGAACTTTGGATAATTCGCCTTCCCAAGCCCGCCGGAGAATACAGATGACAGACGAACACCAGTCCGAACAAGCCGACCAAACCGAAAACGAGCTGCGCAAACGCAAGATCCGCAGTTTTGTGCGTCGTGAAGGCCGCCTGACCAAGGGACAGGAAAAAGCCATGGCCGAGCAATGGCCGGTGATGGGCATCGAGTACAGCGCCCAGCTGCTCGATCTGGATGCGGTGTTCGGCAGAAGCGCTCCCCGGGTGCTGGAAATCGGTTTCGGCATGGGCGCTTCGCTGGTGGAAATGGCGCGTGTGGCGCCCGAGCAGGACTTTATCGGCATCGAAGTGCACACCCCGGGCGTGGGCGCCTGCCTGATGGGGGCGGCCGAAGCCGGGCTGAGCAACCTGCGGGTCATGTGTCATGACGCGGTGGAAGTGTTCGAGCAGATGCTGCCCGAGCAGAGCCTGGATCGGGTGCAGCTGTTTTTCCCCGACCCCTGGCACAAGACCCGCCATCACAAGCGCCGCATCGTACAGCCGGCCTTCGTGGAAATGGTGCGCAGCAAGCTGAAAATCGGTGGTGAATTCCATATGGCGACCGACTGGGAAAATTACGCCGAGCATATGCTGGAAGTGATGAATGCCGCTCCCGGTTATGCCAACGCCACCGTTGAAGGCGATTATATGCCCCGACCCGATTATCGCCCGCTGACCAAGTTCGAACAGCGCGGCCACCGCCTCGGTCACGGGGTATGGGATTTGATTTTTACTCGTACCGCATAAAACAGGGATGAGGGATTAAAGACCGCCCGGTTTTCAGTCCCTCATCACTTCACAACTTGCCCCCACACGCCAGATCCAGATATTGCCGGTGCAGCCGGGCGACGTCGTCTTTTATCCGGTCGAGATCGGTGCCGTTGTTGTCGAGCACATCGTCGGCGGCGGCCAGGCGTTGCTCCCGACTGGCCTGGGCGGCCATGATGGCGCGGATCTGGGCCTCGTCGGCCTTATCGCGCCGGGTGGTGCGGGCCAGTTGCCGTTCGGCGGAGACATCCACCACCAGCACCCGCTGGCACAGACCGGTGAGGTTGTTTTCCACCAGCAAGGGCACCACCAGCAGGCAATAAGGGGAGGCGGCCTCGGCACAGGCGGTGACCATGCGTTCACGGATCAGCGGATGCAGCAGGGCATTGAGCCAGTCTTTGTCCATCGGGTTGCCGAATACCCGCTGGCGCAGTTCACGTCGGTCGAGGCTGCCGTCATCCGTGATCACGGCGGATCCGAAGCGGGCGGCAATGGCGCCCAGCGCCGGCTGGCCCGGCGCCACCACCTCGCGGGCGATGATGTCTGCATCAACCACATCCACACCCAGCTCGGCAAAGAAGGCAGCCACGGTACTCTTGCCGCTGCCAATGCCTCCGGTCAGGCCCACGATATAAGTCACAGCGCCATACTCCAGTAAAACCCGGTCAGTTGTTTGCCCCATATCAGGTACAACCAGCCTGCCAGTGCCAGCGCCGGACCAAAAGGCAGCACCCGGTCTTCGCCCAGTTTGCGCGAGGCCATCAGCCCTATGCCCAGGGCGGCGCCGGTAAAGGACGCCAGCAGCAGCACCGGCAGCAGTGCCTGCCAGCCAAACCAGGCGCCGATGGCCGCCAGCAGCTTGAAGTCACCGTAGCCCATGCCTTCCTTGCCGGTGGCCAGTTTGAACAGCCAGTACAGGCTCCACAGTATGCCGTAGCCGAAGGCGGCGCCCAGCACGGCCGACTGCAGAGAAACAAAAAGGCCGTTGATGTTCAGCAGCAGCCCCAGCCACAGCAACGGCAGGGTAAGGTCGTCGGGCAGCAGCAGGTGATCGATGTCGATCAGGGTCATGCACAGCAAGGTCCAGCTGAACAGCAGGGCGGCCAGCAATTGCGGGCTGGCGCCGAAGCGCCACAGGGCCAGCGCCGCCAGCGCCGCCGAGGCCAGCTCGACCAGGGGGTAGCGCCTGGCCACACTGGCCTGGCAATAGCGGCACTGGCCCCGTAACCACAACCAGCTGAGGACCGGAATATTGTCGAGCGCCCCCAGTTGATGCCGGCAGTGGGGGCAGCGGGAACGGGGGGTGCAGAGGTTGAAGGGGGGCGCTTCGGCCGGCGTCTGGCCGTTAAGCTCGGCGCACTCCCGCTGCCAGTCGCGTTGCAGCATCAGCGGCAGCCGGTGGATCACCACGTTCAGGAAGCTGCCGACCAGCAGCCCCAGCAGGGTAACGAGGAGATAGAGTACGGAAGACTCGGTGGTCAGCCAGTGGTTCAGCTCGGCCATTCAGGTTCCTTGTGAGAGGGGAGAGTGGGACCGCTGGCCGGTGAAGGTCAGCGAACCACATTACCCAGATCAAAGATGGGAAGATACATGGCAATGACCAGGCCGCCAACCAGAATACCCAGCACCACCATGATCAGCGGCTCAATCAGGCTGGTGAGGCCGTCTACCGCATCATCCACCTCCCGCTCGTAAATCACGGCCACCTTGTTCATCATGTCGTCGATGGCACCGGATTCCTCGCCAATCATCACCATCTGCACCACCATGTCCGGGAACAGCTGGGTCGAGCGCAATGCCAGGTTCATCTGCATGCCGGCCATGACCTCGCTGCGTACCTGCATCACCGCCTGGCGATAGACCACATTGCCGCTGGCGCCGGCGGAAGAAACCAGGCCTTCCACCAGCGGGATGCCGGCGGAAAAGGTGGTAGCCAGGGTGCGGGAAAAGCGGGCCAGGGCGGCCTTGTGCAGAATGTCGCCCACCACCGGCAGGCGTAATACGAAACGGTCGGTGGCGTTGCGTACCTTCTCCGAATGACGCCAGGCGCGCACATAGGCGAAGACTGCCACCCCGGTCGCGGCCAGAATATAGAGCCAGTAGTCCTGCATCCAGCGCGACAGCATGATGACCATCTGGGTAAAGGCGGGCAGGGTGGCGCCGAAGCCGGCGAAGATTTCTTCAAACTGCGGGATCACGAACAGCAGCAGTATGCTGGTAACCACGATGGCCACCAGTATCACCATGGCCGGGTAGAACATGGCTTTTTTTATCTTGGATTTGAGGGCTTCTGCTTTTTCCCGGTAGATGGCAATCTGATCGAAGATGTGTTCCAGTGCCCCGGTTTGCTCGCCGGAGTGCACCAGATCGCAGTACAGCTCGTCAAACTGGCGGGGAAATTTGCTCAGCGCCTCGGTCAGCGGGGTGCCGCCTTCCACATCGGCGGCAATGGCCCCGGTCAGTTCGCGGATGCTGCTTTTCTGGGCCGAGCGGGAGATGATTTGCAGGCTTTGCACCAGAGGCACGCCGGCACCGAGCATGGTGGCGACCTGGCGGGTGATTATCGCGATATCCATCGGCTTGATGACATTCTTGCGCTGGGAAAACAGGCTCTCCCGTTTGCGCTTTACCCTGGTGGTGCTGACGCCCTGCCGCTGCAGATCGCGTTTGACCGCCTGCTCATTGACCGCCTGAATAAAGCCGGATACCTTCTGTCCGCGTTTGTTGAGGCCTTCCCACTGGTAGGCCTGAACGCTGTTTTTTTTACTCGTCGCCATGGCTCATCCTTATGCTCGACCGCTCTGAACCGTTGCGCTGATTCAGAGGGTGATACGGTTGACTTCCGCCAGGCTGATAATGCCGAGCCGGGCCTTTTCCAGTGCCGCCTGACGCAGGCTGATCATGCCGGACTCTTCTGCCGCCCTGGCCAGACTCAGGGAGTTGGCGCCGTCCATGATCAGATTGGCCAGGGTATCGTTCATCGGCAGTACTTCGTAGATGCCGATCCGGCCCTTGTAGCCTTCGGTACAGAGTTTGCAGCCGGCGGCCTTGTACAGCCTGGGAGCCGGGTTCAGCTGCGATGGGCTGAAACCGAGTTCCAGCAACTGCTCCTCGGGAACATGCTCTTCGGTCTTGCAGTGGGAGCAGAGTTTGCGCGCCAGTCGCTGGGCCATGATCAGGGTGACCGAAGAGGCAATATTATAGGCGGGCAGCCCCATGTTGCTGAGTCGGGTCAGGGTCTCGGCGGCGGAGTTGGTGTGCAGGGTCGAGAGCACCAGGTGGCCGGTCTGGGCGGCCTTGACCGCAATTTCGGCGGTTTCCAGATCCCGTATTTCCCCCACCATGATGATGTCCGGATCCTGGCGCAGAAAGGCGCGCAGGGCATGGGCAAAGCTCAGGCCCGACTTGGGGTTGATCTGTACCTGATTGATGCCGGGCAGGGTGATTTCCACCGGATCTTCGGCGGTGGAAATATTGGCGCTGACGGTGTTCAGTATGCTCAGGCCGGTGTAGAGCGAGACCGTCTTGCCCGAGCCGGTGGGCCCGGTGACCAGTATCATGCCCTGGGGTTTTTTCAGGGCGCCGAGATACAGCTGTTTCTGCTGTTCGTCGTAGCCGAGCTGGTCGATATCCAGCTTGGCCGCCGAGCTGTCGAGAATACGGATAACGATTTTTTCGCCCCACTGGGTGGGCAGGCTGTTGACCCGCATGTCGACCGACTTGCTGCGAGTCAGTTTGAGTTTGATGCGGCCATCCTGCGGCAGCCGGCGCTCGGCGATGTCCAGCCGGGCCATGACCTTGAGCCGGGCGGCAAAGCGGGTGCTCAGATGGACCGGCGGCGAGGCGACCTCGTGCAGCATGCCGTCGATACGAAAGCGGATACGATAGAAACGTTCATAGGGCTCGAAGTGCAGGTCCGAGGCTTCGCGGCGCACCGCATCGAGCATGATTTTGTTGATGTAACGCACGATGGGGGCGTCTTCATCGATATTGCCCAGATCGTCATTGTGGCGTTCGGCGGGATCTTCTCCCAGCTCGAGTTCGGCAATGTCGGTATCTTCGATATGTTCCAGGTCGAGGGCACCGCCGCCGCCCTGCTGCAGGCGGGCAAGCAGCTGTTGCAGCTTGTCTTCCTCCACCAGGCGGGCGTCGGTGATCAGGTTAAAGCGAAAACCGAAGTCTTCCAAAGCGGACACATCGGTGGGGTCGGACATGGCCAGATACAGCACCTTGCCCTGCAGTATGATAGGCACCACGTGGTGACGCTCAATCAGATCCATGCTCAGATACTGGGGCGGGAGCTGCTCCAGGTCGATGTCGTCCAGATCCGTCAGCGGCAGCCCGTATTCCCGTTCACAGAAGTGAGCCAGCTGCTCGCTGGACAGAAAATGCTGCTCCACCAGCACGGTGCTGAGAGGCTTGCGTTCCTGCCGGGCCTTGGCCTGGGCCAGATCCAGATCCTCGGCGGTCACCAGACTGGAAGCGGCCAGGCTTCTGGCCAGGCCGCTTCTGGAACTGTCGATCGGCATGGTCATGTATTAGCAGAGGCCTGCTGAAACACAGCTGCCACCAGCACTCCATATGAGTCTTGCTCCGGAAGCTTCGCTTGTCAAAACATAATCTTCACTACCAACTGTGCTTGTGCCGAGAGCTGTAACGGTCCAAGGACCTGCAGAAGCAGTGCCTCCTGAAACAGCAACTGTTACGCTAGCAACGTTGGCTGTAACAACAGCGCCACTGACTGCGCTTGTCCCCCTAGCCGTACAGTCTGTTCCGCTTGTTTGGTAACACACTTCGATCGCTGTTTTTGCCGGTCCGACTGCGGCTATTACCTCACTGAACTTGGCTCTTTGGGTATAGGTCTGATAGGCCGGCAGTGCCACTGCCGCCAGAATGGCGACGATGGCCACCACTATCATCAGTTCGATCAGGGTAAAACCGCCCTGGCGGCGTGTCATCGGGAGCTTGTTCATATCATCATCCTTGATCCGAGAAGAGGTTGTTACGTTACTAGTCGTTACTGGTCATTAAATAATCGTCAACGCTTGTCTTGCCACTACCTGCTAACCGTCTTGCTACTTGCCTTGCCAATCGGGGCGTTAATTGAAGCCCGCCTAATATCTATAGCAACTCCCCGCAGCTTTGCCTAATAAATTTATAGAAATTTTGAGAGCGAACGGCGATTAATTTCGCGCAACCTGTCTATTTTTTGAGCTGGTGATATTTTGGTTTTGCGCTACGTCGAGCGGCTCATACCGGCAGCTCACAACAACTGTCGGTTATTTCTGCGATCATCGTTTCGGGGGCAGTCAGTCGTAAAGGGAGCGGGTCAAAAACAAGGCGCCGTCCCTGCGGGGACGCGCCGAAATGCATGGAAAGCAGGAGCTATGGCAGCAGGGTCTGGCTCAGTTCTGCACCCGCATCGACAGATCCATGGCCTGTACATGTTTGGTCAGGGCGCCCACCGAGATATAGTCCACTCCGGTGGCGGCGTAGTCGGCGATGGTGTCGAGGGTGACGTTGCCGGACACTTCCAGTTTGGCCCGGCCGGCGGTGGTGGCCACGGCGGTGCGCATATCGGGCACGCTGAAGTTGTCGAGCATGATGATGTCGGCGCCGGCGGCCAGGGCCAGCTCCAGCTCGGCCAGGGATTCCACTTCCACTTCCACCGGTTTTTCCGGTTGCAGGCGGCGCGCCGCCGCCACCGCCTGATCAATGCCACCGCAGGCGAAGATATGATTTTCCTTGATCAAATAGGCGTCATACAGCCCCATACGGTGGTTATGGCCGCCGCCGCAGGTGACCGCATATTTCAGCGCCTGACGCAGGCCGGGCAGGGTCTTGCGGGTATCGAGCAAACGGCAACGGGTGCCGGCCAGTTGATCAACATAGCGGCGGGTCTGGGTCGCCACGCCCGACAGGGTCTGAATAAAGTTCAGGGCGGTGCGCTCGCCGGTCATCAGCGCCCGGGCCGGGCCGGTCAGCGTCAGCAGGCGCTGGTTGGCGCTGACCCGGTCGCCGTCTGCTACCTGCCAGTCGAGTCTGACCTCGTCACCCAATTGCAGAAAGGTCTCGTCGGCAAAGGCGCGGCCGCAGAAAATGCCGTCTTCCCGGGTGATCAGGTGGGCGGTGACCTGCTGCGTTGCAGGCAGCAACTGGGCGGTAATATCCAGTTGCGGATCCGGGGTGCCGCCCAGATCTTCACTCAGGGCGGCGATGACGTTACGGCGGATTTCTTGAGCCTGCATGGTGTTGTGCATGTGCCTTACCTTTAAGTTCACTTGGTTTGATATACGGTGGTACAGAAATGGTGGTACCTGAGTCGTGGTGCCGGCTTCAGCCTGGCCGGCGCCTTTCAGGGCTCATCGGTGACATATTTTATGGTCAGGCGCGAGCCCCGCTGAGTCAGCTCGAACTGGCGCAGGGCATTCATGCCCAGCAGCACTTCATCGCCCTGGCTCGGCATGATAATGGCGTCCAGATCGTACAGGGTGAGCGGCCCCAGCGACAATACTTTAATGTGGGTACGGTAGCCGGTCACCTGGCCGGCGGCGGTATGCAGGGCCAGTTTGCGCCCTACGGGCAGTTCCAGCCGTGCCGCCACCGGCTGGGGCACCGCCATCTGGGTGGCGCCGGTATCCAGCAGCAGTACTATGGGCCGGCCGTTGATGGCCCCGTCCAGCAGATAGTGGCCCTGATGGTTCTGCTCCAGCACCAGGGTATGACTGTTGAGTTGTTGCAGCTGACGATTGGGATAATAGTCCTGCTCCAGTTTTTGCTGAAAAAACCAGGTCAGCAGCAGCAGTGCCAGTATCCACACCAGCAGCCACATCAAGCGCCCCGTTTTTCGTGTGCTGTCGCCGTTATTTGCCATGGTGGTTCCTCGCGGCACTGTGCCGCACCGGGCCGGTTAAACTGTTAGTATACCCGCGGTGAACATTGGTTTGGGGTTGATATGTCTTTTCAGTTGACGACGCCGGGCTGGCTGCTGCCTGCCCGCCATTGTGTTTCTCCGCATTGTGACGAGCGGCCCGGGGGCGAGATATCGCTGCTGGTGGTGCATTGTATCAGCCTGCCGCCGGGGCGCTTTGGCGAATCCTATATAGACGATCTGTTCATGGGGCGGCTGGATCCTGCCGCCGATCCCTACTTTGCCGATATCCATCAGCTGCGGGTGTCGGCTCACTGTCTGATCCGCCGGGATGGCGAGCTGGTGCAATATGTGCCTTTCGAGCGGCGCGCCTGGCATGCGGGGCTGTCCCGTTTCGACGGGCGGGAGCGATGCAACGATTTTTCCGTCGGCATCGAGCTGGAAGGCACCGACACCGGCGATTATACCGATGCCCAGTATCGGGTGCTGGCCGCGGTCACGACCGCATTGATGCAGGCCTATACCGCCATCACGCCCGAGCGCATCACCGGCCACAGCGATATTGCCCCCGGCCGCAAGACCGATCCGGGGCCGGGCTTCGACTGGGCGCGTTTTCGAGCCATGCTGTGAGCCGTTCGCGCGCTCTCGGCTGATACGCCAGAGGCCCTCTTGCCTGCTCCGGCAGGCTGCAAGCAGATACCCGGGACATCCATCACATGACATCCTCGTCATCTGATGGATGTCCCGCCGTTTTTTCGTTGGTCTTACCAATTTGATGATTGGTGTTTTGCCGGCGTTGAACTATCTTCATGGGCTAATCCGCTTTTCACTGGTGGTTATGTAATCCATTGTGTGCAATCCGGATCAAATAAATGGACATTTCGTACCTGCTCTGATACCTTTTTTTAACAGTGTTAATTGGTCTTACCAATTTTAGATCGGACCTCATGTCATACCAGCGTATCAAACAGCCTAAACTCGCCGACACCATCGCCGCCAAAATCGAGCAGATGATAGTGGAAGGCAGCCTGCAGCCCGGACAACGACTGTTGCCGGAGCGGGAGCTTGCCGAGCAGTTCGCCGTATCCCGCCCCTCGGTGCGAGAGGCGATTCAGCAACTGGAGGCGCGTGGGCTGGTATCCCGACGCCAGGGGGGCGGCACCTATGTGCAGAATGCCCTGACCAAGGGCCTGGCCGATCCCCTGTTTCAGCTGCTGGCCGAACACCCGGAGTCGCAATACGATCTGCTGGAGTTCCGTCATACCATGGAGGGCATTTCCGCCTTCTATGCGGCCATGCGTGGCACCGAGGCGGATTTCGACTCCATCCGCGAGGCCCAGCAGGCCATAGTGCGGGCGCAGGAGAAAGGGGATCTGCCGGCCGAGGCCAAGGCCGCCGCCGAGTTTTATCTGGCGGTGGCGGCGGCGGCGCACAACGTGGTGCTGCTGCATCTGTTGCGGGCCATTCAGCCGATGCTGGAGTCCAGCATACTGCGCAATATCAAGATTCTTAACCGGCGCGCCGGTATGGTGGAGAGGATTCGTGTTCATCGCGCCAATCTGATCCAGAGCATACTGTCTCGCGAGCCGGAACAGGCCAGGGATGCTTGCCATGAGCACCTGGCCTTTATTGAAGAAACCCTGCTCGACATTCAGCGCGAAGAAACCCGCATTCAGCGTTCTCTGCGCCGACATCGCCAGCAGGAATAACAATGCCTTCGGCAACGACGAAACCCATGGGCAGGTGCCCCAAACGAGATAGGAAACAGCCATGTCTGATATCCTGAACAACGATGTGGATTCAATAGAAACTCAGGAGTGGCTTGACGCCCTCGAGTCATTGATCCGTCAAGAAGGACCTGAGCGCGCCCAGTACATTTATGAGCGTCTCACCACCAAAGCCATCAAATCCGGTGTGGCTGTGGCCAGAAATGCCCACGCAGACTACGTCAACAGCATCAAGTCTGAAGACGAGCCTGAGTACCCGGGTAACTGGGATCTGGAACGTCGTATCCGCGCCATTATCCGCTGGAACTCGCTGATGATCGTGCTGCGCGGCTCCAAGAAAGACTTGGATCTGGGTGGACACATGTCTTCCTTCTCTTCCAGTGCCACCATGTACGAAGTGGCGTTCAACCACTTCTATCGCGCCCGTAACGAAAAAGACGGCGGCGATCTGGTGTTCTTCCAGGGTCATATCTCCCCCGGCATCTATGCCCGCGCCTTTGCCGAAGGCCGCCTGACCGCCGCCCAGCTGGACATGTTCCGTCAGGAGGTGGACGGCAAGGGGCTTCCGTCCTACCCGCATCCCAAGCTGATGCCGGACTTCTGGCAGTTCCCGACCGTATCCATGGGTCTGGGTCCGATCAACGCCATCTATCAGGCTCGCTTCCTCAAGTACCTGACCAACCGTGGCCTGAAAGACTGCTCCGAGCAGCGCGTATACGCCTACCTGGGCGACGGCGAGATGGACGAGCCGGAATCCAAGGGTGCCATCACCATCGCGGCGCGCGAGAAGCTGGACAACCTGTGCTTCGTCATCAACTGTAACCTGCAGCGTCTGGACGGTCCCGTTATCGGTAACGGCAAGATCATCGACGAGCTGGACGGTGTCTTCAACGGTGCCGGCTGGAACGTGGTCAAGGTGATCTGGGGTCGTCGCTGGGACGAGCTGATCGCCAGAGACAAGAGCGGCAAGCTGGTTCAGCTGATGAACGAAACCGTTGACGGTGACTACCAGACCTTCAAGTCCAAGGACGGTGCCTATGTGCGCAAGCACTTCTTCGGTAAGTATCCCGAGACATTGGAACTGGTCAAGGACATGTCCGACGAGGAAATCTTCGCCCTCAACCGGGGTGGTCACGATCCGGCCAAGATGTACGCAGCATACAAAAATGCAGCCGACACCAAAGGCAAGCCGACCGTTATTCTGGCCAAGACCATCAAGGGTTACGGCATGGGTGACGCGGCCGAAGGCAAGAACATCGCCCACCAGGTCAAGAAGATGGACATGTCTTCGCTCAAACACTTCCGCGACCGCTTCAACATCGAAGTGAGCGATGAAGATCTGCCCAACCTGCCCTACATCGAAATCCAGGAAGGCAGTCGCGAGCACGAATATCTGCATGCCCGCCGTCAGGCGCTGAAAGGCTATGTACCGACTCGCCTGGAGCAGACCACCGACAAGCTGCAGATCCCCGCACTGGCCGAGTTCCAGCCGCTGCTGGAAGAGCAGAAGCGTGAAGTGTCCACCACCATGGCCTTCGTTCGTGCCCTGAACATCATGCTCAAGAACAAGTCCATCGGCGAGCGCATCGTCCCGATCCTGGCCGATGAAGCCCGTACCTTCGGTATGGAAGGCCTGTTCCGTCAGATTGGTATCTACAGCCCCAACGGTCAGACCTATACGCCGCAGGATCGTGAGCAGGTGGCCTACTACAAGGAAGACATCAAGGGTCAGGTACTGCAGGAAGGTATCAACGAGCTGGGGGCCACCTCTTCCTGGCTGGCAGCCGCGACTTCCTACAGCACCAACGACTTCCCGATGATTCCGTTCTACATCTACTACTCGATGTTCGGTTTCCAGCGGGTGGGTGACCTGTGCTGGCTGGCCGGTGACCAACAGGCCCGCGGCTTCATGATCGGCGGTACTTCCGGCCGTACCACCCTGAACGGTGAAGGCCTGCAGCACGAAGATGGTCACAGCCACATTCAGGCGAACGTGATCCCCAACTGTATAAGCTATGATCCGACTTACGTTTATGAAGTGGCGGTGATCGTACAGGACGGCCTGCGTCGCATGTATGGCGACAACCCGGAAAACATCTACTACTACATCACGACCCTGAACGAAAACTACCATCACCCCGCGATGCCGGAAGGCGCCGAGGAAGGTATCCGCAAGGGTATCTACAAGCTGGATACCGTGGCCGGCGACAAGGGCAAGGTTCAGCTGATGGGCTCCGGCACCATCCTGAACGACGTGCGTGAAGCGGCCAGGATCCTGGCCGAAGAGTACGGTATCGGCTCCGACGTGTTCAGCGTACCGTCCTTCAACGAACTGACCCGTGACGGTCAGGACGTCGAGCGCTGGAACATGCTGCACCCGACTTCCGAGCCGCGCGTGCCTTACATCGCTCAGGTCATGGGTAATGAGCCGGCCATCGCCGCGACCGATTACATGAAGAACTACGCCGAACAGGTTCGTGCCTTCATGCCGTCCGTCAGCTACAAGGTACTGGGTACCGATGGTTTCGGCCGCTCCGACAGCCGTGAAAACCTGCGTCGTCACTTCGAAGTGAACAAGCACTATGTGGTGATTGCCGCACTGACCGAGCTGGCCAAGCAGGGCACCGTAGACAAGCAGGTTGTGGCCGACGCCATCACCAAATACGGCATCGACGCCGACAAGATCAACCCGCTGTACGCATAAGGGGTAATACATGTCTAAAGATATTCTGGTGCCGGATATCGGCGCAGACGAGGTTGAAGTAACCGAGATCCTGGTAGCCGTGGGCGACAAGGTCGAGGAAGAACAGTCCATCCTCGCCGTGGAAGGTGACAAGGCCTCGATGGAAGTGCCTGCCCCCGCCGCCGGCGTGGTCAAGGAAATCAAGATTGCCGTGGGCGACAAGGTCAACACCGGTAGCCTGGTCATGGTATTCGAAGCAGAGGGCGGCGCCGCCGCCCCGGCTGAAGCCGCTCCTGCTGCCGAAGCCCCTGCGGCGGCGGCTCCGGCCGCCACCGCCTCTGCCCTGAAAGAAGTGCAGGTGCCGGACATCGGCGGTGATGAAGTCGAAGTGACCGAAATCGCCGTTGCCGTCGGCGACACCGTAACCGAAGAGCAGACCCTGATTGCGGTAGAGGGCGACAAGGCGTCGATGGAAGTGCCTGCTCCCTTCGGCGGTAAAGTGGTAGAAATCAAGATTGCCGTGGGCGACAAGGTCAACACCGGCTCGCTGATCATGGTATTCGAAGTGGCCGGTGAAGCTGCTCCCGCCGCCGCCCCTGAGGCGTCTGCTTCTGCTGCCGCGCCTGCCGCTTCCGCAGCGGCCGCCGCCAAAGACGTGCAGGTGCCGGACATCGGCGGTGACGAAGTGGAAGTTACCGAGGTGATGGTCGCGGTGGGCGACAAGGTTGCCGCCGAACAGTCCATTCTGGCCGTGGAGGGCGACAAGGCCTCCATGGAAGTGCCCGCGCCGTTCGCCGGTGTGGTCAAGGAAATCAAGGTTGCCACCGGCGACAAGGTATCTACCGGCTCCCTGGTGATGGTGTTTGAAGTGGAAGGTGCCGCGCCGGCTCCGGCCGCTACTGCCCCTGCCGCCGCCGCGCCGGCTGCCAAGGCCGAAGCGCCCAAGGCTGCTCCTGCCGCCGCTGCACCGGCCGCCAAGGCCGCGTTCGTCGAGAACAGCGCCTACGTGCACGCCACCCCTGTGGTGCGTCGTCTGGCCCGTGAGTTCGGTGTCGACCTGTCCAATGTTGCCGCTACCGGTCCCAAGAGCCGCATCCTGAAGGAAGATGTCCAGACCTACGTCAAGGGCATCATCAAGCGGGTTGAAGGCCAGCCGGCAGGTGTAGCCGTGGCCGGTGGTGGCATGGAAGTGCTGGCCTGGCCGAAGGTTGATTTTGCCAAGTTCGGTGAAGTCGAAGAAGTGGCCCTGACCCGCATCCAGAAGATTTCCGGTCCCAACCTGCATCGCAACTGGGTGAAAATCCCGCACGTGACGCAGTTTGACGAAACCGATATCACCGAGCTGGAAGAGTTCCGCAAGCAAGAGAACGCCATCGCCGACAAGCAGAAGCTGGGTTACAAGATCTCCCCGCTGATCTTCATCATGAAGGCTGCTGCCAAGCGCTGGAAGCCTATCCCAAGTTCTGTTCTTCACTGTCACAAGACGGTCAGTCTCTGGTGATGAAGAAGTACATCCACATCGGTGTGGCGGTAGATACCCCCAACGGTCTGGTGGTGCCGGTAGTACGCGATGTGAACAAGAAAGGCATTCGCGATCTGGCACTGGAGCTGGGTGAAATCTCCAAGAAGGCCCGTGCCGGCAAGCTGACCGCTGCCGACATGCAGGGCGGTTGTTTCACCATTTCGTCGCTGGGCGGTATCGGTGGCACCCAGTTCACGCCTATCGTGAATGCGCCGGAAGTGGCCATTCTGGGTGTGTCCAAGTCCAGCATCAAGCCGGTGTGGAACGGCAAAGAGTTTGAACCTCGCCTGATGCAGCCGCTGGCGCTGTCTTACGACCACCGGGTGATTGACGGCGCCGACGGTGCCCGTTTCATCACCATGCTGAGTGGTGTGTTGAGCGACCTTCGTCGTTTGGCCCTTTAATGTGACAAGGCAGGCATTAGCCTGCCTTTTTACTTTCTTTTTAACAACAGAACAGTAAACTTTGGCCCGTTTATCATGTAGTGGTCATATCGAGTCTGTACTTTCCCGTGGCCATTGCTTGAACGGGGCTAAAAATCATAATAGAGGTCACCATGAGTCAAGAAGTCAAAGCTCAGGTTGTGGTATTGGGCGCGGGCCCTGCCGGCTATTCAGCCGCTTTCCGCGCTGCCGATCTGGGTCTGGAAACCGTAATCGTTGAGCGTTATTCAACTCTGGGCGGCGTTTGTCTGAACGTTGGCTGTATTCCTTCCAAAGCGTTGCTGCACATTGCCAAGGTCATCGAAGAATCCAAGACGATGGCCAGCCACGGTGTGACTTTTGGCGAGCCCCAAATCGATCTGGACAAGGTTCGTGCACACAAAGAAAAAGTGATCGGTCAGCTGACTCAGGGTCTGGGTGGCATGGCCAAGATGCGCAAGGTCAAGGTCGTGAACGGTTTTGCCAAGTTCACCGGTGCCAACACCATGGTCGTGGAAGGTGAAGCGGGTAACACCACCATCAACTTCGACAACGCCATCATCGCCGCCGGCTCCCGTCCGATCAAGCTGCCGTTTATCCCGCATGAAGATCCCCGCATCTGGGATTCTACCGACGCGCTGGAACTGAAAGAAGTTCCCGAGAAGCTGCTGGTCATGGGTGGCGGTATTATCGGTCTGGAAATGGGTACCGTGTATCACTCCCTGGGTTCCAAGATCGACGTGGTTGAAATGTTCGATCAGGTGATTCCGGCGGCGGATAAGGATCTCATCAAGATCTATACCAAGCAGGTGAAGAGCAAGTTCAACCTGATGCTGGAAACCAAGGTCACCAAGGTGGAAGCCAAAGACGACGGCATTCACGTGACCATGGAAGACAAGAAAGGCGCGAGCAATACCATCATTTATGACGCCGTGTTGGTGGCCATCGGCCGTACTCCCAACGGCAAGTCGCTGGACGCCGAGAAAGCCGGTGTCAACGTGGACGAGCGTGGCTTCATCAACGTCGACAAACAGCTGCGCACCAATGTGCCGCACATCTATGCCATCGGCGACATCGTCGGTCAGCCGATGCTGGCGCACAAGGGTGTGCACGAAGGTCATGTGGCGGCCGAAGTCATCGCCGGCATGAAGCATTACTTCGACCCGAAAGTGATTCCGTCCATCGCCTATACCGATCCGGAAGTGGCATGGGTAGGTATCACCGAGAAAGAAGCGAAGGAAAAAGGCCTGAACGTAGAAGTGGCCAGCTTCCCCTGGGCCGCTTCCGGCCGCGCCATCGCGTCCGACTCCTCTTTCGGCATGACCAAGCTGATTTTCGACAAGGACACTCACCGTGTTCTGGGCGGCGCTACCATCGGTACCAATGCCGGTGAGCTGCTGGGCGAAATCGGTCTGGCCATCGAAATGGGTGCCGATGCCGAAGACATCGCGCTGACCATTCATGCTCACCCCACTCTGAACGAGTCTGTGGGCATGGCCGCCGAAGTGTTCGAAGGCTCCATCACCGATATGCCGAACCCCAAGGCCAAGAAGAAGAAGTAAGATTCTTTCCTGCTCTGGTGATGTGAAAACGCCCGGCTCTGCCGGGCGTTTTTTTGTCTGCGTGTTATTCGTCGGGAGAGGAGGGGCTCATTTGTGTCGGTGATCACTTTTTATCATGAAAGCCTTCACTTTTTTTCCTATTAACCGATATGGTGAGACACAGTGATAAAAAATGTAGCCACCGACCAACGTAAGGGAAGACAAGATGCTCTCCAAATTAGGCCACCTGAGTGTCAGGGTGAAGCTGACCCTGGGTTTTGCGCTGGTGTTGCTGGCGACCTTGACCACCGCCGCGATCAGTTTTTACAGCCTGTCCTCGGTACTTGATCGGGCCGGCAAGCTGGAGCAGGCCCGCGCCATCGACCTGCTGTTTAACAAGGCCCGTCAGCTCGAGAAAAACTACCTGCTGAATGACGATCCCGAACAGCTGAACCTGGCCAAGGAAATGGTGGCGCAAGCCAACGCCCGGGCGGAAGTGCTGCAAGGGGCACTGGTCGAGCCCGACAATCGGGCGTTGGTCGAACAAATCCTGGCCGGTACCCGGGCCTATGAAGCCGAGCTGGATCAGATTGTCACGCTGAATGACGCGGCCCAGCGTCAGATCTTCGAGCTGAACGGTCTGGGTTTTTCCGCCCAGCAACGGGCCGAATATCTCAGTGCCAATGACACCAGTGCCATGAGCTGGCTGGTGCGGCTGGTGGGTATTCGTCTGACCCAGAAAGACTTTGCCCTGAGCCGGAATGAGGTCGACGCCATGCAGCTGTCTTCCCGCCTGCGTGGCCTGCTGGCGACCCTGGAAAACCGGCTGCATATGCAGGAGGATGCCGACGTCCGGGAGCTGTACGACTTGCTCAAACAGTTCCAGCAGCAGCAGCAGGGTTTTATTGATGCGGTTAACGGCCTGGTGGAGGTCGAGCGACGCATCGATACGGCGGCCGAGACCATTGCCGGCAGTATCGACACCCTGGTGTCGAGGCAGCAGGCGAGCATGCACCGGGACAGCAATGCGGCCAAGATGATTATCCTGGCGGTGACCCTGGCGGCGCTGGTGATGGGGGGGCTCTTTGCCTGGCTGATCACCCGCGGCATCGTCAACCCGCTCAAGCTGCTGGTGTTGCAGGCCAACCGCATCGCCGACGGGGATCTGAGTCTGGATATCCGGCATCGACGCAAGGATGAACTGGGCGGGTTGATGGACTGCATGCAGACCATGACCCTGAACCTGCGTCAACTGGTCGGCGAGCTTGACCAGAGCGCCAGTCACATTGCCAGCTCGGCGCAGGAGCTGTCGGCGGTCTCGGAGCAGACCCGCAGCGGGGTCAATCAGCAGCGGCTGGAGCTGGAGCAGGTCTCCACCGCCATGAACGAGATGGCCGCGACCGTACAGGAAGTGGCCCGCCATGCGGAAACCGCCTTCGGCTCAGCCCGTTCCGCCGACAGCGATGCCAGTGCCGGTGACCACAAGGTCGGTCTGACCATCAGCCAGATCAACAGCCTGGCAGATGAAATTCGCCATTCACTCGAAACCATCCATCAGCTGGAAAGTGAGAGCCTGAATATCGGCAGTATTCTCGATGTGATCAAGGGCGTGGCGGAGCAGACCAATCTGCTGGCGCTGAATGCGGCGATAGAAGCCGCCCGGGCCGGCGAACACGGGCGGGGCTTTGCGGTGGTGGCCGACGAGGTGCGCGCCCTGGCCAAGCGCACGCAGCAGGCAACCGCGCAGATTGAAGCGCTGATCCAGGGGCTGCAGAGCAAGGCCCAGGAGTCGGTGATCATGATGGATCGGAGCACCACCATGGCCAGCGAGACGGTCGCCGTTGCCAACGAGGCCGGCGCCTCCATTCATGCCATTACTCGCTCGGTCTCGGATATTCAGCAGATGAACAGTCAGATCGCCACCGCCTCCGAGCAGCAAAGCTCGGTGGCGGAAGAGATCAACCGCTCGGTGTTCAGCATTCGGGAGGTGTCTGAGCATTCCGCCGCCGCTACCGAGCAAACCGCCGCCAGCAGCGCCGAACTGGCTCGCCAGAGTGCCGAGCTGCAGCGCTTGATCGGGCGCTTCCGGCTACCCGCCTGACGCCATGCCCCTTGCGCTCCCGGTACTCCGGGAGCGCAAGGCCCTGCTTCCGCCTCTGCTGATGCATGGCCGACACCACCGTTTTCTTGCTTTTCGCCGATACCGTCCCGCCCTACAATGGCCGCACCTGCTGCCGTCGAGATTTTCCCCCATGCACCGTTATCTGTTGCCTCTGCTGTTGGTGTTGAGCTGTTTCCCGGCCTATTCCCAGGTTCCGGCCCAGCCCGAGCGGCCCAAAATTGCGCTGGTGCTCAGCGGCGGCGGGGCCAAGGGGGCGGCCCACATCGGGGTGATACGGGTGCTGGAGCAACTGCGTATTCCGGTGGACATCGTCACCGGCACCAGTATGGGCGCCTATGTGGCCGGCATGTATGCCCTGGGGCTGGATGCGAACGAGCTGGAGCGGCAGCTGTTGCAGCTGGACTGGAGTCAGGGTTATCAGGACAAGGTGGGGCGAGACGAGTTGTCGCTCCGGCGCAAGCGCCAGAATGACGAGTTTTTGCTGCGTACCGATATCGGCGTCGATCGGCAGTGGCAGCTGAGCCTGCCCGGCGGCTTTTTTCAGGGCCAGGCCATGGGCGCCCTGCTGCGCCAGAGCACCCTCAATCTGCCGGGCCTGCACAGCTTCGATGACCTGCCCATTCCCTTCCGGGCGGTGGCGACCGACATGGAAACAGTGACGCCTGTGGTCTTGAACGAGGGACATCTGGCGACGGTAATGCAGGCCTCCATGTCGGTGCCCGGGGTGTTGCAACCGGTGGTCATAGACGGTCGGCTGCTGGCCGATGGCGGCGTGGTCAACAACATGCCGGTGGATGTGGCACAGGAGCTTGGCGCCGACATCGTGATTGCGGTCGATATCGGTGATGCCATGCTGTCCCGTCAGCAACTGGATGGTGCCCTGGCCATGGTCAGCCAGCTCACCAATTATCTGACCCGTTCCAGCACGCAACGTCAGGTTGCCCTGATGTCGGCAGATGACCTCCTGATCACGCCCGCCATCGAGGGCATCGGCGTCGGTGATTTCGAGCTGATGCCCGAGGCCATTCTCCGGGGTGAGGAGGCGGCACAACGGCTGTTGCCACAATTGCAGGCGTTGTCGCTGAGTGCGGATGACTATTTTGCCTATCAGTCCGGCAAGCTCGATAGACGGGCCAGGTTGCAACGTTCCGATGCGGTTTATCTGGACCGGATCCAGGTGGACAATCGCTCCGGGCTCAGCGAAGAGGTGGTGCGTGACGTGCTGGGGGTGGTGCCGGGGCAGTTCCATCGCACGGAAGAGCTGGAAGCAGGGGTGCGCCGGCTCTATGCCCTGGATGCCTTCGAGCGGGTCAGCTATCGCATCGAAGAGCAGGAAGGCGAGCAGGTGCTGACGGTACAAACCAGCGAAAAAGGCTGGGGGCCGGGTTTTGTCGACCTGAAATTTGCGCTGGAAGACGATTTTTCCACTCGCTCCAACTACGAAATCGGCGCCCAGTTCCGACGCACCAATATCAACATGCTGGGCGGCGAATGGCTGGTGGAAACCACCTTCGGCAGCAACAAGCAGCTGGCTTCCGAATTTTATACACCGCTGGACACCGATTATGATGTGTTCTGGTCGCTGCGCGGCGAGTATCAGAAGCGCAGTCGCAGCTTCTTCTTCGATACCACCGATCCCCAGTATGAGTTGTTCCGGCCACTGACCAGTCTGGACTTTGATTATGCCACCTGGGGCCTGAACAGTGAGCTGGGTTACAACCTCAACCCCTGGAGCGAGCTGGCGCTGGGAGTGCAGGGGCTGGTGGGCGATATCGACGCGCGCAATATCGACACCCGGCTGGATATCGGTTCGGTCGGTCCTTATCTGCGCTTCAGCCACGACACCCTGGATAACGTGTTTTTCCCGACCAGAGGGGAGGCGGCCGAGCTGCGACTGGGCTATTTCCGCAACAGCCTGGATATCGCTGGCGGCAAAGAGAGTGTCAGCGGACTGGATTACGAGCTGGAGTGGCTCAGGCCCTATCGTATCGACCGGCATACTTTCATCGGCAAGCTGGTATTCGGCGGCTCCAGTGCCGAGCAGGCCGTGCCGGTGTTTGCCCGCAGCCTGGGAGGGCTGTTCAATCTGTCCGGCTATCAGCGCGATCAGCTCAACGGACGTTACAGCGGCTTCGGCGGCCTGCTTTATCATTATCGCTGGTTTGACAACGACTTCGGGGCCTTCCGTTCGCCGGTGTATCTGGGCGGCTCGCTCGAACGGGGCGGAGTCTGGAATGCCGGCGCGATGTCGGCTGGGAGTCGGCATTGATGGCGGGCAGTATTTTCATCGGTGTTGACACCAACTGGGGCCCCTTGTATCTGGCGTATGGCCAGGGTGAAGGAGATAAAAACAGTGTTTATTTGTATTTCGGCAATCTGTTCAGTTTTTGATGTTAATGGGTTGTTTTATGATGTTTGGTTGGCGGTGGCATAGAAAATCACGTTTAAAAACATTTGTTTAACCTTGGGTTAGACCAAAGGGGGGAGGGGGCTGATTTTAATTCCCTGTTAAAACTTATATACTGCTGCGGCATCCGCGCGGGTGTCTGTACCAAGGTACCAGCCCCAACAAGGACATTTCCGCCCCTGGTGGCGAATGATAATAAGAGGATACAGTCGTGCTTGAAGCCTATCGTAAACACGTCGAAGAACGTGCCGCCGAGGGAGTGGTTGCCAAACCCCTCGACGCAGAGCAAGTTGCCGCCCTGGTTGAGTTACTTAAAAATCCCCCCGCCGGCGAAGAATCCTTCCTTTACGAATTACTCTCTACCCGCATCCCCCCGGGCGTTGACGAAGCCGCCTATGTAAAAGCCGGTTTCCTCGCCGCCGTCGCCAAGGGTGAAGTGAGCTCGCCGGTGGTGTCTGCCGAGCAGGCCACCGAGCTGCTGGGCACCATGCAGGGCGGCTACAATATCGCACCGCTGGTCGAGCTGCTGGACGTCGACGCCCTGGCGCCGATCGCCGCCAAGGCCCTGAGCCACACCCTGCTGATGTTCGACGCCTTCCACGACGTGGACGAAAAGGCCAAGGCCGGCAATGCCTTCGCCAAGCAGGTGATGCAGTCCTGGGCCGACGCCGAGTGGTTCCTCGAGCGCCCCAAACTGGCCGACAAGATCACCATGACCGTGTTCAAGGTGCCCGGCGAAACCAATACCGATGATCTGTCGCCGGCCCAGGATGCCTGGTCCCGCCCGGACATCCCGCTGCATGCCCAGGCCATGCTCAAGAACGCCCGTCCGGGTATCGAACCGGACGAAGACGGTGTGATTGGCCCGATCACCGCCATCAACAGCCTGAAAGAACAAGGCTTCCCGCTGGTATACGTGGGTGACGTGGTCGGTACCGGCTCCAGCCGCAAGTCCGCCACCAACTCGGTGCTGTGGCACATGGGCGACGACATTCCGTTCGTGCCCAACAAGCGCGCCGGCGGTATCTGTATCGGCAACAAGATCGCCCCCATCTTCTTCAACACCATGGAAGATGCCGGCGCCCTGCCCATCGAATGTGACGTCACCAGGCTGAACACCGGCGACGTGATCGACATCTACCCCTATGAGGGCAAGATCTGCCGTCAGGGTACCGACGAGGTGCTGAGCACCTTCAAGCTGAAGACCGACGTGCTGCTCGACGAAGTCCGCGCCGGCGGCCGTATTCCGCTGATCATCGGTCGCGGCCTGACCGACAAGGCCCGCGAAGCGCTGGGTCTGGACGCCTCTACCGTGTTCAAGCGTGCGGCCCCGGTGGTCGACTCCGGCAAGGGTTACACCCTGGCCCAGAAGATGGTGGGCAAGGCCTGTGGCGTGAAGGGCGTGCGTCCCAACCAGTACTGCGAGCCCAGGATGACCACCGTCGGCTCCCAGGACACCACCGGCCCCATGACCCGGGACGAGCTGAAGGACCTGGCCTGCCTGGCTTTTCCGCCGATCTGACCATGCAGTCGTTCTGTCACACCGCCGCCTATCCCAAGCCGGTGGACGTGACCACTCACCATACCCTGCCGGACTTCATCATGAACCGGGGCGGCGTGTCGCTGCGTCCGGGTGACGGTGTTATCCATTCCTGGCTGAACCGCATGCTGCTGCCCGATACCGTGGGTACCGGCGGTGACTCCCACACCCGTTTCCCCATCGGTATCTCCTTCCCGGCGGGCTCCGGTCTGGTGGCCTTCGCCGCCGCCACCGGCGTGATGCCGCTGGACATGCCGGAGTCGGTACTGGTGCGCTTCAAGGGCGAAATGCAGCCCGGCATCACCCTGCGTGACCTGGTGCATGCCATTCCCTACTACGGCATTCAGCATGGTCTGCTGACCGTGGCCAAGGAAGGCAAGATCAACGAATTCTCCGGCCGGGTGGTGGAGATCGAAGGTCTGCCCCAGCTGAAGGTTGAGCAGGCGTTCGAGCTGGCCGATGCCACCGCCGAGCGCTCCGCCGCCGGTTGTACCATCAAGCTGGATAAAGAGCCGGTGGCCGAGTACCTGAACTCCAACATCGTGATGCTGAAGTGGATGATCGCCGAAGGCTATGGTGACCAGCGTACCCTGGAGCGCCGCATCAAGGGCATGGAAGAGTGGCTGGCCAATCCCGAGCTGATGGAAGCCGATGCCGATGCCGAGTACGCCCATGTGCTGGAAATCGACATGAGCGAGATCAAGGAGCCGATCCTGTGTGCGCCCAACGATCCGGACGATGCCCGTCTGCTGTCCGACGTGACCGGCGAGGAGATCGATGAAGTGTTCATCGGCTCCTGCATGACCAACATCGGCCACTTCCGCGCCGCCGGCAAGCTGCTCGACAAGTACAAGGGCCAGTTGCCGACCAAGCTGTGGGTCGCGCCGCCGACCAAGATGGACAAGGATCAGCTCACCGCCGAGGGCTACTACGGCATATTCGGCCGGGTCGGTGCCCGCATCGAAATCCCGGGCTGCTCCCTGTGCATGGGTAACCAGGCGCGGGTAGGGGACAACACCACCGTCGTATCCACCTCGACCCGTAACTTCCCCAACCGTCTGGGCAAGGGCGCCAACGTCTATCTGGCGTCTGCCGAGCTGGCCGCCGTGGCCGCCATCCACGGCAAGCTGCCGACGGTCGAGGAATACCAGGCCTACGCCCGGGAGCTGAACGCGACCGCGGCGGATACCTACCGTTACCTGAACTTCGACGAGCTGGACAGCTACGTGGAGAAAGCCGACACGGTGATCTTCCAGCAGGCCATCTGAGCCGGTCACGTCACCGCATGAATGTCAAAGCCAGCCTTCGGGCTGGCTTTTTTGTTGTGCGCGAGAGCCGACGCCTGCAAATGATGACTGAATCCGGAATGACGGTTGATTCAGTGCTCATCGTCGTAATGAATAATGGACAGCAGTTTGATGGGGACTTCAACCAGTCGTTCCGGCCCGTGGGGGATCTCGGCATCGAATGACAGGGAGTCGCCCGGAGACATCTCATAAAGATGATTGCCATGCCGGTAGAGGATTTGTCCTTCCAGCAGGTAGATGAACTCCTGGCCCGGGTGCGAGAAGGTCGGGAAGACTTCGCTGGCGTCGTCCATGGTGATCAGGAAGGGTTCGTAACTTTTCTTCTTTCCCCTGTGGTAGCTGAGCAGCTGATAGGTATGCCCGATTTCGGTACCCCGGCGCACCACCTCCATGCCTTCTCCTGCCCTGGTCAGCTGGGCGCCGCCGGTGGGGCGGTCGTAATCGCTGAACAGCTGGGAGATGGGCAGCCCGATGACATCACATAACTTGCTCAGGGTTTCCAGGCTGGTTGAGACCTGGGCATTCTCTATCTTGCTAATCATGCCCTGGCTCAGGCCGGCGATACGCGCCACATCGGTGATTTTCAGCCCTTGCTCCACCCGCTTGCGCTTGACCTTGATGGCGATGTATTGCTTCAGCTTAAGCTGAGGGTCGTTTATATCATCCATGGTTTGCTCACTTCTTGTTGTTGTTGCAGGCCAGTGCCCCTTCGCCGCCGACGGCCCATCGAGCATGGCCCGGTATAACTGTGTTGTGACCGACGTTCATCCTCGTTACCGCAAGCCACCGTCTCCCGATAAGGGTGCACCATCGCACAGGTTTGGTGCGGCAGAGTCCCTGCAAACAGGGAGATGGCCAGGAACCAGTATACCCCAACAACTTATTCCCTTTGGTAAATTTAAATTATCACCAGTGCATTTCCTTTAAAAACAATCACTTGAATTTTTCTGTGTCGACGAGCCTGGCCAGCTTCAAAGTTGGCAAGCTGTTTGCTTTTCCTTGCATGAAGATTTATTTCTCCAGGGGAAATAAAGGTGGGGCATGACCAAACACACCCGGCACGGTCGTCAATATTACATTGATTCCGGTTATGCCAATCATCTGCAGCAAGCCTTACCCATGGTAGCGAGCGAATTCGACGATAGCGATGATTCAAACGGAGATGAATGATGGATTATTCGGAAATAAAGCAACTGATCGACAATAACGAGATCAAGTATGTACTGGCTCAGTTTGTCGATATTCACGGGGTGGCCAAGGCCAAGTCGGTGCCGGCACGGTGCCTGATGGATGTGGTGGAAAAAGGGGCGGGCTTTGCCGGGTTTGCGGTATGGGGGCTGGGGATGGAGCCGCATGGCCCCGACTTTATCGCCCGCGGCGATCTGGACACCCTGAGCCTGGTGCCCTGGCAACCGGGCTATGCCCGCATTGTCTGTGACGGCTATGTCAACGGCCAGCCCCATCCCTATTGCAGCCGGGTGGTGCTGAAGAAGCAGCTGGCCGGACTGACCGAGCGGGGCTGGACCCTGAATACCGGCCTGGAGCCGGAATTCTCCCTGTTCCACCGCACCGATGACGGCGCCTTGGTACCGGTCGACGATACCGATGTGCTGACCAAACCCTGTTATGACTACAAGGGACTGTCCCGCTCACGGGAGTTCCTCGAGCAGCTGGTCGAAGCACTGCAGGCCGTCGATTTCGATGTCTACCAGATCGACCATGAAGACGCCAATAGCCAGTTCGAGATCAACTACACCTACAGCGATGCCCTGACCTCGGCGGACCGCTTTACCTTCGTGCGCATGGCCGCCGGCGAGATTGCCAACAAGCTGGGCATGATGTGCTCATTCATGCCCAAGCCGGATTCCACCCAGAGCGGCAACGGCATGCATTTTCACCTGTCGATTACCGACAAGGAAGGCCGCAACCTGTTCCACGATGCCAGTGACCCCCAGGGCATGGGGCTGTCTCGACTGGCGTATCACTTTATCGCCGGCATCCTGGCCCACGCCAAGGCCATCTGTGCCTTTGCCGCCCCCACCGTGAACTCCTACAAGCGGCTGGTGGTGGGGGGCAACGGCTCTGGTGCAACCTGGGCCCCGGTTTACAACTGCTTCGGCGACAACAACCGCTCGGCCATGCTGCGCATTCCCTATGGCCGGCTGGAATTCCGTCTGCCGGACTCGAGCTGTAACCCCTATCTGGTTCATGCGGCCCTGATTGCCGCGGGCATGGACGGGGTCGAGCGGGAACTGGCCGCACCGGCGCCGATGAACATCAACCTCTATGACCTGAGCCTTGACGATATCCGGCAGCAGGGCATCGAAATCCTGCCACAAAACCTCAACGAGGCACTGGATGCACTCGAGGCAGACACCCTGTTTGTCGAGAAGATGGGCCAGGAGGTGGTCGGCGAGTTTATCAAGGTCAAGCGGGCCGAATGGATTGAATACAGCCGGCATGTGTCCGACTGGGAACTGAAACAGTACGCCGAATTCTTCTGAATCGGGTGTAACAAGAGGAATATTTTATGTGTGGAATTGTTGGACTCTATCTGAAAAATCCGGCACTGGAGAGCAAGCTGGGTGAGCTGTTTGAGCCGATGCTGATTGCCATGACCGATCGGGGTCCGGACAGCGCCGGGTTCGCCATCTATGGCGACGAAGTGGCAGATGGCGGGGTCAAGCTGACCCTGCGTCACCCCAACCAGGACTTCGACTGGGGGGATCTGGCCGACAGCATCAGGGTCAACCTGAAAACCGAGCTGAGCTGGTTCAGGAATGCCAACGTGGCCGTGTTCAAGGTCGCTGCCGACGAACAAAGCATACGGTCATTCCTGCAGGAAATGGCGCCCGAAGTGCTGATCCTCAGCATCGGTCAGTCCATTGAAATCCTCAAGGAAATCGGCCTGCCGGAGCAGATTGCCGCCAAGTTCAACCTGGCCGGCATGAAAGGCAGCCACATCATCGGCCACACCCGGATGGCGACCGAGTCGGCGGTGACCATGGAGGGCAGTCATCCCTTCTCCACCGGCATGGATCTGTGCCTGGTGCACAACGGTTCCCTGTCCAACCACAATCGCCTGCGTGAAAACCTCAAGCGGGAAGGCATCAGCTTCCAGACTCAGAACGACTCCGAAGTGGCCGCCGGCTACCTGACCTGGCGGCTGGGTCAGGGCGACAGCCTGCAGACCGCGCTGGAGCATGCGCTGGATGACCTGGATGGTTTCTTCACCTTCACCATCGGTACCCGCAACGGGTTCGCCGTGATGCGCGATCCCATCGCCTGCAAGCCGGCGGTACTGGCAGAAACGGATGACTATGTCGCCATGGCCTCGGAATATCAGGCACTGACCACACTGCCGGGCATCGAAAACGCCCGCGTCTGGGAGCCGGAACCGGCCACCTTCTATATCTGGGAACGTAGCGCTTAAGGAGTCAACAAAGATGAAATCCATTGATTTAGCAGAACTCAGTGTCCGGGAACTGAACCAGAGGCTGCACGACCAGGCGGTAGAGGCTACCGAACGCGAGTGGGCCGTACTCAACCCCAAGGGGCAGCACAATATTGCGGTGGGTCTTGATCAGAATCTGTCGGTCGATATACACGGCCATGCGGGCTACTACTGTGCCGGCATGAACAAGAAGGCCCATGTGGTGGTGCACGGCAATGCCGGTCAGGGCGTGGCCGAGAACATGATGTCCGGCACCGTCAGGGTCAAGGGTGATGCCTCGCAGGCCGCCGGTGCCACCGCCCAGGGCGGGTTGCTGGTGATAGAAGGCAATGCTGGCGCCCGCTGCGGCATCTCGATGAAAGGGGTCGACATCGTGGTCAAGGGCAGCGTCGGGCACATGAGCTGCTTTATGGGCCAGTCCGGATCCCTGGTGGTGTGCGGTGATGCCGGCGATGCTCTGGGTGACTCCCTGTATGAAGTACATATCTATGTGAAGGGACAGGTCAAATCGCTGGGTGCCGACTGTATCGAGAAGGATATGCGCGCCGAACACATCGAGGAGCTGACCACCCTGCTCAACCGTGCCGGCCTGGATGAAGATCCCAAGGCATTCCGTCGCTACGGATCTGCGCGTCAGCTGTACACCTTCAAGGTCGACAACGCGTCCGCCTACTGAGCCTGTTTGTGAGAGGATTTGAAGATGAGTAAAGACAACCAAGCACATACCGGACTGCGTGAGTCCGCCACCTTCGATCGCACCACCATGGCGGAGATCCGTCGTGCCGCCGAGACCGGTATCTATGATATCCGCGGCTTCGGTGCCAAGCGCAAGCTGCCCCATTTCGATGATCTGCTGTTCCTCGGTGCCAGCATGTCCCGCTATCCGCTCGAAGGCTACCGCGAGACGTGCAACACCTCGGTTACCCTCGGCACCCGCTTCGCCAAGAAGCCGATTGTGCTCGATATTCCGGTCACCATCGCCGGCATGAGCTTCGGCGCCCTGTCTGCCAACGCCAAGGAAGCCCTCGGCCGTGGCGCATCGATCGCCGGCACCTCCACCACCACCGGTGATGGCGGCATGACTCCCGAGGAGCGGGGCCAGTCGAAGAAGCTGGTCTATCAATACCTGCCGTCACGCTACGGCATGAACCCGGACGATCTGCGCAAGGCCGACGCCATCGAGGTGGTGCTGGGTCAGGGCGCCAAGCCGGGCGGCGGCGGCATGCTGCTGGGCCAGAAGATCACCGACCGCGTGGCCAAAATGCGCAACCTGCCTCAGGGTATCGATCAGCGTTCCGCCTGTCGTCACCCGGACTGGACCGGTCCTGATGATCTGGCGATCAAGATTCAGGAACTGCGCGAAATCACCGACTGGCAGGTGCCGATCTACATCAAGGTCGGCGCCACCCGCACCTATTATGACGTCAAGCTGGCGGTCAAGGCCGGAGCCGATGTTATCGTGGTGGATGGTATGCAGGGCGGCACGGCGGCGACCCAGGAAGTCTTTATCGAGCATGTGGGGATTCCGACCCTGGCGGCCATTCCCCAGGCGGTGCAGGCCCTGCAGGAAATGGGCATGCATCGCAAGGTTCAGCTGATCGTGTCCGGCGGTATCCGCAACGGTGCCGACGTGGCCAAGTGCATGGCTCTGGGGGCCGATGCGGTGGCGATAGGCACGGCGGCCCTGGTTGCCCTCGGTTGTAACAACCCCAAGTACGAGGAAGAGTTCAACAAGCTGGGTTCGGCGGCCGGTTTCTACGACGACTATCAGGAAGGCAAGGATCCGGCCGGTATCTCTACCCAGGATCCGGAGCTGATGAAGCGTCTCGATCCGGTCGAAGGCGGCCGCAAGCTGGCCAACTATCTGCGGGTGCTGACGCTGGAAGCGCAGACCCTGGCCCGGGCCTGCGGCAAGAACGACCTGCGCAACCTGGAGCCTGAAGATCTGGTGGCGCTGACCGTTGAATCCGCGGCCATGGCGCGGGTGCCGCTGGCCGGTACTCAGTGGATCCCCGGCAAGGGATTTTGAACTTGGCCGGTGGTCCGGAAGCAGCTTGATTGGCCTCGGTAGCAGCAGGCGGCGATGGCCGCCTGCTTCCGTTACAGATGAATTGATCATAGTGACTATGGAGAGCAACTCAAATGGAAAATCTGGTACTGGAACTGGGCTATGCCCTGGATACGTTTTATTTTCTGATGTGTACCGTGCTGGTGATGTGGATGGCGGCGGGCTTCGCCATGCTGGAGTCGGGCCTGGTGCGCAGCAAGAATACGGTCGAAATCCTCAACAAGAATGCGTTGTTGTACAGCATCGCCTGCATTGTCTACCTGGCGGTCGGCTACAACATCATGTACCCGGCGACGCCGCTCAATGGCGTGATTCCCGGCCTCGACTTTTTGCTGGGTAGCGACAACACCACGGCCGCCGTGCTCGCCGGTGGAGAGGATGCGCCCTACTACTCCACCATGGCCGACTTTATTTTTCAGGCCGTGTTTGCCGCCGCCACCATGTCCATTGTGTCCGGCGCCGTGGCCGAGCGCATGAAGCTGTGGCCGTTCCTGCTGTTTGCGGTGGTCATGGTGGCGGTTATCTATCCGGTTGAAGGGTACTGGAAATGGGGCGGTGGTTTCCTCGACCAACTCGGCTTCCAGGACTTTGCCGGTTCGGTAGTGGTGCACATGGCCGGTGCCGCCGCCGCCCTGGCGGCGGTGATCATGGTCGGTCCGCGTAACGGAAAATATGGTCCCAAGGGCGAGATACGACCCATACCCGGTGCCAACCTGCCGATGGCGATGCTGGGCATGTTTATTCTGTGGATGGGCTGGTTCGGCTTCAATGGCGGCTCCGAGCTGAAAATCGCCAATGTGGAAGAAGCCAACGCGGTCGCCAAGATCTTCGTGAACACCAATGCGGCGGCGGCGGCCGGCATGGTGGTGGCGGCATTGTTCGCCCGGGCCCTGTTCAAGAAAACCGACCTGACCATGACCATCAACGGCGCCCTGGCCGGCCTGGTGGCCATTACCGCCGAACCCCTGGCACCCTCTGCCGGACTGGCGACCCTGATCGGCGCGGTTGGCGGCGTGGTGGTGGTGCTGTCGGTGCTGCACTGGACAAGCTGCGGCTGGATGACCCGGTGGGGGCGATTTCCGTGCATGGCAGCGCCGGTATCTGGGGGATTTTTGCCGTGATGTTCAGTAATCCCGATGCCAGTTTCCTGGTGCAGCTGACCGGGACTGTCGTCGTCTTCGCCTGGATGTTTGGCACCACTATGGTGGTGTTGTGGCTGTTCAAGCGGGTGATGAACCTGCGGGTCAGTGCCGAGGAAGAAGCCGAGGGCATGGATGTGCACGAGTGTGGCATGCACGCCTATCCCGAATTTGGTCCGGATCAGATCCGCAAGTAATCCCTTCCCGCTCTGTTTCAAAGGCCCTGCGGGGCCTTTTTTTGTTGTCGGCTCAAGCGCTTCAGGCTGCATTCGTGTCTCTTTTTTGTGCAGCCTGCCCGCCAATAGTGCAGTTTTTGGCCCTTCCCGTTCCCCAAAATAGAGAGTCATAAATAAATCCATTTAAAATCAATGGCTTGTTTTATGTGGCATAGCTCTTGCCTTTCTTTGTGGGAACAAATAATTCTTATGAAGAATTATTTGTTGGGGACGATCTGGGATGGTCTCGTGCAATCGGGTCAAACGAGGGATTGAAGATGACGAGCGACGCTGCGGAAGTGATGCACAGCACGCCGGTATATCAGTCGGTGGCGGGGGTGGCCGGTTCCGGTACCCGGCACCTGCTGGTCAGCCAGGCGATGAACCTGAATGAGGCGACCGAGTTATATCGCAGGCTGAGCGCCGACGGAGCTCCGCCGCAACACCTTTTTCTGGATGAAAAGCATGGCTATGGTGGTGCGCGGGCATTGGAATGTCTGGCTATTCGCCTGCGGAGCCTGTTGTCAACGGCGGCAGTCGGTACCCGCCTGTATGTCTGTGGTGATGAAAGCTTTCTCTGGCAGGTACATCGAATGGCCTGTGCCGGTGGCCTGCAGAGTAACGAGATAACGATGATCAGGAGCGGTCAACGCCGGGATCTGTATTGTGTGCATTGCTCTACGCTCCAGCACATCGGTCAGCAGCAGCAGGTACGCTGCGGTGGCTGCGGTGTGCGGCTGCTGGTGCGAGAGCATTTCTCCCGCCGACTCGGGGCATACATGGGGGTGTGTGCCGACCCGGAACAGCCGTGGGAGGAGGCGTCATGAATGGTTTGCTCGAGGTCCGGGTCACGGCCATACACCAGCTGACGCCGCTGATCCGGGAATTCACCCTTGAAGGCCGCAACGGCCGCCTGCCCGGCTTCTCTGCCGGTAGCCATGTGCAGGTGAACATGCCCCTCGGGGAGCGCACCCTGCGTAACGCCTATTCGCTGCTCGGCGATCCTGCCGACAGCGGACATTACCGAATCGCGGTCAGGCTGCAGGAGGACTCCCGTGGCGGTTCACGTTTCATGCATGAGCAGGTCAGGGTGGGGGATCGCCTGCAGTTGTCGCCGCCGGCCAACCTGTTTGCCCCTCACTCCCTGGCGCGCCATCACCTGATGATCGCCGGCGGCATCGGCATTACCCCTTTCCTGGCCTATATCGCCGAGCTCAGTGGTGGTGATGCCAGCCTGAGCCTGCACTATGCCTGTCGCGGCGGCCTGACCGATGCCTATCGGGACGAGCTGGCCGAGCGCCTGGGTGATGATCTGCATATCTACGATGGCGCAGCGGGGGAGCGGCTGGATCTGTCTGCCCTGCTCGGCGAACAGCCGCTGGGCACCCACCTGTATGTCTGTGGTCCCGAATCCCTGCTGGAGGCGGTGCGCCAGACGGCGGTCGGGCTCGGCTGGGAAGAGGGAAGAATACATTGGGAAGCCTTCGCCTCGGCCGAGCCGGGCGAGCCCTTTGTGGCCGAACTGGCCGGCAGTGGCCGGCGTATCGAGGTCGCGGCAGATTACAGCCTGCTGGAAGCGCTGGAGCAGGCCGGAATTGAAGTACCCAACCTGTGCCGGGGCGGCGTCTGTGGTCAGTGCTCGACCCGCTATCTGGCCGGGGAGGTGGACCACAGGGACAGTTTTCTTGACCCTCACGAACGCGCCAGCCAGCTGATGCCCTGTGTCTCCCGTGCATGTGGCGGCCAGTCTTTATTGCTCGATCTGTAGGAGTACCCATGTCTGTGACCTTTAAAGCGCTGGAAAGCTATCAGGGCGATTTCAGCTTTCATAACAGCCCGGAGGCGATTGCTCGCTTTCCGTTTCCCTTTCCCGAAGACAGCTATATGTATTCGGTCAATATCGAGCCGGCCACGCCGCGGGATCCCGGATCCGTGTTCGAACACTGGTTCGATATCGACGAGCATTACCGCTCCGAAGTGGTGGAGCGGGCCCGGGTACTGGAGATGGACCCGCGCCGTTGCCTGGTGATGCCGCACATGCAGCAGGCGGCCTGGGACACGCTGGAGATGCTGATGACCCACCTGGCCGCCGATTACCCCGAATGGTTCCGTCTGACACGTAACGGTGATCGGTGGATCTGGGAGAACCATGCGCTGGATATCTGCCAGCACTTTACCTTCGGTGATTCCGACACCCTGCCCTATGAGCCGCTGGAGTACATTACCCGCCAGATCCAGGGTGACGTGGCCCTGCTGGATCAGCGTGACAATGACCTGTTCATGGATGCGGGCATGGTGACCTGCCCGGCGGACTGGTCGCTGGCCTTCGATGCGGGGATGAGCTTCAAGCAATGGCATGCCCCCGTGCCCATGGCCCATCAGCTGGGGGTGTTCGATCGGGCCCTTAAATACCTGCTCAATATTCAGGTCGACAGCCCGGTACGCCGCCTGAACTGGACCATGACCATCAACCCGCGCCTGGACTCCTCCCCGGAAACCTTTCACGAATGGGGCCATGAACGCGGCCTGGTGACCCCGGAAAACGTCGCCCGGCTGGTACACCTGAGGGTCGAGCTGCAGTTTATGGCGCGCCTGCCACGCAGCAATGCGCTGTTTTTCGGCATCCGAACCTACCTGATCAGCCTCGAAGAGCTGGTGACCAATCCGGTCTGGGCCTGTCGGCTGCATCGGGTGCTGCGCGACCTGCCCGAGGCCATTGCCGACTACAAGGGCCTGACCCTCTATCGGCAGACCGTGGTCGACTGGCTCAGCCAGTTCGATCCGGATGCCAATAACCGATAACTCAGCCGAACAAGCGCGCAGCCAGAGGATGGCTCTGGCGCGTATATGACACTACAAGGAGTACTACATGGCAAATTCCTGGCGTTTTTCTGCCCTTGGCGATCGTCACCGCGCACTGGGTTCCAAGCTCGAAGACTGGAACGGCATGGGCACGGCCTGGACCTATGACGGGGACGTGGCCGACTCGCATGAGGCGATCCGTACCCGTGCCGGACTGATGGACGTCTCCGGCCTGAAAAAGGTGCACTACGTGGGCCTGCATGCGGAGTCTCTGCTGGAATACGCCACCAGCCGGGATATCTCCAAGATATATCCGGGCAAGTCGTCCTACGCAACCATGCTCAATGAAGCCGGCAAGTTCGTCGACGATTGCGTGATTTACCGTACCGGACCCAATGCCTTCATGGTGGTGCACGGTACGGGGGCCGGACACGAGATGCTGGTGCGCTCCGCCCAGGGGCGGCAGGTGGCGGTGCTGTTTGATGACGATCTGCATGATCTGTCCCTGCAGGGGCCGCTGGCGGTGGACTTTCTGGCCGAGCATGTGCCGGGTATTCGCGACCTGCCCTATTTTCATCATGTGCAGACCCGGCTGTTCGATTGTCCGGTGATGATCTCCCGCACCGGCTATACCGGCGAGCGCGGTTACGAGATTTTCTGCAAGGCGGCCGATGCCCCGAAAATCTGGGACACCATCCTGGAGCAGGGCGCGTCTCTGGGCATCATCCCCTGCGCGTTCAGCGCCCTGGACCAGCTGCGGGTGGAAAGCTGTCTGCTGTTCTATCCGTTCGACAACTCCGAGCTTTATCCCTTCGCGGATGAAGCGTCCGGCGATACCCTGTGGGAGCTGGGGCTGGACTTTACCGTGTCGCCGAGCAAGGGCGAATTCCGGGGCGGTTACGAACATGCGCGGCTGAAGGGCAAGGAGCGCTTCAGGATCTTCGGGGTACTGCTCGAGGGCGAGCAGGCGGCAGGCGCCGGCGATACCCTGTGGGCCGACGGCAAGCAGGTCGGTGTGATTACCGAAGGCATGTATTCGCGCCTGACCGGAAAATCCATGGCCATTGCCCGGCTGGATGTGCCCTATGCCGAGCAGGGCGTGCCGCTGGAAGTGCGGGGCAGCCTGCAGGTGCAGGCCATCGCCCACACCATGCCGTTTGATGATCCGGAGAAGACCAAGCGCACCGCCAAGGGCTGAGGCCTGGCGCCCGGTTAACCGGGGTATGAATCAGCACGCAGGGCGGCACACGGGATGTGGCCGCCCATTTTGTTGTCTTGACGAGATCTGTTCGGCATGGCGGTGAGCCTCCCTATCCCGGCGAGGTGTGACCGCACATTTTTTGTCGAGATTGACGATAGGGGAGACGCTTATATGTTCAATGGCTTGGGGGCAGGCTGGTGGTTCCTGCTGGGGGCCGGCATCAGTGAAATCTGCTACGCCGCCGTGATCCCGAAAACCCAGGGGTTTACCCGGTTGTGGCCGACCCTATACTGTGCCTTTTTTATCTGTCTCAGCATGTATCTGCTGGCGCAGGCCGTGCGTACCCTGCCGGTGGGCACGGCCTATGCGGTGTGGGTGGGAATCGGCGCTGTGGGCACGGCGGTGTATGGCATGCTGTTTCTGGGGGAGGCCGCCAATGCCGGCAGACTGGCCTGTCTGATGCTGATCATTGCCGGCGTGGTCGGGCTCAAGCTGGTCGGTGGCACCGAACTGGCGTGAGCGCCGGCAACCTTTGATGGGTTCAGACTGAAGCGGAGCGGTGACTGGATGCCTGCTGTTCGGTATTGCCGCGGGGGGAATCGCTAGTGCATCCTGTACCCGTCAGGCTATCTTGCGACGCTGGCAATATCGCTGCAGATCCTGTTTCAGGCCGGCGGCGATGTCCTGCAGGTAGCTGTCGGAGGTCTGGGCATGGCCCTGCACGATAAACAGTGCCGCCCGGGTATGGGCCTGCAGGGCGGTGGCGGCGGCCTGGCGATACTCCATTCGACACAGTACCTGATCTCCGCCATCGAAGTAGCCATATTCACCGGCAGGGAGCGGCCTGGCCTGTGCACTGCCCAGGGCCATAAATTCCTCGCCACCGCGGCTCATATCCAGCCTGACCGGTAGTTGTAACTGCTGCAGATCGTGGGCACCAATGGACAGGCCGCTGTTCAGCGACCATTGGTTGTAGAGATCCACCAGCGGCGAAATTGCCTGCAGCTGTCCCTTGCGTTCGAACTGCTGGTACAGGGCCAGGGGCGAGGGTGGAAAACGTTTGATCGATCGGCCGACCTGCTGACGGAGCTCGATAAAGCCCTGCTGCATGGCCAGGGCATGCTGCGCATCGAACTGTGCTCTCAGGCTGCTCAGCTGCTGCTGCAGGGCGTCGTCGAGCCGTTGGTTATCGAGATCATGGCAGGTAAAGGCGAGGGCCTTGATGCCCCATTGAGACGGCGTTGCTAGCCGAAATATCGATGTCATGGTGATACTCCTTCAGAGATAAGGTGCGCGATACATCCGTATCGCGCAGATCAGGCAGAATTCAGCCAGAGTGGGTTCCTGTTCCATAGGTTCAATCCTCATGTCTTTGATATGTTATGAGCTGAAGCGAGTGCTGGAATGTCCATATTAGGAAATATTTATAGTTATAAAAATTTCTCTACAAGAATGTGCAAACCCTGTGCCTGATGAGGAGATTGATTATTTTTCAATGATTTACTGTTTTTGAGGTGGCTTCCATAGTGTTCCCCTGCCCGGCGTGAGGGCAGAACTTGTTTTCTATGCACCATGATGGCGCCGGAGGGGCTGCGAAGAGGAGCGAGGGGGCGACGGGTGAGGCTGGCCGCGGATGAATGCGATACCCGGAAAAGAGCGGTGACTGGTTCGCCGATGTGTTCTTTATATGATGGATGTTGATCGTGGCTGGATGACTGACCAAAAGAGGCTGCCACTCAGTCTGGCAGCCCCGGTTCGGACTAATGGACCGGAGTTTACCGGTCCTGCAAGCGGGGTAAGCCGCCGGTTCAGCTGGCCTGCTCGAGCTGTTGCTCTTCAGTGTCTGCCTGCGGATGGCTCAGCGGCATGATGATGTTCATCAGGATGGCGGTGATACCACCGGCGGCGATGCCGGAAGAGAACACGTTCTTGATGAGTTCCGGCATGAATTGCAGGATATCCGGACGCTGGGAGATGCCCAGGCCCATGCCGAAGGAGATGGCCATGATAAACAGGGCGCGACGATCCAGGCGCTCGCGTGACAGGATGCGTACTCCGGCGGCGGCGATGGAGCCGAACATCACCAGGGTGGCACCGCCCAGCACCGGCTCGGGAATGCGCTGCACCATGGTGCTGACCGCGGGAAACAGCCCCATGAGCACCAGAATGCCGGCCACGAAAAAGCCGACATGACGGCTGGCGACGCCGGTCATCTGGATCACGCCGTTGTTCTGGCTGAAGGTCGAGACCGGAAAGGTGTTGAAAATTGATGCCAGCGAGGAGTTGACGCCATCACCCAGCACACAGCCCTTGATACGACTCATGTAGACCGGGCCAGATACCGGCTCGCCGGACACTTCCGAGGTGGCGGTGGTATCACCGATGCCTTCCAGCGCCGTGATCAGATACACCAGTACCAGCGGAATAAACAGCGAAGCGTCGAAGCCCAGACCGTATTGCAGCGGGATGGGGAAGGTCATGGGGGGCAGGTTGCCTTCCAGCGGCGCCAGTTTGCCCATGTACCAGGCCAGCAGGGTGCCGGTGACCATGGCCACCAGAATGGACGACAGTCGGATATACGGGTTTCGGCTGCGGTTCATCACGATGATGATGCCCAGCACGGTGCCGGCCAGCGCCAGGTTGTCGAGTGCCCCGAAGGTGCCGCCGGAGATGGCGCCGAAACCGCCGCCGATGGACGTCAGGCCCAGCTGGATCAGGGTCAGGCCAATCAGGGTAACGATAATGCCGCTGACCAGCGGTGAAATGATACGACGGGCCAGATGCAGAAAGCGCGAGAGGATCATCTCGGTGGGGGCGGCCAGCAGGGCGGTGCCGAAAATGGCCGCCAGCATGGCTTCGGTGGTGACGCCACCGTCTTTCATGGCCAGGCCGCTGGCGATGATGGGACCGAGAAAGTTGAAACTGGTGCCCTGAATCGACAACAGGCCGGTGCCGACGGGACCGACGCGTTTCATCTGGATAAAGGAAGCCACCCCGGTAATGAACAGTGACATGCTGATGATCTGGGCGGTGTCGGCGGCGGGAATACCCAGAGTCTGGCAGATGATCAGCGGCGGCGTGATCACCGCCACGAACAGCGCCAGCAGGTGCTGGATGGCGGCGAACAGGGACTGCACGAAGGGCGGTTTGTCGTGCAGTTTGTAGACCAGTTCCTGTTGGTTGGTCTGATGGTGCGGGTCATGACTCATGGTATCTGCGTTCCATTATTGTATACAGTTTATTGGAATTTCGGCTTGTTATTTTTATTGTCGGCCTGTCTGTCGGGTCAGTTATTCTTTATGTGAAGAATTTTTATCTGCATATTTAAAATATGACCGGATATTCCCTCTGTTTGAGAGCGGCGGCATAGGATACTGGAGATAAATACCTCAGGCCAGTTTACCCTGAACAGAATGGGCATGATTTTATTGTGAACAGTGTTGTTGATGGTTCAGGTCGTTTCAGGGGAGGAGGGGCGCACCGGCAACAAGCATTTGTCGTGTTTGTAATAGTGTTGCGAATGGTTTTCTTTTAGAATCCCGTGCGGTTGGGTGTCGTGGATGCCGGACCGGACCAATCGTGCGGAGAGGGATAATGGAACTGTTTGATGGGCTGCTTACCTGGGTGCATTTGTTCCTGCTGGAACCGTTGAGCAGCAGGCTGGTTGGCGTATTCGATCTCAATGGCCGTTTTTCGGTGGTCTTTATCGGTATCTCCTACCTGGCGGCGCTGTTGCTCTATCGGTTGCGGCTGCAGGATGGCACCACGACCGCCACCAGCTACTGGCGCTTTATCGGTGGTCGTGAGGTGTGGCTGCACCCATCGGCCTTGCTGGACCATCAGTACTATCTGTTGCGCGGGGTGCTCAAGTTGCTGTTTGTGCTGCCGGTGGTGGGGCTGGTGGACCCCTTTATCTGGGAATCCCGGGACTATGTGGGCTTCTTCGAACGGGTCTGGGGGGAACGGCCGCGCCTGGGCGAAAACATGGGGCTGATGATGCTCTATGGTCTGGGGTTGTTCCTGGTGGCGGACTGTGTGCATTACTGGGTGCACCGGGCCTTTCACTGTCGATGGCTATGGGAGTTTCACAAGGTACATCATTCGGCGGAGGTAATGGTGCCGGCCACCGCCAGCCGTATCCATGTGGTGGAAAAGGTGGTGGAGAAGCTGGTCAAGGGGGGGGTTATCGGTGCCTACGCGGGAGCTTTTTACTACCTCTGTGGCGGCAGCGTCAGCAAATACACCCTGTTCGGTTCCAGCTACCTGGTACTGACCTTCAACTCCCTGGCCGCCAACCTGCGGCATACCCATATCTGGCTGTCGTTCGGCCCGGTTGTCGAGCATGTGATCAACAGTCCGGCCCAGCACCAGATCCATCACAGCAACGACCCCAAACATTTCAACCGGAATTTCGGCACCAACCTGTCGGTCTGGGACTGGATGTTCGGCACCCTCTATGTCACCGGCTGGCAGCCGGAGCCGTTGACCTTTGGTGCAGGCAAGCCGGAAAACAACCGTTATCGCAGCCTGTGGGCGCTGGTCTTTCTGCCCTTTATCCTGACGTTCAGCCGGTTACGGGATCGTTTTCGGTTGCGACTGGTCGGTCGGCGGCCGCCGCTGGATCCGGCTGGCTGAAACAGTCCTGTTCAGTGCCGGCTCGCGGGAGTAGAATCGCCAGCTTTATTGTCGGAGGTGCCTGTGGAGTTTGAGTTTTTTCGGGATTTGAATGGCCATCACCGGGCCCGTTTTACCATGGGGCATGAGGTGATGGGCCAGTGGCTGACCGATGAAGTCAGCATTGCCGAGGCGACGGCATTGCTCGCGACCATCAAGACCCTCGAAGCGGGTGAAGCGCAGGAGTTCAAGAAGAACTACCCCGAATGTACCTTGCTGCTGACCCGGGAAGAGGCGGAGCTCAGTGCTCATGCCCTGGCCTTCGATACCGACGAGATGGAAGACGGCATGGCCTATTATGATGACGAGCTGTATGCCGGCTGCGGCCTGGACGACCTGGTCCGGGTGTTGGAGCAATGGCGGGACTTCTGCAGTAATCGTTAAAGCTTTACCTTCCCCCGTCCGCTCTTGATTTTTCCTCTGTGGGTCTTGCTGTCGGCCCGTTTGCGTTTGGCGGCCTTGCTCGGCTTGGTGGCCCGGCGAACCTTCACCGGCTTGCCGGCTTCCTGCAGCAGGGCGATTAACGCCTCTTTGGCGGTTTCCTTGTTCATCAGCTGGCTGCGATGGCTCTCGCTGCGGATCATGATCCAGCCCGATGCCAGTATCCGGTTGTCCTTCATTTGCCGCAGCGCCGCCTTGTAGCTGTCGGGCAGGCTGGGGCTGTTGACGTAGTCGAAACGCAGCTGCACCGCCGAGTCGGTTTTGTTCACGTGCTGGCCACCCGGACCGCTGGCGCGCATGGTAATAAATTCCAGTTCCTGCTCGGGGATCTGCACCCGGGCCGATAGAGATAGCATCGTGACTCCATTGCACCGTCTTGGTGCTTTTAGTGTATCTACTGCACCAACATCATATCATGCCTTCGAAAATCATCCGGCATTATCGGCTAATATATTGAAAGTTAAAGAATAAAAAAAGATGGCACGAAGCTTGTTTGTCTATTGATCAATCCAGACACACAAGGAAGATTGCCATGAAAATGATTTGCGCCATTATCAAACCCTTCAAGCTCGATGACGTGCGTTCGGCACTGGCTCATGTCGGCATCGATGGCATGACGGTATCGGAAGTCAAAGGGTTCGGTCGTCAGAAGGGACACACCGAACTGTATCGCGGGGCCGAATACACCGTGGACTTTCTGCCCAAGATCAAGCTGGAGATCGCCACCCAGAGCGATCAGGTAGAACTGGTGATCGAAGCGATTACCGAAACCGCCTATACCGGCAAGATCGGCGACGGCAAGATTTTTGTTTATGACCTGCAGCAGACGGTGCGTATCCGTACCGGCGAGCGGGACATGGAAGCGATTTAAGCGAGGGAATGGATGATGGATACATTGACCGAAATGAAGTTTGCCCTGGACACCTTTTATTTTCTGATGTCCGGTGTGCTGGTGATGTGGATGGCGGCGGGTTTCGCCATGCTGGAGGCGGGCCTGGTGCGCGCCAAGAACACCACCGAAATACTGACCAAGAATATTCTGCTGTTTGCCATCGCCTGTACCATGTACCTGCTGGTGGGTTACAACATCATGTACGTGGACAATGCCGAAGGCGGCTGGCTGCCGAGCCTGGGCGCCCTGATCGGCAGCCAGGCCGATGGTGCCGACCATGCGCTGGAATCCGATTTCTTCTTCCAGGTGGTGTTTGTGGCGACCGCCATGTCCATCGTGTCCGGTGCGGTAGCCGAGCGGATGAAGCTGTGGGCCTTCCTGGCGTTCTCGGTGGTACTGACAGCCTTCATCTACCCGCTGGAAGGTTACTGGACCTGGGGTGGCGGTTTCCTGTCTGAGTGGGGCTTCACCGACTTCGCCGGCTCCGGCATCGTGCACATGGCTGGCGCTGCTGCCGCCCTGGCCGGTGTGCTGCTGCTGGGTGCCCGTAAAGGCAAATACGGCAAGGACGGTTCCATTCATCCGATCCCCGGCTCCAACATGCCGCTGGCGACCCTGGGTACCTTTATCCTGTGGATGGGCTGGTTCGGTTTCAACGGTGGTTCCCAGTTGCTGCTGTCCGATGTGGAAAACTCGACCGCTGTGGCCAAGATTTTCGTTAACACCAATGCCGCCGCTGCCGCCGGTGCCATCGGCGCCCTACTGGTAACCAAGATGACCTGGGGCAAGGCCGATCTGACCATGGTACTGAATGGCGCCCTGGCCGGTCTGGTGGCCATTACCGCCGACCCGCTGTCGCCCAGTCACCTGTGGGGCGCTTCCATCGGTCTGCTGTCGGGCGTGCTGGTGGTGTATGCCATCATCTCTCTGGACAAGCTGCGTATCGATGATCCTGTCGGTGCCATCTCGGTGCATGGCGTGTGCGGTATCTTCGGTCTGCTGCTGGTACCGGTGGCCAATGCCGATGCCACACTGTGGGCACAGCTGGCCGGTATCCTGGTGATCGGTGGCTGGGTATTCAGTGCCAGCCTGCTGGTCTGGTATGTGCTGAAGCAGGTCATGGGTATTCGTGTCAGCGAAGACGAAGAGCAGTCCGGTATGGACATGATCGACTGCGGTGTCGATGCCTATCCCGAGTTCGTGAGCCTGAAGCGGAGCTGAGCCTCTCGCGGATAACACTGTCGCGTATTGTGAAGAGAGAGCCTGGGCTCTCTCTTTTTTATGGGTGAACCGATCCGGCTCAAAAAAAGTGCGGCAGCCTCTGGTATCGTATTGCAGATGAAAATTTTTATTATTTAGATGTCGGTTGCTTGTTGATTCCGAGTCGCGTCTAGGTATACTCCTGAACAGTAACTATTCTCACTCAACTAAATGGATCTGGATGATGTCTAACAAATTTTTCCTGTCGGCGGCGGCGTTGCTGGTGACCAGCTTCACCAGCCAGGCCTTGGCCGAAGAAGTCAATGTTTACTCCAATCGCCAGGACTTTCTGATCAAGCCGATCATCGACACCTTTACCAAAGAAACCGGTATCGACGTCAATGTCGTCTTCATCAAGGATGGTATGGGTGAGCGTCTGCAGCGTGAAGGGCGTCTGTCACCGGCCGATCTGGTACTGACCGTCGACGTCAGCCGACTGATGGATGTGGTCGACAAGGATCTGACCCAGTCCGTTGACAGCAAGGTGCTGGAAGAGAACATTCCGGCCCAGTACCGTGATGCAGACGGAAAATGGTTTGCCCTGACCACCCGGGCCCGTGCCATCTACAGCTCGGTAGAGCGGGTTGGCAAGCGTGACGACATTACCTATGAAGAGCTGGCCGATCCCAAGTACAAGGGCAAGATCTGTACCCGCAGCGGCAAGCACCCTTACAACGTGGCACTGACGGCCTCCATGATTGACGAGCACGGTGCAGAGTACACCAAGACCTGGCTGGAAGGTCTCAAGGCCAACCTGGCACGCAAGCCTCAGGGCGGTGACCGGGATCAGGTCAAGGCCATCAAGGACGGCGTCTGTGACTATGCGCTGGGCAACAGCTACTACTACGGCGTGATGCTGACCGATGACAAGCAGCGTGAGTGGGCGGAGTCTGCCTATATCAACTTCCCCAATCAGAATGATCGCGGCACTCACGTCAACATCTCCGCCGTGGCGCTGACCAAGCATGCCAAGAACAAGGATGCGGCGGTTCAGCTGATGGAATTCCTGTCCGGTGACGAAGCGCAGCACCTGTACGCCTCTGCCAACCACGAGTATCCGGTCAAGCCCGGCGTGGAGCCGTCCGAGCTGGTGAAGGGCTGGGGTGACTTCAAGTCTGACCCGCGTCCGCTGACCGATGTGGCAAAACATGCCAAACAGGCGGTGCAACTGGTGGACGAAGTCCAATACGATCTGTAAAAAGACGGGGGTCTGTCCCCCGTTTTGAGCTGTAGATGAAAAGACCTGGTTGGACGGTCGGCAGTTGGGCCCTGGCTCTGTTGCTGACCTTGCCTGTGATGGCATTGATTTATGAAGCACTGTTACCCGCAGAAGATCTCTTTCGTCATCTGTGGGGCACGGTGCTTTCTGCGTATATCGGCAATACCTTCTGGCTGGTGCTGCTGGTCATGGTCTTCAGCCTGTTGTGCGGGGTGCCCGCCGCCTGGTTGATGGCGATGTGTGAACTCCCCGGCAAGCGCTGGCTGCAGTGGGCACTGATCCTGCCGCTGGCCATGCCTTCCTATATTGTTGCCTTCGTTTATACCGACCTGCTGGACTTTTCCGGCCCGGTGCAAGCCGCATTGCGACAGTGGTTTGGCTGGCAGTCGTCCGCCGATTATTATTTTCCGCCTATCCGTACCCTCGGCGGCGCCGCCCTGATGCTGGGGCTGGTGTTGTATCCCTATGTCTACCTGCTGGCGCGCACCGCCTTTCTGGAGCAGTCCACCAGTCTGATCCAGTCCAGCCGTCTGCTGGGCTGCACCCCCTGGCAGAGTTTCAAACGCGTCAGTTTGCCGCTGGCGCGGCCCTCCATCGCGGTGGGGCTGTCGCTGGTAGCGATGGAAACCCTGGCCGATTTCGGTACCGTCAACTTCTTTGCGGTCAACACCCTGACCACGGCGGTCTACGATACCTGGCTGGGCTATGGCAGCCTCAATGCCGCCGCCAAGATTGCCGCCATGATGTTGTTGGTGGTGATGCTGTTGCTGAGTCTGGAACGCAGCAGTCGCAAGCGACAGCAGATGTTCCAGAAAAGCATGGGGCACGAACAGGCAATCGGTTATCGGCTCGATGGGGTGTCGAAATGGGGCGCGCTGGCGTATTGCTGGGGGCTGGTGGTGCTGGGCTTCCTGCTGCCCTTCGTCATTCTGTGTTATCACGCCATCCATTACTTCGAGCAGTCCTGGAATGCACGCTTCTTCGAGTACAGCATGAACAGCTTGGTACTGTCGGCGCTGGTAGCGGGACTGGCGCTGATGATCGCCCTGTTACTGGGCATGACCCACCGACTGACCGGCAAAACCTACACGGCGCTGCCCATGCGGCTGGCGAGCATGGGCTATGCCCTGCCGGGAACCGTGCTGGCGATTGGTGTGCTGGTGCCGCTGACCAGTCTCGATTTTGCCATCAACGATCTGGCGCTGTGGCTGGGACTGAGCGAGCCGGGCCTGTTGCTGACCGGCACCATGACCGCCATCGCCTTCGGTTATCTGGTTCGTTTCGGCGCCATGGCCATCGGGGCCGTGGAAAGCAGCCTCGGCAAGGTGTCGCCGTCGCTGGACATGGTGACCCAGACCATGGGCTATGGCCCGGGCGCCATGATGATGAAGGTGCATATGCCGCTGATCCGCAAGGGCATGCTGGCCGGCGCCCTGCTGGTGTTTATCGAATGCATGAAAGAGCTGCCGGCGGCCCTGTTGCTGCGGCCTTTCAACTTTCAGACCCTGGCGACCTATGTATATCAGTTTGTGTCCGACGAGCAACTGGAAGTGGGGGCCCTGCCCGCCATTGTCATCGTGCTGGTGGGACTGATACCGCTGATTTTCCTGAACCGATCACTGGAGCAGCATCACTGATGGCGGCACTGGATGTAAACGGCATTCGCTGTAGTTATAACGGCAAGGCCATACTGGATAACCTGTCGTTGCAGGTGGCCGAGAACGAAATCATGTGCCTGCTGGGCGCCAGCGGTTGCGGCAAGACCACGCTGCTGAAGGCGGTGGCGGGCTTGCTGCCGGTGACCCGGGGCGAGATCCATATCCACGGCCGGAAGATGAACGGCGGTGGGGTGGAAGTGGTGCCCGAGCGGCGTAACATCGGCATGATTTTTCAGGACTACGCCCTGTTTCCGCATCTGAATGTGGCGCAGAACGTGGCCTTCGGCCTGCAGAGCAAGGAAAGCAACAAGGCCCGCATCAATACGCGGGTGGCCGAGGTGCTGGAACTGGTGAATCTGGCCGAGCTGGGTGCTCGTTATCCGCATCAGCTGTCGGGTGGACAGCAGCAGCGGGTAGCCATCGCCCGAGCCATGATCTGCCAGCCCGGTCTGATGCTGCTCGACGAGCCCTTTTCCAATATCGACACCCAGGTGCGGATGCGTCTGATCGGCGAAATTCGCGCCCTGCTCAAGGGGCAGGGGATCGGTGCCATCTTCGTGACCCACAGCAAGGAAGAGGCGTTCGCCTTTTCCGACCGGCTGGCGCTGTTCCGCGCCGGTCACATCGAGCAGGTGGGGCGGCCGCAAACCCTGTATCAGCATCCGCAAAGCCGTTTTGTGGCCGATTTTCTCGGTCAGGCCAATTACGTGCCCGCCAGCGTGCTCGACAAGTGCACCCTGCTCACCGCCATGGGCCCCATCGTGAGTCAGGCGGCACTCGATGCCGCCCCCGGCACCAGTGGCCAGCTGATGTTGCGTCCGCGGCAGATTCAGCTGTCGCTCACCGAGCAGGGCAATGGCCGGGTGCTGGAGCAGCAGTTTCTCGGCACCCATACCCGCTGCGTGGTCGAGTGCCAGAACCTGCGGCTGGAAGTGAGCATCAACGAACCCTTGCCGGCGGTGAGCCAGGTCAATGTGAAGGTGGTGCCCCATGCACTGACTTTTTTCCCCGACTCCGAAGGCCAGCGCGCCGTGGCCTGACCTTGGGGACCGGGGATTCGTGACTGGGGACTCGTAAAAGCCAGTCCCCAGTCCCCGTTTTTGTCGTTATACTGGCCTCTTTCGAAGCAATGGAAGAGCAGACGATGACAGCACAAGCCGGCATTTGCGCCGAACCCAATCTTCACGCCTATTATCTGATGTTCGACATCAAGCCAGATGCTTTCGAGGCGGTTCGCGCCGCCCTTGCCGAGGTGCCCGCCTTGTGGCAGAGCCTGTGTCAGGAGTACCCGGATGCCGATTTCTCCGGCCTGGTCGCGGTAGGAAACGAGGCCTGGGATGAGCTCTACCCCGGCGCCCGGCCGGCGAAGCTGGCACCTTTTCCGGCTCAGCAGGAAGGCCAGCGCAGTGCGCCCGAAACGCCCTTCGATCTCTTTTTTCAGCTGCGGGCCGATCGGCTGGACGTGGCTTATATCGCCGTACAGCGAATCATGGCGCGGCTGGCAGGCAAGGTTGAGCTGAAAGACGAGCGCCAGGGCTTTCGCTATCTCGACAGCCGTGATCTGACCGGCTTCGTGGACGGTACCGAAAACCCTCAGGGTGAAAACCGGGCCGCCGTGGCGCTGGTGGCGGAAGGTCGCTTTGCCGACGGCAGTTATATTCATGTGCAGCGCTACAAGCACAAGATGGCCCGGTGGCAGAAGCTGGCGCTAAAGGCTCAGGAAGACATCTACGGCCGCACCAAGTCCGACAATATCGAGTACGAGTCGGCCCACAAGGCCCCGACTGCCCACACCAAGAGAACCAGTCTCAAGGATGCCGCCGGCAACAGCATGGAGATTCTGCGCCAGAGCATGCCCTGGGGCTCGGCGGCAGAGCAGGGACTGGTGTTTATTTCCTGCTGCAACACTCCCTTACATTTCAGTCGCATGCTGGAGAGCATGTTTCAGCCCGACGAAGCCGGAGCTTTCGATCATCTGACGCTGTTTACCCAGGCTGAAACCGGGGCCGCTTTCTTCGCGCCGTCGGAAGAGTGGCTGGCAACACAGGGAGATCTGTAAAAGTATCGGTGGTGAGGCGTGAAGGATGAGTAACGAGGGGGGGAAATAAACACGGCGGGTAGGGGGCTGCTTGCTGCTCTCGCCTTACCCCCTCGCCGGTTTTTTTGCTTAAACGTATTGCTCGAACAGCTCCAGTACGCTCTGGAACAGGGTCTCGATCGGGGTATCTTTGGTGGGGGTGATGAAAATGGTGTCATCGCCGGCGATGGTGCCGAGAATACCTTCCGCCTTGCCGAGCGAGTCGAGCATGCGGGCAATCAGCTGGGCGGCGCCGGGACTGGTGTGAATGACGATAAGCGCGCTGTTGTGACCCACATCCAGCACCAGGTTTTTCAGCTGGCTGCTGCTGGTAGGCACGCCCAGTTCGACCGGCAGGCAATAGACCATTTCCATCTTGGCATTGCGGGTACGCACGGCGCCAAACTTGCTCAGCATGCGTGAGACCTTGGACTGGTTGATATTATCGAATCCGAGGTCCTGCAGCGCAGTCACAATCTCTGCCTGGGAGCCGAAGCGTTCTTCCTTGAGCAGGGCTTTGAAGGCCTTGATCAGTTGTTCTTGCTTTTCGTTCATTTTTTGCAGCCGACTGAGCGTGGTTGAATGGTGCATATTGTCTATCCGTGGCCATATTTTATCAAGGATTAGTCATTTATTTTGCATAAGGATGCAAAATTAGCTTGCATTAACATCAATGCAAAATAAAATCAGCCGAACACTCTGACAGATGATGTGAACATAGCGCATGGGCATAGAATTCAGCGGCATTTGCAAGTCCTGGGCTGGTCAGGAAATTTTAAGCCAGGTTTCGCTTAAATGCGATGCCGGAGAGACATTAGTGCTACTTGGTCCTAGCGGCGCAGGAAAAAGTTCTCTTTTACGGCTACTGAACCTGCTGGATATTCCGGATTCCGGCCAGCTGACCATTGCCGGAGAAACCTTTTCCTTTCCCGACACCCAAACGGGCCAATTGCAGAAACGCGCACAGCAGTTGCGCGGCAAGGTGGGCATGGTGTTTCAGCAGTATCATCTGTGGCCGCACCTGACGGTTGAGCAGAACCTGCTGGAGGCACCGCTCAAGGTGCTGGGCATGGATAAGAAACAGGCGCAGGATAAAGCGGGTTACCTGTTGAGCCAGCTCAAGCTGGCCGACAAGCGTCACGCCTGGCCGGGTTCCCTGTCCGGCGGTCAGCAGCAGCGGGTCGCCATCGCCCGGGCGCTGATGATGAATCCTTCGGTGTTGCTGTTCGACGAACCGACGGCGGCGCTGGATCCGGAGATTACCAAGGAAGTGGCGGAGATCATCCTGCAACTGGGACAAACCGGCATTACCCAGGTGATTGTGACCCACGAAGTCGGCTTCGCCCGGCGGGTGGCAACCAAGGTGGCCTATCTCGAACAGGGCCGCCTGGTGGAATACGGCGATGCCGGACTGCTCGATCATCCCCAGACTCGGCGGCTGGCCGAGTTTCTGACTCATTAATGACTACAAGGACATCATCATGAACAAGACCCTGTTATCCCTGGCACTGCTCGCGGCGTTCGGCACGGCTCAGGCAGAAGAAGTGAAGTTTGTGACCAATGCGGCCTACCCTCCGTTCGAGTTTGTTGACGAAAACAACGAGATGCAGGGGTTCGATCTCGATCTGGCCCGGGCGTTGTGTGACGTGGCCGAACTGGAGTGCAGCTTCCATAACCAGGCCTTCGACAGCCTGATCCCGAGTCTGAAATTCCGTCGCTACCACGCCGCCATCGCCGCCATGGACGTTACCCCGGAGCGGGCCGAGCAGGTTGACTTCAGCGATATCTATTATGAAAACTCCGCGGTATTCGTGGCCCCGACCGGCAAGTTCGACAGCATCGACGAGCTGAACGATCAGACCGTGGGCGTGCAGAACGGCACCTCGCACCAGAAATACGTTCAGGACAAGCTGGAAAGCGAAGGCCTGAAGTCTCGCCCCTATCAGAGCGTGCAGGATGCGCTGCTGGACATGACCAACGGTCGTCTGAACGCCGTGTTTGCGGATACCGCCGTGGTAGGCGAATGGCTGGGCAAGAATGACGGTTATGCGGTACTGGGCGAGCGTATCACCGATAATGATTACTTCGGCACCGGCTTCGGCATCGCCGTAACCAAAGGCAATCAGGAACTGCTCGACAAGCTGAACCAGGGCCTGAGCGAGCTCAAGGCCAACGGCAGCTACGACCGCCTCTACCAAAAGTATTTCCCCCAGTAATATGTTGACCCATCTGATGAATGCCGCCCTGATGACCCTGGGGCTGGCATTGACGTCACTGGCGGCCGGCCTGGTGCTGGCCGTGTTGCTGTGTGGGGCCGAGATGAGCCGCTTTGCCGCCTTGCGCTGGCCGGCGACGTTGCTGACCACGGTATTACGCGGCCTGCCCGAAATTCTGGTGGTATTTTTCATCTATTTCGGCTCCACCCAGCTGTTGTTTCTGCTGACCGGCGAGTACCTTGAATTCAGTCCCTTCTGGTGTGGGGTGACGGCCTTGTCACTGCTGTTTGCCGCCTATTCCGCCCAGACCCTGCGCGGAGCGCTGAACGCGGTGTCTCAGGGACAGCGGCAGGCGGCCCAGGCGTTGGGGTTGCCACCCTTGTACACCTTTATGCGGATCGTGCTGCCGCAAACCTGGCGCCATGCGCTGCCGGGGCTCGGCAACCAGTGGCTGATCCTGCTGAAAGATACCGCTCTGGTGTCGTTGATCGGGGTGCACGACCTGATGTATCAGGCCAAGGCGGTTGCCGCTCGTACCTATGAACCCTTCACCTGGTATGGCATCGCGGCACTGATCTATCTGGCGATCACCGTGCTCAGCCAGCAGGGGCTGAAGCGGTTAAAAACGAGGGTAACCCGTTATGACTGATATGACTCGACTATCTGCCGTTGTCCTGCGGGCAGAAGGTGAAGCGGCTGCGTGCGAGAGTAACCCATTATGACTAACTGGCTCGACTACCTGCCGACCCTGCTGCAAGGGGTTAAAATCACCCTGAGCATCACCGGCGCCGGTCTGTTGCTGGGGTTGGTGATTGCCCTGGTGCTGACCTGGATCCTGGAGCGTCGGGTGCCGGTGCTGGCCCAGCTGACGGAAGGGTATTTATTGCTGCTGACCGGCACCCCGCTGCTGGTACAGATTTTTCTGGTTTACTACGGGCCGGCCCAGTTCGACTGGATGAAAAACAGCTGGGCATGGACCTATTTCCGGGAGCCGATGTTCTGCGCCATTCTGGCTCTGGGCATGAATGCCGGTGCTTATACCTGCCGGTTGTTCAAGGGGGCGCTGGACGCGGTGCCGAGAGGTGAAACCCTGGCCTGCCAGGCCTTGGGCATGAATGGCTGGCAGACCTTGAGTGTCAAGCTGCGCCATGCCGGACGGCGGGTGATCCCGGCCTATTCCAACGAAGTGGTGCTGGTACTCAAGGGCAGTTCCCTGGCCAGTACCATCTCGATCATGGAAATCATGGGACTGGCCCAGCGACTCAATGGACAGACCTACGATACCCTGGCCGTGTTCGGGATGGCGGGCGCCATTTATCTTGCCTTGAATGGCCTGCTGACCTTTTTGTTCCGTCTGCTGGAACGGCGGGCACTGGTGTTCCAGACTCAGGGATGAGCGGCGCTGTCTCACAGAACGGCATATTCGGCATCCCTTAATCATTGTTTTTCTGTGGCGCTTTCGCTATGTTGCTTAAGCCCTAGGAAACGCCTAATAACCCAATAATAACGGAGTTCAGTCATGAAAGTTGCCGTACTTGGAGCCGCCGGTGGTATCGGCCAGGCTCTGGCCCTGCTGTTGAAAAACAACCTGCCTGCCGGTTCTGCATTAAGCCTGTACGATATCGCCCCCGTAACTCCCGGTGTTGCCGCCGATCTGAGCCATATCCCGACCGCAGTGAGCGTTGTTGGTTTTGGTGGTGAAGATCCGACTCCTGCGCTTGAAGGCGCCGACATCGTGCTGATCTCCGCCGGTGTAGCCCGCAAGCCGGGCATGGACCGTGCCGACCTGTTCAATGTGAACGCCGGTATCGTCAAGAACCTGATCGAAAAAGCCGCTGCTGCCTGTCCTCAGGCCTGTATCGCCATCATCACCAACCCGGTGAACACCACTGTGCCGATCGCCGCCGAAGTGCTGAAGAAAGCCGGTGTCTACGACAAGAACAAGCTGTTCGGTATCACCACTCTGGACGTGATCCGCGCCGAGACCTTCGTGGCCGAAGCCAAGGGCCTGAACGTGTCCGACGTCAAGGTGCCGGTTATCGGTGGCCACAGCGGCGTGACCATACTGCCGCTGCTGTCTCAGGTTGAAGGCGCTTCTTTCTCCGATGAAGAAATCGAGAAGCTGACCTACCGCATCCAGAATGCCGGTACCGAAGTCGTTGAAGCCAAGGCCGGCGGCGGCTCCGCCACCCTGTCCATGGGTCAGGCTGCCTGTCGTTTCGCGCTGTCTCTGGTCAAGGCCATGCAGGGTGAAGCCAACGTGGTTGAATGCACCTATGTCGACGGCGGCAGCGAGCACGCTCAGTTCTTCGCACAGCCTGTGCTGCTGGGCAAGAACGGCGTGGAAAAAGTGCTGCCTTACGGCGACATCAGCGCCTTCGAACAGGCCGCGATGGACGGCATGCTGGAAACCCTGAAAGGCGATATCGTCAAGGGTGTCGAGTTCGTCAACCAGTAAGGTTCGAATTCGTTCCGGTGAAAAAGGGAGCTTCGGCTCCCTTTTTGTTTTTGAAAGCAGGGATTGGGGACTTGGGAGCAGGGACCAGAGGGGCGCAGGCTGGAATGAGCATCGCGAATTCCGGCATTGTTGAGGCCCCACTACTGACTGACAGCTTCCTGGCGGCGTCGAAGTTGTTCGAAACAACAGTGGGGATTGCCGGAGCCGACCGTCAAATGTCATGGATGACATTTGCCGAGCGTCCCATGGATGGGCTTGAAGCGTGTCGGCGTAGCGCAACCGTGCTGCTGCTTCGTATTACGATGCTTTCAGCTCTCATTCTTCCAGGCGCGGCCTGTTTTTGAACCGTTGGGCCGACCCAGCTGTTGGCTTATCCAGCGGCCGGTATCCACCAGCCGGCCGAGATCCACCCCGGTATCTATGCCCAGCCCGTTGAGCAGATAAACCACGTCTTCGGTGGCGACGTTGCCCGAGGCGCCGGGGGCGTAGGGGCAGCCGCCGAGGCCGGCGACCGAGCTGTCGATGATGCGAATCCCTTGTTCCAGCACTGCATAAATGTTGGCCAGAGCCTGGCCGTAGGTATCGTGAAAATGCACGGCGAGCTGCGTGATGGGCACTTCCTGACGTACTGCGGCCAGCATGGCGCAGGCCTGGTTCGGCGTGCCGGTGCCGATGGTGTCGCCGAGGGAGATTTCCATGCAGCCGATCCGATACAGGGCGCCGGCTACCCGGGCCACGGCGGCGGGGGCAATGTTGCCTTCATAGGGGCAGCCGAGCGCGGTGGACACATAGCCGCGAACCTTGAGCCGGTGTTGCCGGGCCTTTGCCAGCAGTGGGGTGAAGCGGGCCAGACTCTCGTCGATGGAGCAGTTGATGTTGCGCCGGCAGAATGACTCGGAGGCGGCGGTAAACACCGCCACTTCGTCAACACCGGCGGCTATCGCTGCCTCCAGTCCCTTGAGGTTGGGGGTCAGGGCGCTGTAGATCACGCCAGGCTGGCGTCGAATGCCGGTGAGTATCGCGTGGCCGTCGGCCATCTGCGGCACCCACTTGGGCGAGACGAAACTGGCGGCCTCGATATGGCACAGGCCGCAGTCGGCCAGCCGCTCGACCAACGTGATTTTGATGGCGGATGGCACCGAACCCGGCTCATTCTGCAGCCCGTCCCGGGGGCCGACTTCCACCAGCCTGACCTTGTTGCTCATGGTGCCTCTTGCTCCTGCTCTCGATCCTGTTCGGGCTCCAGTCGCAGCAGCTCGGCGCCTTCACCAACCTGGCTACCTTCCCGGTAATACAGTTCGGCCACTCGACCGGCGGTGGGGGCGACAATGGGGTGTTCCATTTTCATCGCCTCCAGGATTAACAGGGTCTGGCCGGCGACAACTGGGTCGCCCACCGCCACCTTGAGCTGGCTGATCACCCCGGGCATGGGGGCACAGAGGCCGCCGCCATGATGTGTTGACTGCTGTTCGTAATCGGGAGTGTGCAGCCGTACGTCGAAACGCTCGCCGCGATAAAACAGCCATAGCTGGTCATTATGTCGGGCCAGGTGGCAACGCAGCGGCATGCCGTCGATCACCGCCTGTAATTGTTCCCACTGTAACTCGGCGGTGAGGCGGTGCTGCCGGTTGTCGAGCGTTATCAAATACTCATCGGACTCGCTCCTGATATCGAGTCGATGAGCCTCGCCTTCATACTCGAATGCCAGTTGTCGTCGGGCCGGCAGGTTGAGCCACCAGCCCCGGTGGCCGGCAAAGGGGGAGGGGGCCGGTTGCGGTTCGCTGAGCAGCACAAAGGCGGCACAGAGCGCCAGCAGCCGGGCTGGTTCCAGGCCGGGCGGAGCAAACAGCCACTCACCATGCTGTTCGATATAACCGGTATGCAGCTCGGCGGCCCGCAGCGGCGCCGACCCGGCCAGGGCATGAAGAAAGCGCAGGTTGGTGCGCACCCCGCCGATGCGATACTGAGCCAGAGAGCGGGTCAATTGGCGCAGGGCCTGATCTCGATATTCGGCCCAGACGATCAGCTTGGCGATCAGCGGGTCGTAGAAGATCCCGACGTCGTCGCCCTGACGCACGCCGGTATCCAGTCGTATTATGGCACCGGGTATGATATCGGCGCCGGTGGCGGGCTCGTGCAGATGGTGCAGGGTACCGGCGGCGGGAAGGAAGTCGTGCTCCGGATCCTCGGCATACACCCGTGCCTCCACGGCGTGACCCCGGATCTTCACCTGTTCCTGAGTCAGTGGCAGTGGCTCACCGGCGGCGACGCGCAACTGCCACTCCACCAGATCCAGGTGGGTGACCAGCTCGGTGACCGGGTGCTCCACCTGCAGGCGGGTGTTCATCTCCATGAAGTAGAAGCGGCCGTCGGCCTGGTACAGAAACTCCAGGGTACCGGCGCCCCGGTAGTTGATGGCCAACGCCGCCTTGACCGCGGCTTCGCCCATGGCAAGCCGGATTTGTGGCGACAGGCCGGGAGCGGGGGCTTCTTCCAGTACCTTCTGGTGACGGCGCTGCACCGAGCAGTCCCGTTCCGACAGATAGATGCCGTGGCCGAACTGGTCGCAGAACACCTGCACCTCCACATGGCGGGCCTTGGGCAGGTAGCGCTCGAGCAGCATGGCGTCGTCACCGAAGGCGGCGTTGGCCTCGCGGCGGGCCGCCGCCAGTGCCTCGTCGAACTCATCGATGCCATGTACCACCCGCATGCCCTTGCCGCCGCCGCCGGCCACCGCCTTCAGCAGCAGCGGAAAGCCGCATCGTTCCGCCTCTCGGCGCAATTGTTCGGCGTCCTGATTGGCACCGTGATAACCGGGCACCACCGGCACCCCGGCGGCGGCCATCAGTGCCTTGGCGGCGGACTTGGAACCCATGGCTTCGATGGCGGTGGCGGGCGGGCCGATAAAGACAAGCCCCTGTTCGGCACAGGCGTGGGCGAAGCCGGCATTCTCCGACAGAAAGCCGTAGCCGGGATGAATGGCCTCGGCACCACAGGCCTTGGCGATATCCAGCAACTTATCCTGGCGGAGATAACTCTCGGCGGCCGGGGCCGGCCCCAGACGCCAGGCCTCGTCGGCCAGCTCCACATGCGCCGCCCGGGCATCGGCGTCGGAATAGACCGCTACCGTCTCGATGCCGAGCCGGCGGGCGGTACGGATGATGCGGCAGGCAATTTCGCCCCGGTTGGCGATCAGTATCCTGTTAAACATCCTTGTCCTCCCAGGCCGGCGGGCGCTTGTTGAGAAAGGCGGCGAGCCCTTCCCGGGCCTCGGCACCGAGGCGAAGCCGGGCGAGGCGACGGGCGCTGCTGTCTATCAGCGTCTCGTCGATGGTGTGTCCGGTGAAGTCCCGTATCAGCTGCTTGGCGGCGGTGAGCGCATGGGGGCCATTGCGGATTATCGTCCGGATCAGGGGCTCCGCCGCCTCATCCAGACTTTGGTCGGGGGCGGCCAGCAGATGGACCAGCCCCAGCCGTTCGGCCACCGCGGCATCCATGACCTCGGCGGTGAGCATGTAGCGGCGGGCCTGGCGTGGCCCCAGGGCACGCAGCACATAGGGGCTGATGGTGGCGGGGATCAGGCCCAGTTTTACCTCGCTGAGACAGAAGCGACTATTCGTTGTCGCCACCACCAGATCGCAGCAGGCGATCAGCCCCAGGGCGCCGCCATAGGCCGCGCCCTGCACCAGTGCCAGAGTCGGGTGGGGGAAGGTATCCAGTTGTCGTAACAGCTGCGCCAATTGACGAGCATCGGCCAGATTCTGTTGATCATCGAGGGTGGCAGCTCGTTGCATCCAGCCCAGATCCGCGCCTACGCCGAAGTGTTTGCCGGTGCCGCGCAGCACCAGCAGGCGCAGACCAGGTTGGTGGGCGGCCTGGTCCAGCCGCTCGCTCATGGCGGCAATCAGACGCTCGTCCAAGGCATTATGGCGCTCGGGCCGGTTCAGTATCAGCTCCCAGATACCGGGGTTGCGCTCTTCAAGCTGTACGGACTCGCTCATGAGGCCTCCTACATGCGAAAGATCCCGAAGCGGGGCTCGTCCATGGGCCGGTTCAGGGCCAGTGCCAGGCTCATGGCCAGCACAGTCCGGCTGTCTATGGGGTCGATGACGCCGTCATCCCACAGCCGGGCGCTGGCATGCCAGGCATGTCCTTCCTGCTCGTAGCGCGCGACGATGGGCGCCTTGAAGGCCGCCTCGTCGGCGTCGCTCCAGGATTCACCGGCCTTTTCCCTGGCATCGCGTTTCACCCGGGCCAGCACTTCGGCGGCCTGTTCGCCGCCCATCACCGAGATGCGGCTGTTGGGCCAGGTCCACAGAAAGTCCGGATCATAGGCCCGGCCGCACATGCCGTAGTTACCGGCGCCGAAGCTGCCGCCGATGATCAGGGTTATCTTGGGCACATTGGCGCAGGCCACCGCCATTACTAGTTTGGCGCCGTGCTTGGCGATGCCCTCGGCCTCGTATTTTTTGCCCACCATGAAGCCGGTGATGTTCTGCAGAAACAGCAGCGGCACCCGGCGCTGGCAGCATAATTCGATGAAGTGGGCGCCTTTCTGGGCCGATTCGCTGAACAGGATGCCGTTGTTGGCGACAATGCCGACCGGATAGCCGTGCAGGCGAGCGAAGCCGGTCACCAGGGTGGTGCCATAGTCGCGCTTGAACTCATCGAAGGCCGAGTCGTCCACCAACCGGGCGATGACGTCGCGTATTTCGAAGGTCTTGCGCAAGTCGGTGCCGACGATGCCATAGAGTTCTTCGGCGGGGTACCGGGGCGGCTGCGGAGCATGATGCGGAGCGGGTAACGGCGAACGGTTGAGGTTGGCGACCAGCCGACGAGCCAGCCAGAGCGCATGGGCGTCGTCTTCGGCGGCGTGATCCGCCACACCCGAGGTCTGGATATGCACCTCGGCGCCACCGAGCTCTTCGGCGCTGACGACCTCGCCGGTGGCGGCGCGTACCAGTGGCGGCCCCCCCAGGAAGATGGTGCCCTGATGGCGCACTATGATGGACTCGTCCGCCATGGCCGGCACATAGGCGCCGCCGGCGGTACAGAGCCCCATCACCACCGCCAGCTGGGGAATGTTGGCGGCGGACATCCGCGCCTGATTGAAGAAGATGCGTCCGAAGTGCTCCCGGTCCGGGAATACTTCTGCCTGGCTGGGCAGGTGGGCGCCGCCCGAGTCGACCAGATAAATACAAGGCAGGCGGCAACGTTCGGCAATCTCCTGGGCGCGCAGGTGTTTCTTGACCGTTAGCGGGTAGTAGGTGCCACCTTTTACCGTGGCGTCGTTGGCCACTATCATGCACTCGACCCCGCTGACCCGGCCGATGCCGGCGATCAGCCCCGCCGCCGGCACGGCGTCGTCGTAGACATCCAGGGCCGCCAGCTGGGACAGCTCGAGAAAGGGCGCCCCCGGGTCCAGCAGCTGGCGTACCCGCTCCCGGGGCAGCAGCTTGCCTCTGTCGGTATGTCGTTTTCGGCTGCTCTCGCCGCCGCCCCGCTCGATGACTGCCACCCGTTCACGCATTGCCACCACCTCGGCGGCCATGGCCTCATGATTGGCCTGAAACCGGTCCGATTCGGGATTAATGTTATTGGGCAGAATAGTCATTATTTACTCCCAGGCAGATAACTCGGAGCAGAAAGAGAGGTAAAAGGGATCGACTTTGCCGACCCTCTGCGCCAGGGATGGCGCGGCGGAGCCCCCATGGATGGGTTCACGGCGAGTCGCAAAGTTGGCCCTTTTGCCGATGTTCGCTGGAGCTGTGTTTCACATTTATGGTTAATTGTTTTAGCCGCATTTCTGCCCTCACCGATTCTGTACCAGTTCCCGGCCGATCAGCATGCGGCGTATCTCCGAGGTGCCGGCGCCGATTTCGTACAGCTTGGCATCCCGCAGCAGGCGGCCGGCGGGGAACTCGTTGATATAACCATTTCCGCCGAGCAGCTGAATGGCGTCCAATGCCATCTGGGTGGCGCTTTCGGAGGCCAGCAGTATCACACCGGCGGCATCCTTGCGGGACAGCTGGCCCCGGTCTGCCGCCATCGCAGTCATATAGGTATAACAGCGGGCGGCGTTCATCCTGGTGTACATGTCCGCCAGCTTGCCCTGTACCAGCTGAAAGTCGCCGATGGCCTGGCCGAACTGTTTGCGCTCCCGTACATAGGGCAGCACCAGATCCATGACCGCCTGCATGATGCCGAGCGGGCCACCGGCCAGCACCAGCCGTTCGTAGTCGAGGCCGCTCATCAGCACTTCCACCCCGCCGTTCAGAGGGCCGAGCAGATTGGCTCCGGGCACACGGCAGTCCTGAAACACCAGCTCGCAGGTACTGGAGCCGCGCATGCCGAGCTTGTCGAGCTTCTGGGCATGGCTGAAGCCGGGCGTGTCGCGTTCCACGATAAAGGCGCTGATGCCGCGGGCCCCGGCCTTAGGCTCGGTCTTGGCGTAGACCACTATCACGTTCGCTTCGGGACCGTTGGTGATCCACATCTTGGTGCCGTTCAGCACGAAGTGGTCGCCATCCGTCCGGGCCTGCAGACTCATCGACACCACGTCGGATCCCGCGTTGGGCTCGGACATGGCCAGGGCGCCGACGTGTTCGCCGCTCAGCAAGGGCGGCAGGTAGTGTTGTTTCTGCTCTTCGCTGCCGTGGCGGTGGATCTGGTTGACGCACAGATTGGAATGGGCGCCGTAAGACAATCCCACCGCCGCCGAGGCCCGGCTGATTTCTTCCATCGCCAGCACATGGGCCAGATAGCCCATGTTCACCCCGCCATGCTCTTCCGCCACCGTGATGCCGAACAGCCCCATGTCACCCAGCCTGGGCCAGAGTTCGGCGGGAAAGCGGTTGTCTCTGTCGATGGCGTCGGCCAGGGGGGCGATTTCGTGCCCGGCGAAGGCCGCCACCTGCTCTTGCAGCATGGTCAGGGTGTCGTCCAGGCCGATATTCAGGGGCGAGTAGGGGGTCATGGCGTCCTCCTCTTCAAGGGATGGTCTCGGGTGAAGCTGTGGAGGTTTTGGCCTCGTTTGCTGCCGATATTGCCGCATTAACTATAGTGCAATGAGATGGGCGAGGGTTGGCTAAGCTTGAATAAGTATTCGGGGTGAGGGGATTAGGTGGATGGAGCCAGCATGACAAACAGCGAGATAGTGATAGTGGGCGCGGCCCGCACGCCGATGGGGGCGATGCAGGGAGAACTGGGTACGGTGCCAGCCCCCCGGCTTGGGGCTGCAGCCATTGCCGCCGCCCTGCAACGGGCCGGAGTGGCGCCGGAGCAGGTAGATGAAGTGGTGATGGGCTGCGTGCTGGCGGCAGGGCTGGGGCAGGCGCCGGCCCGGCAGGCGGCATTGGCGGCGGGATTGCCTGTGAGCACCGGTTGCACCACGGTCAACAAGATGTGTGGTTCCGGCATGAAGGCGCTGATGCTGGCTCATGATCAGCTCAGGGCGGGCAGCACCGGACTGATGGTAGCCGGCGGCATGGAAAGCATGAGCCTGGCGCCCTACCTGTTGCCGAAGGCGCGTGCAGGCTTGCGCATGGGGCACGCCCAGTTGCTCGATCATATGTTTTTCGACGGCCTGGAAGACGCCTACGAAGGGGGCCTGATGGGCAGCTTTGCCCAGCAGACGGCGAACCAGTATGGCGTTAGCCGGGAGGCGATGGATGACTTCGCGTTCGAGTCTCTGAGCCGGGCACGGCGCGCCATGGCCGAGGGGGCCTTCACCGAGGAAATTGCCGCCGTGCTGGTCGAGCATCGGCACGACACGGTGGCGGTGGCCACAGACGAACAGCCGGGCAAGGCCAAGCCGGATAAAATCCGTAAGCTCAGGCCGGCCTTCGCCAAAGACGGCACCGTAACGGCCGCCAATTCCAGCTCCATTTCCGATGGCGCCGCCGCCTTGGTAGTGACCACCGCCGAGCACGCCCGGATGCTGGGACTTGCCCCCCTGGCCCGGGTGCTGGCGCACGCCACTCATGCCCGATTGCCGGCAGAGTTCACTTTGGCACCGGTTGGCGCCATTAGTAAGGTACTCGAGAAGGTGGGCTGGCAGGCAGACGAGGTGGACCTTTATGAAATCAACGAAGCCTTTGCGGTGGTGACCCTGCTGGCGATCAACGAGCTCGGGCTCGATGCAGCCAGAGTGAACGTCAACGGTGGCGCCTGCGCCCTGGGCCACCCCATCGGTGCCAGCGGTGCCCGCATTGTGGTGACCTTGCTCCACGCCCTGCGTCGGCGGGGCTTGAAACGAGGTGTGGCGGCGTTGTGCATCGGCGGGGGGGAAGCCACGGCGGTGGCACTGGAGCTGATTTGACCTTGGAGCCTATCGAACCCAGAGCTTATTGAATCCGGAGGGAGTAACGCCATGGCATATCAGGTTCCACTGCTTATTGACGGTAAAATGGTGGCCAGCTGCACCGAACAGTGGCTGGAGGTGAATAATCCGGCCACCCAGAAGGTGATTGCTCTTCTGCCTTGTGCCACCGGGGCAGAAGTGGCGGCGGCGGTGGCGGCGGCCAGCGCCGCCTTTCTTGACTGGAAAGAAACGCCGGTGCCGGAGCGGGGCCGTCTGATGCTGCGTTATCAGGCATTGCTGAAAGAACACCATGATGAAATTGCCCGGCTGCTCAGCCAGGATACCGGCAAGACGCTCGAGGATGCCAGAGGTGATGTGTGGCGCGGTATCGAGGTGGTGGAGCAGGCCGCCAATATCGCCTCGCTCAGCATGGGGGAAACCCAGGAAAACGTGGCGCGCGGGGTCGACTGTTACAGCGTTACCCAGCCGCTGGGGGTCTGCGTGGGGATCACGCCGTTCAATTTTCCGGCCATGATACCGTTGTGGATGTTTCCGATGGCCATTGCCTGCGGCAATACCTTCGTGCTCAAGCCTTCGGAACAGGATCCCCTGGTGCCGATGCGGCTGGCGGAGTTGTTCATGGAAGCGGGGGCACCCGACGGCCTGTTGCAGGTGATACACGGGGGCAAGGAGGTGGTCGACTTGCTGCTGGTGCACCCGGATGTGCGCGCCATTTCCTTCGTCGGCTCGGTGGCGGCGGGCCAGCATATCTATCGCACCGGCACCGACCATCTGAAGCGGGTACAGGCCTTCTGCGGCGCCAAGAACCACATGGTGGTGTTGCCCGATGCCAACCGGCAGCAGGCGGTCAATAACCTGGTCGGGGCCTCGGTCGGTGCTGCCGGTCAGCGTTGCATGGCCATTTCGGTGGCGGTGCTGGTGGGGGAAGCCAATAGCCTGATCCCCGAGCTGCAGGCGGCGATGGAAAAGGTGCATCCCGGCATTTGGATCGATCCCAAGGCCGGTTATGGCCCCTTGATCAGTCCGTCGGCCAAACAGCGGGTATTGCAGCTGATCGCTAGGGGCAAGAGCGAGGGGGCCGACTGCCTGCTCGACGGCAGCCGGGTTCAGGTCAGCGGCTACCCGGACGGCAACTGGCTGGGGCCGACGCTGTTCAGAGGCGTGACCACCGACATGACCATTTACAAGGAAGAGATCTTCGGCCCCGTGCTGTTGGTGATGACGGCGGACAGCTGGATGAGGCCATCGCCCTGGTGAACGCCAACCCCTATGGCAACGGCACCTCGATTTTTACCGCCTCGGGGGCGGCGGCGCGCAAATACCAGCACGAGATCCAGGTCGGTCAGGTGGGCATCAACGTGCCCATACCGGTGCCGTTGCCGTTCTTTTCCTTCACCGGCTGGCGCAATTCCTTCTACGGCGACCTGCATGCCTACGGCAAGCAGGCGGTGCGTTTCTACACCGAAACCAAGACCATCACCGCTCGCTGGTTCGACGACGACGTCGTGGCCGACCCCAATATGTCGATTCACCTGAAATGACAGCAAAGTCTGTCCCTTGGTCACATATCCAGATTAGGAGAACAGCTTGGTTTTTAGCTCAATGTTTGCACTTAGGCCAAAGGGCCAGCTCCGCCGACACGCCGTGAACCCAGCCCAGGGGGCTCAGCCGCACCATTCATGGTGCGGATGGTCGGCTGAGCAGATCCCTTTGTCCTCCCTGAAACCCGGCATCGCTTGTTTGTGATGCCAACAGTTAGCTCGGGCTCAAAATGAGGCTGTAGGGATTGCCTCGGCCGACCATCACATGTCAGGGATGACATGTGTGAGCCTTACATGGATGTACTTGTAGCGTGTCGGAGGAGGCAACCCTGCTGCCTCTGAGCTCGACAAGCCAGCATCTTTTTTTGACCGGAGGGAGAGCTTATGGACTTTGAACTGAGTGACGAACAGCGCGCCTTCGTCGAGCTGGCCGATGACTTTGCCCGTAACGAACTGGAGCCCCATGCCGCCGACTGGGATCGGGATCATTACTTTCCGGTCGAGGTGCTGCAACAGGCCGGCGAGCTCGGCTTCTGCGGCCTCTACACTCCGGAGTCGGCCGGTGGCCTGGGTCTGAGCCGGCTCGACGCCAGCCTGATCTTCGAACGCCTGTCCACGGGTTGCACCTCCACCACCGCCTTCCTCACCATCCATAACATGGTCACCTGGATGGTGGCGAGCTTCGGAGCAGAGGACGGCTGGGCCCGCTGGGGCGAAGGACTGGTCAGTGGCCGCCTGCTGGGATCCTACTGCCTGACCGAAGCCAATGCCGGATCCGACGCCGCCGCCCTGAAAACCAGTGCCCGTCGGGTCGGTGATCATTACGAGCTCAACGGCAGCAAGATGTTTATCTCCGGCGCCGGCAGTACCCAGGTGCTGGTGGTGATGGCCCGTACCGGTGTCGAGGGCGCCGGCGGCATTTCCGCCTTCGCGCTGGATGCCGACACCCCGGGCATCAGCTATGGCCGGCCCGAGGACAAGATGGGCTGGAACAGCCAGCCGACCCGCACCGTTACTTTCGAGGGGGTAAAGGTACCGGCCGGGCAGTTGCTGGGACGGGAAGGAGAGGGCTTCAAGATAGCGATGAAGGGGCTGGATGGCGGGCGCGTCAATATTGCCAGCTGCTCGCTGGGCACGGCCCAGCAGGCACTGAACAAGGCGCGGCAGTACCTGCAGGAGCGTAGTCAGTTCGGCCGTAAACTGGCCGAGTTTCAGGCGCTGCAATTTACCATTGCCGACATGGCCACCGAATTGGTGGCGGCCCGCCAGCTGGTGCGACTGGCCGCTTGCAGGCTGGATGCCGGCCACCCGGACGCCACCACCTATTGCGCCATGGCCAAGCGGTTTGCCACCGATGTGGGGTTTAGGGTGTGCGATCAGGCGCTGCAGTTGTATGGCGGCTACGGTTATATCCGGGAATACCCGCTGGAGCGTTATCTGCGCGATACCCGGGTGCATCGTATTCTGGAAGGTAGCAACGAAATCATGAAATTGCTGATCGCCCGCCGGGTGCTGGCGGAAGGGAGTGGGGAGTTGTGATGGCGGTTGTGGAAAAGGGGACGTCAGTCGGACAAAGGGTCTGATCCTCCGACACGCTGTGGATACGTCCATGTACGCTCTCCGTTTCGTCCCTGAAACGGAAGGTCGTCGGAGCAGATCCCTTTGTCCTCCTCGGGACAGCGGAGTCTCCGGATGGCACCTTCAACAGACAGCTCCAAGTCGTTCAAGAGGCCACAGGGATTGCCTCAGCCGACCATCACATGCCATGGATGGCATGGGTGAGCTTACATGGATGTACTTGCAGCGTGTCGGGGGAGGTGGCCCTGTGGCCTCTGAAGCTTCGGTATAAGGAGAATGCATGAGTGGCCTGATCATTGATGAGTATCCAACCACTGGTGGCAGACGTATCGGTCATATCAGGCTGAATGCCGAGCGCAGTCTCAATGCCCTGACGCTGGAGATGATCGAGCAGATGCTGCCGACCCTGAGCGCCTGGCAGCAGGATCCGCAGTTGGTGGCGGTGCTGCTCGATGGCGTCGGCGACAAAGCCTTCTGCGCCGGCGGTGATGTGGTGAGTCTGTATCATGCCATTCGAGCAACCGGGCCTGCCGATGAACGGGGGCTGACGCCGGTTCCCGAATTGGCGGCGCGCTTCTTCGAGCAGGAATACCGGCTCGATTACCTGCTGCATACCTTCGACAAGCCGGTGTTGTGCTGGGGGGGGGGCATCGTGATGGGCGGCGGCATGGGATTGTTCAGCGCCAGCTCGCACCGCATCGTCACCGAAACCAGCCGCCTGGCGATGCCGGAAGTGACCATAGCGCTGTATCCGGATGTGGGCGGTAGCTGGTTTCTCAATCGTTTACCGCCGGGGCTGGGGGAATTTATCGCCCTGACCGGGTGCGCCATCAACGGGAACGACGCCCACTGGCTGGGACTGGGCAACAGAGCCATCGCCGCCGGCAAGCGGGGCGAGTTGCTGCCGGCCTTGCTGGCGGTGGCGGACTGGAGCAATCCTGCGGCGGCGGTGAATGCCGTGCTGCGCCAGCTGGAGGTTGACTCGGTGGGAGCTTTCGCCGGGTTGCCGTCCCCCTTGCGGCAGTATCAGCCACGGATCCGCCGTCTGCTGGACAAAGACAGTCTGAAGGAGAAGGTGGCGGCGATACTCGAGGCCGAGTGTGAGGATCCCTGGTATCACAAGGCCCGGCAAAGCCTGGCAGCGGGCAGCCCGCTGGCCATGGCGGTGATTGCCGGGCAGCTGCATCGTAGCCGGCACAGTTCGCTGGTAGAGGTGTTTCGCCAGGAGTTGGCGCTGTCGGTGCAGTTGTGTCGGTTTCGGGAGTTTGCCGAGGGGGTAAGGGCGCGGCTGATCGACAAGGACAACAGGCCCGACTGGACTTTCGGCAGCCTGGATGAGGTGGACGAAGGGATATTGACGGCGTTGTTTGAATCACCCTGGCCGGTCAATCCGCTGACGAGTCTGTAACGGAGGTAGGCATTATGGCAAGCATCGCATTTATCGGTCTGGGCAACATGGGCAGCCCCATGGTGGTGAACCTGCTCAGGGCCGGGCATCGGGTGCGGGTATACGATTTGCAACCCGAAGCCGTTCACCGGGCTGCCGGGCAGGGTGCCATGGCGGCCGGGTCTGCCGCCGAGTCGGTGCAGCAGGCGGAGGTGGTGATCACCATGCTGCAAAGCGGCACTCAGGTAGACTCCCTCTATGTGAGCGGTCCGGATCCCCTGTTCGATCATCTGGCGGCGGGCACCCTGGTGATCGACTGTTCTACCATCGATGCGGCCACCGCCCGGGCCACGGCCGCCCAGGCCATGACCCATGGGCTGGAGTTTATCGACGCGCCGGTCTCCGGCGGGGTGGCCGGCGCCGAGGCCGGTACCCTCACCTTTATTGTCGGTGGTACGGCAGGGCAATTTGCCCGGGCCGAACCGATATTGAGCCAGATGGGGCAGAAGATCCTGCATGCGGGTGAACACGGGGCGGGCCAGATAGCCAAGGCCTGCAACAACATGCTGCTGGCGGTGCAGATGGCGGGCACCTGCGAGGCGCTCAACATGGGTGTCAACAACGGCCTGGATCCCAAGGTGCTGTCGGAGATCATCAAGCAGAGCTCGGGCAACAACTGGGTGCTGCAGTTGTATAACCCGGTGCCGGGGGTGATGGACAAGGTGCCGGCATCCCGTGGTTATCAGGGGGGCTTTCAGGTTCGGCTGATGTGCAAGGATCTGAATCTCGCCATGGAGCTTAGCCAGGGCAGCGGCTCTCCGGTTCCCATGGGGTCGGCCGCCAGAGCCTTGTTCAACCTGCATCAGGTGGCGGGCTTTGATGAACTGGATTTTTCCAGCCTGCTGAGGTTATTCCGGCCGATCGAGGGAGGTGAGTAGTCATGGACATCAAAGGCAAGGTAGTGGCGATTACCGGCTCGGGCCGGGGGCTGGGGCAGGCGATGGCGCACCATCTGGCTCGCAAGGGCGCGACGCTGGCGCTGATCGACAACAACGAGAAGGATCTGCCAAAAGCGGCGAAATGGTGGCGGCCACCGGCGCCGGGTGGGGGTCTATCTGTGTGATATCACCGATGAAACCCGGGTGACGGAAACCTTCGGTCATCTGGTACGGGAGCTGGGCGGCCTGAAAGTACTTGTCAACAATGCGGGGCTGATGCGCGATGCCCTGCTGGTCAAGCTGGAAGAGGGCAAGGTGGTCAACAGGATGAGCCTGCAACAGTGGCAGCAGGTGGTGGATGTCAACCTCACCGGCACTTTTCTCTGCGGACGGGAGGCGGCGGCTATCATGGCCGAACGGGGCGAGGGCGGTCTTATCGTCAATATTTCCTCGGTGGCCCGGGCCGGTAATCGCGGCCAGAGCAATTATGCGGCCACCAAGGCCGGGGTGGCGTCGCTGGTGGTGTGCTGGGCCGGCGAGCTGAGCCGTTATGGCATCCGGGTGGCGGGTATTGCCCCCGGGGTGATTGCCACTCCCATGACCGCACAGATGAAACCGGAAGCGATGGCGCGTATCACCCGAAATATTCCCCTCGGGCGCCTGGCCGAGACCGACGAGCTGGTGCACAGTCTGCAGTACATTATCGACAACGAGTATTTTCATGGCCGGGTGCTGGAAATGGACGGCGGCCTGCGGCTGTAGGACTAAAGTCTGACTTGTGTAACGAGGAGTCCGGGCGTAAAGTTTTTGCAGTGCATACACGAACACGCAACCGGTGTGCCCCTGCGTTACAACAGAGCCAATGACAAAAAATAATAACAAGCTTTGCCATCCCCCGAAGGCATTGATTCCGACAGGTTATTGGGATCACGGCCTTAGGGGTTTTTTTATATCCGCTTGTTACATGTTGGGGTAGTTGGGACCGCTGCCGCCTTCCGGTGGTGTCCAGCGAATGTTCTGTGCCGGATCCTTGATGTCGCAGGCCTTGCAGTGCACACAGTTGGCGGCATTGATCTGAAATTGCGGTTCGCCGGCATTATCGATGATTTCGTAGACCCCGGCCGGGCAGTAACGCTGGGCCGGCTCGCCGAAGCGCGGCAGGTTGTCGCGCAGCGGCAGTTCGGGGTCGGCCAGCAGCAGGTGGCAGGGTTGATCTTCGTCGTGACCGGTATTGGCCAGATACACCGACGACAAGCGGTCGAATGACAGCTGGCCGTCGGGCCGGGGGTAGCTGATTTTTCGACCCCGGTCGGCGGGCGTCAGGGTCGCGTGATCGGGGCGCTTGTCGTGCAGGGTAAAGGGTAGTTTCCCCCCCAGCCAGTTGTGATTCAGATAATTGAAGGCGCCGCCCAGCCAGGGACCGAGTTTATGCAGTGCGGGAGCGAAATTTCGGCTCTGGCTCAACTCCCGGTAAAGCCAGCTGTCTTTGAAGGCGGCCTCGAAATCGGTGAGGATGTTGGCACCCGCGTCGCCGCCGGCCAGGCTCTGCACCAGGGTGTCGGCGGCCAGAATGCCGGACTTCATGGCGGTATGAATGCCCTTGATCCTGGCGCCATCCAGGGTGCCGGCATCGCAGCCCAGCAGCAGGGCACCGGGCATGGTCATGCTCGGTAGCGAGTTCAGGCCACCCTTGGTAATGGCGCGAGCACCAAAGGCGAGACGCTTGCCATCGTAAAGGTGACGAGCCAGCAGCGGATGATGCTTGAGCCGCTGAAACTCCTCGTACGGGCTGAGCCAGGGGTTGCTGTAGTCGAGATCCACGATCAGGCCTACCGCCACCTGGCCGTCATCGCCGTGATACATGAAAAATCCGCCCCGGGCGTCCTCCAGTGGCCAGCCGCTGCCGTGTATCACCAGACCGGGCCGGTGGCGTTCCGGCGCCACCTGCCACAACTCCTTGATGCCGAGACCGTAATGCTGGGCATCCCGGCCCTGGTCGAGCTCGAAACGGGCAATCAGCTCCTTGCCGATATGACCGCGGCTGCCCTCGGCAAAAAGGGTGTATCTGGCGCGCAGCTCCATGCCCGGCACATGGTTGGGCTTGGGGTGGCCATCTGCTCCAAGCCCCATGTCGCCGGTGAGAATACCGCATACCGCCCCCTGCTCATCGTAAAGCGGTGACTGGGCGGCAAAGCCCGGGAAGACGGCTACTCCCAACTGCTCGGCCTGGCTCGCCAGCCAGCGGCACAGGTTGCCCAGGCTGATGATGTAATTACCCTGATTGTGCATGGGAGCGGGTACCAGAGCGGAGGGAAGCTCGATGCCGCCGGTGTCGCTGGTCAGCATGTAGACGCGGTCGTCGTTCACAGCGGTGTGTATCGGCGCACCCCGGGCGTGCCAGTCCGGAAACAACTCGGCCAGGGCGCGGGTGTCGAGCAGGGCACCGGACAGAATATGCGCGCCGACCTCGGCTCCTTTCTCCACCACGCAGACGCTGAGGGTCAGGCCGGCATCGGCGGCCTGTTGCATCAGTCGGCAGGCGGCAGACAGCCCGGCGGGGCCGGCTCCCACTATCACCACATCAAACTCCATCGATTCCCGTTGCATCATCCGGCCCCGCTCGTGTTGGGTATGGTTCAGATTGACCTATGGCTAAAGTATTGTATTGGTTGTGATATTTAACAAAGGTGAAAACGGCAGGATCTGGGCTCATGGAGTAATATTAAAGCAGATCCGAAAGCGTCCGGAGGCAAGGATGAAGGTGCTGGTCACGGTCAAGAGAGTTATCGATTACCACGTCAGGGTGCGGGTGCGGGCCGATCAGAGCGACGTGGATCTGGGCAATGTGAAGATGGCAGCCAACCCCTTCTGCGAGATCGCGCTGGAAGAGGCGGTGCGCATGAAGGAGGCGGGCTGGGTATCGGAAATCGTCGCCGTGTCCATCGGTCCGCAGGCGGCGCAGGAGCAATTGCGCCTGGCGCTGGCGCTGGGCGCCGACCGGGCCCTGCTGGTGACCGCCGATGGCGTGGTCGAGCCACTGACGGTGGCCAGGCTGCTGGCAAAGCTGGTGGAGCGGGAGCAGCCCGGGCTGGTGTTGCTCGGCAAGCAGTCCATCGACACCGACAACAACCAGGTGGGCCAGATGCTGGCGGCACTGACCGGCTGGCCTCAGGGCACCTTTGCCTCTCGTATCGAACGGGATGGCGACGAGGTAAGAGTGACCCGCGAGGTGGATGGTGGTCTGCAGACCCTGGCGCTGACGCTGCCGGCGGTGGTGACCACGGATCTACGGCTGAACGAGCCGCGTTATGTCTCCCTGCCCAATATCATGAAGGCCAAACAGAAACCGCTGGACACCCTCACCGCCGAGCAGCTGGGGGTTGAACCCCGGGTTCATACCCGGTTGGTGAAGGTGACGGCGCCTCCGGAGCGTAAGGCGGGCATCCGGGTCAAGGGTGTGGCCGAGCTGGTGGATAAACTGAGAAACGATGCAAAGGTGATCTGATGGCGACACTGGTGATAGCAGAATACGATAACGCCGGCCTCAAACCCGCCACCCTGCATGCCCTGACGGCCGCCACCCAGCTGGGTGGCGAGATCGATCTGCTGGTGATGGGCCATGGCTGCCGGGCGGTGGCCGAAGCCGGTACCGGCTTCGCTGTCGGCAAGGTGTTGCTGGCAGACGATGCCGGCTACGAACATCAGCTGGCCGAGCCCTGCGCCGCACTGGTGGTGTCGCTGGCCGGTGATTACAGTCATGTGCTGGCGGCGTCCACCACCCAGGGCAAGAATCTGCTACCAAGGGTGGCGGCGCTGCTGGATGTGGGCATGGTGTCGGACGTGATGGCCATCGAGACAGCCGATACCTTCCGCCGCCCTATTTATGCGGGCAATGCCATCGCCACGGTGCAGTCGCTGGACCCGGTCAAGGTACTGACGGTGCGTGCCACCGCTTTCGAGGCCATGGTGCCGGGTGACGGACAGGCGGAACTTGCAGTGCTGACGCCGGTGGCTGGCCCCGGAGGCAGCCGCGTTGTCGGCGAGGAGCTGGCGACCAGCGAGCGACCCGAGCTGACCGCGGCGCGGGTGGTTATTTCCGGCGGTCGGGGAATGGGCTCGAAAGAGAACTTTGCCTTGCTGGAGCAACTGGCCGACAAGCTGACCGCAGCGGTAGGCGCCACCCGGGCGGCGGTGGATGCGGGCTTTGCCGCCAATGACATGCAGGTGGGACAAACAGGCAAGATAGTGGCGCCCGAACTCTATATTGCGGTGGGCCTCTCCGGCGCTATCCAGCATCTGGCGGGGATGAAAGACTCGAAGATCATCGTGGCCATCAACAAGGATGCCGAAGCCCCCATTTTCGACGTGGCCGATTATGGTCTGGTCGCCGATCTGTTCGAAGTGCTGCCGGAGCTGAAAAGCATGCTGTGAGGCGGCCGTCGCCGATCCGGTGTACAGATTGTGCGCGATACCGGCGCGCCATGGTGGCGGGTTGTCGAGTTTAACACCACTGAAGTAGAGCTCATCTCGTGTCATTGTTAAGTATGTTAACGAAGTGTGTGGCGCGGGCTGCACCATGTCACACACACCGAAATTCACACTGTCTGGCTTATAACTTTAATTGTATTAGTGACTTAGTTATGGTGTGGAGAGTGAGTAAGCAGTTGGGCGTCAGGGTTCAACTTTTCTTTTTGTTGTAATAAAACAACAAGTGCGGCTATAGTGACGTCCAGTCTGTCGTCGTCAACCGGTTCGAATGAACGCTCACATGGGAACAAGGGGGAAAAATGGCAAAGAATAATCACTCCGCGGCCGGCACCCGTACATTGTTTCGTTGTCGTTATCGGCCATCTTGCGTATACTTTTACCCCGTCTTGAATTCCACATTTCATTCGTTCCCTAGCTTTCTTCAGGTTCTGCATGACGACTAAATATATTTTTGTTACTGGTGGGGTTGTTTCCTCTCTGGGTAAAGGCATTGCTGCCGGCTCCCTGGCGGCCATCCTCGAGGCTCGTGGTCTTAATGTGACCATTATGAAGCTGGATCCTTACATCAACGTAGATCCGGGTACCATGAGCCCGACCCAGCACGGTGAAGTCTTCGTGACGGATGACGGTGCTGAAACCGACCTGGATCTTGGCCATTACGAGCGTTTCATCCGTACCAAGATGACTCGCCGCAACAACTTCACTTCCGGCCGTGTTTATGCGGATGTGCTGCGCAAGGAACGACGTGGCGACTACCTGGGAGCAACCATTCAGGTGATCCCGCATATCACCAATGCCATCAAGGACAGAGTGATTGCCGGTGCCGAAGGGCATCAGGTGGCTATTGTGGAAGTCGGCGGCACTGTCGGTGATATCGAATCGCTGCCGTTCCTCGAAGCGTTGCGCCAGCTGGCGGTGGTCGTGGGCCGGGAAAACACCCTGTTCATGCACCTGACGCTGGTACCCTACATGGCGGCGGCCGGCGAGGTTAAAACCAAGCGACCCAGCATTCGGTCAAAGAACTGCTGTCCATCGGCATTCAGCCCGACATCCTGATCTGCCGCAGCGACCGGGCCATTCCTGCCAACGAGCGCAGCAAGATAGCGCTGTTCTGCAACGTGTCCGAAAAGGCCGTTATCTCCCTGAAAGACGTGGACTCCATCTACAAGATCCCGGCGCTGCTGCGCTCTCAGGGTCTGGACGAACTGGTGGTCAAGCGTTTCGGTCTGGAGTGTCCGCCCTCGGATCTGTCCGAGTGGGAGCAGGTTATCTATGAAGAAGCCAACCCCATGGGTGAAGTGACCATCGGCATGGTTGGTAAATACATCGAGCTGCCCGATGCCTACAAGTCGGTGAACGAGGCACTCAAGCACGGTGGCCTGAAAAACCGGCTGACCGTCAACATCAAATATATCGACTCCCAGGATCTGGAAAGCAAAGGACTGGGGCTGCTCGAAGGTCTGGATGCCATTCTGGTGCCCGGCGGTTTCGGTGAACGCGGCGTCGAAGGCAAGATCATGGCCGCCCGTTATGCGCGGGAAAACCGGGTGCCTTATCTGGGCATCTGCCTGGGTATGCAGGTGGCATTGATCGAATACGCCCGCAACGTGGCGGGCCTGGAAGGCGCCCACTCGTCCGAGTTCGATCCCAAGAGTCCTTACCCGGTGGTGGGTCTGATCACCGAATGGGTTGACGAAGAAGGCAATGTGGAAGTGCGTGACGAAGGATCCGATCTGGGTGGCACCATGCGCCTGGGCGCCCAGCTGTGTCATCTGGAGCCAGGCTCCAAGGTGCACGCCCTGTACGGCTCGGATACCATCTATGAGCGTCACCGCCACCGCTATGAAGTCAACAACCGCCTGTTGCCCAAAATGGAAGCAGCCGGCCTGAAAGTGACCGGTCGCTCCGCCGACAAGAAACTGGTGGAGATCATCGAAAACCCGGATCACCCCTGGTTTGTGGCAGCCCAGTTCCATCCGGAATTCACCTCTACCCCGCGCGATGGCCACGGCCTGTTCGCCGGTTTCGTGAAGGCGGCGGGACAATACCAGCAGGGCGAGCTGGAGTAATCTGACACCACGGCTGAGCCTGCAGGGCTTGGCCGTATTTTTAGTGCTTTATCTCGTTTTTACCTTTCAACTAAGAGGAAGTTAGAGAATGGCTAAGATCGTTAAAGTGATCGGTCGTGAAATCATCGACTCTCGTGGTAACCCTACCGTAGAAGCCGATGTGTTCCTGGAAGGCGGTTTCATGGGCCGCGCCGCGGCACCCTCTGGTGCTTCTACCGGTTCCCGCGAAGCGCTGGAACTGCGTGACGGCGACAAGTCCCGCTTTCTGGGCAAGGGCGTGCAGACTGCCGTTGCCAACATCAACGACCAGATCGCCGCCGCTCTGATAGGCAAGGATGCAACCCAACAGGCCGAAATCGACCAGATCATGATTGACCTGGACGGCACCGACAACAAGGCGACCCTGGGCGCCAACGCCATCCTGGCCGTGTCTCTGGCTACTGCCAAGCTGCCGCCGCCGCCAAAGGCTTGCCTCTGTACGCCTGGATCGCCGAACTGAACGGCACCCCCGGTCAGTACTCCATGCCGCTGCCGATGATGAACATCATCAATGGCGGTGAGCACGCCGATAACAACGTCGACATTCAGGAATTCATGATCCAGCCGGTCGGCGCCAAAAACATCAAGGAAGCCCTGCGTATCGGTGCCGAGGTGTTCCACAACCTGGCCAAGGTACTGAAGGCCAAGGGCCTGAGCACCGCCGTGGGCGACGAAGGTGGCTTCGCGCCGGATCTGGAGTCCAACGCTGCCGCCCTGGCTGCGATCAAGGAAGCGGTAGAGCAGGCCGGTTACGTGCTGGGTAAAGACGTGACGCTGGCCATGGACTGCGCCGCCTCCGAGTTCTTCGACAAGGAAGCGGGTAACTACAACCTGAAAGGCGAAGGCAAGGTCTTCTCTTCCCAGGAATTCAGCCATTACCTGGAAGAGCTGACCAAGCAGTATCCGATCGTGTCTATCGAGGACGGACTGGACGAGTCCGACTGGGACGGTTTTGCTTACCAGACCAAGATCCTGGGTGACAAGATCCAGCTGGTGGGTGATGACCTGTTCGTCACCAACACCAGGATCCTGAAAGAAGGTATCGACAAGGGTATTGCCAACAGCATCCTGATCAAGTTCAACCAGATCGGTTCCCTGACCGAAACCCTGAACGCCATCAAGATGGCCAAGGACGCCGGTTACACTGCGGTGATTTCTCACCGTTCCGGTGAAACCGAAGATGCCACCATCGCCGATCTGGCGGTAGGCACCTGCGCCGGCCAGATCAAGACCGGCTCCATGAGCCGCTCCGATCGGGTTGCCAAGTACAACCAGCTGATCCGCATTGAGGAAGAGCTGGGTGCCAAGGCTCCGTACCGCGGTCTGTCCGAGGTGAAAGGCCAGGCTTAATCCGCCGACCTGACTTGAATGAAACAGAAGCCCCGCCCCGTGCGGGGTTTCTTTTGTTCGGCTCCCGAATATGGGAAACTAGCGCGCTACCTTTGGAGGATTGATGCGCACCCTGACGCTGATACTGCTCGCCCTGTTAGGCGCCCTGCAATACCACTTGTGGTGGGGCAAGAACGGCTTGGCCGAATATAACGAAGCCAAGGCCAATGTTGCCCGCCAGATGACCGATAATGAACAACTGGTCACGCGTAACGCTTTGTTGTACCGGGAAATCGAAGATCTCAACAAGGGCCTGGCGGCGGTGGAAGAACTGGCTCGCAACGACCTCGGCATGATCAAACCCGGAGAGACCTTTTACCGCTTGCTGCTGGCGGAAGAACCATCATCACCATGATTTCTGACCTGTCTTTTACCGCCGTGGTGCCCGCGGCCGGGATCGGCAGCCGCATGGCGGCCGACATCCCCAAACAATACCTGTCGCTGGGCGGTCGTACCGTGCTCGAACAGACCCTGGCCCGGCTGCTGGATCACCCGGCCATCGGCCGCATTATCGTGGCCACCGCCGAGCAGGACCCCTGGTTTGAACAGCTGGCTATTGCCCGCCACCCTCGGATATTGCGAGTGACCGGCGGGCGTGAACGGGCCGATTCGGTGCTCAATGCGCTGGCTCATGTCGAGACCGACTGGGTGCTGGTACACGATGCGGCCCGGCCCTGCCTGCATCGGCTCGATCTCGATGCGGTGCTGGCGGCGGGGCAGCAGCCTCAGGGCGCCGTGCTCGCTTGTCGGGTACGTGACACCATGAAGCGGGGCGACGGTGAGGGAGCCATCAGCACCAGTGTGTCCCGGGACGAACTCTGGCATGCGCTGACGCCACAATGCTTTGCCACCGTCCCCTTGCGGCAGGTGTTGAGCGATGCCCTGGCGGCCGGTTGCGTCATTACCGACGAGGCTTCGGCCATGGAATGGGCCGGTTTTCATCCCCGGCTGGTGGAAGGGCGTGCCGACAATATCAAGATAACCCGCCCGGAAGACCTTGGCCTGGCGGGTTTTTTTCTGCAGCAGATGAATGAGAGCAAGATATGATGCGAATCGGACACGGTTTCGACGTGCACAAGTTTGGTGGTCAGGGGCCCTGTATCCTGGCCGGGGTAGCGGTGCCCTATACACAGGGGTTGCTGGCCCACTCCGACGGTGATGTGGTGCTGCACGCCCTGAGTGACGCCCTGCTCGGCGCCATCGGCGCCGGCGATATCGGTCGCCATTTTCCGGATACCGATGCGGCCTATGCCGGCATCGACAGCCGTATCCTGTTGCGCGACGTGTTCGAGCGCGTCAGACAGGCCGGTTTTACCTTGGGCAACGCGGACATCACCGTGCTGGCCCAAGCGCCCAGGCTGGCGCCTTTCATCGGGGACATGGTGGCCAATATCGCCGCCGATCTGCAGGCAGATCCCACCCTCGTCAACGTCAAGGCCACCACCACCGAGCAGCTCGGTTTTGTGGGCCGCAAGGAAGGCATAGCGGCAGAAGCCGTGGTGCTACTGGTAAAAGCATGAACAACAACTGGCATTATCTGCACGGACAGCCCGAATACAGTGGCCGCCTGAAGGCGGCACCGGAAGATTTTATCGTGCGCGAAGACCTGGGCTTTGGTCCCGGTGGCGAGGGTGAGCATATCCTGCTGCATATCCGCAAGCGTGGCCAGAATACCCAGTGGGTGGCGCGCGAGCTGGCGCGGCTGGCGGGAGTGGCGCAGCGGGATGTGACCTGGGCCGGACTCAAGGACCGGCATGCGGTGACCGAACAGTGGTTTGGAGTGCATCTGCCAGGCAAGGAGATGCCCGACTTTTCCAGCCTCGAAAATGACGATGTGCAGATCCTGGCCATTGCCCGCCACCATAAAAAACTGAAAACCGGTGCCCTCAAGGGTAACTGGTTCGAGCTCAGAGTCACCGAGCTGGAGGGGCAGGGAGATCTGGAATCCCGGCTGACCGCCATCGCCGAACGCGGTGTACCCAATTACTACGGCGATCAGCGTTTTGGCCGGGAGTTCGGCAACCTGAATCAGGCCAGAGCCATGTTCAACGGCCGCCGGGTCAAGGATCGCAACAAGCGCTCGCTGTATCTGTCGTCCGCCCGCAGTTATCTGTTCAATCTGGCGGCCAGCCATCGACTGGCCGCCGGTCTGGGTGAGCAGTTGCTGGACGGCGACTGTGTGATGCTGTCCGGCACCCAGTCTTTCTTTACCCTGGGCGAAGACAATCCGCTGGATGAGACCATGCAGGCCCGTTTTGACGAAGGCGATGTGCGTTTGAGCGCCCCGCTGTGGGGCCGGGGCCGGCTGGCGAGCCGTGGTCAACCCGGCGAGCTGGAACAGGCGGCGATCGCCGGACAGGAAGACTTGTGTGCGGGGCTCGAAGCCAACGGCCTGAAACAGGAACGGCGACCCTTGCTGCTCAAGCCCGAGCAGATGAGTTGGAGCAGAGAAGGCGACAGCCTGAGGCTGTCGTTCTGGCTGCCGGCTGGCAGCTACGCCACCAGTCTGGTACGGGAATTAATCAAGGATAATGGAAGCGATGAAGATACTGGTGAGTAATGATGACGGTGTGAATGCCCAGGGCATTCGCACCTTGAGCCGGGCGTTGGCAGAATTTGCCGAGGTGGTGACGGTGGCGCCGGATCGTAATCGCAGCGGAGCCAGTCATTCTCTGACGCTGGAAGTACCGTTGCGGGCCGACAAGCTGGATGACAGCGGTTTTTATTCGGTCAAGGGCACCCCAACCGACTGTGTGCACTGGGCGGTGAACAGCCTGCTGGATCCGGATCCGGATATGGTGGTGGCCGGCATCAATCATGGCGCCAACTTGGGTGACGATGTGCTTTATTCCGGCACGGTCGCGGCGGCCACCGAAGGTCGCCATCTGGGTTTGCCCTCGCTGGCGGTATCGCTGTGTGGCGATCGATATTTCGAAAGCGCGGCCCACTATGCCTGCCTGTTGGTACAGGGATTATTACGGGCGCCGTTGTCGGCCAATCAGATCCTGAATGTGAATGTGCCCGACTTGCCTCTGGCGGAGATTAAGGGTATCAAAGTGACTCGTCTGGGTAATCGGCATCGCAGTGAGGCGGTACTGAAAGAGTATGATCCCCGTGGTCGCCCCATTTACTGGATTGGGCCTCCCGGCGCCATTCAGGATGCGGGTGAAGGCACCGACTTTGACGCGGTGGAGCGGGGCTATGTATCCATTACCCCACTGACCATCGATATGACGGCTTATGCCCAGATGGCGGCGCTGGCCAGCTGGATTAAAGAAGTGGAGTGACGGGTGCTCACGTTAGCAGGACAGCAACTTTATCGTTTGCTGAAACAACAGGGAATTCGGGACGAGCGGGTATTGCAGGCCATCGCCGGTCTGCCGAGAACCCAGTTCGTCGATGAGGCCATGGCGCACAAGGCCTGGGAAAACAGCGCCCTGCCCATCGGTTTTGGCCAGACCATCTCTCAGCCCTATATCGTGGCGCGGATGACGGAAGTGGTGCTGGCTCGGCAGCCCAGCCGGGTGCTGGAAATCGGTACCGGCTCGGGTTTTCAGACGGCGGTACTGGCGCAACTGGTCGAGCAGGTCTTTACCATCGAACGGATCAAGTCGTTGCAGTATCAGGCCCGGCGCCGGTTGCAGCGGCTGGACTTGCACAACGTGTCTACCAAGCACGGCGATGGCTGGCAGGGCTGGGCCAGCAAGGCTCCTTTCGACGCCATTCTGGTGACGGCGGCGGCACAGGAAACTCCGCAGGCACTGCTGTCACAGTTAGCGGATGGCGGGCGCATGGTGATCCCGGTAGGACAGAGTCAGCAGTCACTGTGGCTCTATCAACGGCATGGTGATCAATTTTCTCGCACCGAACTGGAGTCGGTGCGTTTTGTACCTTTGGTGAAGGGTGAGCTTGAGTGAAGATCTTTTCTCGGTTGTATCGGCGGGTCATGATGTGGGCTGTGCATCGACATGCGCCGGTGTATCTGTCGATGACCAGTTTTGTGGAGTCCATTTTCTGGCCGGTGCCGGTGGACGTGATGCTGGCGCCCATGGCGCTGGCCCGACCGGAACGGGCCTGGCGTTATGCCGCCCTGGCCACCTTGTTCTCGGTGCTGGGCGCGGCCTTCGGCTACCTGCTGGGCTATGCGCTGTGGGAGCCGGTGGTGCAGCCCTTTATCACCACCATGGGTTATGAAGGCAAAATGGACATCGCCCGGCAGTGGTTTGATCAATGGGGCATATGGGTCATCTTCATTGCCAGCTTTACGCCGATTCCCTACAAGGTGTTTACGGTCACCGCCGGCTTGCTGCAGATGGCGTTTCTGCCTTTTCTGCTGATATCTCTGGTGGGCCGCGGCCTGCGCTTTTTTCTGGTGTCGGGCATGATGGTCTGGGGCGGTGTCAGGATGGAGCGCAAGCTGATTCAGTACATCGATATCCTCGGCTGGCTGTGTCTGGCGGCGGTGGTGGTGGCCTATCTGTTGCTGAGACACTGATGCAGCGGCGGGGCGGCTTTTTCTGGCTGGGGGGTGTCAACCTGTTGTTGATCACCCTGTTGACAGCCTGCTCCGCCTCTCGCCCGGCGCCGGTGGTCGGGGTACATGCCAGCGGCCATTTTCAGGCCGATGGCCGCCGTTATGTGGTGGTGAAGGGCGATACCCTTTATTCCATCGCCTGGCAGGCCGGTACCGATGTGCCCACCTTGCGCGGCACAATGGTATTCAACCGCCTTACGCCATTTATCCCGGCCAGACCCTGCGACTGGACGTTCCCGGCGCCGCCCGGGCGCAATACCGGGTACGTCGTGGCGACACCCTCAGTATCATCGCGCGCAACACCGGTCATTCGGTGGCCGATCTGGCGACCCTGAACGGGCTCAAACCTCCTTATCGTATCTATGTGGGGCAGTCCTTGACGTTGCGTTCCGGCGCGGACGAAAGTCATGGCAACACCTCGCCCGCTTCCCGACCGGCACCGGGCAAGACGCCAGAGCAGGTGACCCGTGTCACTGCCACGCCGACCCCGGCAAAAGTATCAAAGCCTCTTGCACCCGCCAAAGGAAAAGCATACGCTGGTTCTGGCGTACAAAAAAACACCTCTGTCAATGCGACCATTGTCTGGCGTTGGCCCACCGCAGGCCCGGTCATATCGGGGTTTTCGCTGGCCGAAACCGGTAACAAAGGGATTGATATCAGAGGGAGCCGGGGGCAGGCCGTCAAGGCGGCGGCGGCCGGCAAGGTAGTCTACGCAGGGAATGCGCTACGTGGTTACGGTAATCTTATTATCATCAAACACAACGATGATTACTTGTCTGCCTATGCTCACAACGAAGTGCTCCGGGTCAAGGAGCAACAATCGGTGAGTTCGGGTCAGCATATAGCGGATATGGGGAGCAGTGATACTACTGATGTTCGGTTACATTTCGAAATCCGGTATCAGGGGTCGTCGGTGAACCCAATGAAATATCTGCCCAAGCGATAGGTTCCGGGAAACAGGTAGTACCCGGATTAAGGGAGAACTGCCATGAGCCATAGTAAAAAAACAACCCACGGCGATGACGTGGAGCAGGATATCGGTACTGAACAGGATGTGATGACCGGTAGTGACGAAAAGGAAAGTATTCAGGAAGAAGAAATCCTTAATGTACCAAACCAGCGCACGCTGGATGTGACCCAGCTTTATCTGGGAGAAATCGGCTTTTCGCCTCTGCTGACCGCAGAGGAAGAAGTGCTCTATTCCCGCCGCGCCCTGCGTGGTGATCTGGTCGCCCGCAAGCGGATGATTGAGTCCAACCTGCGGCTGGTGGTCAAGATATCCCGCCGTTACAACAACAGAGGACTGGCGCTGCTGGATTTGATTGAAGAGGGTAACCTCGGTCTGATCCGTGCGGTTGAGAAGTTCGATCCCGAGCGGGGCTTTCGTTTCTCGACCTATGCCACCTGGTGGATCCGCCAGACCATAGAGCGGGCCATCATGAACCAGACCCGCACCATCCGTCTGCCCATCCATGTGGTCAAGGAACTCAATGTGTATCTGCGAACCGCCCGGGAGCTGGCCCATAGCCTCGATCACGAGCCGACGGCGGAAGAGATTGCCGCCGCCCTCGACAAGCCGGTGGAAGACGTTTCCCGTATGCTCAAGCTGAATGAAAAAATCAGCTCGGTGGACACTCCCATCGGCGGCGACGGCGACAAGGCCCTGCTCGATGTGATCACCGACGAGAACGATACGGATCCGGAAACCGAAACCCAGGACGACGATATGCGCGTCAGCCTGGTACGCTGGCTGGAAGAGCTCAATCCCAAGCAGCGGGAAGTACTGGCCCGTCGTTTTGGTCTGCTCGGCTACGAGGCGTCGACGCTGGAAGATGTAGGCCGGGAAATCGGTCTGACCCGAGAGCGAGTACGGCAGATCCAGGTCGAATCCCTGCGCCGGCTGAAGGAGGTTCTGACCCAGCAGGGCCTGTCGATAGACACCCTGTTCCACAGCGACTGAGTGCGGAAGTACGGCGGTAAGCCGTAGGCAAAAAATAAAAAACAGCCCGACTTCTGTCGGGCTGTTTTGTTCCCGGTTGCCAGTATTCCCCCGCTATAAGGGGACCGCACGCAAGAGGCGGGTTTACCCTGCTCCGCTTAACGCCCGGTTTGACGGCTCTGTTTCAGTTGATACAACAGCTCCAGCGCCTGGCGCGGGCTGAGGTCGTCCGGGTTCACTTCATCGAGTAGCAGCAGCGACGGATCCGGCTCGGCTTCGAACAGCGGCAGCGAGGGCTGCAGGGCCTGATTATCCCGCGAGCGGGGGTTGGTCTTTTTCACTTCTTTTGCCGGTGGCTGATGCCCGCTTTCCAGCTCGGCCAGTTTCTGCCGGGCCAGTGCCAGCACCGGCTTTGGCACCCCGGCCAGGGCGGCCACCTGCAAGCCGTAAGAGCGGCTTGCCGCCCCTTCCTGCACCGCATGCATGAAGGCGATGGTGTCTTCGTGCTCCACCGCATCCAGGTGCACGTTGGCCACCTCGGGCCACAGGCCCGCCAGCTCGGTCAGCTCGAAGTAATGGGTGGCGAACAGGGTATAGGCATGCAGCCGGTTGGCCAGCGCATCGGCGCAGGACCAGGCCAGGGCCAGGCCGTCGTAGGTACTGGTACCCCGGCCGATTTCATCCATCAACACCAGGCTGTGACGGCTGGCATTGTTGAGGATATTGGCGGTTTCGGTCATTTCCACCATGAAGGTGGAGCGGCCCGAGGCCAGATCGTCCGAGGCACCGATACGGGTGAAGATACGGTCCACCTTGCCGATGCGGGCGCGCTGGGCCGGTACGAAGGCACCGATATAGGCCATCAGCACGATCAGCGCCGTCTGCCGCATGTAGGTGGATTTACCCCCCATGTTCGGCCCGGTGATCACCAGCATCCGGCGCTGTCCGGACAGCAACAGGGGGTTGGCGATAAAGGGATCCGTCATCACCTGCTCGACCACCGGATGACGACCTTCCTCGATGTCGATCACCTCGTCATCGGTCAGCTCGGGGCGGCAGTAGTGCAGGCTTTCGGCACGCTCGGCCAGGTTGGCGAATACATCCAGCTGTGCCAAGGCGATGGCACTGTGCTGCAGTGGCTGCAACTGTTCCAGCAGCCGATCCAGCAGTGCCTCGTACAGTTTCTTTTCCAGTGCCAGGCCCTTGCTCTGAGCGTTGAGCACCTTGTCTTCGTACTCTTTCAGCTCGGGGATGATGTAGCGCTCGTTGTTTTTCAGGGTCTGGCGGCGCACATAATGTACCGGCACCAGATGGGCGCTGGCCCGGCCGACTTCGATATAGAAGCCGTGCACCCGATTGTAGGCCACCTTGAGGGTGGAAATGCCGGTGGCGGCCTTTTCCCGAGCTTCCAGTTCTTCCAGATAGCGGTGAGCGCCGGCGGCCAGTTCACGCAGCTCGTCCAGCTCGGGGCTGAAGCCTTCGCGAATGACGCCGCCGTCGCGGATCAGCACCGGCGGGGTATCGACCACCGCCTGCTCCAGCAGTTCGGCCAGATCGGGATAAAGGCCTATGCGCTCGGACAGTGTATGCAGAGCGGGCGCATCGGCTTCATTCAGGTGTTGCCTGATGTCGGGCAGGGCCTGCAATGCGGCGCGCAACCGACTCAGATCCCGGGGGCGGGCCGAGCGCAATGCCAGCCGTGCCAGCACCCGTTCCATATCCCCGACCTGGCGCAGGGGCTGGTGCAGCGCTTCATGGCGGCCCTGCTCCATCAGCAGGGCGATGATATCCTGGCGCCGGTTGAGTTCTGCAAGATCGCGACTGGGCTGGTGGATCCAGCGCTTGAGCAGACGACTGCCCATGGCGGTGGCGGTGTTGTCCAGCACCTCGGCCAGGGTGTTTTCCATGGTGCCGGACAGGTTCAGGGTCAGCTCCAGGTTGCGCCGGGTGGCGGCATCCATCACCACCATGTCCTGACTGCGCTCCAGGCGAATACGGTTGATATGGGGCAGGGCGGTACGCTGGGTATCCTTGACGTACTGCAGCAGGCAGCCGGCGGCACAGAGCGCGGTAGTGGACTGTTCGACGCCGAAGCCCACCAGATCCCGGGTGCCGAATTGCTGGCACAGCAGGTGGCGGGCGGTGTCCAGATCGAACTCCCATTCGGGCCGGCGGCGCAGGCCCTTGCGTTGCTCTATCAGTGCATAGTAGTGAAAACCTTCCGGATACAGCAGCTCGGCGGGCTGGGTGCGTTGCAGCTCGGCGGTCAGCGCCTCTTCGGTATCGAACTGGTTGAGCACGAAATGACCGGTGCTGACATCGATGATGCCGTAACCGAACTGCTGACCGTCGTGATACACCGCCGCCAGATAGTTGTCCTGCCGCTCCACCAGCAGGGCTTCGTCGGACAGGGTGCCGGGCGTCACGATGCGAACTACCTGCCGCTCCACCGGTCCCTTGCTGGTGGCCGGGTCGCCAATCTGCTCGCAGATGGCCACCGACTCGCCCATCTGTACCAGCCGGGCCAGATAGTTTTCGGCCGCATGGTGAGGCACGCCCGCCATGGGTATGGCGTTGCCCCCCGATTTTCCGCGCTTGGTCAGGGAAATATCCAGCAGGCGTGAGGCCTTCCTGGCATCATCAAAGAACAGCTCATAAAAATCACCCATGCGATAGAACAGCAGAATGTCCGGATGTTGCGCCTTGAGGGCGAGATATTGCTGCATCATGGGTGTGTGTTGTTGTGGAATATCTTCTCTTTTCATGATTTTAGATGCCGCTAGTTGCTGTATTTAAAGGGTTTTTGTTGTTACCTAATTTCTCTGACTGTTCCATGTTGTCCCAATGAATCTCACTGAAGCCTACGCATTTGTGTAGGTTTTAGTGTAGGTTGTAGTGTAGGATCTCAGGCATACACCTTTGATAGCCAGAAAAGCGACGCGACGAGCAGACTGCATCCTGCTGCTAGCGCATTTAAACGCCGGGAGCCTAGCCATGAAAGCAGAGAAGATTAGCAAACCTCTTACCACAAGAACAATCGAAGCGCTGAAGCCTGGAGCTGCGGATCTTGCCGATGTGGGGGAGTACAGAGGGCTTAGAGTCACCTGCGGCCGGACTGGACTGAAAACTTTTTTCTATCGGTATAATAGCCCCGAGACAAAGAAGCTGGCCCAAGCAAAAATTGGTAATTATCCAGATGTCTCACTTGCTCAAGCCCGGACCATCCTTCAGGAGTGTAAGCTTCAACGACGCCAGGGAATATGTCCTGCAGCTCAAATAAAACGAGCCAAGCAGGAAGCGATGGAGCTGGAAAAGAGTATTAATAGAGTTGAGGTGCAGCTCACTGTACAGGACTTGATTGAACTTTATCTGACTGAGCACATTGAAGATAAAAAATATCCGAGTGGAAAAATTTTGCCCGGAGCCCGTAAGCCCAAAGGGCAGAGTGAGACACGCAGAACACTTTATGGTGATGCTGTTCCCGAGTTGGGTAACCGGCCTGCTTCTGAAATATCACGGCAGGATGTAGTTGACCTTGTTTTGAAAATAACCAGGCGTGGTGCTAATGTGCAAGCAGGGAATGTATTACGTGAACTTTCTGCCGCCTATGAGTTTGCAATAGGCATAGGCCGCTTGCCAAATGATTTTGCAAACCCGGCTCTCTTGGCTAAGGCGAGCTTAAGACAAGCAAAAGTGAAGTTAACCCATCAGCCAGGAAAGCGTATTCTGTCAGATAAAGAACTGATTCAGCTATTAGCCTGGCTTCCAGGCTCAGCATTTACTCCTGCTCAGAAAAGCATAATAAAGCTAACGTTGTATACTGGCTGCCGTAGTGGAGAGTTGTGTGCAGCAGAGTGGGGTGATGTCGAATTTAAGAATAAAACCTTACACTTAAGAGAAACAAAAACCGATGTTGAGCGCCATGTTCAGCTTCCACGGCAAGCTATATCGTTATTGAAAGAGCTTCCATCATTGGGTAAGTCAATGTATTTGTTTCCTTCCCAACGCACAGGGTTGCCCGTACAGCAAAAGAAGTTAACAGAGCAAACCTGGGTAATGAGGAAAAGAGGTATTATGTTGGATTTTCCTCGTTGGACTCCGCATGACTTGAGAAGGACTGTAAGAACCTCTCTGGCTCGATTGCAATGTCCTAATGAAGTTGCAGAAGCTATACTTGGTCACTCCCGCTCAGGCATTGAAGGTACTTATGACCTTCATCGCTATGAAAAGGAAAGTCGTCATTGGTTGCAGGTTTGGGCTGATTATCTTGATGAATTGGTCGTGTAAGTTGTAAGTAAGCTTTACTTTACTATATTTTTCTTATGTGTGACTGAGGTTTTACTTGATGTTGCACTTTAGGGTTAGCCAATCTGACTTTTGATTGGCTTTTTGTGTTATATTAAACCTTTGTAGTCTCCCGATATAGGGGGGAGAATGTCGGAGTGCTTGTCTTCTAATATATCTTGAAAAGCACTCTTTATAACGGTTTTTGGCATGGTAGGTATGTCACCTACTGGTGAATGGTGGCTTTTTTCTGCTCCCTTTCTTCCTTGTTTTTGTTTTGACTTTATTTTTTCAGCATTTTCAATAAGAAGCTCTAACATCTCACTCTGAGATGTATTCATCTCTTTCGCTATGTTCTCTAGTTTTTCCTTATGCTCTCTTCTTATCGATGCCGATAGCTGAACTTTGCCCGAGTTAAGTTTATGTTTCTTTTGGCGGCAATGTGCTGTCATCTGCTGGAATGTTACCCATTTTTCTAATGGGTAAGGTTTACTTTGGGCTGGTTCGTTTATGAATAAATTAATCAATGATTGTGGAGAGGCTGATGCTTGGGGTAGTTCAAACCCCTTTCTCTGCATGTAGTTGGTGGCGTGAGAAATCTGCTCATGCGTCGCGTTATGAATCCACTTCATTATCAGTCTTGGCTTGTCGTCACTCATGAGATTTCTCTGGGGGCTGTGAGTATGGGAGGCATTGTGCGGCTTGAAAGCAGAACAAGTCAACGTTTATGTAAGCGTTGCTACAGACGTTAATGTAAACGTTACTACAAGCGACTGTGGTAATGAGGTCTTTTTATAGGTATTGTTTGTCCTTTATTAGTCTATGGTACACATTATGCCTCACTATCACTTGCTAAAAAATGGCTTCGATGAGCTGGTACAATTTGCTCCAGAGTTGAGCGATGCAGGACTGGGGAAGGGCTGGGATCTACCCCCAGAAGTCAGGCTTTTCATTATCAGGTTGTTTGTGAGACATGGGGCATCGTTCTCATTCTCCGGCACCGTGAAGAGCTTGGTGCAGGAGTGCGACTCTGATGACAGAGCCGTGAGAAAAGGTATGGATTACCTAAATAAGATAGGCCTGATTACTCAGGTAAAAGACTCTTCTGGTAAGATTTCTCATCAATTTATCAACAGTGTTCAGGACTATAAAAAAACAAAATCACCGGCAGAGTCACCTCTTCCACCTTTACATGAGCAGATAGATGCAGTGCTTTTTCCTGAGTATGGAGATAATCCTGAACGTGTGAAGCGGGGAGGTTTTAGTCGCGCCAGCAGATACCTTTTGGCTGTGATGCTAGCTCACGCTGATACTCTGGGCATGGTGACCGGTGTGTCAAATGCTGAGTTGCGCAAGCTGACAGGCATGACGGAGCAGCGCTTAAGAGGCCAGATTAAAAGTTTACTTGATAGCTCTATTCTTTGTGGTTACATGCCTGGGTTTAATGGTTCTTCTGTATTTGGTAAGGTGAAAAGTGAATTTTCTTTATGGTTGCCTCATGCTGTGTTTGGAGCATGTTCTTTGAGGTATGGCTCTGTTGAGTATAAGGATATAAGAGTTCCTAAACCGGATCTTAATGAAGTTTCTGTTATAGATTCAATCTACAGCTTGGCTAAAGCTAAATCTTCGGAGTGGCTTAAAATTGACCTGAACAGGGTTGTGTTCTTTGGGGTTCACTTTTATGTAAAAGAACTCCACTCTTTTATAAGTGAACAGTGTGTGAATTATCTGCGCTGGGCAGTGTTGGTATGTGCTTCTCACCTGATTTATGAAAAGAAACCTTTTCTTGCTGATAGAAATTCTTTCCCAATAAGCGATTTTCTATCGGATAGGTGTCGCAATGTAAAGTCTTATGAGTTGGATGTGTGCTCCTTCATTGCTTACAGGTTCATGGGGGGGGAAGCTGGTTTTCGTTTCGAAGAGTCTGTTTTCACCGGGCTCAGATCTGACTCACATCAATTGCGTTTCAAGATGGCATTGTTCATTTGTCGAGCATCCTTGATGTTGGCGTCTAGAATGAACCGAGCACTTGACATTCTTAGAGAGAGCGAGCCGGGCTTTTGCTTTTTTATGATAGGGAAAAACGGAAGCGATCATGCGCTGAGGGATTTTTCTGTTCAGTTCTTTAATCAAGATCACATGTTGCTACCTTCCAAAAAGTATAGCGTGAAGGTTTATCCAAGTGGTGGCTTTCTTGATAATGGAAAGAAAGATAATGGAAAAATTGAGATTTTTAAAGTTGATGAAGGGGTAAGTAAATTGCTTGCTAGTCGTCTGGATGACTTCAGAGTGTAAAAAAGTACTTCTGCGGCATATCTCATGAACCATATTCAAGGAGCTGGTCATGAGATTTTTAAGGCTTAAAGACGTTATCGATAAAACAGGTCTTTCCCGTTCTACTATCTACCGTCAGATTGCTGATGGCTTTTTTCCTAAAGGTATTCCCCTTGGAGGTAAGGCTACAGGCTGGCTTGAAAGTGAGGTGGAAGATTGGATGCTAGAACGTTTAGCCAAGAGGAACGGTTAAAGGTTTTAATTGCTAAATATTTCCCTGCTGTGTTGATTTTTTTGGAGAGTTATAATCTTGCTGTTGATATCGCTTTTTATCAGTGCTTTTTTGTTTTGTAGTGCTTACTTCTCTTTGTTTCAGATGGCGATCTTGTCGGTATAGTAATATTGAATAAATTAACTTAATTGATTTAGTAAGGATGATTATGAATAACGTAAGAGTTGAACTGAATACTAACTTAAGTAGATGGCATGGTGAGGAGTATAATGGCATGCCAGTACTAACTGGCAAAGGACCTTGTATCACAGAGTACCTTGATAAAACACATCAGGTAATTAACACTCATCTCACATACCACAACCGAGTGTTTGCCATACGTCTGGACTTGAGGCTTCCACGTTTTGTAAACGCTGAGTGGTATTCAAGCTCCGTGATAAACAGGTTCATTTGTTCTCTAAGAGCCAAATTGAATCATGCTTATCAAAGCGCCCTGCGTCAAGATCGCCGAGTGCATGAGCCTGGCCTGAGATACATCTGGGCCAGAGAGCTTGGAGGGGATGGCTACCCGCATTACCACTTGCTCTTACTCTTCAACCGGGATGCTTACTTTACGCTGGGGGACATGAGCAGCCCAGAGGGAAATCTTTACAGCAAGCTAAGCTCGGCATGGGCAAGTGCTCTCGATATAGAAGAGTATGATTCGAGAGGCCTGGTGAACGTCGCAGGTACATTTCATTGGAAGGCTGGTGAAGATATCGGCCCTCTCTTTCAGGCGGCCAGCTACATGTGCAAGGAGCACTCCAAGGAGTTTGGTGTAAGACACCATGCCTTTGGCGGCTCCAGAGGGTAAGCACTTGGTGCACTTCAACCTTTTGATATTTCCACTTCTTCCTGCCTCTTCATCATTACCTTGCCGATAAAGCTTTGACTAAGCCATTGGACCAGTCGGCAGCAGGGCGACGCTTAATGTCGCTTCCACCCCAAACACTGAATACACGCTGCACAAAACTGCTGATGTGTGCATGGTCGCTCAGTGGCTGAATGCATCGGAAAGATGTAAAGTGATGCACATCCTGTCTCGTTATCCTGTTTGGTTGCTCATGAAGTCTGTTAGAACCACGGTTTCCTTATCCAAGGAACAATACGAATCGCTTTGCCACTTGGCCGAGGTCAGTGACTTATCCATCTCTCGGGTAATTCGTCAGGCGGTGGGCGAGTTCCTGTCCAGGCATGAAGGAAGCCGGCTGGACCCCATCAGTACAGAAACACCATCAGTGATGAAGGAAGAGCAGAAATGATGCGTTATTCAGCTCATCAACAAGCCTGGTTGGCTCACTGGCTAACGCTGGAAGGCAAGGCGGAAGACTCCATGGCTCAGACCATGGCGGGTGCCAAGGTAGACATGAACCCTCATCAGATTGAGGCTGCCATGTTTGCCCTGGCTTCGCCGCTTTCCAGTGGCGTGATCCTGGCCGACGAGGTGGGGCTGGGCAAGACCATTGAAGCCAGCCTGGTGCTGGCTCAAAAGTGGGCCGAAAGACGCCGTAAGCTGCTGCTGATTGTTCCTGCAACATTACGTAAGCAGTGGAGCCAGGAGCTGGAAGAAAAGTTCTCACTGCCCTCGGTGATTTTGGAAGCCAAGAGCTTCAATGAGGCAAAAAAAAGCCGGGCATACTAATCCCTTCGATATTGAACTGAGCAAGGGCCAGCCAGCGGTATGCATCTGCTCTTATGAGTTTGCTGCCCGCAAAGAACTGGATATTGCTAGGGTGCCTTGGGATTTGGTGGTGCTGGATGAAGCCCATAAATTGAGAAATATTTACAAAAACGAAGGGGCCAAAACAGCTAAAAAACTGGAATCGGCGCTGGCTGGCTGCAAGAAGGTGCTGCTTTCAGCTACCCCACTGCAAAACAGCCTGTTAGAGCTGTACGGACTGGTGTCCGTGATTGATCCTCACTTCTTTGGCGATCTGGCTGCCTTTAAGGCGCGTTACTCGAAGCATAATCTGGATGAGATGGAACTGGTCTTGTTGCGTACCCGCTTAAGCAAGGTGTGCAACCGCACCCTCAGGCGTCAGGTGCAAGAGGAGGGGGGGATCAGCTTTACTCGTCGCTATTCAATGACAGAGGATTTCCGTCCTACCGAAATAGAAGATCAACTGTATCGTCAGGTATCCGAGTACCTGCAGCAGGAAGAGCTGCTAGCCATAAAGAGTGGCGCACGTCATCTGGTCACCCTGGTTATCCGCAAGATACTGGCATCATCCTCCTACGCCATTCAGGGTACCCTGGAGACCATGATCAACCGGCTGGAACAAAAACAACCTCTGGTCGAGGCATTGCAGGATTATGAAAACCTGGAAGATTATCAGGATGAAGAAGGATACTCAGACGAGGATCTGATTGATCCCGAAGCCCTGCAAGCAGAGATAGACCAGTTAAAAGACTTCAAAGCCTTGGCGGGTAATATTTCACAAAACGCCAAGGCACAAGCCTTGCTTCGAGTGCTGGAACGGGCATTCGAGAAAACAGCGGATCTTGGTGGTGCCCGCAAGGCCGTCATTTTTACCGAATCGGTACGAACTCAAACTTGGTTGGCCCAGGTGTTGGCCAGCGAGGGGTATAATGGCCAGATAGTCATGCTCAACGGCAGCAATAACGATCCGGAGTCTAAAGCCATCTATAAAGAGTGGCTGGAGCGTCATCAGGGATCGAGCCGTGCCTCTGGTTCCAAAACTGCCGATATGAAGGCAGCTCTGGTTGATAAGTTTCGTGAAAATGCCACCTTGATGATCTCCACGGAAGCGGGCGCCGAGGGGATTAACCTGCAGTTCTGCTCCCTGTTGATTAACTACGATCTGCCCTGGAACCCGCAGCGAGTAGAGCAACGTATCGGCCGTGTGCATCGTTACGGTCAAAAGCACGACGTGGTGGTGGTTAACTTCATCAACAAGGGCAACCGAGCCGACGAGCGTGTGTTTGAGTTGCTAAGCCAGAAGTTTCAGCTCTTTGAAGGGGTCTTCGGCGCCTCAGATGAAGTACTTGGTTCTATCGAATCGGGTGTCGATATCGAACGACGCATACACGATATTTATCAGCGTTGTCGCAGTGATGAACAAATAGAAGACGAATTTAACGCCTTGCAGGAAGAGCTTAAGGAGCGACTCGATATCAAAAACAATGATACCAGGCGATCTCTGCTGGAGAACTTCGACGCCGATGTAATCAGCCGCCTGAATCTGCGCCGGAGCAAGACGAGTCGTCAGTTAAGCAGCTATCAGCAGCGGCTGCTGTTGCTGGCCAGAATGGCGCTGTCGCAGCAGGATGACGGCAGTTATCAGGAAGGTGAGGATGCTTTCATCTGGCAGGGGAAAGCATACAACCTCAACTGGCAAACGGCTGAGACGCAGGATGGCTATTTCCTTCGCCCTCATGACGGCATGGGTGCAGCTCTCATTGAGCAAGCCAAGCAGCAACCGTTGCCCGCCGCCAAACTGATCTTTAGCTACCAGCCCGAGCAGGGGCAGTGGGTGGATGTGAAAAACCTGATAGGTCAGCAGGGCCTGTTAAAAGTCGTTAAGGTCATCGTGAGTGCCAGCGCCCAGCGCCGTGAACATCTGCTGCTGGCGGCAATAGATCAAAATGGCAACCCCATTCACTTCGAGACGGTAGAAAGGCTGCTGCAGTTGCCATTGAATGGCACGCCCGGCACGATAACGTCGTTTGATGATCAGCAACTTGAAGGGCAAGTAACGGGGCAATTAGCGGCTTTCAAGGCACAGATCGAGCAGGATAACGAACTTTACTACAGCGAAGCGGTGGACAAACTCGAACGCTGGGCGGAAGACAAGCGCGTGGCGCTGGATATCCGCATCAAGCAGCTGGATCAAGAGATAAAAGAAGCCCGTAAGGCAGCACGGAACCTGAGCTCATTGCAGGAAAAAATGACGGCCAAAAAACAGCTCAAGCTGCTGGAGCGTGAACGGGACAACGTGATGCTCAGCTACCACCAGGAAAAGAAAAAGATCGAGCAGGAAGAAGACCGCCTGTTGGAAGAAATAGAAGAGCGCCTGGCTACAGAGACTCGTATGGAGGTGTTATTCTCCATTCACTGGCAGTTGGTGGCATCAGCACAAGAGGTTACAGCATGAAAAAGGTCACAGGCAGCGATCAACTCAGCCATATCGTGATCGAAGGCTACAAGTCTATCGGCAAGTGCGACTTACAAATGGGGTGTCTGAATGTGCTCATTGGCGCCAATGGTGCCGGTAAATCCAACTTCATCAGTTTTTTCCGACTGATCGCCACCGTACTCGATCATCGGTTGCAATCGCAGGTTGGCAGAGCGGGGGGACCTGATGCCTTGCTGCATTTTGGCCGGAAGAAAACGGAGCTACTAAAAGGCGAGCTGTTCTTCGGTAATAACGGTTACAAGTTTGCCCTGGAGCCAACCAACGATAACCGAATGATGTTTCAGAACGAGTCTCTTTTTTGGAACATGGGCGGAGACTTCGGTAACTATTCCGGTCATTTTGAATCAGTGGCAGATAGCCACAAGTCTCAAATAAAGCAGTATACGTTGCCTTACATGCGTCGCTGGCGTGTCTATCACTTCCACGACACCAGTAGCAGCGCTAGGGTCAAGCAGATCCACCGCATCAGCGATAACGATTTCCTGCGCGAAGACGGTGCCAACCTGGCGGCGTTTTTGTTTCGGCTGCAAAAAAACCACCCCAGTCACTACAAACGTATCGTCAGAACCATCCAGATGGTGGCGCCTTTCTTCGGTGGCTTCTACCTGCGGCCGACGCCGGATAACCCGGACAGCATACAGCTTGAATGGACGGAGAAAGAGCAGGACATCCCCTTCAAGGCCAGTGAGCTTTCCGACGGCACCCTGCGCTTTATTCTTCTGGCAACGGTGTTATTGCAGCCGGAAGAGTTTATGCCCAGCTCTATCATCGTCGATGAGCCCGAACTTGGACTGCACCCCTACGCCATCAACGTGCTGGCGGAGTTGATCAAAAGCGCCAGCAGTGAGCATCAGCTGATCGTCTCTACCCAATCGGTGGAGCTGGTTAACCAGTTTGATGCCGAAGACTTGATAGTGGTCGACAAACAGCAGGGCGCTTCCACCTTCAAGCGATTGGAGACAGACAGCTTCAAGGAATGGCTGCAAGACTACAGCCTGGGCGAACTGTGGAAGAAAAACCTGCTGGGCGGGAGACCACAACGATGATCCGGGTGAATGTATTCGTGGAAGGGCAAACGGAAGAAACTTTCGTACGCGACCTGTTACTGCCTTATTTTGCCAATCAGGGCATCTATCTCAATGCCATTCTGGCGCAAACCAGCACGGGCCACAGAGGTGGCATCGTGAGCTATGGCAAGGTCAAGCATCAGGTCACTCGGTTGTGCAGGCAAGATAAAGGAGCCTTTGTTACTACCCTGATCGATTACTATGGCTTGCCGACCGACTTCCCTGGATTGGATAGCCAGGAGCAAGATGCTCAGCTCAGAGTCTCGGCACTGGAAGCGGCCTTTGCTGCAGACATTAATGAGTCCAACTTTATCCCGAATTTTCTGTTACACGAGTTCGAGGCCTTGCTGTTTTGCGAGCCTAAAAAGTTTGCTGATTGGCTGGACGATGATGCGCCGGTGGCTAGGCTGGAAGCGATAAAGGCCAGCTTCGACAGCCCTGAACTGATCAACAACAGCCCACAAACGGCACCGTCAAAACGGATTCTGGCACTGGTGCCGGAATACCGTAAAACCCTGCACGGGCCGCTGATTGCTGAAGATATAGGCCTGGATATCATCCGGGCTCAATGCCCCCATTTTAACGACTGGATTGAGCGCCTGCAGGCGCTCGCTCACTAAGGTTTACCGGAACAACTATGAGCATTAAAAAGCAAAAACTGGAACTAATCTGGATTGGTAAAGACAAGCGTCCGCGCCTGGAACCCCGTATTTTTCTGGAAGACAAGAGCCTGTCCTACCAGGCAGCACCAGAGAACCAGGCCGCCGAAGCGCTCTTCGCCGGTGATGATCAGCAGCCCAAGGCCTTCCATGACAACCTGTTGATCCACGGCGATAACCTGCTGGCACTGAAAGCGCTGGAACAGCAGTATGCGGGTAAAGTGAAGTGTGTCTTTATCGACCCGCCGTACAACACCGGCAGCGCCTTTACGCACTATGACGATGGCTTGGAGCACTCGATGTGGCTTTCCATGATGCGTGTTCGTCTAGAGTTACTCCGGACTTTGATGAGCGATGATGGCTCAATATGGATAACGATTGATGATAACGAAGCTCACTATTTGAAAGTGCTTTGCGACGAGGTTTTTGGCCGATCTAATTTTATATCGACCATTATTTGGGAAAAAGATGCTGGTCGAAAAAATGATACAACTATTTCCACATCTCATGATTATATTTTTCTCTATGCTAAAGCTTCTTCTGGGTGGAAAAAAGTTAGAAACTTACTCCCTCATGGAGAGGAGCAATTGAAACGTTACAAAAACCCAGATAATGATCCTCGAGGTCCATGGCGTCAAGGTGCTGATGGTACAGCAAAGAGCGGCAATGATGCTTTACGTTATGAAATTACTCTCCCATCAGGGCGAGTCGTAACGCCACCAAGTGGTAACTTTTGGCGTTTTAGTAAATCGACATTTGAGCAAGCCCTTCAGGAAGATCGAGTTTACTTCGGTAAGAAGGGGGACAGCCTACCTGTAATAAAAAAATATATTTCTGAAGTACAAGGAGGGATGGTTCCTAAAACATGGTGGCCTTCATCTGAAACTGGCTCAAATCAATCAGCAAGGCGTGATCATTTAAGAAAGTTACTTCCTGATATTGAACCATTTTCTACTCCAAAACCAGAGCAGTTGCTTGAAAGGATCATCCATATTGCAACCAACCCTGGTGATCTGGTTCTTGACTCCTTTGCGGGTTCTGGAACAACCGGTGCCGTCGCCCACAAAATGGGGAGACGTTGGATCATGGTGGAACTCGGGGAGCAGTCAGAACATTATATTGTTCCGCGCCTGAAAAAGGTGATTGATGGTGAAGATCAGGGAGGGGTCTCCAAGGCCGTCAACTGGCAGGGCGGTGGTGGTTTTCGTTACTTGAACCTGGCGCCTTCTCTGCTGAAAAAAGATGCCTGGGGCAACTGGATAATCAACAAGGAATACAACGGCGAGATGATGGCCGAGGCCATGTGCAAGCACATGGGCTTTACCTATGCGCCCAGCCAGACCCAGTTCTGGAACCATGGCTACAGCACCGAGACCGACTACATCTATGTCACCACCGGCTCCCTGGCCTACGACCAGCTCAAGCGCATCAGCGAAGAAGTGGGTTCAGAGCGTACCTTGCTGATCTGCTGCAAGGCCTTTATGACCGACGGCGTAGAGTTTGCCAACCTGACCCTGCAGAAAATCCCTCGTGCCATCCTCAACAAGTGCGAGTGGGATCACGACGATTACAGCTTTACCCTCAACGTGCTGCCGGAAGAGCCAGCCGAACAAGAAACAGTTGAACAAGCAACTACAAGCGCCGAAGAAGAATAATAGGGATAACTCATGAGCACGGATATAAAAACGGCTAACCAGATTAGCGCTAGGTTGTCGCTGCGCAAGCCCCAGGATAAATCTCTGCAGATCCTTTGCCGGGTACTGGAGCAACTCCAGCTCGATAAAGACCCGGATCTTAATCACTGGCTGAAGGTCATCAAGGAAGAACACCCCACCGTCAAAGGCTTTGAGCGTAGCTTCCCGTCCCTGTGTTTTGCCCTGGCGACCGGGGTGGGCAAAACCCGGCTGATGGGGGCCATGATCGCCTGGCTGTACCTTACCGGCCGTAGTCGTCATTTCTTTGTGCTGGCGCCGAACTTGACCATCTACGAAAAGCTGAAACAGGACTTTCTGCCGGGCTCGCCCAAGTATGTGTTTCAGGGTATTCCCGAGCTGTCCCAGACGCCGCCTGTGTTGGTGACCGGTGATGACTATCAGGAAGGGCGCGGCGTGCGCCTGGACTATGCGGTAACCGAACGAATGACCGGTGACTTGTTCGCTACCGAAACGGCCCCCCATATCAACATTTTTAACGTGTCCAAGATCAATGCACTGGACAACAAAAAGGGAGCGGATAAGTCCAAGACCGCCAAGATCCGCCGTATTCAGGAATACATCGGCGACTCTTATTTCAGCTACCTGGCCGAGCTGCCGGATCTGGTGGTGCTGATGGACGAGGCCCACCGTTACTATGCCAGCGCCGGGGCCAAGGCCCTGAACGATCTTAAACCGGTGTTAGGCATCGAACTGACTGCCACCCCCAAGACAGTGGGTGCCAACCCCAGGGACTTCAGAAACATCATCTATCACTACCCGCTCGCCAGCGCTTTGAACGACGGCTACGTGAAGATACCAGCGGTGGCCACCCGTAAAGACTTTAGAGCGGCCAGTTATAATCAGGAACAGCTGGAACGCATCAAGCTGGAAGACGGTATTCATCATCACGAATACGTGAAAACCGAGCTGGCCAGTTATGCCAATAACACCGGTAGACCCTCGGTTAAGCCTTTTATGCTGGTGGTTGCCCAGGACACACTCCATGCCGATGAGCTTAAGAGCAGGATGGAAGATGACACCTTCTTCGAGGGAGCCTACAAGGGCAAGGTGATCACCGTTCATTCCAACCAGACCGGGGAAGAATCAGAGGAAACCACCCAACGACTGTTGGCGGTAGAGCACGATAAAGACACCGAGATAGTTATTCACGTCAACAAGCTGAAAGAAGGCTGGGACGTCACTAACCTGTACACCATAGTGCCACTGCGGGCCTCTGCCTCGGAGATCCTGACCGAGCAAACCATAGGTCGTGGTCTTCGCCTACCTTATGGCAAGCGCACCGGTGTAGAGGCGGTCGATCGGCTGACGATTATCGCCCATGACCGTTTTCAGGAGATTATCGACCGGGCCAATGACAAGGAGTCCGTCATTAAAAAGACGCTCTATATCGGTGCCGAAGATGATGAAAATGGTATTCCCGAAAAGAAGCCGCAGACCATGGTTGTGCCTTCCATGGTGGAAATCCTGTTGGGACGTCGGCCTACAGAACTGGACGGTAGAGAGATTCATGAAAAGCCCCCAGCAGGTTATGGCGATAATGTAGCAGCCGAAAAGCCCGCTTTGCCTTCGCTGCTTAATACGGAGTCAGAGCGCAAGGCAGCGGAGCTGACCTTCAAGATTGTCAGTGAAGAGGCGAAGCGGCTGACCAGCAGTAAAGAGCTGAACAGTGCCGAGGTGAAAGAAGCGGTGACCAAGCGAGTGCAACAGGCCATGCGCGAATGGGTACCGCCGGTGTCGCCTCAGCTACAAAAAAATGAGAATTCAGGGGAAGACACCGCTAGCGAGCAGTTGCCTTTACCTCGAATGGATGACTGCGCCATCAACGATCTGGTTGTAGCTATTACCGAGAAACTGGTAGAGCACACCATAGATATACCCCAGATTGTGATTCTGCCTACTCGTGAAGTGAACTATGGCTTTACTGACTTTGATTTATCAGGTCTTGAGCGTATTGCTCTGAAGCCAGGCAGCAAAGAGATGTTGCTACAGCACCTGGAAGACAACCGCACCAGTAGTATCAGCTGGGAAGAGGGTGGGGAAGCCGAAGCTCGACCAGAGGATTATCTGGTTCGCTCCTTGATTGATCACGATGAAATTGATTACGACCAACATGCCGAAGCCTTGTACAAACTGGCCGGGCAAATGGTGGCGCATTTGCATGGTTACTTGAGTGAAGAAGACGCAGAGAGCCTGCTGAAGACCCAGGGCCGACAGTTGGCCGATTTTATCTGGGCACAGCTGCGAGCCAACATGTGGACGACGCCCACCGATTACATCGGCAGAATCACTCAGGGGTTCGATATTTTACGGCCAGCGACCTTCAACTATGCCAGAGAAGAGCTGCCTCGTCATTTCCGCTCTCCCATTCAGCCGGGTGAAAAAAGTAAAGTACGGCAAATGCTGTTTAATGGTTTTGCCAAGTGCTGCTACCCCTACCAGAAGTTTGACTCCGTAGATGGGGAATGGCGTCTGGCGCAAATTCTGGAAGACGACCCTTCGGTGCTCAAGTGGATGAAGCCGGCACCGGGCCAGTTCAAAATCGAGTATGCCAACGGTCAGAACTACGAGCCCGATTTTGTGGTTGAGACTAAAGACGCCTATCTGCTGATGGAGCCCAAAAAGGCAACCGAAGTTGACTCACCGGAAGTACAAGCCAAGGCCCGTGCCGCCGTGCGCTGGTGTCACTACGCCAACGAACATGCCAAGCAACATGAAGGCAAAACCTGGCATTATGTGTTGATCCCGCACAGTGATATTGAGCTGGGTCGAACTATTGCTGGATTGAAGCAAGAGTTTGAATTTGTGAACTAAAGAATTGCCTCGCCAACCTTTTTAAAAAAATGTAAAAATGATAAGTGACGGTGAGGCTTAATTTTTCTATAAGGTGAAAGCTATGAATCCAGCAATGGTGCATTTGTTTCCAACCGTGATGCAGCTTCTTGAAGAAGCCAGTAAAACAGATTTTGGTAAAAAAATAATGGAGAAAGGAAAGAGAGCTATACAGGTGTCTCTTCCTTATGTTGAAGGAGTATCCAAGGTAACGGTTGATTTTTTGTCTACAAATGTAGGTAAAGAACTCTTTGGTGATGTGAAGTCGATCAAGCTTTCTAAAAATCTGGATGTGGTGGAACGTGGCCTGAGCTTGCCAAGCACCTTTGATAAAAACCAAGCTATGTCTATAGAGAAGAAAATTTCCGAAGGTTTTGAGGTTGTGAAAGGTCAGAATGAAATACTCTTTCTTTCTAACTCTATAAACTACTTTATTGATAGCCACCGGACCCGGGTTGGGATTGATAGAAATATATCTCACGCATTGCAGTATGACGTGATTTCTGTTGGGAAATACTTGCAAAAGAGAAATGAAATTCGCTTCCCCGGCTACCTTCTTCATCAGATAAAAAGTTTATCCAGCACCATCAGTGAGTTGAATGTTTTTTATGACTCAATCTGTAAGGATGGTTATGTTTCTGAATTTAAAGAGGAAGAGCTAGTCAGAGAGCTTACTCAAACCGTTGGTGTGGAAAAGGATGCTAACCCTCTACAAGATTACTACCCCTGTGACATGAAGCTAAGAGTAGAACGTCGCTTACTTAAAGAGAATGGTGATGCATCAAACAAACTGTTTTCAGGAGCTATAAAGCGAATCACCGAGCGCGATGATTTTGATGGAGTGTATGACGTTCTCATGGTTTTAAAAGATGAGCTTTTGGCCAATGAAAGGCTTGAACAGCAAATTGAAAAGAAATTAAAGGTGTTGCCGGGGGCTAAGTTGATGATTGAATCAAATTGATTTTTATAGAGTCCAGCAGGGAGTACTCCCTGCTGGACTCTATTTATGTGTAAATTACCTGATTAAAAATATTTAAGTCGATAACTATTTCTGTGTGCTAGGAGAGTGCCAGCCCTGGCTAAAGTGGGGACGCAGACTCTCGATTGCGTTAGGCAAGGCGCCTTCGCAGGTGATGCCGAGATAAGTGGCGGCTCGGGTTGCGCCTACGTACAGGTATTTGTCAAACAGTGTCGGTTGTTTTGCCACAAGTTGGTCAATGCCTACAAAAAATACCGTTTCAAACTCCAGGCCTTTAATGTACTGAATATCGAACACGCGCACATTGTTCTCTTGGCCTACGGCCTGCCCTTCTCGGCAGGCAATAGCCTGGATATTGTGCTCGACCAGCGCGGCATTTAATGCTTCAGCTACTGGCGCAACGTCGTCTTCGGCATTTACAAAGATGGCGGTGGATGGCAATTGGCCAACGAAGCGTTCGATCTCGAGAATGCGATTAGCTAACCAACTGACAACCGTTTCTGTATTGATGGCGTTCTCCAGCAAAGCGGGGGCAACGCCGGAACTGTCCACATGGGTGGGAAGAGTGACGTTTTGTTCGGTGCCGCCTACGGCTTGAATCATGGCGCGAGCCAAATCGTTCAGTTGTTTGCTTTGACGATAAGAGACGGTAATTTCCCTGATGTCGAAGTCGGAAAAGACCCATTTCATGTCATCGGCGGAGCGTGCTCCCCAGGTGGTTAGACGTTGGTTAAAGTCGCCACAGGCAAAGAATGAGCGCAACCGTGGGTGGGTCAGCGCGGCCATGCAGGCAAGTTGAATCGGGGAGAAATCCGTTGCTTCATCCACCAGGACCTGATTGCAGTAATGGCTCAAAACAGGCTGTAGTGATGACCAGGTGGGGTTATCGATATCACGCAGAATGCTAGGACGGCTCAGCAGTTCGCCCGCTGAGCGTAAAATAGCGAGAAGCACAATATCGAGTTCAAGTGGGTGAATATCTCGGTTTTCGACACCTTCTTTGTTATACCAGCTATCTGTCTGCTGACGTTCGCGTCTAAAGGTCTGATAGCGTTTTGGGAGGCCTCCCAGGTAGCGCTTGAGCGGATTAACAAAACGGCGCATGTTGGTCTGAATCAGGAGATTGGCTCCTACCTCGGCGCGATCTGCCTCTGTAAGGCCTCGTTCACCAAGCCACTCGATGATTTTGCCAGTGCGGGATGTTTTGCTGACTGTTCGCTTGGAAGTAACTGCGCGAGCTTGATTGCGTACCGCTTGCATGTAGGCGTTTAATGCGGTGGCGCGGGCGGTACGCGGCGTAGTGGCATCTTCTTCATCGGTATCAAGATCGTCCTGCTCATCGGTGTCCGGTCCCTGAGTTTGTTGGAGGCCATCTATAAAGTGCGCTAATTCATCGAGGAATGCTCGGTTTCGGTTGAGTTGCAGGTTGAGTGCGGCTTTTATCTTTCTGTCGGAGACTTCCTTTAAGCTATTAACGAGGTCTTGCACCTTGGGTAGTTCGGTTGCCAGAGCTCCGAACATGGATGTCAAGGCGTCGCTCCCCGTCTGTGTCAGTATACTTTGCAGCGCTTGGCCCAGTTTTTTGGTTGTTGGGTCGACCACTTTACTGAGCATGTCGGCGGCCGCACGCAGCTCTTGTAAATAGGCGTTGTACTGCCATTTGTTGAAATCTTCGAACCACTGAATAGGGCTGTTCAGTGCTTCCTGGCTCAAACTTGGCAGGTTTTCCTTCAATACAAAGGTGCCACTGCCGGTAGCGGTTTTGAGAACTCCAAATGTGCTCCTGGCCAGTTCTCGTCGGTAATCCCGCCACGTTTTAATCCGCAGATCAGACGCTGGGACATTTTCGCGAGCAAATGCTTCTTTAAGATATTGTTTGAGCAATTCGGTGGGGGTAAACATCAACCAGCTGTTGGTGTGAGTGACTCCTTGAGCGGCTCTGAGGTTTGCGATCAGTCTTTGCTCACCTTCCTCCAAAAAGTCAGTGTCAAGCTTCTGGCCCAGCCTACGGATCAGAGTTGTAGTTTTTCCTGTACCGGGGGGGCCTAAGAGCAGCAAACGTTTATCAAGGGGGAGACGAAAAATTTCATCTTGGTATTGATCCAGAATAGGCTGATCGCGCAGTCCCATTTTTGTGATTAGGCTACGGCGCATGCCATTGATGATCGTGTTTTTGGCAGACTCTTCGGCCAGCAGTTGATCCAAAAGGTCTTCGACGTCTTCGTCAACTTCACTCAGTAATGCACGCAACGATTCTATGGTGAGCAGGCCATATTCATCCGTTTCCACTATCGTATTGCGAGAATCCCAACCATCAGCTAACTCAATGGGGTTGAGTTGTGCTCGCTCAAAGACTTCTACAAGGGTACCGTTAGGTAGGAGAAACTCAGTTCCAACTTCCAAGGAAGCCAAGCGACCGATGGGGGCGCGATAGCTGGCAAGGCTGGGGAAGCCTGTAACCGGGGTGGTTCGGCAAATGTAGTAGGTATGCAGATTTTCTTGCCCATCCACCACTACTACCCGTGCAATAGCTGGCTCGGACGCCAATATTTGATAGCTTTCTCGGTTTGCACTGCTGATATTTTCCAGTCTGTGGATAGCGGGGCTGGACGTCATAGAGTTCAGATTCGCTAATGCGTTTGCCCCGGATGCCTGGCCGTTACTCAGCTTGACTTTGGCTGCAACTGCGATACCGTCGAGCTGAGTTATCGTCTCACCAGCAACTTGCTCGAGGTGTTGTTGTCTGGACTCTGCTGTTAGCTCCATTATCTGTCCTTTTTGTGATTTTCTTCAATATACCACCACTACACCACTACTACACTGACTCCTAAACCTCACTCAACGGTGATATAGCGGGCGCCGCTTTTTCTCTAAGGTAACCACTGTTTCATCAAAGCCTTTTATGGTGAAGGTGTGCTCCACTGAAAACGAGACGACTATAAATAGGAACGTGATGTTATCGATGCGTATCAGATGCTTTCGATGACCTATTAATATATGAGAATTAGGTTTGTAGCGCCAGTAACTAAATAACTGTTCCGAATGGTAGTTATTTAGATGGTGATGATGTTACTTGGAGAAAAAAGCGATGGCGAATCGCTTTTTATTTCTTCATTACCCAAAGTACTTCCGCAGCTTGCGTTCGGCTTGCTGTTCTACCTCTTCATCCACATACAACGAAATCGAGACGATAGCGGCAGTCAGTACGATCAGATCGTCGGTGTAGCCCATGCCCGGAAGTAGGTCTGGGATCGCATCAATAGGTAGGATAAAGTAAGCCAAAGCACTGTAGACGACGGTCTTTGCCCATAGCGGTGTTTCTGGCTTCTGAGCTGCATAGTAAAGCCACAGGCATTTACGAATAACCTCGATGCCTGCCGTTTTCAGGCTGTAGCGAATTTTATCCCAGAAGCTTTGTTCACTGTAGATGTTGGCCAGTTCATTTTTATCTTGCTGCATGTTTACTCCTTTCTGTTTTGTGTTGATTAGATAAGGCCGCGTGCGGCCAGTGATACACAGCCTTCCATACCGACCACCACATGATCGAGGACGCGAATATCAACCAGGTTGAGTGCGTCTCGCAGGCGAAGGGTGATACTGGTATCAGCTTTGCTGGGCTCGGGATCTCCGGACGGATGGTTGTGCACCAGAATGAGTGCGGCTGCGTTGTAGGCCAAAGCCCGCTTTACCACTTCACGGGGATAGACGCTGGCGGCATCGATGGTGCCTCGGAACAGCTCTTCAAAGCCCAAAATACGATGCTGGTTGTCGAGAAACACGGCTCCGAACACTTCGTGCTCGTAGTGTTGCAGTAGAGTTTTCAGATACTCGAAGGCAAGCTCTGGCTGGTTTATGACGCGACCTTTGGCTAACCGACGACGAGCCAGCTTTTGGGCCATGTTTAGGATATCGGCTTCTGTCAGCAGTTCGGGTGCCAGGTAGGTACCGCGTTGTTCGCCAGCAATAAATTTCTTCTGATTCATGGTGATCTCCAGGCATAAAAAACGCCGCTCAAGGGCGGCGCATTAATGGGTGGGTTAGGTTCACTGAGCGGTGCCCAGCTTATTGGTCAGACGGGTAGCCCGGACGAGTTCCTGTGGTTGAGGTTTGTCAGTGGATTTGCTGGAGGTATCGCTCTCTGTTTCTGGATAAAACTCTTCCAGCAACAAGGGGACTTCTTCTTCGCCATCTTCAAACTGCCCGTTCTGTAACAGCTGGCGTGCTATGTTTTCCAGATTAAGCGTGTCGACACCGGCCTGGTTATATCGCTCTGCTTCCAGGTGGGCGGCTTGGACTGCTTCTGTCAGGGTATCTTCCTCACGCAAAGTCAGATCGACGTAGTACACCGGGGTTCGATATGACTGGGTGGTGCTCTTGGCTCGCAGCCGTAATTGCAGTGGTAGGTGCCGGGTATGGCCTCCACTGGCAGCTTCAAAATAGCGCAGCCTGGCAGCCAGAGTACGGACCGAGTTGTAGCCGGTGGTACGGAAGATGAAGCTACCCAGCTCGTCGTTTTGACCATCAATCTGAACATTTAAACGGCCATACAGCTTGCAGCCTTGTTCATAGGCAAAGCGGCATCGCTCGGGACTGGGGCACGTCACTTCTTCGATGCCTCCTTCACCGACTCGTTTTGCCATTTCACCGTTACCCACACAAATAGGGCGGCCTGTGCTGCGATCAAAGGCGCTGTATTCGGCGCGTAGATTAAGGTCACTGTCGTTGAACAAGACTTTGACCGGAATGGAGCGGATCTTGCCGTTGCTGCGCCTTCGGAATACCGCTGATGCAGGGGATGCAGCATCCAGCCACTGCGGTTCTGGATCTGAGTGGTCAGGGTAAAGCTGTCGTCTTTTTCCGGTAGCCATTTATCGTTTTTGTTGACCAGCTTACCTATGCTGATCCGTCCGATAATAGGCGGTGTAATGGCGAGTCCTTTGATCATGATGGGCTCCTTTGCAGTTGCACCATAAAGCGGCGGGTACCGGATACGGTTTTGCTGCAGTGCTGTAGCCATTCGGGGTGATGGGTGGTGAGCTTTTCCATATCAGGCATGGTGCGATCTCGGCTCTTCTTCCAGCTGATTTTGCCCTCCTGAAAGACTGCTGCGCTGGCTGTGCCTAGCGAGGCCTGGAGTTGTTGTTTGAGTTGAGCTTCACGGGCTTCGGCTTCTTCTTTCTGTTGGCGAGCATTGAGAAAATGATTGAACAGTTCGTTCATCGCTGGTGCCTCGGACAGATCCAGGGTTTGACTGTCATCCTGTGGATACAGGGATTGCAGTGCCTGAGCGGCATCATCTGAGCCATCGGGATCGGGTTGAATGTCTTCGGTAACGTGTTGCCAGAAGGCGGCTTCTCGTTGGATGAGGTCGGCAATCTTGTCATCGTCTCGATTCACCCGGTAGATACGAAAATCCTGACCGGCGATTAACACTGCAACATCGGCCCAGGCATGGCCGGTTACGGCCAGCTGATGTAGCACCTGACATTGATAAGCCAGGGGAATACCTTGCTCCCATTGCGGAGCTGAATGGTAGCCAGCCGTTTTTATCTCCAGGGTGCCAACGCCGTCGGCATGACCCAGTACTTCACGATCCAGGTTGGCGAGCATAAAGGGATGCTCGGCGTGCTGGAGTACCGCATTGACCCGGCGTACCTTTAAACCCGTCCGCTTGGCGTATACATAAGCCAGTACCGGCTCCAGGGTTGTCCCCCAGAATACCGCTTCGTTATCTGACAGGTCGGTGGCAGGGCGCCGATCTGTCTTCTCTAGCCACAGTGATAACGGGCTTTTGTAGCGAGACAATCCCAGTGCAACGGCGGCGTCGGAAGAGCCGATACCGGACTGGCGGATCTTGAGCCATTGCTCGTGAGTGAGGGTCTTGGTGTCGGCCAGGCGGAAGGCATTACCATAACGTGTTTTCATGATGAGTCTCCTAAATGCATAAAGGCTGCTGGCGTAAACCAGCAGGGCCTTATGGGGTAAGTTCGTAAGAGTTAGTGCAGTAAGGCGATGGCCTGACTGTAGGTTTTTTGTTTGAGCTGAGCTCCATTGCCAAACCAGGCAGAATCGAGCCGATAGTCTTGGTTACGAGCTCGGCGATGATGATCTACAAACTCGGTCATGGCATTGACCAGGCCCCAGGCCGTGTTCTTGCTGGAAGCCAGGTCTGCACCCATACCGGCACCGTCGTACAGACTGAGCAGTTGCTGCATGGGTTTGGATGGGGTGAGGTCTGAGTGTTCAGCACAGGGATCATCCAGTGCTTCGGCAAAGAAACGATGAGCTTCTTCGGGTGATACAGGCCGTTGAGACAGTTCCTTGAGGTTGTACATGAAGCCATCCCAACTGGACAGTCCCAGCCCCAGTGCTTCTTTAACCAGCTTGGGGTCAAACACGGTGGAGTGGGGCACCTTGACCGCACCTGCGCGGTTGTTAACAGCGACCTGCAGCGTGTTGTTACAGACCACTCGTACCGAAGTGAACTGAGCTGTCGTACATAGCGTTCCGTCGCAGCTGGTGGCCAGCAGCAGATAGGCTTTGATGTTGTCGTTACCATTGAGCCGGGCACTCTGCCCGGTTTTAGCCAAGGCCCATAGCTTGCGACCCCCTTTGAGTACCCCCGCTGTTTCCAGCTCGAAGCCTCCGGCCTGCACCAGGTCTTTATAGAAGTGCAGCACTTCTTGAGGCTGGACGACCTTATAACGATTGGACACCACTGACAGTGGCGCCAGGGTATCTGAGCGATACAGTACTTGAGCGCTATCGTGATGACGCAGGTAAAGACCATCGTCGGCAGCATTGAACATGACATCACTCTGTTTGATGGACCAGTCCATACCGGCTTCTTTGAGCCAGACCGACAAGGGTTGCTTGCTGGTGAGTTGGTTGCCTAGACCATGCCAGGGCGTCTGGCCAAGGTAGGCCATGGATTCGACGAGGTGAGACATAACGAATACTCCATTTACGCCTGACGAACGCAGGCTAAGAGAAGGGCAGTGGTGTTCTACCGAGATCAATGAAGTGATATAAGTTTGTAAATGTTTTCATTAGATTATCATTTGTCTTTTTATTTATATTTATATTTATAGATTAGTTGATGTACCGAGACGATTCAGTGAGAAGTGATGTCGTAGAGGGAGCGGGGATTCGCTAGGATACGAACCTGATTTTTGTGTAGGTTGAAATGTAGTTTTTTATTTTTATTGGTAAAAAATCTTTATAAATCAATGAATAGACACCCATGCATCATGGGGGTGTGACTGCTGAGATTTTCTTTGTTTTTCACTCTGTTGACCACCGTTAGCCCATGTTTTTAAAGTAAAGTTTCATTTTATCGCTTCTCATTCTGTCTCAGGCCTGTATTACTGGGCCCCGCATCTTGGTGTGGGTGTCTGTAAAACCCTAGCATGGTGTGCCAGCGGGGCCGCCTGAGGATTGCTTTTTCAGCTGCCAACCGGTGGTAAGAGCGCCCACGTTGCTTGCGTATTGAGATGACATCATGACTGCTGCGAAGAGTATCAAACCTCTGACAACAAGAACAATTGAGAGTTGGAAGCCCGGTCATCGTCCTTCACACGCTGGAGTGGACGGCACCAGGGGAGGTCACCCGGTGCCGTCACCTGCCTGCTGCCTAGATTCTTGGCAGCGTACCCGGCTGTGGCATAATGGCTGTTTTGCCCCAGTCGGTGTCTGACTCCCGATCTCCCGTACGGCTCCCGCTACTGGCCGGCGTGGATCGGGTGGCCGCCGGCTGTCGCTATCGGTGTATTCGCACAGGGAAGAGCAGTACATGCCGGCATCACAGAAAATTTTTAAGGTTCGTCGCCACTACAACAGGTGGGTGGCGGATCAAACCCTGGAAGACTTTGCCCTGCGTTTTACTGCCCGTTCCGGACGGAGGATGAGTATCGAGCGGGTCGGGCAGACCGCGCTGGGCGCCATCGCATTTCTGGCGTTGGAGGGGATCGCGGCGGCGGTGACCCTGAGCTACGGTTTTACCAATACGGTGATCGCCATGTTGACGGTGGCGCTGGTGTTTTTTATCACCGGCTTGCCGATCACTTATTACTCGGCCAAGCACGGGCTGGATATCGATTTGCTCACCCGGGGGGCAGGGTTCGGTTATCTGGGATCGACCATTACTTCGCTGATCTACGCCTCCTTTACCTTTACCTTTATCTTTTTCGCCATTGAGGCGGTTATTCTGGCCTCGGCATTGCAGGCACTGCTGGGGATCCCGCTGGCGCTCGGCTACTTGCTGTGCGCGGTGGCGGTGATCCCCATTGTGACCCACGGCATCTCCGCCATCAGCAAATTTCAGGTGGGCAGCCAGGCACTCTGGCTGTTGCTGCAGATCACGGCATTGGGGGTGGTGCTGATCCATGAATCGGAGCAGTTGGCTAACTGGTCGGCCTACGCCCCGGCCACGGTGCCCGGCAGTGACCGGTTTGATATCCTGCTGTTTGGCGCCGCCGCCTCGGTGTTTTTTGCGCTGGTGGCCCAGATCGGCGAGCAGGTGGATTACCTGCGCTTTATGCCACAGAAAACCGAGCAGAACGCCCGTCGCTGGTGGTTCTGGCTGATCCTGGCGGGACCCGGCTGGGTGTTTATCGGGGTGATCAAGATGTTGCTGGGGTCATTTCTGGCCTACCTGGCAATCAGCCAGGGAGCGACGCCCGAGCAGGCGGTCGATCCGACCCAGATGTACCAGCGGGTGTTTGGCTACCTGACCCATGCCCCCGGGATGGCACTGCTGCTGGCGGCGCTGATGGTGATCATCTCGCAGATGAAGATCAATGTGACCAACGCCTACGCCGGCTCCATCGCCTGGTCCAACTTTTTTTCCCGGCTGACTCACAACCATCCGGGCCGGGTGGTGTGGCTGGTGTTTAATGTCACCATAGCGCTGCTGCTGATGGAGCTGGGGATCTATCAGGCGCTGGAAGCGATCCTGGGGGTGTTTGCCATTGTGGCGGTCAGCTGGCTGGCTTCCCTGGCCGCCGATCTGCTGATCAACAAGCCCCTGGGGTTGAGTCCCTCCTATGTGGAGTTCAAACGAGCGCACCTGTATGACATCAATCCGGTAGGCACCGGCTCCATGGTGCTGGCCAGTACCCTGGGGATCCTCTGTTATCTGGGAATATTTGGTGAGGTGGCCAAAACCCTGTGTCACTTTATCAGCCTGCTCACCTGTTTTATCTGTGTGCCGTTGTTCGCCTGGGCAACCGGTGGGCGCTATTATCTGGCGCGTCAGTCGCCCGAGCTGGCTCCGCTGTTGCAGCGTGAACAGGAGGCCGCCGTTGGCCATCATGACGGCCGTGTCTACACGCTGCAATGCGGGTTGTGTGAAAATCGTTTCGAGCCGGAGGATATGAGCTTTTGTCCGGCGTATGGGCGGCCAATTTGCTCCTTGTGCTGCTCCCTGGATGTGCGCTGCCTGGACAGCTGCAAGCCCCACGCCCGGGGCTCCCGCCAGGTGACCGATTGGTTGCAGTTGCTGCTGCCGTGCCGGGTGGTCAAACTGGTCAACTCTCGGCTGGGGCGGTTTGCGGCGGTGCTGCTGGTGGTGAACCTGCTCAATGCCGCCTTGCTGGCGGTGATCTACCGGCAGATGCAGCCGGCCACGGCGGCAGAACAGCTGCTGTTGCAGCAAACCATCTGGACCCTGTTCTTTACCCTGATGATCGCCTTCGGGGTGGTATCCTGGCTGTTTCTGCTGGCCCATGAGAGCCGGGTGGTGGCGCAGCAGGAGTCCAACCGCCAGACCCGCAAGCTGACTCAGGAGATCGAGGCCCACGAACAGACCGATCGGGAACTGCAACAGGCCAAGGAGCTGGCCGAGCGGGCCAATGCGGCCAAAAGCCGCTACCTGACCGGGATCAGTCATGAGCTGCGTACCCCCTTGCAGTCGATCCTGGGGTACGCCCAGTTGCTGGCAGAGAAAGCCGATACCCCGGCCGGTCATCAGCACGGGCTGGAGATCATCTATCGCAGCGGCCAGTACCTGACCGATCTGATTGAGGGGCTGCTGGATATCTCCAAGATTGAGGCCGGCCGGCTGGATCTGTACCGCAGCCGGGTGCCGCTGCCGGAGTTGATCGAGCAGTTGGCCAACATGTTCCGCATGCAGGCAGCCGCCAAGGGGATCGAGTTTGTCTGTCAGATTCACGATCCGCTGCCGGCGGTGGTGATCACCGATGAAAAGCGGCTGCGGCAGATCCTCATCAATCTGCTGTCCAATGCGGTCAAGTACACGGCGCACGGGCAGGTGACTCTGGCGGTACATTATCGCAATCAGGTGGCGCAATTTGCCATCCGGGATACCGGTCCCGGGATTTGCGAGGAGCACCTGCAGCGGATTTTCGATCCCTTCGAACGGGTTCGTAACACGGCCACCGCCAACCTGCCCGGGACCGGGCTGGGACTGACCATCGTCAAGCTGCTGACCGAGATCATGGGCGGCGATCTGCAGGTGGACAGCGTCCCGCAACAGGGCAGCTGTTTCAAGGTCAGCCTGATGCTGCCCTGGGTGAATGCCGAGGCGTGCAGCGATGCCGGCCCACGGCGGATTGTCGGCTATGATGGCTATCAGCGTACCGTCTGTGTGGTGGATGATGATCCCGTGCTGCGCGGGTTGCTGTCCGATCTGCTTATCCCGCTGGGTTTTACGGCGCTGGAGGCCCATGATGCCGAGAGTTGCCTGGCCTTGCTGGAGCAGGCGCGGCCGCATCTGTTTCTGCTGGATATCTCCATGCCGGGGATGAGTGGTCTGGAGCTGGCGCGGGCGTTGCGTCGGCGGCAGGTGAACGAGCCTATTGTGATGCTCTCGGCCAATGCCCAGGAGCATGCGCGCAATCCCGATGAGCGCTCTGCCTATGACGATTACCTGATCAAGCCGGTCAGCAATCAGGCCTTGCTGGATACCCTGGCGCAACAACTGGATCTGGAGTGGATCTATCAGCAGCAGGAGCATATGGTCCCTGCTGGCGCTATGATGGTGCCGGACGAGAACTCCTCGTCGGCAGCGTCAGAGCCAGAGGCAGTTGCCGCCACGCTCCCCGATCATCCACTGCTACGGGAACTGCAAGCCTGTGCCGAGATGGGCTATCGCAAAGGCGTGCAGCAGGGGCTGGCCCGGCTGGCAGAGTTGGGGGTTGTCAGTGAGGCGACCTTGGCTCATCTGGAGCAGCTGTGCCGTCAGTTTCAGTTTGAACAACTTGCGCATTACCTGGCGCAACATCTGTCACCCACTCAGGAGCCGAATCACTGATGAGTACCGTCTGCCGCAATGATGTTGTTCTGGTCGTGGATGACTCGCCCGATGCCCTGAGCCTGATCAACGATGCCCTGGAGTCGGCCGGACTGGATGTACTGGTGGCACTGGAAGGGCGCCAGGCGCTGACCATCGCCCGGCGGATCCGCCCGGACATCATCCTGCTGGATGCCATCATGCCCAATATGGATGGCTTCGACACCTGCCGCACCCTGAAAGCGGATCCGGCACTGGCGTCGATCCCGGTGATCTTCATGACCGGCCTGGTGGATACCGACGATATCGTGCGCGGGCTGGAGGCGGGCGGGGTGGATTATCTGACCAAGCCGATCAACCCTCATGAACTGCTGGCGCGGATGAAGGTACACCTGTCCAACGCACGGCTGACCAACAGCGCCCAGTCGGCGCTGGACAGTACCGGTCAGCACCTGGTGACGGTGTCGGCCAGCGGTCAGCTCTGCTGGGCCACCCCTCAGGCTTATGCCCTGCTGGCCCGGGCCCGGGTCGATGAGGCCTGGCAACAGCAGCAGTTGGCACCACAGCTGGCGCGCTGGCTGAGCCATGCCCCGGTACCGGGCAGCCAGCTTGCCTTGTCCGGCCTGGATTATCCGCTGGCGGTCAGGCTGATCAGTCATCAGGATAATGGCGAGCAGTTGCTCAAGCTGATCGACGGCGAGCGGCCTGGCGGCGCGGCCATGCTCAAGGCCGAGCTGGCGCTGACTGAACGTGAGTCCGAGGTGCTCTACTGGATCGCCAATGGCAAGACCAATCGCGAGGCGGCCGAAATCCTGCAAATGAGTCCGCGCACGGTGAACAAGCACCTGGAGCAGATCTTTCCCAAGCTGGGGGTGGAAAACCGCACCGCCGCCGCCGGGGTGGCATTACGGCTGCTGGCGATGGAGGAATAAAGGTGTTAGCCGCAGGGTGAAGCCGGAAGGTCCGAGAGCCGGAATCATCGCTTGAGGCCAAGCTCTGGATGATTCAGCCTTTACTTCCCACTTCCCACTTCCCACTTCCCACTTCCCACTTCCCACTTCCCACTTCCCACTTCCTTTTTAATCCCGATCCCCATTCCGTCTTATACGTCAAATGACGTACCCGTATGCGTCAATCCGCCCATATTTTTGCAGCGGACTTTTGTCAATAATGCAACATGATGATTTATCCGGGCGGGCAGGTAAGCCAGTACAGGTCCGGATCCGGTTCGCTCGCATACACGCACCAAGAAAAGGAAGTCACCGTCATGAAAATCAAACCTCTTGTTACCGGTATCGCACTGTCGTTAAGCGCTTCTACCCTGGCCTTCAATGTGATGGCTGCCGATGACACCATCAAGGTGGGGGTACTGCACTCCCTGTCCGGCACCATGGCGATCTCGGAAACCACCCTGAAAGACACCATGCTGATGCTGATCGACGAGCAGAACAAGAAAGGCGGGGTGCTCGGCAAGAAACTCGAAGCCGTGGTGGTGGATCCGGCTTCCAACTGGCCGCTGTTCGCCGAGAAGGCCCGTGAGCTGATCGCCAAGGACAAGGTGGCGGCAGTCTTCGGCGGCTGGACTTCGGTATCGCGCAAATCGGTGCTGCCGGTGTTTGAGGAGCTCAACAGCATCCTGTTCTATCCGGTGCAGTATGAAGGGGAAGAGTCTTCCAAGAATGTGTTCTATACCGGCGCCGCGCCAAACCAGCAGGCGGTCCCCGCCGTCGATTACCTGATGAAGGACCTGGGGGTACAGCGTTGGGTGCTGGCCGGCACCGACTATGTTTATCCGCGCACCACCAACAAGATCCTCGAAGCCTATCTTAAGGCCAAGGGGGTCGCCGCGGAAGATATCATGATCAACTACACCCCCTTTGGTCACTCCGACTGGCAGAGCATCGTTTCCGATATCAAGAAGTTCGGCTCTGCCGGCAAGAAAACCGCAGTGGTCTCCACCATCAACGGCGACGCCAACGTGCCCTTCTACAAGGAACTGGGCAATCAGGGGATCAGCGCCGAAGATATTCCGGTGGTGGCCTTCTCGGTGGGTGAAGAGGAACTGTCCGGGATCGATACCGCACCCCTGGTGGGGCACCTGGCCGCCTGGAACTACTTCATGAGCGTCGAGGATGACGCCAACGATACCTTTATCGAGGCCTGGCACAAGTTCATCGGCAACGAAGAGCGGGTGACCAATGATCCGATGGAAGCCCACTATATCGGCTTCAATATGTGGATTGAGGCGATCAATAAAGCCGGCACCACCGATCCGGAAGCGGTGCAGCAGGCGATGATCGGGGTGACAGTGCCGAACCTGTCCGGCGGCTATGCCACTATGATGCCCAACCACCATATCACCAAGCCGGTGCTGATCGGCGAGATCCAGGATGATGGTCAGTTTGAGACCGTCTGGCAGACGTCGGGTACCGTGGCCGGCGATGCCTGGTCCGATTACCTGGAAGGCTCCAGGGATCTGATGGCCGACTGGCAGGCGCCGCTCACCTGCGGCAACTACAACGTCAAAACCGGCAAGTGCTCCGGTCAGAACTACTAATCCATCACCCTTTCGGCCGCCTCATCCGGGGCGGCCCCTTTATGCCTGAACGGTAGCCCGCGCAGCCGGGGGACCGTTATTTTGCCAGTTATAGTGGGTCATCAATGAACAGAATCAAACGGATGAGCGGACTCCTCCTCGGCCTGATGCTGAGTGTACTGACCGTCAGTCCGGTGCTTGCTGCTTCTTTGCAGGAGGGGCTTGAGCATCTGGCCGAACGCGATTTTGACGCCATTTCAACCGGCGTCAGCCTGATTGCCGCCAGCGGCGACGAGCAGGCGGCGACCTTGCTCAAGGAATTGCAGCAGGGGGAGCTCTATCGTGACAAAAGCAGCGATCAGATTGTGCGCATTGTCGCCGAGGTGGATGGCGGCTACCGGGTCGCACCGGTCACCGACAGCTCGGCCGGCTACGAGGTGAACAAACGCGGCCTTCGCAAGGTACGCATCAATAACAGCCTGCGCAGCCAGATCCGGTCTGCCCTGGCAGAGCTGGAGCTGCGTCATCCCGATGCCGACATCAGAAAACGCGCCGTCGGGGAACTGCTGGGCCAGCTGGATGCCGACAGCACGGCACTGCTGACACGGTTGCAGGCGCAGGAGCCGGATGCCGGTGTGCGCGAGGCGATGGCCACCGCCCTGGCGCTGGGACAATTGCAGGGCGACGATCCCGAGGCGCAGCGTGAGGCGATAAAGACCCTGGCCGGTAGCCTGGAGCCGCAGGTACGCAACGCCCTGCTTCGGGTGCGGGACCAGAGTCAGGATACCGAACTGGTGGCCGCCGCCGACAAGGCGCTGGCCCTGATTGAAGAGAAAGCCCGTCTCTACGGCTTTGCGGAAACCCTGTTTTTCGGGCTCAGCCTGGGCTCGGTGCTGGTGCTGGCGGCCATCGGGCTGGCGATCACCTTCGGCGTGATGGGGGTGATCAACATGGCCCATGGCGAGCTGATCATGCTCGGCGCCTACACCACCTATGTGATCCAGCTGTTGATGCCGGACCAGATCGGCCTGTCGCTGTTTGTGGCGATCCCGGCCGCCTTCCTGGTGTCGGCGCTGGTGGGTATCGCCATCGAGCGCGGGGTGATCCGCTTCCTCTATGGCCGGCCGCTGGAAACCCTGCTGGCTACCTTTGGTATCAGCCTGGTGCTGCAACAGACGGTACGCAGCATCTTCTCGCCCCTTAACCGCAGCGTGGCCACCCCGGAGTGGATGAGCGGTTCGCTGGAGATCAACCCGCTGCTGTCGCTGACCCTCAACCGGCTGTACATCATCCTGTTCTGCCTGATCGTCTTTGCGCTGCTGTTTATGGTGCTGCGCAGAACCCGGCTCGGCCTGCAGGTGCGGGCGGTGTCCCAGAACCGGGCCATGGCGCGGGCCATGGGCGTGCGCAGCGAATGGGTGGATGCCATGACCTTCGGTCTGGGTTCCGGTATTGCCGGGGTGGCCGGGGTGGCGTTAAGCCAGCTGACCAATGTGGGACCCAACCTGGGTCAGGCCTACATCATCGACTCCTTTATGGTGGTGGTGTTCGGCGGCGTGGGCAACCTGTGGGGCACCCTGGTGGCCGGCATGAGCCTGGGAGTGGCCAACAAGGTGCTGGAACCCTATGCCGGCGCTGTGCTGGCCAAGATCCTGGTGCTGGTCTTTATCATCCTGTTTATCCAGAAGCGGCCGCGGGGACTGTTCCCGCAAAAAGGCCGGGCGGCAGAGGGCTAATCACAGATGTTGGCAGATAAAACAATCTTTAACCGCAGCAGCCGGGTGTTTCTGGGCGTGCTGCTGATCGTCACCGCGGGGGTGTCGATCCTCAATCAGTGGGTACCGTCGGGCAGTGCCCTGCATGTGTCCACCTACACGGTGACCCTGCTGGGAAAATACCTCACCTATGCGCTGCTGGCGGTGGCGGTGGATCTGGTCTGGGGGTACCTGGGCATCCTCAGCCTGGGCCACGGGGCCTTCTTTGCCCTGGGCGGTTACGCCATGGGCATGTACCTGATGCGCCAGGTGGGTGATAGGGGGGTCTACGGCGATCCCCTGCTGCCCGATTTCATGGTGTTCCTCAACTGGCAGGAGCTGCCCTGGTTCTGGTACGGCTTCGACATGTTCTGGTTCGCCGCGCTGATGGTGCTGCTGGTGCCCGGGTTGCTGGCGTTCGTGTTCGGTTACCTGGCGTTTCGCAGCCGGGTGACCGGCGTCTACCTGTCGATCATTACTCAGGCGCTCACCTATGCCCTGTTGCTGGCGTTTTTCCGCAACGAGATGGGCTTCGGCGGCAACAACGGTCTCACTGACTTCAAGGATATCCTGGGGATGAACCTGCAGTCGGACGCCGTGCGCATCAGCCTGTTTATCGCCTCGGCGCTGGCGCTGGCACTGGGCTATATCCTTTGCCGGGTGATCGTCACCTCGCGGCTGGGGCGGGTCAGCATGGCCATCCGTGACTCGGAGAGCCGCACCCGCTTCATCGGCTACAAGGTGGAAAACGTCAAACTCTGGCTGTTTGTGGTGTCCGCCATGCTGGCCGGGATCGCCGGCGCCCTGTACGTGCCGCAGGTGGGGATCATCAATCCTTCCGAGTTCTCGCCACTGAACTCCATCGAGATCGTGGTGTGGGTGGCGGTCGGCGGCCGCGCCACTCTCTACGGGGCGGTGATCGGCGCCCTGCTGGTGAACTACGGCAAGACCTATTTTACCGCCGTGCTGCCGGAAGTCTGGCTGTTCGCCCTGGGGGGACTGTTTGTGCTGGTGACGCTGTTTTTGCCCAAGGGCATTGTCGGTCTGATCCCCCGTCGGGAGGTGAAACATGACTAAGGCAAATCTGCTCCGGCAACTGACCGAGCGCGAAAAAGTGTTCGACTTCATGGTGCCCCAGGCCAGCAGCCGGCTGGATATCAGCAAGGGCTATATTCTCTATCTGGAGGATATCAACGTCAGCTTCGATGGCTTCAAGGCGATCAACAATCTGAACATGTATATCGGCAATGGTGAGCTACGCTGCATTATCGGCCCCAATGGGGCCGGCAAGACCACCATGATGGATATCATCACCGGCAAGACCCGGCCCGACAGCGGTCAGGCCTGGTTCGGCCAGAAGATCGATTTGCTCTCTATGAGCGAACCGGAGATCGCTCAGGCGGGGATCGGCCGAAAATTCCAGAAGCCGACGGTGTTCGAGCAGCAGTCGGTATTCGACAACCTGGAGCTGGCGATGGCCGGCGACAAGGGCGTGCTGACCACCCTGAGGGCCCGGATCAGCGGCGAGCAGCGGGATCGCATCGACGAGGTGCTGGAAACCATTGGCCTGACCGATCACATTCATCGCCATGCCGGGGCTCTGTCTCATGGCCAGAAGCAGTGGCTGGAGATCGGCATGCTGCTGATGCAAAACCCCAAGCTGCTGCTGGTGGACGAGCCGGTGGCGGGCATGACCCATCAGGAGATGGATCGCACCGCCGAGCTGCTCAAGTCGCTGGCGGGTCAGCATTCGGTGGTGGTGGTGGAGCACGACATGGATTTTGTGCGATCCATTGCCGATAAGGTGACCGTATTGCATCAGGGCAGCGTGCTGGCCGAGGGCAGCATGGCCGAGGTGCAGAACGATCCGCGGGTGGTGGAAGTGTATTTAGGGGAGTAGGCCGTGTTAGCCGTTGAACAACTGAATCAATTTTATGGCGAGAGCCACACCCTGTGGGATCTGGATCTGCAGGTGGAGGCGGGCAAGTGCACCTGTCTGATGGGGCGTAACGGGGTGGGCAAGACCACGCTGCTGCAGTGCATCATGGGGTTGCTGCCGGTGAAGTCTGGCCGGATCACCCTGGAGGGGGCCGAGCTGCTCGGGTATGCCGCCGAAAAACGGGCGCCGATGGGAATCGGTTATGTGCCCCAGGGGCGGCAGATCTTTCCGCTGCTGACGGTGGAGGAGAACCTGCGGATCGGCCTGCCGGCGCGCCACGATGGTCTCAAACAGGTGCCTGAGTATATTTTCGAGCTGTTTCCCGTGCTCAAACAGATGCTGCACCGCCGCGGCGGTGATCTGTCCGGTGGCCAGCAGCAGCAGTTGGCCATCGGCCGGGCGCTGGTGGTGGATCCCAAGCTGCTGATCCTGGACGAGCCTACCGAGGGGATCCAGCCCAATGTGGTGCAGGAGATTGGCGACATCATCATCAGGCTCAACCGGGAGACCGGGCTGACGGTGCTGCTGGTGGAGCAGAAGCTGCCGTTTGCCCGCAAGGTGGCCGATCGCTTCTGTATTCTGGATCGGGGCCGCAGCGTGGCCAACGGCGCCATCGGCGAGCTCGGTGATGAGCTGGTGAAGGAGTACCTGACTGTATGACCCAAGCGGCGCACACATCCTCCCCTGCGCCGGTGGCCGGCTACGGTCTGGAGCGGCGCTGGCTGGCGGAGCTGACCCTGGGGTTTGCTCCGTCCGGGCCGCGCACCGCCCTGGCCGAGATGCGCTTTCATGGCCCACTACGGGTACAGCGGCCCTTTTATCCCGAAGGGCCGGTATGCCATGTCTACCTGCTGCACCCGCCCGGCGGGCTGGTGTCAGGGGATCGGCTCGGCATCGATATTGCGTGTCGGCCCGGCAGTCATGCACTGGTGACTACCCCGTCGGCGGGCAAGATCTACCAGTCCGACAGCGATAACGGCGAGCAGCATCAGCAGATCCGGGTGCGGGTCGATGGCGGTGTGTGCGAGTGGCTGCCTCAGGAGACCATCGTTTTTAACGGTGCCAACGGCCGCCTCAGCACCCGTATCGATGTGGATGCCAACAGCCGCTTTATCGGCTGGGATTTGTTCTGCCTGGGGCGACCCGCCTGTGATGAGCGTTTCGAACGCGGCCAGTTGCAGCAGCAACTGCAGCTGTGGTGTGACGGCGAGCCGCTCTATCTGGAGCGGCAGCAGGTGGCCGGCGGCAGTGCACTGCTGGATCAACGCTACGGCTTTGGTGGCCAGGTGCTGGTCGGTACCCTGCTGGCTTGCGGTTTTGAGGCGGAACCCGAGGCACTGATCGCCGAGTTGCGGGCGCAACTGGATACGACCCGGCTGTCGGTCACCTACCGCAACCGGGTGCTGGTGATCCGTTATCTGGGGGATGACGGCGAGCATGCCCGCACCCAGTTTACTTTGGCCTGGCAGCTGATCCGTCCCGAGCTGCTGGGTCTTCCGGCCCGGATCCCGCGGATCTGGCTGACCTGATGAGGTAATTCATGGAACTGACACCAAGAGAAAAAGACAAGCTGTTGATTTTTACCGCCGGCCTGCTGGCCGAGCGACGCAAGGCCCGCGGCCTGAAACTGAACTACCCGGAGGCGGTGGCCCTGATCAGTGCCGCCATCATGGAGGGCGCACGCGATGGCACCAGCGTGGCCGAGCTGATGAGCACCGGTCGCACTCTGCTCAGCCGTGACGAGGTGATGGAGGGGGTGGCCGAGATGATCGACGAGGTGCAGGTGGAAGCGACCTTTCCCGACGGCACCAAGCTGGTGGCCGTGCATAACCCTATTGTTTGATGAACTCAAGCTGGAAGCCTGTCGCTGGTTTCTCGCTTCAGGCTGATTTTATTTCGAGGAGAGACGGATGATCCCAGGTGAATATCAGATCAAAGACGGTGATATCGAACTCAATGCCGGCCGTGCGACCGTGACGGTGGCGGTGGCCAACAGCGGCGACCGGCCGGTGCAGGTGGGATCCCATTACCATTTTTATGAGGTCAATCCGGCGTTGCACTTTGACCGGGACAAGGTCCGCGGTTATCGCCTCAATATTGCTGCCGGCACGGCGGTGCGATTTGAACCCGGCCAGACCCGCACCGTGGAGCTGGTGCCTTATGCCGGAAAGCGCGAAGTCTACGGCTTTCGCGCCGAAGTGATGGGCAAGCTGTGACCGGTCGTGCTCAAGGAGAATAACGATGGCAAAAATTTCACGAACGGCCTACGCCGAGATGTTCGGGCCGACCACCGGTGATCGGGTCCGTCTCGGTGACACCGAGTTATGGATTGAGGTGGAACAGGATCACACCGTCTACGGCGACGAGGTGAAGTTCGGCGGCGGCAAGGTGATCCGCGACGGCATGGGCCAGAGCCAACTGCTCGATGGGCAGGTGGTGGATCTGGTGATTACCAATGCCCTGATCCTGGATCACTGGGGCATCGTCAAGGCGGATGTGGGTATCAACGGCGGGCGCATCGTCGCCATCGGCAAGGCCGGCAACCCGGATACCCAGGAGGGGATCACCATCGCCATCGGCGCCGGCACCGAGGTGATCGCCGGCGAGGGACAGATCCTCACCGCCGGGGCCATCGATGCCCATATTCACTTCATTTGCCCGCAGCAGGTGGAAGAGGCGCTGATGTCCGGTACCACCACCATGCTCGGCGGTGGCACCGGCCCGGCCACCGGCACCAATGCCACCACCTGCACCCCCGGCAGCTGGCATGTGGCCAGGATGCTGCAGGCCACCGACAACCTGCCGATGAACTTCGGCTTTCTGGGCAAGGGCAACGCCAGTGTGCCCGAGGCGCTGGAAGAGCAACTCAAGGCGGGCTGTTTCGGCCTCAAGCTGCACGAGGACTGGGGCACCACGCCGGCGTCGATCGACTGCTGTTTGAGTGTGGCCGACAAATACGATGTGCAGGTGGCGATTCATACCGACACCCTCAACGAGTCGGGATTTGTGGAAGATACCCTGGCGGCGTTCAAGGGCCGTTCGATCCACACCTATCATACCGAGGGGGCTGGTGGCGGCCATGCGCCGGATATCATCAAGGCCTGCGGCGAGGCCAATGTGTTGCCATCGTCCACCAACCCGACCCGGCCCTACACGATCAACACGGTGGATGAGCACCTGGACATGCTGATGGTGTGTCACCACCTGGATGCCAATATTCCTGAAGATGTGGCCTTTGCCGACTCGCGGATCCGCAAGGAAACCATCGCCGCCGAGGATATCCTGCATGATCTGGGGGTGCTGTCGATGATCGCCTCCGACAGCCAGGCGATGGGCCGGGTGGGGGAGGTGATCTGCCGCACCTGGCAGACCGCCCACAAGATGAAGACCCAGCGTGGCCTGCTGCCAGAGGATCAGGCGCTGGGGTGCGATAACTTCCGCGCCAAGCGCTATATCGCCAAATACACCATCAACCCGGCTATCACCCATGGGATCAGCCATGAGGTGGGCTCGGTCGAGGTGGGCAAGCTGGCCGATCTGGTGTTGTGGAAACCGGCCTTCTTCGGGGTCAAGCCGGCGATGATCATCAAGGGCGGCTTTATCGCCGCCGCGCCCATGGGCGATCCGAATGCCTCCATCCCGACGCCGCAGCCGGTGCATTATCGTTATATGTTCGGCGGTTATGGCAGTGCGCCGGCGCGCACCAGTCTGACCTTTGTGTCCCAGGCGGCACTGGCGGCCGACTTGCGCGGGCAGCTGGGGCTGCAGCGGGAGCTGGCGGCGTGCAGGAACGTGCGCAACATCGGCAAGGCGCAGATGATCCATAACGATCTGACGCCCACCATCGAGGTGGATCCCCAGACCTACGAGGTGCGCTGTGATGGCCAGTTGCTGACCTGTGAGCCCGCCACAGAGTTGCCGCTGGCACAACGCTATTTTCTTTTTTAATCGGACCTGGTGTTTACACCAGAGGGTTTCGGATAAACGACGCTGCAGGGAGAGAAGATGTTAGAGATCAAGACCAACCTGGGTCTGAGCAAGCAGCAGGCCGACGATGTGCTGACCCTGCCCTATGAGCTGCGCCAGCGTGGGCGCCTGAAAGCCACCACCGACCAGGGGGTGGAGGTGGGGCTGTTTCTGGAGCGCGGCAAGGTGCTCAGTGATGGCATGCTGCTGAAAAGCGAATGCGGCCGGCTGATCCGGGTGCGAGCCCAGGAGGAGACGGTGATCACCGCTTCCTGTGACGACTGGCTCGCCTTTGCCCGGGCCTGCTATCACCTGGGCAATCGTCATGTGCCGCTGCAGGTGGGCGAGCGCTGGGTGCGTTTTCAGCCGGATCATGTGCTGCAGGAGATGGTGCTGCTGTTCGGGCTGACGGCGGAGCAGGAGCAGGCCCCGTTCGATCCGGAAAATGGCGCCTATAGCGGCGGCCATCATCATGGGCATCACCATCATGAAGACGAACCGGAGCATGACCATGGGCATCATGGCCACCACCACTGAGGAGGCATTGCCGCCGCTGGCGCCCCAGCAGTTGCTGTCGCTGCTCTATCTGGCCAGCCCCAGCCTGCCGATCGGCGCCTTTGCCTATTCCGGCGGGCTGGAGTCGGCCATCGAGCTGGGCTGGGTCAATGATGAGGCCTGCCTGATTGACTGGTGCCAGGGGGTGATGGGCGAGGCGCTCGGTCAGCTGGATGTACCAGTGCTGCTGCGCCTGCACCGGGCCTGGCAGGACGGGGATCAGTCCGCGATCAGCCACTGGAACGCCTTTGTGCGGGCCAACCGGGAAACCCGTGAGTTGCTGTTCGAGGATGAACAGCTGGGCAGTGCCATGTGCCGTCTGCTCAAGGGACTGGAGCGGCTGCCGGAGTGGCTGCCGGAGCGGCCCGGCTTTTTGACCCTGTATGCGGCCACCTGCGTGAACTTCGGCATCGATGCCCGCCAGGCGGCGCTCACCTGGCTGTGGAGCTATCTGGAAAATCAGGTGGCGGTGGCCTGTAAAACCATTCCGCTGGGCCAGAGCAAGGCCCAGCAGGTGCTGATGGCCCTGATGCCGCACCTGGAACAGGTGCTGGCGCGGGCCGAACGGCTCGGCGATGACGAGCTGGGCGCCACCCTGCCGGGGCTGGCCCAGGCCAGCGCCTGGCATGAAACCCAATATTCAAGACTATTTCGGAGTTAAGCTGTTATGACAACACAATGTTTGCGCGTGGGTGTGGGCGGTCCGGTGGGATCCGGCAAAACGGCGTTGCTGCGCATGCTCTGCCTGGCGCTGCGGGAGCACTACAACCTGGCCGTGGTCACCAATGATATCTACACCAAGGAAGATGCGGAGTTTCTGCTGCGCCACGAGGCGCTGCCGGCCGACCGGATTATGGGGGTGGAGACCGGTGGCTGCCCACATACCGCCATTCGCGAGGATGCCTCCATGAACCTGGCCGCCATCGACGAGCTGAGCGCTCGCCATCCGGGGCTGGAGCTGGTGCTGGTGGAAAGTGGTGGCGATAACCTGTCCGCCACCTTCAGCCCCGAGCTGTCGGATCTGACCCTGTATGTGATTGATGTGTGTGCCGGTGACAAGATCCCGCGCAAGGGCGGGCCGGGGATCACCAAGTCCGATCTGCTGATCATCAACAAGACCGATCTGGCGCCCATGGTCAACGCCTCGCTGGAGGTGATGGATCGCGACTCGAAAAAGATGCGCGGTGAGCGCCCCTTCGTGTTTACCAACCTGATCAAGGGCGACGGCCTGGCCGAGATCATCGACTTTATTATCGACCGGGGCATGTTGCCCAGGCGCCTGCCGACTCAGACCACAACCGAATCAGCCTGAATAGATAGCCAAGGAGATAACCATGAAAATCAAACAACAGGGATGGATGGCGCTGGCGATGAGCGCCGTGGCGATGCCGGCATCGGCTCACTCGGGCGCGGCGAGCGCCGGGATGCTGAGCGGCCTGACGCACCCGCTGGCGGGCTGGGATCATCTGCTGGCAATGGTGGCGGTGGGGCTGTGGGGCGCCCGTCAGCAGGGCGCCGCCCGTTGGGCGCTGCCGCTGACCTTTGTCGGCGTGATGCTGCTCGGCGCCGTGCTGGGGCTGGGCCGGCTGGCGCTGCCCGGCGTGGAAACCGGTATCGCGGTATCGGTGGCGGTGCTGGGGATGGTGCTGCTGGCGGGCCGCCAGTTCAAGTTGCCGGCGGCCGTGGCACTGACCGCCCTGTTTGCGGTGTTTCATGGCCATGCCCATGGCGCCGAGTTGCCGGCGGCTGTCGGGATCGGCGGTTATCTGGCCGGCATGGCGCTGACCACAGCCGGGCTGCACCTGGCCGGCATCGTCGCCGGTGAGCGCTTGCGCGATGGACTGGCGCTGCGGTTGTTCGGCTCCGCCCTGACCGTCACCGGCCTGGCGATGGCGCTATAACGGCCGGGTTCATTGCTGGAAAAGGCGGCTTTCGAGCCGCCTTTTTGCTATTTACACGTCAGGTTCAGGGCGGGAGCATATCTTGTTAGGATGTGTTCTTGAAGTGCTAGCTTTCTGTACATGCACGGACACGGAGTAGCTCTCGAAGATAACAAAGGCAGAAAGTGAGCTTACATAAAGGTTGAAACATCAATACTAGTTTTCATAGTACATTGATATTATTATAAATTTAATCAGCCAACTCAGGCTGCGTTCCACGCCATTTCGGCGACGATAACGAGCCGAACCCAGTATCAGCGGGCGGCAATGATGTCGTTGTCGTTGGTCCGAGCGTTGAGGAATGACCGGTTTGATACCTCTGCGTTTCAATTCCGTACTTAATCCTTTACGACTGTAATCTCCGGCAAGGCACGCTGGTCGAGGGCGAACAGGCCCCGCCGAAGCCGGAATGGACACTATGAATAAGGCGATGGTCACATACTTAATCTCTGCTGATAGACCAAAATATAAGCAAAAGCCCAGAGATAGCCCGTTACCGTCACTCACTAAATGAATTTTACTGCCAAATCCACTACGTGAGCGCCCGAGTGCCTGATGAAAAGAACTTATGTCCTTTTTTTGGATGCACCCGCTGCGTCTGTTGAGGCTCGAAAGTTGGAACCATGGAGACTCCAAAGATCGAAATCAATATGACCTTCTTCGTTTAGCTGGAACTGAAGTCGTTGCAGAATCGCGTTTAATTGCCCGCGTCGAAAAGTGTTGTAGACGGTGTGCCAAGATCCAAAGCGTTCTGGCAGGTCCCGCTAGGGAGCTCCGGAATGCAGGGCCCAAAGCATGGCATCCAGCATCATACGATGCTCCCAAACAGGTCGTCCCATCCCGATTTTACCGGGAAAGAGAAGCGCAATCAGCGCCCATTAAGCATCGACGAGATATGGAAGGCAGGGCGGGAGCATACTTTAAAGTTGGCTATTTTATAGTCAAAGTTTGGGCGTCTACGTGAAACTCTCACCGTTTTTCTCTGGAAAACACTCGAGAATTTACGTACGAACACCAGAAGGACAAATTTTAAACAAAGTATACTCTCACCCTGATATGGAAGGTGTGCGTTTATGGCTGAAAGTAAAAAACATTATATCTAAATCACTTTAGGAACATACCGTAGTCTACTATTCCAGTGTATATGACTTTACAAGTCGAGAGTAGGTTGAATATGCTACGATATTATTTTGTTTAGAGTGAGAGTTGTGCTCTAATTAAAGCATGTTTTTGATAAAATTTTTCACATGACCTCAAAAGTTGACAATTTCGATCGTGCCATCTTAAGTATCTTACAAAAAGACAATACTACGCCTTTACGTCTTGTCGCAGAACAAGTTCACCTTTCTACGGCTTCGGTCCAAAGGCGTATTAAGCGCATGGAAGAAAGTGGGGTGATCAAAAAGAACTCTGCCATCGTTTCCCCGGAAAAAGTGGGAAACATCATCACAATTATTGTGGAGGTTCACGTAGTACATGCACACGCTTCTTACATGAAAGACATGAAGAAAATCTTCTCAGGGCCTGAAATTCAGCAGTGTTATTATGTAACGGGTGAAGCGGATTTTATGTTGATATTGACTGTTTCAGACATGGCGGAATATGAAGCGATCAGTAGTCGTCTATTCTATAACAATGAAAACGTAAAGTGGTTTAGAACCATCGTTGTGATCGATCGGGTGAAAGCGACGATGGATACACCTCTGCCAACATTATCTCCATCATAGTCAAAATTGCTATGATTATAATGGGTCGATACTGATATTCTTATAGTGCCATATCTCACCTCTACCACGAGAAATAACTTTACTTAATTCGGATTTTTTCACTTTTTCACTTTTTCACTTTTTCACCATAATGGTTTCGTATTACTGACTACATTCTCAAGACTCTAATGCACCTGTTAGGTTTAATTTAATTATTATAGGATTATGAACGATCGCTTATTAATGTATAGTAATTATGTCAGTAGCTAAAAATAGCCAAAATGTTGACTGCATATCGCAGCCAACATTCTTTCATATTACGTTACTTCGCGAGTTGATCGTGTACGAGGTCAACCCAGAATTTAGTGCCAACCGGCAATAAATCATCGTTAAAATCATAATGGGGTAGATGCAATGCCACACCGCCTTTTTCTCCGCTTAAACCATTACCGACTAAAATGTAACAGCTCGGTACTTCACGTTGCATAAATGCGAAATCCTCAGAGATACAGTAAGGCTTGCATTTGTCATCAACCTTATTTTCACCGACAATATTTTTCGCTACTCGCACCGCGATTTCAGACGTTTTTGGCGTCGTTAATAGTCGACAATACACAGTTGGAAAACTCATAATTATAATCAAGCCCTGCTGCAGATGTGATACCTGAAACAACACGTTCTATCGCACCTTTAATGTATTCTTGTGTTTCATCAGAGAAACAACGAGTGTCACCTGTTAGCGTGACAATGGTAGGAATCACATTAGCGCCACCATTGGTTTTTATGTCTGTCACTGACAAAACTGCAGGCTCGTGAATCGCATCTAGATTACGAGTAATAATGGTTTGTAACGCAGGCACAATATTGCACGCGGCAATCACAGGATCACTGCCTAAATGAGGCATCGCAGCATGACCACCATCGGCAAGTACTTCAATTTTAAAATGATTTTCACTTGCCATTACCGAGCTTGGGCTTATCAAGAAACTACCGACGTCCTCGCCAGGTAGGTTGTGCATCGCATAAATAGCATCCATCTTCCAACGAGTGAATAATCCATCTTCAATCATGGCTTTTGCGCCAGTACCCTGCTCTTCCGCAGGCTGGAAAACAAAGTAAACAGTACCATCAAAGTCATCTTGTTGTGACAATTGATATGCCGCACCAAGTAACATAGAAGCATGACCATCATGTCCACAACCATGCATCATGCCGCTATTTTTTGAAGCGTAGCAAAAATCATTTTTTTCTTCTATAGGTAGAGCATCAAAATCAGCACGTAATGCAATAGATTTCGTTGATGTACCACGCTTTAGAATACCCACCATCCCCGTTTTGCCAATGCCCCGGACAACTTCAATGCCAAACTCTTCGAGTTTTTGTGCAATAAAGTCCGACGTTGCTTCCTCTTCAAAACCGATTTCAGGAATGGCGTGTAGGTGATGTCGCCACTCGACTATTTTATTTGATAATATCATGTCATTACTCTTAGTGAAATGATAGAGGCTACAATATAATTCAGCCACCCCAATATTGTGGAATCCATAACTTCCATAGGTACCGTACTTGCTACCTATTGCGTCCTCATAAAACGGTAAATATCGCAGGTTTATGCTTCTATTCGACAATTTTATTTCTTATCTAAATGTCACCGGAAAGCAGTTTTCCATAGCCAGGGCATACCGATTTCTTGCCGCACAAATGCATTGAATGCCAAAATAAAGCTGAATTACTAGTCACAATTGGAACGCCATACTTACTTTCTAAGTATTGTATTTTTTCTACAGCGCGAAGGCTAGTGCATGACATGAAAATAACATCGACATTACCGTCTTTAATTAGGATTTCGATGCCTTCTTCAAAAGTACCATGTGGAACTTTATGAAGCATGTTATCGTCCATAATCCCTAAAGCCGTCAAACCCACAACGTTAAAATCTGCGTCTATTAATTGCTTACAAAGAGGAAAGTTAACATTCGTTGGATAAGGTGAGAATACTGCTACGTTTTTAGCGCCTAAATGCTTGAATGCAGCTTGAGCGGCAGCCCATGGATTGGTTGTCGGGATAGCATTGCGGCCCTTAGTTAATAATTCAGATACTTTCTCTTCACCAATAACAACCGAAGCAGACGTACATGCGAACGCCATGACATCCATTGACAACCCATCACCCACCAATACCGCACCATCGCTAATATTTGCCGCTAGAGCATCTAATGCTTCTGGCGTCATACCATTTTTCTTAAAGATTCGAGTGCTAAAAAGCGCAGCTTGTTCACGTAGTAAGTGAGACCAATCTGTTTCTAAAGTATGATCATTGGCTAACTGAACAAGACCAATGTGAACTCGTTCAGGACGAGGGGCAGGTTCAAACGTGAGTTTAACTTCAAATTCATTAAATTTCTCTAAATTCATATTAGCATCCCTTCTTATTACTTTAATTAATATAAGTTTTACTTCATCAATTGGTGAAATTAATCGATGGCGATAAGTTCTGGATCTACTCGTTCAGATAATCAGTAATAATTACTTTTTCTTATGTCCATATTAAATTTTTGTATATTTTAATATCAATTACATTCACCCTTCAACTTTCAGAGTAAGGTTAAAGCTAACTTGGGTAATGAAAAATCTTCGCGTATTTCCGTTGCTTTATTGATCGATTATATTTGAGAGATTCGTGCACCATCAATAAATTATTTACTCACTATAAGTGGATGACTTGATTCATTGTTTGCTGGCACATAATGATAAGTGTCGATCCCTAGCATGGCGCCAACGCTGTCATGACAGTTTGGAGATGACAAACAGGGCAATACTATCATCTTCAGGCCGAGGGCTAGCCTGGTAATAATAGTATCGACCCATGCTTTCAATATTACATGCACTCCAACTTCAGGAGTGAATCCAGCTTACCTCAACTAAAACAGAAAGCCAGAGTACATCGTTCTGTGAAGAACTACCTCAGGTTATCTGCTAGAGAATCGGAAGTTGTTTCAAGACCAGGTTCGAGATACTGTTCACCATTTGAACTTTCTAGGTTTACTTCCTTATCTTTTTTAATTGCATAGATGATTCCGATAGTAAACGCTACTGCAGTTACAACCACAATGTACAACTTGATAGAGGTTACAGAGTTGTATATAAGTATGCCTTGAACGACACCGGCGAGACCTACGAACGTATAAAATACCCACAAAGGGACACTCTGACCAAACTCTCTTGTTGCCCAAGCATCTGGAAACTTCTTAGGTAGCATTGCTATTGCCACCATCATGAAGATACCAATACAAATGTCAGTAAGAATATAAGTGTTTGCAATGGTGCTTATGTCCCAACCAAGAAGGATCGGTAACATGGAAGCAAGCCAGCAAAGCGTTAAAATTTTCCAAGGGCTACCTCTTTTGTTTGTAACAGCGAAGCTTTTTGGGAACCATCCATCATGTGTAGCAGCCTGGATAGGTTGTACATAAGATGCGTAAACACTATTAATTGTCGTTGTCAGTGCCATAAATGGCCCACAAACCATAAAGAACACGAAGATTGGAGCTGAAAGAATTTCACGAGCAACAAGTGTTAGAGGTTGATTAGCTACTTGATCAATTGGAAGAATGCCAGAAGCTACGACCGAAACCCCAAGGTAAATAAAGATAATTGCAATTGTTGTGCCTATCATTCCAAATGGGATATCTTTTTTGGGGCGTGCGGCGTATTTGCTAAAATACATCAAATAGTATTGACAGTACGTAGCAAAGGAGAGCAAGCAGGCCGCTTTAAAAAATTCCCATATTACCTTGCGATGCAAAGTCTGGGTTAGCTTCTGGGGAAAGAAGAGCAAAATCCACTTGCCCAAAACCAATTAAAATAAATGTTGCGATACCAACCATAAGCAAGGTCGTCATCATGTTCTGGAATCTAGATAGAGTATCTAGGCCAAACAAGTTCACGATGTAGAAGACCGTTAAACCTGCGATGGCTCCCGCTGATGGAGTGACAGTAGGAAGCAAAGAGTTTATGTAAAACCCTAGTGCCAGAGCATAAATAGCAACAGTAGGAAAGTATAGGAAAAAACTTACAACATACATACCTGCATATTTTTTTCCGAGTATTCTACTGATAAGGGCATAAGGCCCGCCATCCAAAATAAGCGCACCACTCGCAAATAACATAGGGATGTTATAGAAGATGCCGAACACAATGGCGATGCCAAAAGCTAGCCACAAAGCATGTCCAGTTAAACCAATGCCCGCACCGATAAGTGAAAACAGTCCGGCACCGACAGTAATGCCGATCCCCATGGCCAAAAGAGTCCATTTTCCAAGAACAGTGTGATTTTTATTTTTTGAATCTGACATTTTACTTTCCTCCCTTAGGAAGGATTAGTGGGTATAGTTCTTCCCATACAACTTTATAATATCGATCGAAGTTCATATTAGCATCCTTTCTTGTTTTTTCTGTTTAGATAAAATCCAGTTCATCATTCAGTGCGATTAGTCTATGATGATAAGTTCTGGCTCCGCACGTTCAGACAGCCATTCAGCCCCCTCTTCTGTGATCACAATGTTCTCTTCGTGCAACATTGTTTTTCCCTTTGCATAGACCATCCCCGGCTCTAGTGTCATCACCATACCCGGTTTCAGTACTGTATTGTCTGTCGATGTATTAGATGGACGCTCAGTTAGCTCCATACCCAGGCCATGACCAACTCGACCGATGTCATTACCCAGTGCACCGTTGGCTTCTAGAACTTTCCACATTGCGTTATAGATGTCAGTAGTAGTTGCACCAGGCCGGGCAGCTTCAAAGCCTTTCGTGGTAGCTTCATAAGTCGCACGATAAGCTGCTTTCGTTTGCTCACTGGCCTTGCCAAATGCCCAATTACGATCGAAATCAGAGAAGTAACCATCCCATACCGCGCCTGTATCAATTAGTAATACATCGCCTTGTTCAATGATACGGTCTGTTGGTCCCATTAAAATATCGTCGTACGCGTCAGGACCCGAGCCCGCAATAATAAATGGACACGCATCAGCTCCCTCTTGCAGCATATCTATACCGAACTGTTTACAGATTTGACGTTCAGTCATGCCCACGCGGGCATACTCTGGAATACGCTTGAAGCCAACGTTGGTGATGCGGCAAGCTTCACGAGTTTTCGCTATTTCAGCAGCCGACTTTATTTGTCGAAGTTCATGTATCGCCAACGCAATATCAACAAACACCTTGTTCACCATTGTGGTCAATTTTAAATAGTTATTAACTGGCATACGAAGATGAGATTCGATCCCTAGAGTGGCTCCAACCCTGCCATGACGGTTTGGCAATGTATTCAAGGTGTTGGCAACAAGGCTAATGCCATCATCTTCAGGACGTGGGGCAGGCCAGGTAATAACGGTATCGATCCATGTTTGCGACATTCCCTTCGCTCCAATCTCAGGAATAATCGCTATCGGTTTTCCTTCAGCTGGAACAACAACAAACCAAGGGCGTGTTGGGCTCTGCCAAAATTGCGAATGGAAACCGGTGAAGTAGCGAACGTTTGGTTCAGTTGTGAAGATCATTGCATCGAGCTTCATGTCGTGCATCACTTTTTGAGCCCGAATGGTGCGCTGCTCAAACTCTTGTTGGTTAAAACCACGACTAGGAATTGTCATTATGTCTACCTTCCATTTTCAATTGTTGAATGTTGTTTCTATTATTTTATTTTCCTGACGAAATTGGGTTTAGCCCAATTTCGTCTTAGCTATTTATTATTATTGAGAGTTCTGGGCCGAAGCATGTTCGTTTTATGAATAGTTAGGGCTTGTTTTTAGCCTCTTGTCGCTCATTAATTCATCAGGGTCAAATAGAATCGATCAAACTGTACAGCCTCAAATAGATCACGTAATTATTTATTCCAATGCCACTCTATCGAGTGGTACGTTTTTAGATCTCTGATGCGTCACCCCTGATTGAGAGATAGCTTGAATCGCGCGTTCAAGATCTTTAATCAGCTCTGCTGGGTGTTCTAAGCCGATATTGAGGCGCACTAGTCGACCCGCGTAGTCTTTACCTGGACGATCGATGTTTGGATAAACCAACGCCAAACTAGTTACACCCCCCCAACTCATCCCAATTTTGAAAAGTTCTAACGTATCGATGAATTGTTCAACTTGCTGCGCCGTGAATTCTTCCGTAAATAGGAAAGAAAAAACGCTACTAGAGCCTATGAAATCACGCTTCCATAAGTCATGACCTGGGCATGATGGGAAGGCGGGATGAAGTACCTGAGCAATCTCTTTTTGCTTGGTTAACCATTCAGCGACTTCAAGGGTTGATGCTTCCAGATGCGTCAGACGAATACCAAGGGTTTGTAGACCTCTTAGAGCAAGGCTACAATCATCAGGAGAAACGGCTAAACCAAGTTGCTTGTATGTAATACCCACTTTCGCTTTTAGAGACTCATTGTTTACCGATACCGTTCCAAGCAAAAGGTCGCTGTGACCGCCAACGTATTTTGTTAACGCCTGCATGCTGATATCAACCCCATGACCGAAGGCATCAAACAACACACCCGCAGCGTAGGTATTATCCAAAGCAACCATAATGTCTCTTTCATGAGCCGCTTTACAAATAGCAGGAATATCTTGGATTTCCATCGTTACGGAGCCTGGGCTCTCTACCCAGATTAGGGTGGTGTTTTCACGAATAAGATCCGAAATACCTGCGCCAATAAGAGGATCATATGGCTCAACGTCGACACCCAAATTTTTGAGTAACCCTTGGGCCATTTCTTTATTTGGACCATAAGCGTTATAAGGAACCAAGGCGTGACTACCCGCTTTACACATAGCAAAATACACGAGGGCGATAGCGGCTTGCCCGCCTGGCACGACAAAACTGTGTAACGCACCTTCTAACTGCGCAATACGTCCCGATAATTCCAGAGCCGTTGGTGTACCATACAGACCGTAGCTATAACCATTTTCAGCCTGTTTCCAATCATCTACCACATCCGCTTGTCTTTTGAATACTACGGTTGAACCGCGGTAAGTTGGTGTGGCTAAAGATTCAAACCCTGGCGCTGCCAAAGTTTGTGGTTGAACGAGTCTACTATGCCAGTGCATATAAATCTCCAAATCGAGAGTGGATTGAATATGCTTCGATATTATTTCTTTTAGGCTGATAATAGTGCTCTAATTAAACCATTTTTTTGAGAAAATTTTTCACATAACCTCAATGGTTGACAATTTCGAACGCACTCAGAAGCAGGGGGATGGGCAAGGCACGGCCCAACATCAGTAACTGGTGGCTGTACAACCGGGCTTTGGTAAATCGTGGCTCACTGACTTTCTGAATTGATGAGTAAGCCATCCAGCAATGATGTTGCGATCAGCATCATTGCGGCCGTGGCTACGGCTTTCACTACAGCGCCAACGAAATCGCATTAATGCTCAAAGCCTAACTTTGGTCTGCCACTGCGGGCGCTGGAGGGCTTCATCAACTCTATTTTCCAGCTGATGGATGTGCCGCTGATCTCGCCCGGTTACAGTAGTATCAGCAAGTGGGTCAAGACCGTGGACATCAAGTATCGGTTACCCAGCCGAGGAGCCGTGACGCACCTAGTTATCGATGCCACCGGCCAGAAGGTCTTCTGTGAAGATGAGTGAAAGCAGTGCAAGCAAGGTAAATATTACATGCCCTTAGCGTAGCGCTTAAGGTCCTGACTATGAGCCTGGCTAACGCCAGGCTACAGCTATGATGGCAGGGAGAATTACGCAGATAATTTCATCATAGAACTTAGGGCTGGGCGGCGTAGGCCACGATTTCGCAGAGCATTTCTTCCCGGGCCAGGCCGGCGACAATCATCGCCGCGCGGTTGGGGTAGGGGGCCTCGAAGTAGTCGGCATAGACCTTGTTGAACACCGGCAACTGGTCGCGGGCGGTGACGTAGATCAGCACCTGGGTCACGTCCGCCATGGTCAGGCCGGCCGCTTCTACCGTGTGCTTGAAGTTGTCCATTGTCTGGCGGGCCTGGGCTTCGATGCCGCCATCGACTACCTTGCCTTCGGCATCGATGGGGATCTGGGCGGTATAGAACTGGCCGTTGGCCATGACGGCCCATTCCAGCGGTGCCTTGGAGGCGAAGAGTTCGGTTTTGACGGCTGTTTTCATCGAGGGTTCCTCTGCTTGATACGGTGAAAAAAAGAGCGGCGACTGCCGCTCAAAAGAAATTGCACCGGGCAATGCCCGGTGCCGGCGGCGGCTTACAACCCCTGTTCCACTGCCATTTTTTTGATGATTTGCGGCGCCGTCCACAGGGTGGGCAGCAGCACCAGTGACACCGGTACCGCCGTGACCACGATGAAGGACTGCAGGGCGGTGATACCGCCGGAGCCGATGGAAATCAGGATGGCGGCCACCACCCCCATCATGACGCCCCAGAACACCCGCACACCGGCGTGGGGATGGTCGGTGCCGGTCATGACCATGGACACCGCATAGGTCATGGAGTCACCGGTGGTGGCGACGAAGATGGTGGTCAGTACCAGGAACAGCACCGAGATGATAAAGCCCAGCGGCAGTTGCTCGGTGATCGCCAGCAGGGCGGCGGGCAGGTTGAAACCGGTGAAGGGACCGGAGACGCTGCCGGGATTGGCCAGCTCGAAAGCCAGGCCGCTGCCCCCCATGATGGTGAACCAGAAGCAGGTGATCATGGGCGCTATGATGGAAATCAGCAGTATCACCTGGCGCACGGTGCGGCCGCGGGAAATACGTGCCACAAACATCGCCATCAGTGGACCATAGCCCAGGAACCAGCCCCAGAAGAACACGGTCCACCAGTCCAGCCAGGCCGGGTCGGCGCGGAAGGTCGCCATCGGAATGAAGTTGTTCAGGTAGAGACCAAAGGCATGCAGGTAGGTATTGACGATAAAGGCGGTCGGTCCGAACAGAAAAATAAACAGCATCAAAAAGGCGGCCAGCACCACATTGATGTTGCTCAGTATCTGAATGCCGCGGGTCACGCCGCTCACCGCCGAAATGGTGTAGATGCAGATCAGGCCTACCAGTATGGCGACCTGGGTGCTGTAGACATCGGGAATGCCGAACAGTTTTTCCAGGCCGAAGCTGACCTGTAACCCCAGAAAGCCGATGGGCCCCACGGTACCGGCAACCACCGCCAGTACGCAACAGGCATCGACCAGGGAGCCGAGCCAGCCTTTCATCACCCTGTCGCCAAACACCGGATACAACAGGGTACGCGGCTTGAGCGGCAGTCCCTTGTCGTAGTGCAGGTGCATGAACACCACCCCGGTCAGGCTGCCGAGAATGGCCCAGGCCAGAAAGCCCCAGTGCATGAAGCTCTGGGCCATGGCATTGATGGCCATGTTCATCTTGTCGGTCTCGCCGGCATACATGGGCGGTGGCGACATGAAGTGCGCCATGGGCTCGGCGGCGGCCCAGAACACGCCCCCTCCGGCCAGCAGGGTACACATGATGATCGACATCCACTGGAAGGTGGACATCTCGGGCTTGCTCAGGTTGCCCAGGCGCACGTTGCCGCCAGGACCGATGGCCATGGCCAGACCGATCAGGAAGGTCAGCAGCAGTAACACCTGCCAGTAGGCACCAAACAACTTGGTGGACACCGCAAAGGCACTGTTGACCCAGGCGGAAACCAGCTCGATATCGTACATCGCCGCGATAACGAACAGCAGCAGGGCACCGCCACTGATCAGGAATACCGGCACATCGAGACTGCTGAAGAAGGTGGGCTTGGCGTTGATATCCTTATTCATGGCCAGGGTAGCCTCTGTTTTGTTGCTCATGTTCGCCTCCATAGTGGAACATCATGCAAAGGGGGACGAGGGTCCCCCTGTTATCCTTAACGATTGGCGGATTGCGGCTGCAGGGCCTCATCCAGAAAGTTGAGCCAGTTCAGGCCCATGATCTTGGCCACCTCTTCCTGGCTGAAGCCCCGGGCCAGCAGACCCCGGGTCAGGTTGGGGAAGTCGCGGCTGTCACGGAACCAGGACAGCGGACGGGGCCAGTCGGCATTGGACTTGGAACCTTCGCCGTAATCCATGGACTTGGACCAGCGACCGTTACGCATCCACTCCAGTACCGACAGCGGCTGGTTCTGGCACAGATCGGTGCCGATGCCCAGTCGGTCGACGCCCATCAGGTCTGCGGTGTTGGCAATCATGTCGCAGTATTCTTCCAGGGTGCAGTCGGGGCCATTTTTGAGATGGAAGGGATAGGCGCTGAAGCCCAGCAGGCCACCGGATTCGGCCAGCGCCTTCAGCACGGTGTCCGACTTGTTGCGCTTGGCATCGTGGAAGCTCAGCGGGTTGGCGTGCGAGATCACGATGGGGCGTTCGGAAATCTCAATTGCCTCCAGGGTGCTGCGCTCGGCGCTGTGGCTCATGTCCACCACCATGCCGACCCGGTTCATTTCCTTGATCACCTGGCGGCCGAAGCGGGTCACACCGCTGTCGACGGCCTCGTAGCAACCGCAGGCCAGCAGGCTCTGGTTGTTGTAGGTCAGCTGCATGATCATCAGGTTCAGATCACGCATCACCTCCACCATGCCGATATCATCTTCGATGGGAGAGCAGTTCTGCGCCCCGAACATGACGCCGACCTTGCCTTCGGCCTTGGCGCGGCGAATATCGGCGGCGCTGCGTATCGGCATGATGAGATCGCCGTGCAGCTCGAACTGGCGGTTCCACTCGGCAACGCGCATCAGGGTTTCACGGATCTGTTCGTGATAGACGATGGTAGCGTGCACCATGGTGACCCCGCCCTCGCGCAGCTGTTCGAAGATCTCCCGGCTCCAGTTGGAATACTGGAGACCGTCGATCACTATCATGTCGTTATGCAATTCTCTGCTCATGGCCCCGTCCCCGTTACGCGCGGATGTAGGTGGTTTTCACGACGGTGTAGAATTCCCTGGCGTAGGTACCCTGTTCACGAGGGCCGAAGCTGGAATCCTTGCGACCGCCGAACGGCACGTGATAATCGGTACCGGCCGTCGGCAGGTTGACCATCACACAGCCGGTCTTGGCATTGCGTTTGAAGTCGGTGGCGTACTTCAGCGACTCGGTGCAGATGCCGCCGGTCAGGCCGAAGTTGGTGTCGTTCAGGGTGGCCAGGGCCTCGGCATAATCCTTCACCTTGATGACGCAGGCGATGGGGGCGAAGGCTTCTTCCCGGTTGATGGTCATGTCGTTGGTGGTGTCGACAAACAGCGCCGGCTGCATGTAGTAGCCTTCGGTCTCTTCGGTGAGAACTTCGCCGCCGTAGACCAGCTTGGCGCCTTCGCTCTTGGCCAGTTCCAGGTATTTCAGGTTGGACTCCATCTGGCGGGCATCGGCCACGGCACCGATGTGCACGCCTTCCTTCAGCGGGTTACCAACCACCAGCTTCTTCATCCGCTCGATCACGGCGGCGACGAAACGGTCGTGGATGCCTTCGGTGACGATCAGGCGGGAAGAGGCGGTACATTTCTGGCCGGTGCCGCCGTAGGCGCCACCCACGGCGCACTCGACGGCGTTGTCCAGGTCGGCGTCGTCCAGCACCACCAGGGCGTTCTTGCTGCCCATTTCCAGCTGGCACTTGACCAGGTTGACGGCGGTGGCCGCGGCGACCTTGCGACCGGTTTCCAGCGAGCCGGTAAAGGTCAGGGCATTGATATCACGGGAGTTGATCAGCACATCACCGACCTCGGCACCCGGACCCATCACCAGGTTGAAGGTACCGGCGGGCAGGTTCTGGCGCGAGATGATTTCGGTCAATGCCCAGGCGGAGGCGGGAACCTGATTGGCCGGCTTCCATACGATAGCATTGCCGAAGGCCAGGGCCGGGGCGATTTTCCAGGCGCCGGTGGCGGTCGGGAAGTTCCAGGGGGTGATGATGCCGACCACTCCGACCGGCTCGCGGCGGGTTTCGATTTCGACACCGGGGCGTACCGAGTCGGCGGTTTCGCCCATCTGGCGCAGTACTTCGGCGGCATAGTAGTGGAAGAACTGACCGGAACGATAGACTTCACCGGCCCCCTCGGCCAGGGTCTTGCCTTCTTCCCGGGCCAGCAGCCGACCCAGCTCATCCTTGCGGGCGATCAGTTCGTCACCGATGGCCATCAGCACAGCGTAACGCTGCTCCAGTCCGCTTTTCTGCCACTCCAGCTGACCCTTAACGGCGGCGGCGATGGCGGCCTTGGTCTGGGCGGCATCGGCCTGGGCGTAGTGACCTATTACATCGCTGAGGTCGGAAGGGCTGACGTTGGCAATCGAGCTTGAACCTTCCACCCACTCGCCGGCAATGTAGTTGCGAAATACTGAATCAGACATAATAGATCTCCTATACCAAGTTGGATTCATGATAAGAGCTGTGATTTAATAATAAAAATTAATAAATAATATTGATTGATAAGGAAGTCTTATCATGTTGCCGGAGTTCAAGATCACACAACTGCGTCACTTCGTCTGGGTGGCCGAACTGAAAGGCTTTCACGTGGCCGCCGAAAAGGCCCACCGTACCCAACCGGCCATCTCTCTTTCTATTCGCGATCTGGAAAACAAGCTGGGCGAGGCGCTGTTCGAGAAACGTAACAGCCGTACCGCCAAGACCGAGCTGACGCCCTTTGGCCGGCACTTCCTGCCCAGAGCCAAGGAGCTGATCGCCCATCATGACCGCATTGCCGAAGACATGACCTTGCTGGCCGAGCACAAGACCGGTCATCTGCGGCTGGCGTCGGTGCCGTCCATCGCCAGCCGTTTTCTGCCCGAGCTGCTGCTGAATTTTATCGGCGACAGTGAACTGCACGTCAGCGTGTTTGACGATAATTCGGGCGCGGTGCTGAAAATGGTGGAAAACCAGCAGGTGGATTTCGGCATCGCCAGCCTGTTCGACGAGCACGACCAGAGTGAAAAGCACTTTACCCCGGTATGGGAAGACAAACTCGGGGTGGTCTGTCTCAAGGAGCATCCTCTGGCCGCGAGTCGGGAACTGCACTGGCGTGAGCTGCAGCAGTACCGTCTGATCAGCAACGGTACCTCCCGCTTGCTGGCAGGCAGTGAGGCGGAACCACTGCTGGCCCACTCCCAGTACTATATCTCCAACATGATTTCGCTGATCGCCATGCTGGAGGCCGGCTTCGGCATTACCACTCTGCCCTGGTATGCCTTTCCGCGGGACAATACCCGGTTGACCTTCATCCCCCTGCACACACCTGTGGTCACGCGACGCATCGGTATCATCCGGCTGAACAACAAATCCCTGCCCCCGCCGGCTCAGGCGCTGGTCGACTTCATCCTGGCCGGCCAACAAGATTAGCCCCCGACCCCCGCCGGCTCTCCACCGGCAGGGATGACACGGCCATAAGCTGCTTCAGATCTCATTTTTGTTAATTAATTTCTATGGGTAGAGACTCCTCTATTCACATTTCCATCAGTATTAATGCGCCTTGGCAGCACCCTGATAAACTTTCCTTATCAATTGATATAACCATTTAACTTGTCGGGATTTATTGCCCTGATTGATGATGCATTCCATGAGGCAGGAAGAGCGGTGAACATTCGAGACAGACATCGGATGCCGTTTTCTCTTCCAGACCCGGTGCCGTGTCGGACGCTGTGTTCGACGACTGGCGCAACAAGGACATGTAGCAATTAATCGAGGGTAGAAACATGATGAGGTTAGCTGCGATCAAAGCCTCCCTGCGGGGGCCGAATGCACTGCCGCTGCGACCCGTGGATCAGGTGATGGATCTGGAGCGACTGGGCGCCATGCACCAGAGTCGCTTGAGTTTCATGCGCATACTGGTGCGTCGCATCATGCTGGAACGTTGGCAGATCGACACCGCCCGTCTGGACTTGTGTGCCGACGGTTACGGCACCGTGATTTATGAAATCAACACTCCCCAGGGGCTGTTCAGCTTCGTTATCTTTTCCGATTATCTGAGCCCCGAAGAGCGTAACGACCGGGTTATCGCCAGTAAATGGGATCTGACCATGGCGCTGGTGGAAGGCCGGGTCGACGACGAGTATCTGGCGTTTTTGCGCCAGAACGTGCCCTTGCAGGAAGCCGGCCGGGTGGATTCACGGGTGTTCGTGTTGTCTCGTGCCAATCGCAGCGCCCGCAACTTTGATTATGTGGTGGAACAGTTGGCCAACGGCGAGCAGCCCGACGTGGCCAAGATCGCCAAGGTCGGTTATCTCTATCGCACCACCGCCGTCTACGGCAGTGGCAAGCTGGGTATGGCCGACTGGGACAAGGTCAGCAGCCGTTACCCGGACTTTGCCCGTCCCTTTGCCGCCGAGATGTTTGCCTGCCTGATGCTGAGAAACTTCAGCCTGCTGCAGGTAGAGCACATCGCCCGAAGCCGTAATCCGCAGCAATACAATCCCATGCAGCCGGAGATCAAACGCTACTTCGGCATCGGCAATTCCACCGGTCTCGGCATGGCCCCTTATCTGATCAATCATCCCATGCTGATCAATCAGTGGGTGGAGATGCGCGAGCTGGCGCTGGCGCTGGTCCGTACCCTCGGTCATATCGACGAGTCGGTACGCCGGCAGTTCGATGTGTTGCTGGCGCGCAGTGCCCGGCACATGGCCGAAACCCTGACCGAAGACGCCTGGCAAACCGAAAACAACCGGCGTGTCATCGAGGATCTGGCGGCCCTGCAGCAACAGGCCAGCCACTCTCTGACCGACTGGAACGAACTGCTGGCCTGGAGCGAGCAGCATTGCTCCTTGCAGGGACAGGAGCTGCTGGTATCTGTGCTGCTGGAGCTGTATCCGCAACTGGTGGACGGCCTGGATGATTATTACTGCGTGGAAGAGTTTCTCGATCTGGATCCGCTGATGCCGCTGCAGCAACTGAAAGCGGTGATCGAGCGCCGCTATGACTGGGCGCTGAAGACCGATTTCAGCCAGACGGGAGCCCGGGATATTTTCTGGTATCGCTCGGAAGAAAAAATGGAGCCTCGTCTGGGGGAGTGCGCCCTCGACACTGGCAAGGAAAAGCAGATGGCGCTGGGCGTGGGTTACGCCGTATACAAGTGTTACCAGCAGTTGTGCCAATACATTCAGGAGCACCCGCAGCATACCACGGCCCGTTTCATGGTGGCCCGGCCCAAGCTGCGCGGCATTGTGCGCCGTATCCAGAGCATGGACCGCTGCGTGTACGGTGACATTCAGGCCAACCTGCTGGCCCGGGATATCCTGCCCATGCATCTGCTGCGCTGCAAACTGTCGTTTTTCGGGGTCAGCAAGTTCGATCCGCGTTCCAAGCTGTGGGTGCGCAACACCATGTATCAGGGGGCGCCCCTGCTGGAAGACATCGGCAAGATCTATAACGACGACTGGTTTATGCCCCTGGCACCCGGACAGCAAGGAGAAGCCTGATGCAGGTCTCGATGAATGAATTGAAGGCGGCACTGCGCCGCTGCTTTGAAGCTTCCGGTTACTTCGTCGGTAACTACGAAGACGCCGCCAACATGGTGCTGTGGCTGGAAAAGCATGGTCTCAATGGTCTGGCGGAGCTGGAGCGGGCGTTGCCCTATATCACCGAGGACGCCGACAAGCCGCTGAGCACCGTCGTCTATGAAGACAGCACCTCGGCCATTATCGACAGCAACGGTCGCAGCGCGCTCAATTGCATCGCGGCCTCGGTGGATCTGGCCCATGCCAAGGCACTGGAAAGCGGCATCGCCACCATTACCGTGCATAACTGTCATAATCGCATGTTTGCACTCAAGGCCCTGACCGACTGTGGCCGGCGTGGTATCAGCGTCACTGCCTACTGGCAGAACGGCAGCAAGACGGTGAAGGAATATGCCGCGGCCATCAAGGCGGGAGAGCGTTATCCCAGCTTCAGCGAGGCGGCCACCAATCTGGTGACCAGCCCGGATGAACAGCAGGCACTGACCATCGTCTGCAGTTCCCGGGTCGATTTGTCCGGTTCGCTGCAGCGCTCCAGGGGCAACCGCAATGCCCGTTACATGAGCCCCGAGCAGCTGGCCGAAAACAAGGAATACATCATCGATAACGGTATCGGGATCGACGAGGCACTGTGGGCCGAGATCAACCGCATCGGTGCCGGCATTCTGGTAGAAAACAGCGAGCGCTCCCGTCAGGGAGCCGGCAGCCGGTAAGGGTATCAAGTAACCGGTTATTGATTGCAGCTTGAAGGTAACAGGGCCACCACCGGCAAGGTGCTCCCTGTTACCTCCTCCCGTCGTTTTATCTTCGCCCGTGCTAGACTGCCTGCCTTTTTCACCCGGATATTCTTCATGCTGTATTCTCCCGATGAACTGCTAGCGCTGCTGATCGTGACCGGCGGTATTGTGGTGCAGGCCTGGGTGGGCATCGGCTTCGGCCTGCTGGCCGCGCCCCTGCTGTATCTGATCGAGCCCGCCTATGTGCCGGGGCCCGTATTGGTGCTGGGCTGGATGCTGTCTATCGTGGTGGTGCTCAAACAGCGGCACTCGCTCAACTGGCGGCGTGTACTGCCCGCCATCGTGGCGCGGCTGCCCGGTTCCTGGTGTGGTGCCCTCTTGCTGGTGAGCATAGCGCCCTGGCAACTGAGCCTGTTTTTCGGCACAGCCCTGTTGCTGGCAGTGTGGCTGAGCCTGCGTCGCTATGCGCTGGCGCTGACCCCCTTCAGCCTGACGGTGGCGGGTTTTTTATCCGGTGTACTGGGCACGACCACCTCGGTCGGCGGGCCACCGATGGCCTTGCTCTATCAGCATGAGTCACGGTTGACGACCCGCAACGAAATTGCCGCCTTCTTCCTGATTGGCACGCCGCTGTCGGTCTTGATGTTGCTGCTTAATGGCGGTCTTGAACTGCTTGCTCCGTCGCTGATCCTGAAGATGACCCCCGGCGTGCTGCTGGGCTTCTGGCTGTCCCGCCGGCTGGAAGGTGCGTTTCTAAACGACAATGTCCGGCCGGCGATACTGCTGATCTCCGCCCTGTCGGCACTGGTCGTCTTGTGGCAGGGGGTGACGGGGGGCCTGAACGGATAACGTTTGGCAGACCGTTGGCGCTGATAGCCGTTGGCGATGCCGACCCGGATCGGCATAATGAACCGGTATTGGCATTCCGATGGCAGCCGGGGAGGGCGCTTTGAATCTGTCGACACAGGCACAACAACTGGGTGAGGCCCTGTTGAGCAGGGGGTTAAAGGTGACTACGGCCGAGTCCTGTACCGGGGGAGGCATCGCCTGTACCATCACCGATATTGCCGGCAGTTCTGCCTGGTTCGAACGGGGTTTTGTGACCTACTCCAACGCGGCCAAGAGCGAGATGCTGGGCGTGGATCCCGCGCTTATCGAGCGGGAGGGCGCGGTCAGTGAAGCGGTGGTGGTGGCCATGGCCAGGGGAGCCTGCGCCGCCTCTGGCAATGATCTGGGGGTGGCGGTGAGTGGTGTGGCCGGCCCGGGCGGTGGCAGCCCGGAAAAACCGGTCGGCACCGTCTGGCTGGCCTGCTATCTGGCGACGGCGGATAAAGCCTGTAGCCGTCTGCTGCAGCTCGAGGGTGATCGCCTGACCGTGCGCCGGCAAACCATAGCGGCGGCGCTGCAGGAGTGCCTGGCGCTGCTGGACGTCACCCAGGCTTGATACTGTACGAATAACCAGTATACTCAACCTTATATTTTTCGACGCATTAGCTTAATCAGCGGAGCTCCTCATGGATCAGAACAAAGAAAAAGCCTTGGCCGCGGCCCTGGGCCAGATTGAAAAGCAATTTGGCAAAGGCTCTATCATGCGACTGGGCGACAACAAGGCGCTGAATGTCGAGGCGATCTCCACCGGCTCCCTGTCGCTGGATATCGCGCTCGGCATCGGCGGTCTGCCCACCGGCCGTATTGTCGAGATCTATGGTCCCGAGTCTTCCGGTAAAACGACCCTGACCCTGCAGGTCATTGCCGAGGCCCAGCGGGCAGGCAAGGTCTGTGCCTTCGTGGATGCGGAGCACGCGCTGGATCCGGTCTATGCCGGCAAGCTGGGCGTCAACGTCGACGATTTGCTGGTGTCGCAGCCGGATACCGGGGAGCAGGCGCTCGAAATCTGTGACATGCTGGTGCGTTCCGGTGCTGTCGACGTCATCATCGTCGATTCGGTGGCGGCGCTGACCCCGCGAGCCGAAATTGAAGGCGAGATGGGCGACTCTCACGTGGGTCTGCAGGCGCGTCTAATGTCGCAGGCACTGCGCAAGCTCACCGGTAACATCAAGAGTGCCAACTGCCTGGTCATCTTCATCAACCAGATCCGCATGAAGATCGGCGTCATGTTCGGTAGCCCGGAAACCACCACCGGCGGTAATGCGCTCAAGTTCTATGCCTCGGTGCGTCTGGATATTCGTCGTATCGGCGCCATCAAGGAAGGCGACGAAGTCATCGGTAACGAGACCCGGGTCAAGGTGGTCAAGAACAAGGTGGCGCCCCCGTTCAAGCAGGCCGAGTTCCAGATCGTGTACGGCGCCGGTATTTCCAAGGAAGGCGAGCTGATCGAGCTGGGCGTCAAGCACAAGCTGGTTGAAAAAGCCGGTGCCTGGTACAGCTACAAAGGCAACAAGATCGGTCAGGGCAAGGCCAACTCGATGAAATACCTGCTGGAGCACAAAGACATCTCCGATGAAATCGAGCTGCAGCTGCGTCAGATGCTGTTGCTGGCACCGGGCTCCGCCAAGGACGAAGGCGAGGCAAAAGGTGAAGCGCTGGTCGAGCTGGACAGCCCGGACAACAACGAAGAGTTTTAATCAACAGGCCGGGAGATTCCCGGCCTTTGTTTTTATTGGTTTTGGCAGAAGATGATGGAACCACCACTTACCCCTCAGCAGCTGTGGGATTGCGCCCTCAGGCTGCTGTCTCGCCGGGATCACAGCCGACGCGAGCTGGGCCAGAAGCTGCGTCAGCGGCAATTTGATGCCGAACTGGTCGAGCAGGCACTGGATAAACTGGAGCAGCAGCAATGGCTGGCCGACCGCCGTTTTGCTGCCGTGCAGGTGCGCCAGCATATTTTTCGCAAACACGGCCCGCTGCGCATTCGCGTCGAGCTGCAGCGCAAGGGGGTTGATGAGGCCGATATCGAGCAGGCGCTGGAAGAAGAAGCACCCGACTGGTTTGAGCTGGCACTGGCCTGCTACCGGGCTCGTTTCGCCTTTGACGACCGGCTGGATATCAAGGAAAAGGCCAAACGCATGCGTTATCTGCAAAGCCGGGGCTTCGCCTTCGAGCATATCCGCCATGCGCTGGAAACCCCGCCGGAGTAGGGCTTTCTGCCCCGCCGTTGCAAGGCGCGTTTTACATTGGCCCGGATACCTTTTAAATTATCCGGGTTAACGCCTATGAACCCAGCAATAGAACAGGATTATCCATGCAGATGACCACATCTGAGTTACGCACCGCGTTTCTCGAGTATTTCCGCCAGCAGGGCCACCAGGTGGTGGCATCCAGCTCGCTGGTGCCCCACAACGACCCGACCCTGCTGTTTACCAATGCCGGCATGAACCAGTTCAAGGATTTGTTCCTGGGGCTGGAGCAGCGGGCCTACAACCGGGCGACCAGCTCGCAGCGTTGTGTGCGCGCCGGCGGCAAGCACAACGATCTGGAGAATGTGGGATATACCGCGCGTCACCATACTTTTTTCGAAATGCTGGGCAACTTCAGTTTCGGTGACTACTTCAAGCAGGATGCCATTCGCTTCGCCTGGGAATTTCTGACCGAAGTGGTCAAACTGCCCAAGGAAAAGTTGTGGGTGACCGTTTATGCCACCGACGACGAGGCCTTCGATATCTGGTCGAAGGAAGTCGGGGTGCCGGTTGAACGCATCGTACGTATCGGCGACAACAAGGGTGCCCAGTATGCATCCGACAACTTCTGGACCATGGGCGATACCGGCCCCTGTGGCCCCTGTACCGAAATTTTCTACGATCACGGCGAGCACATCTGGGGCGGCCCTCCCGGTAGCCCGGAAGAAGACGGCGATCGTTATATCGAGATCTGGAACCTGGTATTCATGCAGTTCAACCGCCACGCGGACGGTACCATGGAACCGCTGCCCAAGCCGTCGGTCGACACCGGCATGGGGCTGGAGCGTATCGCCACCATTCTGCAGGGCGTGCATTCCAACTACGAAATCGATCTGTTCCAGGCGCTGATCAAGGCGGCGGCCCGGGCCGTGGGCACCGAGGACCTGGACAACAAGTCGCTGCGGGTGATCGCCGACCATATCCGTTCCTGCTCCTTCCTGATCGCCGACGGCGTGATGCCGTCCAACGAAGGCCGGGGCTATGTACTGCGCCGTATCATTCGTCGCGCCGTGCGCCACGGCCGCAAGCTGGGCGCCGAACAGTCCTTCTTCTATACCCTGGTGGGCGCCCTGTGCGAGCAGATGGCCGAGGCCTATCCGGAGCTGAACACCCAGCGGCCCATTATCGAGAAGGTACTGCGACTGGAAGAAGAACAGTTTGCCCGAACTCTGGGCCGCGGTCTGCAACTGCTGGAAGAAGCCATTGAAGAAATGGGTGACAGCAAGGAGCTGCCGGGCGAAGTGGTGTTCAAGCTGTACGACACCTACGGTTTTCCGGCCGACCTCACCGCCGACGTACTGCGTGATCGCGAGTTGAGCATCGATGAAGCCGGCTTCGAGACCCTGATGCAGCAGCAGCGGGAGCGGGCCAAGGAAGCCTCCAACTTCGGCGTGGACTATTCCAGGACGATCAAGGTGGATGGCGAAACCGACTTCACCGGTTACCAGCATCTGGCCGAATCGGCCAGGGTGACGGCGCTGTTCAAGGACGGCGAACCGGTATCGGCGCTGATCGCGGGTGAAGAGGGCGCCGTGGTACTGGACAAGACCCCCTTCTATGCGGAGTCCGGTGGTCAGGTCGGTGATACCGGCGTGATCAAGCTGGATGGCGGTCTCTTCGTAGTCCGGGATACCCAGAAAGCCGGTAACGGTATTCTGCACCTGGGTCAGCTGGAGCTGGGCACCCTGGAAGCCGGTGATTCGGTCACCGCCGCGGTGGACGCCTATCGTCGCCAGGCCACGGCTCTCAACCATTCGGTGACTCACCTGATGCACGAGTGCCTGCGCAAGCTGCTGGGCGACCACGTCATTCAGAAGGGCTCGCTGGTAGGGCCGGACCGGATGCGCTTCGATTTCTCGCACCTGGAAGCCATGACCGCGCAGGAAATTCGCGAAATCGAAGACATGGTCAACAAGGAGATCAGGGCCAACCACGCGGTCTCTACCGAGTTGATGACCCTGGACGCCGCCAAGGATGCCGGTGCCATGGCGTTGTTCGGTGAGAAGTACGACGACGAAGTGCGGGTGGTATCCATGGGGAGTGCCTCCACCGAATTGTGCGGCGGTACTCATGTGCAGCGCACCGGCGATATCGGCCTGTTCAAGATCCTGTCCGAAAGCGGCATCGCCGCCGGGGTTCGTCGCATCGAAGCGGTGACCGGTGATGCGGCGCTGGCTTATATGAATCAGCTGAATCAGGAGCTCGCTCAGGCCGCCGGTCTGGTCAAGGGTGATCTGTTCTCTGTCTCGGACAAGGTTCGTCAGGTACTGGATCGCAGCCGCCAGCTCGAAAAAGAAATCGAGCAGCTCAAGGCCAAGTTGACCGCCCATGCGGGCACGGCCTTGCTGGAACAGGTAATGGATATCAAGGGCACCAAGGTACTGGTAGCCGACCTGGAAGGTGTTGATGGCAAGTCGCTGCGCGGCTCTCTGGACGACCTCAAGGCCAGGCTGCAATCCGGTATCGTGGTGCTGGCCACGGTCACGGACGGCAAGGTGAGCCTGATTGCCGGCGTGACCAAGGATCTGACCGGCAAGGTCAAGGCCGGTGAACTGGTCAACCTGGTGGCCCAGCAGGTGGGCGGCAAGGGCGGTGGTCGTCCGGACATGGCTCAGGCCGGTGGTACCGAGCCGGCCCAGTTGCCGGCGGCCCTGGCCTCGGTCACCCCCTGGTTGACAGAGCGCCTATAATGCTGGAAGAGTAAAAATACGCCGTTGTGGCAATAAATGGCAATAAGCAGAGGCCTGTCATCGACAGGCCTCTTGATTTAAAGACGACGGCCCCCCATCTGTTAGAAGGGGAAAGGCTAGGTTTTTGAACACCTTTATCGGATAATAAGTAACATTTTCGACTATTACATAGCGCACACAGGAGCAGCCAGATGCTGATTTTGACTCGACGAGTAGGGGAAACCCTGATGATTGGTGACGAAGTCACCGTAACCGTACTAGGTGTTAAGGGTAACCAGGTTCGTATCGGTGTGAACGCGCCGAAAGAAGTATCTGTGCACCGTGAAGAAATTTACATGCGGATACAGGCCGAGAAAGGCACCGCCGAAGACAGCCAGTACTGAGTGATAGCGGGGTGATTTTTGTTAGAACTGGCTGCTTTTAACTCGTTGTGTTTAAAGACTGTTCAAACAAAAGCTCGGGCAAGAAAAGTGTTTGACTTATTTTGGCCCGGCGTTAATATACGCCCCGCAAACACGGTGAGGTGGCCGAGAGGCTGAAGGCGCTCCCCTGCTAAGGGAGTATGCGGCTTATACCCGCATCGAGGGTTCGAATCCCTCCTTCACCGCCATTTACGCATCCGTAGCTCAGCTGGATAGAGTACTCGGCTACGAACCGAGCGGTCGGAGGTTCGAATCCTCCCGGATGCGCCATATTGAACAGCCGGCCTTGTGCCGGCTTTTCTGTTTCTGCGGTTCCGGTTTCTGTCGTTCCTGCTCGTCCCTTCAGGTTGCCCCTGTTTACCCAGCCACAACGTTATCCAATCACATCATCACTTTGTATGCGAATTACTGTTTCAGGCATCAAGTGAATTTTTATGCTTATTTTTCGCTTTTAAATGTGACTCGTGTCGATGATTCATTAATTTTTTGTAATATTTACGACATTTCTGAACATGCAACGTTGCCAATGCTGCTGCAAGCTGGGTATTCTTTCCGCCGCATCCAGAACAGCAAGGAGCATGCTGATGACCAACGTCTCTTCTCAACTACTCGAGGCGGCAGGACTGATGGGGCTGGGCATGGCGTTTGTATTCGCCTTTCTCTCACTCACCATTCTTGCCATCAAGGTCTTATCGCGGTTCGCCGCCGAGCCGGTAGCCAGCCCGGCTGCCGCCGCGGCCATGCCTGCCGGTAATGGCCTGAGTCCACAAAAAATGGCCGCCATCAGCGCCGCCATCAAGCAATATAAAAACAATAAAAAAGACTGAGTCAGCAGTATCGAACGGACTGACCAAACGGAACTTAACAAAAATTAACGGAATTTATATGGAGCTCGTCAAATGACCAAACCTCTTGCCATCACCGATGTGGTGCTGCGTGACGCCCATCAATCTCTGCTGGCCACCCGCCTGCGACTGGAAGATATGCTGCCCATCGCCGAGAAGCTGGATGATATCGGCTACTGGTCGCTGGAAACCTGGGGTGGTGCCACCTTCGATGCCTGTATTCGTTATCTGGGTGAAGATCCCTGGGAGCGTCTGCGCGCCCTGAAAAAGGCGATGCCGAAAACGCCGCAGCAGATGCTGCTGCGGGGCCAGAACCTGCTGGGCTATCGCCATTACGCCGACGATCTGGTGTACAAGTTTGTCGAGCGGGCCCGCACCAACGGTATGGATGTGTTCCGTATTTTCGATGCCATGAACGATGTGCGCAATCTGGAAACCGCCATCAAGGCCACGGTAGCGGTCGAGGGCCATGCTCAGGGCACCATCTCCTATACCACTTCCAAGGTGCATACCTTGGAGATGTGGGTCGACATGGCGAAAAAACTGGAAGACATGGGTTGTCACTCCATCTGTATCAAGGACATGTCCGGTCTGCTCAAACCCTATGAGGCAGAGAAGCTGATCAAGCGTATCAAGGCCGAGGTCAAGCTGCCGTTGGCGTTGCATTGTCACGCCACTACCGGTTTGAGCCTGCCGACGCACATGAAGGCGATTGACGCCGGTATCGATATCCTGGACACCGCCATTTCCTCGATGAGCATGACCTACGGTCATTCGCCCACCGAAACCCTGGTGGCCATGGTGGAAGGCTCCGAGCGCGACACCGGCCTGGAACTGCCCAAGCTGGAAGAGATTGCGGCCTATTTTCGTGAGGTTCGCAAGAAATACGCCAAATTCGAAGGCAGCCTCAAGGGTATCGACTCCCGTATTCTGCTGGCTCAGGTACCGGGTGGCATGCTCACCAACATGGAAGGCCAGCTGAAAGAGCAGGGCGCTGCCGACAGAATGGACGAGGTGCTGAAGGAAATTCCCCGGGTACGGGAAGATCTCGGCTTTATTCCGCTGGTTACCCCGACCTCCCAGATCGTCGGCACCCAGGCGGTGATCAACGTCCTGACCGGCGAGCGCTACAAGAGCATCACCAAGGAAACCGCCGGTATTCTGAAAGGCGAGTATGGTGCGGCCCCGGCGCCGGTGAATGCCGAGCTGCAACAGCGGGTGCTGGACGGCGCCGAGGCGATCACCTGTCGTCCGGCCGATCTGCTGAGCGACGAACTGGCCAAGCTGACCGGCGAGTTTCAGGCACTGGCGAAAGAAGAAAAGCTGCGGGTCGCCACCGACGAGGTGGATGACGTGCTGACCTATGCCCTGTTTCCGCAGATTGGTCTCAAATTTATCCGTCATCGCGACGATCCTTCCGCCTTCGAACCGGCCCCCGGTACCGAGCCCGAGCCGGTGGCAGCCCCGCAGGCAGCCCGCGCCAGTGCGGGTGGCGCCGAAGTCTACGCGGTCAAGATTGACGGCCAGGTGTTCGAGGTGGAAGTGGGTCCGGCCGGCAGCATCAGCGCGGTACGTGCAGAGGGCGCTGCAGCCCCGGCTGCCGCTCCGGTTGCGGTAGCCGCTCCCAGTGGTGCGGCAGAGTCGGTATCGGCGCCGCTGGCAGGCAATATCTTCAAGATCCTGGCCAAGCCGGGTACTCAGGTCGCGGAAGGCGAGGTGTTGCTGATCCTGGAAGCGATGAAGATGGAAACCGAGGTCCGTGCCGCCAGAGCCGGACAGGTGGTTGATGTGCTGGTCAAGGAAGGGGACGCCGTCTCGGTGGGTGACCCTCTGATCAACCTGGCTTAAGGAGCAGAAATGGATTCGTTACTGACCCTGTGGCAGGAAACCGGCCTGGCCAACTTTCACTGGAAACAGCTGGTGATGATAGCGGTGGGCCTGGGCCTGATCTATCTCGCCATCGCCAGGGGCTTCGAGCCCCTGCTGTTGCTGCCCATCGGCTTCGGTGGTGTGCTGGCCAACATTCCCAATGCCGGCATGGCGGAGCCGGGCGGGCTCTTGTATTACGTCTATGAGGTGGGTATCGGCAGTGGCGTCTTTCCGCTGTTGATCTTCATGGGCGTTGGTGCAATGACCGACTTCGGTGCCCTGATAGCCAACCCCAAGACGCTGTTGCTGGGCGCGGCGGCACAGTTTGGCATCTTTGCCACGCTGTTCGGTGCCATCGCGCTGAACGCGCTGCCGGGGTTTGACTTTACCCTGGCGGATGCCTCGGCCATCGCCATCATCGGCGGTGCCGACGGCCCCACGGCCATCTTCCTGGCCTCCAAACTGGCGCCGGATTTGCTCGGTGCCATTGCGGTGGCGGCCTATTCCTACATGGCACTGGTGCCCATTATCCAGCCGCCGATCATGAAGCTGCTGACCACGCCACAGGAGCGGGCGATCAAAATGGAGCAGCTGCGTCATGTGAGCAAGCGGGAGAAGGTGTTGTTCCCGCTGATGGTGCTGACCCTGACCATTCTGTTCCTGCCGTCGGCGGCTCCGCTGATCGGTATGTTCTGTCTGGGTAACCTGATGAAGGAATCCGGGGTGGTGGATCGGTTGTCCAAGACGGCGCAGAACGAGCTGATCAACATCGTCACCATCTTCCTCGGACTGGCGGTGGGTTCCAAGCTGTCGGCGGACAAGTTCCTGACTCTCGACACCCTGGGGATACTGGGACTGGGCGCGGTGGCCTTCTCCATCGGCACCGCCGGTGGCGTGCTGATGGCCAAGCTGATGTGCAAGCTGTCCGGCGGCAAGGTCAACCCCTTGATCGGTGCAGCGGGTGTGTCGGCGGTACCGATGGCGGCCCGGGTGGTCAACAAGGTGGGACTGGAAGCGAACAACCAGAACTTCCTGTTGATGCACGCCATGGGCCCGAACGTCGCCGGTGTGCTGGGCTCGGCGGTCGCCGCCGGTGTGCTGCTGGCACTGGTCGGCTGACCCGGTATTGCTCTGACGGTTGTTACCGATAGACAAAAGGCGCCCGCGGGCGCCTTTTGCTTTTATAACAGTCCCGTTAACAGCAGGGCGCATCAATCATCAGGTGTCGGTACCTCAGGAGGCCACAGGGGCGCTCTTGTGGACACGCCATGGGGTATTGCCGCAGAACACTCTCGGTATCTTTGTTCTGACTGCAACGGTTCGTTCCGGCGAGGCTGTGGGCGGCGTTCTCGTTTTCTAGCCCTGAACTCATATCCATCGCATTAAATATTTGATCTTTTTGACGATTATGCCTATCTCGGACAATGGGTCTACTCCGCCGACTCGCCGTAAATCCATCCTTGGAGGCTCAGCCGCACCATCCGTGGTGCGGATGGTCGGCTGAGCAGATCCCTTTGCCCTCCTTGATGCTGCAGAGTCACCTGCTGGCACTGCCTGCTGGCTACTCGGAGCTCAGGATGAGGCAACAGAGACGACCTCCCACGACCGTGAAATGCCACGGATGGCATTTCTGAGCCCTCAGGGATGAGTTTATGGCGTGTCGTGGGAGGTGGCTGTGTTGCCTCTGAGTTCGGACGTGAGAAAGATCAGATTTTTATTCAGATTGGTATCAGAGGAATATCGTCGTCTCCCACGACACGCCATAACCTCATTCCTGCCAACAGACCACGCCGCAACAGAAACGCCGCCGCATCAGGGCGGATAAAGGGAGCAGGCCCCTGGTCTGATTTTTCGCTACCAGTAACGAGCACCGGACTTTATCCGGCCATCAGCAACAGAAAAGGCGCCCGAGGGCGCCTTTGTCATGTCACAGCGAAAAAGCTTAGGCGTTGTCTTCCAGACCGACGATCAGCCAGGGCGCATTGTCCTTGGTCAGATCGCGCTCCAGGTGCCATACCTCACGGATGTCCTGCTCGACACCTTCGTGGCTGTCGCGGTAGCGACCGCTGAACTGGATGCTGACCTGGGCCTGATAGGAAGTGTGGTCGGCGCGTACCAGCTCGGCATCCACGAACATCACCTCGGTGTGCTGGTCGCCGCTCAGCTTGGCGCGTTCCTGGCTCAGCTCGGCAAACAGCTCGGGAGTAACGTATTCGCGGATTTTCTCCAGATCGTTCTGGTTCCATGCCTGCTGCAGGGTGCGATAGTGTTCGCGAGAGCCCTGCAGAAATGCCTGCATGTCGAAGCCCGGGGGCAGGTCGAAGGGTACATCGCTGGGCGCGAAGCCGGAAGCGGCGTTGCTGCTGGCAGCGGACTGACCGGGAGCGCTAAACGGCTTCGGTGCTTCAAACTGCTGGGGGCCGTTATAGGCCGCCCTGGGAGCCGGCGCCTTGTTCTTGCGCAGCGCCCGGAACACCATGATACCGGCCAGAGCCAGACCCGCTATCATCAGGAAGTCCATGATTTGGAAACCTTCGAAGGCGCCGGAGCCGAGCATCCAGGCGAGCAGGCCGCCGGCCAGCAGGCCGCCGAGCAGGCCGCCCATCAGACCGGATTTTTTCGGCTGCTGGGTCTGGCCGGCGGTGGTTTTACCGGCGGTTTGTTGTTGCTGGGCTGCCGGCTGACTGGGCGCCGTCTTGTAGGACTTGCCGACCGAGCGGCTGCCGCCGCCCAGCTTGCGGGCCTCGGCATCAAAAGCGGTGGCGGTGAGGCCAACGGCAAAAATAAGGGTAAACAGGGCAAGAAATTTACGCATGATCGCTTCCTTGGGTAACAGACTAGTCACATCCTAAAGCAGCGACATGTTATGTCAACTGATGTTTAAAGCCGCAGCGCCGGGAGTTGCCGGCAGACATTCACGGTGGTCATTCCGGTGCGCGTGGCGAGGCGCTTCCGGGTGAGGACAAGAATGGGCCTTTCGGAGCCGGTGAAAAATCCTGATAATAGTCGTTTGCCGAATCAGAGAGAGAACCGATGAGCGAGAAAACCGTCACCAAAGCCGATCAGGCCGTGGCCCAGCTGAAGATGGCGCCCCATTCCTTCGAAGCGGAGCAATCCGTGCTGGGCGGTCTGCTGCTGGATAACAACGCCTGGGATCGGGTGGCGGAAAAGGTCGCGGAGCCGGACTTTTACAGCCGTCCACACCGGTTGATCTTTCAGGCCATGCAGCGGCTCAGTCAGCTCAACAGCCCCATCGATCTGATCACGGTGCAGGAAGAACTGGAGCGGCACGAGGCGCTGGACACCGTGGGTGGCTTCTCCTATCTGGTGGAAATAGCCAAGAATACGCCCAGCGCCGCCAATATCGGCGCCTATGCCGACATAGTGCGCGAGCGGGCGGTGGTACGGGAAATGATCGCCGTGGCCAACGAGATTGCCGAGGCCGGTTTCGATCCTCAGGGGCGCGACTCCACCGCCTTGCTGGATCTGGCCGAAACCAAGGTATTCAAGATTGCCGAAAGCCGCACCAACGTCAACGAGGGGCCGCAACCGCTGCGAGTGCTGCTCGAAAAGACCATAGATCGCATCGAAGACCTCTATAAAAATCCTCATCAGGGCATTACCGGGGTGTCCTCCGGGTACTCGGATTTGGATAAAAAAACTGCGGGCTTCCAGTCTTCGGACCTGATTATAGTGGCAGCTCGACCTTCTATGGGTAAAACGACTTTTGCAATGAATCTTTGCGAGCACGCTGCACTGACAAGTGACAAACCTGTGCTCATATTCTCCTTGGAAATGCCATCTGAGCAGATTATTATGCGGATGCTTGCTTCCCTTGGGCGTATCGATCAAACCCGCATACGAACAGGGCAGCTGGATGATGAAGACTGGGCCCGTTTGTCCTCGACCATGGGCATGCTGCTGGAAAAAGGTCAGCTTTATATCGACGACTCTTCCGGCCTGACGCCGACCGAAGTCCGCTCGCGCGCCCGGCGTGTGGCGCGGGAACACGGGGGCATCAGCATGATCATGATCGATTATCTGCAGCTGATGACGGTGCCCAGTCTGTCCGATAATCGGACGCTGGAAATCGCCGAAATCTCCCGCTCGCTCAAGGCGCTGGCCAAGGAGCTGCAGGTGCCGGTGATCGCGCTGTCTCAGCTTAACCGAAGCCTGGAACAGCGGGCCGACAAGCGTCCGGTGAACTCGGATCTGCGGGAGTCCGGCTCCATCGAGCAGGACGCCGACTTGATCATGTTTATCTACCGGGACGAGGTCTACCATGACGACAGCCCGGAGAAAGGCATCGCCGAAATCATCATCGGCAAGCAACGGAACGGACCCATAGGCAAGGTTCGGCTGACGTTTCAGGGGCAGTTTTCCCGCTTCGACAACTACGCCGGGCCGGATTTCGATGATGATTATTAAGGAGCAGAGATGGATGCACACGGGGCGGTGGCCCGCATCAGCCTGGACGCAGTTCGGCATAACCTGAATGTAGCCAGGCAGCTGGCCCCCACGGCCAAGGCAATTGCGGTAGTGAAAGCCAATGCCTATGGCCACGGCGATTTGACGGTGGCGGCGGCACTCAAGGACGACGCCGATCTGTTTGCCGTCGCCCGTTTTGAAGAAGCACAAAAATTGCGTGCCGGCGGCATTCGCCAGCCGATCCTGCTACTGGAAGGTTTTTTCAACCGGGCCCAGCTCGAGTTTGCCGCACTTAACGACTTCCATCTCTGTATTCATCAGTTTGCCCAGCTCGAAGTGCTGGAACAGACGCCGCTGGCGGCTCCGGTCACGGTATGGGTGAAAATCGACTCGGGCATGCATCGGGTTGGCTTCAGCCCCGAGCAGGCCGACGAGGTCTTCGCCCGGCTGGCGGCCATTGCCCAGGTGGTGCAGCCGGTCAATGCCATGACCCACTTTGCCCGGGCCGACGAGCCCGATCAGCATGCGGTGACCGAGGCGCAGATTGCCCGCTTCAAGCAGGTGACCGCCGGCAAGGTCAAGGCCACGGCCCTGTGCAATTCTGCCGGTGTCATGGCCTTTCCCGACGCCCACGCCGATTATATCCGTCCCGGTATCATGCTCTACGGCATCACGCCCTTTGGTGACCAGCAGGGCACCGATGTCGGCCTGCGTCCGGCGATGAATTTCACCACCAGCCTGATTGCGGTGCGTGAGCACAAGGCCGGTGAACCGGTCGGTTATGCCGGCTCCTGGGTGAGCCCGCGTGATACCCGTATCGGGGTGATTGCCGTCGGTTACGGTGACGGTTATCCGCGCATGGCACCGGCGGGAACACCGGTGCTGATCAACGGCCGCCGGGTGCCGCTGGCGGGCCGGGTGTCGATGGACATGGCCACCGTCGATCTGGGGCCGGAGGCCACCGACCGGGTCGGTGACGAGGTGCTGCTGTGGGGCGAAGGCCTGGCGGCGGAGGAAGTGGCCCGTCACGTCGGCACCATCGCCTACGAGCTGGTCACCCGCATGACGGCGCGGCCGCGACTCGAATACATCGACTGAGCGACGCCAGACGTCAAAAGGCCGGATGACCGGAGCCAGGCTGCTCCGGTCATCCGGCCTTTTTTGTATCTATCCGGCTTTGGGGCCGCGGTGATGAATAAACTCCTCCTTGGCCGGGTTCCACTTCATGTAGTACCAGGGGGTGTCGGTTTGCCAGACCGGGAAGGTAATTTCAATCTGATTGTCTTCGTAGCGATAGAGTGAGGTATTCAGATTGACCTCGCTCGCCAGAAAAAAGGCGATCAGTAAAAATAACAGCCATTTGATCATTATGTCCCTCGTGCATCCTTGTCGAGATGGAGTGCATTAACTATATCAGCAGTTTGCCGGTTTTTCCGCCTGACACTGCCGGCAACGACCGTGGGCTTCGATGGACTGGCTGGTAATGGCAAAACCGTGCAGCCGGGCCTGCTGTTCGAACGCCTGATTGATGGCTTCGTCGTGCAGCTCGATAACCTGGCCACACTGGGTACAGATCAGCAGCTGCATCGGGTGGTGCTCGGCGAAGTGATCGCAGAACAGAAAGGCGTTGAGTGACTCCACCTTGTGCACGAAGCCCTGAGCCAGCAGAAAATCCAGTGCCCGGTAAACGGTGGGCGGCTTGGCGTTGGGTTCCAGCTCCTTGAGCCGGTCCAGCAAATCATAGGCGCTGACCGCACCCTTGTGCCCGGCCATCAGGGTAAACACGTGGCGGCGGGTGGGGGTAAAACGCACGCCGCGCTGCTGACAGAGTCGCTCGGCGCGCTCAAGCTGATGTTGAATGGACATGAATGATGATGATCCTCGATGGCTTCTGGCCGCATCTTATCACAGCCGGATCTTCCTTCCTCCGATCAAGGTTGGGTCTGTGAACCACCTTGGGTATAATGCCGGGCCCTGTGTTCAAAAAGTCGTCAATTTCATGAGTCATTATCCCAGCGCCCGCTTTTCCGTTGCCCCCATGCTCGATTGGACGGATCGTCATTGCCGTTATTTTCACCGACTGCTCAGCCGTCATGCCCAGTTGTACACCGAAATGGTGACCACCGGCGCCATATTGCACGGCAAGGGTGATTATCTGGCCTTCAGCGAGCAGGAGCATCCGCTGGTGCTGCAACTGGGTGGCAGTGATCCGGTGGCGCTGGCGCGCTGTGCGGAGCTTGCCGAGCAGCGCGGTTATGACGAGATCAATCTCAACGTGGGTTGCCCCTCGGATCGGGTGCAGAACGGCATGTTCGGCGCCTGCCTGATGGCGGAGCCCCGGCGGGTGGCGGACAGCGTGGCTGCCATGAAGGCGGCGGTCGCCATGCCGGTGACGGTGAAAACCCGTATCGGCATCGACGAGCAGGACAGCTACGAGTTTCTCTGCACCCTGGTGGATCAGCTGGTGGACGCCGGGGTGGACGCCCTGGTGGTGCATGCCCGCAAGGCCTGGCTCAAGGGCCTGAGTCCGAAGGAAAATCGTGAAATACCGCCGCTCGACTATGAGCGAGTCTATCAACTCAAGCGCGACTATCCGGGGCTGACTATCGCCGTCAACGGTGGCATCAAGACCCTGGACGAAGCCCGGGAACACCTGCAACACCTCGATGGCGTCATGCTGGGGCGGGAAGTCTACCAGAACCCCTATCTGCTGGCGCAGGTGGATGCCGAGCTGTTTGGCGACGCTCACGAGGTGCCCAGCCGCCACCAGGTGGTGCGCAACCTGCTACCCTACATCGAGCAGGAGCTCAGCCGTGGCACCTATCTGGGCAGCATCACCCGTCATACCCTGGGTATCTTTCAGGGCTTGCCGGGAGCCCGGGCCTGGCGACGTCACCTGAGCGAAAACGCCCACAAGGCCGGCGCGGGTATCGAGGTAGTGGAAGCGGCCATGGCCAGAGTGCCGGAATCGCTGCCCGACACCATGGTGGAACTTGGCCAGGGCATTGCTGGCTAATCATCACGCTATCCCGTGCCAGCATAACGGCCCGGGGTTATTCAAGCGGGAACGGTGATTACGCACGGTTCCCGTTTTTTATGGTTTATGATAGCTATAGGTTATCAAAGTTGGTGGTTTTAACGATTTCAACAATGAAATGATCCTTGGCATACTGAGTCTACTCAATCGGAACCTCACTAGTTAAGGATCACCTCATGTTGACTGATAAAACCGGACAAACCGTACCTCAGGTAACCTTTCGCACCCGTCAGGGCGAGCAATGGGTCGATGTCACTACCGACGAACTCTTCAAAGGCAAGACGGTGGTGGTGTTTTCTCTGCCCGGCGCCTTTACCCCGACCTGTTCTTCCACCCACCTGCCACGTTACAACGAGCTGGCGCCGGTATTGTTTGAAAACGGTGTGGACTACATCATCTGCCTCAGCGTCAACGATACCTTCGTGATGAATGCCTGGCTCAAGGATCAGGAAGCGGAGCACATCCGGGTCATCCCCGATGGCAATGGCGAGTTTACCGATGGCATGGGGATGCTGGTGGACAAACAGGAGCTGGGTTTCGGCAAGCGCTCCTGGCGTTATTCCATGCTGGTGAAAGACGGCATCATCGAAAAAATGTTCATCGAGCCGAACAAGCCCGGTGACCCCTTCGAAGTGTCCGACGCCGATACCATGCTGGCTCATATCAATCCACAGGCGGCCAAGCCATCTTCCATTACTGTGTTCAGCAAGCCGGGCTGCCCTTTCTGTGCCCGCGCCAAGCAGATGCTGCTGGATCGTAACCTGCGTTACGAGGAGGTCATTCTGGGTCAGGATGCCACCAGTATTACCCTGAAGGCGGTGTCGGGCCGGGCTACGGTGCCGCAGGTGTTCATCGATGGCCGTCATATCGGCGGCAGCGACGAGCTGGCAGAGTATCTGGCATAAGCTAGTTTAAAAGGGGGCGAAAGCCCTCTTTTGATATCTGCTTCATGGAGGTCTGTTGTGAGCAAGCATATCAGCGTCGATGTGGCCATAATCGGTAGCGGTACCGCCGGGCTGGCGGCCTGGCGCACCGCCCGCGCTCATACTGACAGCGTGGTCATGATTGAAAGCGGTCCTTATGGCACCACCTGTGCCCGGGTGGGGTGCATGCCTTCCAAGTTGTTGATTGCCGCCGCCGACAGTGCGCATCAGGTGCGTCAGGCCCCCGGCTTCGGCATACATCCGGGAACACTCCGCATAGACGGCCAGGAGGTCATGGCCAGGATCAAGGCCGAGCGTGATCGTTTCGTGGGCTTTGTGCTGGATTCGGTGGCCTCTATACCGGACGAGCACAAAATCATCGGTCATGCCCGCTTCAAGGACGAACACACCCTTCTGGTGGATGAGCACACCGAGGTTGCGGCAAAAACCGTGGTGATTGCCACCGGCTCCCGGCCGACTTACCCGGATGCCTGGCAGAGCCTCGGTGATCGGCTGCTTGTCAACGACGATGTATTCGAGTGGGATAGCCTGCCCGCATCGCTGGCGGTGTTCGGTCCCGGTGTCATCGGCCTGGAGCTCGGTCAGGCCCTGCACCGGCTGGGCATCAAGGTCTGGATGTTCGGCGTGGGTGGCCAGGTGGGCCCCTTTACCGATCCCGAGGTCATGGACTACGCCGGGCATCATTTACGGCAGGAGTTCTTTCTGGATGCCGATGCCGACGTGCAGCGGATGGAGCGACGGGGAGAACAGGTGGAAATCGACTTCTGCAACGCAGCAGGAGTGACCGAGCGTATCGTGGTGGACTATGTGATTGCCGCCACCGGCCGTCGGCCCAATGTCGATCAGCTGGGGCTGGACGCCCTGGATATCGAGCGGGACGACAAGGGGGGACCGGTGGTGGATCCCTGCACCCTGCAGACCAGTCTGGCGCATATCTTCGTGGCCGGAGACGCCAGCAATCAGTTGCCGTTGTTGCATGAAGCCAACGCTCAGGGGCGCATCGCCGGTGACAATGCGGGCCGCTTCCCCGAGGTGCGGGCCGGCCTGCGCCACAGTACCCTGTCGGTGGTCTTTACCGATCCCCAGATGGCGATGGTAGGGGCCAGCTATCGGGAGCTTGAACGGCGTTACGGTAACAATGGCGGTATTGCCATCGGCCAGAGCGGCTTTGAAAATCAGGGCCGCAGTCGGGTGATGCGGCGCAACCTGGGGCTGTTGCGGCTCTATGGTGAGCCGGGCAGCGGTCTGTTTCTCGGCGCCGAAATGATGGCCCCGGATGCCGAACATCTGGCCCATCTGCTGGCCTGGGCGCACCAGAGCCGGATGACGGTGGCGCAAATGCTGACCATGCCGTTTTATCATCCGGTGGTGGAAGAGGGCTTGAGAACCGCCTTGCGGGATCTTCATGCCCGGCTGCGGCAGGGGCCGGCGATGGGGGATCGCTGCATGGAGTGCGGGGTGGGGGACTAACCGGCTGGCCGCTTTTCATTTGTCGGCAAATCGGTGACTATGGCGGTTAAAAGCGGCATGAACCAACGGGGAAACTGTGAATTTAAGGGATCTGGAATATCTGGTGGCGCTGGCCGAAGAGCGGCACTTTCGCAAGGCGGCGGAAAAATGTTTCGTCAGTCAGCCCACCCTGAGTGGCCAGTTGCGCAAGCTGGAAGACGAGCTGGGGGTGGTGCTGATGGAGCGAACCTCCCGCAAGGTGCTCTTTACCCCGGCCGGGGATGCCATTACCGCCCAGGCCCGACGGGTGCTGGCAGAGACCAAGGAACTGCGCGATATCGCCCGTACCTTTACCGAACCGATGTCGGGGGAGCTGCATATCGGCTTGATCCCGACCGTTGGCCCTTACCTGTTGCCTCATATCATTCCGGCGCTGAAGCAGCACTTTCCCGAGCTGCATATCTATCTGTACGAAGCCCAGACTCACACCCTGCTGAAACAGCTGGCGGATGGGGAGCTGGACTGTCTGATCCTGGCTCAGCTCGAGCACATGGACAATTTCGGTTCCTTACCCTTGTACGAAGAGCCGATGATGCTGGCGCTGCCGAAGGAACATGCCTGGGCCGAACGCCGGCAGGTTGCGCTGAATGAGCTGAAGGGAGAAAAACTGCTGATGCTGGAGGATGGCCATTGCCTGCGGGATCAGGCCATGGGCTTCTGTTTTGCCGCCGGTATCGGCGAAGACAATCATTTTCAGGCGACCAGCCTGGAAACCCTGCGCAACATGGTGGCGGCGGGATCAGGTCTGACGCTGATCCCGCAACTGGCCTGTGGCCATTACAACGGCAACCTGGGGGTAAAATATATCCCGGTCACGGATCCCGAGCCGAGCCGCACCATCGCCCTGCTGTACCGTATTCACTCGGTGCGTCGCCCCTGTTTCAACGAAATGGCCAAGGTCATCAGTCAGCTGGTCAAGGGGCTGTTTTAAGGGCGCAAGCGGTCCGGTCAGAACAGCTCGTCGGTAATACTGGTGCCACCAAACTGTTGCTGAGTGCCCGGACGACCATAGCGTCTGGGTTCGGTGCCTTCGACAAAATATTCCGTCATGCCCTTGTCATGGCTGAGCAGACCGCTGCCGGTGTCGATGGTGGCGGTGACCAGATGTTCCGGTACCGGACGTTGCTGCTCCGGGTAATCCTTCAGCGCCACTTTCATGTAATCCACCCAGATGGGCAAGGCGGTACTGCCGCCAAATTCGCCGCCGGCCACCTGATCAGATCCCAGGTTGGGGTTGTGGGCGGTGCGGCCCAGCGGTCGGCCGAAGTCGTCGAAACCGACCCAGGCGGTGGCGACCCTGGCGGGAGTGAAACCGGAAAACCAGGCATCACGGGAGTCGTTGGTGGTGCCGGTCTTGCCGGCGATGTCCTGGCGTTGCAGGGCCCGGCCGGCACGCCAGCCGGTACCATTCCAGCGTCGGCCATTGCTGCTTCCCCCCCAGATGGCGGAATTCAGCGCCTGGCTGATCAGGAAGGCATTCTCTTCGCTGATCACCGGCACGGCCGAGGGCTCGGCCTGATACAACACCCGTCCCTGAGTGTCCTCTATGCGCGCCACCACAAAGGGGGTCACCCTGCGACCGCCATTGGCAAGGGCGGCATAGCCGGTGGCCATCTGCAGCGGAGTTGCCGAAGGTGAGCCCAGCGCCAGGCTTTCGGTGGCGGGGATACCGGCGGTATCGAAGCCGAAGGCATTCAGCCGCTGCATGGCCACCGGAATGCCGGTATCACGCAGCAGGCGGATCGAGACCACGTTCTTGGAGCGGGCCAGTGCTTCCCGTATCCGGATAGGGCCATCATAGACATTGGGTGAGTTACGCGGTTTCCAGCTGTTGCCGCTGCCAGCGTCCCAGTGATTGATGGGGGCATCGTTGATCATGCTGGCCAGGGTAAAGCCGTTGTCCAGCGCCGCAGAATAGATAAAGGGCTTGATGTTGGAGCCCATTTGCCGGGCGGCCTGCTGGGCACGGTTAAACTTGTTGAGGGTGAAGTTGAAACCGCCGACCAGGGCGGTGACCGCTCCGCTGGAAGGTTCCAGCGCCACCAGGGCGCCGTTGATTTCGGGTTGCTGGGCCAGCACCCAGTGTTCTCCCCGGGGCCGGACCCAGATCTGATCCCCGGGACTCAGGGCTTCCTTGGCCTGGCGCAGGGCATTACCCTGGCGTGTGTCGGAGAGATAGCGCCGAGCCCACTTGATACCGTCCCAGTCGAGTTGAGCTTCGCCCCGGTCTTTGATGATCAGGGTGGCGCTGCGCTCGGCCACGGCCGTCACCACGGCGGGTTCGAGCGGCCAGTAGGAGGGTTGCTGCTCCAGGTGCTGTTCAATTTGCGCCATGCTCCAGGCATTGCCTTGCCACAGGCTGGCCACGGGGCCACGATAGCCGTGGCGCAGATCGTAGGCCAGCAGACCATCGATCAGGGCGGCATTGGCGGCCTTTTGTTCGTCTGACTGCACCGTGGTGTAGACGTTCAGGCCGCGGGTATAGGCTTCCTCGCCGAACATCGACAACGCAAACTGATGGGCCATTTCCGCCAGATAGGGAGCATCAAGGGTGATTTCGGCGCCGTGATAACGGGCCGCCACCGGTGCGGCCATCGCCTCGTCATATTGCGTGCGGCTGATTTTGCCGGTATCCAGCATGCGGCCCAGCACGATGGCCCGGCGTTCGGCGGCTCGACGCGGGTTGCTGATCGGGTTGAAAATGGACGGCCCCTTGGGCAGGCCGGCGATCATCGCCATTTCGGCCAGGGTCAGCTCACCGACATCCTTGCCGTAATATACCTGGGCGGCGGCGGCCACCCCGTGGGAACGGTGTCCGAGCGGAATTTTATTGAGATAGAGTTCCAGGATTTCGTCTTTGCTGAGCAGACTCTCGATATGCAGGGCGATGAAAATTTCCTTGATCTTGCGGATCACGGTTTTTTCACGGCTGAGAAAGAAGTTTCTTGCCACCTGCTGGGTGATGGTACTGGCGCCCTGGCGCTTTTCGCCGGTGGTCAGCCAGACGGCCGCCGCCCGGCTGATCCCGATGGGATCTATGCCCCGGTGCTCGTAAAAGCGGGCATCCTCGGTGGCGAGGAAGGCATCGATCAACTGCGGTGGCATTTGAGTCACCGAAATGGGATGCCGGCGCTGTTCGCCGTACTGGGAAATCAGCTCGCCGTCCTGGCTGAAGATGCGCATCGGTGTTTCCAGGCGCACATCCCTGAGCGTGGATACATCCGGCAGTTCGGGCTTGATCTGTTGATAGAGCACGAATACGGCGATAACGCCGCTCAGAGCCAGAAATACACCGAATAAAAACAGGCGAGTGAGCCATTTGAGCATGAAGCGAGAACCCGATAAATCATTTTTTAACCAATGCGGGCAAGTATATCCTGTGTCATCGGTGTTGTTCGAGCGCTTTGTTTTATACCTCAATAAATCGTAGCGATTTATCTGAGTCTATCTATTATTATCAAGACCAATAATAACAAACACATGGACGATTATGTTGAGCCTGAATAGACGCAAAGACTTCCAAGGGATGATCGGGATCGATTTCGGGATGAACAGCATCAAGGCCGTGGCCCTGAAAGGAAAGCCGGGTCAGTATGTGCTCGAAGCCATGGCCAGGGTTCCCACGCCCAAGGGCAGTATTGTCGATCACCAGATACAGGATGTGGATCAGGTGATACTGGCGCTCAAGTTGCTGCGGCGTCAGTTGAACAGCCGTTGCGATAAGGTGGCCACGGCGGTGACCGGCAGCGGTGTCACCACCAAGGTGATACTGGTTCCGCGCCATCTTTCGCAGGAGGAGCTGGAAAATCAGATGTTGCTCGAGGCGGAGCAGCATATTCCCTTTCCGCTCGATGAAATCAGCCTGGATTACGAGAGTCTGGGCATCAATAACAACCACCAGGATCGGGAAAACATCCTGCTTAGCGCGGCCCGTACCGAAAGCATCAACACCCGGATCAGTGCCCTGGAGCAAGCGGGTTGGCAGACTAAGGTGATGGATATCGGCGTGCACGCCCTGGCCCGGGGAGTAGGCGCCTGTCTGGCGGCCGAAAAGACCGAAGCCAATCTGCTGGCGGTGGTGGATATCGGTGCCGAATGCCTGACCTTTGCGGTGATGGAGGGGGGAGGTCATTTACAGTCGGTTGCAGAACTTCGGTGGTGCGCAACTGAGCCGGGAGCTGGCCAGGTTGAGCGATCTGCCCGCCGACAGTGTGGAACAGGGCAAAATAGACAATACCTTTCCCGTCGAGCTTCGGGAGGATATCGAACAGCAGCATATCAATACCCTGCTGCAGCATGTTCGCCGTAATATCCAGCTGTTCTGCAGCAGCTCCGGCAACAAGCCCCCTCCGGCCTTGTTTCTCAGTGGTGGCGGCAGTCAGTTGCCGGAACTCGCGCAGATACTGCGGCAGGAGCTGAGTCTGCCGGTCTTGCAGCCGGATTTTGAGCGTCTGTTCCAAGGCGTGTCGAAGGATTACCCCGATGCGGCGGCCTATACCACGGCGCTGGGGCTGGCCTTGAGGAGTTTTACCCCATGTCCAATATAAACCTGCTGCCCTGGCGTGAAAGTGTACGAGCCGGACAGAAAAAACAATTCATGGTGATATTGGCGGTCGCCTCGCTGATCACGGTGACGGTGATGCTGACGGCGAATATGTGGATTCACCAGCAGATAGCCCGACAGCAGCAGCGCAATCAGTTTTTGCAGAACGAAACGGCCAAACTCGACCTGATACTGGGAGAGATGCGCAACATCAGGGAGCAGCGGCTCAAACTGCTGGAGCGGATGACCCTGATCGAGCATTTTCAGCAGCGGCGCAATCTGTCGGTGCGGTTGTTCAACCAGTTGCCCGAGCTGGTACCGCCCGGCGTCTATCTTAGCTCGCTCAATGTGGTCGACCACAGTCTCGATATTGTCGGCAAGACCGAGGCTTACCCCAGGGTGGCCAACATGATCCGGCAGGTCGAAAACAGCGGCTGGCTGTATGAACCCCGCATCAGCTCCATTTTCGCCAGTGACGTGCAGCCCATCGCCCTGAGCCAGTTTTCCATGCGGCTCAGAGTTCGTGAATTCATACCGGGAGCGACGCAATGAACTGGCAACAGCTGAACGAACTGGACTTCGAGAACATCGGCCAGTGGCCGCGAGCGGCCAAGGCCATCGCGATAGCCCTGGTGTGCGCAACCCTGGCCGGCGCGGTCGTCTATTTTCTGATTACGGACAGCCTCGCCCGGCTGGATCAGAGCAAGGCGCAGGAGGCGCAACTGAAAAACACTTTCGAGGAGAAAGCGCGGCAGGCGGGAGGTTTGCCTGGCTCCAAGTTGCAACTGTCCGAACTGCAGGCGGAGTTGAACGCCCAGTTGCGCAAGCTGCCCAATACCCTGGAAATTGCCGGGCTGCTCGACGACATCAGCTTTATGGCGACCGACAACGGCCTGCGCCTGGAGCGTATCAACTGGGAGGCGGAAAAACCGAGCGAGTTTTCGACCGAGTTGCCGATGCGTATTATCGTCAGTGGCGATTATCATCAGCTGGGCAATTTCGTGGCCGATGTGGCGGCCTTGCCCCGCATCGTGATCATCGATAATTTCAGTCTTTCCCGGGCCGGGGACAATCAGCTGAATATGTCCATGCTGGCCAAGACCTACAAATATAACGAGCAGGGGGCAAAATGAGAGTTGTTTGCCTGTTGACAGGGCTGCTGCTGTTGACGGCGTGTATCGATGGCGACGACCTGAGCCACTATGTGGCTGAAGTAAGGGCAAGGCCCGTCGCACCACCCGATCCACTGCCCAAGACCGCAGAATTTGTGCCCGAAGCCTATCAGCCGGATTCGAAGCGCAGCCCCTTCGTTCAGCCGCAACCGGAAAGCACCAAGCAGGCGGCCAACTCGACGGCAGCCTGCTCGTTGCCGGACAATGAACGATCGCCAGAGGTGCTCGAACGTTATTCACTCGACAATCTGTCACTGCGCGGTACTCTGGGTGACAGTCGAGGCCTGTCTGCGCTGATCCGTACCCAGGACGGGGTCACTCATCGAGTGGGCATGGGACAGCGTATGGGGCTCAATCTCGGCGAAGTGGTAGGCATTACCGCTAACGAATTAATTCTTAAAGAATATATTCCCGATGGCAAGGGATGTTGGGAATCACGGGAAACCCGACTGGTATTGACCGCTACACAATAATAAACGTCGGCAGGGAGTGCGCTATGACAATACGGATGGTAAAAAAGCTGATGTGCCTGGCGCTCAGCATAATCCCGCTTGGACAAGGGTTGGCCGCCGTCAGCCTGGAGCAGGTGAGGGTTAACCCGCTGGCGGGAGATCAGCTGATGCTGGAGCTGGAGTTTGACGCTCCCCCGGTGGCGGTGACCGAGCTTGTTCGCCAGCAGCCGGAACGCCTGGTGTTGCAAATCGCCGATGGTTACTCCGCTCTCAAGGAGAATATTATACCCATCGAACGCCAGGGGGTCGGTGTGATCGACGTGCGCCGGGTCGGAGACAACCTGGAAGTGGCGCTGGGCATGGAGCAAATGCAGGCTTACCGACTGCAGCGTGACGGCAATCGCCTGCTGTTGCTGCTGGGAGAGGGGGTCAGCGGCATGGATGGCTCGGGCGCTCGCTGCCGCCGGGGGTGATCAATGCCATTACCAGCATCGATTTTCGCCGTGGCCGCGAGGGGCAGGGTCAGGTGCTGGTCAAGCTGGACAAGTCGACTGCCGCGGTCGACATGCAAGTCAAGGGCAACCGGCTGATTGCCAAGTTTCACAATACCCATATCGACGATGCCCTGTTGCAGGTGCTGGATGTTAACGACTTTGCCACCCTGGTCAGCCGCATCAGCAGTCGCCGGGAAGGGAGCAATGTGCTGGTGATGGTCGACACCGGCGGGGCTTTCGATTACCGCTATGATCAATCGGAACGGCTGTTTGTGCTCGAGCTGGCCCGGCCGGTAGCGAAGACGGCCGAGCCGAGTAAAGCGAGCAAGCAATACACCGGCAAGCCCATCTCGATGAATTTCCAGGATATTCCGGTGCGGACCGTATTGCAGCTGATTGCGGACTTCAACAACTTCAACCTGGTGACCACCGATGCGGTGCAGGGCAACATTACCCTGCGTCTCGACGGCGTGCCCTGGGAGCAGGCGCTGGATACCATCTTGCAGGTACGGGGGCTCGACAAGCGGCTGGACGGCAATATCCTGCTGGTGGCGCCGGCGGCGGAGCTGGCCCGGCAGGAGCAGCAGCAGCTGGAAAACCGTCAGGCCCAAGAAGTGCTGGCTCCGTTGGTCTCCGAGTTTTTGCAGGTTAATTATGCCAAGGCGGTAGATGTGGTGGCCTTGCTGACCAATGAAAGCACCGGCATGCTGACCGAACGCGGCGCCGTGGCGGTGGATGACAGAACCAACATGCTGGTGATCAAGGACACCCAGCAAAGCATCGATAACATCAAGCGCATGCTGACGCTGCTCGATATTCCCATCAAGCAGGTGGTGATCGAGGCGCGCATGGTGACCATCGATGACGGTTTCGAAGAGGCGTTCGGGGTGCGCTGGGGCTACAGCAACGACAGCAGCAGTGGCCGCAACCAGCAATCGGTAAGCGGTACGCTGGAGGGAGTGCAGGGAACTGACGCAAACTCTTTGAACGTCAATCTGCCGGCGGCGGGAGCGGCAGGCAGCATCGCATTTCAGGTCGCCAAGCTGGGTGGCGGCCGCCTGCTGGATTTGGAGTTGTCGGCGCTGGAGCGGGAAAACAAGGCGGAAATCATCGCCAGCCCGCGGGTAACCACCTCCAATCAGAAACCGGCGCTGATCGAGCAGGGTACCCAGGTGCCGTTTTCTACTGCCAGCGATGGCGGTACTCAGGTCGAGTTTAAAGATGCGGTGCTCAGCCTCAAGGTCACCCCGCAGATCACCCCCGATAACAGGGTGGTGCTGGATCTGACTATTAGTCAGGACTCGGTTGGTTCTTCCATTCCGCAGGCAACCGGGGGGGAAGCGGTGGCGATCAACACCCAGACGATCACCACTCAGGTTCTGGTCAACGATGGTGAAACTCTGGTTCTTGGGGGGATTTACCAGCAAAACATTAGCCGTGATGTGACCAAGGTACCGCTGCTGGGCGACATCCCGGTGGTGGGGCGATTGTTTAAAACCACGAGTGACAGCAATACCAAACGCGAGTTGATTATCTTCGTCACCCCCCGTATCGTGCACGACAGTATCTGAATTCCGGGCCGCATTGCCTCTGTAAGCGAGACAATTCGGCCACCAACAGACCGATAACGAGAAGATGGACGCGAGCGCAACACGGCAAAAGCGGTCTCGCACCGGGCTTCTTTGGCCCCATGGCTGGTGTTCTCCTTGCCAGCGCACGACGCAGTTGCGATAATTCGGCGTCCAATTTCAGAAAGTTAAGGTTAGGTTCATCGTCGACCCTGCGGTGTTCGTGGGGCGCATTCGTTTGTGAGAATTTCGTGTAACATGGCTGAGAAACGCAATATCTTCCTTGTAGGGCCTATGGGTGCGGGCAAGAGCACCATCGGTAAATACCTGGCGCAGCAACTGCATATGGAGTTTTATGACTCCGATCATGAGATCGAACACCGCACCGGTGCCGATATCAGCTGGGTATTTGATGTAGAAGGCGAAGAAGGCTTCCGCCAGCGCGAAGAAAAGGTGATTAACGACCTGAGCGAGCTGCAGGGCATAGTGCTGGCTACCGGCGGCGGCTCGATCAAGAGCAAAGAGAGCCGTAACCGGCTGTCTGCCCGCGGTATCGTCGTGTACCTGGAAACGCCGGTCGAGAAGCAACTGGCCCGGGTACAGAAAGACAAGCGTCGTCCGCTGCTGCAAACCGAAGAGCCGCCACAGGAAGTACTGGAACGGCTGGCCGCCGAGCGTAATGCGCTCTATATGGAGATTGCCGATTATGTGGTGCGCACTGATGAGCAGAGCGCCAAACTGGTAGCCAATCAGATAGTCGAATTGATCGGTCTGTAACAGGCAGGAGCCCCATGGAAAGGTTAACCGTTAATCTGGGGGAGCGCAGTTACCCCATTATTATCGCCGAAGGGAGCCTGTCGCAGGGTGCGCTGTTACGGGACATGATCAGGGGCAGCAAGGTACTGGTGATTACCAACGAGGTGGTTGCCCCCCTGTATCTCGATACTCTGGTGACGGCGCTGGCCCCCCTGCAGGTGGAATCGCTGGTGCTGCCCGATGGCGAACAGTTCAAGACCCTGGACACCTTTAACGAGGTGATGGGGGCCCTGCTGGCCGGTAATCACGGTCGTGATACCACTCTGGTCGCCCTCGGTGGCGGCGTTATCGGCGATCTGACCGGCTTTGCCGCCGCCTGTTATCAGCGTGGGGTGCCCTTTATTCAGGTACCCACTACCCTGCTGGCGCAGGTTGACTCGTCCGTTGGCGGTAAAACCGCGGTCAACCATCCTCTGGGCAAGAACATGATCGGTGCCTTCTATCAGCCCCAGGTGGTGCTGATAGATACCCTCTGTCTGCAAACATTACCGGAACGGGAGTTTGCCGCCGGTCTGGCCGAAGTGATCAAATACGGCATCATCTGGGATGCGGATTTCTTCGACTGGCTGGAACAGAACCTGCAGCGTCTGCAGCGGCTGGAAGCCGATGCCCTGGGCTATGCCATTCGCCGCTGCTGTGAAATCAAGGCGGAGATGGTGGCCTGTGACGAACGGGAGCTCGGGGTGCGTGCCTTGCTCAACCTGGGGCACACCTTCGGTCATGCCATCGAAGCGGAAATGGGTTATGGCAACTGGTTGCATGGTGAGGCGGTTGCCGCCGGTACCATGCAGGCTTGTCATACCGCCCTGTTGCGGGGCGAAATGACAGAGGCCGAGGTCTCGCGGGTGGAAAGTCTGCTGATCAAGGCCCACTTGCCGGTACAGGGCCCCGCCGAGATGACCCTCGGTCATTATCTGCCGCATATGCTGCGTGACAAGAAAGTACTGGCCGGTAAATTGCGGCTGGTGCTGCCGCTGGGGATCGGCCGGGCTCAGGTCGTGGATGATGTGACCGAACAACAGCTGGCGCAGGTGGTTGTGCCGGAACGGAAGCCGTGACCGAGACGGTTAACCTTTCTTTTTCCTCCCAAGAGCAGCTGCTTACGCGGCTGCTGCACCTTTCCCGCCTCGATACCGATTTTATCCTGCTTACCGGCCCGGAAGGCGCCGGCAAGTCTCACCTGGCTGCGCTTCTGCTCGAAGAGACCGGGCTGATGCGGCCGACGCTGCTCGATGCCGAGGTGCTGGACACCGATGTCAGCTTTCGCGATGCCCTGCTCGGAACCTGGTTTCCCGGAGCGGTATTTGACGCCGATGACGCCTTGCCGGATTCGATGGCACGACTGCTGCCGAATAGTCTGCACAAGCGGCTGCTGGTGGTGGACAATGCCGAATGGCTGACTGACGAACTGTTGCAGGAACTGACACAGTTGTATCTGGCATTGCCGGTTTCGGCGCGGCCTTTTATGATGTTGCTGGGTTCGGCCAGCTGGGCCGGGCAGATTCGCCGGCAGCTGGATGAGCCGTTGGCCAGCCAGGTGGTGGAAGTGGAAGTGCCGCCGTTGACGGCGGCGGACAAGGACGAGTTATGGCAAGCCCTGGGATATGAATCCCCCCCCGCAGCATCTCACGAGATCCAGTATCCGGGCGATGCGATTGGCATGATGGAGCCGCAGATGAAAACACAAGATTATCGGCAGCTGTTTGAACAGAAGTCGGTCAAGATACTGCTCACCGCCCTGATCCTGGTGGTATTGCTGATTATTATCGTTCGTCTGCTGAGCGGGTCAGAGGCCCCGGCTCCCGAGCTGGCTCAGCCCTTTGAGTCAGACCCCGCGCTTGTGCTGCCGGAGCCGGTGGTATCGGATGGCATCACCACGCCCGCGCTATCTCCATCACAAGGCGACAGCCTGGTTCGGGAATGGCCGGCCGAATCACTGCCGGAAACTCCCAGCATCAATACCGGCGTTGCCGAAACACCGGACGACAGCGACAAGGAACGGGTGGTGATCGAAGACAAGGTTGTCAGCAAGCTGATGCAGCGCAAATCGGATACCCGCCCGGCAGCGGCACCGGCGGTGAGCCCGGTATCTTCCGGGGATACCGATCTGAGCCCCTTGTCGGCGCTGATGCAGAAGTCCCCCGAGCATTACACCTTGCAGCTGATGGCCGGGCGGGATCGAGCCGCGCTGGGGAAGCTCGCCTCCCGTCACACCCTGACCCCGGCGTGGATTTATCCGCGTAGCATCAATGGCCAACCCTGGTTCATACTGGTGTTCGGTGACTTCGACTCCCCCGAACAGGCGCGTCGAGCCATCGGGGTGTTGTCAGCCGAACTGCAGGCGGCCAAACCCTGGCCCAAACCCTTCGCTCAGGTGCAAAAAGAAGTCAAACCATAGTCATGAGGTTGGCTTGCGGTTACAATGCGCGCCCCTCACCGGTTAGGCTTTGATGACGACAATGACTAAAACTCGGGCATTCCTTAAATGGGCCGGCGGTAAATACGGCCTGGTAGACAGCATCAATCGCCGTCTGCCCGAAGGCCGGGTACTGGTGGAACCCTTCGTGGGCGCGGGCTCGGTGTTTCTCAATTCCGAGTTTGAGGCCTATGTTCTGGCCGACATCAATGCCGATTTGATCCATCTTTATCAGTTGCTCAAAACCCGGCCGGATGCATTTATCCGTGATGCCGCCGCCCTGTTTACCGCCGCCAACAACGACAAAACCGCTTATTACGACTTTCGTGCCGATTTTAACCAGGAGCGGGATCGCTACCGGCGTGCGCTGCTGTTTTTGTATCTGAACCGGCATGGTTATAACGGTCTCTGTCGCTATAACAAAAAGGGCGGTTTTAACGTGCCGTTCGGTGCCTATAAAAAACCTTATTTCCCCGAGCGGGAACTGTGGTTTTTTGCCGAAAAGGCGCAGCGCGCCACCTTCGTTTGCCAGAGCTATACCGAGGTCTTTGCCCAGGCCAGTGCGGATCAGGTGTTTTACTGCGATCCGCCTTATGCGCCGCTGTCGTCCACCGCCAGCTTTACCACCTATGCCGCCAACGGATTTACCCTGGATGATCAGGCGATCCTGGCCCGACTGGCCCGGGAGACCGCCGCACAGGGCGTGCCGGTGCTGATCAGCAATCATGATATTCCGTTGACCCGTGAACTGTATCGAGACGCGAGTCTGGATGTGGTGGCGGTCAAGCGTACCATCAGTCGCCATGCGCATAACCGCAAGAAGGTGGATGAACTGCTGGCGCTGTTCACGCCCGAGCGCGGTGAGGGGTGAGGAGACAGAGGTGACAATCCCTTTCCCCTCACTCTTCAGCTTTACCCCTCAGGTTTTAAGCACCAGCCGTACCACCAGCAGCAAACACACTACCAGTCCGGCGATGGCCACTGCCCCCAGGCCCAGATAGGGCCAGGGGCTGCCGCTGAATTGCCGTTGCCGGTTCTGCTGTGACTGTACCCCGAACAGGGCCGCCGCCACCGCCTGTAGCCTCTGTTTCCAGTTCATTATCGCCTCGCCTGAGTCAACTTCAGCCAAGCATAGACGGCCAGCTAGAGAATCACCGGGCGCTGGGGTAGAATTGGACGGTTTTTTGCGCTCAAGGGAACTTTGATGACAGACTACCTGATTGCCCCATCCATTCTTTCTGCCGACTTTGCCCGCCTGGGTGATGATGTGGCCCGGGTACTGCAAGCCGGCGCCGATGTGGTGCACTTCGATGTAATGGACAACCATTATGTGCCCAACCTGACCATAGGTCCCATGGTGTGCAAGGCGCTGCGTGACTACGGTATTCAGGCGCCCATCGATGTTCACCTGATGGTCAAGCCGGTAGACAGCCTGGTGCCACAGTTTGCCGAAGCCGGTGCCTCCATCATTACCTTTCATCCGGAAGCCTCCGATCATATCGACCGCACCCTGGGACTGATCCGGGAGCAGGGCTGTCAGGCCGGGCTGGTGTTCAATCCTGCGACCCCGCTCAGCTACCTGGATTACGTGATGGACAAGGTGGATGTGATCCTGCTGATGTCGGTCAACCCCGGCTTTGGCGGTCAGTCCTTTATCGACGGTACCCTCGACAAGCTGCGCCAGGCCCGTCGTCGTATCGACGAAAGCGGTCGCAATATCCGGCTGGAAATCGACGGTGGTGTCAAAGTCGACAATATTCGTGCCATCGCCGACGCCGGTGCCGACATGTTTGTGGCCGGTTCGGCCATCTTCAGTCAGCCCGATTACAAGGCGGTGATCGACCAGATGCGCAGCGAACTGGCCAAAGTCCGTGGATAACGTCGAGCTGATCCAGTTCGATCTGGACGGCACCCTGATCGACAGCGTGCCGCAGCTGTGGCTGGCGGTAAACCGGATGCTGGAGCAACAGGGACATGCGCCGGCAGAGGAGCTGGCGGTACGCCACTGGGTCGGCAACGGTGCCGACATGCTGGTGCGACGCGCCCTGACAGCCGCCCTGGGGGAAGAACCCGATGCGGGGCAGCAGCAGGCGGCGCGGGCCGCTTTTGACGTCGCCTACGAAGAGGTTGCCGATCGGCAACTGGTGTTCTATCCCGGTGTACTCGATACCCTGATGCAACTGCACCGGGCGGGCAAGAAGCTGGCCATCGTCACCAACAAGCCCTACCGTTTTGTGCCTGCTATTCTGGCCGCCTCGGGCTTGAGCGAGCATTTCACTCTGGTACTGGGCGGCGACAGCCTGGCACAGAAAAAGCCGCATCCGGAACCGTTGCTGCATGTGTGCCGCGAACTGAATATCGAGCCGGCGCGGACCCTGATGGTCGGTGATTCCGAAAACGATGTGCTGGCGGCCAAGGCGGCCGGCATGGCGGTGGTAGGGCTGACCTATGGCTACAACTACGGCCGGGATATTGCCGACAGCGCTCCCGACTGGGTAATGAGTGATATTCGCGGACTGGTCGATTTACTGCTTACTGATGAATACAGAAAGGATAATCATGGCTAAACCAATTGTTTTCAGCGGCGCCCAGCCATCGGGCCAGCTGACCATCGGCAACTACATGGGAGCGCTGCGTCAGTGGGTGAAGATGCAGCAGGACTATGACTGCCTGTACTGCATCGTGGACATGCACGCCATTACCGTGCGCCAGGACCCCAAGGCCCTGCGCTCGGCCTGCCTGGATGCGGCCGCGCTTTATCTGGCCATCGGTCTGGATCCGGCCCAGAGCACCATTTTCGTGCAGTCGCATGTGCCGGAGCACGCCGAGCTGGCCTGGATCCTGAATTGTTATACCCAGTTCGGTGAGCTGTCGCGTATGACCCAGTTCAAGGATAAATCCAGTCGTTATGCCGAAAACATCAACGCCGGTCTGTTCACCTATCCGGCGCTGATGGCGGCGGATATTCTGCTGTACCAGACCAGCCAGGTGCCGGTGGGTAACGATCAGAAGCAACACCTGGAGCTGACCCGGGACGTGGCCTATCGTTTCAATCAGCTCTACGGTGAGGTGTTTACCGTACCCGAACCCTTTATTCCCGCAGACGGTGCCCGCATCATGAGCTTGCAGGAGCCGACCAAGAAAATGTCCAAGTCCGACGACAACGTCAATAACTTCATCGGACTGCTGGAAGATCCCAAGGTGATCGGCAAGAAGCTCAAGCGTGCGGTGACCGACTCGGAAGATCCGCCGGTGGTGCGTTTCGACGTGGAAAACAAGCCCGGCGTGTCCAACCTGCTGACGCTGATGGCCGGTGCCAGCGGTCGCTCCATTCCCGAGCTGGAACAGCATTTTGAAGGCAAGATGTACGGTCACCTCAAGACCGAAACCGCCGAGGCGGTGCTGGCCATGCTGGCGCCGATTCAGCAGCGTTTCCATGAGCTGCGGGAAGACGAAACCGAACTGTGCAGACTCCTGACGCTGGGTGCCGACAAGGCGCGGCTGAAAGCTGTACAGACTCTGGAAAAGGTATATGATGCGATTGGCTTTGTTCCCAGAAGCCGTTAATACTTAAGGGAGCCGTCAAGGCTCCTTTTTCGATTTCACTGATTCGATAATCTCACTGGATTGTTTCCCATCTATGATAGAAGAAAGCACCCTTGATCGGGAATTGACCGACAAGTTGTTTTGGCTGCGCAAGTTTCGCATGGCCAAAAATGACAGGACACTGGAGTTGATGGTATCCAAGGCCGTCGATAACCATCACACCCAGTCAGCTGTAGTTGCCGCGATTTATCTGGCCGAATGCCAGCGTGAGCGTGAAATGCAGCAGGGACGTTTTCTCGATCAATAAAGACAGCCAGCGTCAGGCCGGGCGCCCGCTCCCGACTGTTTCAGTCAGGGGTTGACGCTTGACGTCAGACCGGACTGTCGTTATCTGCGGATCTGGCCCACTATTAAGGTATCTCCATACCCATCGGTTACCCCAAAGCCGATAGTTGTTCAGAGGAGGAGACACCATGATCCCGCAACTGTTCAAAGATCGTCGCTGGCTGCTGCCCCTGCTGGGGGCGCTGGCTTTTGGCCTGGTGACACCTCAGGTGCAGGCAGACAGAGGCGATCGCGGCGATGACCGAGGTTACGAACGGGGCTACGACCGACATCACGGTACATACTTCAAGCACCGTAAGCACGCTCGACATCACAAACATCATCGCCACTATCGCCATGTTCCACGCAGGGTGAGGGTGGTGGAGCATTACTATTACTCGCCGCCTCAGCATTATTATCGGGAGCATCGCTCTTCGGGACCCCATATCTCGGTGACTCTGCCCCTGGGTACCATAGTACAGGGCCTGCCCGGTGGTTATATCAGCTTCAGTCTGGGTGGCGATCCCTACTATTACCACGGCGGCAATTACTACCGTCACCATCAGCGAGGCTATCGGGTGATAGCCCCGCCGCACGGGCACAGGTAGCGAGGCACAGGTTCGTGCTTGTCATTCGTCGAGTTCGGGCAGGTTGCGGAACAGCGCCAGCGCCTCCGGGTTGGCCAGGGCACCGATATTTTTCACCGGCTTGCCCTCGACCACGTTGCGCACCGCCAGCTCGACCGTTTTGCCCGATTTGGTGCGGGGAATATCGGCCACCGCAATAATTTTCGCCGGGACATGGCGGGGACTGCATTGGCTGCGAATACGCCGGCAGATGGCCGCTTGCAGCGCGCCGTCCAGTTCCTCGCCCTCGGCCAGCTTGACGAACAGCAACACCCGCTCATCGTTTCGCCAGTGCTGGCCGACCACTACCGCATCCACTACCTGTTCGAAGCGGCTGACCTGGCGATAGATTTCGGCGGTGCCGATGCGTACGCCACCCGGGTTGAGCACGGTATCCGAACGACCATAAAACACCATGCCGCCGTGTGTGGTCCGGGCCACCAGATCGCCATGGTGCCAGCAGCCAGGATAAGTCTGCCAGTAAGCGGCATCATAGCGGTGTCCGTCATCGCCCCAGAATCCCAGCGGTCGATTGGGGAAGCTGTTGCAGCAGACCAGCTCACCCTGCTGCTCGATCAGTGGCTGGCCCTGCTCGTCGAACACCCGAACATCCAGCCCCAGGCCGATACCCTGACATTCGCCTCGATAGACCGGACTGATGGGATTGCCGAGTACAAAGCAGCCGCAGATATCGGTGCCGCCGGCGATGGACGCCAACTGCAGGTTGGATTTGATACGGCGGTAAACAAAGTCGAACAGCTCGGGTGCCAGGGCCGAGCCGGTAGAGCAAAGGGTGCGCAGCGACCCCAGGTAATGATGGTCCCGTGGGTGGATTTGCCGCTTTTCCATGGTTTCCAGGTATTTGGCTGACGTGCCGAACAGGGTCATGCTCGTTGTTTCGGCCCACTGCCACAGCACCTTGCCATCGGGGTAGAAGGGCGAGCCCTCATAAAGCAGCAGGGTGGCGCCGCTGGCCAGGGCCGAGGCCAGCCAGTTCCACATCATCCAGCCGCAGGTGGTGAAGTAGAACACCCGGTCGCCGGGATGAATGTCGCAATGCAGCTGGTGTTCCTTCAGGTGGTTGAGCAGGGTGCCGCCTGCCGAATGTATGATGCACTTGGGCTGGCCGGTCGTGCCGGAAGAGTAGAGCACATAAAGCGGCGCATTGAACGGCATGGGGGTAAAGCACAGCGGCTGCCCGGCGTAGCGAGCCAGCCACTGTGGCCAGTGCTGAACCTGGTCCTCCGGGGTGAGCCGGTGCGAGCCGACATAGGGGATCTGTACCCAGTGCTCTATGCTGTCGATGGCGGCGACGATGGTTCTGGCCTTGTCGCTGGAGTCATGCAGCTTGCCGTTGTAGCGGTAACCGTCGGCGCTGAACAGTACTCTGGGACGGGTCTGTCCGAAGCGTTCGATCACGCTGTCGGTGCCGAAGTCGGGGGAGGTGGAGGTCCAGATTGCCCCCAGTGCCGCTGTCGCCAGCATGGCCACCATGGTTTCCGGCAGATTGGGCAGGTAGCCGGCCACCACATCGCCGGGCCTGACGCCACACTGCTCCAGGCCGGTGCGGATGGCCGCCACCTGCTCCGTCAGCTCGGCCCAGCTCAGACGCCGCGGGTTTTGGCCTTCGACCTGAAACAGCAATGCATCCTGATCCTCGCGTGTGGTGCCATGGTGCAGCAGGTTTTCGGCGAAATTAAGCCGGGCCTCGGGAAACCAGACCGCGTGCCGGGCGCTGGCAGCATTCAGCACCCACTGTTCCCCCTTTTCACCTTTCACGCCGGTGAAGTCCCACATCTGGCTCCAGAAGGCGGCGCTGTCCTGCAACGACCAGGCGTGCAGGCTTTGATAGTCGGTCAGTTCAAGTTGATAGCGTCGGTTGAGCTGTTGCATGAACTCGTACAGCCGGCTTTTCTTGATCCGGGCGGGAGAGGGGCGCCACAGGGGAGACTGTTGTCGGGACATCTTCACCTCCTGAACAAGGGTTAACCGTGCTGGGCTGGTTGTCGGTCCGGGTGAGCAAGCCGAAATGCCTCAAGCCGGTTACAGGACTGCTCGATGGCGGTGAGCCGTGGGTAGGGGGTCAGATCCAGCTCGAAGCGGCGGGCGTTATAGAGCTGGGGCACCAGACAAATATCCGCCAGACCGGGGGTATCACCGCAGCTGAACGGGGTATCGCTGCCGCTCAGCTGCTGTTCCAGCGGGCCCAGTCCCTGTTTCAGCCAGTGGTGATACCAGCTGTTTTTCTGCTCTTCGCCGAGACCCAGCTCGCCAGTCAGGTACTTGAGCACCCGCAGGTTGTTGAGCGGGTGAATATCGCAGGCTACCTGCAGCGCCAGGGCCCGGGTCCGGGCCCTGGCGAGGGGGGCGGCCGGCAGCAGAGGGGACTCGGGGTAGCATTCGTCCAGATATTCGATGATGGCCAGCGACTGAGTGATGATGCCTTCGCCCCTTCCTTGATCATCAATAGCCAGGCTGGGTACCAGGCCGGTCGGATTCAGTGCCCGGTAATCTTCGCCCAGTTGGGCGCTATCCAACAGCGAGATGGGGATACTGTCATAGGCCAGGCCTTTCAGGTTGAGCGCGATGCGTACCCGGTAGGCGGCGGAAGAGCGGGAATAGTCATAAAGCTTCATATTTCACCACTTTTTGCTCGATGGCGCCGAAGAGGGACTGCCCCTGTGCGTCCAGCATCTCGATACGCACCCGGTCGCCGAACCGCATGAAGGGCGTGCTGGCTTTGCCCTGCGCGATGATTTCCAGCATGCGTCGTTCGGCTAGGCAACAGGAGCCGGTGCTGCGATCCGTGTTCGACACCGTGCCCGAGCCGATGATGGTACCGGCGCACAGCGCCCGGCTGAAACTGACATGGGCGATCAGCTGGGCGAAGTTGAAGGTCATGTCGGTGCCCGCATCCGGCTCACCGAACAGCTCGTCGTTCAGGTGAACCCGCAGCCGGTGATGTACTCTGGTGTCCTGCCAGGCGTCGCCCAGCTCGTCCGGCGTAATGGCCACCGGCGAGAAGGAGGAGGCCGGCTTGGACTGGAAGAAACCGAAGCCCTTGGCCAGTTCATTCGGGATCAGGTTGCGCAGGGACACATCGTTGACCAGCATCAGCAGTTTGATATGGCTGCCGGCCCGTTCTGCGGGAGTGCCCATGGGAACATCGTCGGTGATCACCGCGATTTCACCTTCGAAGTCGATGCCCCAGCTCTCCTCGGCCAGGCGAATGTCATCGCGCGGCCCGATAAAGCCGTCGGACATCCCCTGATACATCAGCGGGTCGGTCCAGAAACTGGCCGGCATCTCGGCGCCGCGGGCCTTGCGCACCAGCTCGACGTGATTGACATAGGCGCTGCCGTCGGCCCATTGATAGGCCCGGGGCAGGGGCGAAGCGCAGGCGGCCTGTTCGAAGGGGAAGCTGTCGGTACCGTTGCCCTGATTCAGTTGCTGATAGAGCGCCTGCAATGCCGGCTCGGTTTCGGCCCAGTAATCCAGAGCCGCCTGCAGGGTGGGAGCAATGCCGTCTGCGGGTACTGCCCTGCTCAGATCCCGGGACACCACCACCAGCCGACCGTCACGTCCTTGTTGCATCGAAGCCAGTTTCACCATTGCCTCCTTTGTGTATCGAGGATCTTCTTTACCGTTACGGCTTCACCTTCCACGAATCAACATAGTCGATGTTTTCCACCCCATCCGGCAGCTCGGCCACTTCCAGCGGCAGCCTGGAGTCGATCATCACCGCCACTTCATCGGTTTCGGTGCGGGTGTGGCTGGCGCCGGCGGCGAAGGCCTTGGGATGGGGGCCGTGGGTGAAGCCGCAGGGGTGCAGGGTGATCATGCCCGCGTCTATGTTGTCCCGGCTGAAGAAGTTGCCCTGATGATAGAAGATGACTTCATCAAAATCGTCGTTGTTGTGGTAGAAGGGCACCTTGAGCGCACCGGGATCGGACTCGATGGGGCGAGGCACGAAGGTGCAGATCACGAAACCGTTGGCGACGAAGGTGGTGTGAGCCGAGGGCGGCAGGTGGTAACGGTGGCTCATCAGCGGGCGAATGTCGCGCCAGTTAAGCTTGACCACGGTCAAGTCGCCGGTCCAGCCCTCGGCATCCAGCGGGTTGAAAGGAAAGGTGATGCGGTTCATTTGCTCCCGGGCCTTGAGCAGCACCTGCCACTCGCCTGGCTGCCGGCTCTGGGCCTTGAAGGCGTCATCGAGGCAGGGATATTCGAGCATGGCCGGATCGAACAGCGCGTGTCGCCCCACCAGGCCCCGATCGGCGTGCATATAGGAGCCGTGAGTCGCTTCAATCATCAGCAGGGTCAGCGGCTGTTCGATCTCCAGCCGCCAGCTGGTGGATCGTGGCAGTATGATGTAGTCGCCCTCGCCAAAGCGCATCTGGCCGTAGTCGCAAAAAAGCTGCCCCCTTCCCTTATGCACGAACAGACACTCGTCGCCGTCGCCATTGCGTACCAGATGATTCATGGACTGGTTGCAGTTCCAGATACGTACCCGGAGATGGGTGTTGTGCAGCAGCGGCGTGGCATCCCAGGGGCTGTGTCCGGGTTGTTGCAGTTTGTTGGTGTCGAAGGCACGTGGGCGTAGCGGTCCTTCCCAGCCACTCCAGCCGGTGGGGGGATGCCGATGGTACATGTGGGTTGCCGGCCCGAAAAAGCCTTCCTTGCCGATCTCCCGCTCGAAGGTACCCTCCGGCATGTCGCAGTGGGCCTGACGTGAGGTGTTGCCTTCACGGATGGGGAACTGGAACCAGTTACGCATGGAGCTGCCCTCCCTGGATCTGAACGGATCTTTTCGGTGCGGCAAGAGCCGCCGGTTAACATGGGGCCGACATCAAGCCGCCGGCACCGGGCCTGCTATTCAATAATAGACGGCTTGGGGCGTTAGCCGTGCCTAATCCGGTTAGTCCAGCGGCAGCACGATGGCGGTCAGCTTCCAGTCCAGACCGCGCCGGCTCAGCACGAAGTCGGCCTGCCTGTGCCTGTCGTCGGTGACCGTGACCACAAAGCGGTGCAGCGACCGGTACCCCATACGGGCATCCGCAAACAGTTTTTTACGTTCCGTCCCCGGCGTATCGGAGCCCGCCTCGCCGCCGTTACCGGTGGGGGGCTCCGGCCTGCTTTCGGGGATCCCGGGAGCCGGCGTTTCACCCCGCATCAGTCGCGCTATACCAGCCGGTGTCATGTAGGTATCAAGCAGGCCGTCCACCATCATGTTGGCCAGGCTGGCACCGAGGGCGGCGAAGGGATTTTGTTTGATGTCTCCGCCCAGTTCCCGTTGCACCTTCGCATTGAGTTGATCTTTCAGGCTCTGGCGTACGCTGTCGAATTCCACCTGTTCGGCCAGGGCCTGGCTGTCGCGCTGGTCGGCGGCATCGCGGATCTGGTAAACGGTGATCCAGGGGGCTGCCACGCCGTAGCCGAGAACGCCGATGATCAGCAGTAGCAGCAGAGAGGTTGTTTTGCGCACGGGGTCTAAACTCCAAAGGACTAATGGTCGCGTAAGGCTGCCTGTAACGGGATCCGCTGGCAAGCCGAAATCGATGAGCCGTCATTTATGGCGTGTCTTTCACGTCAGACAAAGGCGCGACTGGCGTCAGCGACCATAATATGACCATGAGGTATAGATGAGGGAGTAGCCATTATGTTGGAAGCACACGGCATGTCTGTCGAGATGAACACGCAGGATAATCACACCCTGTGGCTCACCATCAAGATTTACGGTGATATCGCCTACGAGGACTTCAGGGACATGGAGCTGCAGCTCGAACGGGCCCTGGCCGAGATGGAAAACCCCAGAATCCGGGCTCTGGTGGACATGATTGACTTCAATGACTGGGAAGCCAAGGCCTTCTGGGAAGACATCCGGTTTACCCGCAAACATGGTGATGAATTCAGCAAGCTGGCAATAGTGGGGGTGAACCTCAAGGAAAAGCTGATGGCCATGGTGGTGGACTGGTTCCTGCTCAGCAGCCAGGTGCAGTACTTCGAGCATCTGCAGGATGCCAGAGCCTGGCTGGAGCAGGACGAGCCCTGAGCGACGCTGTTCGTCGCGCCCGCAGCAACGGGCAGGGGGTCTCTTGCGGGATGCTGCCCGGTGTAGCGGAGCCGGTGCCTCACCGCCACGGTGGCCCCTTTCTTGCGGAGCTTGAGTTCTGGCAAGGAGCTGTCAGAATCCCTGCTCCGTCGTCGTTCCTCTTATTCAGGGTTTCTTAAATATGCGTTTTTATCAATTCGGCCTGTCGTTGCTGGCCGCCGTGGTTCTGACTGCCTGTTCCTCCAATACTGCAAGGCAGGGGACGCCGCCCGCCAGTATAGAAGTCGTGCGTGGGCCAACCTGGATCCAGGGCGGTGATGCCCGCGGCGCCGATGACATTACCGTACGTACCCCCCATTTTACCTTTGCCGTTTCGCGGCAAGGGATCCTGGATCTGGCCATGGTGGAAAACGGCGTCTTTGGTGCCGATCTGGTCGAATCCGTTGACTTTGTTCCCGGTGAAGGTGAGTTATCAGTTGAGCGCCTGGAAGTGGTTCACCATAGCCCCGATCAGCTGGTGATTGAATTGGCGAGAACCTGGAACGGACATCGGCTGTTGAGCCGCTACGAGGTGGCGAAAGACTACCCCGGCATCACGCTCAGCACCCGGGTGCTGGATCCGGTTAACGCCCCCCTGTTTGCCGGTTATCAATTGCAGCGTAACGAGCCGGCCCGTCAGGGACCGAGCTATAACGATGTGCCGCGCATGGTTCAAAGTCACTGGACCGCCGCGCAGTTGCAGAACAACCTGAACCAGCTGTATGAAACCGACGACTTGCGCCGCTCCCATGCCGCCGGCAAGGGCCTTGAATTTACCGCCTGGCTGAGTGCCGGCTCTCTCGGTAACTTGCTTTCGGATAAGGAGATGTACACCACCTCCAGCCCCCAGGCCGAGCTGGGGTTGTTTGAGCTGGCCCCGGTGTCCGGCAATTTCGAGTCTTATCTGTCGACGATGCGCCAGCGCTGGAGCCGAGGCGAACGGGTCTACCTGAATGCAGGCCCCTTGCTGAAGGATGCACGACATAACAGCGGCAAGATCTATGCCTATACTCCCAAGGGGCGCATTACGGCCGATTTTGCCAGTGCCGCGGCCCGTGGGCACAGCTTTGTCAGCTTTGGCCCCGAGGTTTATCCCATCACCACCAATTTCGGTGGCGAGGCCACGCCCTACAGTGAAACCCAGGTCGAGTTCCGTTCAGGGATAGGTCTGGCCAAGGCCGAGGTCTGGCTGGACGGCAAACAGGTGGCTGGCTGGAAAATAAACGGTGCCAAGTGGTTCAGAACCGGGGTGCCGGTGCCGCCCAAACGCACCTGGATGCAATGGGTCGTAGAGGACAAACAGGGCAACAAGGCTTACTCCAACCCCATCTGGATCAAGTAGCGGGCAACAAAGGGGGCAGCCATTAACGGCTCGAGTGCTCCGGGGGCCGTTCCCCGGAGCCGTGGTGGGGCGGCGCTGCTTTGATACGAAATCATTCCGTAGCTATGCTCATGTATCGGGGAGAGGCGGGGTACAAATTGGAGTTGTTCTTATTAACACTACGTTATCCCAATTAAATCAATGGTTTATTGGCTATCTGGTTTGAAATGAAGTCCGCTTGATACTATCATGGCCGCATTGTTCAGAGGGGGAAGACATGAAAGGCGACAAGAAAGTCATTGAGTACCTTAATCAGGTACTGAGCATAGAGCTCACCTCCATCAACCAGTATTTTCTGCATGCCCGCATGTTCAAGAACTGGGGCCTGCATCAGCTGGATGAGCGTGAATACAAGAAGTCCATCAAGGACATGAAACAGGCCGACAAGCTGATTGAGCGGGTGCTGTTTCTCGAAGGTCTGCCCAACCTGCAGCACCTGAACCGTCTGCGGATCGGCGAAACCACCGAGGAAATGCTGCAATGTGACAAGCAGCAGGTGGAAGAACAGTTACTGGTACTCAAAGAGGCCATCGCCTACTGCGAGTCGATTCGGGAATACGTATCCCGCGAGCTGTTGTGCGAGATTGAAGAATACGAAGAAGCCCATCTCGACTGGATTGATACCCAGCTCGACCTGATTGCCAAGATTGGTCTCGAGAACTATCAACAGTCGCAAATGTAAGGGGGAGCCGACAATGAAAGGTAATGCAAAGGTGATAGCGGCGTTGAATGAGCTGCTGGCCGGCGAGCTGAGTGCCATGGATCAGTATTTTATTCACTCCCGTATGTACGACGACTGGGGCCTGAAAAAACTGTTCGAGCGCATCGATCATGAATTTGAAGATGAAAAAGGCCATGCTTCTAAGCTGATTGAGCGCATTCTGTTTCTGGAAGGCACGCCGGATATGGTCACCCGGGTACCGCTCAATATCGGCAAGGATGTCCCTTCCATGCTGCAGAGTGATCTGGATCTGGAATACAAGGTGATTGTGGATCTGCGCAACGTCATGGCGCTGTGCGAGCAGGAGCACGACTACCAGACGCGAGACATGCTGCAGGTGCTGCTGGCAGACACCGAAAATGACCATACCCACTGGCTGGAACAGCAACTGGGCCTGATCAACCGCATCGGTCTGCCCAACTATCTGCAATCGCAGATGGCATAAGGCACGTCGCCGAGGTGTTGGATGTGGGGCGTGAGGGATAACTCACGCCTGCTCCATCACACTGCACGCTTGCTTCCGTTAAAGCCTGACATCGATTACCGGTGTCAGGCTTTTTTGCTTTCGGGAGCAAGCCCTGGTTTCAGCGTCCGCCGAGCAAGGAACCGAGCAGGCCGCGAACCAGACGTCGGCCCAGCTGACTGCCAATACTGCGCAGGGTGCTTTTGGCCACGCTTTCCAGCAGCGAGTCGCGTCGGCTGGCACGACGCGGCGCCGGTGTTGCGGTGGCTGGGACCGGAGTGGCGGCCGCAGCAGCGGGCTCTGGTACCCGGCGGGCGAGCATTTCGAAGGCCGAGTCTCTGTCGAGCAGCGGCTCATAACGGCCGGCCAGGGGCGAGCTCTTCAGGCGGCTGGCCCTTTCTTCTGTACTCAGGGGGCCGATGCGGGACTCGGGAGGGCAGATAAGGGTGATTTCAACTTGTGTGGGGCTGCCTTGTTCGTCCAGCACCGATACCAGCGCTTCACCTACGCCCAGTTGAGTGATGGCAGTCTGGGTGTCGAAGCCCGGATTGGCGCGAAAGGTGCGGGCGGCGGCCTTGACCGCCTGTTCATCACGAGGGGTAAAGGCACGCAGGGCGTGCTGTACCCGGTTGCCCAGCTGGCCGAGCACCGAGTCGGGAATATCCAGCGGGTTCTGGCTGATGAAGTAGACGCCCACGCCCTTGGATCGGATCAGTCGCACCAGTTGATCTATTTTTTCAAGTAAAGCCCTGGGGGCGGAATTGAACAGCAGGTGGGCCTCATCGAAGAAAAATACCAGCACCGGCTGAGTGGGATCTCCGATCTCCGGCAGGTTTTCGAACAGCTCGCTCAGTAGCCAGAGCAGAAAGGTCGCGTACAGCCTGGGGGTTTGTATCAACCGGGTGGCGTCGAGAATACTGACCACGCCCTGACCGGAAAAATCCTTCTGCATCAGGTCACGCAGGTTGAGCGCCGGCTCACCAAAGAAGCGTTCGGCTCCTTCCTGTTCCAGCACCATCAGTCGGCGCTGAATGGCGCCGAGACTGTTACCGGGCAGGCTGCCGTATTGCTTGCTCAGGGTCCTGGCGTTGTCGGTCACCCAGCTTAGCAGGGCACGCAGATCCTTGAGGTCGAGCAGCAGCAGGCCCTGATCGTCGGCGATGCGAAAACAGCCGTAGAGAATGCCGGTCTGGGTATCGTTCAGGTTCATGATGTTGGCCAGCAACAACGGGCCCAGCTCCGAGATGGTGGTGCGTACCGGGTGCCCTCGCTCCCCGAACAGATCCCAGAACAGGGTCGGAACCGCTCGTGGCTGATAGTCTGTCAACCCAAGTTGTTCCAGTCGTTGCGCGATTTTGCCGCCGGGCTCGGCGGGGGCGGCCAATCCGGACAGATCGCCCTTGATATCGGCCATGAACACCGGGGTGCCGACGCGGGAAAAGCGTTCGGCCAGGCGTTGCAGGGTCACGGTTTTTCCGGTGCCGGTGGCGCCGGCAATCAGTCCGTGGCGGTTGGCCATTGGCAGAGAAAGTGCTACCGGTTGTTGCTGGTGGTTACTGCCGAGATAGAGGGAGCTTGGGGGCATGGCATCGATTCTTGTGTGGTGCAGATAGACACAAGCTTAGCCGATGAGATGGAAAAAGCCCGGCGACAGCCGGGCTTGGAGAGAGGTTAATCCAGAGTATCCAGACTCTTCTGGTAGTTGTCGAAGGTCTTGGTGACCGATGCCTTGGGCGCTCCGGTCAACTTGCTGACCACTACGATGGCGATGGAGGCGAAGATAAAGCCGGGGACGATTTCATAGATATCGAAGATGCCGCCGGAGATTTGCTTCCAGATTACCACGGTAATGCCGCCGGCCAGTACGCCGGCCAGGGCGCCGTTGCGGTTCATGTTGCGCCAGTACAGGCTGAACAGCAGGGCGGGGCCGAAGGCGGCGCCGAAACCGGCCCAGGCGTAAGACACCAGACCCAGCACGGTGCTGTCGGGGTTCAGTGCCAGTACCAGAGCGACCACAGACAGGGCAATCACCGCAAAGCGACCGATGTTGACCAGGCTCTGGGGAGTGGTGTTGGGGAACAGCTGCTTGTAGAAATCTTCGGCCAGGGCAGAAGACGACACCAGCAGCTGGGAGTCGGCGGTACTCATTATGGCGGCGAGGATGGCAGCCAGCAGGATACCGGCGATAACCGGATGGAACACGGCGTTGACCAGCACCATGAAGATGGTTTCTGCATCGGCCAGTTCGCCGCCCATGCTGTTCTGCACATACAACAGGCCAACCAGACCAACCATCAGGGCGCCGACCATGGACAGGAAGCTCCAGATAACGGCGATGCGGCGGGCGGTGGTGATGTCTTTATTGCTGCGGGTGGCGTTGAAGCGGGCCAGAATATGAGGCTGGCCAAAGTAACCCAGACCCCAGGCAGCCAGCGAGATGATGGCGATGGCGGACAGCGGCTTGCCATCGATACCGTTCCACAGGGTCAGCAGTTCGGGGTTAATGTTATTCAGCTCGGAGCTCAGCTGGCCGAAGCCGCCTTCCATCGCGGCGATCGGCACTATCATCAGGGCGGCTGCCATCAGCAGGCCCTGCACCAGATCGGTCCAGGAAACGGCCAGGAAGCCGCCAAACAGGGTATAGGAAACGATACAGAGGGTACCGACCACCACGGCTATCTGGTAATCCATGCCGAATACGGTCTGGAACAGTTTGCCGCCTGCGACCAGGCCGGAGCTGGTGTAGAACAGGAAAAACAGCAGGATGATAAAGGCAGAGATGGTCTGCAGCAGCTTGGATTTGTCTTCGAAACGGCGGGACAGGTACTCGGGAATGGTGATGGCGTCATCCACTTCCAGAGTGTAGGTACGCAGTCGTTTGGCACAGAACATCCAGTTGGCCCAGGTACCCAGCAACAGGCCGCCGGCCAGCCAGAAGGACTCGATACCGGCGGCATAGGCATAACCGGGCAGGCCCAGCAGCAGCCAGCCACTCATGTCCGAGGCACCGGCAGAGATGGCTGAGGGCCAGGGACCCAGTGAGCGACCACCCAGAAAGTAGTCTGCCGAGTTGGCGGTGCGTTTGTAGGCGTAGTAACCGATGGCCATCATGGCAACCAGATACACCAGAAAAGTGCCGGTGATGGCATAGTTGGATTCAATCATTCCCTGTTCCTCCAGGATGGATTCCCGTTTACTAGCAAAGCGGAATACAGTTTGTGGCCGTGATTGCGCAAAGCATGGTTAAGATCTTGTTACTTCACAAGGATAATAGTGGGAATGGGGGGGCAGATCTTTTGCTTTACTGCGTTTTTTTTTAGGAAAACTCCGTCGGTTCGCTAAAAGTGATCACAAACACAGGTTTTATCGATAGCAGACCCTTGTTGTGTGTCGAGGACGTCGTGGCGGCAAAGGACCGGCCCGGTTTCCGGCCGGGAGTCAGTGTTGCAGCTTGCGATAACGGGCAGGAGAAATATCCAGTCGGCTGGAGAATACCTGAGTAAACAGGCTCTGACTGGAAAAACCGCAACGCTGGGCGATATAGGACAAGCTGTGATGACTGTGGGCCAGCATCTTGCAGGCCTCGTTCAGTCGTTTTTCCAGCAGGTACTGATAGGGCGACATGCCGGTTTGCTCCTTGAACAGCGCATGGAACTGGCTTTCTCCCAGAAAGGCACAGCCAGCCAGCTGTGCCACCGTGATCTTACGGCCCATGTTCTGCTCGATGTAGCTATCGATCACGTCCAGGTTAAGGCGATTGGTCTGGAGTCTCCCCGAGGGAAGCGCCATATGCCGGTGCAAGGCGCACATCAGGGTATGGGCGCAAGCCTGGCCCATCAGGTCATCATCCGGGTTGTCGCTCATCTCGCGACTCAGCACCGAGACCAGTTGCTGGGCCTGGGGATGGAGCTGGAAGTAACGGGGTTGTTCAAACAGGCCGAGCATGCGTTCCTGATGCACCGGCAGCACCGAGGGCTGAGTCGGCGACAGGTTGAGTACCAATATCCGGTTGGATCCCAGGCCGCCGAAAGCATGAGACAGCTCCGAAGACACCAGGCAACCCTGGCCCGGGCCTACCAGGTTGCCACTGCCACCGATGTCGAACTCGGTCTGGCCATTCAGGCCGATGACAATCTGGTTATAGTCATGTTGGTGTTGTGCCATCTCCGCGGGTAAGGCCATGACTTCAAACGGCTTAACAGCAGTCATCTCACGTTCCTTTGGGTTGGGGGCGATGTTGGCTATAAAGACGTCGATTCTACACCCGACAGCCTGAAAAGTGCAGTACAGTCCCGTCGAGCCACCAGAAAATTCATCTCGCCAGAAGCGGTTCTCCCTGTGCCCGTTTCGATCAGTTTTACGGTTATGGGTGCTACACGGGAATTGACCCCATGTCCGGGTTATTATTACTCAGCTGTAAAAATCATTTGCTTCTGTCCCCATTCTCACTGGCACTTTGCGTATATACAATGGCGACAGCTATTGTAACGGCAGTGTTCTTTCTGCCGTTATACTGAATCGGTTATCGCACTGCATCTCACTGGAGAACCTAATGGAAATGATCAAAACCCGTGCCGCCGTCGCCTGGGAAGCGGGCAAACCACTGAGCATCGAAGAGGTGGATCTGATGCCGCCGCAGAAAGGCGAAGTGCTGGTACGCATTGTCGCCACCGGTGTGTGTCACACCGATGCCTTTACCCTGTCTGGTGATGATCCCGAAGGTATCTTCCCGGCCATCCTCGGCCATGAAGGGGGCGGTATCGTCGAGGCGGTCGGCGAGGGCGTGACCACCCTGGAAGTGGGTGACCACGTGATCCCGCTGTACACCGCCGAGTGTGGCGAGTGTAAATTCTGTAAATCAGGCAAGACCAACCTGTGCCAGGCGGTTCGCGCCACCCAGGGCAAGGGGCTGATGCCCGACGGCACCACCCGTTTCTTCAAGGACGGCAAGCCGATTTTCCATTACATGGGCTGCTCCACCTTCGCCGAGCGCACCGTGGTGCCGGAAATCTCCCTGGCCAAGATAAGCCCAGAAGCACCGCTGGAGAAGGTCTGCCTGCTGGGTTGTGGCGTAACCACCGGCATGGGCGCGGTCAAGAACACCGCCAATGTGCAGGAAGGCGACACCGTCGCGGTATTCGGCCTGGGCGGTATCGGTCTGGCCGTTATCATCGGTGCCGTCATGGCCAAGGCCAGCCGCATCATCGCCATCGACATCAATGAAGACAAGTTCGACATCGCCAAGCAGCTGGGTGCGACCGAGTGCATCAACCCCAACAACTACGACAAGCCGATTCAGGACGTGATCGTCGAACTGACCGACGGTGGCGTGGACTACTCCTTCGAGTGTATCGGTAACGTCAAGGTGATGCGTTCCGCCCTGGAATGCTGCCACAAGGGCTGGGGCGAGTCGGTCATCATCGGGGTTGCCGGCGCCGGCCAGGAAATCTCCACCCGTCCGTTCCAGCTGGTCACCGGCCGGGTATGGCGCGGCAGTGCCTTCGGTGGTGTAAAAGGCCGCTCTCAGCTGCCGGGCATCGTCGAGCAGTACCTGAACGGTGAGTTCGAGCTGGATACCTTCATCACCCACACCATGGGCCTGGAAGACATCAACCACGCCTTCGACCTGATGCATGAAGGCAAGTCGATCCGCTCGGTGATCCACTTCGACAAATAAGCCTAAAGGCAGCTTTAAGCCATAAGCTGTAAGCAGCCCGCGGTCGCCTGAACAATACCGTCACTCCGGCGAAGGCCGGAGTCCATCCAGCAGGCGACTGTTGATGTCGCAGGCACAATGTCGAGCCTGCAGCCTTCGGTGTTTGTCTTACAGCTTAAAGCTGGCAGCTTACAGCTCCCCCCAAGGGGGAAGGAAGGAGTTTCCATGCAACTGATACAAGAGCAGAAATGCTTCGGCGGCCGTCAAATCCGCTATCAGCACGAGTCCAGCAGCCTTGATTGCAGCATGCAGTTTTCGGTGTTTCTGCCACCCCAAGCGGAGCAGGGCCCGGTGCCGGCCGTTTACTGGCTGTCGGGTCTGACCTGCAGCGACGAGAACTTTTCCAGCAAGGCGGGCGCCCAGCGGGTGGCAGCCGAACTGGGTCTGGCGCTGATTATCCCCGACACCAGCCCCCGTGGCGAAGGCGTGGCCGATGATGAAAACGCGGCTTACGACTTAGGGCTCGGAGCCGGATTCTACGTCAATGCCACCCAGGCACCCTGGAACCAGCATTACCGGATGTACGACTATGTGCTGAGCGAATTGCCGGCGCTGGTCGAGGCCGAGTTGCCGCTGTCCGGCAAACGCGCCATCAGCGGTCACTCCATGGGCGGCCACGGTGCCCTGGTGCTGGCACTGCGCAATCCCGAGCGGTTCGTGTCGGTATCGGCTTTTTCGCCGATCACCAACCCCTGCGATTGCCCCTGGGGCCACAAGGCGCTGGGCGCCTATCTGGGTAACGACAGGCACGCCTGGGCCCAGTACGATGCCAGCCTGCTGTTGAAAGCGCATGGCTGCGCACTGCCGATGCTGGTGGATCAGGGCGAGGCCGACAATTTCCTGGCCGAGCAGCTCAAACCCCAGGCACTGGCGCAGGTTGCCGAGCAGGCCGGTGCGGATCTTACCCTGCGCATGCAGCCCGGTTACGACCACAGCTACTACTTTATCTCCAGTTTCATCGAAGACCACCTGCGTTTTCATGCCGAGCATCTGGCTCGGTAAACGACTTGTCTGAGGCCGGCGTGACCGGCCTTCAGTCCAGCCCCTGATGGCGCAGAAACAGCTGAAACAAATCTGCCTGGCTGTTGATGCCGAGCTTGCCGTAAATGTGTTTGCGGTGGTTCTTGACCGTGCCCGGGCTGATACAGAGATGGTCGGCGATGGCTTTGGCGCTGTAACCCTGCAGAAACAGCTGGGCCACTTCCTGCTCTCTTTCGCTCAAACGCCCGGTTTCAAAGGTCGCCAGCCCCTGGCGCCGTTCGTCTTGCTGTTGTTGCTGCCATTGCCAGCGGTGTTTTTCCAGTAATGCTTGCAGCAGCGGAAACAGGTAATGCATCTGCGCGGCCAGCAGTCGGCTGTCCAAGTAGGGTGGCCGTCGGTAAAAACCGAAGGAAAAGGCCAGCACCCACTCGCTATCTCCGCAGAAGAAGCACATCAGTTCGTCATGCAAGCCCAGCCCTGTGTAGTAGGTGAGAAAATATTCCGAGCGGCGAAAGCCTTCGGGAGCGATTTGATCCAAGCTGACCAGGCTTGGCGCCGGATGATTCAGCCAGTATTGATAGAAAGGGTCAAGCAGGTACATGCCGGTGCAGTAGGGGACCAGCGTGGCGGCGTACTGTTCGGGACTCAGGTTATGCAACAGGATTTCGGGCCGGCCCTGTCGGTGCAGGCGACACAGCACCAGGTCGATATCCGGAAAGTAGTGTTCCAGACACTTTCGCAGTTCGGGTAAGAAGTCGCTACCGTCAAGGGTCGGCAGCAGCCGGGCCAGGGGCGCCAGTGAGGGGGGAGCAATATCCGTTTGCATGAAGTGGATGATTTTGGGTTTGGGTGGTGAATAAAAAGTAACATCGATATGGGATCCTGACCAGTTTTGCCCGCTGGTCAGGAATGGTCAGTATCCGTGGGTTATGGGTGAATATCCTGCAGCAGTGGCCGCAGGCTTTCCAGCAAGGCCGCCTGGTGCGGTTGCAGGCTTTGTTGCCCCCAGCGGGCAATATCGTCTCCTGCCGTGTCTGGTACCCGAATGGTGCTTTGACTCAGGGTCTCCAGCACCCGGTGCCCGCAGAAGGGCACATAACCTTCCGAATAACCGCCTTCGTGCACCATGACCAGCCGCCCCTGACACAGCGCATCGGCCGCCGCCATCACTTTTTCGGTGAGCAAACCGAAACAGTCGGCGTTGAGCAGCATACAGCCCAGCGGATCCATGGCGCCCGCATCATAGCCGCAGGCGACCACGATAAGCTCCGGCTCGAAGCGGGTCAGCGCCGGCAGCACCAGTTGATCCATGGCGGCCAGGTAGGCGCCGATACCCGCGCCCGCCGGCAGCGGAATGTTGAGGTTGTAGCCCAGGCCGTCACCCTGGCCCCGTTGCTCTACGTGACCCGAATCAATGGGATAGTTGTTGTCATGGTGCAACGAAATGGTGAGTACTTCCCTGTCGTCGTAAAAGGCCTGCTGGGTACCGTTGCCGTGATGAACGTCCCAGTCGATCACCGCCACCTTGCGCACCAGCCCCCTGGCTTGGGCGGCCTTGATGGCGATGGGAATATTACCGAGCAGGCAGAAGCCCATACCTCTGTCGGCTTCGGCATGGTGTCCCGGCGGTCGCGACAGGCAATAGCCATTGTCCAGCTCTCCCCTGAGTACCGCGTCGAGGGTGGCAATGGCCAGGCCTGCCGAACGACAGGCGATGGGAAAGGCATCCTGACGAAAGGGAGCATACTGGCCGGCATCGCCGAAGCCGCGTTCGCTCATGGCCGACAGTTCGTCGATATAGCGACGGGTATGAAAGCGCAGCAGGTCTTCCCGGCCGGCGGGATCGGCCCGGACCGGTACCAGTTGTTCGAGCAGGCCGCTGACCGCCAGCAGGTTACGCAGCCGTCGCTTGGTTTCCGGGTTCTCGGCCGCCGGCGCCGGCTGAATAAAACCGCCGGGACGATCGAAAACCGAGCAGGGACCGGCGTCGTGCCACATGCAGTGTTCGTGAAAGGCAAATCCGGTACGTTTCATCTTTTTCTCCTTGAATAACATCAGGCCAGCAGCCACAGCAGCAGGGTGGTGACGGTGGCGGCAATCAGGGTGTAGGGCAATTGACTCAGGGCGTGCTGCATGGGGGGAATGCCGCAGCCTCTGGCAGAAATTACCGTCGAGTCGCCAAAGAAACAGGCGTGGCTGCCAAAGGCGCCGGCCGAGATCAGCGCGCCCAGGGTCAGCGGCATGCTGGCGTCGAGGGCCTGAGCCAGCGGTACCATGATGGGAAAGGCGATGGCGTAGACTCCCCAGAAAGATCCGGTGGCAAAGGTCAGCCCGGCCAGTACCAGAAAACTCAGGGCAGGCAGCCAGCGGGCATTCATGTAGGGGGTGATGGCATCGATCAGGTAACTGGACAGACCCAGCTGTTCGTTCACGTCCTGCAGCACGAAGGCGGCGAACACGATACCGAGCGGCAGCAACATGGTGGCGACGCCCTGAATGATTTCGTCGAACAGTCGAGGCAGGCTGGCGAGCCCCTGTAACCGGTAGAGCACCAGGCAAACCATCAGGGCGCAGCCCACGCCCATCAAGGCATCGATGTCGAAATACCAGGTAGCCAGCAGCAGGGTCAGCACCGGCAGCACGAAGTTGAGCAGGCGAGGCGGATGCCCGTGACCGGGTTCATCCTGTTCCGGTGGCAGGTTTTTCCCCTCGGCTGAGTCCTGTTCGGCCTGCTTCATGGTGCCGAACAGGGGCACCACCCCATAGGCCACCAGCGGCACCAGCAGCAAGGCGACCCAGGGGTAGATCAGATAGGGCAGCAGGTTAAGGTAGTAGGCGAACCCTTCGCCTTCCGCCACCAGGCCGTTGGCTTCAATCAGTCCGGCCAGATAAATCACCCAGGTTGAAAAGGGGATGATCAGGCACACCGGTGCCGAGGTGGAGTCCACCACATAAGCTAGCATGTCGCGTGAAATTCTGAGTTTGTCCGACAGTTTGCGCATGGCGGTGCTTACGGTAAGGGCGTTGAGGTAGTCATCGATAAAGATGGCGATGCCGAGCAGCCAGCTGGCCATCAGCGCATGGGAGCGGCGTTTGATGTAACGGCCCAGAGTATCGCTGAAGGCGAGGGTAGAACCGGAGAACTGCAATAGCGCAATGAGGCTGCCAAGCAGGCCGCAGACCAGGATCAGCCAGCCCATGATGGGCCCCTGCATGATGGTCAGCGAGCTGGCAACAAAGCCATGCAGGGTACGGCCGGGATCCACCATGGCAAACCCCACCAGGCGCCGGCCAGCAGCGGCTCCAGGGTACGACGGGTGAGCAGCGCCAGCCCCAGCACCACCAGGGTTGGCAGCAGTGCGAACAGGCCGAAGCCGCTCTCGGCGCCACTCTTCCCGATGCCCAGCGCGACCAGCAACAGCAGAGCGCCGCCCAGCAGGACCAGTTTGCGCCAGCCGATGGGCAGCTTCTCTGCCCTTGGTGTCAGTATTTTTTCCATCCTGTTTATCCTTTTCTTTCCATAGAAGCTTGATGTTAGGTGGCGCAGCAGCCGGACGGATATGTCCCCGAGGGGACATTCGCTGTGATGATGATCTGTTTTTAATAACGGAACATGTCCGCCGTTGCCCTGGCGGGGCCGAACCGGCGGAAAAATCGGTCTCAGGCGAGCGGCAGCCTGGGTTTCAAGTCATGCCCATCTTCTTCTACCCTGATCCATCGCAACGAACCCCTCCCGCGCTTCGGCTAAGCTAAGGTCATAAGCCTCAATGGACACTGCCATGCCGAAATTTTCCCGCCCGGGCCTGTTGCTCTGCTGCCTGTTGCTGACTGCCTGCGAGCCGTCACCGGATGATCGTTGGCTCGGTACCCTGGAGCGGGACCGCATCGAGTTGACCACCACCGCCGCCGAGCTGGTAATGGAACAACCGGTGGCGGAGGGGGAGCGGGTAGCGGAAGGCACTCTGTTGGTGCGGCTGGATGTTACCCGGCAACAGCTGGAGGTCGGCCGCCAGCAGGCCCGATTGCGTCAGGCCGAGGCGGGGCTGGCACTGCTGCTGACGGGCGCCAGGGAGGAAGACATCAGTGCCGCCCGGGCCGAACTGGCACAGTTGCAGGCCCGGCTGCCGGAGGTGGCGCGTAACCTGGGTCGCATTCGTACCCTGGCGTCCCGGCAACTGGCCAGTCAGGCCGAACTGGACCGTGTTCGTACCGACCATGATCAGCTGAGGGCTCAGATAGATGCGGCCCGTCAGCGACTCGCCAGACAGGTGTCGGGCAGCCGGGTCGAAGATATCGAGGCCGCCTATGCGGCCCGGGATGCACAACAGGCCGAGCTGGCGCAGGCCCGTTATCAACTGGCCGAGCTGACCATTCATGCCAGCCGCGCCGGTATCCTGGAAACCTTGCCCTACCAGGTGGGGGACCGGGTTGCACCCGGTGCCGTGGTGGCGGTATTGCAGGCCCAGGGCGCCCCTTATGCCCGGATTTATGTCCCGGCCAGCGGCCGACTCGGGCTGCACGTTGGTGACTCGTTGCGGGTCTGGGTCGATGGTATAGAGGAGCCGTATCCGGGCCGCCTGAGCTGGATTGCCACCGAGCCGGCCTTTACACCCTATTACGCCCTGACCGAGGGGGAACGCAGCCGGCTGATGTATCTGGCCAAGGTGCAATTGCCCGAGGCAGCCAGTGCGCTGCCGTCCGGCATACCCGCCCAGGTGTTGCCGGAGGCGGGCCATGACTGAGCTGGCCATCCATACCCGCGGGCTGACGCGAAAGTTCGGCGAGCTGGTGGCCGTCAACCGGCTGGACTTGGCCATTCCCGCCGGCACCATATATGGCTTTCTCGGCCCCAACGGCAGCGGCAAGTCCACCTGCATCCGCATGCTCACCGGCCTCTTGCTGCCCTGCGCCGGCGACATGACGGTGCTGGGGCTGGCCATCCCTGAACAGGCCGAGACCCTGCGCCGACGGGTCGGTTACATGACCCAGAAATTCTCGCTCTATGACGATCTGTCGGTGCGTGAAAACCTGGAGTTTATCGCCCAGATCTACGGCCTGAATGCGAAAGACAGCCGGGATCGTCTGCGTGAGCTGCTGGGCACCTATGAGCTGGCATCTTTTGCCGGTCGTTTCGCCGGCACCCTGAGCGGCGGCCAGAAACAGCGGCTGGCGCTGGCCGCCGCCACCCTGCACCAACCGGATCTGTTGTTTCTCGACGAGCCGACCTCGGCGGTGGATCCGGAAAACCGGCGGGACTTCTGGGAGAAGTTGTTCGATCTGTGCGAGGCAGGCACCAGCATACTGGTGAGCACCCACTACATGGACGAGGCCGAGCGCTGCCACGGCCTGGCCATCCTGGAGAACGGCATCAAGCGCGCCGACGGCTCGCCGGAACAATTGATGAACGGCATGGGCGTGACCGTGCTGGAGGTAGCGGCCCCCGGTCTGCGCGAGCTGAAAACCCGTTTGCTGGCGCTGGAGCACGTGCGCTCCGTCGCCCAGCTGGGCCTGCGGTTGCGGGTACTGGTGGACGGTAAGCTCGCCGACCCGGTCGGCTGGTTGCGTCAGCGGCTGCCGGAGTTGGCGACCGGGGCCGAGATCAACCGGGTGCGCCCCAACCTGGAAGATGTATTTGTCAGCTGCACCGGCGGGAAGGAGCTGCCATGAGCAGGTGGAGAAAGCCATGAGCAGGTGGAGAAAGCCATGAGCAGCCTGCGGCGGATCAGGGCCATTACCCTCAAGGAATTTCGCCAGTTGTCCCGGGACCGGCTCACCTTCGCCATGGTGGTGATGGTGCCGCTGATCCAGCTGCTGCTGTTCGGCTATGCCATCAACACCAAGGTGCGCGATATTCCGGTGGCGCTGGTGGATCAGGCGGCGACCAGTCAGAGTCGGGCGCTGGTGGCCCGGATGGGAGCCAGCCAGTTGGTGGTCTTTACCGAGCGTTTCACTCACCCTCATGATGCCGAAACCGCCATTATTGCCGGTCGGGTGCGGGCGGCGCTGATCCTGCCCGCCGATCTCGAACGCCGCCGGCAGGACGGCCGGCACCGGGGCCAGTGGCTGGTGGACGGCACCGATACCCTGATTGCCAGCGCCATACTGCAGCTGGCCAGCCTGCCGGACGATCCCGGACTGAGCCGGCCTCAGGGCAACTTCGAGGTGACGCTGTTTTTCAATCCGGAGCGGCGGGCGGCGGTAAATATCATCCCGGGCCTGATCGGGGTGATCCTCACCATGACCATGGTGCTGTTTACCGCCTCGGCCATCGTGCGCGAGCGGGAGCGGGGCAATCTGGAGCTGTTGATCACCACGCCGGTGACGCCGATGGAACTGATGATCGGCAAGATAGTGCCCTATGTGTTCGCCGGCCTGGTGCAGCTGGTGATCATCCTGACTCTGGGGTTCTTTATCTTCGCGGTGCCGTTCAACGGTAGCCCGCTGCAGTTGCTGCTGGCCACCCTGCTGTTTATCGCCGCCAGCCTGGTGCTGGGGCTGGTGATCTCCACCTTGGCCCAGAGCCAGTTGCAGGCCATGCAGATGACGGTGTTTGTGCTGATCCCTTCGATTCTGTTGTCCGGCTTCATGTTTCCCTATGAGGGCATGCCGGTGGCAGCCCAGTGGCTGGCCGAGGGGCTGCCCGCCACCCATTACATGCGCCTGGCCCGGGGCATATTGCTGCGCGATGCCGACCTGCTGTCACTGGCGCCTGATGCGCTGTGGCTGGGAGGCTTTACCCTGTTGGGACTGCTGCTGGCGGCCCGGCGTTTCAGGAAGCGGCTGGACTAGCTTTGCGCTCTATTTTACGTCTGCGCCACTGGCGCCAGCCGACAAAGGCCGCACCCAGTACCAGCGCATAGGCGGCTTCCAGCCCCAGGGACAGGAATACCCCCAGGCACAGCAGACAGCCGAGCAGTGCCAGCCAGCGGTAACCGCCCTGCAGCAGCCTGACGCCCGCCACCATCGCCAGCAGGTAGACCAGGATGAAGTTGCCGTTGGCGTAACGGATCAGCACCTCGAGCGGTAACTGGAACAGCCAGGCCACCAGGGTACAGAGCGTGCTGGCCGCCACTATCCAGGCGAGGGCGGTAAAGGGGGCACCGTTATGGTTCAGCCGGGACAGGGAGGCGGGCAGCTTGCCTTCATCGGCCATGCTCCACAGCAGGCGGGCGAAGCCCTGCACATAGAGATTGAGGCTGGCAAAACAGGCCAGGTATCCCACCAGGGCGGCGGCCCAGCGGCCCGGCTCGCCGAACAGCATGGCGGCCAGCACCGGGAAAGAGGTGGTATTGGTCAGCTCGTCGCCGAACACCCCGAACTTCACCACTGCCATGGCGTAGGCCAGATAGATGAAGCCGGCCAGCAGCACGCCGAACAACAGTGCCAGCGGAAAGTCTCGTTGCGGATTCTTGAATTCCTCGCCCATATGGGTGAAGGCTTCCAGTCCCACATAGCACCAGAACATCACCGCCAGTGCCGCCGGCATGGCACCCCACTGCAGTTGCCCGACTGGCGGCAAGGTGGCCAGGGGGGCGGCAAGCAGATCGCCGCTGATCCAGATGGCGGTCAGCAGCCCGATAATACTCAGGGCAATCAGCAGCTGGATCAGGCCGGAAGCACCGGCGTTGCGGCTGCCGAGCAACAGGATAAGCCCCAGGGCACCCAGCTGGATAAGCAGATCACCGCGGTCGGACAGGGCAAACAAGGCATGCCAGAAACCGGCGGTCAGGGTCAGCAGCGCCGGCAGGCCTACCGGCAGCACCGCCAGAAACAGGAAGGCGGCCAGTTTTTCCATGGGGACACCGAGCGCACGACCGATCAGGTGCGGGGCTCCGCCGGCATGGGGGTAGTTCCGGCCCAGGCGGGCGAAGGTAAAAGCCACCGGCAGCACCAGCAGCATCAGCCCCAGCCAGGCCCATAGAGAGCTGGCCCCGGCCAGGCTGGCCGCCACCGCCGGGACCACGAAGATCCCCGACCCCAGCAGGGAAGTGGCCATCATGCCGGTGCCCTGCAGTAACCCCAGTTGCTTGTTCAAGCGTGTCATCGTGTTTCAATTCCATGTCCGAGAATTCTGGTATATTAGCGCCAAACAATACCAATGAGGCGTGACACAATGGCGCTTGAGCACGACGTTTCGTCGTTTTTTACCGGCGTTTGTCGGGTGTTCGGCAAGAGAGGCAGGGGTGGATAAGTTCGATCAAAAAATCGTGTCCTTACTGACGGAAAACGCCCGCCTGGCGGTGGCCAGTATTGCCCGTGAGGTCAACCTGTCCCGCTCGGCGGTATCCGAACGCATCAAGAGCCTGGAAGAGCGCGGCGTGATCCGCGGCTACCATGCCCGGCTCGGCAACCCGCAGCCCCTGGTGCGCGCCTATTTCGCCCTCTGCTATCATGTTCGCCAGTGCGAACAATATGCCGAGGCGTTGCGCGCCGTGCCCGAGGTGAAGCTCTGTTACACCATCAGCGGCGAAACCGACATGCTGGTTTATGTGGAGGCCGTCTCCATGGAGCGGCTGGACGCCATCCGCCATATCATCGAACAGACCCCCCATATCAAAACCGTGCGCACGCACATGATACTGGGCGAGCTGATCAATACCCTTTCCTGAGGTGGCACATGCAGATCTTCCGGGCGCACTGGCTGGCCCCCTGGTTCAATCATCCCTTTCTGGCCACCGAGCCGACCGGTGAGGGCCTGGTACTGCACCTCAAACGAGAACGCCATGCCCTGGGCTGGCATGAGCTGAAGGCGCCACCGCTGTTGGCGCAGGGGAGGCGGCTCTATCGGCTGCACCTGCCCTGCACCCAGGGTGATATCGAGCTGGGCTGGTTGCCCAAAGCGGTGGCCGAGCCGCTGTGCGAAGCCATCACCCTGGGCTGGTTTCGGCATCATGCCGTACGGGTGGTGCCGCTGGCCGGATCCTGCCTGACGTTGCTGGAGCAGGGCTATCTGCGCCATTCCCGCTGGCAACGGCTGAAGCAGCTGTTGCAGCAGGAGTCGATTGAATGGGGTCTGCATTCACCGCCTGCTGCACTGACCGACCGGGAACGGGCCGCTTTCGAACTGGTGGCAACCCTGACGGCGGCGGATGAGCGCTGGCGCGAACAATGCTGTCAGGATTACTGCGAGCAGGCGCTGGCCGAGTACGGCGCCTTATTTGACGGACTGGAAGCCCATCCGTTGACCGAGGCCCAGCGGCTGGCCTGCGTGGTGGACGAAGATCATAACCTGGTGCTGGCCGGGGCCGGCTGCGGCAAAACCAGCGTGATGGTGGCGCGGGCGGCCTTTTTGCTGGCATCAAACCAGGCCCGGGCCAGCGATTTGCTGTTGCTGGCCTTCGGTAACGAGGCGGCGGCGGAAATGAGTGAGCGGCTGGCGCGCCAGCCTCATACCGCCACCGTCAAGACCAGCACCTTCCATGCCCTGGGGTTGATGATACTGGCGCGGGTAGCGGGCAAGAGCCCGTCGCTCAGCCCCCTGGCGCAGCAGGAAAGCACCCGTATCAATACCTTTGCCCGCTGGCTGGAGCAAGACTGCCAGCAGGACGAAGACTACGGGGCCACATTGCATGACTGGTTGCGGCGGCATCGTTTTCAGGTCGTGCCGCAACCGGATTACCGGCGGCTGGCGCGGGAGTGGGCACCGCTGGTGGCGGCGCTCAAGTTGTATGGCGAACCCGAGCCGGACGAGCTGTCGCCGGCGCTGGCCGAGCAGTTAAGCCTGGTGCGCCCGTTGCTGGACCGTTACCAGCAACATCTGGCAGAACAGGGCGAAATCGATTTCGACGACATGATCGAGCAGGCCACCGAGCTGGTGCGCAAGGGCCACTTCGAGGTGCCCTGGCGCCATATACTGGTGGATGAATTTCAGGATATCTCCAGCCCTCGTGCCGCCTTGCTGCAAGCCCTGCGCGATGCGGCCCCCGGGCTGTCGCTGTTTTGTGTGGGCGACGACTGGCAGGCCATCTATCGTTTCAGCGGTGCCGATGTGTCGCTGACTACCCGCTTTGCCGAGTACTTCGGTGCCAGCCGGATCACCCGGCTCGACAAGACCTTCCGTTTCAACAATCAGATCGAAAAGGTGGCCAGCCGCTTCGTCACCCGCAATCCGGCGCAACTGCCGAAGACGCTCGGTACCCATCATCGCAGCGACTCGCCCTGTGTGCATGTGTTGCCGGTCGACAACGACAGCCAGATGGATGCGGTGACCCGCCTGCTGAGCCAGATTGCCGCCGACCGGGCCGATGCGTCCGTGTATCTGCTGGCCCGTTTTCGTTTCAGCCTGCCGGACGAGTCACAGCTGACCGGCTGGCGGCGGCGCTTTCCCGAGCTCAGGCTGGAGAGCCAGACCCTGCACGGGGCCAAGGGCAAGGAGGCGGATCATGTGATCATGCTGGGGTTGAGTCGGGGCAAGTATGGCTTTCCATCCGAGCAGAACGGCGCCGCCCTGCTGGAATTGCTGCTGCCGGACGCCGAAGCCTTTCCCCATGCGGAAGAGCGCCGGCTGTTCTACGTTGGCCTGACCCGCGCCCGACAGCAGGTGTTTCTGCTGGCCGACCGGCAAATCCCTTCGGTCTTCATCAAGGAACTGCTCGAAGGCGGCTACCCGGGTGTCAGCCGCTGGGGCAATTCGTAGCGAGTCGGCCGATGGGCCTTTCTCCTTCTTTCTCCCGGTATTCGCCGCGCCTCCCGACCCGGCCCTCAACTAGACTTCAGAATATGAGAGTACGGGCGGGAGCCGACCGCGCTGGCTATGCCGCCCTTTGCATATGGCAGCACACAGCAGTGCCACCACCACGGTGAAGGAGAATCATCATGGTATCTAAAGCCGTTCATACCGACACACCGGCCATCTGGGAGAATCCCATGGGTACCGATGGCTTCGAGTTTGTGGAATACGCCTCGCACCAGCCCCGGCAGCTGGCAGAGCTGTTCGAGCGGCTGGGCTTCGTGGCCATCGCCCGCCATCGCAGCAAAGACGTGACCCTGTATCGCCAGGGCGATATCAACTTCATTCTCAATGCCGAACCCAACAGCCGGGCGGCGGAATTTTCCCGCCTTCACGGCCCCGGCGCCAACGCCATGGCCTTTCGGGTGAAAGACGCGGCCGCCGCCATCAAAGAGCTGGCGGCCCAGGGCGCCACTGTGGTGGAGTCCGGTGCCGGCCCCATGGAGTTGCAGATCCCGGCTATCGAGGGCATCGGCGGCTCCCTTATCTATCTGGTGGATCGCTATGGCGATCAGAGCATCTACGACGTGGACTTCAGGCCCATGGAAGGCGTCGATCCGCACCCCAAAGGCGTGGGGCTGACCTATATCGACCACCTCACCCACAATGTGGCCATGGGGCATATGGATCAGTGGGCCGGTTTCTATGAAAAACACTTCAACTTTCGTGAAATCCGCTACTTCGACATCGAGGGCAAGCTTACCGGGCTGCGTTCCCGGGCCATGACCAGCCCCTGCGGCAAGATTCGCATTCCGATCAATGAATCCGCCGACGAGAAGAGCCAGATCGAGGAGTTTCTGCAGCAATACAAGGGGGAAGGGATCCAGCATATCGCCCTGGGCACCGATGATATCTACCGCACGGTGGAAATGTTACGTGACGGCGGCATGAGCTTCATGGTCACCCCCGACACCTATTACGAGCAGCTCGACGCCCGGCTGCCGGGGCACGGAGAGGATCTGGCCCGCCTGCAGAAAAATCACATTCTGATGGACGGCGCCCCTACCGAGGGACAGGGCCTGTTGTTACAGATCTTCACCGATACGGTGATAGGGCCGATTTTCTTCGAAATTATCCAGCGCAAGGGCAATGAAGGCTTCGGTGAGGGAAATTTTCAGGCGCTCTTCGAGTCCATAGAAGAGGATCAGATCCGTCGGGGGGTGTTGAAACGGGAATGATCCCCGTATCCGAGAGTGATGGAGTTATCATAAAACTGAATTTTCCACTTCTGACCATTTTTTATCTTAGTCATTAATGGCAGACTAGCAGGACATGTTGTCAGCTAATCTTTACACCTGTTGTGAGGCGTGGCTGGCATTTTTTGTGTCCAGTAACAGGAGTGGCAGTACCCGTGGCGGAGAACAATCAGCAGGCTGGCAACCCGGCCCAGTGGTCCAGCCGTTTCGCCTTTATCATGGCGGCGGTGGGGTCGGCAGTTGGGTTGGGGAACATCTGGAAGTTTCCCTATATTACCGGTGAAAACGGCGGTGGCGCCTTCGTGCTGGTGTATCTGGCCTGTATCGCCGTGATCGGCCTGCCGCTGATGATGGCCGAAGTGATGCTGGGGCGGCGCGGCGCCAAGAGCCCCATCGGCACCATGACCTCGGTGGCGGCCTCCGAAAGGCGCAGCAGGAGCTGGGCCGGCATCGGTATCATGGCGACCCTGGCGGCGTTCCTGATCCTCTCCTTTTACAGCGTCATCGCCGGCTGGACCATGCCCTATATCTTGTCGGCGGTCAGCGGTGAATTCAGCGGCATCGCGGCGGAAGAATCCGGCGCCCTGTTCGGCGGTCTACTGGCCTCGCCGGGTGAACTGCTGCTGTGGCATTCGGTCTTCATGGGCCTGACGGTGCTGGTTTCGGCCGGCGGTGTACGTCATGGCCTTGAGCGGGCGGTGACCAAACTGATGCCGGCGCTGTTTGTGCTGCTGCTGATCCTGGTCGGCTATGCCATGACCTCGGGTCATTTCGGTGAGGCGGTCGGCTTCCTGTTCAAACCCGACTTCTCCGCGCTTACCGCCGAGGCGGTACTGGTGGCCCTGGGCCATGCCTTCTTTACCCTGAGCCTGGCCAGCGGTGCCATGATGGCCTACGGCGCCTACCTGAAAAAAGACGTGTCCATCGCCCGTACCTCGGTGGTGGTTGCGGTCATGGACACCGGCGTGGCGCTGCTGGCGGGACTGGCGATCTTCCCCATCGTCTTCGCCAATGGGCTGGAGCCGGGCGCGGCCCGGGGCTGATTTTCGTGACCCTGCCGGTGGCCTTCGGCCAGATGCCCGGCGGCAGTTTCTTCGCCACCCTGTTCTTCGTGCTGCTGCTGTTTGCTGCCTGGACCTCGTCCATCTCCATGCTGGAGTCGCTGGTCAGCTACCTGAACGAAAAAGGCGTAAACCGGGTGAAGGCGGCGGTGACTGGCGGCCTGGTGGCCTGGCTGGTGGGTATCACCACCGTGCTGTCGCTCAACGAATGGTCCGGTTTTACCCCACTCGACATGTTCGCGCGCTTCGAAGGCAAGACTCTGTTCGACCTCTACGACTACCTGACGGCCAACATCATGATGCCGCTCGGCGCATTGTTTACCGCCATCTTCGTGGGCTGGAAGATGAAGCCGGCGCACTCGGCCGCCGAGCTGGGCGGCTGGCACCGGATCTGGTACCCGGTGGTGCGTTATATCTCACCCATCGCCCTGTTGGTGGTGTTCTATTTCAACCTGAAATAACGCCGCTTCATGATGCAAAAAAACCGACCGGTTCTGTTGAGCCGGTCGGTTTTTTTATGGGCAGGATAGGGGGCCGGGACTCAGCGCGCCAGCGGCAGCCAGCCGCCGAGCAGCACGAACAATCCGGCGCAAATGCGGTTGAAGCGACGTCCGCTCCGGACCAGCCAGGCACGGGTGCGCTGGGCGAAGCTGGCAATAAAGACTTCGGTCACGAATTCGGTCAGCGCGAAGGTCGCCGCCATCATCACAAACTGGAGAAACAGCTCGCGCTCCGGATCGATGAACTGGGGCAGAAAGGCGGCGAAAAACAGCACCGCCTTGGGGTTGGTCAGGGCCGACAGCAGGCCCTGACGAAACAGGGAGCCGCCGCTGCGATAGCTGCCCTGCTCATGAGGATCGGCACTGGGGGCAGGCGCCCGCCACAGCTGAATACCGAGCCAGATCAGGTAGGCCCCGCCGATGACTTTCAGGGCGGTAAACAGGGTGGCGGAAGCCTGCAGCAAGGCACCGATGCCGAACAGCGACAGGGCGATGACGATGGTAAAGCCGAGGACGCCGCCGGCCACGGTAAACAGGGTTCTGCGCCGACCGTAGAGGGCGCCGTGGGTCAGCGCCAGCAAGGTGTTGGGGCCGGGAGTGAGCGACAGGCCAATCATCGCCGCCAGAAAGATAAACCAGGTGTCCAGTGCCATTGGTAGGTCTCACAAAAGTCTGAGGATGGTGCAATATAGCAGCAATATCCATCATGCCGTAACCCCTCTCCGAGCGGGCAGGTGTCGGGATACCGTCGGCTCCCCGAAGGGGGCTTAAAGTCCATACCGCTCTATCTTCTTCAGCAGTCCCTGGCGCGACAGGCCCAGTGCCTGGGCGGCGTGGGTGCGGTTGTGGTCGAATTTGGCCAGAGCCTGGCTTATCAGCGAAATTTCCAGCGCCCGTACCTGGGCTTCCAGGCTGTCGCCGGGATGGGCGAGGGAATCGCCGGTTGATGGCTGGGCATCCGGGTAGAGCAGGGCGATGTCTTCCAGGGTGATGATGCCGTTTCTGGCGATGGCGGCCACGCTGTCGAGGGCGCTTTTCAGTTCGCGCACATTACCCGGCCAGCGGCGTTGAATGAACCAGTGGAAGGCGGCGGTATCCGGGTGCAGGGGCGCCTGACTGCCGCCCCGGGCCTGCAGCTCCAGAAAATGACCGATCAGCAGCGGAATGTCCTCGGGGCGTTCGTCCAGCGGGCGGGTTTCGATGTTCACGCCCTTGATGCGGTAGTACAGGTCTTCCCGAAATTCCCCCGTTTTTACTTTTTCGGGCAGATCCGCGTTGGTGGCCGACACCAGCCGCACGTCGATGGTTTCCAGGCTGCGGCCGCCCACCGGGTAGAAACTGCCTTCCTGCAGCACCCGCAACAGCTTGACCTGCATCGCCAGCGGCATTTCACCGATTTCATCCAGAAACAGGGTGCCGCCATCGGCCAGCTTGAGCAGGCCGTCGCGGGCCTTGTCGGCGCCGGTAAAGGCGCCCCTGGTGTGGCCGAACAGCTCGCTTTCCAGCAGCTCGGCGGGAATGGCACCGCAGTGCACCGAGATAAAGGGGCCGGCGGCACGACTGCTGAGTGCGTGCACCGCCTTCGAGATCACCTCCTTGCCGGTGCCCGACGGGCCGGTGACCAGCACCCGCACGTCGGTGGGGGCGATGCGGCTGACCAGGGCGCGGATGTTGTTCATCGACGGCGAGGCGCCAATCAGGGTCTCGAGCCCCTGCTGGCTGCCTTGTTGGTGCTTGAGGCTGTTGAGTTCGCGCACCAGCTGATGTTTGGTCAGGGCGCGTTTGACCACCACCGCCAGCATGTCCGGATCGATGGGTTTGGCCAGAAAGTCCCAGGCGCCCTGGCGCAGGGCTTCCAGCGCCAGTTCCCGCTCGCCGTGACCGGTGAGGATGATCACCGGCCGGTCGATGAAACGGGGCAGCGCCGCCAGGGTGTGTTGCGGATCGAAGTGGGGCGGCAGCGACAGGTCGAGCAGGATCAGGTCTGCATCGAAGTGGGTCAGTTTCTCGCTCAGCTCGTCCAGGCTGGCGCCGGTACTGACCTCGTGGCCTTCGGCCTCCAGCCACTGGGCGCTCAGGGTGCGAAAGGCGGGCTCGTCGTCAATCAGCAGGATGCGGGGTGGGTTCAACATGAGCTGTCCTCGGGAAAAAAGAGTTCGAAGGTCACCGGCCAGCCCAGGTCGCTGCGGTGACGGATACGGCCGCCGTGGGCATCCATGATCCGGCGTACGATAGACAGCCCCAGGCCGCTGCCGCCGCTGCGCTTGCCGACGAAGGGGCGAAACAGGTGGTCAAGCATGTCCTGGGCCACCTCGGGCCCGTTATTGTGCACCAGCACCACACCGGGCCGGGCGCCGTTTTCGATGCGGATCACCCCGTCGGGTCTGTTGCGCACGAAAGCGAGGGCATTGTCGATCAGGTTGACCAGTACCTGTTGTAGCCGGTAGGCATCGGCACAGATCCGGGTGTGCTCGGGCAGCGCGCACTCGAAGCGGGTATGCTGCCAGTCGAACTGGGGCCGCAGGCTCTCCAGCATGGCCTTCAACGGTATGGACTGGCGCTGTACACCGATGTTGCCCGAGTAGGCGAGCATGTCCGAGATCAGCCGGTCGGCGCGCTTGAGCTGGGTCTGGATCATGACCTTGCGCTCGGGCTCCAGCCCGGCGGAGGCCATGGAAATGATATTGAGCGGGTTGCGCAGCTCGTGAGCCATGGCCGCCGACAGCCCCCCCAGCTCCACCAGATGTTGCTCCGACAGCCGTTTGCGCTCGGCTTCCGCCAATTGCAGCGAACGCTCCAGCAGGCTGCAGCGGGTGGTCAGCAGCGAAGCGAACACCTCTGCCGCCAGTCGAAGCCCGGGGGTAACGTCTTCAAAGCCCTGCAGCCGGGATTGCCAGCCCAGGTGCTGATGGCGGCAGAGAACGCAGGGGCCTTCGATCTCTTCGGTATGGGAAGGACGATCGCCATCCAACAGCAGCAGTACCCGCACCGGCTGGCCCATCTGGCGGACCAGTAGTTGCTCTGCCGCCGCGCTCAGTTCGTTCCAGTGCCTGGCCTCGGCCAGGCGGTTGAGCCAGGTGTCCAGCAGCCGTTCGTTAAGCCGGCTGCCGGGATAAATCAGCCGTTCCACCAGCTTGCTGACCGGCTGATACAGTACCAGCGCCAGCATCAGCAGCAGCATGGAATAGAGCCACAGCTGCCACTTGGGCACGTTGGCCAGCGCCTGCATGCCGAACTGGGCGGCCATGGAGCTGAGCAGGGCAATCAGCCCCATCACCAGTGCCGTCATCAGTATCCACAGCAGCGCCCGGTTGGCCCAGGCGTTGACCTCCAGCATCTGATAACGCACCACGCCATAGACCAGCAACACCACATAACTCGGCAGCAGCAGCATGGGCCAGGGATACCAGTACAGGCCGAGGGAGGGGAAGATAAAGCTGGTGGCCAGCCAGAGCCCCCAGGCGCCGGCGGCGAACATGGCGGCGATGGAGCGGCGTCGGTTGCCACGATGCACTCGCCAGCCCCACAGCAAGAGGGCGTGGGCCAGCACCCCGATGCCGATGGTGTAGGCGATGTTGAACCAGCCGGCGCCGCTGAACACAAAGTAATGGCTGAAGGGACCGAAGGCGATGATGTCGCCGCCGCCCATGGCCAGGCTGACCACGAGCACCAGCAATGCCGCCAGATAAAACAGGCCGCGTCGGCGGGCCAGGTGGTCCAGCCAGGGCCGGTGTCCCGCCCCCTGATTGACGAAGCCGATGGCAAAATCGAGGAAGAAGGTGGGCATCAGCGGGTTGGCGAGGATCAGCATCTTGCCCAGCCGTTCCCAGCCATAAAACACCGACACATGACCGCTGCACCACAGCGCCATCATGATGCCGAAACCGGCCAGCGCCTTCATGCTGCGCCGGCGGCGGGCACGCCAGAACAGCCAGGCCGACACCAGCAGGGCACAGCCGCCGGTGAGCAGCATCATCAGTTCGAAAGCAAGATCCAGCGCCATACAGGCTCCCGTATGTAAACGTCGTTGACACTTTAGCGGGCAATGACTGTAAACCCTGTTGTCAGTCGGGGCAAGTTTTGGTCGTTTTTTGATTCAGGACAAGGCGGGTGCAGGTGATTTTGTTTATGGCATGGTTTGTGCTTTGTATGTGCTCAGCTGTGATTCAGTCAAGATCGTATTTCACTCAACAGGAGAGCACTCATCATGGATATGACCACCCTGGCACTGGAATTTTCCGCCGTTTTCATCGTTCTGATCCTGGCCACCCTGCCTGCGGCCGTTAACCGTTTTCAACGTCGTTAAGGAGACAAGATGGAATTAGATGCCGCCATACTGTCGCGAATCCAGTTCGCCTTTACGGTCAGTTTTCATATCATTTTTCCGGCCATCACCATCGGCCTGGCGACGGCCATCGCCATCTGGGAAGGACTCTGGCTGAAAACCCGTAATCCGGTTTACTTTCAACTGGCCAAATTCTGGATCAAGCCCTTCGCCATCACCTTCGGCATGGGGGTGGTCAGCGGCATCGTGCTGTCGTACGAGTTTGGTACCAATTTCTCTCGTTTTTCCGAGATCACCGGCGCCGTGCTGGGGCCCTTGCTGGCCTATGAGGTATTGACCGCCTTCTTCCTGGAGGCCGGTTTTCTCGGTGTCATGCTGTTCGGCTGGCAGCGGGTAGGGGAAAAGCTGCACTATTTCGCCACCTGCGTGGTGGCGCTGGGAACCTGGATTTCGGCGTTCTGGATTATTGCCGCCAATTCCTGGATGCAGACCCCGGCCGGTTATGAAATCGTGGACGGCCGTTTCGAAGTAGCCAGCTGGATGGAGGTGGTCTTCAATCCCTCCATGCCCTATCGCCTGGTGCACATGCTGCTGGCGGCCATGCTCAGTGCCACCTTCGTGATCGGGGGTGTCAGTGCCTGGTATCTGCGTAAAAACCGCGATGTTGCCTTTGCCCGCAAGGGGCTGTCGATGGCGTTGTGGGCGGCACTGGTGCTGGCGCCGCTGCAGGCGGTGGTGGGTGACTTTCACGGCCTCAACGTCAAGGAGCATCAGCCGATCAAGGTGGCGGCGATGGAAGGCATCTGGCCCGAAAAAGAAGCCGGCGCCCCGCTGCTGCTGTTTGCGGTACCCGACATGGAGGCCGAGACCAACCATTTCGAGATCCGGATCCCCAAGCTGGCCTCGTTGATCCTCACCCACGAGCTGGATGGCGAGCTGCAGGGGCTGAAATCGGTGCCCGCCGACGAGCGTCCCTATGTACCGCTGGTGTTCTATTCCTTTCGGGTGATGGTCGGCCTGGGCGTGCTGATGATCGGCGCCGCCCTGTGGGGGCTGTGGCTGCGTCGCCGTGGCGGCGGTTTCGAAAGCCGACCCTTCCTGCTGCTGATGACGCTGCTGATCCCCTCGGGAGTGATTTCGACCCTGGCCGGCTGGTATGTGGCGGAAGTCGGTCGCCAGCCCTGGCTGGTGCACGGGCTGGTACGCACCATGGAAGTGGTGACGCCATTGCCGGCGGAACGGGTGCTGTTTTCCCTGACCCTGTTCGTGCTGACCTACAGCCTGCTGTTTTGTGTCTACCTCTATTTCATGGCCAAGCTGGTTCGCAAGGGGCCGCCCGATATGGTGCATCTGGAACAGCACATGATTGGCGTCAATGCGCCCGGTTACGCCCTGGCCTGGGTGAAGAAACTGCAACACGACGTGGTGGAGGATTAACATGGATCTGGCGCTGTTTTATTACTTGTTACTGGGCTTTGCGGTGCTGATGTACGTGGTGCTGGACGGTTTCGACCTCGGCCTCGGCATCCTCTATCCCTGGTTCAGGAGCGAAGACGAGCGGGATCACATGATGCGCTCCATCTCCCACGTGTGGGACGGCAACGAAACCTGGCTGGTGTTTGGTGGCGTGGTGTTGTTTGCGGCCTTTCCCGCCGCTTACGCGGGCATTCTCTCGACCATGTATACGCCGATCATCATCATGCTGATCGGGCTTATCTTTCGTGGTGTCGCCTTCGAGTACCGCTTCAAGTCGCACCGCTCCAAGCCCTGGTGGGACACCTCCTTCTTTCTCGGTTCCACCGTGGCCACCTTCTGTCAGGGCGCCATCCTCGGCGCCGTGGTACAGGGCGTGGAGGCAGGGGAGCAGGGTGCGCTGGACTGGTTGACCCCCTTCAGCGTGTTCACCGGTTTTGCGTTGATGGTGGCCTATGCCCTGCTGGCCTGCTGCTATCTGGTGATGAAAAGCCGGGGGCAGATCATGGCGCGGGCCGCTCATCTGGGCCGCCAGCTGGTGCTGATCATCATGGCGGTCATGGTGGTGGTGAGCCTGTGGACCCTGTACGCCAACACCGAGGTACGGGTGCGCTGGTTTGACGGTATCAACTTCCTGCTGCTGTTGCCGCTGCCGTTGCTGAGCGGCCTGTTCGGCTGGCTGCTGTATCGGGATCTGGATGGCAAGCCCCACGAGACCCGCCCCTTCTGGCTGGCGGTCGGCCTGTTCGTGCTCGGTTTTGCCGGCCTGGTGGTGGGGCTGTTTCCCTACCTGATCCCGCATCAGCTGACCCTGTGGCAGGCCAGTGCCCCGGACTCCAGCCTCAGGTTCCTGCTGCCGGGCATCTTCATTTTCCTGCCCTTGATCTGCGCCTACACCCTGTGGGGCTACCGCATTTTTTCCGGCAAGGTCGAGGACTTCGAAGAGGGCTACTGATGATGGCAAGCAACAATAAGGGCTGGCTGTGGTTTGCCGCTCTTTATCTGGCCGGTGTGCTGGCCGTGACCCTGGCGGGCATGGCCATCAAGCTGGCGCTCGGCATGTGACAGCGAGGCTCCTTCGGGAGCCTTTTTTGTGGGAAGCGGCCAGGTCGCCATGAAAACGAGAAAACCGGGTGACATGCTCCACATGAGCACGAGAAAACGTTAAAGTCCCCGTGATGACCGCCGAAGTACCCTTAATGGTTTGTACCCCCAGACTCCACACTGCCGGAATTTTATGATTAGTCCCCAGTTCCCCGAAAATGAAGTCGCAAGACTGGCCCGGCTCCAAGAGCTGCATTTACTCGACACCTCGCGGGAGCCGGCGTTCGACCAGCTGGTTGAGCTGGCCGCGCAGTTGCTACGGGTGCCGATGGCGCTGATCTCGCTGGTCGATAAGGATCGTCAGTGGTTCAAGGCCAGCATCGGCATCGGCCGTTGTGAAATCGGACGAGATATCTCGTTTTGTGGTCATATGATGGTCAGCGATGAGTTGCTGGTGGTGAACGATGCCCTGCAGGATCCGAGGTTTGCGGATAATCCCCTGGTGACCGGCGAGCCGGGGATCCGCGCCTATGCGGGTTGTCCGCTGAGCCTGGAGCCGGGGGAGATACTGGGCAGTTTTTGCGTGGCCGATACTCAGCCGCGTTGCTTTTCTGCCGCCGAGCTGCGGCAGCTTAAGTTGCTGGCGTCACAGGCCACAGAGTTGTTGCGCATGACGCAGCAGCAGCGACTGTTGAGCGAGCAGGACAGGATCAGCAGTCACCGGCTGGCGCGCTACGAAGCCATCACCAAGGGCGCGGCCGCCGGCATCGTCCGCATCGACGGCGGCGGTCTGATCCGGGAGATCAACGATTATGCACTCACGCTGCTCGGGTACCGGCGGGACGAGTTGCTGGGGAAGAACGTCAGTTGCCTGATGCCGGAACAGTGGTCGGTGCATCACGATCACTACCTGCGAAATTACATCGACAGTGGCGAGGCCAAGGTCATCGGCAAGGGACGCAAGGTGGCGGCTCTACACAAGGACGGTCGTCAGGTGCCGGTACATCTGGCGGTGGGGCAGGTGATGGATCCGCATCATCCCGGACGCATGGAGTTTATCGGCATACTGACGGACCTGACCGAGATGCATCAGGCCGAACAGCGCGAACGGGAAGAGCGGGCCCTGCTGCGTTCCATCATCGATGCCAGTCGGGACCCGATTTTTGCCCGGAGTCTCGAAGGGGAATACCTGATTGCGAACCAGGCCAGTCATGATGTGATTCAGGCGCATGGTGCGGACGTCAGGGAGCTCAGGGCCGAACATTTCTTTGGCGAAGAACTGATGCGGCAGGCGCGGGAATGCGACCGGCGGGTCATGGCGACGGGGCAGTCCGAAAGCCTGCTGTTATCCCTCTCTCCCAAGGTACGATTCGATGTGACCAAGTCGCCGTTGAAGGATGCGGAGGGGCAGATCCGGGGCGTGGTGAGTGTGGCGCATAACGTCAGCGAGTTGTGGCAGGCCACCAGTCTGCTGGAAAAACAGCAGCAGTTGCTGAGCGTGCTGCACAGGGGGCTGACCGATTACTCTGCCTTGATGTCCGGCAACCGGTTGTGGCCTTTTCTGCAGGAAGCCCTGCGTGAACTGACCGGCAGTGACTATTCGCTGATCGGCGAAGTGCTGCCGACCAACGGCCAGCCGGCACTGAAAATTCATGCCATCAGCGATTTGTCCTGGAACGAGGAGTCGCGTCAGCTGATGCATCGCTTGCAGGAAGGCAACATGCTGCTGACCAACCCGGACAGCATGCTGGGACAGTGTTTTGCCCAGGGCAACATCGTGCTCAGCAATCGGATGGGCGAGGATGAGCGGCGCGGTGGCTTTCCGCCCGGGCATCCGCCACTGCACAATTATCTTGGCGTCCCCATTCTCGACGATGGCACCGTTATCGGCATGTATGCCATCGCCAATGGCCGGGAAGACTATGACGACGAACTGGTGGCCTGGCTGGAGCCGTTTACCTCGACCTGTGCCCTGTTGATCAACCTGTATCGACAGTTGAACGAGCGCGAGCAGTTTACCGAGCAGCTGCGTCAGGCTCGGGACGAGGCCGAACGGGCCAGCCGGGCCAAGAGCGAATTTTTGTCGTCCATGAGCCACGAGCTGCGCACGCCGCTCAATGCCATCATGGGCTTTGCCCAACTGCTGCAGAGCAACCGACGGACGCCGCTTAATGAGCGGCAGCAGCGGCAGGTGGAACAGATTTACAAGAGCGGGACTCATCTGCTCAACCTGATCAACGAGGTGCTGGATCTGGCCCGGATCGAGGCCGGGCGGATCAACATGTCGCTCGAGTCCATCCTGCTGAAAGAGGTGATCGACGACGCCTGTGACACCCTGGCTCCCATCGCCCAGCAACAGGGCCTCGATCTTGAAATCACGAGCTCGGTGGCCGATGCCCCGGCGGTGTCTGCCGACTACACCCGGCTGAAACAGGTGCTGATCAATCTGATTTCCAATGCCATCAAATACAATCGGCCTCGGGGCCGGGTGGAAATCGGGTGTCGCCGTGAGCCCGATGCATTGCGGGTGCTGGTGCGCGACACCGGCTTCGGTATCGATCCCCAGTATCTGGAACAACTGTTTCAGCCCTTCAACCGGCTGGGGGCCGAAAACGGAACCATTGAAGGGACCGGAGTGGGGCTGGCCCTGACCAAGAGTATCGTCGAGCAGATGGGCGGCAGCATCGGACTGGAAAATCACCCGGGAGACGGCTGTGAATTCTGGTTCAGCCTGCCGCTGGCCGCTCCTTCCCTGAAGGGAAAGGCGGCAGAGGAATTGACGGAGCAAGCCGGGCCCGAGCCGGTTGAAGGCCAGCCCTGCTCGGTGCTGTATGTCGAAGACAACCCCGCCAACCAGCGGCTGATGCTGGAGGTATTCGAGGAGCGAAAATGGATCCACCTCGACTGTGTTCATTCGGCGGAGCTGGCCTTTGAAATGGCCTGTTCGACGCCCCCGGATCTGATCCTGATGGATATCAACCTGCCCGGCATGAGCGGGTTCGATGCGGTTCGCCTGCTCGCTCGTCACCCGCAGACCTGCGCCATTCCGGTGGTGGCGCTGTCGGCCAATGCCATGCCGGAAGACATCAAGAATGCCATGCGGGCGGGGTTCAGGGATTACCTGACCAAGCCGATCGATATTCCCCGCTTGCTGGCGCTGCTGGACTCGCTGCAGGAATCGCCCCACTGATGCCGGATATTGCCCTGACCTATACCGATGCCGACATTCTGGTGCTGGACGACAACCCGGTGAATATTGAGCTGCTGCTCAGCATGCTGGAAGACCATGGCTATCATTGCCTGCGCGGCGAGACCGATCCGCGCCGGCTCGATACCCTGCTGCAGGCTCGGATGCCCGACCTGCTGCTGCTCGATATTCGCATGCCCTATCTGGACGGTCATCAGGTGCTGGAGCGGCTGAAAACCCGGTGGGGAACCCTGGCGCCGCCGGTGATCGTACTGAGCGCCCAGACCGATGCCGATACCCGCCTGAAGGCACTTGGCCTGGGGGCGCGGGATTTTCTGCCCAAACCCTTCGATCAGTTTGAGGTGCTGCAACGCATTCACAATACGCTGGAACTGCATTTTCTGCTGCGTCAACGCAGCAGCCGGGCCGAGTTGCTGGAAGAGCTGGTCGAGCAGCGCACCGCCGAATTGCACCGTCTGTCACTGACCGATCCCATTACCGAACGACCCAATCGTCGTGGCCTGATGGAGCGACTGCAGCACCGTGTTCAGCAGCAGGCCGGGGCCGTGGTGTACTTTATTGCTCTGGAAGGCATGGACGATATTGCCCGGCTGCATGGCTATGGTGTGGCCGAAGCCCTGAGCCGGGCGCTGGGCGAGCGCTTGCAGCAACAGCTGGGCGATGAGCTACGAGTGTCTGGTGTCTGGGGCAGCAATGAATGGCTGTTGCTGGATCTGGTCGATCCGGCGCAGGTCACCCTCGATCCGCGAGCGACCGAGCTGGTGGCACTGGTGAGCCGGACTTTCGAGGTCGAGCAACTGCTGCTGCATCTGGGAGCCCGGGTCGGCGTCAGCCATACCGGTTTTCCTCATCAGTCGGCCGAACACCTGATCAGACTGGCTTCCATGGCGCTGCCGGCAGAAAACAATCACTGGCAATGTTATCAGCCGGAGCTGGAGCAGCGGCTGCTGTTGCAGAATCGCTACCGTCAGGCGCTGCGCCTGGCCATCGATAACAACGAACTGTTTCTGGTCTATCAGCCAAGGTGGATCTCGGCAGCGGTCGGGTGGTTGGGGCCGAGGCGTTGCTGCGCTGGAGCAACCCCGAGCTTGGCTTCGTCTCGCCGGTGGACTTTATTCCCGTTGCGGAAGCCAGTGGTGAAATCCTGCGTATGGGAGACTGGGTCATCGATACCGCCATCGGCCAGCTCGAGCAATGGCTGGAGCGGGAACAGGTGACACCGGGCTTCAAGGTGGCCGTCAATGTGGCGGCGCTGCAGCTGATGCAGCCCGGCTTTGCCGATAAGCTGGTGACGCGCCTGCAGCGAAGCCGGTTGCCGCGTGGCGCACTGGAAGTGGAAGTGACCGAATCGGGGCTGATGCAGAATGTCGAACTGGCGCTGTCCCAGCTCAGCCTGCTGGCGGAGCAGGGGGTCGATATCGCCATCGATGACTTCGGTACCGGTTATTCATCGTTGTCCTATCTCAAGTCGCTGCCGGTGTCGGTGCTGAAAATAGACCGGGCCTTCGTAAACGAGATGGACACCGACAGCCAGGATCGACGACTGGCGGAAACGGTGATCAACATGGCCCGTAATCTGGGCTGCGTGACGGTGGCCGAAGGGGTGGAGCGGCTCGAACATATTGAGTTGTTGCGGGAGATGGGCTGCATGATGGTGCAGGGATACTGGTATTCACCGCCGCTGAAACCGGACGTCTTTATCGATTATTACCGGCAGCATAATGCCGGTGACACGGGCCGGAAGGGATAACCGGAGCAGGTTCCCACGCCGCGCGTGGGAACCTGAGGCAGGGTGGTACCGGATTACACCAGCCAGAAGCCGGCGGCCAGCAGGGCGGCCAGGGTCAGTACCCCACCAATCAGCGCATAGGGCAGCTGGGTCATGGCGTGATCCATGGTGTCGCAGCCGGCGCCCTGAGCGGACAGCACCGTCGAGTCACTGAAGAAGCAGGCGTGGCTGCCGAAGGCCGAGGCCGACAGCAGGGCACCCACCACCAGCGGCATGGGCACATCCATGGACTGGGCCAGGGGCACCACTATCGGCAGCGAAATCACGAACACGCCCCAGCTGGAGGCGGTGCTGAACACCACGACGGCCATCACCAGAAACACCACCGCAGGCAGCAGCGCCGGGGTGAGGATGGGGGTGACGGTATCGATGATGTAGCCGGTCATGCCCAGCTGATCGTTCACTTCCTTCAGAATGAAGCCGGCGCAGACGGTGGCCAGCGGATACAGCATCACCTTGAAGCCATCGAGGGTGGCGTCTACCTGATCCTTGAACGACAGCAGTTGCTGTACCGAATACAGCAGCATGGTAAAGCCCAGCGCCACCAGCACGCCCTTGAGCAGGTCAATCTCGTAATAGACGCTGGCGAACACCAGTACCAGCATCGGCAGCAGGAAATTCAGCAGTCCCAGCCAGGCGGGAACGGCCTTGTCGGAAACCTGCTCCTGGGGGTCTTCCCAGCCATCGGGTACCGGCTGACCGGCCCGGGCACGGGCTTCGGCTTTTTTCATGGCGCCGAGATCGGGCAGGCGGTTGGCCGCCACCAGAGCCACCACCAGCAGGGCGGCCCAGCCATAAAGCATGTAGGGAATACTGTCGATATAGAGTGACATGCCCTTGCCGCCTTCGGTGGCTCCGGCGTCTTCCAGCAGCGAGGCGAAGAACACCGCCCAGGTGGATACCGGCACCAGAATACAGATGGGGGCGGCGGTGGAGTCGACGATATAGGCCAGCTTTTCCCGCGAGATTTTATAGGTGTCGGTGATCTTCTTCATCGAAGAGGAGACGGCGAGGGAGTTGAGGTAGTCGTCGATAAAGACCACCAGCCCCAGGCCCACGGTGCCGAGCATGGCGCCCCTGGGCGATTTGATGATACGGGTCATGAAGTTGCCGAAGCTGAATACGCCGCCACCCCGGGCCAGCAGGTTGATGAGCCCGCCCATGATGCCGCACACCAGGATCAGCCAGGCGATGGTTTCATCCATCATCACCGCCAGGGTCACATCCGCCAGCGGGGTCACCAGATCGGTGGGGTCGATCAGCAGCAGGCCCAGCAGGCTGCCCGCCAGCAGCGATTCCACCGTCTTGCGGGTGAGTACCGCCATGGTGATCACCAGCGCCGCCGGCAACAGGCTGAGGGCGCCGTAACCGTTGCTGGTATCAACGGTAAAGCCCAGCCAGGCGAAGCCGAGCGCCGCTATCAGGGTCACCGCCAGGCCGCGCCACAGCGGCGGCCATTTGCCAGTGGGTTCGAGTACCAGAGTATTGTCTTGTTGCATGGATAGTTTCCTTGGTCGAGGGTCCGGCTGTGGCGCCGGTCATGTCCCTATGGTTTGCCTCGGGCGGCCCGGGCCGCCTCTCGGTATCCCGGCGTCGTGATTCAGCTCCAGATAGACAGGATCACGACGCCGGAAATCGGTGCCAATGCCGGTTCAGGCATTCTTCAGCATCCATTCCAGCTCGATATCGGAGATCTGGCGTTCGAACGCCAGCAGTTCATCGTATTTGCAGATGCGGTAGACCTCGAGAAAGTCCTCGCCCAGATAACGCTTGAGCGGCTCGCTCTCGGCCAGTGCCTGCAGCGCCTCGCTCTGGCGGGTCGGGAAAGGCAGCCCGTCCTGCTCCAGACCATTGCCCACCACCGGCTCGGGCAGCGGCAGTTCGTTATCCAGACCGTGCAGCAGGCCGGCAAGAATAGTTGCCATCACCAGATAGGGATTGGCGTCGGCGCCGGCTACCCGGTATTCGATGCGGCGGGCGTCTTCGTCCCCGCAGGGAATGCGCAGTGCGACGGTTCTGTTGTTATGCCCCCAGGAAGCCTGGGTCGGCACATACATGCCCGGCTGAAAACGGCGGAAGGAGTTCATGTTGGGAGCCAGCAGGGCGATGCTGTCCGGCATCAGTTGCAGCATGCCGGACAGTGCCCGGTGCAGCAGCGGTGAATCATCGCCCTTGGCATCGGCAAAGAGATTGTTGCCTTCATCATCGACCACGCTGATATGAACGTGCAGGCCGCTGCCGGCGTGTTCCTCATAGGGTTTGGCCATGAAGGTGGCGTCCATTTCATGCTGTTCGGCCACCAGCTTGATCAGCCGCTTCAGCGCCAGGGCCTGATCGCAGGCGGCCAGCACATTGTCGGTATGATTGAGGTTGATCTCGAACTGGCCCGGTGCCGCTTCGGCCACGGCGCCGTCGGCGGGCAGTCCCTGCTGTATCGCCAGGCTGTCGATGTCGGCCAGGATGTCGGCGAAATTGTTGAGGTTGTCCACCGAATAGACCTGGCTGTAGGTATCCCGCTTGTGGGTCAGGGGGGAGCAGGGCGGTTGCAGCTGGCCGGCTTCGTCCCGCTCCCTGTCCACCAGATAAAACTCCACCTCCAGTGCCACCACCGGCGTCAGGCCGCGGGCCTTGACCTGCTCCCATACCCGGGCCAGCACGTTGCGGGGTTCGAGCGGGAAGGGTTGTTCGTCTTCCGTCTCCATGGTCAGCAGCAGCTGGGCCACGGTCTGGGGATCGCTGGCCGAGGGGACCAGGGTGTCATCAATGGGGAAGCAGGGCAGATCCGGCTCGCCGATGTCCTGGCCAACACCGGTTTCTTCCACCACATTGCCGCGAAAATCCATCGCAAAAACCGAGCCGGGGAAGAAGCAGCCCGCCTCCAGCTTGTCGAGGGCGCTCACCGGCAGCCGCTTGCCGCGGAAGATGCCGTTCAAATCGGTGAGCAGCACGTCTACATACTGGGTATCCGGATACTGGGCCAGATAGTCGGCCACTTCCTGTTCAAAGGTGCTCGGCGTGGAAGCCGGGACCGGGGACAAAGGTTTCAATATTTCTGCTTGCATGATTGCACCGCCATGTGACCGTTAATAATACTTACCATCAAAAACATATGTTCGTTTAATTTCTTTTGCAAGTGTTAAATATTATTGAGCATTAAATTAACGTGTGCTAGCTTTTTGGCATATATTTGACGTTTAACGGTCTGTTTACGATGAATGTTCAAAATTTAGAACACAGGGCGAGGTAAATGGGATGGTTGATATTTTTAACAAACCGGTAGTCGGCGTCATCATGTGCCGACAGCAGCTGGGACCTCATCCGGCGATGACCTTGCAGGAAAAATACCTCAAGGCGCTGCTGGAGGCGGGAGCGCTGCCGTTTCCGCTGGCCCATGGACTGGTCGAGGACGAGCAATGCCTGACCCAGGCTCTGGATCTGTGCGACGGCCTGCTGCTGACCGGCAGCTACAGCAACATGGAACCCCATCATTACGGGGAAACCGGCGAGGAGCCTCATACCGATCCGGGCCGGGATCGGCTCAGCCTGCAATTGATTGCGGTGGCCCGAGCACGCCAGTTGCCGCTGCTGGGTATCTGTCGCGGTTTTCAGGAAATGGTGGTGGCCAGCGGCGGCAGCCTGCATCGCCGGCTGCATGAAACCGGTCTGTTCGAGGAGCACCGGGAAGACAAGAACCTGACCCTGGCCGAGCAGTATGCTCCCGCCCACAACCTGGTGCCGCAGGCGGGTGGCCTGCTGAGCCGGCTGGTCGGAACCGAAGTACAGCGCGTGAATTCGCTGCATATGCAGGGCACCCGAGCGGTGGGTGACGGCGCCCGGATCGAAGCCACGGCGCCCGACGGTCTGGTGGAAGCCATCAGCCTGCTCGACCATCCTTTCGCACTGGGAGTGCAATGGCACCCGGAATGGCAGAGTCGCGACAATCATCTGTCGCGCGCCCTGTTCGACGGTTTTATCCAGGCCTGTCGTCACTATCGCGCCAGCCAGGGTGAAATATGAGCGCGGCATTCGACGCGGATCTGGCCCCGGGGCAACGGCTGGCCCAGCTGCGGCAGACGCAGGGGCTGAGCCAGCGCAAGGTCGCCGAGTTGTCGGGCCTGACTCACAGCGCCATCAGCACCATAGAGCAGAACAAGGTCAGCCCGGCGGTCAGCACCCTGCAGAAACTGCTGAAAGTGTATGGGCTGTCCCTGTCGGAATTTTTTGCCGAGCCGGTGCCTCCCAAACGCAACAAGGTGGTGATCAACCCGGAAGAGCTGCTTGAAATCGGCAGCCAGGGGGTGTCATTCAAGCTGGTGCACAACGGCAACCGCAAGCGGGCGCTGGGCTTTTTGATTGAAAGCTACGCCCCCGGCACCAGTACCGGCGGTAACCTCAAGCATCAGGGCGAAGAGGTCGGCACCGTGCTGGAGGGAGAAATCGAGCTGACGGTGGATGGAGAATGTTATTCGTTGCGGGCCGGGCAGAGCTACGTGATTGATACCGGGCTGCCCCATACCTTTACCAATATCTCTGACCGGGAGTGCCGCATCATCAGCGCTCATACCCCGGCCAACCTGTAAACAGAACACGGAGAGCAACATGGAATACAGAAGCAAGGAACACTGGCAGGCACAGGCACAAGCGTTGGTCATAGAGCATCGGTTGTTTATTGCCGGAGAATATCGGGACGCCCTGGGCGGAGAGACCTTCAGCCGCATCAATCCGGCGACCGAGCAGTCGCTGGCCGAGGTCAGCCGTGCTCAGGAGGCGGATGTGGACGCCGCCGTGGCGGTGGCCCGCAGCAGCTTCGAGTCCGGTATCTGGTCCGAGGCGGCGCCGAGCCGGCGCAAGGCGGTGCTGCTGCGTCTGGCCGAGCTGATGGAGCAACACCGGGAAGAGCTGGCGCTGCTCGAAACCCTGGACACCGGCAAGCCGATTCGCCACAGCCTGCGCGATGATATTCCCGGTGCCGCCCGCGCCATTCGCTGGTATGCGGAGGCGGTGGACAAGGTCTACGGCGAAATCGCACCGACCGACGCCAGCGCCCTGGCGCTGATCAGCCGCGAGCCCATTGGCGTGGTGGCGGCCATCGTGCCCTGGAACTTCCCGCTGTTGCTGGCTTGCTGGAAGCTGGGCCCGGCGCTGGCGGCGGGTAACTCGGTTATCCTCAAGCCTTCCGAAAAATCGCCGCTCACCGCCATTCGGCTCGCCGCCCTGGCCAGGGAAGCCGGCCTGCCCGACGGGGTGCTGAATGTGCTGCCCGGCCTGGGACACGAGGCGGGAAAGGCACTGGCACTGCATCAGGATGTGGACTGCCTGACCTTTACCGGATCCACCGGGGTGGGGCGGCTGCTGATGGAATACGCCGGTCGCTCCAACATGAAACGCATCTGGCTCGAAGCCGGCGGCAAGAGTGCCAACCTGGTGTTCGCGGACTGCCCGGATCTGGTCAAGGCTGCCCAGGCATCCGCCGCCGGCATCTTCTACAACCAGGGGCAGGTGTGCATCGCCGGTACCCGGCTGCTGGTGGAAGAGAGCATCAAGGATGCCTTCATGGCGGAACTGAAGAAGGCCGCCGAGGCGTTCAAGCCGATGGATCCGCTCGATCCGGAGTCCACCATGGGCACCCTGATCGACAACGATCATCACGGCAGCGTATGCCGTTACATCACCGAAGGGCTGGAGGAGGGGGCGGTGCTGACCCTCGACGGTCGCGACCAGAGCGGCAACTTCATGGGACCGACGGTTCTGGAGCAGGTGAACCCGCACATGACGGTGGCGAAGGAAGAAATTTTCGGCCCGGTGCTGGCGGTGACCAGCTTTACCGACGAGGAAGAAGCGGTGCGTCTGGCCAACGACAGCCAGTATGGCCTGGGTGCCGGGGTCTGGACCTCGGATCTGCGCCGGGCCCACCGGCTGGCGCGCAGGCTCAAGGCCGGCTCGGTGTTCATCAACAACTACAACGACGGCGACATGACGGTGCCCTTCGGCGGCGTCAAGCAGAGTGGCAACGGCCGGGACAAGTCATTGCATGCGCTGGAAAAATTCACCGAACTCAAAACCACCTGGCTGGCGCTGGATTAAGGAGACGACGATGCAACATGTGAACAGCTATTACGCCGCCTCGGCCAACGAGCATGCGCCCTGGCCGCAACTGAACGACAATATCCGCTGCGATGTCTGCGTGGTCGGTGGTGGCTATACCGGGCTGTCCACCGCCCTGTTTCTGGTGGAAGCCGGCTTCGACGTGGTGCTGCTGGAGGCCAGCCGCATCGGTTTCGGCGCCAGCGGCCGCAACGGGGGCCAAATCGTCAATTCCTACAGCCGGGACATCGGGGTGATCGAGTCCCGCTACGGTCAGGACACCGCCCGCATGCTGGGCAGCATGATGTTCGAGGGGGGCGACATCATTCGCAGCCGCATCGAGCAGTACCAGATTGACTGCGACTATCGTCCCGGCGGTATCTTTGCCGCCCTCAACAAGCGACAGCTGGCTGAGCTGCGCGCGCAGAAGGCCGACTGGGAACGTTACGGTCACCAGCAGCTGGAGGAGCTCGATGCCGGTCAGATCCGCCAGGAGGTCGAGACCGAGGCCTATGTCGGCGCGCTGCTCGACCACCGAGGCGGCCATATTCATCCGCTCAATCTGGCGCTGGGCGAAGCCGAGCCATTCGCAAGCTCGGCGGGCGTATCTTCGAGCAGTCGGCGGTCACCGACATCCAGCATGGGGATCCGGCGACGGTGGTGACCGACAAGGGCCGGGTGGAAGCCAATTTCGTGGTGATGGCGGGTAATGCCTACCTCGGTAATCTGGAGCCCCGGCTGGCGGCCAAGGCCATGCCCTGCGGCACCCAGGTGATCACCACCGAACCCCTGAGCGAGGCGCAGGCGTCGCGGCTGATCCCCAACAATTACTGTGTGGAAGACTGCAACTATCTGCTGGATTACTTCCGCCTCACCGGCGATCGTCGGCTGATTTACGGCGGTGGTGTGGTCTATGGAGCCCGGGATCCGGATGACATCGAGCGGCTGGTGGTGCCCAAGCTGCTGAAAACCTTCCCGCAGCTGAAGGGCGTGAAAATCGATTACCGCTGGAGCGGCAATTTCCTGCTGACCCTGTCGCGCCTGCCCCAGTTCGGGCGGCTGGAGCCCAACGTCTATTACATGCAGGGTTACAGCGGTCATGGGGTGACCTGTACGCATCTGGCGGGTCGGCTGCTGTCGGAAGTGCTCAAGGGCCAGGCCGAGCGGTTTGACGCCTTCGCCAAGCTGCCTCATCTGCCCTTCCTGGGGGGGCGTCGCTTCCAGGTACCGTTCAGCGCCATGGGAGCGGTTTACTACAGCCTGCGCGATAAGCTGGGGGTTTAAGCCCCGGCGACGCTCATGCAAGGCGTGAAGCGAGCTCACTCGCCTCACGCCTCCTCGTCACTCGTGCAGCAACAAGTCGGTGCGTGCCGCCATGATGAAGTCGTTGCGGTGCAGGCCATGGATGGCGTGGGTCCACCAGGTGACGGTGACCTTGCCCCATTCCAGGGTGATGGTGGGGTGATGAAACTCGCTTTCCGCCAGCTCGGCCACCTTGTCGGCGAAGGCCCAGGCCAGCTTGAAGTTCCTGAAGGTGTATTCCCGTTCCAGCTGCAGTACCCCGTCCCGGGCCATCGGCGTCCAGTCCGGCAGTACCTTCATCAGCTCGGCCAGCTCGGCGTCGCTGACCCTGGGGGCATCGGCCCGGCAGGCCTCGCAGTGTTGTTGGGCAAGTTCGGTCATGTTCACTCCTTCAGGTCTTGCAGTGTTATTGGGCTAGTTCGATCACGTTCATGCATTCAGGGTTCTCGGTGTTGCTGGGCAGTTCGATCATGTTTATTCATTTAACCGGCCTGTTGTTTGGCGGGGAAAGTCGGGGCAAAGAGCCCCAGGCGGCGGGCTTTCTGCACCGCGGCCATGATGTCCATTTCGGCGATGGCAAAGAGATCGTCGATGGAGTCGAGTACATAATAGATGGGTTGCATGATATCGATGCGATAGGGAGTACGCAGCACATCCAGAATATCGAAGGGACGAAACTCGGGCTGGCCCGACTCGAACACATGACGGGTCTCTCCCGGTGACGACAGGATGCCGCCGCCGTAGATACGGCGCCCGTGCGGGGTGTTGAGCAAACCAAACTCCACGGTAAACCAGTATAACCGGGCCAGAAACCCCCGATCTTTGGGGCTGGCGTCGCGGCCAAGCTGGCCGTAGGTATGGGTAAAGCGGGCGAAGGCCGGGTTGGTGAGCAGGGCACAGTGGCCGAACAGCTCGTGAAAGATATCCGGCTCCTGCAGGTAGTCGAGCTCTTCCCGGCTGCGAATAAAGGTGGCCACCGGAAAGCGCCGGTTGGCCAGCAATTCGAAGAAGCGGTCGAAGGAAATCAGTGCCGGTACCCGACCGACCTGCCAGCCGGTGGCGGGTTCCAGTACCCGGTTGATGTCACCGAGCTGGGGAATACGGTCCTGTGGCAGTGTCAGCCGGGTCAGCCCCGCCATGTATTCGTCACAGGCCCGGCCTTTCACGCACGCCAGCTGGCGCTCGATCAGGGTCTGCCATATGGCATTTTCTTCATCGCTGTAACGGATAATGCCGTCCGAGTCCGGTTTGCGGGCCACATATCGGGTCGCGTTCATCTGGCGTTCCCACCTCTCAATCAGTCTCAGTCTCTAATGTAGAGAGATGGCCGATGATTGAGAAGGACGATGCCGGCACCGACTTTACAGTGGTTGTAACCATAACTTTACAGCGCGAGGCGATGGCACCGCGCTCAGGTCAGGCTTGAACACCCGCACCGGCTCAGGGGTTCAGTCATCATTCTGCTCCAGCTGGGCACTGTCGTGCACGAAGTGGGCACCGCGCTGTATCATCTCGGCTATGGCATGGCGGCTGCTTTCATCGGCCACGCCGCGGGTGGCGGAGCGATTGACCACCACCTCGAAGCCGGCATCCAGCAATTGCAGCACGGTGTGGTGTACGCTGTAGTCGGTGGACAGGCCGCCGACCAGCACGGTGCCGACTTGCTGGCTGCGCAGGTATTCGATGATGCCGGTGCTCTGGCGTTGGGTCAGATCGTGATAGCAGGCCCCGTAGGGGTGCATGTCTGGCTCCACCCCTTTCCACACGAAAAAGTCATAGTCGGCCGGGTGGGGCAGGCCCTGCAGCAGTTCGAAGCCTTTGGTGCCGGGCACCGCATGGCGGGGCCAGCGGAGATCCATGTTGGCGCCGGCGATCGGGGTGAACGGTGGCTGCTGCTCGTTGCTGACCCACAGGGCCTGTGGCGAGTGGGCATCCTTGGAGCCGAGACGGTAGGCGGCAAAGGCCGCCTGGCGGTTGAGCTCCTCGGCAATGGCTTCGCCGTCGGGCACCGGCAGCTCGTCCGAACAGGTCGGGGTAAAGGTATATTGCGCATCGACATCCAGGCTGGCAACCCGGTTTTTGGCTGGTAATTTCATACGCCACCTCCTGTTTCAAGTGTGAACCCTGAGCCCGGGAATGACACTGTTTTAGTGCTGTTTTTGATTGAGTCTAGGGGGGATTTGGTTCAGTATCGCCCCATCAGGGGTAACTTCCCCATTATCAGCCCAAAGGTGAACAACATGAGCGATAGCCACCAGCAAAGTTACCAGCGTTTTCTCGATGAAGTAAAAGCCAACCGGGTGATGTGGGGGCTGCGCTTCGGCGATGAGTGGGTTGTTTGTGACTCTTCCGAGTTCGAAGATACCGAAGTCATGCCGGTGTGGTCTACCGAGCAGGAAGCCAAGGTACAGTGCGTGGACGAATGGGCAGAGTACGAACCCTTCGAAATCACCCTGGCCGAGTTTCTCGAAATCTGGGTGGAAGACATGTCCGAAGACGGCGTGCGCATCGGCCCCAACTGGGATGCGGAGCTGGACGGCATCGAACTGGACGTGCTGGAGCTGGTGAAAGCGCTGGCGTAACTGAATTTATCTGTCATTAAAAGCCTGTCCGCCTCTGGCCGGACAGGCTTTTTTATTTTCATCATCACAGATTGCCTGTTCTGCGGTGTTACTTCGCTGTGGTACATGGCCTAATGATCCTATGCGCCCTTGTTGATAGACGAGTTCATGTCACCCCCGTCTCCTTATGCCGCTTACCAGCAGGCGATTGAATCCGGTTTTAAAGATGATGCTGCCCAGCGCCAGGCCTGCGAATGGCTGGAGCGTTGTTATCGGTGCCTGCACGCCGGTGAGCCGTCTGTCGAGGGCGTTTATCTGTGGGGGCCGGTGGGGCGGGGCAAGACCTGGCTGATGGACCACTTCTATCAGAGTCTGACGGTGCCGGCGCGGCGGTTGCACTTTCATCACTTCATGCGCTGGGTACACAAGCGGCTGTTTCAGCTCACCGGACAGGAAGATCCGCTGGCTCTGCTGGCCCGGGAACTGTCCGCCGAGATCAGGGTGCTGTGCCTGGACGAGCTGTTTGTCAGCGATATCGGCGATGCCATGCTGCTGGGCCGCCTGTTGCAGCAGTTGTTCGGTCAGGGGCTGGTGCTGGTCACCACTTCCAACCAGCCGCCCGGCGCACTCTATGCGGAAGGCTTTAATCGCGAACGTTTTCTGCCCGCTGTGGCGGCGATGAATCGCCATATGCAGGTGGTGAGGGTGGATGGTGGTGAGGATCACCGGCTGCATCCGGGGCAATGTCGGCAACGCTATTGGGTGAACCAGCCGCAGGCGCTGGCGGCGGTGTTTGCCGGGCTGTCGACGGGGGAAGATCATGCCGAGCCGCTGCGGCTGGGACATCGCCGGATAAGGGTGATGCGACGCAGTCAGAATGTGCTCTGGTGCCGTTATCAGGACCTGTGCGAGCAGCCTCTGGCGGCGCCGGACTTTATCGAGCTGTGTGATGGCGTCCGTCATGTTCTGTTGAGTGAAGTGCCCATGCTGGCGGGCACGTCGCAGCAAGCCCCCATTGCCCGAGGCACCGAGGACGGCGTCAAGCAGGTGGTGGCCGGGGAGCGCCAGCTACCGGTGCTGTCGCGTCAGGACGACGGTGTTCGCCGTTTTATTGCCTTGGTCGATGAGTGTTATGACAGAGGGATACCGCTTTATCTTGAAGCGGCGGTACCGCTGAACGAACTATATTCCCAAGGCGCGCTGGCCTTTCCCTTTCGGCGCACCCTGAGCCGGTTGCAGGAAATGCAGCTACAGCGATTCGGTGGCCGCTGAATAGGGTATGGCCCCCAAGGTAGAACGTGACGGCAGTCTGCTCGACGAGAGCGGTACCCTCCGCCTGCAACGCCAATAAGCCCTGGCTCTGTACCGGGCACAAGCGGTGCGAATATCACCATTATCCTGAAAAACGGAATAATGTTTTTAGTATTTGCCCGATAGTTCCGGGAAACGGAGCTTGGTATGGTGTGGCCCATCAAACGAGGAGCCCACACCATGACCAACCAAACAGACACCGCTGTCGCCACTGCCGATATCCAGGAGCAGATCCTTCAGGCCTTCAATTTCCGTCACGCCACCAAGGTTTTCGACCCCGATCGCAAGATAGATGACGGCGAGTTCAATACCATCCTCGAGTCGGCCCGCCTGTCGCCGAGCTCGTTCGGCATGGAGCCTGGCAGCTGCTGATCGTGCAAAGCCCGGAAAAACGCGAGCTGTTCCGCGATTTCACCTGGGGAGCCAACGGCGTCTTCAACGGCACCGCCGGCCAGCTGGGTACCGCCAGTCATTTTGCCATTTTCCTCGCCCATACCGGCGCCACCATGACCCATCATTCGGACTACCTGCAGAAGCACATGAAAGAGGTGAAGCAGCTTCCGGATGAGGTGATTGCGTTTATCAACAGCGCCTACCAGAAGTTTCAGGAACAGGACTTCGGCATCGAAGGCGACCGTCAGATCGCCGACTGGTCTGCACGCCAGGCCTACATTGCGCTGGCCAACATGATGACCGCCGCCGCCTTCATGGGCATCGATTCCTGCCCGATCGAAGGGTTCGAGATGGACAAGACCAGCGCGGTGCTGGAGCAGCATTTCGGTATTGATCCGGCCATCTATCAGCCGGCAGTGATGGTCGCCTTTGGTTACCGTGCCGATGCGCCCGCGTTCCCCAAGACCCGCCGCGGGCTGGATCAGCTGGTGACCTGGGCCTGATTTCGGCCCGACGCTGACACCTCGCTCCCGGCATCCAGGCCGGGGGCCCAATAAAGCTTCACATCGCCGCAGTGAGCGCGGCCATATCATCGGCAAGACCGCCGTCAACCATTGAGGAGAAGACAGATGGGATCCCCCATTCGCATGATCGTGACCCTGAAGGCCTCGCCAGAGGCCAAAGACAACGTCAGGGCCGCGATGCAACAACTGGTGCCGCCAACCCGGGCCGAAGCGGGCTGCCTGCAGTACGACTTCTACGAGATTGATCCCGAGGCTGCCGGCGGTGTGGCCAACACCGGCGGCGACTTCGTGGTGATTGAAGGCTGGCGCGACCAGGCGGGCCACCAGGCGCACGTTGAGTCGGACCATTTCCAGGCATTCATCACCGCCTTCGGCGCCGACGAGGTGCAGTTGTCGGTCCAGGTACTGCAAGACGCCTGACCCGGAAATAACATTCAAAATAACTGACAGTATTAGTCAGGTATTGTTGATTAAAAAATGATGAAGCCCCGAATATCATGACGGGGTAGCAACAATGACTGTTAACAACATTGAGAGAGAATGACCATGACTACTAAATTTCTTCCCGCCATTGCCCTGCTGTCCCTGTTCGCCGTCGGCGGCGTACAAGCTGCCGAGCTGCAGTCCAGCCAAAATCCTGCCCGCATGACCCTGCAGAGTGACAGCGATGGCATCGACCGTCTCGAGAAGCGAATGAGAGAGCTGCGCGAGGCTCGGGGCTGATACCGGCCGGGTGCCGGCAACGAGCCAGCAGAAACACAAAATGCACCTGAACAGGTGCATTTTTAATGAATGGCAGTCGATGGCACCGGTGATCGGCAAGGCCAGTGAGGGGGCCGGCGGTCTTTAAGAATTCAGCCACTTCTCACCCACAATCTGAACCAGATATCACGTTCCCTGAACCCGTACGATAGGTAATCAATGAGTCAACATAGCGAGTCTCTCGGCAGACAGTTATTCCGAAAGACATGGCCAATGCTGATTGGCGTGCTGGCACTAATGAGCAGCCAGCTGGTGGACAGTGCCTACATCGGCCAGCTGGGCACTCAGCCCCTGGCGGCGGTCGGCTTCACCATTCCGGTGTATCAGCTCATCATCGGTATACAGGTCGGCTTGGGCATCGCCACCACGACGGTGATTTCCACCGCCCTGGGGGCCGGAAGAAACCGCTATGCCAGACAACTCGGTACCCTGGTGCTTGCCAGCGGTTTTGTGCTTGTTGCCCTGCTTTGTCTGCTGATCTGGGCTGCTCAGCAGTCCATCATTTTCACCCTGGGCGCAAGTGAGGAACTCTATCCTCTGGTACGTGAATACTGGTTACCCTGGCTGGTTAGTTGCTGGCTGGGCGCCATGCTGTATTTCGGCTACAGCCTTTTTCGGGCTCATGGCGAAACATGGCTGCCGGGTATGGTGATGGTACTGACCAGCCTGCTCAATGTGGTGCTGGATCCGGTGTTTATTTTTGTCCTCGATATGGGCCTGGCCGGTGCGGCCTGGGCAACCATCTGTGCCTTTGGGGTGGGGTGTATCATCATCTTCGCCAGTATGCCGAGAAAGCGTCTGATCGGCTGGCCGGACAATACCGCCGGTATGGTCGCAGGATTAAGATGCCTGATGTCATTCATGGCGCCGTCCATGCTGAGTCAGTTTATTCCTCCCGTTTCAGCCATGGTCGCGACCGTCATCGTGGCGGTGAATGGAGAGCATGCCGTGGCCGCCTGGGGCCTGGGTAGCCGTATCGAACTGCTTTCCATCATTGCTGCCTTGTCGCTGACCATGGCGATGCCCCCGATGATTGGCAGGCTGCGCGGCAGCAATGATATCGAGCAGGTCCGGCAACTGGTCAGGAAAGCGGTCGGGTTTGTGGTTGTCTGGCAGCTGACGCTGGCCGTCATTGTCGCCTCCATTTCAGCACCACTGAGTGGGCTGTTGACCAGTGACGAGATGACGGCGGCTATTCTCGGTGAATATCTGTGGATCGTGCCTGTCAGCTACGGCGCACTGGGAGTCTGCATGATCATGGTGTCCGTTTGCAGCGCCATGGGCATGCCCAGGCTGGCACTGGCTATTTCGGCATTACGCCTGCTGGGGTGCTATCTCCCTCTGCTCTGGGCTGGCTCCGAGCTGTATGGCCTGAACGGACTGTTTTTCGGGGCCATGTCGGGGAACTTTCTGGCCAGTTTCATGAGCTGGAATATGTATAAAAAATACTGCATTCGGGTCGATTCGGGTTATACCAGATCGGCCAGACAAGTAACCATATAATCATTGTCTCCAGACGAGACTATTCTGAAAGGCCGGTCTCGTCTGACGAAGCCTGCTCCCGGGGGAAGAGAGTTCGTCACCGGCGGACCTGTACCGCGACTTGCGGTCATATTGTCCCGCCGTTGTTGGTGATGTCCTGATGCGGTGCCGTGGTATCACAGTATTCCGGCTGCCATTTCTCGGCCAGAAAATCGATGAAAGAGCGGACTACTGGCGTCTGGTAGCTACGGGACAGATAGACCGCCCAGAGCGCATTGCCCGGCAGGTGGTACTCCGCCAACAGTGGCACCAGCACCCCCTGTTTCAGCAGGGGGTTGGCCAGATCACAGGGCAGTCTTGATACGCCCTGGTGATGCAGCGTCGCCAGACGGATAATATTCATGTCGTTGGCCCTGATGGTGCCATCTACCCTGACGGTTTCGGCACGGTTGTCATGTACGAAGGTCCAGCGGTCGTGGTCCAGGTGCACCAGGCAATTATGTTCGGAGAGATCCTGTGGCGTCCGAATGGGTGGGTGCTGGCCCAGATATTCCGGTGTTGCACATACCACCGAGTCGATTTGTATCAGCGGACGGCCGATCAGGGTTTCGTCTGGTTGCTTCACGAAACGCAGGGCAATATCCAGACGCTCGTCAACCAGCTCGGACAGGCGATCCGATGCTTCAATTTCAATCCGTACCCGGGGGTGTTGAGTGGTAAATAGCTCGACCGCTTCGAGCAACAGATGCTGGGCAAACCCGATGGGAGACGAAATTCTGATCACGCCAACCAGTGAACAGGAGCGCTCCTGTGCCCTCGCTTCCAGTTCGGAGATCTGCAGCAGTATCTGATCGCAACGCGCCAGGGCGTCTGCGCCGGCGTCGGTCAGGCTTACCCTGCGTGTTGTCCTGTGCAGCAGCCGCTGTTCCAGCCAGCTTTCCACCTCCTGCACATGACGTGATACCTGTAGCCGGCTGAGGTTCAGGTGGCCTGCCGCCTTGGTGAAGCTGCCAGTGCGAGCGACTTCAATAAAGCTGCGGATTGCCGTTATCCGATCCATGTTGAATTATTGGTAACTCATATAGATACAATATAGATAAATTTTCGTTATTTATCCCAAAACAGTCAACCAATAACATGACTTCATCATGCGCCTTCGGTCTGCTCGAAGGTTGTTTAACTGGAATGAACGGAGATACACCGATGAAACTGGCTTCACTGGTCCTTGGCGCCATCCTTACAGCCTCTTTTGCTACCCCGGCGGTTTTTGCCGATGAGAGCCCGAAGGCGATTGCATCCCGGGGCATGCAGGCGTTGTTTGTCGATTTCGATGCCACCTCGGCGAGCGAGCTACTGGCTGAGGACTACATTCAGCACAATCCGGCTGTGCCCACCGGTGCCGCGCCACTCATCGGCTTTTTGCCTGCGCTGAAGGACAGTGGCCTGAAGCTGACTACCCGGCGGTTGATTTCCGAAGGTGACTTTGTCGTCGCCCACAATCTGTATGAGAACGCTCAGGCCCTTGGCGGTGAAACCCTGATCGCCTTCGATGTTTTTCGCATCGATAACGGCCGGCTGGCCGAGCATTGGGACAATCTTGCCCCTCTGACCAGGCCGAATCCCTCAGGGCGGACTCAGCTGGACGGCCCGACCGAGGCCGAAGACCTCGACAAAACGGCGGAAAACAAGGCACTGGTTACCGGTTTTGTCGAGACCATTCTGATGCGGGGCGAGGTCGACAGGATCACCGATTTTATTTCGACCGAGACCTATCTGCAGCATAACAGCGGCATTGCCGACGGCCTGGACGGCCTTGGCGCGGCACTGGCGGCCATGGCGGAACAGGGCATTACCATGGCCTATGATGAGCTTCACCTGGTTGTGGCCGAAGGGAGTCTGATCTTTACGGCGTCCGAAGGCACGCTGGGTGAGACATCCACCGCGTTTTTTCGACCTTTTCCGGGTCGAGGATGGCAAGATAGTGGAACACTGGGATGTGGTTTCGCCCATCCCCGCAGAAATGGCTCATGACAACGGCAAGTTCTGAGCCTTCAAATGCCCAGCAAGACAGGAGTAGATACCATGGCTAAACCACGCATTGCCATCACCGGCGCTACGGGTGTGCTGGGTGGTCGAGTCGCCCGCCAGCTCGACGCGCGCGGCGTACCGACCCGCCTGATCGTGCGCGACCCGACTCGCGCACCCAGGCTGAACCATACCGAGGTGGCCGTTGCCAGCTATGTCGACCAGGCGGCGATGATGGCGGCGCTCGAGGGCATCGACATCCTGTTCTTCGTCTCCGGCTTCGAGGCGGCAGATCGGCTCGATCAGCACAAGGCCGCCATCGACGCCTTTGCTGCCGCGGGGGTACAGTATGTGGTCTACACGTCTTTTGTGAATTGCGCCGCGGACTCCATCTTTACCTTCGCTCGTGACCACTATCATACCGAGCAATATATGGAGGCTGCAGGTTTGCCTTTCGCCGCCCTGCGTGACAACTTCTATGCCGACATGGTGCCGCGTCTGGTGACCTATGGTGCCATCCGCGGCCCGGCCGGCAACGGCCGCTTTGCCCCGGTCGCACGCACCGATGTTGCCGATGTCGCCGTCGCCATGCTGACCGATCCAACCAGACCCACCGGGCGGTTCGATGTGACGGGGCCGGAGCTGGTGACCATGTCCGAGGCCGCCGCGCTGTTGTCTGAGATCTCCGGCCAGCAGGTGACCTATATGGAAGAAACCCAGGCGGAGGCCTACGCCTCACGCGCCGGGTTCAAGGCCCCGCAATTCGAGCTGGATGGCTGGGTCAGCAGCTACAGCGGCATCGCGGCCGGCGAGTTCGAGGTGCTGAGCGATACAGTCGAGCGTTTCACCGGCCATCCACCGATGACCCTGAAGGCTTTCCTCGAAAACCAGTGCTGAGTCGGTGCGGGGATGGCCACCGGCCCCGAGCCTCTGCCGTCAGGCGCGTTCAACTGTGGTTAACATGAGGCAAGCATGACGGGGACAGCAGCCGTGCGGGGTACCCCGGTCAGGCTTTTCTGCCCGATTGCAGCAGGCCGACCCCCGCCAGAATGGTGACCATGGCGACCATATCGATGGGAGTGACCGGTTCGCCAATGAGGAACACACCAATCAGCAAGGCCACCACGGGCGGTATGTAGGTGACGCCCGAGGCCACGATGGCACCGAGCCGGTCGACGATGAAGTAATAAAGAATGTAGGCGATACCGGTGCCCAGCAGTCCCAGCCCGACCACCATGGCCAGGGCGGCTCCGGGGTGCGCGAACAGTCGTTGGGTGCCCTGGAGGTCGCTGACCAGCAGCAGTAACAGCAGCGCGAAGCCGGTCTGGTAGGTCGCCAGCGCCAGTGCCGGCAGCCGCAGCGGGCTGACAAACTTGCGTGCGTAGACGAACGACAACCCCACACTCAATGAGCCCAGTACCATATAGAGTACCCCAACAGGATCGATGTCTGCCACGGCACCCTGCCAGGGGCGGGCAATCAGCAATACACCCACAAAGCCCAGCAGGGTGCCTCCGATGGAGCGGCGATTCACCGGTTCGCTGCGCAGAAATGCCAGCGCCGCCAGAAAGGTAAACAGCGGAATGGCGCCACTGAGCATTCCGGCCAGGCTCGACAGCAGCAGGGCGGTGCCCTTGGCGAAGGCGAAGTAGTACAGGGCTGTGGCCAGCAGGGCCATGACCATAAAATGGTGGGCATGACGCAGGTGAGACCAGCTCAGGGAGCGGGTGAACAGGCCAACCAGCAGTATGGGGATGAATCCGAACAGCACCCGCAGCAGGGCCACCTGAGACGGGGAGATCCAGTCGGCCGCCCATTTCATGAAGATGAAGTTGCTGCCCCAGATCACGCCGAGCAGTACGAACGCCATGTAGGCGGCATTTCTTTGTATCAGGCTCATCATTCGCTGGCTACCTCGTGCTTATCCATATTCCACTCCCGAGCTTGTTCAGGCTGACGTTATTGCTCGAGCATGCAGGGGTTGACCAGATTGTAAAAACGTTATCTCATGGCACCAGGGTGTAGAAAATCTACAGGCTTATTCAGCATGACACGTAAACCCAAACTGGAATCGCTGCGCATGTTCGAGGTGGCAGCCAGACGGCTGAATTTCCGTCTCGTCGCCGAGGAGCTGGCACTGACTCAAAGCGCCGTGGCCCAGCGCGTGCGTCAACTGGAGCAAGATCTCGGCGTCGCCCTGTTCGTGCGCGAACCGAGGGGGCTGGCGCTCACCGCCCGGGGGCGGCACTATCACGCCACCATCAGCCAGGCCCTGTCGATGATCGACGAGGCCACCCGGGCGCTCTCCTCCGAGGGCACCCGTTTGACCCTCAGCGTGCCGCCTTCCTTCGCCGCCAAGTGGCTGGTGCCCCGGCTGCACGACTTCCGTCAGGCCTATCCCCACCTCGATCTCCAACTGGAAGCCAGTGAACGGCTGGCCGATTTTCAGACCGATGATGTGGATTTTGCGGTCCGTCTGGGAGTTCCACCTTTCGGCAACGGACTTCACTGGGAGCTGCTGACCGGGTTGAACCTGTGTCTGGTGTGCAGTCCGGACTATCTGGCCGGGCATGGGGGAGAGATAGACTCTGACGAGCTGGCGGCCCATACGCTGATCAGCGATGCGCATGACCACTGGGCGGCTCTGCCCCGGCGTATGCCGGGCCAGGCCAGGGCGACGACGCTGCGCGTTAGCCATACCAGTCTGGCCATCGATGCCGCCAGCGCCGGCCAGGGCCTGGCGCTGGCTCCCGGTATCCTGGTGTCCCGGGGCATCCGGGAAGGCACCTTGATCATGCTTCGGCAGTTCACCAATGACCCCCGCGGCTTTTACCTCTCTGCCCTGAGGCCCGACGGCAAGAGGCGGAGCGGGTGCTGCTGCCCTGGTTGAAGGCCAATATCTAGCAACAACTGGACGGCCGGTATTGCTGCCGTCAAACGATGCAGAGGTGGGTGCTACAGGGCTTTCCTGCGGGTGGGGCGAAGCCACTGACTCAGTCGATCCCGTTGCGCGCGGGACATCACCATCAGCACGTTGCCGGAAAACACCAGGGTGACCCCCAGCAGGGCCTCGGGAGTCCACCGATAGCCTTCGAATAGGGTGGAAATGCCCAGGGCGACGATGGGAAACAGCACCATGGCATAGGCGGCTTTCTCGGCACCGATGCGCCCCAGCAAAGTCAGGAAGCTGCCGAAGGCAAACACGGAACCAAACAACGCCAGGTAGATCAAGGAGCCGGTATAGCTCCAGGTCGGCTCATAGGTAAAGGAGGCACCCTGCACCAGGGCAAGCACACCGAGCGCCACCGCCCCGTATGCCATGCCATAGGCATTGGTCTGCACTACGGGCAGCTTCGCCTGTTGATTGCGGGCCGAGATCATGTTGCCCAGTGAGGCGATAAAGGTACCCAGCAGGCTCAGCAGCATGGCTTTCAGGGCGACACCGTCCACATCGAGATGGGCAAACTCGGGCAGGAAGACCAGGCCGATACCAAGCAGCCCGACGAGGGCCCCCGCCAGCACCGAAGACACGGGGCGCTTACCGAAGAACAGGGCACCATTGGCGATATTCATCAATACAATGGTGGAAAAGATCACGGCAATCAGGCCGCTGGTGAGGTCTGCGGTTGCCCAGTAGACCAGCACATAGTTGAATCCGAACAGCGTCAGCCCCTGCGCCAGCATCCACAGGTGCTGTTTCGTCCCGAATCGCATCGGCAGTTTCATCAGCCGGCACCAGACCATCAGGATAAGCGCGGCCAGTGCAAACCGGTAGGCAATCGACACCTCGGGCGCGACCTCTCCCAGTTGTAACCTGATTGCGAAAAAGGTCGATCCCCAGATAAAGACCGTAGACAGGTAGAGTGTGGTCGTGTGCATCAGCATGTGCGGGTAACCTTGTGGTGTTGTCCTCAGCTGTTGCTGTTATACCCAGCGTAAATGTATTATCAAAACGAATAATTGTTATGACAACAATTACAAAGCCTAATGGAAAATCATGAGTCGCGATATCGATATCAGCCTTATCCGTGCCTTCCTGGCCGTCGCCGAAACCGGCGGCATGACCTCGGCCGCCCATGCGCTGAATCTCACCCAGGGCGCGGTCAGTCAGAAAATCCGGCGACTGGAGTCCCTGTTTGCGGCGCAACTGTTTGAGCGTAACCACAAGGTCATCCGTCTGACCCCGGAGGGAGAGCGCTTGCTGGCACGGGCTCATCGCCTTGTTTCCCTCAATGATGAAACCTGGCAGATGATGAGAAAGCCGGACTTTGCCGGCGAAATCAGGCTGGGAGTACCTGCCGATATCATCCGGCCGATGATGCCGCCCATCATGCGGCGCTTCAGCCGGGAGCACCCCAAGATCCGTCTTACTCTGGTCTGTGACATGACCGAAACCTTGCTGGCCGCGTTGAGAAATGGCGAGATTGATCTGACCCTGACCACCGAGAGCCAGGCGGGCAGGGGAGACGCGCTGCTGCTCAGGGATCAACTGGTCTGGATGGGGGCGCAGAATGGCGAAGCCTGCCACAAGACGCCGCTGCCGGTGTCATTGGGTTCGGAAGTCTGTGCGTTCAGGGCCGCGACCCTCGATGCCCTGAGCAAGGCCGAAATCGACTGGCTGACGACCTGCGATGTGGGTAATCTGGAATCTATCCTGGCCACCATAGAGGCAGATTTGGCGGTGTCGCCCTACCTGTCGACCTTGGTGCCCGAGAACCTGAACACGATTCCTGCCGACATCGGGTTGCCTGCGTTGCCCCCCTATTATATCAACCTGCGGATGCCTGACTCGGGAGGCACCCTGATCGCCAATGAACTGGCCCGGTATATCCGTCAGGGCTTTGCCGCCCTGCACGCGCCGGGGGCAGCCAGAGGCTGAGATCACGCCGGTGTGTATCCCTACGCGACGGTTCGGCAGTAGTTGCGGCGCAGTATACCGGCTGATACTTTTTACAAAAACAGTGCCAACCAAATAAAGATTATCTCAATTATGGCAATAGTATCGCGTACCGAAGATCTCGAAATTCTGCTGGCCATTATCGACAGCGGCGGTTTTTCGGCGGCGGCCCGGGTGCTGGATATCCAGGTCGCCCGGGTCTCGCGGGCGGTGACCAGGCTGGAAACCGAGCTGGATTGCACCTTGCTCAACCGCACCACCCGTCGGGTGGAACTGACCGAGGAAGGCCGGTTGTTTGTGGAACAGGCAAGGGAAGGCTTGAACCAGCTCGCCGAGGCGGAAGAGCAGCTCCGGGCGCTGAAAGGGGCTCCAGCCGGGCGGCTGCGGGTCGATGCGGCCACGCCCTTTATCCTGCATCAGCTGGTGCCGCTCATCGGTGGCTTTCGCCAGGCTTACCCGCAGATACAGCTGGAGCTGGTTGCCAACGAGAACATCATCGATCTGCTCGAGAAGCGCACCGATGTGGCGATCAGGATAGGCCGGCTGGAAGACTCCAACCTGCATGCGCGCCTGCTGGGCCGGAGCCCGCTGCATATCGTGGCCAGTCCGGCATACCTCGAGCAGGCCGGCATACCGGAAAGCATTGCCGCCTTGCAGGATCACAGCGTCATCGGCTTTACCGATGCGGCCCACCTTAATCGCTGGCCTCTGGTGGAGCCGGTGGAGATCCGCCCGGCCATCGGTTCCAGCAGTGGTGAAACCATACGTCAGCTCTGTCTGGCCGGGCAGGGCATCGCCCTGTTGTCCCGTTTCATGGTGCATGACGATCTCAGCCAGCAGCGACTGATCAGCCTTCTAAACACCGAAATCCTCACTCCCAGCCCGCGCGAGCAGGTACAGGCGGTGTACTATCGCAATACCGCATTGTCATCACGTATATCGGCCTTTCTGGATTACATCGGGCCGAGGCTGGAGCTGTAAAAAGAGGCGCCATTGCCCTTTTGAATAGGGGCAATGGCGCCAGACGAAGGATCAGGCTCGCGCTTTCACACGCTGTGGGGAAAGGATGACGGGCAGCATCAGCAGCGCGATGGGCAGACCGACAAAGATGGGGTGTATGCCAAACGGCTGGCCAAGCAACTGCCAGCCAACGGCTGAGCCCAGGCCTATCCACATGGCCAGAATGCCGGCGCCGCGGTTCAGTTCCTTGCCCAGCAGGGCGGCGATGGCCGGGACCAGCACGCCGCAGACCAGCATGGCACTACCAAGAATCCATATGGAAACCAGTTCGGGCGCATACAAGGCCAGTCCGGCGGAAATCAGTGACATGATCACCACCGAATAACGGCTCATGCGCAGCAGCTTCCGGTCGTCCTATACCTTTAACCGTGGCTTGATGATGTCGTTGGCAATGGACGATGCACCGGCAATGAAGAACGAGTCCGCACAGGAGACCACGGTCGCCAGCAATACCACTATCATCAGCGCAATCATGGGCAAGGGCAGGGTGGCTTCCAGTACCGCATAGAAGGTGAGATCGGGATTGGCGACGCTCAGATTCATGCCCAGATAGGCGAAGCAACCGATAAGCACGGCCGCCCCCGCCACCAGCAGGTTGAAGGCCACGGCCACACTGTAACTGGTATAGGCTACCTGGGCGCTTTTGGCGGCCCAGAAACGTTGCCACAGATCCTGGCGCACAAACTGGTAGCCGCCAATGGTCAGCAGATAGATAAACAGATCGTCGCTGCCGATACCGTTGATGTCGAGGAAATCTTCCTGACCAATCAGTTTTTCGCTGGTGGCGATGCCTTCCCAGCCCCCCGACACCTGATAGACGATGGTCAGCAACAGGAAAATACCCAGCGTTTGCAAGGTGCCCAGAATCGCATCGGACCAGATGACCGCCTTCAGGCCGCCCAGATAGGTTTTCAGTGTCAGCACAACCCAGGTCAGGATGATGCCGTGGGCTATATCGAGGTCGAATATCAGATTGAGCACGGTGGCAATGGCGACAAACTGCATGCCGGTGATGGCCGAATAGGCACAGACCATGCTGATCACTGTCGGCAGGCGGGCACCGTCACCATAACGGTTCACCATGAAGTCGGCGAGGGTGACCATGTTAAAGCGTTCGCCATAGGCGCGGATACGGCGCACCAGGAACAGCAGCAGTACACCGGCAATGGTAATGGCGCCGGGCAGCCACATCTGGCCGAGGCCATGCTGGAATCCTTTTGACATGAAGCCGAGCAGGGTTGAGCCGCCGACCGCCGTTCCCACCAGGGTACAGATCAGGGGAAAGGTTCCGGTGGCGCGGCCTGCCATATTGAAGTCGTCATAGGTCTTGATATGGCGGTAGAAGTAGTAGGACAAGCCAATCAGACACAGGGCACAGACCACCACGACGATTGAAAGAATTAAAGTATCTGCAGCAGAGAACATTACAGCACGATCCATGTTGGTTAAAGCTGGCCCCGACAATCCGGCCGGCCAGGCCGGATTCGGGTAGTAACGAGATGGTATACCGGGTTTCCCCCGATGACTAATCCAGGTTCATCCAGGTGGTTTTGAGGTCGGCATATTTGCTCAGGGCATGGAGCGATTTATCGCGACCGAATCCCGACTGTTTGACGCCGCCGAACGGCACACTGATATCGCCATCGGCATAGCAATTGACCCAGACCAGCCCGGCCCGCAGCAGCTTCGACACCCGGTGTGCCCGTCCGAGGTCCCGGGTCCATAACCCGGCACCCAGGCCATAAACGGAGTCATTGGCCATGGCGATCACTTCCTGCTCGCTGGTAAAACGGGTTACCCCCAGCACGGGGCCAAACACTTCCTCTCGCATCAGGGTCTGGTCATGTTGGCCTTCCAGTATGGTCGGGGGCAGGAACCAGCCGCCGGCGACCGGCGATGCGGAACTCTCACCGGTCAGCAGCTTCATGCCTTCTTTCCGGGCCAGGGTGATGTAGTCCTGTACGCGCTGGTACTGGCTGGCATCGACCATGGCGCCCATACGGGTGGCGGGATCCAGCGGGTTGCCCGGCTGCATGTTCGCTGCCGCTGCGGTTAACAGGGGCATGAACTCGTCATAGATGGAATCCTGCACATAGAGTCGTGAACCGGCGATACAGACCTCACCCTGGTTGGTGAAGATGCCGGCCGCCGCGGCGCGGGCTGCGGCTTCCAGATCCTTGCAGTCATCGAACACGATATGGGGGGACTTGCCGCCACATTCGAGCCAGACCCGCTTGAGGTTGGAATCTCCGGAGTAGCGCATAAAGCGCTTGCCGGTCGCGGTGGAGCCGGTGAAGGCAATACAGTCGACATCCATATGCAGGCCCAGGGCCTGGCCGGCCACGGCACCGAGCCCCGGGGTGACATTGAATACGCCGTCGGGCAGTCCCGCCTCACTGGCCAGCGCCGCCAGCCGCAAGGCGCTGAGACTGGATTGCTCGGCGGGTTTGAGGACGACACTGTTGCCTACCGCCAGCGCCGGGGCAAATTTCCAGGCGCTGATCATCAGCGGAAAATTCCATGGGGTAACGGCTGCCACCACGCCCAGGGCTTCATGGGTCAGGGTGGCATGAACGTTGTCCGCGGTCGGTGCGATTTCATCATAATGCTTGTCGATGGCTTCGGCGTACCAGGCCACGCAGCGTGCGGTTTCCGCGAGATCGAAGCTCAGACTGTCGGCAATGGGCTTGCCCATTTCCAGGGTCTGCAGCAGGGCCAGCTCTTCCGCGTGTTGCTCGATCAACCCGGCAAAGCGCAACAGGGTTGTTTTGCGCTCTCGGGGCGACAGGCGGGACCAGCAACCGGAGTTGAAACTGCGGCGAGCGGCGGCGACGGCCCGATCGATATCCTGAGTGCCGCAGGCGGCGACGTCGGCCAATACTTCACCGGTGGCCGGGTTGCGTGCGGTGAAGGTGGCACCGTCTTCGGCGGTGACGTAGGCGCCGTCGATAAAGGCGCCGGTGGGAATATCCAGCCGGGTAGCCAGCTGTTCCCAGTATTTGAGGTCATGCAAGGTCATTGAGCGCTCCTACAGCGTGTCGGTAACGGGGCTGATGCCGGCCGTGTGCAGCATGGCGTGCAGCAGCACATTGGCGCCGGCCTCGAGATCCTCGGGCTTGGCGTCTTCGCATTCGTTGTGGCTGATACCATCAACACAGGGAACGAAGATCATGGCGGTGGGGGCGATACGGCTGATATAGACGGCGTCATGGCCTGCACCGGTCACCATGTCTCGGTGAGGAATACCCAGTGCCTGGGTACAGGTCCGTACCCGCTCGACCAGCTCCTGCGCAAAGGGGGTCGGCGGAATGCGTTGCACCTCGATCAACTGCACTTCGATGCCGGTTTGGCCGCCATGTTTTTCGCACAGTTCCTGCAGACGCTGCTCCATCTGAGTCAGCACTGCCGGCTCCAGATGGCGCAGGTCGACGCTGAAATTCACTCGGCCGGGAATGACGTTGCGCGAGTTGGGGAACACCCGGAACTCACCGCAGGTGACCCGACCGTGAGGCGCATGAGGCCGGGCGAGGGTCAGGATGTCGCCGACCAGGGCACAGGCGGTCTGCAGTGCGTCCCGGCGATATTCCATCGGGGTCGGGCCGGCATGGGCTTCCTGACCGGTGACCACCACATCAAACCAGCTGAGGCCGAGTGAGCCGGTCACGACGCCAACGGGCAGCCCTTCCTGCTCCAATACCGGGCCCTGCTCGATATGGGCCTCGAAGTAGGCGCCGAGCTGGCGCCCGCCGACCGGCATATCACCGTCGTAGCCGATACGGGCCAGTGAGTCGGCGACGCTGATGCCATCGTGATCCCGGGCGGCCAGCGCCGACTCGGTAGAGAACATGCCGGCAAAGGCGCCGGAACCCATCATCACCGGGACGAAGCGGCTGCCTTCCTCGTTGGTCCAGATGACGACTTCCAGCGGTGCGTCGGTGGTGATGTTTTGTTCGTCCAGCACTCGCATCACTTCCAGGCCGGCCAGCACGCCGTAGTTGCCGTCGAAGCGACCGCCGGTCGGCTGGGTATCGATATGACTGCCGGTCACCACCGGCGGCAACGTATTGTTGCGGCCGGGACGACGGGCAAAGATATTGCCGAGTTGGTCAACCCGGATCTCGAGTCCCGCATCACGCAACCAGCCACTCACCAGGTCTCGGCCCTGGCGGTCTTCTTCCGTCAGTGCCAGGCGGCAGTTGCCCCCCTTGGGGGTCGCACCGATGCGAGCCAGGTCCATCAACGAGTCCCACAAGCGGCCGCCGTCAACACGAAGGGTCTCGGTCTGTAATTGTTTGTTCATTGTTGCTGTCATGATTCAGTTCCTCAGGCCGGGATTTGCTGGCGCGCCAGCGCATCTTCACGGAGCTTGCTCAGCAGGGTGCCGGGGGCGATACCGTCCGGGTCGTAACGCAGTTCAATCAGGGCCGGCAGCTTTTCACTGGCGGTGAACGCCATGGCGCGGTCGAAGGCGGCAGCAAACTGGCTGTCTTCCGCCACGATTTCCCCGTGACCACCGTAGGACCTGATCATTTCACTGAACTCGGGGTTGGTGAAGGAGAGGGCGATTTCGCGGCCGGGGAAGCCGTTTTCCTGGTGCGCGCGGATGGTACCGTACATGCCGTTGTTGAATACCAGCACGATAATACCGACCCGGTATTGCAGCGCTACGCCCAGTTCCTGCATGTTCATCTGGAAGCAGCCATCGCCGGCGAAGCACACCGCTGGCTGGTCCGGATGTTCCATCTTGAACGAAATGGCCGCCGGCAGGCCGTAGCCCATGGACCCGACGGTGGGGGTCAGCGAGCTGCCGAGCCCGGGGTAGCGGCGGTAACGGTGCGGGTACAGGGCATAGTTGCCTGCACCGACAGTAATACAGCCCTGATCGCCCAGCACCTGGTCCACATGCAGGGCAATCCGGTCCAGGCTGAGCGGGCCGGGTGACGGCTGGCACTCAAGCGACGCCAGGTAGGCGTTTCTGGCCTGAGCGGTCAGGGGCGACCAGACGGGGTCGTCTGCCAGATCGGGCACCTGATCCAGCATGGCGCTGAAGCCGTTGACGTCGGCGTGAATGGCGAGATCGGCCTGGTAGACGCGGCCCAGTTCTTCCGGATCGGCATACACATGCACCAGCTTCTGCTTGGGGCGGGGCGAGCTGATCCAGCTGTATCCTTCGCTGGTGGCTTCGCCCATGCGGGTACCTACGGCGATGATCAGGTCCGCTTCCTCCAGTTGCTGCCGCAGCGCTGAGTGCATGCTCCAGCCCACATGGCCGGCAAACTGGGGCTGGCGCTGGTCGAAGCACTCCAGTCGCCGCCAGGCAACGCCGACCGGCAGGTTGAAGCGCCGGGCAAACTCGGTGATGCTGCTCTGGGATAATTCGGTCCAGCCGCTACCGCCCACCAGCAGAAAGGGGCGCTTGGCAGCGGCCAGGCATTCACCGAGTTCGGTCATGTCACCGGCACCCGGGTAGCTGTGCCGGCGTGGTGCGGGCTTGAGCTGTTCTACTTCGGCTTCGCCCCACAGGGTATCTTCGGGCAGGGCCAGCACCACAGGACCGGGGCGGCCGGTGGTGGCGACGGTCCAGGCGCGGGCGATATACTCCGGGATGCGGTCGGTACGGTCAATCTGGGCCACCCACTTGGCCATGGGACCGAACATCCGACGGTAGTCGATTTCCTGGAATGCCTCGCGCTCGACGAAGTCGTTGCCGACCTGGCCGATGAACAGGATCATCGGGGTCGAATCCTGAAAGGCGGTATGTACGCCGATGGATGCATTGGTGGCACCGGGCCCCCGAGTGACGAAGCAGATGCCGGGGTCGCCGGTCATCTTGCCGTAGGCTTCGGCCATGTAGGCGGCCCCGCTTTCCTGGCGGCAGACAACGGGTTCGATGGCATCACGATGTTCGTTCAGAGCATCAATACAGGGCAGATAGCTTTCGCCGGGAACCAGAAAAATACGACGAGCGCCGAGGTCGCGGAGCTGCTGGATCAGAATTTGACCGCCGTTACGGCGTTTCGCGTTATTCATGGGTTATTCCTCTCAGGAGTATGATGAGAATCGGATGAATCTTTTTGTTTGTTATTCAGACTGAGGTGCAATGCCGGTAATTGTTCGGTATTGACCACGCAGCGAGCCCTGAACCCTAGTGCCACTGACCAGTTCTGGTCTTGCTCAAACGGCAGTGGCGCAGACCAGGGGCCGTCGATGGCCTGCACGCCCGCCGCCTGGCAGTCGGCCAGAAAGCGTTCTCGGTACGGCCTGATGGTCTCGATGCGGGTTTCAAAAGGCATCTCTGGTGGCAATTGCAGGTCGGTGGCCAGGTCGCCGGTGCCGATCAGTGCTGCGCGCAAGCGCGGGCTGACAACCAGCAACTCGCCGGCACGCTCGAGGCCGGTCCTGCTTTCCAGGGTGGGCACGATGACGGTACTGCCTGGCGTCATGTCGAGTTCTGCCTCACAGGCATCCAGCAACGCGGCGAGTGCCTGCAACTGGGCCGGTTGTTCGACCCGGGGCAGGAACACGGCGGCTGGGCGTGCCGCCATTAACAGCTTCAATTCGTGTGCGCCGCTGTCTTCGAGCCGGTTGATACGCACCATGGGCAGGCGATGCCGGGCCCGACAGGCATCGGCAAAATCGTAGAAGGCCTGGCAGGCCTGGCGCTGTTGGTCTTTGGGAGTAAACTCCTCCAGATCAACCACCAGTGCGTGAGCCCCACAGGCCTGGGCCTGTTCGAGCCGCTGTGGCAGGTGCCCGGGCAGAAACAGCCAGCTAGCGGCCTGTGCCATGAGTTCGAGCTGCCTGTCCATCAATGGTGTAATAACGTGCTTGTTCATGATCAGCCCTTATGAGTCCATCAGGTTTGGTAAAAACAGCACCAGCTCGGGAATGAAGGTCAGCAGCATCAATACCGAGATCATGGCAACCAGCATCATCACCAGGGGGCGCAGCGATTCCATCACACTGATCCCGCCAATTCGGCAGGCGGCCATCAGGTCGACACCCAGCGGCGGCGTATTGGCGCCGATGGCCAGGTTGACCGTCAGCAGCACCCCGAAGTGAACCGGATCGATGCCATACTGGCTCAGCAGCGGCATGACGATGGGGGTGATGATGATGATGATGGCGATGCTCTCCATGAAAGAGCCGAGTATCAGCAACACCAGCGTCAGCAACAGCAGCACGCTGTTGCGACTGTCGGTCAGCTCACCGATCAGTGATGCTATCGCCTGAGGCACCTGCTCATAGGTCAGACCCCAGGCAAAGAGACCGGCAGCACCGATGATCACCAGAATGGCGGCACTGGTTTCCGCCGTTGCCTTGACGCAATCGAAGATGTCGTTCAGGCGCAGGTTTTTATACAGGCCCATGCCAACGATCAGGGCATAAAGACAGGCTGAGGCGGCCGCTTCGGTCGGGGTAAAGACCCCGAAACGGATACCGCCGATGATCAGTACCGGTACCATCAGTGCGGGCAGGGCGTCGATGAAGGCGCGGAACTTTTCGCGGGAGGTGCTGGGCGTGCCTCCGCCCCAGCCATTCTTGCGCGAGACGTACAGGGCGACCCCTACCAGGGCACAGGTCAGCATCAGGCCGGGAATGACACCGCCCATGAACAGCTTACCGACCGAGGTATTGGAGGTAGTGCCGTAGACAATCATCACGATACTGGGCGGGATCACGGTGCCGATGGAACTGGCGGTGCCCACCAGCGCACAGCTGAACCCCTTTTTATAGCCACTACGCTGCATGGCCGGCAGCAGCATGCTGCCGATGGCAATGACGTCGGCCACGCCGGAGCCCGAAAGGGCGCCGAACATCATGCAGGCCAGCACGGCAACCACTGCCAGTCCGCCCCGGATATCGCCCACCAGAGTCATGCACAGCCGTACTATTTTCTGGGTCAGCCCGGCGCTGTTCATCAACTGGGCGGCGAGGATGAACAAGGGAATGGCGAGCAGGGTGAAGCTTTCCATACCCGCGGCGAATTGTTGGGCAGAAACCAGCATGGGAGCTGCCGCAAAGGCCGTCAGGTAAACAACTGCGGCGATCAGCAGGGCAAAGGCGATAGGAATATCGATCAGGATGCCCAGACCGAAGACCCCGAGCATGGTTAAGGCGCCGGCCGTCATTGTGAGTCTCCCCGAGTAAACAAGTGGATGAATTGGACCAGTGCCATGGCGGCACAGCCTACGGGTACCGCGAGGTAACTGATCCCGGCCGGGATTTGCAGGGCCGTGGTGGTCTGGCTCATGGTCAGCATGGCCAGCGCCCACCCCGCCTTGGTGATCATCAGCAGCATGATCAGCACCAGAACGTCGCCGATGTGGGTAAATACCTTCAGCCATCGAGCCGATCGAACAACCAGAGGTAACAGGCCGGCACTGAGATGCGAGCGGTGATAAGAGCAGGCCACGGCGCCCAGCAGCGTGGACCAGAGCAGGATCAGCTGCGGTAGTTCTTCAGCCCAGTGAGGCGGCTGGCCGATCACCCAGCGCATGAAGACCACATAGCTGACCAGCGCCGCCAGCGTGGCGACGCCGGCGGCAGCCAACCCGTGACAGACGCAGCCGATCACGGCGGCAATCCGGGTCAGCATTCTGGTCTTACCGCAATGACCGGCATCGTTGATCGCTGAGGCTAGTCTGGTAAGCATGTTGACCTCACTTGGCACTACGATAGCGCTCGACAATGTCCATCAGATCTTGCCCGAATACGGAGGCATATTGCTGCCAGATGCCGCTGACGGCATTCTGGAAAGGGGCACGATCGACATCGTTGACTTTCATGCCTTTCTCTTCCAGTTTGCCGATAAGTGCTTCATCGTCCTGCCGGGTCATTTCGCGTTGCGTATCTCTCCAGCGGGACGCCATCTCCTGCACGATCAGCTGATCTTCCGGAGAAATCTGCTTCCAGGTGAAGTTGGTAACGGTCAGACAGGCGGGGGCCCAGACATGTCCTGTGAGGGAGACATAGTCCTGAACTTCGTTGAATGACGAGGAATAGATGATGGACAGCGGGTTTTCCTGAGCATCAAACACCCCTTGCTGCAGGGCCGAATAGAGCTCGCCAAAGGCCAGTGGTGCGGGGCTGGCTCCCAGGGCCGAGAAGGTGTCCAGACGCATTTTATCGGGGGTGACCCGGATCTTGAGGTTGCTCAGGTCTTGCGGGCTGGTGATGGGGCCGCGATTGTTGGTGACATGACGGAAGCCGTTTTCCCACCATGAGATAATCCGCAGGTTTTTCTGGATCGCCATCTCTTCGAGCGCATCGCCCAGCTCGCCATCATAGGCGGCATAGGCATCTTCTCGTTGTTCCCAGGAATAGGGCAGTTCCGCGATGCCGAATCTGGGTTCGATGGACTGGAAGGAACCACAGCCAATGACAGCGGCGTGTACGCTACCGATTTGCATGCCCTCAATCATGGTTTTTTCATTTCCCAGCTGGCCACTGGGGAACACCGTGATGTTGACACGACCTTCGGTTGCTTCAGTAACGTCTTTGGCAAACCCTTCTGCTGCGATGTTCCAGCTGTGGGTGGTGGGCAGTACATGGCCCAGTTTGATATCCAGGGCTTGCGTTGAGGTGGCCGCAGTTAATAAGGCTGCGCCGATGCAGAGTGATAAACGTTTCTTTTCCATGTCATGTCACCTAGGTCTGGTTGAATCAGTGTCCTGCTGTTCTTCAATGAGCAGCACACTCATCTTTGACATTTACGAAACATAAAACAATTTGCCATTTTTAATACCATGTATTTATCTGGTTTATGGTTGATGGCTTCCGGATGAGCGAGGCGACGGAGCCAGTTTCGGGTTACAGGCATAGAGCCGGCCACCGCCAGACCACCGGGAAGACGGTGTCTGGTGGTGTGCGGCGGGAAATGTGGGGGAGAGCTAACGGGAGGGCTGAAGGGGCAAGGGAGCAGTGGAGCCGTCAATCAACGGATATCATTCTGTTCCTCCAGGCGTTTCTCCAGAGGAACGCGTGCCAGGGCATTCTGAAAAAAATCGAAAAAGGTCTGTTCGGCAAGACCAAAGCGGGCATCCTGGTGCCAGATCAGGTGCATATCGATGTCGGCGACCCCGTCATAAGGGGGAAGGGGCCACAGCTTTCCCTGCTCCACATCGGCGGTGACGGTATGTTCTGGCAGGCAGCCTATCCCCCAGCCCGCCCTGACCATTCTTTTTATGTCATCAAGGCTGCTTGACTGGGCCATTACCTCGCCCGACAGGTGGTGATTGGCACAAAATACCGCCAGTGCCGACAAGACGCCATCCAGCTGGGCGCTGCTGAATGATACCAGCGGCTCGTGCTGCATTTCTTCCAGGCTCAGGTTGTCCTTGCCGAAGAACCTGTGGGTGTGGCCGCAATAGAAACGGTAAAGCTGACGAGCCAACACCTGGGACTGAAGCCCGTCCACATCATGGTTCATCAGGCAGATGCCGACGGTGCCGCTTTTCTGCAGTAAGGCCTGCTGCACCTCGATGCTGGACATGACATCGATGTTGCAGGTGATATAGGGGTGCTGTTGATGGAAGTCCTTGAGTACCCGATCCAGAAACGGGATCTGGATTCCGCTGACCGCCAGCAGATGGATATTACCGGCGACCTCCGGACGGGACTCGTTGACGGCCACACTGAGTCTGGCCACATTGGCATAAATCTCCACAGCCTCACGATAGACCAGCTCGCCTGCCTTGGTCACCCGGAAGCTGCGGCTGCCGCGCTCTATCAGGCTCTGACCCAGACGCTCTTCAAGGCGTTTGAGCGCCAGGCTGACCGCCGGCTGGGACAGGTGAAGGCGTGCGGCAGCGCGGCTGACGCTTCGTTCCTGCACTATGGTCATGAAACTGCGGAGCAGGTTCCAGTCGAGGGTATCGTGTATGGGGCGCATGCTGTTTGGCCTCAATGGTCTGAATGATGCCGGGTATTTCAAATAACCGACGAATATACCGCCAGGGTCACGCGGCCGTTCGGAGCCCGTCCCGCAAAGACGACCTGGTTTACGGGCGCTCTGTTTTTGTTGTCATTGCCAAGGGTTATATCATTTTTTGCCAGGGAGGAGGGAGGGGCGGGCCTCGGTCGTGGTGCGATACCGGGCGCGCCAAATACCCGCCCGGCAACCAGTGCCGGGCGGAGGGAAGTGACCGGCCCGATGCAGCGGCCGGCACGATCATGACAATACTCGGTACTACACCCTGGCTCCGGATACCGGCAGCAGGGTGGCGGACAATAGCTTTCGGGTGTACTCATGTCCGGGAGCGGCGAACAGTGCCTGGCGGGAGGCCTGCTCGACGACCTGCCCCTGATACATCACACACACCTTGTCGGCAAGGTGCTCGACCACCGCAAGGTTGTGGCTGATAAACACCATCGACAGCCGGAACTCCTGCTTCAGTTCCAGCAGCAGATTGATCACCTGAGCCTGCACAGAGACGTCGAGGGCACTGGTTGGTTCATCGCAGATCAGCAGCGGTGGATTCAGGATCAGGGCCCGGGCAATGGCGACGCGCTGGCATTGTCCGCCCGATAATTCACCGGGATAGGCATTGGCCAGACGTCGGGGAAAGCCGACCTTGTCGAGCATGCTCAATACCTTTTGAGCACGCTCGCCGGCATGGAGATGGTGAATGCACAGTGGCTGCATCAGGGTATCAAACACGCTGAACGAAGGATTCAGGGAGGAATAGGGATCCTGAAAAACCGGCTGTATCAACCGTGATCGTTCAAGCCTGCCCAGGGACAGCACCGGCTGGTCATTGATCAGCACCTCGCCGTTGTCGGGCCGGTTCAGGCCGAGCATGATGCTGGCCAGAGTACTTTTGCCGCAGCCGGACTCACCGACCAGCCCGAGGGTTTGTCCGCGTTCGAGGCGGATGGAAACATCCTGCAGTGCCCGTACGCGGCGGGCCGGTTTCAGCAGTCCGCCAGAAATCGTGTAGGTACGGCTGACATGGCGGATGTCGAGTATCGGATCCGGGGTTTGCCGGGACATCATGGCTGCTCCTTCAATAACAGGGGGTGCTCAATCACCGGCAGCCGGGAGCCCGGTGCTGTACGGCCGGGGACCGGAATGCAGGCAATCAGCCCCTGGGTATAGGGATGTCGGGGGTGTTCAAGTACTTCCCGGGCCGTTCCCGACTCAACGATTTCACCCTGATACATGACGCAGACCTTGTCGGCCATCGCCGACACCACGCCGAAGTCATGGGTAATCATCAGCAGCGAAAAATTAAGCTGCTGGCTCAGCGAGCGGATCAGTTCCAGGATTTGTGCCTGTATGGTCACATCGAGGGCGGTGGTAGGCTCGTCGGCGATGAGCAGCGATGGTTTACCCATCAGTGCCATGGCGATCATGATGCGCTGGCGCTGGCCCCCGGAAAACTGGTGGGGATACTGGTACAGCCGTTCCGCCGCTTGGGGGATGCCGACCTTGTTGAGCAGGTCTATGGCCCGCTCCCGGGCGGTACGCCGGTTGACGCCTTCATGACGCATCATGCCTTCGATCATTTGCCGTTCAATGGTCAGGGTCGGGTTCAGGGCCGTCATCGGATCCTGAAAGATAATGGCGATGTCCTTGCCGCGGATCTGATCGAGCTGGCGCTGAGACAGGGTATGCAACGGTTTGCCCAGCAAAGTCAGCCGCTTGGCCCCAATCCTGGCCTTGGGCGTTTGCAGCCCGATTATCGACAGGGCGGTCATCGACTTGCCGCTGCCGGATTCGCCGACCAGGCAGAGGGTTTCTCCCTCGTTCAGATTGAAGCTGACCCCTTTCACGGCGTGTACCTCGCCCTGCTCGGTGGGAATATCGACGGTCAGCTCCTCGACCTCAAGCACGGTTTTCATCGTTTAGCCTCCTTACCGGTAATATCTCTCAAACCGTCGCCAAACAGATTGACCGCCAGCACCAGCAGGCAGAGTGCGCCGCCGGGCAGGGCGATCAGCCAGGAATCAAACAGTATGCTGTCGCGACCCTCGGCAATCATCAGGCCCCAGGAGGGAGTGGGTGGGCGGACACCCAGGCCCAGAAATGACAGTGCCGACTCCAATAGAATGACATTGGCCATTTCCAGGGTGGCGATCACTATCAGGGTGCTGCGCAGATTGGGCAGGATTTCACGCAGCATGATGCGCAGGTGCGAGGCGCCGGTTGCCCGGGCCGCCCGGATATATTCCTGTTCGCGAATTGTCTGGCTGCCGGTGCGGGCGACAATGGCAAATTGATCCCAGACCAGCAGACTCAGCACCGTGACCAGGGTGGTGAGCGAGGCCCCCTTGAGAGCTACCGCCGCCAACGCAACCAGTACGATGGGCAGTGATAACCGGGTGGTGATCAGGAAACTGATCAGCATATCCACCCGGCCGCCGAAGTAGCCGGCCAGCAGCCCCAGGCTGGTACCGATGACCGCAGCCACCACCACCACGCTGCAACCGATGCCCAGCGAAATCCGGGCGCCGTAAATCAGCCGTGACAGATAGTCGCGTCCCAGATGATCGGTACCGAGCAGATGAGCCGGATCAGCCCCTTCCATCCAGAACGGCAGGGAGAAACGGTGCTCCAGATTCTGCAGCGTCGGCTCATAGGGTGCCAGCAAGGGTGCAAACAGGGCGATCAGTACCAGCAACAGCAGAATACCGCCGCCGATCAGGATGCTGCTTTGTTTCCAGCGTGTCAGCCAGTGCCGGCGTTGTGACGGGGTGTCAACGGATGTATTCAGAGTAAGCATTTTCGGAGTTGTCATCATCAGGCCTCCCGAATTCGTGGGTCGAGCCAGGCATTGATCAGATCGGCCAGAGTGGTGAGCAGCACATAGACCAGTGACAGGATCAGGATGATGCCCTGGACCACAGCCAGATCACTGCGCAGCAGGGATTCCCAGGCCAGCCGTCCCAGGCCGTTGAGGGCAAATACGCTTTCAATCACGATGGATCCGGACAGCAATATCCCCAGTTGTACCGCCGCGACCGATACCAGAGGCAGCACGGCGTTGCGTAGCGCATGACCCAGAATAACCGTCGTTGTGCCCAGCCCCTTGGAGCGGGCAGTGCGGATATAATTGGCCTGAAGCACGTCGATCATGCTGGCGCGCATCAGTCGCATCAGCGCCGGCAGTGCATAGTAACTCAGCACCACGACCGGCAGGATAAAGCCGGTCCAGCTGTCGGCGCCGGAAATGGGCACCAGATCCAGCCAGACACCGAACACCACAATCAGGATCAGCCCCAGCCAGAAACTGGGTATGGCCTGGCCGGACACGGCGATCAACAGGGCAATGCGATCGAGCAGGCCATTGGGTTTCAGGGCCGCGATAATTCCCAGCGGCAGAGCGAGCAGCATCGCCACGATGAAGGAGGCGGTGCCGAGCAGTAGGGTGACCGGAATGCGTTCGGCGATAATCTGGCTGACCGGCATGCTGAAGTAGTAGCTGGTTCCCAGATTGCCTTGCAGGGCCTGTACTATCCAGTCGGCATATTGCACAACAATGGGACGATCAAAACCGTAGAGTTCGCGGATCAGTGCGGCATCCTTGGCACTGCCGCCGGCACCGGCAATGGCAATGGCCGGATCGCCGGACAGGTACGCCAGCGAAAAGCTGATGGAGGAAACGGCCAGGGCGACCAGCAGGGCGACCAGCAGCCGTCTCAGTAGAAATCTCAACATAGGATGTACTCACTTTGGACTGACGCAGGGAGTACGGCCGCAGCCGACCGCACTCCTATTTCCTTACTTCCAGCTGGCTAACCACCAGCGGGCAAACTCGTCGGGGTGAGGGGTAAAGTTCAGATCGGCAGACAAGCCGTAGTTGATATTGAAGTTGTACATTGGCATCCAGTAGGCTTCGTCGGCGATCTTCTTCAGCGCCTGGCTGTAGTTGGACTGGCGCAGTTCACGGTCGTTGGCGGTATCGGCCGCTTGCAGCAGGGCGGCGACTTCCGGATCGTTAATCTGATCATCCTCGCCTCCACCGAAGAAGTTGGACAGGATGAACGCCACATCGCCAATACCGTAGCTGCCCCAGTTGGAGAACAGTGCAGGAACCGAGCCTTCGCGCCATTTCTGCACTGCCGCGGCGTACTGGTTTTCGTTCAGTTTGAGTCGGATCCCCACCTTGTCCAGCTCGGCGGCGATGACTTCAGCCACCGGGCGAGGCATGGCGGCAAAGGTCATATCCAGCTCGAAGCCTTCGGGGTATCCAGCCTCTTTCAGCAAGGCTCTGGCCTGTTCGGGATCGTATTCATAGCGGGCCACGTCCTGTTCGCAACCGAATTGGACGGGGTTGCAGGCAGAGTTGAGTACGGCCGAGGCCTCACCACCAAATACCCTGGCAATCTGCTCGCGGTTGACCGCATGAATAATGGCTTTGCGCACCAGCGGGTTGCTGATGGGGGAAGCGCTGTTGTTGGCCGAACTGGCGAAGTTCACATAAGAGATGCGCATAATGGGTGCATTGACGACCTTCACCCGGCGTTCCAGCTGCGCAGCCTGATCCGGCGGAATGCGCCAGATCCAGTCCAGTTTGCCGGACATCAGCTCGGCGTACTGGGTATTCATTTCCGGGATGGTGCGGGCCACGATGTGCTTGATGGCCGGCTGACCCTTGGGGCTGTCAGAGTAATGCTGCTCGAAGCGCTCCAGTACGTACCGCACACCGGGTGTTTGTTCTACCAGTCGGTAAGGGCCGGTGCCAACCGGCATCGCCGACATGCCGGCCGAGCCTTTTTCGACAAAATATGCGTGGGGATAAATGGGCAGAGCATCGGCCAGCATCTCTACGGCGCCGGCAAAGGGCTTGGCCATATGAATACGTACGCTATAGTCGTCGAGCTTTTCCACATGGTCGATCCAGTCAACCGAAATCTGGTAACGGGTACCGTAATCGGGTTTGATGACGGTATTGAGGGTGGTGACCACGTCATCGGCGGAGAAGTCCGCGCCGTTGTGAAACTTGACACCATGGCGCAGCTTGAACTCGATGGTCATCGGGTCGATGAATTGCCAGGACTCGGCCAGGGCAGGCTTGAATTCTCCGCTATCCAGATCCTTGTAAAGCAGACCGTCGTAGATATGCCGCGCCAGGATCAGCCCTTCGCGGCCCGCAATTTTGTAGGTATCCAGCGCTTCCGGCTCAGCGGCGAAAGCTACATTAAGGGTGTCATTAGCCTTGTCGGCCAAGGCGGGCAAGGCATAGAGGGATGAACAAGCCAGTGTGGCTCCCAATACTGTAGACAGAATCGAACGTTCCAGTTTCATGTTTACACTCCGTTTGTAGGTCGACAGGTGGCGATCACCCTGAGATCAGGTTGCCGGCAACTCAGTGTTGGCTGTAGTAAATCGTGGCGAGAGACTCGCCGTTGTGTATTCTTTCGATAATCAAGGGCTCCTGCGCCTGGATCGCCAAGGCTTGGCGGGCCAGCGCTTCGGCCTGCCAGGCTGGCAGGATCATCACGCCGTTCTCATCGGCCAGTACGATATCGCCCGGCGTTACCCGTACCCCGTCGCAGGTCACCGCCTGGTTGACGTTGCCGCCGGTTTTGCCTGACTTGGTGGTGAGCGGGGAGCGGCCCTTACACCATACCGGCAGTCCGGCTGCGCGAATGGCACCGATATCGGTGATGTAGCCGTCCAGAACGACGGCGCTGATCCCGGCTTGCAGGGCGGCTTCGGTCATTACTGCCCCCCAGCAGGCGTGGCGAGCATCGTTCAGCCGCTCGATCACCAGTACGTCCCCGGGACTGGCCTGTTGCAGTGCCAGCGGCAGGCTGTAGCCGTCATCCTCCGGCAGCGATACGGTCAGTGCCGGGCCACAGCAACGTTGTTCGGAAGTGGCGCACTGCATCGCCGGGGTCATAAAACCCTCGCTAATCACATGGCCAAGGGTGGCGGTTTCCACCTGCAGCAACATATTAAGTAACTCGGCGGTCATGGCTTTTGTGGTCATGGTTAAAAATCCTTCGCGGTGTGGAGCGGGGCTCGGGTCTATTTGATATCGCTATGTTTGCAGAGGTCACAGACGCAGTTGCCCGACGGGCGTCGTTACGTCCGTTTAAGCGTTCTTTTTACCCTTATTCGGGTCGATGGAGTTCAGGTGCCTCTGGTCAGAAAAATGGTTTGCCGAATTTCAAGTCATGGCGAGGAAAGAATGATGGCCATGCGCATTCTTGAATGGCCGGAATGTTGTTACCGGTGAAGATAGCCTGGGCGGAAGGCCTTGATGATTTACTGGCTTTGATCGCGATATGCACGATGCCAGCGGTGTCTTTCCCTGCCTGGTCTTCGTGGCGGATTTCTGGCCAGACGTCGGCAGACGCTATTGCGGCGACCAATAAATCGAGCGATTCAGATTGTCGTCGAGTGGTGGTCAACAATGGTATGAGGTTCTGGAGTGACATCATGTCAAAATCCCTGAATATATCGTGCTTGCATTCCCTTGAACTCCAGCTTCATTTAATTTCAATTATGCGTCAATTTTATATATTTAATGCTATGTATAATCTCGGTTTATACGCACTGCGGTCGGGGTGCCAGTGCCATACCGGGGGCGTTGTTCAGCGACTCCGGGCTTGAACCTGCAGGTAAAAGTACCGTTTGGAGGCTTGCGAGCTTATTGTCATTTCAGCGGGCGAGGTGAATTCGGGACTTGCCATACACCGGCGCGCTCATCGATACCGTGTCGGCCCGATCACAGGGAAACCATGCTCGACACCGTGCTTGCCATGGGCAGCGGTCCCAAGGTTTAACGTCAACGCGTTACATGCGAAAATGCGGCTCCGCATGAGCTGTTCGGGTCATGAGCCTGGGAATCGGAATAAAACGGGAGTATCGGTGCGGGTATCCAGACAGTAACCAGTAATTCATCAGCAATAACATCAAGTGGATAGCCAAACATGCTACTTATGATCGATAACTACGACTCCTTTACCTACAACCTGGTGCAGTATTTTGGTGAGCTGGGGCAGGAGGTGGTGGTGCGCCGTAACGATGACATCACCCTGGATGAGATCGACCTGTTACAGCCGGCCGGGCTGGTGATTTCCCCCGGCCCCTGCACCCCCAATGAGGCGGGGATCTCGCTGGCGGCGATCAACCATTTTGCCGGGCGGTTGCCGATCCTCGGGGTTTGTCTCGGTCATCAGGCCATCGCCCAGGCCTTCGGTGGCCAGGTGGTGCGGGCACGGCAGGTGATGCACGGCAAGACCTCGGCCATTCGCCATACCGGACAGGGCCTGTTTACCGGGCTGCCGGACCCGCTTACCGTGACCCGCTATCATTCGCTGGTGGTCGAGGCACAGAGCCTGCCGGATTGTTTCGAACTCACCGCCTGGACCGAACTCGACAACGGTGCACGGGACGAGATCATGGGTATGTGCCATCGAACCCTGCCCTTGCACAGCGTGCAGTTCCATCCCGAAAGCATTCTTACCGAAGGTGGCCACCGCCTGCTGCAAAACTTTCTCGAATTGATTTAAGCCTTCCTTTTATACTCTGACCGGCGTATTAGAAATTCTACTGGTCACCCCAGGTATTAGTTTTACTTATCTGGGGTATCAGTGTTTTTCGTTCGTCAGCGTGTTGAATCCCGGGAATAATGGTTTTTTTCGCTGTTCCGGGCAGTCTTCGAAATTTTTTTTCGGATGCCCTTTTATGCATCTCCGGTCGGTCTTTACCACCGGGATTGACGTTCTTGGTGCGAGCTTATGCAATATCAATGACTATATTTTTCTTATTAACCGAATAAATGACTAATATGTTCGCGTTTTGTAGAGACAAGTCACCAATGGTTTGCAATAATGCTTGTGAATTTACATGGATTTAACTTTTGCCGCAGAGCAAGCTGCGGTATCTGGAGGAGCAAAGCATGTCTGATATGGCAGTCACCCGCGAATTATTCGACCAGGTCATGGTCCCCAACTATGCCCCCGCCGAGGTGATCCCGGTACGGGGTCAGGGCGCCCGGGTATGGGATCAGCAGAACCGCGAATACATCGATTTTGCCGGCGGCATTGCGGTCAACTGTCTGGGCCATTGCCATCCGGCTCTGGTTTCCGCACTGAAAGAACAGGGTGAAAAGCTCTGGCATCTGAGCAACGTTCTGACCAACGAGCCGGCGCTGCGTCTGGCCAAGAAGCTGGTCGACGCCACCTTCGCCGACAAGGTGTACTTCTGTAACTCTGGCGCCGAAGCCAACGAAGCCGCGCTGAAGCTGGCCCGTCGTTATGCCATCGATCATTTTGGCGCGGACAAGACCCAGATCATCGCCTTTAAGCAGGGCTTTCACGGTCGTACCTTCTTTACCGTCACCGTCGGTGGCCAGGCCGCCTATTCCGACGGTTTCGGTCCCAAGCCGGCCGATGTAGACCATGTGGAATACAACGATCTGGACGCGCTCAAGGCCATGATGTCCGACCGTACCTGTGCCGTGGTGATGGAGCCACTGCAGGGTGAAGGCGGCATCATCAGTCCGGAGCCGGATTTTGTGAAGGCCGTGCGCGAGCTGTGCGATCAGCACAATGCGCTGCTGGTATTCGACGAAGTACAGACCGGCGTGGGCCGCACCGGCGCCTCTATGCCTACATGGATCTGGGCGTGACCCCCGATATTCTGACCAGTGCCAAGGCGCTGGGCGGCGGTTTCCCCATCGGGGCCATGCTCACTACCGACAAGATTGCCGCTTCGCTCAAGGTGGGTACCCATGGTTCAACCTATGGCGGCAACCCGCTGGCCTGTGCGGTGGCCGAGGCGGCGTTCGACACCGTCAACACCGATGCGGTGTTGAACGGGGTGAAAGAGCGTGAAGCCTGGTACCGGGAAGGACTGGAAGCCATCAACGCCAAATACCACTGCTTCGAGCAAATTCGGGGCAAGGGGTTGTTGCTGGGCTGTGTGCTGAACGAGAAATTCAACGGTCGTGCCCGTGACTTCCTGCTGGCTTCGATGGAAGAGCAGCTGATGGTACTGGTAGCCGGTGCCAATGTGGTTCGTTTCGCTCCTTCTCTGGTCATCACCAAGGAAGAAGTGGCTGAAGGTCTGGCTCGCTTCGAGCGCGCCGTGGCCCGGGTTGTTAACGGATAAATTATTCCGGCGACAGGAATTCAGAGCGGGGCAGGGTTGCCTCGCTCTGGTCGCCAATTTTGTAATAAGGAGTTCTGCATGTTGGTGATTCGCCCCATCGAGCAGAGAGATTTCCCCACCCTCAAGCAGATCGCCATTGAGTCCGGGCACGGTTTTACCTCGCTGCCGGTTAACGATGAACTGTTGCAAAACAAGATTGATCACTCCATTGCCTCTTTTGCCAGCAAACCGGCAGGCAAGGGAGAGTGCCTGTATTTCTTTGTGGCAGAAGACAGCGATACCGGCGAGGTGCTGGGCACCACCGCCCTGGATGCAGCCGTGGGCCTGTCTTCTCCCTTCTATACCTATTTACTGGGCAAGCAGGTACATAGCTCACCCAAACTGGGTATCTACAACGTGGTCGAGACCCTGACCCTGACCAACGACTACACCGGTGTCAGCGAGCTCTGCACCCTGTTTTTGCGGGAGTCGGCGCGTAAAGGCCTGAATGGCCGGTTGCTGTCCAAGTGCCGCTTCCTGTTTCTGGCCGAGTTTTCCGAGCTGTTCGATAACCGGATCCTGGCGGAAATGCGCGGCGTGTCCGACGACAGTGGCAGCAGCCCTTTCTGGAGCTGGTTGCAAGAGCACTTTTTCTCCATGGACTTCCCGACGGTGGATTACCTGACCGGTATCGGCCAGAAGGCTTTATCGCCGATCTGATGCCAAAATACCCGATCTACGTCAATCTGCTGTCGAAAGAAGCGAGAGCCGTGATCGGCAAGACTCACGACAAGACCCGGCCTGCGCTGCGCCTGCTGGAAGAAGAGGGGTTTTCCTGGCGTGGTTATGTCGACATCTTTGACGCCGGCCCCAGCGTGGAATGCGATATCAAGCAGATCCGCACCGTGCGTAACAGCCGTCAGCTCAAGGTACATATTGGTGAGCCGGTGGACGCCGGCAAGCACCTGATCAGTAATACCCGATTCGATGGCTTTCGTGCCCTGATCGGCAATGTGGCAGTTAATGAAGAAAAAGCCCAGGCGGTGATGACCGAAGAGGTCGCCCGCTTGCTCAAGGTAGAAGACGGCGATAGCGTCCGGCTAGTGGAGATGTAAGGCGATGACTGAAGCAGTGCAATATTCAGAAGCAGTTCAATACATTAATGGCCAGTGGCTGGCAGGGGAAGGCGACGTCTTCGTATCACTGGATCCGGCCAGAAATGAAGAAATCTGGCGCGGGGCGGCGGCAAGTGCCGAGCAGGTGGACGCTGCCATTGGCGCGGCGCGTGCAGCGGCGGTAGCCTGGGCCGACACCCGGGTTGAGGAACGGCTGGCCATTGCCAAGCGTTATGCCGAGCTGCTGACCGAGCACAAGGACACTCTGGCCCGCATTATCGCCCGGGAAACCGGCAAGCCCCAGTGGGAAACCCTGACCGAGGCGGCGGCCATGGTCGGCAAGGTCGGCATTTCCGAAAAGGCCTATTTCGAGCGTACCGGCACCGTAGAGAACCCGATGCCCGGTGCCCGCGCCTTCGTCCGCCACAAGCCTCATGGCGTGGTGGCGGTGTTCGGTCCCTACAACTTCCCCGGCCATCTGCCTAACGGCCACATAGTACCGGCGCTGATCGCCGGCAATACCGTGGTGTTCAAGCCGTCCGAGCTGACCCCCATGGTGGCCCAGGAAATGGTCAGATTGTGGGAACAGGCCGGCCTGCCTGCCGGGGTGCTGAACCTGGTGCAGGGAGAGGTGACGACCGGCAAGGCGCTGGCGGCACATCCGGGCATCGATGGCCTTTTCTTCACCGGCTCGTCGCGCACCGGCAACCTGCTGCACAACCAGTTCTCCGGCCAGCCCGGCAAGATCCTGGCGCTGGAAATGGGCGGCAACAACCCGCTGGTAGTGACCGAGGTGGAAGACGTGGATGCGGCGGTGCACACCATAGTGCAGTCTGCCTTCATTACCTCCGGTCAGCGTTGCACCTGTTCCCGCCGTTTGCTGCTGCCGACAGGCGAAGCCGGCGATCGTATTCTGGCACGGCTGCTGGAAGTGACCAGGGTCATCAAGGTCGGCCAGTACGACGCCGACCCCCAGCCCTTCATGGGCTCGATGATCTCGGCGCAGGCAGCCAAGTCGATGGTGGCCGCCCAGGCACATCTGCTGGCGCTGGGTGGCAAGTCGTTACTGATGCTTAAATCCCTGCAGGCCGGCACCGGTCTGGTATCGCCGGGCATCATCGACGTGACCGCCATTGCCGAACTGCCAGACGAAGAATACTTCGGCCCGCTGCTGCAGGTGATCCGTTATGGTGAGCTGTCCGAGGCGCTGGCCATCGCCAACAACACCCGTTACGGACTCTCGGCCGGTTTGCTGTCCGACAGTGCCGATGACTGGGACTATTTCTACCGTCGCATCCGGGCCGGCATCGTCAACTGGAACAAGCCGATCACCGGCGCCTCCAGCGCGGCGCCCTTCGGTGGCATCGGGGAAAGCGGCAACCATCGTGCCAGTGCCTACTACGCCGCCGATTACTGCGCCTATCCCGTGGCCTCGGTGGAAGATGACAAGGTCAGCATGCCGGCAACATTGTCACCTGGTCTGACGTTCTGACGATAACCGGGTCCGGCAAGACAAGAAGGGAACGCCGTGGCGTTCCCTTTTTTACGTCTGGAGGATAGGGGTGCAGTTGGTCTCGATTATTGGTACAAATAATGCGATAAAAATAATGCAAAATAATACGAAAAAACGCGATCGGTATCGAGAACCAGCCTCAAGCGAATAGGGAGCAAGGATAATGAAACTGGCATTTATCGGACTGGGGGTGATGGGCTTTCCCATAGCCGGCCATTTGCAGCAGGCCGGCCATCAGGTTTGTGTTTATAACCGCAATGCGGACAAGGCGGCCGACTGGGTGTCCCGTCATGGCGGCACCAGCGCAGCCACCCCGGCCCTGGCAGCCAACGACGCCGACATGGTGATGTTGTGTGTGGGCAACGACGACGATGTGCGTGCCGTGGTCTACGGCGACGACGGTGCCCTGGCCGGGATGAAGAAGGGCGCTCTTTTGGTGGATCACACCACCACCTCGGCACAACTGGCCGAAGAGCTGGCGGTGGCGGCGAATGCCGCCGGGGTGCGCTTCATCGATGCGCCGGTGTCCGGTGGCCAGCTGGGTGCCGAAAATGGTGCCCTGACGGTGATGGTGGGGGGCAGCGAGGCGGACGTGGCCGAGTCGGCCCCGGTACTGGCGCCCTACGGCAAAAAAGTGACCCGGCTGGGCCCGGTCGGTGCCGGCCAGCGCTGCAAGATGGTGAACCAGATCTGCGTGATCGGCGCGGTACAGGGCATTGCCGAAGGCCTGATGATCGCCAAAAAGGCCGGGCTGGACATTCCTACTCTGGTCGAGGTGCTGGCGGGTGGTGCCGCCCAGAGCTGGCAATTGCAGAACCGGGCCCAGACCATGGCCGAAGGCAAGTTCGACTTCGGCTTTGCCGCCCAGTGGATGCACAAGGATCTGGGCATCTGTCTGGATGAGGCCGAACAGCAGGGGCTGACCCTGCCGCTGACCGAGCATGTGCACAAGGTGTATGAGCGGCTGCTGGCCGACGGTTTCGGGCGTTGCGACTCCACCGTGGTGATCAAGGACCTGGAATCCTGAACCAGAACGGAAACCAGGGCCGAAACATCGACGGTCTGTCGTCGTCGCACCGAACCGCACGGCGAGGCGCCCATTATTTTGTCGTCAGGGGCGCCGACAATGCTGGCGACCCTGATGGTGGTCGGCTATGCTGTCTCGTCGGTGGCCCGTGGCTACAGGCACTTTCCCTTGCGGTTATGTGAAGTTTTCCGCAGTTTCCGCACAAAACAACGGCACTTGATATTTGGCTTCAGGACAAAGGCTTTGCTTGAGCCTGAAATTTGAATACAGTGGGTAACCGCTTAATGCCCAGTGAGAAAGGATCCCCTATGAATAAGACTCAGCTTGTCGATGCAATTGCTGCCAAAGCAGATCTGAGCAAGGCTCAGGCCAAGGCAGCCCTGGAAGAAATACTCAACGGTATCACCCAAAGTCTGAAAGAAGGTGACCCTGTTCAGCTGGTTGGTTTCGGTACTTTCAAGGTAAATCACCGCGCCGCCCGTACCGGTCGTAACCCTCAGACCGGCAAGGAAATTGAAATTGCAGCGGCCAATGTGCCAGCCTTCGTGGCCGGCAAGGCGTTGAAAGACGCCATCAAGTAACCGCTTCCAAACCCGGCCCCGCCGGGTTTTTTTTCCTCTGTTGTACTTGCTCCTTTGATCCTTAGGTTGTTATAACTGACACAGGTTATAAGCAAACCCAGTCTGTTTATAAGCAAACCCAGTCTGTTCCCGACTCAGGGAGGCTATGATGGCAGTGAACGCGATTCGACAGGTGGCAACGCGGTGGGCTGGTGCCCGCGGCCTGGCCACGGGGCTGATGCTGACCGATTTGCATCAGAATGTATGGAACGGCCAACTGGTGCTGTCGATGGGGATGCCCACCGATATCGACACGCCACCGAGGGTTATCTATCGGCTGGTGTTCGATCATCTGTTTGGCTACCGGGTGCTGGAAGGGGCCGATGTGCTGGATTTTATGGATGACGATGAAACCGATCTCGACAGTCAGATCCAGCTGATCACTCCCTCGCGCTTTCTGACCTGGTTTCACCAGCAGAGCCAGGGTACCCATCTCGATGAGGATATTCAGCATTACCGTATTGCCAGTTGGGATTATTGTGTGGACGTGCTGGCGGCGCAGGCGCCGCGGGTACAGCGTAAAGCAGGAGTAGTATGAACGGATTTATTCTGGTGGCTCACGGTAGTCGCCGGGCCGAGGCCAACGAAGAAATTGCGGCCTTTGCCCGGAGCCTGACCACGGGCATGGCGGGAAACTTCGAGCTGATGGGGCATGGTTTCTGGGAACTGGCCGAACCGACCCTGGAGCAGGCTATCGATCAGCAGGTGGCCGCCGGCGCCAGTGACATCAAGCTGTTTCCTTACTTTCTGGCCGAGGGCAAGCATGTGGTCAAGGACCTGCCTTCGGTGCTGGTGCAGAAGCGGGAACAGTATCCCGACGTCAACCTGACCCTGTTGCCCCACCTCGGCGCCCTGCCGGGCTTTGCCGACTGGCTGGGACAACAGTTGTAACAAAGAGCCCGTCAGGGCTCTTTTTCATTGCGCGTTTATTAGAGTGCCAATGGCTCTCAAGGCTTGGCCAGATGCCAGACATCGAACTTGCCATCGCCCGATATGTCGCCTGGCAGCTTGTCTTCTTTCCACAGATACAACGGCTGATCCTTGTAGCTCCATTGCAAACTGCCATCGGCCCGGATCACGATGCCGTAGTCGCCATCGGTTTCGTCATCGCTGGTGGCGGCCAGCGGTGGCCAGTTATCCGCGCAGGTGCCGTTACAGTTGCTGATACCCGCCTTGTCTTTATCAAACACATACAGGCTCATGCCGACGGTGTTAGTCAGTATTTCTCCCTCCGGGCTATCGGCCATCTGCACCGGCGCCGCCAGCGCCTGCAGGCTGAAGATCAGGGGGAAACCGAGCAATACTTTGTTGAACATCCGCTACTCTCCTCAATGGGGGTCTGGGTAAATGGAGGCTTCTGGGTAGATGCCTGCACCAGATCGTCGACGGCACCTGATTAGATAGTAGGCGGTTTTTATGCGATCAGCTGTTGGGGTGGGGTTTCAGAGGGTCTGCCAGCGGCTCAGGGAATGGTGATAAAAAAAGCGGCCCGAAAGGGCCGCTCTGGTTTGCAGGCGAATGGCGCTTATTGCTGCTGTTCGCGGGCGATGGCGCGGTAGGCGATGTCGCTGCGGCTGAACACGCCTTCCCACTTGATCTGGCGCGCGGCGGCGTAGGCGTTGGCCTGTGCCTCGGTCACGGTGTTGCCCAGGGCGGTGGCGCACAGTACCCGACCGCCGGAAGTCACCAGTTCGCCGTCCTTGAACTTGGTGCCGGCGTGGAACACCTTGGCGGTGTCGGTGCCGGCGGGAATGCCGGTAATGACATCGCCCTGACGATAGTGACCGGGATAGCCACCGGCGGCCAGTACCACGCCGACGGAGGCGCGGGGATCGAAGTCGGCGGTGACCTTGTCCAGCTCACCCTTGCAGCCGGCCAGACACAGTTCCACCAGATCGGACTGCAGACGCAGCATGATCGGCTGGGTTTCCGGATCGCCGAAGCGGCAGTTGAATTCGATTACCTTAGGCTGGCCCGCGGCATCGATCATCAGGCCGGCGTAGAGGAAGCCCTTGTAGACATGGCCTTCTTCCGCCATGCCGCGTACGGTCGGCATGATCACCTGTTCCATGATGCGATCATGGATTTCCTGCGTCACCACGGGGGCCGGGCTGTAGGCGCCCATGCCGCCGGTGTTGGGGCCGGTGTCGCCGTCACCGACGCGCTTGTGATCCTGGCTGGTGGCCATCGGCAGCACATGCTCGCCGTCCACCATGACGATGAAAGAGGCTTCTTCGCCGTCGAGGAACTCCTCGATCACCACCCGGCTGCCGGCGTCACCGAAGGCGTTACCGGCCAGCATGTCGCGTACCGCGGCTTCGGCTTCTGCCAGCGTCATGGCCACGATTACGCCCTTGCCGGCAGCCAGACCGTCGGCCTTGACCACGATGGGAGCACCTTTTTCACGCAGGTATTCCAGCGCCGGTTCCACCTGGGTGAAGTTCTGATAGTCGGCGCTGGGGATCTTGTGGCGAGCCAGAAAATCCTTGGTGAAGGCCTTGGAGCCCTCCAGCTGGGCGGCGGCCGCACTCGGGCCGAAGATGGTCATGCCTTCGGCTTCGAAGGCGTCGACCACACCGGCCACCAGCGGGGCTTCGGGGCCGACGATGGTGAGCGCTACCTGCTCTTTTTTGGCGAAAGCCAGCAGGTCCTGAATGTCGGTGGCAGAGATGGCCACGTTGGTCAGGCTGGGTTCGAGCTCGGTGCCGGCGTTGCCGGGAGCCACGAATACCTGGCTGACGTTGGGAGACTGGGCGGCTTTCCAGGCCAGGGCGTGTTCACGACCGCCACCGCCGATTACCAATACCTTCATGGTCTGTTCCTCTAAATTATCAAAGCAAACGAAGGAAGCTACGAGTCTTTAAAGTGCAACTCGGCCGGTTAGAGAGGGACAGGGGGAAATCTCTAAGCCGACTGTGAAATGCCATGGATGGCATTTCCGAGCCCCCATGGATGGGTTCACGGCGTGTCGGCGTGAGATTCCCCCTGTCCCGATATTACCCAGCGTTCGGCAACACCGCTCGTAGATTCCTATCAGTGGCGGAAGTGACGCATGCCGGTGAAGATCATGGTCATGCCATGCTCGTCGGCGGCCTGAATGATTTCTTCGTCACGCATGGAACCACCGGGCTGGATCACGCAGCTGATGCCGGCGGCGGCGGCGGCGTCGATGCCGTCACGGAACGGGAAGAAGGCGTCGGATGCCATCACCGAACCTTCCACCTGCAGGCCTTCGTCGGCGGCCTTGATGCCGGCAATCTTGGCGGAGTAGACGCGGCTCATCTGGCCGGCGCCGACGCCGATGGTCTGACCGCCCTTGGCGTAGACGATGGCGTTGGACTTGACGTACTTGGCCACTTTCCAGCAGAACAGCAGGTCCTGCAGTTCTTCCTCGGAGGGCTGGCGCTTGCTGACGACCTTGATATCGTCCAGACCGATCATGCCCTGATCGCGGTCCTGCACCAGGATGCCGCCGTTGACCCGCTTGATGTCACGGCCCTTGGTCTTCTCGGTCCACTGACCGCATTCCAGCAGGCGTACGTTTTTCTTGTCGGCCACGGCGGCCTTGGCGGCGTTGGAGATGCTGGGCGCGATGATCACTTCCACGAACTGGCGCTCGATAATGGCGCGGGCGGTGGCTTCGTCCAGCTCGCGGTTAAAGGCGATGATGCCGCCGAAGGCGGAAGTCGGGTCGGTCTGGTAGGCGCGATCGTAGGCTTGCAGCAGATCTTCACCCAGGGCCACACCGCAGGGGTTGGCGTGCTTGACGATCACACAGGCCGGGGCGTCGAATTCCTTCACGCACTCGAGAGCGGCGTCGGTGTCGGCGATGTTGTTGAACGACAGTTCCTTGCCCTGCAGCTGCACGGCGGTGGAAACGGACGCTTCGTCGATATCGTTTTCCACGTAGAAAGCGGCGCTCTGGTGGCTGTTTTCGCCGTAGCGCAGATCCTGCTTTTTGGTGAACTGGTAGTTGATGGTCCGCGGGAAGACGGAGTCTTCGCTGGCTTCATGGTAGGCCGGGACCATGGTGCCGAAGTAGTTGGCAATCATGCCGTCGTACTGGGCGGTGTGCTCGAAGGCGGCAATGGCCAGGCTGAAGCGGGTGGCCTGGGTCAGGCTGTTGTTGCCGGCATCCATCTCGGCCAGCAGGCGGTCGTAATCGCCGGCATTGACCACGATGGCCACGTCGTTGTGGTTCTTGGCGGCGGCGCGTACCATGGTGGGACCACCGATGTCGATGTTTTCGATGGCATCCTCGAGGGTGCAATCGGCGTTGGCAACGGTATTGGCGAACGGGTAGAGGTTAACCACCACCATATCGATGGGCTGGATGGCATGCTCGGCCATGATGGCATCGTCCTGACCGCGACGGCCAAGAATACCGCCGTGTACCTTGGGGTGCAGGGTCTTGACCCGGCCGTCCATCATTTCCGGGAAGCCGGTATAATCGGACACTTCGGTAACGGGCAGGCCCTGTTCGGCCAGCAGGCGGGCGGTGCCACCGGTGGACAACAGTTCCACGCCGCGGGCATGCAGGCCCTGAGCGAAGGCGACGATGCCGTGTTTGTCGGACACACTCAGCAGAGCACGGCGAATGGGTCGAGCAGTTTCCATGGGTTCTCGTTCCTTTAACGATCAATCGGGGGGTTTGGTAAAAGCGACAAGGCTGTCGACTTTACCAAACCGCCTGGTACGCCAGAACGGGGCGGCATATTCTACTGCATTTTGTGGCTGCTTGTTTGACTATTTGCTTTGGTGTCAAGAGATTTCACGTGTAACAAAACCCGGTTTTCGGGGCCCATTTTCAGGGGAGTAACGCATGTTTCGGATTGGTGAACTGGCCAAACACTTCGGGGTAAAGGCCGATACCCTGCGTTTTTATGAAAAAGAGGGTCTGCTCACGCCCAGCCTGCGCTCACCGGCGGGATACCGACTGTACAGCGAGGAAGACAAGCGGCGGCTGCATTTCATTCTGCGCTGCAAGCGGGTGGGCTTTTCCCTGAAAGAAGTGGAAGAATTACTGTCGCTCAGGGTCAGCAGCTGCCAGGTGAGCTGTCGCGAGGTGAAGGCGGTGGCCGATACCAAGATCGCGGATGTGGAAGAGCGGATTGCCGAACTGGAGCGGTTTCGTGACTCCCTGCAACAGCTGTCCGACGCCTGCTGTGGCGGCCTGGAAAGCGCCGAGCATTGCTCCATTCTGGAAGCGCTGGACGGCAAGCGGCTCACCGCCGAAAACAACGCCCGCTAGCGGCCCTTCAAGGGCAGCATGCGCCGCCCTCTTTCCCGCTGTGCCCGCCCGCCCGGCTCTGGCCGGGCCGGCGCTAGCGGATCACCAGCACGGCACAGTCGGCGTGACGGACCACCTTGGAGGCATTGGAACCAAGCAGATAGGTCTTGGCACCCGGGCGCGAAGCCGGCATCACGATAAGCTCGATGTCATGCTTTCTGGCCTGGGCGAGGATGGTGTCGTACACCACCCCGTGCTTGATTTTGATTCGTCCCTGATGCTGCGCCGGAATATGGGCCTGCATGAAGTCGCCGAGCTGCTGTTCGACCACCTTGTCCAGGTTGCCGATCAGCTCACTGGAATACAGTGGCGCGGCGGCATGGTGGACGCGGGCCGAATTGACGTACAACAGGTGAATCTGTCCCTGCGGGTGACACAGTTTCAGGGCCGACGCCACTACCTGTGGGTAGAGCTCCTGATGCTCGAAATCCAGCGGTAACAGTATTTGCTTGAACATAAGTGCGTTATCCCATCAGTTTGTTAGGCAGCCAGGTGACGAGTTCCGGCACCAGCATGCAGAGCACCAGTACGCCCAGCTTGAGCATGACGAAGGGCAAGACCGACTTGTAGATATCCATCATGGTCACCCCGGGAGGGGCAATGCCCTTGAGATAGAACAGGGCGAAGCCGTAGGGTGGGGTCTGCACCGCGATCTCGATGTTCAGGATCATCAGGATACCGAACCAGATGGGATCGTAGCCCAGGCCGATGGCGATAGGCGTGAACAGCGGCGCACAGATCAGCACGATGATCATTTCATCGATGATAAAGCCGAGCAGCAGCATGATCACCTGCATCATCAGGATGATCATGATGGGCGGCAGATCCAGGCCGGCGGCAAAATCGGCCACCATGCCCTGCACCCCCATCAGCAGATGAAAGTTGCTGAACACCGAGGCGCCGAGCACTATCCAGATGGCCACGCTGACCAGCAGAGCGGTTTCGATACCGGAGCGCTTCATCATCTTGAGCTTGAAGCGTTTGTACATGATGGCCAGCAACAGGGCGCCGACCACGCCGATGGCCCCTGATTCGGTGGGGGTGGCAATACCGGTGATGATGCTGCCGAGTACCAGCACGATCAGGCCCAGCGCCATGAAGCCGTCGCGCAGGGTAATGAAGCGCTCGCGGGCATTTTTGGGCACGTCCAGCGCATGGCCCACGGCGCCCGGCTGGGGTTCAGTTTGCAGGAAATCACCACATAGAGCACCATCACGGTGATGGAGATCAGCGCCGGCACCAGGGCGGCAACGAACATCTTGCCAACCGAGGTCTGGGTGGTGGAGCTGAACAGTATCATCGGGATGCTGGGCGGGATCAGGATGCCCAGGCCACCGCCGGCCATGATGACACCGAGCGCCAGCTTCTTGTCGTAGCCGCGTTCCAGCATCGGGCGCAGGGCGATGCTGCCGGAGGTCATGATGCCGGCGCCGATAATGCCGACCATGGCGCCGATCATGGAGCAAACGCCGATGACACTGATGGCCAGCGAGCCGCGAATGCGGCCGATCACCAGCTGGCTGGCCTTGAACATGGCATCGCCGATGCCGGAGCGGGTCAGCAGCTGGCCCATGTAGATATAGAGCGGGATCGCCAGCAGCACGAAGCTGAACAGGGTGCTCTCTATGGTCGTCGGCACTATGTTGAAAATACCTTCGCCCCAGGTGGCATAGCCAATCAGCATGGCCACGCCACCCAGCGCCAGGCCCACCTGGGCACCCAGCGCAAAGGAAATCAGTACGCCCAGCAACAGCAGGCCGGTCAATAACTCGATACTCATTATTCTTCGTCCTCAGACAGCAGGGGCTCACCGGTGATCAATTGCCAGATGTCTTTCAGCATGTCACTGGACAATTGCAGTAAAAACAGCAGGGCGGCGGCGGTAACCATCACCCAGAAATGGCCGATGGAGGGGCCCCATTCGGACTGGCGGGTATAACCGAAATCGATGGCTTCCAGCGCCTTTTCCCAGCTTTTACTCGCCACTATGATTAAAAAGAATCCGCCCAGGGTATTGGACACCAGATCGAAGATGTTCTTGGTGCGCTGGGATACCGACAGGTAGAGGATATCGACGTTGATATGCGCTTTTTTCAGCTGGCCACTGGCACCGCACAGGGCGCCGATATAACCGAACAGAAACAAAGATACGTCGTAGGCCCACATGGTCGGGCTGTTGAGTACGTAACGGGAAAACACTTCAAAGGCAAGGGTTGCCGCCAGCAGGGGAAGGGCCAGGGCGATGGTATTACCGACGGTCGAAACCAGCAGTCCAGTCCCTTTGCACCATAAACAAAGTAGTTTTTTCATTATGCATCCATGGCATGAAAACAGCAGCCCCGCCGTAGCGGGGCTATATCATCGGAAAGGGGTTACTTCATCAGTTCTACGAGACGAGAGCTGTATTTGTCGGTTTTGCCGTAGTGGGCCCACACGGCTTCGGCCGCCTGCTGCCACTGGGCCTTGTCGGCGTCGGACGCCTCGGGGCTCCAGACCATGCCGATTTTTTCCATGTCGGCTACGGCTTCCTGTTCCCACAGGGCGGATTTCTCTGCCTGTTCCTTGGCGTGCCACTTGGCGGCATCACGCACGATCTGCTTCAGGTCATCCGGCAGCTTGTTCCAGGCGTTCTTGTTCACCAGCACGGGCAGGGCCTGGGCGCTGGATACCGGCAGCGGGTACATGAACTTGGCCACTTCGGCGAAGTTGCCGTCGCGGTGGTCGATCAGGTTGGAGCCGATGGTACCGTCGATCACGCCGGTCGCCAGGCTGGTATAGACTTCGCCCCAGGCCAGGTTGACCGGAGAGGCGCCCAGCTCGCGGAAGAAGCGGCCGTAGGCACCCGGAGCGCGAATTTTCAGGCCCTTGAAGTCTTCGATGGACTCGATTTTGGTCTTGGTGATGACGTAGACGCCAGGCTGGAAGTAGGGATCCAGCCACACCAGGCCGTGGCGGTCATAGGCTTCGGTCAGTACTTCGGACCAGCCTTTTTCATAGAACTGGGCATTCAGTTCTTCCAGGGTGCCGCTGGTGCCGGGCAGGCCGACTTCAACCACGCCAAAGGGAATTTCACCGGCGTGCATGGGCTGGAAGGGGGCGGCCATGTCGAGTAGACCGGACTTGGTGGCGCCGATGATACCGTTGGTATCGACACCTTCACCGGCGTAGAGCATGTTGATTTTCATGCGGCCGTTGGAGTCGGCTTCTATCTTGTCGGCAAAGGACTGATAGACATCACCGAAGGCGGTGCCGCGGGAGTAGAGATTGGTAAAGCGCCAGGTCACATCGGCGGCCATGGCTTCCATGGTGGCGCCCATGCCGGCAACGGCAATCAGGGAGGCGGCGATTTTGGTACGAGCGGAGCTCCAGATACGAGTCATGTTGTAGTCCCTTGTGTTGTCACATTCCATCTGCCTTGAGTCGGGCTCAAAGTCGGTATTTTGTGTCGGTTACCCTCTTGGGTGGCGTAAGTCTGCGCCAGCCTCAAAAGGGGTTAAATACATAATCATTCATGTTTGGTTTGAGCCCAGTCAAACAAACCACGGTAAAGTACGCGATGAGCAGCAGTAAGCACCATTATGGTGCGTAAATGAAGCAGATTGGTTTGCTGTCATCTGAGGCGAGTCACGCGGCAGAACTAGTTGGGGGCCGGCTTCAGGGCTCGACCTTCAGGTGGTCGAGCAGTAGCTGCAGAAACAGCGATTTCAATCGGCTCTGGCGGCCGTGCAGGCGAGTGATGGCGGAAATACCGAGATCATGATTCTTCTGTTCTGGCAGCAGGGCCTTGAGCCGACCACTCTCGACCCAGCGGCGGGCGACGCTTTCCGGCAGAAAGCCGATGTACTGGCCGGACAGGATCAAGGCCGCCCTGGGCTCGTAATGATAGGCCCGGCCCGCCAGGCGCATGTCGGCCAGCTGGGCACTGGACTCGGGATTGGTGTAGATACCGGGATGGATCAGCTTGCTTTCTCCCAGTCGTCGTTCTATTTCCTGGTCGTCTTCAAGGGTAAACAGCGGGTGACGATCGCTGCAGTATAAAAAGCAACGCACCTTGTAAAGGTGATGGTACTCCAGCCCTTCCAGATCCCGGTGGTAGTGAATAAAGCCGATATCCGCATCTTCATTCAGCACCCGTCGTTCTATTTCACCCATGTGAGCGACATCCACGCTGACATTGACGTCGGGTGCCTGTTTGCCCAGTGCCGCGAACACATCGGTCATGGGAAATTCGTCTTCCAGCCAGATGTTGTCGCTGGAGACGATTTTCAGCTCGCCGGTGAGTTGCTCGTGCAGCTCGTTGACGGTGTAGCGAAACTCTTCCAGCCGGGAAAACAGTCGCTTGGCAGACTCGTAGATCACCATGCCGTCGTCGGTGAGGGAAAAGCCCGAACGCCCCCGGCGGCAGAGCTTGAGCTTGAGCCGGTTTTCCAGGTTGGCCATGTGCACACTGATAGTGGAGCGACTGATGTTGAGTTCGGTTTCGGCCGCCGAAAAGCCGCCGCATTCGACGACCGTCTTGAACAGCTTCAGCAGACGTATTTCATAATCACCGATTTGGCCCAGTACGGGGCGGCTTGCCTGACTCATAGTTTGAAACTCTTCAATGTGAATGTTGATACGTGATCATTTATGCGACTTTAAACGCAAGGCTACCATGCAATCAAAATATGGCCAATGCCGGCGCAGGGGCCGTCACGATAACCGGCGTGTTCAGGCGGTTTTGGTGATGGCGGTGCCGGTCCAGTGGCCGGTGGTCGGCCCATCTTCAGGGGCCTGCATGGAATCAACACCGAGCACAGTTTCGAGAGGCACAGTTTCTTATGAGCATGAATTCAGTCAACAGCAAGCTGGTGAAGGATGCCGGTCATATTGCCGGTGAATGGTGTCAGGCCGACAGCGGCGCCACCATTGCCGTTTATAACCCGGCGACCGGCGAGCAACTGGGCCAGGTGCCCGACATGGGCATTAACGAAACCCGGGCTGCCATCGATGCGGCCAGCAAGGCCCTGGCCAACTGGTCTGCCGTGGCACCCAAGGAGCGGGCCCGTCTGCTGCGCTGCTGGTTTGATCTTATCATCGAGCACAAGGAAGATCTGGCCCGGCTGATGACCCTGGAACAGGGCAAGCCGCTGTTCGAAACCCGTGGTGAGGTGCTGTACGGTGCCTCCTATGTCGAATGGTATGCCGAAGAAGGCAAACGGGCCTACGGCAAGGTGTTTGCCGCCCCCACCGCCGACAAGCGGGCGCTGAGCATTCAGCAGCCCATCGGCGTGGTGGCGGCCATTACCCCCTGGAACTTCCCCAATGCGATGATCACCCGCAAGGTTGCCCCGGCGCTGGCTGCCGGTTGCACCGTGGTGCTCAAGCCGTCGGAAGAAACGCCGTTTTCCGCCCTGGCGCTGATGGCGCTGGCCGAGCAGGCCGGTATTCCCGCCGGCGTGATCAACATGATCACCTCCAGCCAGGCCGCCGCCGTGGGCAAGGTGCTGACCGACGACAGCCGGGTACGCAAGCTGTCGTTCACCGGCTCTACCCGGGTTGGCAAGCTGCTCTATGGTCAGAGTGCCGACACCGTGAAGAAGCTCAGCCTGGAGCTGGGCGGCAACGCGCCCTTCATCGTGTTCGACGATGCGGATCTGGATGCCGCCGTGGCCGGCGCCGTGATCTCCAAGTTCCGCAATGCGGGCCAGACCTGCGTGTGCGCCAACCGCATTCTGGTGCAGGACGGTATTCACGATGCCTTCGTCGCCCGTTTCAAGCAAGCGGTCGAACAGCTGGTGGTCGGCAACGGTCTGGATGACAGTTCCACCCTGGGCCCGGTGATCAACCAGGCGGCCATCGACAAGATTGCCGGCATGGTGGACAAGGCCCAGAGCGAGGGCGCCAGCCTGGTCACCGGTGGCCAGCGTCACCCGGCGGGCGAGCTGTTCTTTGCCCCGACCATTCTGACCGGTGTGACCCAGCAGATGGAGATTGCCCGGCAGGAAATTTTCGGCCCGGTGGCGCCGGTCATTCGTTTCAAGGATGACGCCGAAGCCATCGCTATCGCCAACGACACGCCCTATGGTCTGGCCGCCTATTTCTTTACCGAGAGCCACAGCCGCATCTGGAAAGTGGCCGAGGCACTGGAATACGGCATGGTTGGCATCAACGAGGGCATTCTGTCCAACGAAATTGCCCCCTTCGGTGGCGTAAAGGAATCCGGCCTGGGCCGGGAAGGCTCCTCTCAGGGGCTGGAAGATTACATGGAAACCAAATATCTGTGCATGGGCGGCATCCGCTGAGCAAGTTTTTCAGGAGACAAGACAATGAGCAAGAATCAGGAACTGCAACAACGTAAAGATGCCGTCTTCGCCCGCGGCATGGGCAACATGGCCGCCGTTTATGTCGATCATGCCAAGAACAGTGAAATCTGGGACGTGGAAGGCCGCCGTTTCATCGACTTCGCCGCCGGTATCGCCGTGGTCAACACCGGCCACAGCCATCCGCGCATTCAGGCCGCCGTGGCCGAGCAGCTGAGCCGCTTCAGCCACACCTGCGCCATGGTGACGCCTTACGAGAGCATCGTGGCCCTGGCCGAGAAACTGGTCGAGCTGGCGCCGGGTGATACCCGCAAGAAAGCCATGTTCGTAACCACCGGTGCCGAAGCGGTGGAAAACGCGGTCAAGATTGCCCGCGCCCACACCAAGCGCAGCGGCGTCATCGCCTTCAACGGCGGTTTCCACGGTCGTACCAACATGGCCATGGGCCTGACCGGCAAGGTAGCGCCCTACAAGGCCGGTTTCGGTCCTTTCCCGAGCGAAATCTATCACCTGCCTTTCCCGAACGAGTATCACGGTGTGACCGCCGAGCAGTCACTGAAGGCGCTGGACGAGCTGTTCCATTGCGATATCGAACCGGGCCGGGTCGCGGCGCTGATCATCGAGCCGGTACAGGGTGAGGGTGGTTTTTATCAGGCACCGCCGGCCTTCATGCAGCAGCTGCGTGCCATCTGTGACCAGCACGGCATCGTCCTGATCTGTGACGAAATCCAGACCGGTTTCGCCCGTACCGGCAAGCTGTTTGCCACCGAATACGCCGGCATTGAGCCGGATCTGATGACCATGGCCAAAGGCATCGCCGGTGGCTTCCCGCTGTCTGCGGTGGTGGGCAAGGCCGACATCATGGACGCCGCCAACCCGGGTGGCCTGGGCGGTACCTACGCCGCCTTCCCGCTGGCCTGTGCCGCCGGTCTGGAAGTACTGAACATCATCGAGGAAGAGCAGCTGTGCGACAAGGCGCTGGCCATCGGTGAACTGATGAACAAGCGCCTGAGCGAGCTGCAGGCCAAGTATCCTCACCATATCGGCCAGGTGCGCAACCTGGGCGCCATGGTGGCGATGGAGCTGGTCCACAATGGGGATGTGGATCAACCCAATGCCGAGCTGACCAAGGCGGTGGTGGCCAAGGGGATCGAGAAGGGAGTGATCCTGTTGTCTTGTGGGGTACGTGGCAACGTGATCCGCTTCCTGCCGCCCCTGACCTCGCCGCTGGAAGTGGTTGGTGAAGGCCTGGATCTGCTGGAGCAAGTACTGGCAGATTTGATTTAAGCTACTGAAGCGTCGATGTCATCAATATTTGGCGGGCCTGGAGGCCCGCCTTTTTTATGGCTTATTCCGGAGCAAGCTGGGGGTAGCCCATGCTCCTGACGATACGGATCTGTATGGGCTCGAATCCGACATCGATTCCGTCTTTGATACCCATCGCATTAAACATTCGATCTGTTTGACGGTCATGCCCTCTCGGACCAAGGGTCTGCTCTGCCGATTCGCCGTGAACCCATCCTTGGGGGCTCTTCCGCACCATTTGTGGTGCGGATGGTCGGCTGAGCAGTGCTCTTTGTTCTTTATGCAGATTGGTATGATTGTGGCGCGCAAGCGATGAATGGCCACGTTGATGACCGTCACCCTTCAATGGTTACATGTAGAGGTATGTGGTAACGGTATTTAGCACTTCTGTATTTATTAAGTGCAATCAGGGGGGGTATTTTTGTGTAAATAAGTTCAATTTTCGGTTGTTATGATACTAACCACAATATTGGCCGGTGGTTTGTAGGGGGGCGTTGCTGGCAAGTGAGCATGCCGCGACCCGATGACGCCGGTGTCATCGGGTCGCGTTGAGCGTTATTTTCCCTTTTCGGCGATTTCCGCCAGATATTCTTCGCGCAGTTGCAGGATCGGCGATTTTTCGGCAAAGGAGCCGCTAAGGTGGCGGCGCATCAGGTGGGCCGCTTCCAGGTTGTCACCCTGTTCCACCAAAGTGATCATCTGTATGTGCTCTTCGCACTGCCGGTACATCCGCTGGCGGTTGACCATGGCCCGGTATTCCAGCAGCCGGCGCATCTTGTTGAGCTGCACCAGAATCATGTGATAGATGGGATTGCCGGACAACTTGATGAACTCCTCGTGAAAGTGCACCCCCGTCTTCAGCAGCACGTCGGCGGGCAGAGTTTCGATGCCGCCATCGAGCAGTTCCTGCTGGTCCTTCTTTAATTTTCGTAACTTTTCCAGATCGTGCTGGTAGCTCTGCTCCAGCAGGGCGCCGGGCTCGATCAATGAGCGTACCTTGTAGATCTGCTCAAGGGTTTCCGGCGTTTTGGCGACGTTCAGGAAGCGCCAGCCATACCCGGGCTTCTGTTCTGCCCAGCCGACCCGAGACGCCAGGTTCAGGATGTCGATTACCTGCACCTTGGTCAGGTTGTAGCGCTGCCGCAAGAACTGCTCGGTGACCTCTTCGGGAATGGCGTCATTGAGCCAGTCTTCCGCCAGTCGGTAGTACTCCTCCGGTTCTTCGAGGGAGATGACCCTGTCTCTGTCTTCCTGAGGTTCGGCGGGAGGATCGATGACGAAAAAGCCCCGGTTGGGCAACTGTTCCAGGTAGCCCTGATCGGCCAGTACCATCAATGCCTCGCGGGCGGGGGAGCGAGATACCTTGAAGTCATCGGCCACCTTTTGTCCGCTGAGGTGGCTGCCGATGCCCAGCTCGCCGAGCAGGATTCTCTGTTTCAGGGTGGCGACGATGCGCTGTACTAGGGTGCTTGAGCTCATAGTCCGGTTACTTGGCGTTGAGTGAAGGGGTGAAGGGGTTTATGGATAGCCCCCTCAACAGTGCTGCTTGATTGTGGCCATTTTCGCGGCCCGTCATTATTGCCAAAAATGGGGCCAAACACCAGCTTGCCCGGCATCAGGCCCAGTATCCGGCTCACCCAGCTGGCCGATGAGCCTAGTACCATGCCGTTCCTGCTTCTTGCGGGGAGAGGCAATGCAGCATGTGGCCCATGCAGTAGCGGTTTGAGGGGGGCGGCCCAGTAACCAGATCATCAACATCTCGTGGCGTAGGGGACGAGCCAGTCCAACCCCGCATTCGTGCCGTCGAGCGGGTGGTATTCGCAGCCAATCCAGCCCGCGTAGCCGCGCCGTTGCAGCAGGTCGAACAGAGCGGGAAAGTCCAGGCTGCCGGTGCCCGGCTCGTGCCGGCCCGGGGCATCTGCTACCTGTACATGGCCCAGGTGTGGACACCAGGCCTCCAGCAGGGCGAGAAGATCGCTGCCAGAGTTGCTGGCGTGGTAGCTGTCGAAGATCAGCGCCAGGTTGGGCGAGTCGATGGCGTCAAACAGCCACTCGGCTCGTTCGAACCGGTTCATGAAATAGCCGGGGGCTGAGTTTTCGCCGATCACCTCGATCAGACTCTGGATGCCCTGATCGGCAAAAAACTCCACGGCATATCGGATATTGTCCAGGTAGTGGTAGGCGTCGGTAGGGTCATTCGGTCCCTCACAGCCGGACATCAGGTGCAGACTCCGGCAACCCAGGTGACGAGCGTAGTGCAGGGCGTCGTACAGACCGGCGCGAAAGGCTTCTTTGTGTCCGGTCAGGGCAGCCAGTCCTTTGCTGTCACCCAAGGGGGTAGCGAACTGTACCAGTTGCAGCTCATGGCGGGCGAGCTGCTCCGCCAGCTCGCCCACATCCTGTTCATAGGGAGAGGGAAACTCCACGGCGCGGTAGCCGGCCTCAGCCGCGGCCTTGAAGCGTGCGAGAAAAGGCATATCGTTGAATTGAAAGCCGAGATGGGCGTTGAAGTTGAGCATGGCGCTATCCCTTGTATGCGGTAACGGCCTGGTACATCCCCATCACGGCGCTGTCTGTAGTAGCGAGCACGGGCAGGGAGGTCGCGGCGCGAACGGCCGGTAACGCAGACACCATGGAAAACTGGGCGAAACAGATAATGTCGACGCCTTCGATGTGGGCCGCCATTTCTGCCAGCAGGTCATCGTGCCGCTGGGTGTCCCCCGCATGCAGCGCCTGCAGGGCCTCGGGGCAAACAAAGGCGCTCAGCTCCAGCGGCTTGCCAACGGCGGCGGCATGGCTGTGGAACTCGTCGGTCATTGAGTCGATGGCGGGTTCGAAGCTTGCCAGGATGGCAATACGCCGGGTCCGGGCCACGGCCTCCTCGATCATGGCATGGTTGGGCTTGAGTACCGGTATGGTCAGGCGCTGCTGGCATTGTTCTATGGCCTCGCCAAAGGCCGAACAGGTGAACAATATGCCGGCTGCACCGGCATCCTGGGCGTAGCGGGCCAGGGCCAAAAAGCGCTCGCTGAGAGACTCGCTCAGCCGGCCTTCGGCGGCCAGATCCCGAGACAAGGAGTCTTCCAGCAGGTTGGCCAGCTCCGCCTCTGGCCAGAGACGGGCGAAGGCCTGGTTGATGGGATCCACGGCGACCGGGGTGGCGTGGATCAGAAAAATTCGGGGTGCTGTCACCGTTAGTGCTCCTTGAGATTATTGGCTGGTGAGGGTATCGATAACGACAACCCCGTCTTCGTCGGCGTAGATCCGATCGCCGTTGGCGATAAGCTGGCCACCGATGTTCACGGTCAGACCAACCTGACCTTCCTCACGCTTGACCGACTTGCGCGGTGACGTGCCCAGCGCCTTGATGGCGATGTCCAGCTGGGCGAGTGCTGCCTTGTCACGAATGCATCCGTTGATGATCACGCCTGCCCAGCCGTTTTTCAGCAGATCTTCGGCGATCATGTCCCCCAGCAGGGCGCAGCGATGACTACCGCCTCCGTCAACCACCAACACTCGGCCTTCGCCCGACTGCATGCTCAGCGTCTTGATGTGCGAATTGTCCTCGAAGCACTTTACCGTGACGGCGGGGCCGCTGCAGTGGGCCCTGGCACCGAAGTCGACAAGGGGTTGAACCACTACGCGTGCCAGATCGCCATGCTCATCACAGAGGTCTGTGGTGTTGAATGTCATTTTCTCTCCCGGGTTATTCAGGTTGAACGAACTGTTAAAAGAGTTGCACATATTGGTTTTGTATGCAATAAAATGCAATATGTTCATGGCAATGAGCGGGCTGTATACCCCCTTTGAGTGATGAGCATTTCATTTTTACGTTCAATAAGGCAGATATCCCATGGTCACACGGGTCATTCGCGGGGCTTGACACCACTGCGTTCGACTCCGCTATGGAAAGCCTGAGAGACAAACAAAAATTAGGAGAGTGTGATGCGAATTCTGGTTCTTCCCTGTGATGGTATCGGTCCCGAGATTGTTCAGTCGTCCATGTCTGTGCTGCAGGCAGTGAACGGCAAATTCAGCCTGGGCCTGCAGTTCGATTACGACGATGTGGGCTTCAAGAGCCTTGAACTACATGGCACAACACTGCGCGACGAGGTACTGGAAAAAGCCAAGACCTACGACGGCATCATCCTCGGTACCCAGTCCCATGCGGACTACCCTGCTCCGGAAAAAGGTGGACGCAATGTGTCGGCGGGCTTCCGTATCGGGCTGGATCTCTACGCCAACGTACGCCCGGCCCGTACCCGCCCTTTCCTGGCCTCAAACATGAAGGAAGGCAAGCGCATGGATCTGGTGATCATGCGCGAGGCCACCGAGGGCTTTTACCCGGATCGCAACATGACCCGGGGCTGGGGTGAGGTGATGCCGAGTCCCGATATGGCGCTGTCTACCCGCAAGATCACCCGCCATTGCAGCGATCGCATCGCCCGCCGGGCGTTCGAGCTGGCCATGAAGCGCAACAAGAAGGTTACTGCCATCCACAAGTCCAACAGTTTCCACATGACGGACGGCCTCTTCCTCGAGTGCGTGCGCAACGTGGCCAGAGAGTTTCCTGAGGTGGCGCTTGACGATCTGTTGGTTGATGCCTCCACCGCGCACCTGGTACGCAACCCCGAGCGTTTCGACGTGCTGGTGGCCACCAACTTCTATGGCGACATCATCAGTGACCTGGCCAGCGAGCTGTCCGGCAGCCTGGGCCTGGCCGGCTCCATCATGGCCAGCGACACACACTGCTGTGCCCAGGCACAGCATGGCTCGGCCCCGGATATAGCCGATCAGGACAAGGCCAATCCGGTGTCGATGATATTGTCGGTGGCCATGCTGCTGGACTGGATGGGCGAGCACCACGGCAAGCCGGCCTTGTCGGAAGCGGCCCGGGTTATGGAGCAGGCGGTAGACAAGGTGCTGGAAGATCCTGCTCGCCGTACCGCCGATCTTGGCGGCCGATTGGGTTGCCGCGCCTTCGGCGAGGCGGTGGCCGAGGTCATCAACGGCTGACGAGCTCTGCTCATGGATTGAACCCCGTGACGGGCCCGGCTTCAGGCCGGCCCGTCCATTAAAGGAGAATACGGTGAATAAACCTTTGCTCGGTTGCATTGCTGACGATTTCACCGGCGGAACGGATCTGGCCAGCACCCTGGTCGCCAGCGGCATGCGCACGCTACAGGTTATCGGCGTGCCGCGTGAGCCGGTGCCCGCCGATATTGATGCCATTGTCATTGCCCTGAAGACCCGTACCCAGCCCGTCGACGAAGCGATAGATGGTTCGCTGGCCGCTCTGGACTGGCTCAAGGCCGCGGGATGCCGGCAGTTTTTCTTCAAGTACTGCTCCACCTTTGATTCCACCGACCAGGGCAACATCGGCCCGGTGGCGGATGCCCTGCTGGCATCATTGAATAGCCGCTTTGCCCTGGCCTGTCCGGCCTTTCCTGCCAACCAGCGGACTGTATATCAGGGATACCTCTTTGTCGGCGATGTGTTGCTGAATGAATCCGGCATGCGCCACCACCCCCTGACGCCGATGACCGACGCCAACCTGGTCCGGGTACTTCAGCAACAGACCGCCAGGCCGGTGGGGCTGGTGCCCTGGCCCACCGTTTCCCGTGGGGCAGCGGCCATCCGCTCCGCCTTCGACAAGCTCGAACAGACGGGGCACGGTTACGCCATTGTCGACGCCCTGGACGACCAGCATCTGCGGGCCATCGGCGAGGCCGCCGCCGGGCACCGGCTGATCACCGGCGGCTCGGGTGTCGCATTGGGCCTGGCGGAGAATTTTCGCCGCGCAGGCCTGCTGGAAGAGGACCGGCAGGCCGGTGTGCTACCCGGGGTTGAGGGGCTGTCGGCGGTATTGTCCGGCAGCTGTTCGCTGGCGACCAATGCCCAGGTGGAACACTGGCAGCGGCACAGGCCCAGCTTTCAGCTGGATCCCCTGCAACTGGCCGAAGGACGGGATCTGGTTGCGGAGGCGCTGGCCTGGGCCGCGCCCCTCGTCGCCCACGGGCCGGTATTGATATACGGCAGCGCTCGGCCGGAACAGGTCAAGGCAGCCCAGGAACAGTTGGGGGCGACACGGGCCGGAGCCTTGGTCGAGCAGGCGCTGTCCCGCATCGCGGTAGGTTTGAGGGAAATGGGCGTGAGCAAGCTGGTACTGGCCGGCGGTGAAACTTCCGGCGCCGTGGTCAAGGCGCTGGACGTGCGCGCCTTACGGATCGGAACCCTCATCGATCCCGGGGTTCCCTGGACCCGGTCTCTGGACGACAGGCCCATGTGGCTGGCGTTGAAATCCGGCAATTTTGGGGCGGTCGACTTTTTTGAGAAAGCGTTGGGGATGCAGGAATGAACGAAAACAAACAGCGGGAAGAAATCGTCCTGTTAGGCAAATCAATGTACGACCGTGGACTGACTCACGGTGGCACGGGAAACATCAGCGTCCGGCTGGAGGATGGCTGGCTGCTGACGCCGACGGGCTCGTCTCTGGGCCGGCTGGATCCGGCCCGGTTGTCGAAGCTCGACTGGCAGGGACGCCATATCAGCGGCGATCTGCCGTCCAAGGAGGCCATGTTGCACCTCGCCATGTATCAGGAGCGTCCGGTCAGTGGCGCCGTGGTGCACCTGCACTCGACCCACTCTGTCGCGGTGTCGGTGCTGGACGATCTGGACCCGGAGGATGTGCTGCCGGCCATCACCGCTTACTACGCCATGAGGGTAGGCAAGCTACCACTGGTCCCTTACTACGCGCCCGGAGATCCTGCACTGGCCGAGGCGGTACGGCGCTTCTCCAGCCAGCACCATGCCATGCTGCTGGCCCACCACGGCCCCGTCGTGGCCGGCTCGGATCTGCATGCTGCGGTGGATGCGACCGAGGAGCTGGAAGCCACGGCCCAGCTGTTTCTGCTGCTGTTCCAGCACAAATTCAGAACCCTGAAGTCTGAGCAGGTGGCCGATCTGCAACGCCGTTTCGCCAAACGCTAGGGTACTGCCATGATGTTGACAAACCCGAGCCCTGAGCATCTCAGTGAGCTGCAGATTGACGGCCGGCGCTACGCCTACGTGGATTTGCACAAGCTGATCGAGCCGGCGGCGTTGTGCCGTCTGCCATATTCCCTGCGTATCCTGCTCGAAAATGTGGCGCGTTGCTCCCCGGAGTTTCTGGATGAGGTGCTCGCCTGCGCCCAGGGGCAGGGGGCCGCCGGCGAAGTGCCGTTCTACCCCAATCGCCTGATGTTCCACGATACCACCTGCCTGCCGGCACTGGCCGACTTCGCCGGCATGCGCGATCGGGTGGCGGAGCTGGGCGGCGATCCCGCAGCCTTGAACCCCATGATACCGGCGGTGCTGACCATCGATCACTCGGTCATCGTCGAGCACTATGCAGAGGATGCGGCGGTGGAGCGCAACCTGGACATCGACTACCGGCGCAACGGCGAGCGCTACCGCTTCATCAAGTGGGCCCAGCAGAGCCTGGATAACTTCAGGGTGGTGCCGCCGGGCACGGGCATCATTCACCAGGTGAACATGGAATCCCTCGGTACTGTGGTGTGGGAAAGCCGAACCGAAGACGGTACGCCGCTGCTGCACCCCGACAACATGGTAGCCACCGACAGCCATACACCGATGATCAATGCCATCGGCATCCTCGGCTGGGGCGTGGGCGGGCTGGAAGGGCAGGCCGCCATGCTGGGCGAGCCGGTGCCGATTCGCTTTCCCGAGGTGATCGGCATCCGCCTGCACAACCGGCTGCGCCCGGGGGTTACTGCCACCGATCTAGCACTCAAGATCACCGAGCTGCTGCGCCGCAAAGGAGTAGTGGGCAAGTTTGTCGAATTCTGCGGCCCGGGCCTGTCGGAGCTGGGCTGGGCCGCGCGCGGCACTCTGTCCAACATGGCGCCGGAATACGGCGCCACCGTGGTATTCTTCCCATTCGACGACGTCACCATGGCATACATGGAGCTGACCGGCCGAAGCCCAGAACTGCGCGCGCAGATCCGTGCCTACTTCGAGGCTCAGGGACTGTGGCGGCGGGATGAGCTGCCACAGCCTGAGTTCGCCGAGCTGATCGAGCTGGATCTGGCGGACATCACCCCGGCGGTAGCCGGCCCGCATCACCCCCACCAGTGGCAGCCCCTGGCCGAGGCCGGCAGCTCCTTTCGGCGTGAGGTGCTGGGCCTGGGCGAGGGGGTGATCGCTGGCACCCTGGATCCGGACGCCCGCTTTGGCGAGCCGGCCTTCGGCGAGACGCTGGGGCACGGCGCCATCTCCATCGCCGCCATCACCAGTTGCACCAATACTGCCAACCCGGCGCTGATGATCCAGGCCGGTCTGCTGGCCCGCAACGCCCGCCGCCGCGGCCTGCGGCCCAAGCCCTGGGTCAAGACCTCGCTGTCGCCGGGCTCCCGGGTGGTGGCGGATTATCTGGAGCAGGCCGGGCTTCTGGCGGACTTTGCCGCCCTCGGCTTCTCTCTGGCCGGTTTCGGCTGCATGACCTGCATCGGCAATTCAGGCTCTCTGGAGCCTCGTCTGGACAAACTGGTAGATCGGGGACTCAGGACGGTGGTGGTGCTGTCAGGCAACCGTAATTTCGAAGGCCGGGTCAACCCCAGGGTCCAGGCGGGCTATCTGGCCTCACCTGCGCTGGTGGTGGCCTATGCCATTACCGGCACCATCGACAGTGACCTGACCAGTGATCCCCTGGGTGTGGACGGCGAGGGGCGGGAGGTCTACCTGCACGAGCTGATGCCGGGTGAGGAGGAGATCCAGCAACAGGTGGCCGCCAGCCTGCACCCGGAGCAGTTCGCCCGGCGCAACGCCACCCTGTGGGACGGCACCCATCACTGGCGAGCGCTGTCAGCCGAGGGGAGTGTTCGCTTTCCCTGGGATCCCGGCTCAACCTACCTGCGTCGTCCCATTTATACCCAGGCCATCGACCCTGCACCCAGGGTCAGCCTGGCCATCGACAACGCCCGTGCCCTGCTGGTGCTGGGCGACAATGTCACCACCGATCATATATCTCCGGCAAGTGCCATTCCGGCCGACAGCCAGGCCGGCCGCTGGCTGCTGGCGCAGGGCGAATCGTCACGGGACCTTAACCAGTATTCCACCCGCCGCAGTAACCACGAGGTGATGATGCGCGGAGCCTTCGTCAACCGGGCGGTGCGGAACCGGCTGCTTCAGGCGTCGCCTGGCGAGGGGGGCTGGGCCCGGGCGGCAGACGGACGGCTGCTGCCGGTGTACGAGGCGGCGCTGAGCTACGCGACCGAGGCGGTGCCTCTGGTGGTGTTCGCCGGCTTCAACTACGGTGCCGGTTCCAGCCGCGACTGGGCCGCCAAGGCGCAGGCTACCCTGGGGGTAAAGGCGGTGGTGGCGCAAAGTTTCGAGCGTATCCACCGCAGCAACCTGATCGGCATGGGCGTGTTCCCCATCGAGTTCGAGCCCGGCATCGATGCCTCGCGGCTGGGGTTGAAGGGGGACGAACGGTTGTCGTTCGGAGGCCTGGATGCACTGGCTGTAGGCTGTAATGCGGTGGATCTTGAAATTGACCGGGCCGATGGCCGCTTCGAGCGGGTCAGGCTGAGGCTGAGGATCGACTCCCGCCAGGAGCTGTGTTACCTGAGCCAGGAAGGCATCCTGCCTTATATGGTGCGCAAGGTCATCGCCGTCACCCGTAGCTGACCCTATCGATGAGTAAAAAAGGACACAAGCATGAACACAACGGACTTATGCGATCTGCTGGGCGAAAGAATTGGCGTCCTTACCCCCTTGCTGCGGGATCTGGGTGGCCGACCGCGCTTTGCCGGCGAGGTGGTGACGGTGAAATGCTTTGAGGACAGCTCCCGTATCAAGGAGCTGATCGTCATTCCAGGGCAGGGGAAGGTGCTGGTGGTGGACGCCGGTGGCAGCGAGCGCTGCGCTGTGTTTGGCGACATGAGCGCGGCCACCGCCATTCGAAATGGCTGGGAGGGGGTCGTCATCTACGGCTATATCCGCGATGCCGAGCCCCTGGCACAAATGGATCTGGGGATGCGGGCCCTGGGGGTGGTACCCATGGGCTCGACTCGGCGTGGGCTGGGGCTGACGGAGCTGGCCATCGACATTCAGGGCGTACGCTGTCATCCCGGCGATTACCTGGTGGCGGACGAAAATGGCGTGGTGGTGATCCCGAGGGAGCTGACGAGTGAGGCGCTGACGGCAGTGACATGACTGCCCCCATGGCCAAAGACGCAGTCAGCTCATGCTGTGGAGGCAGGGGCTGCTCCATCTGGCATCGGCGCAAGGGTGGTGGTACACCGACTGCCGGGCCGAAGCATGAACAATGTTCAATATCGTATTTTAAGATTCAAAAGTGCAATCACAATGTTGACATTAAGTTAAATTATGATTAAATTGCACTTTAAGTTGTTAAAGTGCAGTTTGTTGGTGGTTTATCCGATACTGTGCTTGACCACTATCCCGTGAAATAAACCGTGTGTAACAAGGAAGGACCAACCTATGCGTGTAAACAGTCTGAAAATGATAGCCGCGGCAGCCTGTCTGCTTTCCACTAGTCAGGTGATGGCGAACGAAGCTCCCAAGCGGGTTGAGTGTATCGCTCCCGCCGGTCCCGGCGGCGGCCTGGATTTTATCTGCCGCAGCATCGGCAAGGCGCTGAACGAACAGGGCGTCGTGAAGGGCAACATTCAGGTCAGTAACATGCCCGGTGGTGGCCATGGCGTCGGGTTTGCCCATACCGTGTCCAAGCGCAAGGGCGATGCCGGCGTGTTCGTTGCCTCCAGTACCGGCACAGTGACCCGCCTGGCACAGAATGCCTACCCGGGCATGGATTCCTCCATGGTGAAATGGGCGGCGGCCATGGGCGCCGAGCCGGGTGTTATCGCGGTACGTAAGGACTCACCTTACCAGTCGCTGAATGATGTGCTCGACGCCATCAAGCAGGATGCGGGCAGCGTGACCTTCGCCGGTGCCAGCCCGCTGGGCGGAGACGACAACCTGCGAGTGCTGCTGACCGCCAAGCGGGGCGGCGTCAGCAACATCAAAGATCTGCGTTACCTGTCGTTCAACAACGGTGGTGATGCTCTGGTGCAGGTGGTGGGTGGCCATACCGATGTCTTTACCGGCGACGTGTCCGAAGCCATGGGCTTTTTCGACTCAGGCGATCTTCGTATCCTGGCGGTGCTGGCGGATGAGCGTCTGGAGGGTAAGCTGGCTGATGTACCCACCGCCAAGGAGCAGGGCGTTGACGTGACCTGGTTGAACTTCCGGGGTGTCTATGTGGCGCCGGGCATCAGTGATGAGCAGTACAACTGGTGGCAACAGACGTTCAGCAACCTTTATGAAACACCTGAATGGAAGAAGGTCATGCAACAGAACGGCCTGATCCCTTTCCACAAGGTCGGTGGCGAATTTACCGATTACGTCAACGCACAGATCGCTGAAGTGCGCCAGATTTCACAAGAGCTGGGGATTATCAAGTAATGATTAATGATCGCGTCCTGGGACTGGTGGGCTTGATCTTGGCCGTGTTCTACGGCCTTGGAGCCCAGGAGTTTCAACCGGCGTTCGGCGGCGGCGGGGCCATTGGCCCCTCCGCTTTTCCAACGCTGCTGGCTGTGTTGCTGGCTATTTCCAGCATCTACCTGATGGTGAAGCCCGATCCCGATGAATCCTGGCCCCCCCTTAAAACCCTGGGAGAGCTGGCCATTATTCTCGGTGTGCTGATTGGCTTTGTTCTCATCCTTGAATGGGTTGGCTTTATCCTGTCCGCAGGTCTGGCGGTAAGCCTGCTGGCCTGGCGCATGAGCGCCAAACCCAAACCGGCGGCCATGGTCGGTTTTAGCAGCAGTGTGTTCATGTTCGCACTGTTTACCTATGGCCTGGATCTGGCCCTCCCTGGCGGCACCTTGTGGGGAATGAACTGATGGATATCTTGCAGTTGTTGATGCAGGGCTTTGCGGTGGCCCTGACACCGGAAAATATCATGTATGCGATGATCGGTGCCTTTCTGGGTACCCTGATCGGCTGTCTGCCGGGCCTGGGGCCGGCCAACGGTATCGCCATACTGATGCCGCTGTGCTTCTCGCTGGGGCTGGGGGCAGACAGCGCGCTGATCATGCTCACCTCTGTTTATGCGGGCACCATGTATGGCGGCCGGATTTCCTCCATACTGCTGAATATTCCCGGCGACGAACCGGCCATGATGACCTGTCTGGATGGCTACCCCATGGCCCGAAAGGGCAAGGCGGCCGAGGCACTGGCCTTGTCGGCCATTGCCTCCTTTATCGGCAGTTTTCTGGCGGTGATCGGTTTGATCATCATGGCACCGTTGCTGGCCAGGTTTGCCCTGCATTTCGGTCCGGCGGAGTACTTCGCGCTCTTTATTCTGGCGTTCGCCACCCTGGGCGGCATTACCGGCAAAAATCCGATGAAAACGGTGCTGGCGACCGCCCTGGGATTGATGTTGTCGACCATCGGCGTCGACATGAATACCGGGGTGGAGCGTTTTACCTACGGCAACCTTCATCTTTATGAGGGCATCGACTTCATTGTCATCATCGTTGGCCTGTTTGCGGTGTCGGAGCTGTTCATCTTTATTGAGTCCCATGCCCGGGAAGGACAGGCGATGATAAAGGTGGAAAAGCTCAAGCTCACCGCCAGGGATATCCTCAACGTGCTGCCAACCTCGCTGCGAGGCAGCCTGCTCGGCTTTATTGCCGGGGTGTTGCCCGGTGCCGGTGCCTCGCTGGGTAGCTTTATCAGCTACACCCTCGAGAAGAAGATGCTGGGCAAGAAGGGTTGCTTCGGTGAAGGAGATGCGCGCGGAGTGGCGGCGCCCGAGGCCGGTAATAACGCCGCAGCCAACGGTGCTCTTGTGCCCATGCTGACCCTGGGCGTACCCGGTAGTGGAACCACGGCCGTGCTGCTTGCGATGCTGGTTACCCTCAATATCCAGCCGGGCCCAATGATGTTCCAGCAGAACGCAGACGTGGTCTGGGGGGTAATCGCAGCCCTGTTGTTCGGCAACATACTGCTGTTGTTCATGAACATTCCCATGATTGGCGTGTTTGTGAAGATACTGTCGGTGCCGTCCAGATACCTGATGCCGATGGTGACCATGGTGGCGGTGGTGGGGATCTATTCCATCAGCAACTCGACCACCGAGTTGTACATGATGATTGGATTCGGCGTGTTGGGCTATGTGCTGCGCAAACTGGACATTCCGCTGGTACCGATTGTGCTGGGTACTCTGCTGGGCCCCACCATGGAGGTTAACCTGCGCAACGCGATGATCCTGTCCGGTGGCGATGTCGGCATCCTGTGGAACAGTGGCATCACCATCACCATCTGGAGTGTCGCCGTCATCGGCTTGTTGGCACCCGTGGTGATTGGCCCGCTGCTGCGCAGAAAAATGAAAGCCGCACATGAGGTAGTGGAATAACGGGTTAATCTTGTTTGTCGCTGATGTTCAGCCAGGCCTTGCCGGTGACTGCTTGCAGTCATGGCAAGGCCTTTTTTCCTTGCATCAGAAGAAGCTCGGGAGCTGGTTCTCGGTTGAATTGAGCCCCATGTATTCAGGTCGCCATATTGTTTTTTCTGACGGGGCCGAGGGGATGGACCACCGTTATTGTGATGCCGTCGTGATTGCCATGGACGGTAATCCGAATTTTGCAATGACGGCAAAGGGGGCTGAAAAAACTTGACCTTGCCATGGTGGTAAGCATGATACTGGGCACCATGACAAAGCCCAAAGAGGACACCACGATGATCAGTTTTACCCTGCCCGAGATGACCTGCGGCCACTGCGTTGGCGTGATCAACCAGACCCTGATCGAGCTGGACCCCGAGTGCGAGCTGGAATTCGACCTGCTGAATCACATCATCAAGGTAGAGAGCAGCTGTACCCGCGAACAGCTGGCCGAGGCCCTGACCGAGGCCGGCTACCAGCCGGCGTAAGTCGCCATGGCCCGGGCCGGCCCCGGGCCTGACGGGAGCGCCATCATGAGCAGAAGCGCGGACAAGGGGCGCAACCCCAGCGCCAAGGCACTGCGAGAAGCCGAGCGGGTGCAGCAGTTGCATCCGTTACAGCAGCAACAGCACCCCTCTGCGGTACCCGCCGATCATGCCCGGCTGGCCCATATCAATACCTACGGCGCCTTGCCGGATTACTATATCGACCAGCCCTTCATCTGCCGGGTCTGCGGCAAGCGGGAAATCTGGAAGGCCCGGGATCAGAAGTGGTATTACGAGCAGGCAAAGGGGCATATCGACGCCATCGCGGTGGAGTGTCACGGCTGTCGCAAGGCCAGAAAACAGCCCCCCAGGCAGGAGGTTTGCGGATGAACATCGGCGAAGCGGCAAAACGGGCCGGGGTGTCGGCCAAGATGATCCGCCACTACGAACAGATCAAACTGCTGCCGCCGGTGGGGCGCACCGCCGCCGGTTACCGGCAGTATGACGAGCGCAACATAGAGCAGCTCAGGTTCATTCGTCAGGCACGGCTGCTGGGCTTTTCGATCCGTCAGATCGAGGAACTGCTCAGCCTGTGGCAGGACCCGCAGCGGCCCAGCCGGGCGGTAAAGCGGGTGGCGCAACAGCACCTGCAGGAGGTGGAACACAAGATGCGCGAGCTGGCGGCCATGCAGGCCACGCTGCAGCAAATGATCACCGCCTGTCCGGGCGACGAGGGGGCATCCTGCGCCATTCTCGAACAACTGTCTTCTCCCGCGTCGGCGTCGGACGAGCCCGGAAAATAATCTGATACCAATCTGAATATAGATCTGATTTTTCTCAAGTCCGAATTCAGAGGCAACACAGCCACCTCCCACGACACGCCATACACTCATCCCTGAGGGCTCGGAAATGCCATCCGTGGCATTTCACGGTCGCGGGAGGTCGTCTCTGTTGCCTCATCCTGAGCTCCGAGTGGCCAGCAGGCAGTGCCAGCAGGTGACTCTGCAGCATCAAGGAGGGCAAAGGGATCTGCTCAGCCGACCATCCGCACCACGGATGGTGCGGCTGAGCCTCCAAGGATGGATTTACGGCGAGTCGGCGGAGTAGACCCTTTGTCCGAGATGGGCATGGCCGTCAAAAAAATCGAATATTTAATGCGATGGGTATGACCGACCACCCGGGCAGGCTTGACCTTGCCATGGTGGTAAGCCTTATGGTGTATCCATCAGACCGAACAGGGGAGCCACCACATGACCTCACCGAACACCACCGACTCACGTCCTTCCACTATCACCGGCGACACCACCGGCGATAATGCCGGCCGGCGCCTGCAACTGCCGATCTCGGGCATGAGCTGTGCTTCCTGCGTACGACGGGTAGAGCAGGCGCTGCTCAAGGTGCCCGGCGTGCGACAGGCCTCGGTCAATCTGAACAGTGAAAAAGCCGAGCTGATGCTGGCGGATGACGCCTCGCTTGGCGCCGTGACTGAGGCGGTGCAGCAGGCGGGTTACCAGACCCGCAGCGAACAGTTCGAGCTGTCGATCATCGGCATGAGTTGCGCCTCCTGTGTGGGGCGGGTGGAAAAAGCCCTGCAACAGTTGCCCGGGGTCTGGTCGCCAGCGTCAACCTGGCGGCGGAAACCGCACGGGTCGAGGCGCTGGCCGGCAACCTGGACGAACAGCAGCTGATGGCCGCGGTGGCGAACGCCGGTTACGAGGCGGCGCCGCTGTCTGCCGAGCGGGAGGACGACAACGCCCGCCGGGAGCGAGAGCAGCAAGGGCTCAAGCGATCCTTGTGGCTGGCGGCGTTGCTCACGGCCCCGGTCTTCATGCTGGAAATGGGCGCGCATTTCGTGCCGGGCATGCATCAATGGATTCAGGAAACGCTGGGGCAGCCGCTGAACTGGGGCATCCAGTTCGTGCTCACCACCCTGGTGCTGTTTGGTCCCGGTCTGCGCTTCCTCCGGCATGGCCTGCCGGCCCTGTGGCGGGCGGCGCCGGACATGAACTCGCTGGTGGCGCTGGGCAGCCTGTCGGCCTGGGGTTTTTCGGTGGTGGCCACCTTCGCCGGTTTTCTGCTGCCGGAAGGCACCCGGCAGGTGTATTACGAGGCGGCGGCGGTGATCGTCACCCTGATCCTGCTCGGCCGTTATCTGGAGGCCAGAGCCAAGGGCCGCACCGGCGAGGCCATTCGGCGGTTGCTGAGCCTGCAGGTGACCAAGGCCCGGGTGAAACGCAATGGCGACACCCAAGAGCTGCCGCTGGCCCAGGTGCGGGTGGGGGATGAGGTGCTGGTGCGGCCCGGCGAACGGATACCGGTGGACGGCAGAGTGCAGGACGGCCGCTCCTGGGTGGACGAGTCCATGCTCACCGGCGAGCCGGTGCCGGTGAAAAAGACCGCGGGTGACGAGGTGGTCGGCGGCACCATCAACAAGAACGGTGCCCTGACCTTCAAGACGACCAAGGTGGGGGGCGATACCCTGCTGGCCCAGATCATTCGCATGGTGGAGCAGGCCCAGGGCGCCAAGCTGCCGATTCAGGCGCTGGTCGACAAGGTGACGGCGGTGTTCGTGCCGGTGGTGATGACGGTGGCGGCGCTGACCTTTGGGGTCTGGTTGTGGCTGGGGCCCAGTCCGGCGCTGAGCTTCGCGCTGATCAACGGCGTGGCGGTGCTGATCATCGCCTGCCCCTGCGCCATGGGGCTGGCCACGCCCACCTCCATCATGGTCGGCACCGGCCGGGCCGCCGAGCTGGGGGTGCTGTTTCGCAAGGGACAGGCCCTGCAGAGCCTGCGTGAGGTGAAGGTGATAGCACTGGACAAGACCGGCACCCTGACCAGGGGCCGGCCGGAGCTGACCGATTTGCAGGTGGTTTCTGGCCTCGATGAAGACGAGGTGCTGGCGCTGGTGGCCTCGGTAGAGCAGCATTCGGAGCATCCCATCGCCGAGGCCATAGTGGCGGCCGCGACGGAGCGAAAGCTGGGCCTGTTTGAACCGGAGGACTTCAAGGCATTGTCGGGCCTGGGCGTCAGCGCCACCGTTGAGGGCCGGCAGCTTGACGTCGGCGCCGACCGCTATATGACACAGCTGGGCCATGAACTGGATGCCCTGGCAGAGCCGGCGAAAAAGCTGGCCGATGAGGGCAAGAGCCCGCTTTATGCGGCCATCGACGGCCGGCTGGCGGCGATCATTGCGGTGGCCGATCCCATCAAGGAGGGGACTCCGGCGGCAATCGAGGCACTGCACGAGTTGGGCCTGAAGGTGGCGATGATCACCGGCGACAATCGCCATACCGCCAACGCCATCGCCCGCCAACTGGGGATCGACGAGGTGGAAGCCGAGGTGATGCCGGACGGCAAGGTGGCGGCATTAAAGCACTTGCGAGAGCGCTATGGTGCCGTTGCCTTCGTCGGCGATGGCATCAACGATGCGCCGGCGCTGGCCGAGGCGGATGTGGGTCTGGCCATCGGTACCGGTACCGATGTCGCCATCGAATCGGCGGAGGTGGTGCTGATGAGCGGTGACCTGCGGGCGGTGCCCGACGCCCTGGCCATCAGCCAGGCCACGCTGCGCAACATCCGCCAGAACCTGTTCTGGCTTTCGCCTACAACGTCTGTCTGATCCCGCTGGCGGCGGGGGTGTTGTATCCGCAATTCGGCATTTTGCTGTCGCCCATGCTGGCCGCCGGCGCCATGGCCATGTCCAGTGTCTTTGTGGTGGGCAACGCCCTGCGGTTGAAGCGCTTCAGGGGACGCGGGGTGGAGCAGAAAGCCTGACGCCGGGAGAGGGGGGAGATTTTGAAAGCATTGAAGCGGCGGGTATCGATCGATAAACTCGGGACCATGACCGTCGGCTCCCGGCGTTATTTCTCGCAAAACCAGTCAGTTAGCCGGAGCCCGGGGATCCTCCCCTCAGCGGCAGTAACGGATGTTTTCATATGAGTAAACAGAAGCGGGCCGGTGTCCGGCAGGTCGCCAGCCTGGCGGGGGTGTCGGTGGCCACCGTGTCCCGGGTCCTGAACACGCCGGACAAGGTGTCGCCCGAGACGGCAGAAAAAGTCAGGCTGGCCGCAGAGCAGCTCAACTTTATTCCCAACAGTTCGGCCCGGGCGCTGTCGACCAGCAATACCCGCTCGATTGGTATTGTCGTGCCGACGCTGGAGAACCTGGTGCATGCCAAGTTTCTTGATGCGCTGGAGTCGTCACTGGCCGAAAAAAACTACAACCTGGTGGTCTCAACCACCAGGAAGGGAGCGATTCCCGAAAGCCTGAAGATCAGGGAGCTGGTCAATATCGGGGTCGACGCCCTGATCTTGCCTGGCCTGAACCATGATGCCGAGTTACTGGAATATCTGCGCAAATCCGATATTTCCTATGTGTTCAGTAGTGTCTACGACGACAGGGTGGCAGACCCGACCATTGGTTATGACAACTATGCCCTCGGTCGCAAGGTGGCCCGTTACCTGGTAAGCCATGGGCACAGGAACATTCTGCTGTTGAGCGGGCCACTGGAGGGCAATGATCGTACCAAGCTGAGATTAAAGGGGGTGAGGGATGAGCTGCAACAGCATTTCGCTCACGGTTACCAGCCGCCGTTACAGATACTTGGCCTGGACACCCGCTCGGCCCATGATTATGTGTGCCGGCAGCTTGAAGGTAGTGAGGGAACGGCCTTTTCCGGGGCCACGGCCCTGCTTTGCTTGAGTGATGTGATTGCCATAGGCGCGTTGCTGGCCATGGAAAAAAAGGGCATTACTGTCCCCCGGGACATGTCTGTTGTCGGGTTTGATAACCTGGAGATTTCCGAGTTTACCAATCCGGCCCTGACCACGGTCGATCTGCCCGTGACCGAGATGGGCAGAAAAATCGCGGAATGCGTGATCGATCACCTGGAGCATGGCACCCCCATGATGTCCTGCCTGCTTGATGCCGAGCTGGTGATCAGGGACAGCGTTGCCGATCTGCGGCAAGACAGCACCGACGCTCGCTGAGCCTCCATTGCCGGTAACCATATCAGCAACCGTGATCCACCCAGTCGGGACCATAGACGGGCTGTAACCAGGCCCTTTTTTTATCGTCCCGGGGGGAGCTGGCCTGAAAGCGGATATATTTCCATTTGTTTGTCTGGGTGAAGGTCCACTCACTGGCAATGTCCGAGGTGTAGCTTCGCAAGGCGTAGCCATCCCCCTGCTGTTCGAACACGATGGCTTTCCAGATGACCTGGTCCGGGGAGGACAGGTGAAAGTCGTATCCCTCGTCCGTTTCGCTTACCAGAAGCGGATGGGTTGTCAGCTCAACCCCCGTGCTGGCATAGAAGTGACCGGCCCGAATGTTGCTCAGTATGCTGGCTTCATTCTTGTCGCCGGCTACCTGGATATAGCCCAGGGGGGCGTAGTTTTCATAGATGTAATGCGCGCGATAAAACTCATCATTGCCGGCAAACCCCAGGCATTGGTAGCCCCGGGTGAGCAGGTCATCCCAGCAGGGTTCACTGTAATGGGGGTAGTAAGGCTTGCTGCCCTGATCTTCCTCCAGCATCGACAGGCCGTTGTAAACCTCTATGCCGACCAGGTTGAGTTCTTTCAGCCGGTCGCAGGGGGACAGCAGACTTTCAAGGATGTTCTGCCATTCGCCGCCTTCACGCGGCCGGGTGGTTCCGAAGAAGCAGGGATGACAGCAGAGGGATACCCCGTTCTCTCTGCCCATGGTCAGGGCGTGTATGTATTTTGCCTTCTCGTCCTTGAAGTAGCCCCCATTGTAATCGCCATAATATATGTTGTTGTTCTGTATTTCCCGGCCGGGAATCACCACAAGCTCCTCGTGCGCCATCGGCTGGCTGAAGGTATCGATAGAGTCAATGTACGGATGGATGGAGGTGCAGATAAAATCGAAATTGAACGGCGCACTCAGGGATCGCTTGATAACGTCATCACAGTCGCCACCGAATTCATAATCTATCTTGCTGCCCGGCTTGTCCGGATTGGCCTTGGTATGCACATGAATGTTGCCTTTCTGCCAGGACGAGGTTCCGGTATAAGGGCTGGTGACCTTGAATGTCATCTTGGGTTTTCCGTCGTTAACGGCGCTGCCCCGCAGGCGGGGCCGCACCCTGAGCCAGAGTTATTGCTTTGCGGCAAGGGGATAACCGGTCGCTGCTTTACCGGTTGTCTGTGCACTGGTTTGCGGCGCGGCCTGGTTCATGCCATTCCAGTAAAACGCCTTGGCCTGTTCATTATGACTATGGGAGGTCAGCTTGCTGACGAGCCACAGTGTCGACAGGGAAACCAGGAAGCCGGGGTAGGCGGCATCGATACCGGTATCAAACAGCGGCCACAGTACGGTGATGCTCATGGCGCCAATCATGCTGGCAATGCAGCCGCTGGCGGTGACCCTCTGCCAGAACATGGCGGCCAGGAACGGGAATATCAGCGTAGTGGCCGATACCCTCAGGGCCCACTGATACATGGAGATGATATCGGTCATCATGAACGACACACCCAGCGATAGAATAGAGATAATCACCACGCTTACTCTGGCGGATTTCATCTTCTGTGCTTCGGTGGCCTGCTTGTTGACAAGGCCACAGTACAGATCGTGGGACAGGTTGGAGCTGCCTTGCAGTATGAAGGAGTCGGCACCGGTCATTAAGGCCGAGAGCAGGCCGATAATGACGATGCCGCCGATAGCCGGATGAAGCAGTTCCATGGCCACGAAGGAAAACACCAGATCTGCTGGCGTATCCAGGGGGACGAACTGCCTGGCCAGCACCCCGATGCAGTAGGGCAGGAAGGAGATCAGCATGACCAGCCCGAAGCCGGTGACCCCGGCCTTGATGGCCACCTCTTCTGTCTTGGAGGCGAAGATCCGCTGCCAGGTTGATTGCCATACCAGGTAGAAGGGGGCCACGGTCAGCGCAAAGGTGACTACCTCCAGGGCCCTGCCGTCTGGAATCGGTGTCAGAAATTCGGTGGGGGTGTTGAACAGCGCGTTTTCCAGACCTCCGGCATAGGTGACCGAGCACAGGGCCAGGATGATGATGCCGGCAATGACAATGACACTTTGCAGCGCATCGGTGACGATGGTGGCCTCCAGGCCGCCGAGAATGGTGAAGCCCAGGATCAGGGCGAACGACAGTATGAGACCGGTATCCAGGTCGATGCCGAAAATCACATTGAAGACCGTGCTCATGCCGACAATCTGCAGGGCGGTGGCGGGCACGGAGTAGACGAATGCCGAAAATACCGAGGGCACCACGCCGGCTTTCCTGCCGAATCGCTTGCCGAACAGATCGGCCAGGGTGAACAGCTTCAGCCTGCGCAGCGGCTTGCTGAAGAAGATGACCAGCAGCAGGCTCACCAGAATGCCGGGCAGGGCAAACATGAAATAGCCCGATATGCCCTTGGTAAAGCCCATGCCGACCCAGCCAATGAACGCCGCGGCCCCGCACCAGGTGCTGATCAGGGTGCCCGTTATTTTCCAGTACCCCATGTTCCAGCCGGCAATGAGGTAGGCATCCGAGGTTTTTACCTTGAAGAAGTAATATCCGCCGATCGCAAACATGATCAGGAAATAGACCACCGTATATCCTATGTACCACTCCATAGCGTTCTCCAGTCCTTTTGTTGCACAAATTGTGTGTTTACTGTCCTTGTAATCGGTTACACGATTGATTTTTATCCGAGTATTGTCTGTTGTCAATCATTTTTTAACCAGTGAGCTGGAAAGGGACTGGCGCAGGAAAATCCGGTTTCCTGTCCGGGGGAAGCGGGTTGCCGTTATCTGATCGGTGCCGAACCGCCCGGTGAGATTCGGGCGGTTCGGCACCTTTGCCCGGGGGCGTTACAACCAGAATCCCAGCAGCATAAAGGCGGGGATCAGTACCAGCAGCGGGCACTTGAAGGCGCGCAGAGCCAGCAGGCCGAGGGCGGCGGCGGCCAGCGCCGGGGCGCCGGTCACGCTGCTGACGAACACCGGCTGATACAGGGCCGCCAGCAGCAGGCCCACCACGGCGGCGTTGATGCCGGTGATTGCGCCGGTCATCTTCGGCCGGGCCGCCAGTGCCTGCCAGCTGTGCTGCAGGGCCAGCACCAGCAAAAAGCCGGGCAGAAAGACCCCGAAGGTGGCCACCAGCGCCCCCAGCAGCGGCGTCGCCGGCCACAGTTCGGCACCGAGAAAGCTCGCCAGGGTAAACATGGGGCCGGGCATGGCCTGGGCCGCCGCATAGCCGGTGAGAAAGACGTCCTGAGGCAGACTATCTGCCAGCAATTCCTGCAGCAGCGGCAGCACCACGTGACCGCCACCGAATACCAGGCTGCCGGCCTGATAGAAGTCGGCGAATATCGCCGCGGTGCCGGTGAGCGACAGCAGCGGCAGCACCAGCAGCAAACCGGCAAACAGCAACAGAAAGGGCCAGCTGGGCGAGAGCTGCTGGCCGGGCTCGCCGCCGGTTTTTTGCAGCAACAGGGCGCCGAGCAGCGCCGCCGCCAGCAGGGCGACAAACTGGGCGGCCAGCCCCGGTTGCAGCCACAGCAGGGCGGCGGTGAGCACGGCGATGGTGAGGGTCAGCCGCTGGCGGCAGAACTGGCCGGCCATGGTCAGCACCGCATCGGCCACCACCACCAGGGCGAACAGCTTGAGCCCGCTCACCATGGCCAGCGCCGCCGGCTGGCTGGCATAGTGGTGCCCGGCCAGCGCCAGGCCGAACATCAGTCCAAAAGAGGGCAGGGTAAAGCCGACAAAGGCGGCCAGGGCGCCGCCGAGGCCCGCGCGCTGGTAGCCGATGGCAAAGCCGAGCTGGCTGGAGGCGGGGCCGGGCAGAAACTGGCACAGAGCCAGGGTAGCGGCGAAGCGGTCCTGCGGGATCCAGCCGAGCCTTTGCACGAAATGACGCTGAAAATAACCGATATGAGCGGCGGGGCCGCCGAAGCTGAGCCAGCCGAGTTTGAAGAATTGCCAGAATACCTGCAGCATAAAAATAAGTCGAAAATGAGAATTCTTTCGCCATAATACCCGACTGGAATGACAATTTCATGGCCAGTACGACAAAGCGAGAGCTGGTATGGAAAGTCGTATTATCTGAATAAATAGGCGGATTCTTGTCTGGTTGATAAGTAAGGATGATGGTATTTTCTACAGGTTAGCCATTCCAATAAAGAATTCTCATTGCCTTTTTGTTTCTGATGCCAATGGTGGGTAGCCGAACAGAATTAAGCGGCGGGCCACCTCGACTCGGCCTGCAATCAGAAACCTGAAATCGTGGTATAGCGCAGATGTTATGTTATCAACGAGCCGGTCTGTTGTTTATCGGCTATTTTCTGCTGGCCGAGTTTGGCATGTGGCTGGCGGTGCCCCCCCTTTTCGTGGCACCCATCTGGCCGGCCACCGGGCTGGCACTGTTCTGCCTGCTGATGTGGGGGCTGCGCTACGGGCTCGTGGTGTGGTTGGCGGCGTTCGCGGCGGCTCTGTTTCATAAAGTCGTCGTCGTCGGTCATACCCTGGACAACGCCACCCTGGCGATAGCCGCGCTCACCGGCGTGGGTGTCGTGCTCACCGCCGTGGTCGGGGCCAGGGCCATGGCGCTGCTGGCGACGGACAAACCGGGGAGCATCGCCGAAGGGCGGGTGCTGCGGGCGCTGTGTCTGGCGGCCCCGCTCGCCTGTACCCTGACGGCCACCATCGGCATCGGCAGCATGTATGTCTGGCGAGATGTACCGGTTGAATTTCTGGCCGGCAACTGGCTGAGCTGGTGGATGTCCGAGTGTCTGGGGGTGTTGATGGTCACGCCCATCATGCTGCCGCTGGCCTATCGGCAGCATGGCGGGCTCAAGAGTCATGCCAGAAAGCTGCAGTTGCTGCCGCTGTTGTTGATCGCGCTGGTGGTCATCACCTTTCATACCCTGGGCAAGACCGAGCAGCTGGAGTTTCGGCAGCGATTTGCCTCGGACAGCGAACTGCTGCACGAGCAATTTGAACGGGGGCTGTTTGCCATGAGCAAGGTGGCCAACGGCACCGCCGCCTTCATCAACAGCAGCGAAAAGGTCGATCTGGTGGAGTTCAGGCGCTTTGCCCAACATTCGTTGCAAGCGCAGGGCGTCGAAGGCCTGGCCTGGGTTCCGCGGGTGCTGTACGAGCAACGGGACGACTTTGAAGCGGAAGCGGAACGTCTCGGGCTGATCGCTTTCGCCATCACCGAAAACGATGGTCGGGGCAAGCTGATACCGGCCGGCGAGCGAGCCGATTATTACCCCTTTCTGTTTATCTCCTTTCGCAACCAGCATGTTGTTGCATCCGGGTACGATTTGGGCAGCGAAAATCGGGACCAGTTGAACGCGGCCATCAGGAGTGGTCGCGCCGTGTTGCTCGAACGCAATGCATTTTACGAGAAACATCCGGACCGGCCCGATGACTGGCGCTATCTGTTGCCGGTATACCGCCCCGGCTTCGATCCGGCAGGCGCGAATGAGGCGGCAAGAGAGCGGGCCTTTACCGGCTTTGTGGTGGGGGTGATTTATTTTCGTGATTTACTGGCCGGGCTGACGCAGAGAATCGATCGCCTCGGCATTAACTTCTGTGTCACCCTGGAAGATATCGACGGGACTGTGCCGCCGATCATCCTGATGGATACCCGTCTGCCCACCCAGTTGCAGCAAGAGCCTGAGTGGCGCAATCATCCGGAGTTTCTGGCCGACAAAGAGTTCAAGATTGCCAGCTGGGCGACCTATCCCTGGCAGCCGGCACAATCCTTCATCATGAAGGTGTTTATTGTCGCCGCCGTGGTGCTGATGTTGCTGCTGACGGCCTATGTGATCATCACCGCCGGCCACAACATGCGTATTGCCCAGCGGGTCAGGCGCCGGACCCAGGCGCTGAAAAAAACCAAGCAGGAGTTCGCCGATATACTGAACAACATGGCGAGCTACATCATCGAGCTGGATCGCGGCGGATACATCGTCATGGTGAACAAGGCGCTGCTCGATGTCTATGGCCACTCTGCCGCCAAACTGACAGGGCGGCATTTTACCCAGAGCCCCTGGTTTGACGAGCTGCCGCACGAACAACAGGCATTGTCCGAGGACTTTAAAGCCGCACTGCAGGGAAAAAGGGTGCGGCGGGATGTGCAGTTGCGCCGGCAAAATGGTGAACCTGTTGCACTCGATCTCAATATCATTCCGATCGTCGGTAACGACTCGACGGTCGACAAGCTGATCGTCTCGGCGGTCGATATCACCGAGCGCAAGACGGCCGAAGAAAAACTGGAGAACAACCGGGAATTACTGAACCGGGTGATTGAAGGCAGCGAGCTGGGCTACTGGGACTGTAACCTCGTTACCCACCAGCAGGTGGTAAAGGGCTACTATGGCGGCATGCTGGGCTATGACAACGAACGGTTTACTGATTACGAAGAGTTTTTCCGGCTGCTGCATCCGGAAGACCAACCCAGGGTGCAACAGCTGCTTGAGCGGTATATGCACCGGCAGAGCGATTACTTTCTGGCCGAGTTCCGGCTGTGGTCCGCCGATGGCGACTGGCACTGGATCCGCTCGCGCGGCAAAGTCGTGCAATATGACGCCGCCGGCAACCCCATGATCATCTCGGGGGTGCATGTCGATATTCATCAGGAAAAGCTGATGGAAATCGAGTTGCACGACAGCAAGGCTCAGCTGATGGCGCTGAACCAGTCGCTGGAGAGGCAGGTTGAGAGCCGGACCTGGGAGCTGCAGCTGCTGACCGAGCAGCTCGAGTACCGGGTTGCCGAACGCACCAAAGAGCTACAGCAGGCCAGGCTGGCTGCCGAGCAGGCCAACCAGTCGAAGTCCTATTTTCTGGCGACCATGAGTCATGAAATTCGCACCCCCCTGAACGGGGTGGTGGGCATGCTCGATGTGCTGGCCCGGACCGAGCTCAGCCGCAGTCAGCACGACATGCTGGAATTGATCCATTACTCGGCCATTTCCCTGACTGACCTGATCAACGCGATTCTGGAGTTCTCGAAGATAGAGTCGGGAAAACTGGATCTGGAAACACAGCCGCTGTCGATCCCCGCCGTGGTGGAGCAGACCTGCCAGATGCTTGACCAGCAGGCGAGGGGGCAGGGGGTCGAGCTGACCCTGTTCGTCGATCCGGCGCTGCCCGGCCGGGTGCTGGGTGACAGCCTGCGCATTCGTCAGGTACTGATTAATCTGGTGGGTAATGCCATCAAGTTTTCCAGCATCATGCAGCCGGGCAAGGTGTCGGTCAGAGCCACCCTGTCCGCCGATGGGGTGTCGTCCATCACAGTACGGTTCGACGTGGCCGATAACGGTATCGGCATCGAGATGGCGGCGCAATCGACCTTGTTCGATGCCTTTACCCAGGCCGATTCCACCACCACCCGGCGTTTCGGTGGCACCGGTCTGGGCCTGGCCATTACCCATCACCTGGTGCAGCTGCTGGGGGGCGATATCAGCCTGCAAAGCGAGCCGGGAGCCGGCACCCGCTTTACGGTATCGCTGCCGTTCGAGCTGGACTCGACCGCCCCGGAAACGACGGTCGGCAACACCGTGCTCGATGGGTTGTCCTGCCTGGTGATCGGCGGCAATGCCGGCATTGCCGAGGATCTGCTCTGTTATCTTGAGCACGAGCATGCCCGGGTACAGTATGCGGCGGATATCGAGGCGGCCGCCCGTATGAGCGAGCAGTATCCACCCGGTCCGTGCATCTGGATTTATGATGCCACCCGGCAGCAGTTTTCCATCGAACAGCTGCGGGCGGCGGCGGTGTCATGGTCAGAACAGCAGGTTCGCTTCGTGACTCTGGAGCGGGGCGCCCGCAGGCATGCCCGCCAGGTGGCGGACGATCACGTCATGATGGATGCCAATGTGCTCAAGCGGGCCGCCTTTATCGACGCCGTGGCCGGTGCCGCCGGATATGTGCAGTTGCCGGAGCGGCGCTATGCGACAGAGAAAATATCCCGCTCGGACAACAAGCGGTTACCCGTCGACGACGAGGCCCGGATCCTGGTGGCCGAAGATAACCTGGTGAATCAGAAGGTGATCCGCCAGCAGCTTCTGTTGTTGGGTTACAACGCCGATATTGCCGACAACGGCGTTGAGGCCCTCGGGCTATGGCGAAAAAAATCATACGATCTGCTGATTACCGATCTCAGCATGCCGGTGATGGACGGTTACCAGCTGACCCGGCTGATCAGGGAAGAAGAAGACGAGAACGGCGCCTCTCCCATGCCCATCGTGGCCTTGAGTGCCAACGCCTTCAAGGAGGAAATTGCCCGTTGCCTCGAACGGGGGATGAATGACTACCTGAGCAAGCCGATGGAGCTGGAAAAATTAAAATCCATGCTTGAACGGTGGTTGCCGGAGCCGCAGGACGCGTCAGCGCCCCTGGCGGCGACTGCAGCCGATTCGGCAACGGGAGAGGCGGTAGATCTCGGCAGACTGAAAGCGCTGGTCGGAGATGACGAGTCCATCTTCCATGAATTGCTGACCGATTATCTGCAGAGCCTCAAGGTCAATGTGGTATCGATGGCGGATGCCTGGCAGGAGCAAGACATCAAACGGCTGGGTGACATGGCCCATACCCTGAAGTCCTCTTCGCGCTCGGTGGGGGCCATGGTATTGGGAGATTGCTGTGACGAGGTGGAGTTGGCCTGTCATGGCAGCCGGTCGGCCATGACGCCGGACTTGCTGCGGGCGCTTGAAGTTGAAGCCGAACGCGTCATCGACTTTATTGAAAGAACAATAAAATAATAATTGCACGGGATGTTATGAATAAGAATGATGACATTAAGGTATTGATCGTTGATGACGATCTGTTTTCGTTGAAATTGATGGCTCACATGGTCAGGCAACAGGGCGATTACCGGGTTGATACCTGTGAAAGTGCCCGGCGATCTCTGGAACGAATCCTGTCCCGGGAGCAGAACCCGGATCTGATTCTCATGGACTTGAACATGCCGGAAATGGATGGTCTTGAACTGATCCGGCGGCTGGGGGACTTTGGTTACGGGGGCGCGCTTGCCCTGGTCAGCGGCCAGAGCAAGCGGATTCTCCGTGCATCGGAAGAGCTGTCCCGCTCCTATGATATCAATGTGCTCGGTCACCTCGAAAAGCCGGTTTGCTCGACCCAGCTGTCGTTAATGCTCGGCAGACTCGAAATTAATGAGCCGAAGCCACCTCCAAAAAAACATCCGTTTACGATGGAAGACATCCTGTCTGCCGTCGAAAACAGAGAGTTCATCAATTACTACCAGCCCAAGGTCTCCTTGTCGGATGGTGAGGTCAAGGGCGTCGAGGCGCTGGTTCGCTGGCGGCACCCCGAGCATGGCATCATCTTTCCCGATCAATTTATCCACCTGGTTGAACACTATGGCTATATCAACGAGTTAACCCGGCTGGTGCTGGAGAATGCCCTCGATGATGCCCGGCTCTGGCGTGGGGCCGGCGATCCGTTCACGGTCGCCATCAACATCTCCATGCTCAGCCTCGCCTCGCTTGGCTTCATGGACAGCCTGTATCCGTTGATCTACAGCAAGGGCATGTCACCCGGGGATTTTGTGTTTGAAATCACCGAAAGCCGGGTGCTGGATGACCGGCGTCAGCCACTCGAAATACTGACCCGGCTGAAATTGAAGGGATTCGAGCTGGCGATAGACGACTTCGGGACGGCCTATTCGAACTTGAGCAAGTTGAGCGATTATCCATTCGGCGAGCTGAAGATAGACAGATCCTTTATCCATGGCATTACCGACAGCCGCTCGAAAGCCACTTTCTATCATGCCTGCCTCGCCCTGGCCCGGGAGTACGGCATGACGGTGGTGGCCGAAGGGGTGGAGACCCGTGAGGACTGGGCGTTTTTAAAAAGTACCGGCTGCGACGTGGCACAGGGTTATTTTATTTCCCGGCCCATACCGGCCGATGATATTGCTGCATGGCTGTCAGGGTGGAAAGCGAGTGTCTAGGGAAGGCTTTAGTTCAAGGAGCGGAAAACGCCATGCCAGTCATTAACAAGGATGTTGTTTTTATTGCCAGCAACAGCCATAGCACGGCCGAGGTTGTCCGTCAGATGCTGGCGGTGGAGTTCAGCCAGCTCGTGGTGCCCACCGCTGCCGACAGGGTGGTTGAAGAGTTTGATCGGTCCGACGCCAGTGTGATCCTGCTGGCCTACAGCAATATTGAACAAGCAGAAGATGTCTACGGAACGCTTTGTCTGCGCAGCGGCACGCTGCATTCGAAACCATACAAGTGTCTGCTGTTATGCAACAAGTTCGAGGCCAAACAGGCCTACGAACTCTGCCGCGTCAGAAAGTTTGATAACTATATCGTGTTCTGGCCCTTGTCTTACGATCCTTTCCGGTTGTTGATGTCTGTGCATCAGGCGATAACAGAGATCAATGAAACCTATCAACTCAGGGAGAAAATGCAGTTTTCTTCCGGACAGGACAAAACACTGGCGGAGTTTGAAGCACTCTTTGTCCGGCAGGTGGAGGGCAGCCAAACCTTTGCGGTCAGGGTTAATGATGTGGTTGAACATGTAGAGGAAAACATCAGGCTGGCGATGGGAGACTTCGAGCATAAAAAAGAGCCGGACACCGGCTCCTGGTTTAATAATGACGCCGAACCGGATGACAGAGAAAATGCGCCGGTTTACCGCCTCGACAGGATCAGGAAGGGAATGGAAAGCATAAGAAGCGTTGCCAGTGAGTTTGACCGGTTTTCATCTGATAATGCTCGATCGTCCTACCAGTTGTCTCAACGCTCCCCCAGGTCCAGGCACCATATACTGGTGGTGGAAGACGATGCGTTTCAGCGCAACCTGCTGCTCGCCTTGCTGAGGTCCGATGATTATGATGTCGATTTTGCGGTCAGTGGCGAAGAAGCCATCAACCTGCTGCAGCGAACCACGCCGGATCTGATCCTGATGGATATCATGATGCCGGGTATCAGCGGCATTGAAACCACCCGCTTCATCAAGGCAAATTCCTGGACCAAAAACATACCCATTATCATTATCAGCGGTAAAAACAAAAGAGACGTCATTCTGGAATGCATCAATCTGGGGGCCAGCAGTTTTGTACTCAAGCCCTTTAATCGGCAAACGATAATGAAAAAAATATCGGCGGCATTGAATATCAATCAGTGAGCATGTCGGATCTGGCCGGGGCAGTAACCAGACCGGGGGGAGTCATTTTTTACCCTGTTGAGTCTATACTCTGAATGGTTATTGGCTCGGCAAGAGGAAAGCAAAGATGACGAAGAGATTACTGGCCATGTTGATGGCGATGGGACTGGCTGCCGGTCTGGCTGGCTGCAATACCCTTGCCGGTGCCGGCAAGGATATTCAGCAGGGGGGCGAGGCGGTGGAAGATGCCGCTCGTGATGTGCAGAGCAGCTATTAATCACCTCTTCCTGTTCTTCATCCGGGGCCGCATAGCGGCCCCGGTTTTGTCTGTGACGGTCGCTATTCCCCCGTTCAGCCATGTCCCTGGTCGGCCTTGATCATGTCGGCGCATTTTTCGCCGATCATGATCGAGGGCGCATTGGTATTGCCGGACACGATCAGCGGCATGATGGAAGCATCGGCCACCCTCAGCCCCGTGATGCCGTGAACTCTCAATCGGCTGTCGACCACCGCCATGTCGTCATTCCCCATCTTGCAGGTACTGGTCGGATGATAAATGGTCTGGCTGAAACGGCGGGCGGCATCCAGCAATTGCTCGTCGGTCTGATACTGGCGGCCGGGTACATATTCATCGATGATCACCGGCTTGAGCGCATCGGCTTCGGCGATACGCCGGGCCACCTTGACCGCATCCACCGCCACCCGCAGATCTTCCTCCTCCGAAAGATAATTGGCCTGAATCGAGGGGTATTCATGGGGATCGGCGCTGCGGATCCTGATGCTGCCCCGGCTATGGGGCCGCAGCTGACACACCGAGGCGGTGAAGGCCGAGAAGGGGTGTACCCCCTCACCGGGTTTGTCGGCACTAAGTGGCTGCATATGGAACTGAATGTCCGGCCGATCCAGCCCTTCCCGTGACTGGGTAAAGATACAGACCTGGCTGGCGGCCAGGGTCAGGGGGCCGGTACGTGACAGGGCGTACTGCATGCCGACTCCCAGCTTCTTGATGGGGTTGTTGACCTCGTCGTTGAGGGTCTTGCAACTGGTCTTGAATACCAGGCGGATCTGCAGGTGATCCTGCAGGTTTTCGCCCACCCCCGGTAACGGGTGCAGACATTCCACACCCACCGATGTCAGGTGTTCCGGTTCACCAATCCCCGAACACTGCAGTATTTGCGGCGAGCCGATGGCGCCGGCGCTGAGCACCACTTCCCGTGTCGCCCGGGCCAGCAGGCGCTTGCCCTTGTGTTCGAATTCGATGCCGGTGGCCTGCTTGCCTTCCAGCAGGATACGGCGGGTATGGGCGCGGGTCAGCAGCGTCAGGTTGGGGCGTTGCAATGCCGGTCGCAGAAAGGCCTTGGCGCTGCTGCAGCGCAGCCCCTTGTAGGCGGTTTGCTGGAAGTAGCTCACCCCTTCCTGGGTGGCGCCATTGACGTCCGGGTTGGCCGGAATGCCGATTTGCTGGGCGGCGTCGACGAAGCGCTCGGCGATTTCCCTGCGCAGGCGCAGATCGGAAACCTTCAGCGGGCCATCGACCCCGTGATACTCATCCGCGCCCCGGGACTGGCATTCGGACTTCTTGAAGTAGGGCAGCACGTCCCGGTAACTCCAGCCCTCGTTGCCCATGGCGGCCCAGTCATCGTAGTCCTGATGCTGGCCGCGGATATACAACAAGCCGTTGAGTGAGCTGGAACCGCCCAGCACCTTGCCTCTGGGCCACTGCAACTGCCTGCCATTGATGCCCTGATCCGGGTCGGTGACATAGCACCAGTCGGTAGCGGGATTATGCATGGTCTTGAAATAACCGACGGGAATGTGAATCCAGGGGTTCCAGTCTCGTCCCCCTGCTTCCAGCAGCAATACCCTGATCTCCGGATCTTCGGTGAGCCGGTTGGCCAGCACACATCCTGCCGAGCCTGCGCCCACCACGATATAGTCGAACTTTCCAAAAACCTGATCTTGATATAGCGACATAACCCACCAATAAAAACGATACGAATAGTATCAAAATAGTTAATTTGAACTTTATATCAAGCTAAATTTGATGATTTTTGTTGGGTTTTTGTTGTTTGTTTGCGCCGAATCTCGGTGCCATCGGCGGGTGAATAGGCTGTTTACGCATATCCATGCGGTGAAAGGGTGGTTGCAAGTTGCTGATTTAAAATGATTATATTTATTTTGATTCATTTTGTATCAAAAATAATAGTGCTTTGGTTGACACTGATGGTTTTTGATTCATATAGTAACGAATGTTGCTCTTATGTAACTGTTTCTTTAAATCTCGTGGACAAGGAAGAGGTCACTTATGAAGGTTACTCCGCTTATTATGTCGTCGGTGGTACTGGCGATGTCGGTCAGCACCGCCGCCGTGGCTGATTATTCAGGTCCGAAGATAAAGATGAAGCTGGCTCACCCTGCACCTCCCGGTAGCCATATCACCGCGGCCTACAAGAAGTTTGCCGACCTGGTCAAAGAGAAGTCGGATGGCCGGATCCGGGTCCAGCTGTTCCCCGGCTCGGTTCTGGGCAGTGACAGGGTCATGATTGAGGGCGCCCAGCGGGGAACCCTGGAAATCGGCGTCAGTTCAACCCCGAACCTGGCCAGTTTCACTCCACTGTATCAGGTGTTTGATCTGCCCTATATCACCAGCCCGAAGCATCAGGAAAAGCTTTATAAGTCGCTGGATAAAGGGGGGCCGCTGAATAGCTACCTCGAAAAGGTCGCCCATGATATCGGCCTGCATCCGGTCATGTATGCGGAATACGGCTATCGTAATTTCGTCTCCAAGGATCGGCCGTTGAATGGTCCCGATTCACTGTCCGGCCTGAAAATGCGTACCACGGATTCACCGGTGGATGTGGCCGTGGCCAAGGCATTGGGTGCCAATCCAGCCCCTATTTCCTGGGGTGAGGTCTACACCGCGCTGCAGCAGGGCACCATCGATGCGGAAGGCAACACCTTCGACCTCATGTACGGTGCCAAGCACCATGAAAACCTGAAGTATGCGGTCACCTCGGCCCATAACTACGGCATGCAGGTGGCCATGGCCAACAAGAAATGGTGGGACGGACTGCCCGAGGAGGCGCAGCAGTTGATTGAAGAGGCCTCTCAGGAAGCGGTCACCTATCAGCGCACCGTGGCCTACCCGGAAGATCAGAGGAAATCGCGTCAGGGCATGATTGATGCCGGCGTCACCATCCATGAAGCGACCGAGGAAGAAATGGCCCAGTATCGTCAATTGACCAGGCCGTCTTCGACGAATTTGCCGCCAGGCTTCCTGCTGAACTGATTAAACTGGTTCAGGATACCCAGCAGTAAGCCGATGTTTCCTGAACTACCTGTTCCGATGGCGGGCGCCCCAGGCTCCCGCCATCGGGGGTTACTCTTTGGTTCTGAGCCCGGAGCTGTGTTATGGATACCTTGAAGCTGGACGGAGAAATGGATAGAGAAAAAAGTCCCTCTGCTCTGGATGTGTTAATTAAGAATTTCGAAAAGCCTTTCCTGTTTATCGGCTTGATGTTGATGATCGTCATCATCAACTACCAGACCTTTTTCAGATACTCGATTTCTGCCGTGTTGGACATCCTCGGTACCCCCGGCTTTGAACAGCTGTTTGGTACCTGGGTGGATATCGAAGGGCTGCGGCTCAGTATCAAGGGCGCCGTTGGCTGGGGGATCTGGACCGAAGAACTGGCTCGTTATATTTTTATCTGGATATCCTATCTGGCGGTCTCTATCTCGATTATTTCGAGAGGTGGCATCCGTGTCGATGTGATTCATAACAAACTGTCCAAACGCTACCAGAACATCCTCTGGCTGGTGATTGACAGCTGTACCCTTATTCTGGTGTTTCTGTTTGCCTTCATGGGGCTGGACTATGTGAAGATGCAGCTGGTCATGCCGCAGACCACTCCGGCCCTGCAGATCGGATACTATATTCCCTACCTGATCCTGCCCATCGGTTTTGGTCTGATGACCATCCGTACCCTGCAGTCCCTGTGGCGTCAGAGCCGGGGCATGAGCATGCCCGATGTCTGCATCGGACTGGTGGCCCCGGCCATTCTTTTTGCACCGGTACTGTTATCCGATGAATGGAACGCCTCCCTGCTGTTGTTCGGCTACTTCATCCTGTTTTTATTGATGGGCGTGCCCATTGCCTTTGCGTTGGGCCTGTCCGGTTTGGTGACGGTGCTCGGTGCCGGCACCCTGCCGGTGGACTACCTGGCACAGATCGCCTTTTCATCGATCGACTCCTTCCCCATCATGGCCATTCCCTTCTTTATCGCGGCCGGGGTCTTCATGGGGGCCGGGGGCTTGTCCCGGCGGTTGCTGGCCCTGGGGGACGAGCTGGTCGGCGCCTTGCCCGGCGGCATGGCCCTGGCCAGTATCATGACCTGTATCTTCTTCGCCTCGATCAGCGGCTCGGGCCCGGCCACGGTGGCTGCCATCGGCTCCATTACCATACCGGCCATGATTGCCCGGGGTTATGACAAGTATTTCTCTGCGACCGTGGTGGCCTGCGCCGGGGCCATCGGGGTCATTATTCCGCCCAGCAATCCCTTTGTGGTTTACGGGGTGTCGGCTCAGGTGTCGATTGGCAAGCTGTTCATCGCCGGCATCATTCCCGGCCTGATCATGGGGGTCGCCCTGATGGTGGTGGCCTACCTGATTTCCAGGAAAAACGGCTGGTATGGTGAAGTCAGGGAGCGCTCGCTCAAGACCTTCATGCACTCGGCCTGGCAGGCCAAGTGGGCACTGATGGTGCCGGTGATCGTGCTGGGCGGCATCTATGGTGGCATCATGACGCCGACCGAAGCCGCGGCTGTCGCCGCCCTCTATGGCCTCTTTGTGGGACTGTGCATTCACAAGGAGCTGACCTTTGCCAGCCTCTGGTCATCGGCTCAGGATGCCGCCGGCATTTCATCCATCATCATACTGTTGATGGCGATGGCGACCATCTTCGGCAACATCATGACCATCGAGCAGATCCCCGAGAGCATCGCCGAGTTGATTCTGTCGGTGACCTCGAACAAGTTTGTCATCCTGATCATGATAAACATCTTCCTGCTGTGGATTGGTGTGTTCATGGAGGCCCTGGCCGCCATCGTGATACTCACCCCCATACTGTTGCCACTGGTACTGGCGGTTGGCGTGGATCCGGTTCATTTCGGGGTGATGATGGTCATGAACCTGGCGATCGGTTTCATTACCCCGCCGGTGGGCGTCAACCTGTTCGTCGCCAGTGGCATTGCCAATGTCAGCATCGGCGGGCTGGCCAGACATATCTGGGTGTATCTGCTGGTGATGATCGCCGTGCTGATGATGATTACCTATATTCCGGAGATATCCCTGCTCTTGCTCTGATGTCCCTGACGAAAGCGAAGCCCGATGGCTTCGCTTTTCTTTTTTGAACACCGATAAAGGGGTTGTCGTTGATCATCAATACCATGACTGTCGCGGCGGCCTGCCAGACCACGGTCGAGCTGGCCAGCCAGGACGGGGGCCAACCGGTCTGTCTGGCGGCCGTTGATGCTTCGGGTGCCCTGATTTATCTGTACCGGATGGACGGGGCGCCCGAACGACTGATCGCTATCGCCCTGGGCAAGGCCTATACGGCGGCCAGGATGGGGGTGCCGACCGCCATGTTCAGACAACGACTGCTGAAGGAGCAGTTGTCACTGGCCGATTTTCTGGATGACAAGTTCACCTCTCTACCCGGCGGACTGCCGTTGTTCGAGGGGGAGCGACTGATCGGCGCGGTCGGCGTCAGTGGCCGCACGCTGGAGGACGATGTCGTCCTTTGCCAGCGGTTTGCCGAGCGGATCCGGACTCGAGAGTGACGTGACGGGGAATGGGACCCACCTGATTACGGCTGCATCGCAACCGGGTGGCCCTGTGATAAACTGCGGGAATATCCATACAGGAGGGCTTATGAGCACATCAGCAAATGCGACCAATTCCACCCTGCTCCGTGCCTTTGCCTTGATAGAGGAAATGCTCAGGGAAGACAGGGCAACTACGGCGGCAGACCTGTGTCAGCATCTGGATGTGCCCAAACCGACGGTGCACCGGATCATCGGTCAGCTGGAACAGGAAGGCCTGTTGCAGAAAGAACCCGATGGGCGCCATCTCAGCCCGGGCCCTCGTCTCAGAAAGATGGCCCTGGGGGTATTGGCCCAGCGCAGCGTGGGGGCGCCGCGGCGAGCCGTGCTGCAGCGGCTGGCAGATGAGTTGGGCGAAACCTGCAACATCACCCTGCTGGATGGCCATGAGCTGGTGTATTTCGAACGGGTCGAAACCAACTGGCCGGTGCGGATACAACTGCGTCCGGGCTCGCATCTGCCCCTGCACTGCACCGCCAGCGGCAAGCTGTTTCTGGCGCTGATGCCGCTGCACCGGCGCAAGGCGCTGCTGAGCGGACTTTCTCTGGATGCCCACACCCGGCACAGCATTACCGACAGGGCATTGCTGGAACAGGAACTGGAGAAGATCGCCGATAACACCCTGAGTACCGATAATGAAGAGCTGATTGACGGCATGGTGGCGATTGCCGTGCCGGTCTACGATGAGGTCGGGCAAATTCGTGCCACGGTGGCGGTGCATGCACCGACCATACGCAAACCCCTGGCCAGCCTGATGGAATGGGCACCGACCCTGCGCCGTGCCGCCGCCCAGTTACAGGCCGTACTGGATCTGTAACTCCCCCCGTTTTCACGCAGAATACCGTTTTGTGCAGCATCAAGGAGACCATCGGGCTCCTTTATGCTGCCGTTTCCGCCTGTAGTTGAGCTTTGATCCTGGCCAGCAATTTGATGCCCGGTTCTATTTTTTCGAGCGGGATAGCCGACAGGCCTATCTTGAGGTAGTTCTTCGGCAGGTGACTGCCGAAATGGTAGCTGTCGGCGGAGATCAGCAGCAGCCCCTCGTGCGCCGCCTTCTGCTTCAATTGACCGGCGTCCATGCCGGCCGGCAGTTCCAGCCAGCAGGAGGAGCCGCTGATGGCGGAGCTGCGGCAATCGGGCAGATAAGCCTCCAGTGCCCGGGCCAGGCATTCCCCCCGCTCCTGAAATACCCTGGCCAGCTTGCGCAGCAGGGCATCGTGGTAGCCCTGCGCCAGAAACAGGGCCACGGCCCGCTGGTTGTTGAGCGGTGGATGACGCAGCATCAGCTGACGCAGGTTGCGCACTTCCTGGATCAGCGCCTTGGGGCCAACCAGAAAGCCCATACGCAGCCCGGGCGCCAGGGTCTTGGACAGGCTGCCGATATAAAGTACCCGCTCGGCCTGATCCAGGCTCTTCAGCGCCGGGGTCGGGTGGGTATCAAAGTTCATTTCCATTTCATAGTCATCTTCGATGACGATGAAATCCTGCCGCTGGGCTTCTTCCAGCAGGGCGAGCCGTCGTGCCAGTGGCATGGTGACGGTGGTGGGACACTGATGGCTGGGGGTCAGATAGATGGCATCGCATTCGTTAAGCTGTTCATCAACCACAAGACCGTCCGGGTCTACCTGCAGGCTCTTCACCCGGGCGCCGAATACCCTGGCGATATGACCGGCACTGACATAGCCGGGATCCTCGATACCGAAGCAGGAGCTGTTATCCAGCAACAGCTGGGCCAGCAGGTAGATGGCCTGCTGGGAGCCGACCGTAATCAGGATTTCATCGTTGTTGGCCTGTATGCCCCGGCTGGGGAGGATGCGTTTCTGCAACTGCTCGATCAGCAGGGGATCATCGCTGTCGTAACGGTCCGAGCTCCAGTCGCGGATCGCCTGCACGCTGACCGCATCCCGCCAGCATTTCCGCCAGTTGTCGATGGGAAACAGGCTGGTATCCAGCTGACCGTAGACAAAAGGATACCGGTAGCTCTGCCAGGAGTGAGACTGACTGGCATTGGGTTGATGACCCGGGTGCACTTTCAGTCGTTGCCGCCAGTCCACCTTGACGACCTCCGTATCGGCGGGCGTGGCCGGTATGGTTTTATTCGCCTCGATACCGCCGGTGGTAAATTGCGGATTGACGTAATAGCCGCTGCGCTCGCGGGAGGTGAGATAGCCGTCGGAGACCAGCTCGTCATACACCAGCACTATGGTATTGCGTGCCACATTCAGGTTTTTGGCCAGGCTGCGGCAAGAGGGCAGGGGCTTGTCCTTGGGTAAAAAGCCGCCCAGAATCGCACTGACCAGGTGCTCCCTCACCTGCTGCTGCAGGGTCGCCTGGCTGTCTCTGTCAAGGTGGAAAAGTGCCGACATCCTTGTGGTCTCCGTAATGATGGTGGACGGTGGAGAGCCTTCGGTGAGGGGGCTCCCGGGCTCTGAGTCCGTGATACGCATATTCTCTGCCAGAGGCGCTGACCCTGCCTATCCTTGCATAAAATAGAGACGGGTTGTATTGAAAATTTATTGGTGAAGGGCGTCAGATGCGGAAGAGTGATTCACTCGACAGAAAATGACGAGCAGAGGGGGGCCGTCTGCTGCCCGAACGGATAAAAAGATCGGTCGGAACAGGCAAGGCGTCCTTATCGACTGGCCGACGGGGCGGCCGGAAGCAAAGCACCGGGCCGGCTGACCATCTACCGACCCGGTGAGCGGGCGCCGCTGGTTTTACGCGAGCGCCAACGACTCAGGCTTGCTGGCCAAAGCGCTGCTGCAGGTAGGCAATGATGTCGCTGGACTCATACATCCAGCGGCTGTCGCCATTTTCCTCGATGCGCAGGCAGGGGGACTTGATGCGTCCACCACCGGCCTGCAGTGCATCCCGATGCGGGGAGCCGGGCTGAACATTACGCAGTTCGATGGGCAGGTTCAGCTTGTGCATGGCCCGACGCACCTTGATGCAGAAGGGACAGCGCGGCAGCTGATACAGTGCCAGCTGTGCACAGGCGGCTTCCACCTGCTGCTGGGCCTCTGGCGTTCTGCGCATCTTGGTGGGACGAGTGATCAGGTCCCCTACCTGCAGAATGCCCCCGATTCCATTACGTAATATTTTTACCAACATGACGGCTCCCCCGTATTCTGATCGAACAGTGGTGATCAATGAGTTGTGATGAAAGGGGGAGATTGTATCTGAAAAGCGGCGCTGTTTTCGCTATTTCAGCGAGGCGCCGGCGGCGTTCTGTTCTGCCGCCGGCATCCGGTCTTGCGGTGTGATGGTATCGGTCAGAGGTTCTGATGCGGGCCGAATACCTCGTAATGCAACTGTGCTTCGGCAATGCCCCAGCCGGACAGGGTGTTCTTGACCATGGCCATGAAGGGCAGCGGACCACAGAAGTAGTAATGGGCACCGTTCAATGCGATGGCGTCTTTTACCTGGTTCAGATCCATCAGCCCCTCGGCGTGATAATCCTCGGCCGGGCGGTCGCCGGCGGTCGGAGTGCGGTACCAGACATGGGTATTCAGGTTGGCGTGGGCCTGGCGGCGCTGGCGAATATCATCCTTGAAGGCATGCTGGGCGCCGTTGTCGCAGGCGTGCAGCCAGTGGATTGCGGCCTGATGTTCCTGTTTGAGCAACTGATCGAGCATGGCGCGCATCGGGGTCAGACCGACACCGCCGGACAGCAGTACCACCGGGGTCTCCGGGCTTACGTCCATGAAGAAGTCGCCCGCCGGCGGCAATGCCTGCAGTCGATCGCCGACCTGCACCAGATCGTGCAGGAAGCTGGAAGCCACGCCGCCGGGTTCGCGTTTAACGGCGATGCGATATTCCCGGCCGTTGGCGGCCTGACACAGGGAATACTGGCGATATTCCTTGTGCTCGAGTTCGGGGCTGCTCAGGTGCAGGTTGAGGTACTGGCCGGGCAGGTAATCGGCCACCGCGCCACCATCTTCGGGCACCAGCAGGAAGCTGGTGATCTGTTCGCTCTCTATTCGCTTTTCTTTCACGACGAAGGTGCGATGACCGCGCCAGCCGCCATCTTTCTGTTCGCTTTGTTGGTACAGCTGCTCTTCACGACCGATAAAGATACCGGCCAGGGCGCCGTAGGCCTGGGCCCAGGCGTCGATGACTTCGGGCGTGGCGGCGTCGGGGGCCAGTTCCCTGATGGTTTCGAGCAGGTGATGGCCGACGATATCGTATTGCTCCGGCTGAATGGCAAAGCCGGTGTGCTTGTGGGCGATGCGTTCGATGGCCGCACTCAAGACCGCCGGGTTATCGATGTTTTTGGCATAGGCCAGCACCGCGGAAAACAATGCCGCCGGCTGACGACCGGATGCCTGATGGCTGAGGTTGAACACGTCTTTCAGTTCCGGGTTGTGGCGGAACATGCGCTGGTAAAAGTGCTCGGTCAGGGCGGTGTTGGCCGATTCCAGCAGGGGAACGGTGCTTTTGACGATCTCGATGGTGCGGCTGTCCAGCATGATAAGTCTCTCTTTAATTGATATATAGGATGCAACTTTCGATCGCATCTTATAGATATATCTGAAATGCATCAATATGAAATCCGCATTTATCGGCGAGGCATGGCCGCTGCCGGCCGCTGAAAAACGGCTAACTCCCTGATTGTCGCTTGCATTTACCGACCCAGAGGTAACAATGCTTTTGTTGTTTTCCTCGCAGGATGTCAGGTGATGAATAAGGAATCCCGTTTACAGCAAGTTATGGCGTTGATTGATGCCGAAAACCGTGAAGATCCCAATCAGGAGCAGGCCGACGGCCAGAGCTGGCCCAGGGAATATCTCTATAGTCGGCGAATGAGCGAGAAACTGGCCGAGTTTGTGCCCGACGCCGCCGAACTGCTGCAAATTGCCTGTCGGGCACAGCATATCAGGCGCTGGAGTATTCCCCGGGCCAGTTACCCGATGGACAGGGCCGGTTACAAGCAGTGGCGCACCGAACTGGCGAAGTTTCACGGCGACTTGACCGCACAGTTGATGGCCCGCGTCGGTTACGACGAGGGTGATCAGCAGCGGATAAAGGATCTGCTGCTGAAAAAGCAGCTCAAGCGAGACCCGCAGGTACAGGCGCTGGAAGACGTGATTTGTCTGGTGTTCATCCATTACTACCTGGAAGACTTCGCCACCCGTCATAGCGAAGAAAAGCTGATCGACATTATCCGCAAGACCTGGGGAAAAATGTCACCGGACGGCCATGCCGCCGCGTTGCAGATTCCGCTTAGCAGCGAAATTCAGGCCCTGGTGGGCAAGGCGCTGCAGGGGTAGTCGTCAAGGCCGGCGAGTCGGGTGACAGTGAGGCGGCATGGGCAGGGTTCGTCGCCATCATATAGCTAAAAGACAATGTACTTCATATAGAAACTATATGGATAATGAATGCCCTCCTGATGTTAAGTTTTTGTAAGTGCCCGGCGATGGTCGGGCACGAACGATGATTGATAAAGGGACTTGATAACATGAGGGAGAGGATTCTATGAATGCCATTGTTCTGGCCATCCTGGTGATGGTCGCGCTGTGTCTTGCCCGGGTATCGGTTGTATTTTCGCTGGTGGTGGCCGCCCTGGTAGGGGGCCTTTGGGCCGGAATGTCGGTAGATCAGGTGATTGGCGCTTTTAACGAAGGACTGGGTAGTGGCGCGACCGTGGCGCTGGCCTATGCCACCCTGGGGGCCTTTGCGGTGGCGCTGTCGCGCACCGGTATTACCGAACTGGTGGCCAGCAAGGCCCTGGGCTGGGTCGGCTCTCGGCGTGAGCCGGGCCAGTTGAGCGGCGTCAAGTGGTTGATGTTCGCTGCCTTGATCATCGTCGGTGCCGCCTCCGGTACCGTGATACCGGTACATATCGCTTTTATCCCCATTCTGGTACCGCCACTGCTGGGGCTGATGAGCATGCTGAAGCTGGACAGACGCGCCGTGGCCTGTGTCATCACCTTCAGTATCACCATCATGTACATGACCACGCCGGTGGGCTTTGGCACCATCTTCCTCAACGATATTCTGACCAACAGTGTCAATCAGGCCGGTGACGAGCTGGGTATGCATGTCACGGCGTCCATGGCACCCAAGGCGATGCTGCTGCCTGCACTGGGCATGTTGTTGGGCCTGGGGGTGGCGGTGCTGTTCAGCTATCGTCGGCCACGGGAGTATCAGCAACAGACGGTCGCGACCGTCGACGACAGCAAGCAACAAACCCGACTCAGCCGCAAGCAGCTGTTCATGATACTGGCGGCCATCGCGGGTGCCTTGATTGTGCAGCTGATGACCGGCTCCATGGTGCTGGGCGGTTTGCTGGGCTTTGCTCTTCTGTCGATGAACGGCCTGTTCAAGTGGAAAGATCAGGACGATGTCTTTACCCAGGGTATGCGGCTGATGGCGCTGGTGGGTTTCATCATGATTGCCGCTTCCGGTTTTGCCGGCGTAATGAAGGCGTCGGGCGCGATTCCCGAGCTGGTAGCCGGCTCGGGTGAGCTGATTGGCAACAGCCCGGCGATGGCGGCGCTGGTCATGCTGCTGGTGGGGTTGTTCATCACCATGGGCATCGGCTCGTCGTTCTCCACCATTCCCATTATTGCCGCCATCTATGTGCCACTGGCGGTCAGCTTTGGTTTTTCACCGTTGGCGACGCTGGCGCTGGTGGGCACCGCCGGCGCTTTGGGGGACGCAGGTTCTCCGGCGTCCGACTCCACGCTGGGGCCGACCGCCGGCCTGAATGCGGACGGTCAGCACGATCATATTCGTGATTCGGTGATCCCCACCTTCATTCATTACAACATTCCGCTGGTGATCTTCGGCTGGATAGCGGCACAGGTGTTGTAATCCACACGCCGTAAGCCGTAAGCCGTAAGCCGTAAGCGGGGAGTCCCAGGGTTCAAAGCGAACCCTGGGCCTTCCCGCTTTTTCATGGCTTCTCGTTCTGGTTGGTGACCTGGTCGAGAAACAGCTGGGCGGGAATGGAGAGAGGAAACTGGCGGGAGCGGGCCAGTACGACTCGTTGGGGGGGAACGTCGTCGTTCAGCGGTACGCAAGTGATGGGGGCACCGTCGTAGCTCTGATCGCCGGCGGGACGGGTGCAGGACAACGCCACCCCATGGCCGTGGGCCACCAGGCCCCGCTGCATTTCGAACGAGGCGGTGGTGTGGATATGGCTCGGCTGCAGATCCCGGTGCCAGAACAGCGACATGAAATACTCCCGGGTCAGCGGCATGTCCTGCAGTATCAGGGTTTCTTTCGCTATTTCTGCCAGACTCAGCATCGGTTCAGCTGCCAGTCGATGATTGGCGGGTAGCAGGGCGTAGGGGGGCAGTTCGTCCAGCACCCGGGTGTCCACTTCCTGCGGCAGACCCAGCGCATAGCTCAGGGCCAGCTCGGCCTTGCCCTGAGTCAGGGCAAGGCTGACGCCGGCCAGATCCTGTTCCTGCATCACCACTGTTATTTTGGGGTAGCGGCGTTCGAATTCGCTGACCAGCCGGGGCAGATAATAAGGCGCAATATCCCGGAAACAGCAGATGACCAGTTGTCCTTCCACCTCTGTGTCGTCCTGTTGTAACCGGGCCAGCAGGTTATGCGACAGGGTGAGGATCTGGCGGGCTTCCTTAAGTAATGCTTCTCCTCTGGGGGTCAGGCTGACCCCCTGGCCGCGATGGCGCTGAAACAGCGGCTGACCGAGCAGGCTTTCCAGCTGATGAATGGCGATAGACACCGACGGCTGAGACACATGCAACGCTTCGGCGGCCTTGCTGATACTGCCGTGCTGGGCCACAGACACAAAATAGTTCAGTTGACGAAAGGTGAAGGGGATAGCCATTTACCTATGTACCTCATATGTAAATTGTATTTTTATACTATGTAACGCGGGTGCTAAAGTCGATTCATAGTTCATCGAAGGGAAGGAATACAGCATGAATATGTCGGTAACCAAACAGAACTCAACCGAAAAGCACTCCCCCGGAAAAAAGTGGCTGACGGAAGAGCAGAAGGTAGCCTACGAGCGCGATGGCGCCATCGTGATCAAGGGCGTGTTCAAGGACTGGGTTGAAACCCTGCGCGCCGGTTTCGACAAGGTGCTGAACGACCCAGGCGAGCATGGCCGTGAAAACGTCACCGGTACCGAAACCGGCCGCTTTTTTGAAGATTACTGCAACTGGCAGCGTATTCCCGAGTTCAAGCGGTGGATAGAAGAATCACCGGGGGCGGCCATCGTCGGTGAAGCCACCGGTTCCGAGCGGGTACAGGTGTTTCACGAGCATATTCTGGTGAAAGAGCCGGGCACCTCCAAGGCCACCCCCTGGCATCAGGACTTGCCCTATTACTGTGTCGAAGGCGATCAGACCGGCAGTTACTGGATACCGCTCGATCCCATCACCCCGGAAAACGCCCTGCAGGTGGTGCTGGGCTCGCATCGTTGGCCCAAGCTGATACGCCCGAGCAAATGGTCGACCAATGCCTCCTGGTACAAGGAAGACAGTCATTTCATGGAAATGCCGAATATCGACTGCGGTGACTTCGAGATCATGATCCCCGAGATGGAGCTGGGTGATGCGCTGCTGTTCAACTTCAAGACGGTACACGGTGCCCCGGGCAACCAGACAATGAATCGTCGCCGGGCCTTCTCTACCCGTTTCATGGGGGACGATGTACGTTATATCGACCGTGGCGGCGCCACTTCACCGCCCTTTGATGGCATTAATCTGAACACCGGCGACAGGATGCGGGAAGACTGGTTCCCTGTGGTGTGGCGGCGTTAAGCCTGACTGTAAACTGCAAAAGCCCGCCGAACGGCGGGCTTTTGCGTTGAGCGGATGCGATTGGTGGTTAACTACCGAAGAACTGCCGGCCGAGTGCCGCGGCGATAATGCCGGCGGTAATGGCCGGCAGCGGTTTTCTCAGCACCAGCATGGTCAGCGCCGTGGCCAGCAGCGCCGCTCGGGCGCCGATATCGCCGTTCACCGCCATGGGGGTAAGAATGGCTATCAGCACCGAGCCGGACATGGCGCTGATGAATTGCTGCACCCGGCGATTGATGGGGATCAGCGACATCACGAAGACGCCGCCCCAGCGGGTGGCGAGGGTGACGACGGCCATGACGCCGATAATCAGCAGGGTGCCCGAGCCGGCGGTATCCAGATTCATTTTTTCTCTTTCTCCATCCACAATGCGCCGACCAGACCGCCCGACAGGGCTCCGACCACCACATGACTGTTGGCGGGCAGCCACCAGTAGGCCATCATCGACGATATACCTGCCACACACCAGATAACGAGGATGCGCAGATCCTTGCGCCCGCCCAGGGCCATGGCCAGCAGGAAGCAGCCCAGCACCATGTCCAGCCCGATGCTGAACGGGTCTTCGATGGCGCTGCCGAAATACAGGCCGAGCCAGGTGCCCAGCATCCAGAATGACCAGATGGCCAGGCCACCACCCAACAGGATGCCCAGGGCCCGCTCGCCCTTGTGAAAGCCCTGCATCGCCATGGCCCAGTTGGCATCGGAGGCAAGCAGCATGATGCCGTAACGCTTGAGCGGAGAGATATGCTGCAGCCAGGGATAGAGGCTGGCGCCCATCAGCAGATGACGGGCATTGATGGCGAAGGTGGTGATAATCAGGGGCACCAGCGGCACCTGGGTGCCCCACAGCTCCAGGGCGGCAAACTGGGAAGTACCGGCAAACACCAGCGCGCTCATCAGCACGATGTTGCCTTCACTCAGACCTTCCTGCGCGGCGGCCAGGCCGAAGGCCAGACCGAAGGCGGCCACAAAAAAAGAGAGCGGCAACAATTGCTTGAAGCCAAGCCAGGTATCGGCCGGCTCCAGCCTGGCCTGTTCGGCATAGGTGTGCATAACGGTCTCGGGATCCATGCTTTACAAAGCGGACAGGATACCATCACGGAAGGAAGGGGGCGAGGAAAGGTCCGGGACTAACAGGTACCGACCTGGTTATTGCGCGGCGTCATCCCGATACATTCTGGTCAGCTCGGCCGTTCTGTGCTCGGTCAGTTCGCGTAACGCCTGGGAGTGGATCAGCGGCCGGATCGATCCGCCGGTGTAGGCGCTGGAAACCAGCTCGGCCTGGGCGTCACGAAATTTGAGCCAGGCTCGCTGGGCGACTTTAAGCTGTTGCTGGCGCTTCGGCTGGAGTGATCTCATCAGCTGTGAATAGGCCTTGTTCAGCGCCAGATCGGCGGCTGTATATTGCCGGTTGGCCGCCTGATTCAGTTCAAGCTGGGTTGCACTCTGGCCATACCCCGGGGGGAGGAACATGAAGTACGCCAGCATTGGCAGGATAAGTACGGTTTTCATTTTGTCCACCGACAGGTGACTGTTGCCCATAAGGCAATATTAGAAGGTATTGCCGTTGTGTGTGCCCGGTGGTTGGCAACAAAAAAGCCCGCATCATGCGGGCTTTGGTCTTTATCATCAGCAAAAAGCTTATTTGGCGATTTTCTTGTACTTGATGCGGTGCGGCTGCACGGCCTCGGCGCCGTAGGTTTTCTTCTTCCAGTCTTCGTATTCGGTGAAGTTGCCTTCGAAGAATTCCACCTTGCCCTCGTCCTTGTAATCCAGGATGTGGGTGGCGATACGGTCGAGGAACCAGCGGTCGTGCGAGATCACCATGGCACAGCCGGGGAATTCCAGCAGGGCGTTTTCCAGGGCGCGCAGGGTTTCGACGTCCAGATCGTTGGTCGGTTCATCCAGCAGCAGCACGTTGCCGCCGGTCTGCAGCAGCTTGGCCATGTGCAGACGACCACGTTCACCACCGGACAGCTCGCCAACCCGTTTCTGCTGGTCGACGCCCTTGAAGTTGAACCGGCCGAGGTAGGCGCGGCTGGGAATTTCCAGGTTGCCGATGCGCATCATGTCCAGACCACCGGACACTTCTTCCCATACGGTCTTCTTGTCGTCCATGCTGTCACGGAACTGTTCGACCGAGGCCAACTGCACGGTATCACCCAGGGTGATGCTGCCGGAGTCCGGCTGCTCGGCGTTGGTGAGCATGCGGAACAGGGTGGACTTACCGGCGCCGTTGGGACCGATGATGCCGACGATGGCGCCCTTGGGAATGCTGAACGACAGATCGTCGATCAGTACCCGGTCGCCGTAGGACTTGGTCAGGTGCTCAACGTTGATGACATTGTCGCCCAGGCGGGGGCCGGGCGGGATGAACAGCTCGTTGGTCTCGTTGCGCTTCTGGAAGTCCTGATTCTGCAGTTCTTCAAAGCGGGCCATACGGGCCTTGGACTTGGCCTGACGACCTTTCGGATTCTGACGAACCCATTCCAGTTCTTTCTGGATCGATTTCTGGCGGGCGGCCTCGGAAGACTGCTCCTGGGACAGACGAGCGTCTTTCTGCTCCAGCCAGGAAGAATAGTTGCCTTCCCAGGGAATGCCTTCGCCCCGGTCCAGCTCCAGGATCCAGCCGGCCACGTTATCGAGGAAGTAACGGTCGTGGGTAATGGCGACCACGGTGCCTTCGTAATCGTGCAGGAAGCGCTCCAGCCAGGCCACGGACTCGGCGTCCAGGTGGTTGGTGGGTTCGTCCAGCAGCAGCATGTCCGGCTTTTCCAGCAGCAGCTGGCACATGGCGACCCGGCGGCGTTCACCACCGGACAGCTTGCCGATGGTGGCATCCCAGGGCGGCAGGCGCAGGGCGTCGGCGGCCCGTTCCAGCTGGTTGTCCAGGTTGTGGCCGTCGTGAGCCTGAATGATGGCTTCCAGTTCGCCCTGGCGCTTGGCCAGCTTGTCGAAGTCGGCGTCCGGATCCGCATAGGCGGTATATACCTCGTCCAGCTCTTTCAGGGCGCCGGCTACTTCGGCTACCGCTTCTTCTACCGCTTCTCGTACGGTCTGCTCCGGCTTCAGCTTGGGTTCCTGAGGCAGATAACCGATGTTGATGCCGGGCTGGGGACGGGCTTCGCCCTCGATTTCGGTATCCAGGCCGGCCATGATGCGCAGCAGGGTGGATTTACCTGCGCCGTTCAGACCCAGTACGCCGATCTTGGCGCCGGGGAAAAACGACAGGGAGATATTTTTCAGAATATGACGTTTGGGCGGAACTACCTTGCCCACGCGATTCATGCTGTAAACAAATTGAGCCATTTCACTTTATCCTGATAATTCAGAAGATTAACTGATTGCCTGACGGGTTTGAATGAGGGCTAGGCCCCAAGCCGGCAGCCAACCGGACAGCGATGGGGTATATGGTACTTGGCTGGGCGCGGAAAGCCAGTGCGTGAAGAAAGAGAAAGCGGGAATTTCACTGACGTGTGGTCAGGGGGGTGACACAGAACGAAAAAGCGGGAGTGGATAAAGGAGGTAAGGGGCGCGTCCTTGCGTCCGGATTATTCGTCGTCCCGTCTGCTGCTCCAGCGAGTGAGGCTGGCCGAGATAATGGTGTTGCCGAAGAACCCCCAGTCCATCCAGGTCGGTTTGTCGGCATGTTTGTCGATACTGGCGGCAGCGCCCAGCAGTGGCAGCCACAGGGCGGCCAGCAAGGAGCAGGTCACCACGCCTTTTCTTATTTTGATTTTCATAGCGGCACTTCCATTAACAGGACTACCACATTTATCACGCCGGTTTGACGGTGGTAAGTGAAATACTTTACTCGTCAGGCACTGACATTTTTCATGCCCGGCAGCCAGATGGATTGGCAACCGTTGCCGGCTGCTGTTCTGCAGGGTTTACAGGCGGCACGCCAGGCTGACAGCAGACCAGGCGGCGATCTCGCTACTCCCCGTTTCACTTCCCGTACACCGGCATTAGCATAGGATCCTCTGTTATCAAGGACCCCAAAAATGAACGTTAAACACCCCCTGCTTGAAGATGTTATTGCGCTGCTATCGGGTACCGCCATGGTGGCTTTGGGCGTGTTGTTGCTTAAGCAGGCCGAGCTACTGACCGGTGGCACCGCCGGTCTGGCGTTGCTGCTCAGCCGCTTGACCGAGGTGGGATTCGGGCTGTGGTTTTTCCTGTTCAACCTGCCGTTTTATCTGCTGGCCTGGTTGAGAATGGGGGCGGGCTTTACCCTCAAGACCTTCATCAGCGTCTCGCTGGTGTCCTTTTTCAGTGAACACATGGAATGGGTGATCAGCCTGAACAGGATCGAGCCCCTGTTCAGCGCCCTGATGGGTGGACTGCTGATCGGTGTCGGCATGCTGATCCTGTTTCGTCACCAGGCCAGCCTGGGCGGCATCGGCATTCTGGCCCTGTATCTGCAGGATCGTTATGGCATTCGTGCCGGTAAGGTGCAGATGGCGCTGGATGGTCTCATCCTGTTGATCTCCTTCACCATAGTACCGGTCTACCTGTTGCTGCTATCGGTACTCGGCGCCGTGTTGATCAATCAGGTGCTGACCATCAACCACCGACCGGGCCGTTATAACGCCATGGCCTGAGTTGACTTCTGGTGCAGGCCATCCTGATGAGGCCTGCACCGCGGCGTCAACGCCATAAACCTTACTGCCCATCCTCCATCAGGATCTGGGTGGCCTGGATCTGGTGCTCCTGCAGGAAGGCCAGCAGCTTCAGCATGTTGTCGACGGTCACCTCCTTGTCGGAGGCCAGTACCAGCTCGGCGTCTTTCAGCGTGGTCAGCTGACTCTGCAACACCGGCTTGAACTGTTCCCAGTGTTCATACTTTTCGCCCTGCAGGGCCCAGGCCGGCGAGCCGGCCAGCAGGTTGATGGTAACCGTCTTGTTGTCCTGCACGCGGCTCAGCGCCTCGCTGTCGGTCTTGGGCAGATCCACCTCCAGCGATTGCAGCGGAATGTTGGCGGTGAGCATCAGAAACACCAGCACGATAAAGATGATGTCGAGCAGCGGGGTGATATCCGGGCTAAGGGAGCGCCAACCGGAATGGGGAGATTCGGGGCGGCCTATCATGAGCGAGCTTCCAGCCGGATCCCTTCCAGATGCAGATTGCACCGGTTCAGCTCGTCGGTCAGCCTGTCGAGCAGGCGATCGGCCCAGAGTCCAAACAGCTGGGCACCGGCAATGGCGGGCAGGGCGATCAGCAGGCCGGCGGCGGTGGTGCTCATGGCCAGCCCCAGGCCATCGGCCAGCAGCGCCGGGGTCACCGGTTCGCCGCTTGCTCCTATGCTTTTGAACATCTCTATCAGCCCCAGCACGGTGCCGAGCAGACCCAGCAGCGGGCTTATCACTCCCACCAGGGTCAGCACCCGCAGGCCGGCGTGCAGTCGGCCTCGCTGCTGCTGCAGCCAGACCGAGGCGAGATCTTCCCGGGTGGTCTTGTCACTGGCCCGGTGCCGCACCAGCAGGCTGCAACCTTGCAGGATCAGCGATCTGGAGGCGGCAACGTCTGCCTCCGGATAGGCGCTGCCATTCAGGCGCAGTTGCCGCTTTTCCTGCTCGCCGCGCAGGCTGGTCCACAGCAGGGACAGGCTTCGTTCCAGCCACAGTGCCAGGGTGATCAGCGAACAGAGGATCAGCGGCCAGCTCATCGGGCCCAATTGTTGATGCAGTTGATTCAGAAACGACATGATTTAGTCCAGTTTGAAACGAATGGGAATATGAACGCGGTGAGCCAGGGCCCGGCCGTTTTCCACATAGGCGGAAAAGCGCCATTTGGCGATGGCCTTGAGGGCCGCTTTATCGAGCAGTCGGGTGCCGGAGGAGCGGGCCAGCACCCGTTTGGTCTGTTTGCCCTGTTCATCCAGCCACACCTCCACCAGCACGGTGCCTTCCAGCCCCCGGCGGCGCGCCTGGGCCGGATAGGAAATGGGCGCCGGCCGGGTTTTGAAGCGGGGTGTTTCGATGCGCTTTGGCGCACTGTCTTTGGTCGCCATCGGTTGCGGTTTCGGCTCAACTGGCGGGAGACGGCGGAGTGGGGGTCGGTTCCGGCTCGGGCCGGGGCTCGGGCACCGGTTGCGGCTCCGGTTGGTGGACCGGCTTCGGTGTGGGCGTGGGTGCCGGTGTCGGCTTTGGTTTCTGCACCGGCTTTGGTGTCGGTTCAGGCTTTGGCTCGGGTTTCGGCTCCGGCACGAGTTCAGGCTCGGGCGCCGGGGTGACCACCGGCTCCGACCTGGTTACCGCCGGCAGCATCTGTACGCTGATTGGCCCCGGGTTGGAGTCGGGTGCCATGGACATGACCTGCTCTTCTCGCTCCATGGCCTGAGCCAGCAGTCCGTGCAGAACAAGCGAGGCCAGTGCAAACAGGGTGTAGCGTCGAAAACTCAAGATAAATCCCCGGAACGATAAAGAGAATGATGGGTTTCTGGAGCCATAGAATACGTATTTTCAATACGATGTCTATTGCTATTCTTAATGATAATGAATTGCATTTGGTTCTTGTGGTGGCAGGGAGCCGTTGGTTTGCTACCTGATCGACTCTGTGCCACAACATAATGCATACTGTTAAGTGACTTAATTGGACAAACAAGGAAGGACGACCCATGGCTGCAACGACTGTAGGCGATATCATGGCCCGCGATTTACTCACGCTGGATCAGGCCGCCACCCTGAAAGATGCTCATGATCTGATGCGGGAAAAAAGCATCCGTCATATTCCGGTGGTGGACAAGCTCTCCGGCAAACTGCTGGGCGTGCTGACCCAGAAGCGGATGATCGCCACCGTGATGAGCCTGTTATCGGACTATGGCGTCAGTGCGCTGGAACGGCGCGAGCGCCAGTGCCGGGTGGTGGAGATTATCGATCCCGATGTCGAGAGCGTGGACGTCAAGGCGCCGCTCACCGAAGTGGTGCCTTTTTTTCTGAAAAACAGACATGGTTGCCTGACGGTGGTGGACGACGAGCAGCGTCTGACCGGTATCGTCACCTCTTCCGACTTCGTGCGCCTGTGTGCCGAACTGCTCAAGGATCGGCCCGCATAGCGGTGAGTCGTAAACGATCAGCCTGTATTTAAGTGTGTATTTAAGCTCGGTCTAAACAATCGGACAAAGGGCCTGTCGTGATCAGTAAAAAGCAGGCTCATGTCGCTGGATAGTGGATCAGGTTATAGAACACCGCCGGTTCGGTCCCCGGGTTGCGATAACCGTGGGGCTGGTCGGCGTGAAAGCGCACCGCCGCTCCCGGCGCCAGTGGCTGCCATTGTCCTTCCAGTAACAGTTCCATTGCTCCCCGCTGCACGATGACGTGCTCGATCACTCCGCTGTCGTGGGGATCGGACCGGCGCTCGTAACCGGGCAGCAGGGTCAGCTCCAGCATCTCGAAACCAAACCTGCCTTCGAAGGGAAACAGGGGCGCCACCAGCATGCCGTCACCGGCCGGTTGCTGGCGCAGCGTTGCTGCCTGTCGGTAGAGCGGGCCGGGGTGGGGCTCGGGTGTCGGCTCCAGAAAGGTCGACAGCGAGGTATGAAAGCCGCCGGCGATTTTCCACAGGGTGGCGATGGTGGGGCTGGACTCGCCGCGTTCGATCTGCCCCAGCATGGCCTTGCTGACCCCGGTTTCACTGGCGCATCTGTCCAGGCTCCAGCCCCGCTCCTTGCGCAGTGCTCGCAGACGAGTGGCAAGATACTGATTTGGCTCCTGCATGGTATTTTCCTGACTGATGTTGCTGTTGTGCGTTATAGCATACATTTGTTAGCATGGCGCTCTTCGGGTTGTGCGCTATAGCGCACGGCTCCCTTAGCTCACCTTCCTTAACCAAGGATACCGGATATGCGTGCGGTCATCAGTCTTTCCCATTTTTCGGCCGGATTTATCGCCGTGCTGGTCGGCTATACCAGTTCGGCGGCGATTATCTTTCAGGCGGCGGCGGCCGCCGGGGCCAGCCAGGCCGAGATTGGCTCCTGGATGTGGGCGCTGGGTCTGGGGGCGGGGATCACCAGTATCTGGTTTTCCCTGCGTTACCGGGAACCGATACTCACCGCCTGGTCCACGCCGGGCGCGGCGCTGCTGGTGACCGCCCTGGCCGGGGTGCCGATGAGCGAGGCCATCGGCGTCTTTCTGTTCAGTTCGGCGTTGATCCTGTTGTGCGGGATGACCGGCTGGTTCGATCACATCATGCGACTGATGCCGGCGGGACTGGCGGCGGCCATGCTGGCGGGGGTTCTGCTGAATTTTGGCCTGGGGTTGTTTGCCTCGGCACAGACCCAGCCCTGGCTGGTGGGGGCCATGGTGCTGACCTATCTGGCCCTGCGTCGGCGTCTGCCCCGCTATGTTATTCCGCTTAGCCTGCTGGTCGGGCTGGCGGTGGCTGGCGCTGGCGGTTTGCTGCGCTTTGATGACTTCGAATGGCAGCTGGCCCGGCCGGTACTGATGACGCCGAGTTTTTCTCTCGCCAGCCTGCTCGGTATCGGACTTCCGCTGTTCATGGTGACCATGGCCTCGCAAAACGTGCCGGGCATCGCCGTGTTGCGGGCCCATGGCTATCACACTCCGGCGTCGCCGCTGATTGGCTGGACCGGGATGGCTGGCCTGTTGTTGGCGCCCTTCGGCGGTTTCGCCCTTAACCTGGCGGCGATCAGTGCGGCCATCTGCATGGGCAAGGAAGTCGACGCCAGTCCGGGTCAGCGTTACAAGGCGGCGGTGTGGGCCGGGGGCTGTTATCTGTTGATGGGGTTGTTTGGTGCCACCGTGGTCGGGCTGTTCAGCGCCTTGCCGACAGAGCTGGTGATGGCCATCGCCGGCCTGGCCCTGCTTGGTACCATCGGCAACAGCCTGACGGTGGCGATGGCAGATGAGCAGGAGCGGGACGCGGCGCTGCTGACCTTCATGATCACCGCCTCGGGCGTGGCGCTGTTCGGTATCGGCAGTGCCTTCTGGGGCCTGGTGATCGGTGGCGGCGTGCACTGGCTGAACCGGCGCCACCAGCCCTAAAGAAAAACCCCGCGAATGCCGGGGTTTGGTGTTAGTCGTCGTGGCGGCCATGGCGCTGAGGCTGGTTCGGCCTGTTGCTGCGCGGTGCCTTGTTGTTGGCGTTGCGCGGGTTCTGGCCGCGACCGCCGCCGTTGCCTCTGCCGCCATTACCACGGCCACGGTTGTTGGCGCCGGGTTTTTCTATGGGCGGCTGCTGGCTGTCTGGCAACGGCTCGTAACCGGGCAGAATTTCCAGCTCGGCGCTTTGCTTGATCAGCTTTTCGATGGCCTTGAGCAGCGGCTTTTCTTCAAAGCACACCAGCGACAGGGCTTCGCCTTTAATACCGGCACGACCGGTACGGCCGATACGGTGTACGTAGTCTTCGGCCACATGAGGCAGCTCGTAGTTGACCACATGGGGCAGCTCGCTGATGTCGATGCCACGGGCGGCGATATCGGTGGCCACCAGTACGCGCAGCTTGCCTTCCTTGAACTGACTCAGGGCACGGGTACGGGCACCCTGGCTCTTGTCGCCATGAATGGCCATGGCCGGCAGGCCGTCTTTGTCGAGCTGCATCGCCAGGCGGTTGGCGCCGTGCTTGGTGCGGGTGAACACCAGCACCTGTTGCCAGTTGTTGTGGCCAATCAGGTAGCTGAGCAGGGCGCGCTTGCGGTTCTTGTCCACGCCGTAAAAACGCTGGGCAATGGTATCGGCGGTGGCGTTGCGGGTAGCCACTTCGATGTGTTCCGGCTCGTTGAGCAGGTCTTCGGCCAGCTGCTTGATCTCGTTGGAGAAGGTGGCGGAAAACAGCAGGTTCTGCCGTTTGGCCGGCATCTTGGCAATGATACGGCGAATGTCGCGGATAAAGCCCATGTCGAGCATGCGGTCCGCTTCGTCCAGCACCAGCATCTCGATGCGGGACAGGTCGATGGAGCGTTGAGAGACGTGGTCCAGCAGCCGGCCCGGAGTGGCGACCACGATGTCGACCTTGCGGCCCAGTGCCTTCATCTGCGGGTTGATGCTGACGCCACCGAACATGGCCAGGGTGCGCAAATCGCTGTGCTTGGCGTAGGCGCGCAGGTTTTCTTCCACCTGGGCGGCCAGCTCGCGGGTGGGGGTCAGCACCAGGGCGCGAACCGGAGCACGGCCATTGGCCAGTGGTTGAGCCTTGGTTTCGCTCAGGCGCTGCAGCATGGGCAGGCCAAAGCCGGCGGTCTTGCCGGTACCGGTCTGGGCGCCGGCCAGCAGATCGCCGCCCTTAAGCACCAGCGGAATGGCCTGGGTCTGGATGGGGGTCGGCTCTGTGTAACCACATTCATTAATCGCTTGAACGAGCTGGGCGTTCAGGCCGAGGGAAGCAAAAGACATGAGACTCCGAACAAATAAGGTCCTGGCGGACGATTGAGAGGCATTGCCGATGGGCAAACTGTCGCCATGATAACAGAAAAGCGCAGCAGGCTATAACAAAGGCGTGCACAGGCGGGGTTGGCGCTCAGCCCGGACTCCAGCCTGCGTTCAGGTAATGCTGGGGCGTGTCGGTGAAAATCATGTCCACGCCCCAGTCTTTCAGGGTGGCGGCCCGCTCCAGGTTGTTGACCGTATAGCAGTGCAGTCGGTAACCGGACCCCTTGATGGTATCGGCCTGATCGTGGGTCAGATACTGATGGTGGCAATGCAGGCTGGTGCAGTCCAGCAGCTGCAGTTGGGCTTGCCAGTCATCGGGGATGCGTTCTACCAGCAGGGCGCGGGGGATACCCGGCTGCAGCACCTGCAGATAGCGCAGGCAGTCGGGTTCGAAGCTTGAAAACAGGATGTTTTTCTGGTCGAAGTCATGCTTGTCGATCAACTGGCTGACCTTGCGGCACAGCTGGCCGGCATCGTCTTTTGCATAGACCTTGAGCTCGACATTGACCTTGATACCCAGCGACTGGGCACGAGCCAGGTAGTCCCGTAGCCGGGGGATATGTTCCTGTTTGAAGGCGGGATCGAACCAGCTGCCCGCATCCAGCCGGCGCAGTTCGTCCCAGTCGTAGTTGCGCAGCTTGCCCTTGCCGTCGGTGCAGCGATTGACCTTTTCGTCGTGGGCAACCACGGCTTTCTCGTCTCTGGTGAGCTGCACGTCGATTTCGACCCAGCCCAATCCCAGTTCATGCGCCTGTTCCAGCCCCGCCAGAGTATTTTCCGGGGCCAGGCTGGCCACGCCTCTGTGTCCGCACAAGATCATATCGTTCTCTCTCTCGTCAGTGAGCGCCGATTTTCGACCACAACTGGATCACCGCCACGCCGGCGATGATCAGTCCCATGCCGATCAATGCCGGCAAGTCCGGGATCTGCCGGTAAAACAGCACCGCCAGCAGGGTGACCAGCACGATGCCGGCGCCGGACCAGATGGCGTAGGCAATGCCCACCGGCACCGTGTTCATCACCAGCCCCAGCAGCCAGAAGGCGGTGCCATAACCGGCCACCACCAGCAGGCTGGGCCCGAGGCGGCTGAACCCCGCCGATGCCTTGAGTGCCGTGGTGGCGATGACCTCGGCGGCGATGGCCATGATCAGTAACAGGTATGCGTTCAATGGAGGCTCCCCCGGTAGACATGGTGGCAATGTGCCCGATTCGGGTCGTGAGATAAAGTGAATTTACCGCCGCCTGGTTCATGAACACCGGGTTATCCGCAGTCGGGATGGCCGGACGTCACGGGGGGCAAGGGTTCGTGGTCCAGGCGGGCGGAGGGCAGCGGCGGGACCCTCAGCGACCACAACGGCGGCGAGGGAGCCGCCTCATCCGCTGTGACCGGATAGATGAGGGCCACCTTCAGTCCGGGGGCCCGTAGTTGCAGTCGCTGGGCGGTGCCCAGACCGTCGGCGATATGAAAACGGCCCAGGGTCAACATGACTCGGTGGCCGGGGTGACGCCGCAAATAACGGTCGACGCTTTCGGCCATGGTGTCGTCCCAGCTGGTCTGGGCGGCAAACTGGAACTCGGTGGGGGCCTGGCCGTGGTAGCGGGTCGCCATGAAGCGCGACTTGTAGGCGTCCTCGGCCAGGGTCAGGTGTTCGGCCACCCAGGCACGCTGGTCGGCAGGCAGGCGCGCCAGATAGCCGGGGCCTTCCCGGCCGATGCAGCGCACGATATGGCGCGGGGCATTGGCCGCCAGCACCGGGCTGTGGGTGTGACGGGCAAGCTCGAGCAGCGGCCGATAATCGCTGCGATAGCCGGGCCAGGCGTGGCTCTGTTCGATAAAGGCGACTTCGCCCAGTTTTCCTGCCAGATAGGCATCCACCGTATCCTGACGGTCCCGGCTGAATTGCTCCATGGCCAGTGCCAGCGGGCGAGGCTGGCTCAGCAGCCGGGCCAGCAACTCGGCCTGAAAACGGTGAATACCCTGATGGCCGTGCAGCTCGCCCACCATGATGACATCGGCACTGGCCAGTTGGTGAGCGGCCTGGTCAAGCGGCAGCGGCTGCCCGGACGGATCGGACAGCTGATAATCGAACAGGGTGGCCGGCGGGCGGGCGTCGGCCTGGCAACCGCCGAGTAATAACAGGATACAGAGCACGAATACACGCATGAAACCACCTTGGCGTAATGAAGAGCACAGCAATTAAGCCATAAAGTTATTATCATGGTCGCATTATTCCATAACACCCTGTCGCAATCATGGCGCCTGTATTCTGGCTTTCATTATTCTTTGCCATTTTTTATTTCGGCTACGGCATCTTTTTGCCTTTCTGGGCTCTGTGGCTCAGCCATGTCGGTGCCGACGCCGGTTTCATCGGGGTATTGCTCGGGCTGAGTATGGCCGTTCGCTGCGTCGGCAATCTGGCCATCATGAGCCGGATCCGCACCGCCGGCCAGTTGTTGCCGGCGGTGCGCTGGCTGAGTCTGTTGAGTCTGCTGGGGTTTGTCTGCTTCTACGGCGGCCAGTCGAGTCAGGCCCTGTTGCTGCTGATGGTGGTGGTCAGCCTGATTTACCCGACGCTGATGCCGGTGGCCGAGGCCATTGCCAGTCGCCTGATCGTGCAGGTGCACCTGGATTACGGCAAGGCCAGACTCTGGGGCTCGCTGGCCTTTATTGCGGCCAATATCGTGGTGGGCAGCCTGAGTGGCAGCCTGGGGCCCCAGTGGGTGTTGCATACCATGGTGTTGTCGCTCGCCCTGTTGCTGGTGTTGAGTTACCTGCCCATGAATCCGGCCCCGGCCGACAACCATCTGAGCAGGCAGGGCGATGCCATCATGACGGTGTGGCGCCGGCCCGGTATGCGGCGTTTTCTGGTTATTGTGGGGTTGTTGCAGGGCAGCCATGCCTTTTATTATGGTTTCAGTGCCCTTTACTGGCAGCAACAGGGTTACAGCACCACGGCGATTGGCTATTTGTGGGGGCTGGGGGTACTGGCAGAAATAGTGGTGCTGGCCATGAACAAACGGTGGTTTGACCGCTGCAGTGCCCGTGATCTGCTGCTGGCCGGGGCCGGTTGTGCCCTGTTGCGCTGGGGACTGATGGGCACCACTACCGAGCTGGGATGGCTGATGCTGTCCCAATTGCTGCATGCGGGCAGTTTTTGTCTGAGTCATCTGGGGGCCATGCGTTATATCAGCCGGGATCTGGACGGTGCCGCGGTGTTTGGCGCCCAGGCGCTGTATGCGGCCTTTGCGATGGGGTTGATGGTGGCCTTGCTGCTGGTGCTGTCCGGCCAGTTGTATCCGGTGCTGGGCGGGCAGACATTCTGGCTGATGGCGGTGGCCGTGGTGCCGGTATTCTGGCTGCTGCGTACTCCCCTGAGCCAAACACAACAGGAGGCCTGATGCAGGGCTGGACCGTCATTACCATTGCGCTGGCTTATCTGGCGATGCTGTTTCTGTGTGCCTGGCTGGGTGACAAGGTGCGCATGGGCACGGCTGCCCGGCGCCTGCGACCACTGCTGTACAGTTTTTCGCTGGCGGTATACTGCACCTCCTGGAGTTTTTTCGGTACCGTCGGCCAGGCCAGTACCGATACCTGGTCCTATTTCTCGATCTATCTCGGGCCCATCCTGATCTTCACCCTGGGCGGCCCGCTGCTGGCCCGGCTGATCGAGGTGGCCAAGCGCGAGCATATTACTTCCATCGCCGATTTTATTGCCGCCCGTTACGGCAAGTCCCAGCGGCTGGCGGTCTATGTCACCCTGATCGCCATCGTCGGGGTCCTGCCCTATATCGCGCTGCAGCTCAAGGCCATCGTGATGGGGTTGAACCTGGTGGCGCCGGATGTGGTTGGCGGTGACGGCCGGGACGCCGGCGAGGTGGCCTTTATGGTCACCCTGTTGTTTACCCTCTTTATTCTGCTGTTCGGTACCCGTCATATCGATGCCACCGAGCACCAGCGTGGGGTCATGGTGGCGATTGCGGTGGAGTCGCTGGTCAAACTGGTTGCCTTTATCGTGGTCGGGGCCTTCGCCTTGTGGCTGATCCTGGCCTATCCCAACCAGCAGCGGGTGATGATCACCGAGGATTTCATCGGTAACTTCACCAATGTGACCGGCGCCAATCTGCTCGATATGGGGGTCTATACCCTGTTGTCGATGAGCGCCATCATCTGCCTGCCGCGCCAGTTTCATGTCACCGTGGTGGAGCACCACGACCCGGCGGATTTGCGTTGGGCCCGGCGGATCTTCCCGCTCTATCTGCTGCTGATGGGCGTTTTCGTGCTACCGCTGGCGCTGGCCGGCCAGCAGTGGTTGTCGGCCGACACCTCGCCCGATACCTATGTGATCAGCCTGCCGCTGGCGCTGGAGTACCCGTCCCTGGCGGTGCTGGCCTTTATCGGCGGCGCCTCGGCCGCCACCGGCATGATGATCATCTCGACCATCGCCCTGGCGATCATGGTCAGCAACGATCTGGTGCTGCCGATGATACTGCGTCGCCGCCAGCTGCAGGGGGCCGGTTTTGAGGATTTTGCTCAGCTGCTGCTCAAGGTACGGCGTACCGCCATCATGGTGATCATGGCCACCGCCTGGCTGGTGTTTCTGTGGCTGGAAGACATCAACAGTCTGTCGCGTATCGGTTATCTGAGCTTTGCCGCCATCGCCCAGTTTGTACCTGCCCTGGTGCTGGGGCTGCTGTGGCGCGGTGGCAACCGGCGCGGCGCCTACTGGGGCCTGAGTCTGGGCATGCTGATGTGGCTGCTGAACCTGATGGCGGAAACCGGGCTCTTTGCCGGCGATGCCAGCACCAACGTGCTGTTGTGGCTGCTGACGCCTCCCGACTGGGGTGCGGTGGCTGACATGAGCTCGGTCACCTGGGGCATTCTGCTCAGCCTGCTGTGCAACCTGGCCGCCTATTTGCTGGGCTCCTGGTTGTCGGTGCCCTCGGTCAGCGAGCGTTTTCAGGCCGCGGCCTTTGTGGGTCGTCAGCACAAGGATGATGGCGATGTCTACCGCGCCAAGGTCACGGTACAGGAGCTGGAGCAGCTGGCTTCCCGCTTTGTGGGCGAGGCCCGGGTCAGCCGGGCTTTTTCCCGCTATGCCGGCGAGCATGGCACCCTGGAAGGCAGCATGCAGGCGTCGGCCAGCCTGATCCGTCATACGGAGCGGGTGCTGGCCGGGGTCTTTGGCGCTTCCTCGGCCCGGCTGGTGCTGTCTTCGGCCCTGCAGGGGCGCTCGATGGAGCTGGACGAGCTGGCCGCCATCGTCGATGAAGCCGGGGATGTGTTCCGCTTCAACCGTGGGTTGCTGCAGGGGGCCATCGAACATATCGAACAGGGTATTTCGGTGGTCGACAAGGAATTGAACCTGGTGGCCTGGAACCGACGTTATATCGAACTGTTTGCCTATCCACCGGGGCTGATACGGGTGGGACGGCCCATCGCCGATATCATCCGCTACAACGCGGAAAAAGGGCTCTGTGGTCCGGGAGAGGCCACGGAGCATGTGGCCCGGCGAGTGGAACACATGCGGGCCGGCACCGCCCATGTGTCTGCCCGTACCCGGCCCGACGGCCGGGTAATCGAAATGCAGGGCAATCCCATGCCCGGCGGCGGCTTCGTAATGACCTTCAGCGATATCACCACCTTTCGTCAGGCGGAGCAGGTGCTGAAAGATGCCAATGTAGTGCTGGAGGCGAGGGTAGCCGAACGTACCCGGGAGTTGTCGGCGGTGAACCAGCAACTGCTGACCGCGACCCATCAGGCGGAAAAGGCCAATGCATCCAAGAGCCGTTTTCTGGCGGCGGTGAGTCATGATTTGATGCAGCCGCTCAATGCCGCCAAGCTGTTCACTTCTTCCTGGCTGGAAACCTCGGGCGACGACGAGAGCCGCCGGCTGGCGGGTCATATCGACCGTTCACTGGCCGCCGCCGAAGATCTGATCGGCGACTTGCTCGACATGTCGCGGCTGGAGTCGGGCAAGCTGAAGGCCAGGCCCCGGGATTTTGCCCTCCATGGCCTGTTCGATATTCTGCGGGCCGAGTTCGGGGTGCTGGTCGAACAGGACGGGGGCCGTTTCGATGTGGTGGCCAGCCGGCTCTGGGTGCACAGCGATCCCCGCTTGCTGCGTCGTATCCTGCAGAACTTTCTGACCAATGCCCTGCGTTACAACCCGGGCGGGCGCATCCTGCTCGGGTTGCGTCGTCGTGGGGAGCAGCTGTGTCTCGAGGTCTGGGATCAGGGCCCCGGTATTCCTGCCGACAAGCTGGAGTCGGTGTTCGACGAGTTCATGCGACTGGAGCATGGCCAGCGTCAGCATCAGCAGGGCCTGGGGCTCGGGCTGGCCATCGCTCAGGGGCTGGCTGTCATATTGGGGCATCGGCTGACGGTACGCTCGGTAGAAGGCAAAGGCTCGGTCTTCGGTGTCATCCTGCCCCGTGCCACACCGGGGGCCGAGCCGGAGGCCGAGCTGTCGCCGCCGTTACCGGCCGCCGGCAGCGGCCAGCTGGCGGGAGTCAGGGTACTGTGTATCGACAACGATACCGATATTCTCACCGCCATGTCCGGCCTGCTGAGTCGCTGGGGTTGCCAGTTGAAACTGGCACTGAATGGTGCCGAGGCACGACAGCATTGTTGTGATGGCTTCGAACCTCAGGTGATACTGACGGATTATCATCTGGACGACGGGGAAACCGGGGTGGCGTTGGTGGAGCGGTTGCGCCGGGAGTTCTCCCCGGTGCCCACCGTGGTGATTAGCGCCGACCGTCAGCCGGAGTTGCAGGCCCAGTGTCAGACTCTGGGTCTGAGCTACCTCAGTAAACCGGTGAAACCGCTGAAACTGCGGGCGCTGTTGCAGCATCTGGTTTAAAACGTGAGGCGTCCTACCTTTCCCGCACAGCGGGTCCGCTCAGCCGACCCGTAGTCCTCCGTGATGCCCAGGTGTCGGCTCTGGAACGCCATACCGCAGGCAACAAAAAGCCCGCTTATGTCACCATAAGCGGGCTTTTTTTGATAAACCGCAGAGAATTACTCTCCGGCGTGACCCTGGGCGGGCAGCGGAACGCCATCCAGCCAGGCCTGCTCCTGCTGCATGGTCAGGCGACCTTCGCAGAACCAGCGTACCACCAGCGGATAAATCGCGTGCTCCTGCACCTGTACCCGTCCGGCGACGGTGGCTTCGTCGTCACCGGCAAAGATGGGCACCCTGGCCTGCAACACCACGGGGCCGCCGTCCAGCTCTTCGGTGACGAAGTGCACGCTGCACCCATGCTCGGTATCGCCGGCCTCGATGGCCCTCTGGTGCGTATGCAGCCCCTGATAGCGGGGGAGCAGAGACGGATGGATATTGAGCATCCGCCCCTGGTAATGCCGCACAAAACCGGGAGTAAGGATACGCATGAAGCCCGCCAGTACGACCAGATCGGGTTCATGACTGTCGATCAGCTGCATCAGCGCCGCATCGAAGCTGTCTCTGTCTCCATAGTCCTTGTTGGACAGCACCGCGGTGGTGGTGCCCGCGATGCGGGCACGCTCCAGACCGTAGGCCTCGGCCTTGTTGCTGACGACTGCCACCACTTCGCCGCCCAGCTGGCCGGCGGCCGACTGATCCAGCAACGTCTGCAGATTGCTGCCGTTGCCGGAAATCAGGACGACGATGCGCTTCATTTGATTTCGACCTGCTCTTCGCCTTCGGCGGCATTGTCGATACGACCGATGACCCAGGCTTGCTCACCGGCGTCCTGCATGAACTTGACGGCGGCGTCGGCCTGGTCGGCCGGCAGGGCGATAACCATGCCCACACCACAGTTGAAGGTACGGTACATTTCGAAGGTTTCCACGCCACCGGCCTGTTGCAGCCAGGTGAATACCTGCGGCCACTGCCAGCTGCTTCCGTCGATCACGGCCTTGGCACTGGCAGGCAGTACGCGAGGAATGTTTTCCCAGAAACCGCCGCCGGTGATGTGACTGAGGGCGTGGATGTCGAACTGCTTGATCAACTCCAGTACCGGCTTCACGTAGATGCGGGTCGGGGCCATCAGGGCATCGGCCAGGGTAGCGTCACCCAGCGGCTGTTGCAGATCGGCGTTGCTGACTTCCAGGATCTTGCGGATCAGGGAATAACCGTTGGAATGAGGGCCGCTGGAACCCAGGGCAATCAGGGCATCACCGGCGCCGACTTTGCTGCCGTCGATAATTCCGCTTTTTTCCACTACGCCAACACAAAAACCCGCCAGGTCGTAGTCACCGGCTTCGTACATGCCGGGCATCTCGGCGGTTTCACCACCGATAAGGGCACAACCGCTCAGTTCACAGCCGGCACCGATGCCGGTTACCACGTCGGCGGCGGTGTCCACGTCCAGCTTGCCGGTGGCGTAGTAGTCGAGGAAAAACAGCGGCTCGGCACCCTGCACAATCAGGTCATTCACGCACATGGCGACCAGATCGATACCCACGCCCTGATGACGCTTGAGATCGATGGCCAGACGCAGCTTGGTGCCTACGCCGTCGGTGCCGGCCACCAGTACCGGCTCCTTGTAGCCGGTCGGCAGCTGGCACAGGGCACCGAAGCCCCCGAGTCCACCCATGACTTCAGGGCGTTGAGTGCGACGGCTAACGCCTTTGATGCGTTCAACCAGGGCGTTACCGGCATCGATATCTACACCGGCGTCTTTATAGCTCAGGGGTTTGTTCTGCGTCACGAGTGGTTACCTTGTCATTGTATTTAGGAGCGGGTTTAGCACCAGTTGGCACTCTTACCGGCTGTTAGTCACTGTTTCGGTCGCTATTCTAATTTAATGCGCGTGGCAGTGCCACCGGCGTTGGCCTGCTAGGCTATGTTCTCAAGCGAATGTTTTTCAACCGTAGCAAAAGATTGTGGCAGGGGGCGGGCAAAGGATCGTCTGCATTGCGTAAAAGCCGGAGCACCTTTGCTAAAATCAACGCTAAAAGTCTGCCGCAGGGCGCTATTTTATGCTAAAGTCCCGCGGTTTTTTTTGTGCATCGCGTAGTCGGGAGAATGAGTGAATGAAAGTCGTTGAGGTTAAACACCCTTTGGTGAAACACAAGCTGGGTCTGATGCGGGAAGCCGACATCAGTACCAAACGCTTTCGTGAACTGGCAAAAGAAGTCGGCAGCCTGCTGACCTATGAAGCCACTGCCGACTTTGAAACCGAGAAAACCACCATCAATGGCTGGAATGGCCCGACCGAGGTGGATCAGCTCAAGGGCAAGAAAGTCACCGTGGTGCCGATTCTGCGTGCCGGTCTGGGCATGATGGACGGGGTGCTGGAGCACATGCCGGGTGCCCGGGTCAGCGTGGTGGGGGTGTATCGTGACGAAGAAACCCTGCAGCCGGTGCATTACTTCAACAAGCTGGTCAGCCACATCGACGAGCGTCTGGCGCTGATTGTCGATCCCATGCTGGCCACCGGCGGCTCCATGATCGCCACCATCGATCTGCTGAAGGAAAAAGGCTGTCGGCATTTCAAGATAGTCGTGCTGGTGGCGGCTCCCGAAGGGCTCAAGGCACTGGAAGAGGCGCATCCGGATGTGGAGCTGTACTGCGCTTCCGTCGACGAGCGTCTCGACGAGCACGGTTATATCATCCCCGGCCTCGGTGATGCCGGCGACAAGATTTTTGGTACCAAGTAAGTCAAAACCGGCGCAGGCCGGTTTTTTTCCGTTTGTTCAAGGTAAATAAAAGATGAACTCAGTAAATCAACCCGAGGTGGTGGCTCATGGCCAGGCCACGGCCAATACCCCCCTGCGCCAGGCTCTGGCCGGCTCCCAGATGTTGTTTGTGGCCTTTGGCGCCCTGGTACTGATGCCGCTGATCACCGGACTGGATCCCAATGTGGCCCTGTTTACCGCCGGATTCGGCACCCTGATTTTTCAGCTCTGTACCAAGCGTCAGGTACCGATTTTTCTGGCGTCTTCCTTCGCCTTTATCGCCCCCATTCTGTACGGGGTGCAAACCTGGGGTATTCCCGCCACCATGAGCGGCCTGATGGCGGCCGGGGTCATGTATGTACTGCTCAGCCAGCTGGTGCGCTGGCGTGGCACCACCGTGCTGACCCGGCTGTTGCCGCCGGTGGTGGTGGGTCCGGTGATCATGGTGATTGGCCTGGGGCTGGCACCGCTGGCGGTAAATATGGCTATCGGCAAGACCGGTGACGGTTCGGCCGAGTTGATGCCCAACGAGGTGGCATTGTGGCTGTCGCTGTCGGCGTTGCTCACCACCCTGCTGGTGTCGACGATGGCGAAAGGCGTATTTCGTCTGGTCCCCATTACTGCCGGTATCGCCGTGGGCTACGGCCTGGCGCTGTGGTTCGGCGTGGTGGACTTCACTCCGGTCCGCGAGGCGGCCTGGTTCTCTGTGCCGAATTTTGTTGCTCCCGAATGGAACTGGCAGGCGGTGCTGTTCATACTGCCGGTGGCGATCGCGCCGGCCATCGAGCATATCGGTGATGTGCTGGCCATCAGCTCGGTTACCGGCAAGGATTACATCAAGAAGCCGGGCCTGCATCGCACCCTGCTCGGCGATGGCATGGCCACGGTCGGCGCCTCGCTGTTTGGCGGTCCGCCCAACACCACCTATTCCGAGGTGACCGGTGCCGTGATGCTGACCAAGAACTTCAACCCGGTGATCATGACCTGGGCGGCGGGCTTCGCCATCTTGCTGGCCTTCGTCGGCAAGTTCGGTGCCCTGATGCTGAGCATTCCGACCCCGGTGATGGGCGGCATCATGATACTGCTGTTCGGCTCCATCGCGACCGTGGGTCTGAACAGCCTGATCAAGCATCAGGTGGACCTGTCCCAGGCGCGTAACCTGTGCATCGTGGCGGTGATCCTGGTGTTCGGCATCGGTGGCATGGCCTTCGGTATCGGCGGTTTCAGCCTGCAGGGGATCAGCCTGTGCGGTATCGTCGGCATTCTGCTTAACCTGGTGCTGCCCAGAACACAGCCTCATTGAGTCTGGCCAGAGATTATGTCTGTGGTTATCATGCGCCTTAAGCTCTTTAATGATGGCAAATTGATGCTGAAAAATTTGTTGCTGACGACGACGTTGCTGTTTTCTGCCCTGGTATCCGCGCAGTCGGTGTTAGAGGTTAACCTCAATCCTGCCCCCTACAGCCGGGATGAAGCGCGGGCACAGGCGGTGAGTCTGGTGCTGGATCGACTGACCGGCGGCCGGGCGCAGGACTCCTGGGTGCAGGATGAAGTGCAGCGTGAACTGTCCCGTTACCTGCAGTCCGAACCTTCAGGGAGCGGTTACAACGCCGTGTTCAATGGTGATGAGCTGTTGGCGCTGCTGCAAGGCGCGGAGCTGCCGTTCTCGCTGGCCCCCCGGCCTGGCGTGTTGGTGTGGTTTTCGAAGAGCGGCCGAGCCCGCAGCGAGGCGAGCCGCGCCTGGCGGCAGGCCGCCGCTGCCTATCAGCAGCCGTTGCTGTGGCCGTTGTGGGATCTGGAAGAACACATGACGCTGGACCCCCGCGCGTTGTTCAAGCCCCAGCTGCTGCGCGAAGCGAGCCGGCGCTACGGCGCCGACTACTGGCTTGTGGTCGAGCAGGATAAGGAAGGTGGACGCTGGCAGCTGTTCGGCTCCTCGCAGGATCAGGCGCTGTTGCAAGGCCAGCTGGACTCGGGAACGGATGCGGTGACTGCGCTGATGGCGCGCCTCAATCGTTACTGGGTCGGGCAACAGGAACAACGCCTGGCACCACGGCCGGACAATGCCGCGCCGGAACAGGCGCTGTTTGCCGAGACTGACTCGCCTGGCGTGCTGACCATAGTGGTATCCGGGTTGCGCCAGTTTTCCGATTCGGTACGCGTTGAGCAACAGCTGCGCCGGCTCGACGGGGTCGAACAGGCCTATGTCACCGAGAGTGCCGGTTATCAGGCGCGTTATCGTTTGCTGGTGCCGGGTTCTCGTGCCGTGGTACTGCAGGCATTGACGGAGATGACGGGGCTTGCCGTGACCGGTGAGCGGGAATTCAGCTGGTCGGGGATGACGAGTGAGTAAAGACGGTGAAGAGGAACAGCAACCGGCCCAGTTGGCCCTGGCGGTACAGCTGCCGGATGATGAAACCTTTGCCAGTTTTTACCCGGGCGATAATGCCCAGCTGATCACCGCCCTTAAAAATGCGGCCATTGGTCAGGGCGATGAAATGCTTTATTTCTGGGGCCCGGAAGGCAGTGGCCGCTCTCATCTGCTGCATGCCAGCTGTGCCGAAGTGAACGCGTCCGGCGAAGCGGCGTCTTATATTCCGCTCGATTGCCATCGACAGATGTCCCCGCGACTGCTGGACGGCATGGAGCAGCTGGCGCTGGTGTGTCTGGACAATCTGGATGCCATCGCCGGGGTGGAGGAGTGGGAGCGGGCGGTGTTCAACTTCTTCAATCGTCGGCGTGAACGGGCATCGGGCTCTCTGGTGGTCAGTGCCGTCAGTGCCCCGCGCAATCTGGGGTTGGGGCTGCCGGATCTGGCGTCCCGCCTCGACTGGGGAGTCGCCTATCAGCTGAAAACCCTGGATGACGAGGGCAAACTCAGCGCCCTGCAACTGAGATCCGAGCTGCGTGGCTTCAAGCTGCCCACCGACGTGGGCCGCTTCCTGCTCAACCGGCTGTCACGAGACATGAGCACCCTGCTCGCCGCTCTCGACCTACTCGACAACGCCTCCTTCCAGGCCAAGCGCAAGCTCAGTATCCCCTTCGCCAAGGAGATACTGGGGCTGTAGCGGGTGAACTATTGCTTACTGTTACTCTCGGAACGTGGGCCAAAGGGCTAGCTCCGCCGACCCGCTCAAGCACATCCTTGTGACGCTCAGCACATGACATCCCTGTCATGTGATGGTCGGTGGAGCAGAGCCCTTTGCCCTCCTTGAGGCTCCGGCATCGCCTGTTAGTACTGCCAACGGACAACTCGATATAGCAAAAGAGGCAACAGAGAACGGCTCCCTCGACCGTGACATGCTAGGGATGGCATGTCCGAGCTTACATGGATGTACTCGTAGCGTGTCGAGGGAGGTGGCTGTGTTGCCTCTTGGTGACCGGCCGAAAGTTTGCTCAGATGCTTAATTTAATTGGTATAAGCACCGACGGTCAGCCGAAGGTGGCCCAGATGGGGGCGTGATCCGAGGGTTTTTCGATGCCGCGCAGTTCGTAGTCGATGCCGGTATCGGTCAGCTGGCCGACCAGCGGCCGGGTGACGAGGATCAGGTCGATACGCAGGCCGCGATTGTCGTTGAAGCCCTTGCTGCGGTAGTCGAACCAGGAATAGCGATCGCTTTCTTCGGGGTTCTGCAGTCGCCAGGTATCCGTTAACCCCCAGCTCAGCAAGCGGTCCATCCACTCCCGCTCTTCCGGCAGGAGGAACATTTCCCCTCGCGCAGCCAGCGCTTGCGGTTGGGCTCACCGATGCCGATATCCAGATCGGTATGGGAAATATTCACATCCCCCATGACGATCAGCGCCTCATCCGGCTGATGGTACTCACTCAGGTAGCGCTGCAAATCGGCGTAAAAACGGGTCTTGGCGGGAAACTTGGTCTCGTGGTTGCGGTTCTCGCCCTGGGGAAAGTAGCCGTTGAGCACGGTCAACTCGGTGCCGTCGGGACGGGCGAAGCGACCCATGATCATCCTTCGCTGGGCATCATCTTCGTCACCGGGAAAGCCCTTCTTGATCTCCAGCGGTGCCTGCCTGCTCAACAGGGCCACGCCGTAATGGCCTTTCTGGCCGTGAAAATGAACGTGGTAGCCCATGGCTTCCACATCGGCCAGCGGAAAGGCGTCGTCGTGAACCTTGGTTTCCTGCAGACCGATGATGTCCGGCTGGTGTTTGTCTATAAGCGCCTGCAACTGATGCAAGCGGGCCCTGAGTCCATTGATGTTGAAGGAGATGACTTTCATAACGGCGCCTGCTGTAAAAAGAGGACGCCATGCTAGCAGAAACCGGGGTCAGTCGGCAGCCGGTCCCTCCGGATAGATCATCCGTTTGCTCATGCCGCCGTCGATAATGTATTCCTGACCGGTGATAAAGCCGGCCTCGTCGGACAGCAGAAAGCGCGCCAGAGCCGCCACATCCTCGGCGTTACCCACCCGACCGGCCGGATGCTGATGGTGATCGTGCTGACTGGGGGCCGCGTCCTGGGCATCCGGTTGCAGCCGACTGACATCAATCCAGCCCGGACTGATGGCGTTGACCCTGATGCCGGGCCCCAGGCTGATGGCCATGGCGTGGGTCAGGGCAACCAGGCCGCCCTTGGCGGCGGCATAGGCCTCGCTGTCGGGCTCCGACTGGTGGGCTCGGGTCGAGGAAATGTTGATAATGGCGGATCCCGGTGTGAGCAGGGGCGCCATGTGTTTACTTATCAGCATGGGACCGGTGAGGTTGACCGCCAGCACCCGCTGCCAGTGCGACAGGTGCAGTTGCGTCAAGGGTTCATGATGAGGCTGACTGATGGCGGCGTTGTTGATGATGCCGTCGATTTGCCCGAACTGACGTTCGATCAGTCGGCTCAGTGCCTGTACCGAGGGTTCGTCGGCCACGTCCAGATGCACCAGCTGCAAGTTGGGAAACCGGGCCTTGTCCAGTTGAGTGAGGCCATCCTTGTCGATATCGACCCCCACTACCTGGTAGTCGTGCTGCAAAAAGTAACGGGTCATTCCCAGGCCCAGGCCTTTAGCGACACCGGTGATCAGAATTTTTCCCTGCTTCATGCTGTCTCCTCGACGAAGCTCTTGCCTGCTTGTTGCGCCCTCGACTAAGCGTAGTGCGCTTTAGCCACATATTGTTACATCTTTGGCACCGACTGACATAGTCTGGCCGGACGAAAGAGGTAAACTGGGGTGAGCGTTAGATAAGGAATAAACACAGCATGTTGAACAAGAACAACTATTCCGGATTGCTGTTTGGCTGCTTGTTCGGTCTGTCGACCCTGGTGCCGGTGACGGTGTCGGCTCAGAGTGGTCCCGTGGTGTCCACGGTGCGGGTCACGGAGCAGCCCATCACGGCCGGTATCGAATTGATTGGCACCCTCAAGGCCAACCAGCAGGTGGCCATCGCACCCCAGGTGAGTGCGCGGGTGACGCAGGTACACTTTGTACCCGGACAGCAGGTGGCGGCCGGCGCGTTGTTGCTCAGTCTGGATGACAGAGCCGAGCAGGCGGCGGTGCGCGAAGCCGAGGCGGTACTGATGGACGCCCGCCGGGTGTTCAACAATTTTCAGACCCTGTTTCGGCGCAAGGCGGTGACCCAGACCGAGCTCGACGGCCAGCAGGCGGCGGTGGCCATGGCCGAGGCCAAACTGCAGGCCGCCCGGGTACAGGCGGATTACCTGACCCTGAAGGCACCCTTCGCCGGGGTCATCGGCCTGAGTGATGTGGCTCCCGGCCGGTTGCTGGTGGCCAACGAGCCGGTGGCGGAGCTGTTCGATGTGAGCAGCCTCAAGCTCGATCTGGCGGTACCGGAAAAATACTATCGCCAGCTCAGGGTGGGCGAGCAGCTGAGCGCTCGCAGCGAGGCGTACGGCGAGCAGGCCTTCATCGGGGAGCTGGCGGTGATCGCCCCCAGCGTGGACGAAGATACCCTCAATGCCCGGGTGCGGCTGCTGTTTGATAACCGCGCAGGCTTGCTGGCGCCGGGCATGCTGATGCGGGTGCAGCTGACGGTGGATAACAGCAGCCAGGCGGTGATCCCGAGCCAGAGCCTGCTGTATGCCGGCCAGCAGCGTTATGTGTTTGTAGTGGATGACGAGGGCCGGGTCAGTCGCCGTGACGTTAGCATTGGTCGTAACCTGGGAGAGCGGGTGACCATTGCCAACGGCCTCGCCATCGGCGAGCAGGTGATCAGCGAAGGCACGGTCAAGGTGCGTGACGGCATGCAGGTGGAGGTACAGCGTGAAGCTCTCTGATCTGTCCATTTCCCGCCCGGTACTGGCCACGGTACTGAGCCTGATGTTGTGTGTGTTCGGGCTGATTTCCTTTCTCGAACTGCCGCTGAGGGAAATGCCCGACACCACGTCGCCGGTGGTGACGGTACGTACCGATTATACCGGTGCCAGCGCCGGCGTACTGGAGACCCAGGTCACCCGACGGCTGGAGGACGAACTGTCGGGCATCAGCGGGGTCAAGTTCATCAGTTCCACAACCAGCGATGGCCGCTCCAGCATCACCATCGAGTTCGTTCCCGAACGGGATCTGAACAACGCCGCCAGTGACGTACGGGAAGCGGTGGCCCGGGCCTCCCGCAGCCTGCCCGACGACGCCGATGCTCCGGTGGTCACCAAGGACACCGGGCGCAACGATGTGATCCTGTGGGTCACGCTGCGCTCGACCGGCATGTCGCCGCTGGCGCTGGGGGACTATGCCCAGAACGTGCTGGCCGATCGCTTCAGCCTGCTCGACGGGGTCAGCTCGGTGTGGGTCGGCGGGCGCAAGGAACGGGTGATGAACGTGCGCCTGGATCCGGTGGCCATGGCCTCGCGTGGGGTCACGGTGGCCGACATTCGTGCCGCCCTGCGCGCCCAGAACGTGGAGCTGCCCGCCGGCACACTGGAAAACAGCCAGCAGAACTTCGCCACCCGCATTCAGCGCGGTTACGATCAGGCGGTGAATTTCAACACCCTGAGTATTCGCCGTATCGACTCGGACTCCCGGGTTTACCTGGGGGATGTGGCCGAGATTTGGGAAGGGGAAAAACCGGAAGACACCCTGTTTCGCTCCAACGGCCAGAACGTGGTGGGGCTGGGTATCGTCAAGCAGACCCAGGCCAATACCCTGGAGGTGGTGGAGGAGGTCAAGCGGGCGGTGATCGCTCAGCAGCCCTTTCTGCCCGAGGGCACCGAGCTGACCTGGACCTACGACAGCTCGGTGTTTATCGACAGTGCCATCGGCGAGGTGTATCAGACGCTGCTGATCACCATCGGTCTGGTGGTGCTGGTGATTTATATTTTTCTGGGCCAGGTGCGGGCCACCCTGATCCCGGCGGTGACGGTGCCGGTGTCGCTGATCAGCGCCTTTATCCTGGCCTATGCTCTGGGGTATTCGGTGAACCTGATCACCCTGATGGCGCTGATCATGGCCATCGGTCTGGTGGTGGATGATGCCATCGTGGTGCTGGAGAATATTCATCATCATCTTGAGCGGGGCCGGTCGCCGCTGGCCGCCGCCTATCACGGCACGCGCGAGGTGGGCTTTGCGGTGATCGCCACCACCCTGACGCTGGTGGCGGTGTTTTTGCCCATCGTGTTCATGGGCGGCATTATCGGCCGTATCTTCACCGAGTTTGCGGTGCTGCTGGCCGGAGCCGTGGTCTTTTCGTCGCTGGTGGCCCTGACCCTGACCCCGGTGATGGGCAGCAAGATCCTTAAATCCAAGCAGCAGCCCGGCTGGCTGGCGAGTCGTTTCGACGCCGGCTTTGCCCGCCTGGAGCGGGGCTACCGGCGCCTGCTCGGCAGCGAGCTGAGCCATCGCTGGTGGGCCCCGCTGGCGATGGTGCTGGCGCTGGGACTGATCACCCTGTTGTTTCAGCAGGTGCCCCAGAGCCTGACCCCGAAGGAAGACCGTGGCGTGGTCTTTGTGCTGGTGCGCGGGGCCGAGGGGGCCAGCTTCGAGCGCATGAGCCGGGCCATGGGCGAGGTGGAAGCCCGGCTGGCCCCCCTGCAGCAAGACGGAACCGTGACCAGCCTGACGGTCCGTACCCCGGGCTTCGGTGGCGGGGTAAACAGCGGTATGGTCATCGCCAGCCTGGCCACCTGGGACCAGCGGGCGGTGTCGGCCGAGGCCATCGTCGGACGTATTCGTGGCCTGACTCGGGATGTGGCCGATGTGCTTGTGATCCCGATAATGCCGTCGTCCATTCGTGGTGGCTCCAGCTCGCCGGTGGAGTTTGTGCTGGGCGGGGCCGACTACGACGAACTCTACGGCTGGGCCGATCAGTTGCGGCAACGGGCCCGTGATAACCCGGGCCTGAGCGACCTGGATCTGGACTATGCCCAGACCAAGCCCGAATTGCTGGTAGAGGTGGATCAGCAACGGGCGGCCAAGCTGGGAATATCGGTCACCGAGGTGGCCGACAGCCTCAACGTCATGCTCGGCGGTCAGGCCATCACCACCTATGCGCGCCAGGGGGAAGAGTACGATGTCTACCTCAAGGGGCAGCAGGACGCCTTCCGGCAGCTGGGCGATCTGGGCGGCATCTATCTGCGTACCGGCGGTGGCGAGCTGGTGTCGCTCGATAACCTGGTCACCCTGAACGAGCAGGGGACCTCGCCTTCGCTGAACCATTACAACCGCAAGAAGGCCATTACCCTCAGCGCCAACCTGGTCGGCAATTACAGCCTGGGTGAGGCGCTGGACTATCTGGACGGTCTGGTGCGTGACCAGTTGCCTGACTACGCCACCGTCGATTACAAGGGCGAGTCGCTGGAATACAAGAGCAACCAGGGCGATGTGGCCTTCGTGTTCGGGCTGGCGCTGGTGGTGGTGTTTCTGATCCTGGCGGCCCAGTTCGAGAGCTTTATTCATCCCTTTATCGTGCTGCTGACGGTGCCGCTGGGCCTGCTCGGCGGCCTGCTGGGGCTCTATCTGACGGGGATGACCCTCAATGCCTACAGCCAGATAGCCATGGTGATGCTGATAGGGCTGGTGACCAAGAACGGCATCCTGATCGTGGAGTTCGCCAACCAGCTGCGCGACCGGGGACACCCCTTCGGTGAGGCGCTGATCGAGGCCTCGGTACGCCGTCTGCGGCCCATATTGATGACCGCCTTTACCACGGTGGCGGGTGCCATTCCGCTGATCCTGGCCAGCGGGGCCGGAGCCGAAAGCCGGCAGGCGGTGGGGACAGTGGTCTTTTCCGGTGTGTCGCTGGCAACCCTGTTGACGTTGTTTATCGTGCCGGCCATGTACCGGTTGCTGGCGCGCCATACCCAGTCGCCGGAGCACCAGCAACGGCGATTGGAGGCGGCGCTGAAAGAGCCGGAAGCGGGAGGCTGATACAGCATTAGTTCAACAAACGATTGCCCCAACAAAAACGGCGCCGTATCGAACGGCGCCGTTTTTTAGTATTCAGCGTATGCCAGAACGCTTATTTCTGGATGGCCTGGGTCAGCTGGGCCACGATGTCGTCGATGGCCACTTCGGACTTTTCGCCACCGCGGCGGGTCTTGTATTCCACTACATTGTTGTCCAGGCCGCGATCGCCGATGACGATGCTGTGGGGCACGCCCAGCAGTTCCATGTCGGCGAACATCACGCCCGGACGCTCTTTACGGTCGTCGAACAGCACTTCGATGCCGGCGGCGGTCAGCTCATTATACAGCTTCTCGGCCACTTCCTGCACCCGGTAGGACTTGTGCATGTTCATCGGGATGATGGCGACCTGGAAGGGCGCGATGGCTTCCGGCCAGATGATGCCGCGATCGTCATGGTTTTGCTCGATGGCGGCGGCCACGATGCGTGATACACCGATGCCGTAGCAGCCCATTTCCAGTACCGTTGATTTGCCGTCTTCGTTGAGCACGGTGGCGTTCATCTTGCTGGAGTAGTTGTTGCCCAGCTGGAAGATGTGGCCCACTTCGATGCCACGTTTGATTTGCAGCACGCCCTTGCCACAGGGGCTGGGGTCGCCTTCCTTGACGTTACGCAGATCGGCCACCTGCGGCAGCGGCAGATCCCGGCCCCAGTTGATGCCGAAGTAGTGCTTGTCTTCAATGTTGGCACCGGCGCCAAAGTCGTTCATGACCGCCACGGCGCGATCCACCACTACCGGCACCGGCATGTTCAGCGGACCCAGCGAACCCGGGCCGGCACCGACGATGGCGCGAATTTCTTCTTCGGTGGCAAAGGTCAGGGGGCTGGCGACCTGCGGCAGCTTCTCGGCCTTGATTTCGTTCAGTTCGTGATCGCCACGCACCATCAGTGCCACCAGCGGAGCGTCCTGATCGTCGGCGGCCTTTACCAGCAGGGTCTTGACGGTTTTCTCGATATCCAGTCCGAATTGCTCCACCAGCGCGGCGATGGTTTTGGCGTCGGGAGTATCGACCAGGGTCAGCTCCTGGGTGGCGGCATCGGCGGTGGCCTTGGGCGCCACGGCCTCGGCCATTTCGATGTTGGCGGCGTAATCGGACTCGGTAGAGAAGGCGATGTCGTCTTCACCGCTCTGGGCCAGCACGTGGAATTCGTGCGAGGCACTGCCACCGATGGCGCCGGTGTCGGCCAGTACGGCGCGGAAGTCCAGTCCCATGCGCTCGAAGATACGGCTGTAGGCCTGATACATGTCGTCGTAGGTCTGCTCCAGACTCTGCTGGCTGGTGTGGAAGGAGTAGGCATCCTTCATGATGAACTCGCGCGAGCGCATCACGCCGAAGCGGGGGCGGACTTCGTCGCGGAATTTGGTCTGGATCTGATACAGGTTCAGCGGCAGTTGCTTGTAGGAAGCCACCTCGTTGCGCACCATGGAGGTGATGACTTCTTCGTGGGTCGGGCCCAGTACGAAGCTGCGATCGTGGCGATCCTTGATGCGCAGCAGTTCGGGGCCGAACTTGTCCCAGCGGCCGGTTTCATGCCACAGCTCGGCGGGCTGTACCACCGGCATCAGCATTTCCACCGCGCCGGCGCGGTTCATTTCTTCCCGCACGATGGCGGCGACCTTGTTCAATACCCGCAGGCCACTGGGCAGCCAGGTGTACAGGCCCGACGCCAGCCGGCGGATCATGCCCGCGCGCAGCATCAGCTGGTGGCTGATCACCTCGGCATCGCTCGGGGTCTCTTTGAGGGTGGAAAGCAAGTATTGAGTGGTACGCATGCGCTTAAACCTTGTTGATTTTTAAAATCCATTAAAGAAAGAGATTGTAGCAGGGGGGCCGGTCAGGCAGAAGCCCCGTTATGTCTCCCGCCTTACTCCTCAGCGCTCACGATTTCAAGCACCCTGGTGAGGCGGCCAAAGACTTCAAAGCGTACGTTGTAGTGATAAAGCCGGACCCCGTACTGCTGCCAGTGTTTGTCGTTGCGCTTGTAGGCCGGGCGCGGATCCTGCACCAGTACTTCGGTAATAAACTGCTGCAGGTCGGGAATCTCCGAGCGGGCACAGGCCTGCTCGGCGGCGGCGCTGAAGATGACTTCCATGCTGATGTCCGGGGGCGCCGGTGCAAAGCCGCCGTGGGCATCGGGCACCGCATCGACCCAGGGCAGATAGGGCTTGATGTCGACCACGGGGGTGCCGTCCACCAGATCCACACCGCCCAGCTCCAGCCACACCTTGTTGCCGTCCTTGCACATGTCGTGCAGTTGCACCACCGAGAGTCCCAGCGGGTTGGGCCTGAAGGTGGAGCGGGTAGCGAAGACACCCACCCGTTCGTTGCCGCCCAGCCGTGGCGGGCGCACCGTGGGGTTCCAGCCCTTGTCCTGAGTCTGGTGAAACACGAACATCAGCCACAGGTGACTGAACTCGCCCAGTCCGCGAAAGGCACTGGGCTCGTTGTAGGGCGGCAGCATCTCCAGCCGGGCCCGGGCACTGCTGACCAGCCCCGGCTGGCGCGGCACCGCAAACTTCTCTTTATAAGGCGAACGAATAATACCGATGGGATCCAGCATGACCTGCGGCATGGGTGGTTGCATCGGTGGCTGCATGGGCTGCTGCATCAGTCCGCAACCTTCAGCGCCTGACCGCTGCACAGCACCTGTTCCAGGCAGCCGGGCATGTCATCGAAGCGAATGCAGCGGTCCAGCAAGAGCCCGTTGGCCCCCATATCGGCTGCACTGCGACGCACGCTGGCGCGGGCATCGGCTTCTTTCGGCGGCGCTTCATCGGCTTTTATCTGGCAGGCTTCGCCTTCCACCGAGCCCAAGGTGACGTAATTCACGCCGTCCAGGTCGGCCTTGCTGTAAAGCTTGACCCCGTCGCCCTTGTAATAATCCTTGATACCGACCGGTGACACGTTGCTGTTGAACCCCCAACCCGCGCAACCAGACAACGCAACCGCCAGCAGAGAAACCCCGAGAAGACGCATGAGACAAGTCCTTAATCCAGAAAAAGAAGCTGACCTTATTCTGCACAAGGTGCTGCAGAAGGTCGAATGAAATTGGGGTCGTAAGCGGCGTGATGTTGTCGAAGGGGATAATTTACTCGACCAAAGCGGGATAATGCCGAACCGGCCAACTGACGCCATCGGGTTCTTTCCCCACTTTGCTGCCGTGTGGCAGGCATGACATCAGGTAATTGCCAGGGGAAGGACGGGGAGGGAACACTACTCATTGGGTGGTTGTTGGTGGTTATTTGTTCACTTGAACATCAGGAGATTGCCGCCGGCGCAAAAAGGGCTATAGTGGAACTCCTTCAGAGCGGGCGTAGTTCAATGGTAGAACGGCAGCTTCCCAAGCTGCATACGTGGGTTCGATTCCCATCGCCCGCTCCAATGTAAAAGCATTTATCATCAATAGCCTGCTCCTTACTTTATCGTTGACTTTGATGTTGACAGATACAAATATCGACGTAGCTTTCCTGTATATCACGCCATTTCCATATTGTGAGTAAGGTTTTATCTGGGCGGTAAATCCAGTAGACTTGTGCGCCTTTGCTTGCAAGCCGCGATCGTCTTGCAAAACGCAACTTATCATCGTGCATGCGGCGCTACGCCCGGCCCTGGGGGAATGGCCAACTGAACCCTATGGGCGGTAGCGTATTTAGTTACCGCCGGAGTTCTGGGTTGCCGGAAAGCGATGGCCAAAAAGATAAAGGCACAAATAATCTGCTATCGGTAAAAACAACTGGCCGGCACTATCGCAGGGTCGAACTCAGTTTGCTATTAACACACAACGGTGCCAGGCACAAAGGCAGTCCGCACTCTCTCATGTCTCACCGCTCAAAAGAAACAAACACTTATGAAAATTGCCATTGCCGGCACCGGCTACGTTGGCCTATCCAACGCGATGCTGCTGGCCCAGCATCACGAAGTGGTTGCCCTCGACATTATTCCCGAAAAAGTAGAGCTGCTTAATAACCGGCAATCCCCCATTGTGGATGCCGACATCACCGAATTTCTGCAAAACAGGAAAATTGACTTTCGTGCCACCACCAGCCAAGTGGAAGCCTTTGACAATGCAGACTTCGTAATCATCGCCACCCCCACCGATTACGATTCGGTTACCAATCACTTCAACACCCAGAGTGTGGAGACGGTGGTAAACGATGTGTTGGCCATCAACCCTAATGCGGTAATAGTGATCAAATCCACTGTGCCCGTGGGGTATACCCAAAAACTAAAAGAACAAACCGGCAGCTATAACATCATTTTCTCGCCCGAATTCCTGCGCGAAGGCAAGGCTCTGCACGACAACCTATACCCTTCCCGCATCATAGTGGGTGAGCAAAGCGAGCGGGCCGAGGTGTTTGCCGGCTTACTACTGCAAGGCGCCATTAAAAAAGACGTGCCGGTGCTGTACACCAACAGCACAGAGGCTGAGGCGGTAAAGCTGTTTTCCAACACCTATCTCGCCATGCGGGTAGCCTACTTCAATGAACTGGACAGCTACGCCGAAAGCCATGGCCTGGACAGCAGACAAATCATAGAAGGGGTGGGTCTGGACCCGCGCATTGGCAGCCACTATAACAACCCAAGCTTTGGCTACGGCGGTTACTGCTTGCCTAAAGACACCAAACAGCTGCTGGCCAACTATAACGAAGTACCCAATAACCTTATTCAGGCTATCGTGGATGCCAACACCACCCGCAAAGACTTTATCGCCAACGCTATTATCAAAAAGAACCCTAACGTCGTGGGCATTTACCGCCTGGTGATGAAGGCGGGCTCCGATAACTTCCGCGCTTCCGCCATCCAGGGCGTCATGAAACGAATCAAGGCCAAGGGGATAGAAGTAATAGTCTACGAGCCGGTATTTACCGAGCCTGAATTTTTTCACTCGCAAGTGGTAAATAACCTGGATGAGTTCAAGCTGCGATCGGATGTAATCGTCGCCAACCGGCCTTCAGCCAAGCTGCAGGATGTGGCGGAGAAGGTATATACCCGTGATTTGTTTGGAAGTGATTGATTTATGAAGATTTTAGTTACCGGTGGCGCCGGTTTTATTGGCTCTGCAGTTATTCGCCACATCATCAATCACACTCAAAGCAGTGTGATAAACGTAGACAAGCTGACCTATGCCGGCAATCTGGAAAGCTTGACCGAAGTAAGTGATAGCAACCGCTACGCCTTTGAACTAGTGGATATTTGCAACCGCACAGAGCTTGAGCACGTGTTTGCCGAGCACCAGCCCGATGCCATTATGCACCTGGCAGCGGAAAGCCATGTGGACAGATCCATCGACGGCCCCGCTGAGTTTATTCAAACTAACATAGTCGGTACTTATAATCTGCTGGAAGCCGCGCGAACTTATTGGAACGAGTTAGAGGCTGATAAAAAACCAACTTTCGCTTCCATCACATAAGCACCGATGAAGTGTATGGCGACCTGCCGCATCCGGCAGAAGTGGCAGATGCAGCGCAGCACCTGTTTACAGAAGCTACGTCTTACGCCCCTAGCAGCCCATACTCCGCCAGCAAAGCGAGTTCCGATCATCTGGTGAGAGCCTGGCAGCGTACCTACGGTTTCCCGGTACTGATTACCAACTGCTCCAACAACTATGGTCCTTACCACTTTCCGGAAAAGCTCATACCGCTGGTGATCCTCAATGCGCTGGAAGGCAAGCCGCTGCCGATTTACGGCAAAGGCGACCAGATCCGCGACTGGCTCTATGTCGAGGATCACGCCCGTGCGCTCTACAAGGTAGTTACCGAAGGTAAAGTGGGCGAAACTTACAACATCGGCGGCCACAACGAAAAGCAGAACATAGAAGTAGTGCATACCATCTGCGACATACTGGATGAACTTGCCTCTGGTCGTCACTCTGCCAAACCGGGTCATTCCGCATTTGATGCGGAATCTTCCTACAAACAACTGATCACTAACGTAGAAGATCGCCCCGGTCACGATCGCCGCTACGCCATCGACGCAAGCAAAATAGAACGCGAACTGGGCTGGAAGCCACAAGAGACCTTTGAATCCGGCATCCGCAAAACCGTGCAGTGGTATCTCAACAACCTGGAGTGGTGCCAACGAGTACAGGATGGTAGCTACCAACGTGAACGACTGGGAGTAATGTAATGAAAGGTATTATTCTGGCTGGTGGCTCCGGTACCCGGCTGTACCCCATTACTCTGGGCACTTCCAAGCAGCTGCTGCCCATCTATGACAAACCCATGATCTACTATCCACTGTCGGTGCTGATGCTGGCTGGCATACAGGATATTCTGATCATCACCACGCCGGAGGATCAGCAAGGCTTTATTCGAGTATTGGACGATGGCAGCCAGTTTGGTATTAACCTGAGCTACGCAGTTCAACCTAGCCCCGATGGTCTGGCTCAGGCGTTTATTCTCGGTGAAGAGTTTATTGGCCAGGATCCTGTTTGCCTTGTGCTGGGTGATAATATTTTCTATGGCCATGGTTTCAGCCCCAAACTCAAGCAAGCGGTAGCACGAGCCGAAGGCGCCACCGTGTTTGGCTATCAGGTCAAGGATCCGGAGCGTTTTGGTGTGGTAGAGTTTGACCAGAACAAACGGGTGGTATCCATAGAGGAAAAACCCGTAAAGCCAAAATCCCACTTTGCGGTAACCGGTCTGTATTTTTACGACAACAAGGTGGTTGATATCGCCAAGCAGGTTAAGCCCAGCCATAGGGGGGAGCTGGAAATCACCGATATCAACCGGGCCTATCTTGAGCAGGGCAACCTGAACGTAGAGCTGTTGGGCCGAGGCTTCTCGTGGCTGGACACAGGCACCCACGAAAGCTTGCTGGAAGCCGCTCAGTTTGTGGAAACCATAGAAAAGCGGCAGGGCTATAAAATTGCCTGTCTGGAAGAAATTGCTTTTAACCAAGGCTGGCTCACCCGCGAGCAGTTGCTCAAGCAAGCTGATTACCTTAAAAAGAATGGCTATGGTCAATACCTCTTGGCCTTGGCCGGAGAGCACGTATGATCCCCGTTACCAAGCCCTATTTTCCCAGTCGGGAGAAACTGAATACATATATCGATGGCATTTATGAACGCCAGTGGTTGACCAACAATGGCGAGCTGGTGCAAGAGCTTACCCGCCGGCTTGAAAACTACTTGGGGGTAGAAAACCTGCTGCTGGTCTCCAACGGCACACTGGCACTGCAAATTGCCTATCGCGCCCTGGGGCTGCGGGATAACAGGGCTCCACGGCACCCCGAGGCCATTACCACCCCCTTCACCTTTATAGCCACCGCTAGCTCTTTAAAATGGGAAGGTATAGAGCCAGTGTTTGCAGACATAGACCCGCACACCTGGTGTCTGGATCCGGCTAATATAGAGGCGGCCATTACTCCCAACACCAAGGCCATTGTACCCGTGCATGTGTTTGGCAACGCCTGTGAGGTGGAAGCCATCGATGCCATTGCCAATAAGCATAACCTCAAGGTGATTTACGATGCTTCTCATGCCTTTGGCGTAAAGTACAAGGGAGAAAGCCTGCTCAAGCACGGCGATGCCGCTACCCTCAGCTTTCATGCCACCAAGCTTTTTCACACCGGTGAAGGCGGTGCCATTATCTTCAAACGCAAGGAAGATCTGGAACGGGCAAGAAAAATGATCAATTTTGGCATTACCGGGCCGGAATCCATTGAAGAGCTGGGCATTAACGCCAAAATGAACGAGCTGCAGGCCGCCATGGGCTTGTGTGTACTGGATGAAATGGAACAGAACCTGGCCGCCCGTGCTGAAGTCTGGCACCGCTATGAACAAGCCCTTGCCGGCACCCTGCAACTGCAGTCCAGGGCAAAGGCTCTGGATTATAATTACGCTTATTTTCCAGTGGTGTTTAAAACTGAAGCGAAGGCGGTACGGGTGGCTGCCACATTAAAAGAGCATGGTGTGCTGGCAAGACGGTATTTTTATCCGTCGCTGGAGTCTGTGGAATGTTTGAATAGTCAAAAAAAACAGGCTATCTCAAAAAATATTGCTAGCCGAATTCTGTGCCTTCCTATTTACAATAAGCTGGGAAATGCAGAGCAAAAAGAGATAATTGAACTTGTAAATACGGAGTTGGCATTATGAAGCTGGCTGTGATGCAACCTTATCTTTTTCCTTATATCGGTTACTTTCATCTTATTTATGTATCTGATCTTTTTTTGATTTATGATGATGTCACTTTTATTAAAAAGGGATATATAAATAGAAATAATGTTCTTACTGGTAGTGGCGTTACCCGGTTCACAGTTTCTGTGCCAGGAGCTTCTCAAAATAAACTGATAACAGAGCTGTCGTTCTCCACAGATGTTAATAAAATACTAAAGATAGTAGAGCATGGTTATTCTATGGCGCCTTATTTTGAGGCTTTCTTTCCTCTTTTTAAGCAGATTGTTGAGAACAAGGAGCGCTCTATATCTTCAGTTTGTTTGAATAGTTATCAAGCTATATTTTCCTACTTAGATATAGAAAAAAAATTTAAAAGGACAAGCGAGCTTGAGTACGACCGTTCCGCATCAGCTCGTGACAGACTTATCAATCTATCGCATAAATTTGGCGCTGATTGTTACATAAATTCCCCTAGTGGAAGAAAATTATACAATAAAGCGGATTTCGAGAACCAAGGCATCGACCTGAAATTTGTTGATTCACTGCCAGTTGAATACAAACAGAATAGTAAAGAGTTTGTGCCAAATTTATCAATCATTGATGTGTTGATGAACTGCTCGCCAGAAGAAGTCAGGAATCTGCTGGTTCGATATAAATTGGGATAGCAGCCTACTCGTAACTGTGTTTTATTTATCTAGAGTGGATGGTTTTATGTTTAAACAGAAACAACGAACTGAGCAGTTCTCTCGGGTCTCTGACCTTGAAGCTTTGCTAACCGAACTGAATGGTAATCTTGTATGTGTTAACGAAAAGTATCTTAACGATGCTTCAGAGCGATACTCCAAAGTATTTGTGATAGGGCCATTACGTTCTGGTACTACACTTTTTACACAGTGGCTTGCAAGTTCTGGCCTTGTTGCTTATCCAACCAATCTGCTTTCCCGTTTTTTCGGTGCGCCTTTGGTTGGTGCGAAAATTCAGCAGTTGTTAACAGATCCTCGTTACAACTTTCGTAACGAGATCCTGGACTTTAACTCTGATATCAACTTCAGTTCTGACAATGGTAAAACCAAGGGCGCACTGGCACCCAACGAGTTCTGGTACTTCTGGCGCCGTTTTCTGCCTTTCGATGAGCTGGATTATCTGCCACCGAAGGAATTACTTGAAAAAGCGAACCTGGCGGGGTTCAGAGACGAGCTGAATGCACTTGCCAATATTTTTGAAAAGCCCTTCGCCATGAAGGGAATGATCATGAACCAGAATATTCCCGAGCTGGCACAGCAATTTGAAAAGCCGCTTTTTATCTGGATTCACCGTGACCCTGTGTTCAACATTCAGTCAGCGCTGGAAGCCAGAAAGCGCCAGTATGGCGATATTAACACTTGGTACTCTTTTAAAATAAAAGAATACCCGGAGCTGAAAAACCTCGATCCGCTGGAGTCAGTAGCAGGCCAGATAGCAGCCATTAATCGCTCGGTAGAGCAGGGCATTGCCGACCTTCCAGATCATAAAAAGCTGATAGTGCAGTACGAAGACTTTTGTCAACGTCCTGAATATTACTACAACGAAATCACCCGTCGCCTAGTTGAACAAGGTGGAATAACTGAAGATAAAATTCCGGCATATACAGGTGAATCAAATTTTTACAATACTAATCGTTGGCGGCTGGAGGAGTACACGCAGGAAGAATCTGAACGGGCATGTAAAAAATGGAAAAATTAACTTTTGTTTACTTTTGTGCATAACGGTGAATCAAGCATTAGATGAATGTTATAAATAAAAAAATAGGTGCCGGCGTTTTCTGGAATCTTGCAAGTATGTTTATGAGCAGGGGAGCCAGTACCCTGTTTATGCTGTTTCTCGCTCGTTTGCTGGCACCGGAAGCGTTTGGTCTGATTGCCATGGCAGCCGTCGTGTTCGAGCTGGCCAACACCTTTGTTCAGTCCGGCCTGGGAACGGCTCTGGTACAAAGCAAGGTTGTCTCAAAAGCCGATCTGAATACCGTTTTTTTTAGTAATTTAATGTTAAGCGGTATTGTGTATGCCGCATTGTTTTTTTCAGCCCCTTTGGTAGCCGGCTTTTATGAGCAGCCTGAGCTGGCCGCTCTTATTCAGGTGATGGGCCTGGTGGTGTTTATTAATGCCTTCAAGGTAGTACAAACAGCAGTGCTGACCCGTAACATGAACTTCAGGGCACAAATGAAGGCTAATACCCTTGGCGTTGTTGCTTCTGGTGTGTTGGCGGTGGCGGCGGCTTTTTCTGATTGGGGCGTATGGAGCCTGGTGGTGCAGATGCTAAGCTCCGCACTGGTTTCAGCCGTTATATTGTGGCTGGCCAGCAGCTGGCGGCCGGCATTACAATTCAGTACCGAGTCGTTTTCCCGTTTATTTCGCTTTGGTCGTAACCTGCTGCTGGAAGGAAGCCTTGAAGTACTGTTCCAGAATTCCTATGTCATGGTAATCGGCCGGTTCTTCAGCGCTGAAGTGACCGGCCTTTACTTTTTTGCTAAAAAAATCAGTAACCTTATATCTCAGCAGCTTACCAGCGCAGTGCAACAGGCTACTTTCCCGGCTTTGGCTACATTGCAGGATGACAATGCGGCTTTGCTGGATAAATATCGGCAGATTATGCAGTTGATGATGTTTGTTATCGCTCCCATTATGGCAGGGCTGGCAGGGCTGGCAGATCCGCTTGTTAATGCTTTTTTTGGTGAGAAGTGGCTGGGAGCAATATCTTACCTGCAGGTGCTTTGTGTGATTGGCATGCTCTATCCTCTTCACGCATTGAATATAAACCTTCTGAATGTGAAAGGCCGTTCAGATTTGGTGCTTAAGGTGGGGGTTTTGAAGAAAATAGTTAATATTATGCTATTGTTACTTGCTATCCCTTGTGGCGTATTCGCTATTGTGCTCAGTCAGCTTGCTGGTAGCCTCTTGGCATTAGTTCCAAATACTTATTTTTCATCTAAACTGGTGGGTTACAAGCTGACAACTCAGCTTGCAGATGCAATAAAGCCAGTACTAGCCGGGCTTTTCGCCGCATATGTAGTTGGTTACCTGTGTCGTATCAGCCACTACCCTGCAATTGCAGAGTTGGCTTGTGGCTCACTGCTGGGTGGGATGATTTATTTGCTGGCTTGCTTTGTGCTAAAGGCCGATGGGCTGAAGTTTTTGATTGATAAACTCAAGACTAGATTGCCGTTGAAACGGCACGCTTGACTTATGCTATTTCAGGGTTGAATTGATTTTGAAAGATATTATAAAAAACCTCAAAGTGGGAGATGCGGTTCCGGTTCCCCCAGAACCGAGAGCGGAATCAGAGATAATGGCGAACTGGAAAGGGGATCTTTCACAGCCATTGGTTTCAATTGTCTGTCATACCTACAATCATGTTAATTATATCAAAGATGCTTTGAATGGCTTCCTGATGCAGGAAACTGACTTCCCATTTGAGATAATTGTGCATGATGATGCATCGACGGATGGGACTACTGAAATAGTAAAAGAGTATGTGGAGATTTATTCTAATATTATTGTCCCTGTGATTCAAAGTGAAAATAAATGGTCTAAGGGTGTTATGCCTAGGTCATTTACCTTCCCAAAAGTTAGAGGTAAATATATAGCTCTTTGTGAAGGTGATGACTATTGGGTAAGTGCTAGCAAATTAAAGAGCCAAGTTAGTAATTTTAAGTGTGGAGTCTCATTGGTTTTTCATGATTCAATTAGGTGTGAAAATTTCTTAGTCTCAGCGACTAGTTACTATAACGAGTCAAAAGTACCAGTTGTGGGGTATAAGCCATTTCAAATGCGCGTGGCTCTAAAACACCTACTGCTTCAGCAGTTTTCTTATCAGAACCCTTCCTAGGGAAACAACAAATTAATGTAGTTAATGGTGACCATTTAATATGGGCAACTTTAGCTTCCTTAGGGGAGGCAAAATTTATACCAGAAAAATGGTCCATTTATCGTCATCATCCAGGTGGTGTTTGGTCCGCGCGAAAAGTAATTGACAAAATAAGTCCGGTGTTGAAATCTAAAAGTGAAATATTTTGGTTGGTTTCACCTGAACTTAAAACTTCCGCACTTGTCGGTTACTGTGCAATGTGCTTGGAGCTAATAAACGAACTTTTAGCGGCGGGTTATCGCAAGCAAGCTAATTCTGTAATGTGTTTAATGTTACTTAACTCATTAAAAATGGGGGTGAGGTGTAAATTTAAATCGCTGCATCACTTTAAGGAACTCGTCTTAATTTTAAAGATGCTATTAAATGATTTACCTGTGGCGCTATTTAAGTGTAGATTTAAATAATTGCCCCGATAGCGCTTATTTAGTTCGCGTTAGCGTTCATTATCTTTTTTAATTGTTTAAGTCTTTTGGGGGTTTTTAATGTCTATCATCGTATCCTTGACCTCCACTTCGGCTAGGTTACAAGTTTTAAAGTACACTTTGCTGTCACTTTGTAATCAGTCATTAAAGCCTGACCAGATAATTCTTAATGTGTCTAAAGAAGGATACCTTATTGATGAAGGTATTAAGGAACTTCCTGAGTGGTTGGTCGATTTAGCAGGGGGAGGGAAGGTTTTTATCAATTGGGTAGATAATACCGGCCCCTATCGAAAATTGATGCCGGTATATAACGAAGCTTCAAATGATGATTGGGTGATAACTTGTGATGACGACGTAATTTATGGTGAAGACTGGCTAGCTTTGCTTGTTAAAACTGCAGAAGAACATCCAGATGCCATTGTTTGTGGCAGGGCACGTATACCAGTTAAGACAATTTTTGGTGGCTTTCAAAGCTACCTTAACTGGAAAGTTGTCCCATTAGGTAGTGTTGGTTATAACTTGTTGCCTGTTGGGATATCAGGTGTTTTATATCGCAAATTTTTATTGGATGATTCGGTAATGAAGAGTCAAGACTTCAAAAGGTTGGCTCCAAAGCAAGATGATCTGTGGTTTAATCTTGCTCGCCAAATGGCTGGGGTAAAGGTTGCTGTGTCTACCGAGGCCGATAAATATGTGTTTCCTATTGAAGCGCCATGTGCACTTTCAAAAACTAATGCTTCTGCAAAATTAAAGAGCTGGGATAGTTTTTTAGGCGCTCTTTGGTCGCGCTTTGTATTAAAGTTAAAGGCTTATCTCGGTTGTTCGGCTTGCAATAATGATATCGCCATCAAAAAGCTTGAAAAATATAGGAGAAAATTAGGTTGAGTGCCAGCTAAGCTATTACAAATTATTAATTTTATTAAGCTTTATAATCGATTAACGAAGGTTTGAATTATGTCACTAACCCACCTGCAACGGCTGGAAGCCGAAAGTATCCACATCATGCGGGAAGTAGTGGCCG
>NZ_MDKE01000010.1 GCF_001870485.1 Oceanisphaera psychrotolerans | reverse complement strand
GGTGCGGATGGTCGGCTGAGCAGATCCCTTTGCCCTCCTTGATGCTGCAGAGTCATCTGCTGGCCACTCGGAGCTCAAGATGAGGCAACAGAGACGACCTCCCGCGACCGTGAAATGCCACGGATGACATTTCCGAGCCCTCAGGGATGAGTTTATGGCGTGTCGTGGGAGGTGGCTGTGCTGCCTCTGAGTTCGGACTTGAGAAAGATCAGATCTTTATTCAGATTGGTATAAGAGCAGTGGCAAGCCACCGGCGTCAGGTCGCCAGCATATGTGACTGTGAGCCGGGGTTACCTCCGGTTGTTCCGACCGCGCCGGCTCATGCGAGGCTCGCTTTAACATCACACGGAAAGTACCGGCGCGATGCCCATGCACCATGGTTATGGTGTTACTTGCGGCCGACAGCCTGAAAGGTACGGCTTTTCTGCAGGCAATAAAAAACCCACCGTGAGGTGGGTTTTTCAAGGATGATTTGGTCGGCGTGAGAGGATTTGAACCTCCGACCCCTGACACCCCATGACAGTGCGCTACCAAGCTGCGCTACACGCCGAATCGGGACTCACTATATAGGCGTGACTGTCACGCTGCAAGCCTCTTTTACCGATCCCGTTCTGTTTGCCGCTTTCTTGTTCGGCACCGTTCTTTTTTCAATCTTTCCAGCGGATATTCCGACCCGTTCCGGTGCGGTGGCGATTAATGACAACCCCTGCTTGCAGCCGCCTTGTCTTTTGCCATAATACGCGGCCAACGGAGGCGGTAATGAACGAACAAGACGAATACTGGATGCGCCGGACCATGGTGCTGGCGGCAAAGGCCGAAGCGGAAGGCGAGGTGCCGGTCGGGGCGCTGGTGGTATACCAGGGGGAATGTGTCGGCGAGGGCTGGAACCGCTCCATCGGTAGCCATGATGCGACCGCCCATGCCGAGATCATGGCGCTGCGCCAGGCCGGACAGGCCATCGGCAATTACCGGCTGCTGGACTGTACCCTCTATGTGACTCTGGAGCCGTGCATGATGTGCGCCGGCGCCATGGTACACAGCCGTATCCGGCGGTTGGTGTACGGAGCCCCCGATGCCAAGACCGGTGCGGTGGATTCGGTGTTGCAGCTGCTGGCCACGCCGGGGCTGAATCACCTGGTGGCCTGGCAATCGGGGGTACTGGCAGCCGACTGCGCCACTCAGCTCAGTGCCTTCTTCAAGCGCCGTCGGGCAGAAAAAAAAGCCGCGCGTAAACCGGCGGCGGAATAAGTCGTTATAGCAGGATGGCGGCGCCGTTGTTCTTGCCCTGCTCGCCATCGAGCATGATCAGTCGTCTGATTTCGGCGACCTGGACCCGGAAGAATTCGTCCTGGTTATGGGAAAAGATCCCCAGAAAGCGCCCCGTTCGACCAGGGAAACGCTTTGTCTATGGCCTCCTGCAATACCCGCTCGTTGAACGACAGCCAGCTCAGTTCTTTTTGCAGATACCACTTTTCCGTGCTCATTATTATTCCCATCAGAGGAGATGTGTCATTTTTAAGCGACTTTTATGACAGATCCCCATGACAGCTTTATTACGGCCTAAACGAGGTCGATATCGACCACCAGGTCGTCGCTGAGGGCTTCCAGCCTTGCCTGCAAATCGTTCAGGGTCTGACCATGGGGCAGGGTCAGGGTGCCATTGGCTTCAAACAGCGTGATGCCGGTAATGGGGGCGGGATAACTGTCGGTTTTGAGGGTCTTGACGCTGATATTGAGTTGGTTCAGCACGTCGGTGACTTCGTCGATGATGCCCAGCCGGTCGTTGGCGGTCACGGTCAGCTTCAGTTTCTGACCCTGCAGGGGCTGATGCTGACCTTCCAGCAGCTTTACCTGAAAATCCGGCAGCTTGCCCAGGGCTTCACTCAGAGCCTGGCTATGTTCTTCCGGCACCCGTATTTCGACGATGCCGGCGAAGTAGCCGGCCAGCTCGCTCATGGCACTGGCCTGCCAGCTGCCGTGGTGTTGTTTGATCAGCGTGGCCAGTTGTTTGACCAGACCGGTTCTATCGGGACCTATCAGGGTGGCGACCAGAGTTTTCATGGGTTCTCTCCTTGGAAAAATGCGGGACTGTCCGTTGAGGGTAGACGCTGGCGTCATTTTTTACCGGCTTCTTGCCGTCTGTTGATCAATGTAACAAAACTGTCATTTATCTGCCATACAATAGGTGCAACTGGAAATCTATCGAGGTGACGTATGTCGACCCAAACCCAAACCTTGGCGTTGTCGGGCAGCCGAGGACGCTGGTTGAAAGACCGGCTGGCGCAAATAGGCGTGACCAGCGGCGGAATACTGGTGCTGGTGGCGCTGTTATTGATCTTCTTTTACCTGCTGTATGTGGTGAAGCCGATTTTTGACAGCGCTCATGTCGAGGCCGGACAGGAATTCAGCCTGGCGGAGGGGGGCAATACGGCCCTGCTGGGAATAGAAGAACAGAACGAGCTGGTGTACCGCTTCAACGATCAGGGCCTGGTGTCCTTTTATTCGTTGCCTGAAAAAGGCAAGCGTATTCACAGTGTCCAGCTGGACGGCGATATCACCAGTGTCGCTCGTAGCATCAACGACAAGCTGGTCGCCTACGGGCTGGCCGATGGTCGCTTCATGGTGTTGTCGCCCAAATTCAACGTCAGTTACCCGGACAACGTTCGCCTGATTCAGCCCGAAGTGGTGTTTCCCTTCGGCGAAGCGCCGCTGGTGCTCGATGAGCAGCAGCGTGCTCTGCAGCAGCTCAGCATAGCGCGCAACGGAGATGACCTGGCGGCGGCGGCCCTCACCGAAGACGGTGTCGGTCTCTTGACCCGTTTTGCAGGCAAGGAAAACTTCATCACCGGCGAGGTAGAGCTCAAGCCGACCCAGGTGACCATTCCGGGCCTGCCCGAACAGGTGGATCAGCTGCTGCTGACCCCGAACCTGCGTTTCCTGTTTGTACGCAGCGATAACGACGTTTATGTCTACGATGTGCGCAATATCAACAAGGTACGCTTGCGCAACGTGCTGGCAATGAATGCCGTCGGCGGCAACATCACCAACCTGAGCCTGCTGTCCGGCGGCAACTCGCTGCTGGTGGCCAACGACAATGGCAAGATCTCCCAGTGGTTCGAGGTGACCCGCGACGGCAAGCGCGAATTTACCTTTATCCGGGAGTTCGAGGCCAATGGCACCATCGGGCAGGTCGCGTCCGAGGTGAACCGGAAAGGCTTTGTCACGGTATCGGATAACGGCAGCCTGGATATCTTTCATACCACCGGCGGTTCACGTCTGTTCTCCGACAAGCTGGCCGGCGATAACGTAACGGCGCTGGCGATGTCGCCTCGCAACTCCATGCTGCTGCTGATTGACGGCAACCGCCTGTCGACCTTCCATGTGGAGAACGAACATCCGGAAGTCACCTGGCGCGCCATGTGGACCAAGGTGTGGTACGAGGGTTATCCCGAGCCGCAGTATGTGTGGCAGTCCACCTCCGGCAGCAGTGACTTCGAGGCCAAGCTGAGTCTGGTGCCCATTTCCTTCGGTACCATCAAGGCGGCCTTCTATGCGCTGTTGTTTGCGGTACCCATCGCCATCGCCGGCGCCGTCTATACCGCCTACTTCATGTCGCCCGGTCTGCGCAAGGTGGTCAAGCCGACGGTGGAAATCATGGAGGCGTTGCCTACCGTTATCCTCGGTTTCCTGGCCGGCTTGTGGCTGGCACCCTTGATCGAAACCCATCTGCCGGGAATCGTGATCCTGCTGGTGATGTTACCGGTGTCGATACTGCTGATGGCTTTCATCTGGCATCATCTGCCCAAAAATATCCGAAATGCCGTACCCGAGGGCTGGCAGAGCATAGTGTTGCTGCCGCTGGTGGTACTGGTGGGCTGGATGTCCTTTGCCCTCAGCCCGGTGGTGGAAACCATGTTTTTCGGCGGCAATGCCCGCAGTTTCCTGACCAATGAGCTGGGCATCGGCTTCGATCAGCGCAACTCGCTGGTGGTCGGTATCGCCATGGGCTTTGCGGTTATCCCCACCATTTTCTCCATTGCCGAAGACGCGGTGTTCTCGGTGCCCCGGCATCTGACCAACGGCTCCCTGGCGCTGGGGGCAACGCCCTGGCAGACCCTGACCCGGGTGGTGATGCTGACGGCCAGCCCCGGTATTTTCTCGGCGGTGATGATGGGGCTGGGTCGGGCCGTGGGCGAGACCATGATAGTGCTGATGGCTACCGGTAATACTCCGGTGATGGATCTCAGCATCTTCAACGGCATGCGTACCCTGGCCGCCAATATCGCGGTGGAAATGCCGGAAGCCGAAGTCAACAGCTCTCATTATCGGGTGCTGTTCCTGGCCGCCTTCGTGCTCTTTGTATTCACCTTCATGTTCAACACGGTCGCGGAATTTGTTCGTCAGCGACTGCGTGACAAATACAGCTCAATGTAAGGGCGGGATGACTCATGATGAAATGGTTTAAATCGGGGGCACCCTGGATCTGGTTAACCGGCGGCGCGGTCAGCCTTAGTCTGGTGGCGGTGCTGGGGTTGTTGTTGTTGATTGGCTGGCGTGGCCTGACCTTTTTCTGGCCGCATACCATCTATGAATGGGACATCAGCTCGACCGAGGGCGAGCGTTATACGGTTATTGGTGAGATTCACGATCGGGAAGTGGTGCCGGTGGCCCAGCTGCGTGGCTCTGGCCTGGCATTGGAAGGCGTTACCTCCGAGACCCTGACCCGTTATCTGGTCAAGACCGGTAACCGGGAGTTCGTGCAGCTCGACTTTCGCTGGTTGCTGGAGACCGATATCGTCTCCCGCGAACAGCCGGCCGGACTGGCGGTGCTGGAACGCTCCAACCACGGTAATTTTTACGGTTATGTCGAACGGGTGCTGGAAGGGGACAACGCCGTCGGCGGCGATGTACGCGAACAGCTCCGCAGCCGTCTCGAACGGGTTGGTGAGCTGAACAGCCAGATGAAAGCCCTGCAGCGGGGCGAAATCGGCACCATCAACTTCGAGCTGGAAAAACTGCGCCTGAAGCAGCGCCGGCTGGAACTGGATGGCGAAGCCACCGATGAAGCCCTGGCCGGGATCCGGGCCGAGGAGCAGCAACTCAGAACTGATTATCAGGCGCTGGAAAAACAGCTGTTTGCCCTGCGTGAAGAAGCGCGCCGCGATAACGTGGTGGTGCGGGACATGCGCGGCCAGGAAGTGACCCTGTCTCTGGGTGAAGTACTGGATGTGGCCTGGCCCAACGACATGGGGCCGGTGGCCAAAACCCTGCACTGGTTCAAACAGATCGGCAAGTTTGTCAGTGGGGAACCCCGCGAAGCCAACACCGAGGGCGGTGTCTTCCCGGCGATTTTCGGCACGGTATTCATGGTGATACTGATGGCCATTATCGTGACCCCGCTGGGGGTGGTGGCGGCCATTTATCTGCACGAATATGCAGGCAAGAACAACCTGACCAAGATCATCCGCATCGCGGTGATCAACCTGGCGGGGGTGCCGTCCATCGTGTACGGGGTGTTCGGCCTGGGCTTCTTCGTGTATATGGTAGGGGGCTCGCTTGACAGACTGTTTTACCCGGAATCACTGCCTACGCCTACCTTCGGTTCGCCCGGGGTGCTGTGGTCGGCATTGACCCTGGCCATTCTGACCCTGCCGGTGGTGATAGTGTCCACCGAAGAAGGGCTGTCGCGGATCCCGAGCTCGGTACGTCAGGGCTCGCTGGCGCTGGGTGCCACCAAGGCGGAAACCCTGTGGCGCATCGTGATCCCCATGGCCAGTCCGGCGATCATGACCGGTCTTATCCTGGCCATCGCCCGGGCGGCCGGGGAAGTGGCACCGCTGATGCTGGTGGGCGTGGTGAAGCTGGCGCCCAACCTGCCGCTGGACGGTAACTTCCCTTACCTGCATGTGGAACGCAAGTTCATGCACCTGGGCTTCCATATTTATGATGTGGGTTTTCAGAGCCCCAACGTGGAGGCGGCGCGGCCGCTGGTGTACGCGACCTCCTTCCTGCTGGTGACGGTGATTGTGGGCCTCAATTTGACGGCCATCGGTATTCGTAATCACCTGCGTGAAAAATTCCGCTCTCTCGATCAGTAAGTTCGGGACAGCCATCGCTTTGAGGTAACAAGATGATTAATGTAGCAACCAATCTGAACCAGGACACCGCCCTCGACATCAGTCACCTGACCCGTGAACAGACGGCACTCGAGGTCCGTGACCTCAGTCTGTTCTATGGCGAAAAGCAGGCACTGTTCAACGTGGACATGAATATCGCCAAGGGCCAGGTCACCGCCTTTATCGGTCCGTCTGGCTGCGGTAAATCCACGCTGCTGCGCTGTATCAACCGGATGAATGATCTGGTGGATAATTGCCGTATCGATGGCGAGATCCTGCTGCACGAACAGAACATCTACGGCAAGGGGGTGGATGTGGCTGCCCTGCGCCGGCAGGTGGGCATGGTATTTCAACGGCCCAATCCGTTCCCCAAGTCAATCTACGAGAACGTGGTGTATGGCCTGCGGCTGCAGGGCATCAACGATCGGCGCCGGCTGGATGAAGCGGTGGAGCGTTCGCTGCGTGGGGCGGCGCTGTGGGACGAGGTGAAGGATCGACTGCATGAGAACGCCTTCGGTCTGTCCGGTGGTCAGCAGCAGCGACTGGTGATTGCCCGGGCCATTGCCATCGAACCGGAAGTGCTGTTGCTGGATGAGCCGACCTCGGCGCTGGACCCGATCTCCACCCTGGTGATCGAGGAACTGATCAACTCCCTGAAAGAGCAGTTTACCGTGGTGATCGTGACTCACAACATGCAGCAGGCGGCCCGGGTATCGGATCACACCGCCTTCATGTACATGGGCGAGCTGATTGAGTACACCGATACCAATACCCTGTTCACTACCCCCAGCAAGAAGAAAACGGAAGATTATATTACCGGGCGCTACGGTTAAGGAGCACAGCGATGATGGATAATAACAACCTAAAAAAACACATTTCCGGTCAGTTCAACAGCGAACTGGAAGGGGTATTGAACCAGGTGCTGGTGATGGGTGGCCTGGTGGAGCAGCAGTTGACTGATGCCATTACCGCCATCCACAAGCAGGATCTGGACATGGCCCGGCAGATAGTGGCGAACGATCACAAGGTGAACGGACTGGAGGTACAGATTGACGAAGACTGTACCCGTATCATCGCCAAACGCCAGCCGGCGGCCTCGGACCTGCGACTGGTACTGGCGATTATCAAAACCATCACCGATCTGGAGCGGATCGGCGATGTGGCCAAGCGCATCGGCATGATGCTGCTGGACAACGCCGACAAGAAGCAGCCGCCGCTGGTGTCGATGGAAAACATGGGCCGACGTACCGTCAAGATGCTGCACGAGTCGCTCGATGCCTTCGCGCGCATGGACGTGGAAGCCGCCATTGAGGTGCATAAGGAAGACGACAAGGTCGATCGTGAATACGAGTCAATTATTCGTGAACTGATGACCTTCATGATGGAAGATCCGCGTTCCATCCCTCATGTACTGAATGTACTGTGGTGTGCCCGTTCGCTGGAGCGGGTAGGGGACCGGGTACAGCACATCTGTGAATACATCATCTATTTCGTCAAGGGTAAGGACGTGCGTCACACCAGCGACAAGGATATTCACAGCATGCTGGATACCGACCGGTAAACGACGGGGTATTACCGGCCTTGCCTCCGGCCTTGCCTCCGGCCTTGCCTCCGGCCTTGCCTCCGGCCTTGCCTCCGGCCTTGCCGGAGGCTGCTTAGCTTGTTTCCCTGCACATCAGGCTGACGGCCAGGGTCTGTGCGATATACATGGAGCTGCTCAGGGAACGAAAACCCATTACTTCTCCTTCCTCAACCTCGAAGCAGACGTCCAGCAGGCTGCCATGAGCCGCCATCAGGTTATCGGTAATCGAGATAATCGGTATGCCCTTGCCATGGGCCTGTTCCATCAGGTGACTGGTTTCGGGGGCATAGGGGCTGAAGGTCACCGTCACCAGCACATCTTTTTCGTTCATCCGGCGAGTCATCGGGGTCAGCATGCCGCCATGGTCATCAAGCAGCACCACGTTGTTATCCGACTTCATCAGGGCATACCAGAGATAGAAGGCAACCGGATAGGCCCGGCGTACTCCCTGGATATAAATGGTCTCGGCCTGCTCCATCAGCGCGACGGCATGTTCCAGTTTTTGTGACGATACCGACATCTGAAGCTGCTCGATGGCGTCAATATTGGCATTGCCGTAATCCTGAAAAATCGCCATGGGCGACTCGGGCCCCAGTTCGGCCTGCTCACGGGCCTGACGCACCCGCTCCTTGTAGTCTCGCGGACGATTCAGGTACTGGTCGCGAAACAGGGCCTGCATCTGGCTGAAGCCACTGAAGCCCATGGCATTCGAGAAGCGGCTCAATGTCGACAGGGGGACATCCGCCTGTTCGGCAATGGTGGCCATGGTCTCGACCGCAACCAGCATGGGTTGTGCCATGACATAGTCGGCCACCTGCCGCAAGCGCTTACTCAGCTTGTCATAACGCTTGGCAATCAGCTCTCGCAGTGTGTCCAGATCGGCGGGCACTGGTTGTAGCTGGGTATCTTTGATGCCCATACCTGGCTGCTCTCCCGTTAACAAGCCAACAATAAAATCATAAGCCCCGGAGCAGTTGGCCCCGGGGCTGACATTTTAGGACAATATTTCAAAGTGTCGAATCGCTTCTTGCTTCACATAGGGCATGGCCTTCTGCATAAAGTAGATACGATCAAACTTTTGTGGCTCATCGTTCATGAAGTTGCGCAGGTTATGACCCAGTGCCTGGCGCAGGCAGGTACCGATATTGAACTTCGACACCCGGCTCTGTTTCAGCCTGACCATGTCTTCTTCCCGAATGCCCGTGGTGCCATGAATAACCAGCGGGATGGACACCGCGCCCGCGATGCGGTCCAGCAGACCAAAGTCGATGGTACAGGTGGGCTCGGTCAGGCGATGGACATTGCCGACCGAGATGGCGACGCAGTCGACGCCACTTTCCGCGGCAAAGCGCGCCGCATCGGCCGGATCCGTGTCGATGGACTTGATATGGTCGCGACCTTCATCGTAGGGCACCGAGCCTATCTCGCCTTCTATCGAGGCACCGAGTGCATGGGCAACCGCGGCCACCTTGCGGGTGCGGGCAATGTTTTCTTCCAGTGACAGCTGCGAGCCGTCGAACATCACCGAGCTGAAACCTGCCTTGAGCGCACGGAATACGATGTCTTCTTCATAGGTATGATCCAGGTGCAGACACACCGGTACCGTGCTGTTCCGGGCCAGGCTCAGGAACATGGCGGCCGCGGTTTCCACACCGTAGAAGTCGATGACATCCTTGTTGCAGGCCAGGATCACCGGCTTGTTGACTTCTTCCGCCGCTTCTACCACTGCCCTGGCATCTTCATAGCCAAAGACGTTGAAGCAGGGAACCGAATAACTGGATGCTGCCGCTTCCGGCAGGAGATCGTTCAAATTGACCAACATAAAAAATTCCTCTTTATTTGAATTTGGCAATCATGTCCTTGATACCCGGAATGGTTTCGACCTGATATTCATGGTGCGGATCGAAATGCTGGATCAGCGATTTGGATGTCTTGCCCACAATAATGGTGAAGTAGTACATCTCGTATCCCGGTGCCGCCACGCTCGGGTGATAGCCCTTGTCAATCGCTATCACCGAGCCGGTACGAACGTGGTAAACCGGGCCGAAATCGTTTTCGTGCTCGTAAAGGAACTGGGCGCCGAAGCCGAAGTCCGGGTTGAAACGGAATTGATAGACTTCCTCGTACAGGGTTTCCTTGCTGCCGTCTTCCTTGATGCGGTCCTCGTCGTGCTTGTGCGGCGGGAACCCCGACCAGCCGCCGGCACCGACGGTGAACAGCTCGCTTACCAGCAGGCGACCACGTTTGTCGGCATTGGACTGCCCCAGTACATGCTTGATCTTGCGGTGAGTCTTGGTCTCGTCCGAGCCGTACTGGACCATATCAACGTTGTCCTGGCGAACGCAGAAGGGTTCTAACGACTCTTCATAGCGGCCGCCGGCAATCATGACATCGGCCTGCTCGCTCACGCACTCGATCTCGGCGATGTAGCCCACTGGTACGTAGACGGATTCTGGGTTGCCCTCCCAGACCGAGGCGCGCTGCCCGATGTTGTCAAACACCACGGGTGCCTGGCCCTGCTTGCTGACCTTGATGCTGCAGGTACCACCGGCCAGTACCACTACCGACTCGTATCCTTCGACCTCGTGCCGGTGGGTTTCACCCTGTTTCAGGCGGACCTGATTGAAATAACACAGGGGGGTGACCTCATCGTTGATATCGATGATGGGCTGGTTTTTGTTGTCAAATGGCGGGATATGCTTGCCCATTACTGTTTCCTCCTCATTTGCCATGCAGCAGTCATGCTGGCATCGCAATGGTGTCCTGATTGTCGAATAATCCGTGTGTGGTCCCGGGCTTACCGGCCCTGTTCTCTGGTCTCGATAAAGGCGAACAGTTGCTCCCGGGTCGGCATGGCTTCGGTACAGCTGTCACCGCTGACATTGATGGCGGCGGCGGCCGAGCCAAGCCTGACGCCCTCTTCCAGCTCGCCGCCATTGGCCAGGGTCCAGACCAGACCACCGGCAAAGGAGTCGCCAGAACCGAACGGCTTCTTGACCTCGACCGGGAAGATACCCTGCTGGAACCGGTGGCCGTCGCGGCAGTAGACTTTCGAGCCCAGCTCACCGGCCTTGATCACCACCACCTGGGTATGGCTCCGAAGGAAGCGCGCCGCCGTGGCATCATCATCCTTGTTGCCGGGAGCCAGCACGGTTTCCATCATGTCGAACTCTTCGCGATTACCGATGACGATGTCGGACAAGCCGGCGGCAATGCCATAGTAGATGGACGCATCCACATCGGTCCGCCAGGAATAGGGCCGGTAGTCGACATCCAGCACCACGGCGGTATTGCTGCGGCGGGCGTGCTCCATGGCAATCAGCGTGGCTTCCCTGCTCGGGCTTTCCGACAGGGCGGTCCCGGTGACCACCAGCATCTTGGCGCTGGCAATATAGTCGGGATCAACCTGCTCCGGTTTGAGGGTCAGATCCGACGCCCGGTTACGGTAAATCAGTACGTTGCAATCGCTCGGCTTCATCTCGGTAAACGCCACCGAGGTGCGCGAGCCGGATGCGTCCGTCATCATGCCGTCAAGGTTGATCCCCTGGCCGGCCAGATAGCGGCAGACATAATCGCCGAAGCTGTCCTCGGCGACGCAGCCGATGAATCCTGTCTTTGCGCCCAGCCGGCTGATGGCCACGGCGATGTTGGCGGCCGAGCCGCCGACGAATTTGTTGAATCCGGAAATATCAGCCATATCCATGTTCGTTTCGCGGGCATAGAGATCGACCCCCGCGCGGCCCAGGACGATGGCATCAAGTGGACGATGTTGTTCAAGTGCAAGTGTTGTCATGGTGGTTTCCTGTTACTTGTACTCAACCCAGGCTGCATTCTGATCTGCAGACTCGACACATTTCTCACACAGGCGAACCCCTTCGATACCGGCATCGATACCCGGGAACCAGAGTTCGCTCAGGGTGGCCTGGTCATCACGGTCTGCCGCATCGAAGGCCAGGGCAAAGCGGTGATAGAGGTTGGCCCAGGATTCAAAGAACCCCTCGGCATGGCCGCCGCCAATACGGTTTGCGGAGACGCCGGCGGCATCCTGGTACAGGTAATTCATGCCGCGCTCGAGCACGCGGGCCGGTTCGCCCTGAATTTCATAGCGCAGCTGGTTCGGGTATTCGTCCCACCATTCGATCGAGGCCTTGGCGCCGACGATACGGATTTTCTGCTGGTGCATGGAGCCGGCATTGACCGCCGATGCCCACAGGGTGCCGACCGCACCGCCCTTGAATTGCATCATGACGTGGGCGTTATCTTCCAGCGGAGCGCGGGACGGAATGAAGCTCTGACGCATGCAGGACAGGCGTTCCACCTCCAGGCCGGTGATCATCTCGCCCAGGAAAAAGACATGGGTCCCGATATCCCCCAGCACATAGGTCGGGCCCGACGCCTGCGGGCTGACCCGCCATTTCAGGCCCGGGTCGTTCTTTTCGTACTCTTCGTTATGAAAACCGTGGGCAAACTGCATGTTGATGACACGGATTTCACCCAGATCGCCGCGCTGTACCATCTCGCGCGCCTGCTGCACCATGGGGAAGCCGGAATAGCCGTACATGACGCCAATGACACGGCCCTTGTCTGCGGCGAGGGCTTTCAGCTCCTCGGCTTCTTCGGTGGTGAAGGTGATGGGTTTTTCGCACACCACATGCAAACCGGCGTTCAGTGCCGCCTTGCAGATTTCATAGTGGGTCGAGTTGGGGGTAGCGATCGACACCGCCTGAATGCCATCCGCGCGACCGGCCTCGGCTTCAAACATCTCCTTGTAACCGGCATAGCAACGATCGGCAGCCACCCCCAGGTTGGTGCCAAAGTCGCGGCAACGCTGGGGATCCAGGTCGAAGGCACCGGCCACCAGGGTGAACAGGCCATCACGCTGGGCGGCACTGCGATGCGCATAACCGATCTGGCTGCCCCGTCCGCCGCCGACCATGGCCCAGCGAAACGGTTGTTCAAAACGGCGTTCTTCATTAAACATGTTTCTGCTTCCTTACTCGTACCGCAGGGGGAGGTACCTGACCTGCGGCTTCAGATAATTGAATGAACAACAGGACGTTACCTGACTTATACGCCGGGGCGCTGGTGGCGACGGCCTTCTTCCCATTCCGCTACGGTGCGGGCGGTATCCTCATTGCGGGTCACCTCGGGCAGGCCCACTTCCCACCAGCAGTCGCACTTGGACCACGCCGCCGGTGACACCGGATCGACATCGACCACAATCACATAGGTACGATCGGCGGCCTTGGCGCGGGCAAATGCCGCATCAAACTCGTCGATGGAGGTCAGTTTCTCGCTGATGGCGCCCTGTGCCTCGGCGTGCTTGGCAAAATCCACGCGCGCCAGCTCGCCATCCGGCCGGCGGCAGTCGGAGAGCAGGTTGTTGAACGATTCGTTACCGGTATTGTTCTGCAGCTTGTTGATCACCGCGAAGCCGCCGTTGTCGCACACCACCACAATCATCTTGTGGCCGGTCAGGACCGAGGAGTAGATATCGGAGTTCTGGATCAGGTAGGAGCCATCCCCGACCAGCACCACGACATCATTATCCGGGTTGGCAATCTTGGCACCCCAGCCCCCGGCTATTTCGTAGCCCATGCAGGAGAAACCGAACTCGATATCGAATTTGCCGATCTGGTAGTTCTGCCAGTTCATGGCCAGTTCGGCAGGCAGGCCACCGGCCGCGGTGAGAATGGTATCTCCCTGTTCCATAGAGGTATTCAGCTTGCCAATCACCTGGGCATAGGAAGTCAGGCCCGGCAGCAGCTCGCCTTCCTGCGGGTGGGTGCGTTTGTGAACCTGCGCCTTCCACTCGTCAGCCTGTGCCTTTGCCGTGTCTGCCCACTCCTGGTCCGCGCGCCAGTCGCCCAGCACCCCGGACAATTTGGTCATACAGGCTCTGGCATCGCCCAGTACCGGGTAGGACATATGCTTGACCGCATCAAACCTGGCCACGTTGATACTGATCAGTCTCATTTCCGGGTTACGGAATACGCTCCAGGAGCCGGTGGTGAAATCCTGCAGTCGGGTACCGATGGCGACCACCACGTCGGCATGGGCGGCCATGTAGTTGGCCGAGTTGGAGCCGGTGACCCCAATGGGTCCGGCATTGAGCGGGTTGTCCTGCAGCATGGTGGCGCGACCGGCAATGGTTTCCACCACCGGAATATTGTGCTTCGCGGCAAATGCGGCCAGTTCATCGGTGGCCAGCGAGTAATGCACGCCGCCACCGGAGATGATCAGCGGACGTCTGGCCTTGACCAGGATGTCCATGGCTTCTTCCAGCACCACCATTTCAGGCTCTGGCCGGCGGATCCGGTGCACTTTCTCGGCAAAGAAGACTTCCGGGTAATCATAGGCCACGCCCTGAATATCCTGCGGCAGACCGATAAAGACAGGGCCACAGGTGGCCGGGTCCAGCATGGTGTCAATCGCCTGGGGCAGGGTATGCATCAACTGGGTGGGCGACACGATACGATCCCAGTAACGGGTCAGCGGCTTGAAGGTGTCGTTGCAGGTGATGGACGGATCTTCGAAATTTTCCGGCTGCTGCAGTACCGGGTCGGGCAGGCGGCTGACATAGGCATCACCCGAGATCAGCAGCAGGGGCAGGCGGTTGGTGTGGGCAATCCCCGCCGCGGTCACCATATTGGTTGCCCCCGGACCAATGGAGCTGGTTGCGATACCAATGCGGCGGCGCTGGTTGGCTTTGGCATAGGCAATGGCGGCGGTCGCCATCGACTGTTCGTTCTGACCACGCCAGGTGGGGATCTTGTCTTCGATATTTTTAAGTTGTTGACCAAAGCAGGTGACATTGCCGTGACCAAAAATGGCAAAGCTGGCACCGAAGAGCTGCTCTTTATTACCGTCAATATCTATCATTTGCGCGGCAAGGTATTTGGCCAGCGCCTCAGCAACAGTCAGGCGTACAGTTTTCATCTTCTTCCCCGAGTATCGATACACGAAAAAATGGCTTCCCTGAACCTGGCTGCGGGCGCGTTGCCCGGTTATGTGGCAGCCAGTGTTTGAACCGGGGAGCAAGGTCCCCGGCAAGGACCGAACGGTGACGACCTAGAGGCCGTATTTTCCGGCATAGCCGGAAATGTTCTTGTAAGCCGTCTTGGCATAGGTCAGCGGGTGTGCCTTGGCAGGGTCCTGCTCGGCTTCAACCAGCAGCCAGCCTTCATAGTCACGTTCCTTCAGGGCCGCGAATACATCGTCATAATCGACATCGCCGGTGCCGGGAACGGTGAAGACACCGTCGAGTACGGCATTCAGGAAGGATTTATCTGCATCGCGGGCGGCTTTCATCACATCCAGACGAAGATCCTTGAAGTGCATATGGCCGATACGGTGGCCCCAGCGCTTGATCATGGTGACGGGGTTGCCACCGCCATAGGTAATGTGGCCGGTATCCAGCGTCAGGTGAACCGAGTCGCCCGTCAGCTCCATCAGCAGGTTGATATCGTCTTCCGTTTCGCAGATGGTGCCCACATGGTGGTGGAAAGACAGCTTGATGCCATGTTCACCCAGCAGATAGTCGGCGACCTGGGTCAGCTTCCGGGCATAGGTTTTCCATTCGTCCTGGCTCAGGATCACACGCTGTGACAGCGGTTTATTGATATCGCCATGAATGGTGTTGCTGACTTCACCGTATACCATGGCCTTGCAGCCTGCGGCCTTCAGCAGCCGGATATGGCTTTGCATGGCCGCAATTTCCTGTTCTGCGGTGTGGATCATCAGGTTGCCGCTGAACCAGCCGGACGCCAGTACCAGGCCATGTTGCTCCAGCAGCGGGATCAGTACCTCTGGATCTCGCGGATACTTGGTGCCCATCTCGGTGCCGGTGAAGCCGGCTTCGGCCATTTCGCTCAGGCAGGTTTCCAGCGGTATCTCGCCGCCCAGTTCCGGCATGTCATCGTTGGTCCAGGTCAAAGGGCTGATTCCGTATTGCACCTTACTCATGCTTATTCTCCATAATTTGTCTTTGTATATCAGCAAGATGAAGTTGACTCTTCTGTCCTGTTGGACGCACCTCCCGGTGACATCGCCACGCACAGCCCAGCCCAACCGTCATTACCTGCATCGCTCCTGCATCACTGGGAGTGAGTATAAACAACAAAAACACAAAATGAAAAATATTTTTCATTGATTCTATATTTTGTTTTAAGTGTTGGTTTTGTGACGGCTTGATGAAGGGTTGACAGGGTGATGATGTTTTTATTTATTATTAACAGTGACTTACGTGTTGCCTCTGATTTAACAAGAGTTAATAACTTGATCCGCATAACATTTTAAAAGAAAAGGAAATGTTAGATGTTGTCGTTGTCAGCCTAAGGGGATATGATTTTTTCGATATTTTTGAAAAATATTTTCTTTTTTGACGAGGGCGCCCAAAAATATGGCGATGGATGATGTCGATACCGTGTGTGTTCGGCATCAGGGTATTGGACGCTACCCGGCTCAAGCTTGCTCGGCCATTGGATGCGAGACAGGAATCTCAATAATCAACAAGGAGTAGAAGATGTCACCCACCCCCCAGGCACTATCCCATAACTTTTCCTACATCATCAGGATCTGCTGCATAGCCGCCTTGGGAGGGATACTGTTAGGCTATGACACGGCCGTTATATCAGGCGCTATAGGCCCGATACGGGATCACTTTGGCCTGACGGCCGCAGAAACAGGCTGGGCCGTTTCAAGCGTGGTCTTCGGCAGCATTCTGGGGGCAATCAGCGCCGGATGGAGTGCATTGAAATATGGTCGTCGCAATACCCTCTTTATTACCGCCATCCTCTTTATTATTTCGGCTATCGGTTCGGCATTGGCCACTACCTTCACCTTTTATGTGTTGCTGCGCATCGTGGGTGGTGTGGCGGTGGGGCTGGCCTGTGTTGTCTCTCCCATGTATATGTCGGAAGTGGCCCCCCAGGACTTTCGCGGCCGAGCGGTGAGCATGTTCCAGCAGTCGGCTGTGATCGGTCAGACCGGTGTCTTCTATGTCAACTACCTGATTTCAAAAGGCATGTCGGAGGCCTGGCTGGTCGATCTGGGGTGGCGCTGGATGCTGGGGTCGGAAATGCTGCCCGCCCTGCTGTTTGCGATTCTGCTGTTCATGATTCCCGAATCACCCCGCTGGCTGGTATTGAAGGGCAGGCTCGATCAGGCCAGGACAACACTGGCTCGCATTTCCAACCCTGAACATGCCGATCGTCTGATTGGTGAAATTCAGGACTCATTGAAAGACAGTCGAACTGCCAGCAAAAGCAAAGTCAGCCTGCGTTCGCCGCTGCTGTTTTCCATTCTGGTGATCGGTACCTTTGTTGCCGCGGCGCAGCAGCTTACCGGGATCAACGTCATCATGTACTACACGCCCGAAATCCTGAAACCCATTGCCGGCGGCACCGAGAATGCGCTGTTCCAGACAACCTTCGTCGGTGTGGTTTTTATCATGGGTAATGCTCTGGGTATGTACCTGATTGACAGGGTGGGTCGTCTTCCGCTGATGAAATACGGTACCTTCGGCTGTGCATTCGGTATGTTTATCGTCGGCTATGTACTGTATCAACAGACCGAAGGCTATATGGCGCTCTTCGCCCTGTGTCTGTATGTGGTTGCCTATGCGACATCCTGGGGCTGTGCATGCTGGACCATGATATCCGAAATTTTTCCCAACAGTATCCGCACCCGAGCCATGTCTATTGCCGTCGGTGCCCAGTGGTTCACCGGGTTTATCGTGACCCAGACATTCCCGATGCTGAACGACAATGCGTTCCTGCAAGCGCATTTCAACGGTGCCTTCAGTTTCTGGCTGTTTGCCGTGCTGTCACTGATTTGCATGATGGTGGTGGTGAAGTATGTGCCTGAAACCAAAGGGGTCAGCCTGGAGAATATGGAAGAGGTGATGGCCGGGAAACTGGGTAGAAAGAAAGTGGGGCAGCCGCAAACCGTTGCTGTCTAGTCATTTATATTGAACCGGAAGGATTAAAGGATGCGCTACGCACTGCATGGAATGTGCTCGCTACACAGCAATATTGTGAGTGATATTCGATTGGCCAAAGAAACGGGCTACGACGGGCTGGAAATACACACCGACAAGCTATGGCGCTATATCCGGGCCGGGCTGACCAGCCAGGCACTGAAAGAACGACTGGACGAGGCGCAGATTGCGCCGTCGGCTATCGATATCATTGGCTCGGTGGAAAGTACGGGTAAGGAGCAGCAATCCCGGCTGTTCAAGGATGCTGAAACCTTGTGCCTGTTTGCGGCTGATATTGGTGCACCCACCATTCAGTTGAATGCCTTCGAGGCACTGACCGGCCTGTCTGTGGAAGACAACATTCGCATTACCGCCCAGAATATCCGCAACATTGCCGATATCGGTAAAGAGCACGGTATTCGCTTTCAATACGAAGGGGCCGCCTGGACGCCGATTGCCACCCTGGAGCATTACTACCGGCTCCATGATGCGGTGGGGCGCGACAACTTTGGTTTCGTGCTGGACACCTGGCATTTCTGGTCGTGCCGGGGTGCGACCCCTGAAGACATGGCCAGAATCGACAAGTCATTGATTTACAATGTACACCTGTCGGATGGTCTGCGTCCCGACGTCGGTGCTCCCTGGGTGGATGAAAGGCTGTTGCGCGGCTGTTTGCTGGGTGAGGGCGAGATCCCGCTACAGGAATGGGCCAGTGCCATACAAAGCACAGGGTATGACGGCTTTTACTCCGGCGAGTTTCTGAATGATCAGTTGTGGGAGGCGGATCATTACGAAGTGGCCAGTGCCATGCTGGCCGGCATGAAGCGTTTGCTGCTGTAACTGTTCGTGGCGTTGCTTATCAAACCAGATCCGGCAACGCCAGTCTCTTGCGGGTGTCATGCCCTCGACCGGGTGGCTGGCACACAGGCCCGCGCCCCGTGACCCCGTTATTACCTTCCCCGGCGGCCATCACCTGTGCCAGACCGGAGAAGCGGCGATTCGAAAGGCTGTTCAAGCTCCCGACACGGGGGCTTTTTTGTCACTGTTCTCTTTTTTGTCGTCTTTATCATGGTAGGCGAGTGATACCGCCAGGGACTGCACCAGACACAGGCTGGCTGACTGGGAGCGGAAGGCGTCTACCTGGGCTTCTTTCACCACGAAGCAAATGTCGCTGAATGAGGCCAGCGGGCTGACCTGGCTGTCGGTAATGGCGATTTGCCTGGCACCTGCCCTGGAGGCGGTTTCAGTCAAGGCCAGGGTTTCCCTGGCATAGGGAGAGAAGCTGATGGCGACCACCACATCTTTGGGACCGATAAGCTCCAGTTGTTCCTGAAACATGCCGCCCAGACCATCGATCAGGAACGCCCGCCGGTTCAGGTGGCGCAGGGCGTAGGTCAGGTAGGTGGCGACGCTGAAAGAGCGGCGCAGGCCAATCACATAGATGTTCTCGGCGTCGGCCAGTATCTGCACGGTTTTATTCAGATCTTCCGCCGAGGTCTGGGCCGCCAGTTGTTGCAGGGCCTGGACATTGGCCCGGGAGAACTCGTTCAGTATTTCCTCCGGCTGTTCCGGGGAGGGCTGATCTTCCAGATCCCGAAACATTTTCGCCCTTTCCGTGTAGTTGGCGGTTTCTTCCATCAGGTGGCGGCGAAATACCTGCTTCATGTCATTGAAACCGCTGTAGCCAAAGGCATTGGCGAAACGGATCAGGGTGGATGGCGGTACATCGGCCTGCTCGGCGATAACCGCCACCGTATCAAAGGCGACACTGTTGGTGTTATCGAGCACATAGGCGGCCACCTGCTGCAGACGCTTGCTGAGTTCGCCATAGCGGCTGCGGATGACATCCTGTAACTCGGAATAGTTGTTCGGTGTTGACATGACGACTCTCAATAAGGCTGATGCTCGACCGGCAGGTCGCCGGTGGCTTGTTGGTTCATAGTGTAAATGAAACCCGCTTCCGGAATAAACATTTCATATCAGGATTAATCGATTCAGCTGAAAAAAAACGGTCTCGGCATCTTCGCCCGGCCCACTGAGAGCGCCGAAATTCCATAAAAAACCGCGTTTAATCAGTTTCTTCTCGTTCCATGTTCGGCGTGGCAAGGTTTAGCCTGAATGGCGCCGCGCCACCGAAGACATGATGCTTTTGCAATGTTTTCCTGCTTGTTGTTTCATTTGCATAACGCGGATGCCGGCTGTCTCAGCCCTGAGATTCAATACAAGCTTATGATATATAAATAAATTTATATCCACTGGTAGCCTAGGTGGAAACGCGATGAGGAGGATGGACTGATAAATGCGCGTTACATCACATTTACATGCAAACATTTCACTCCCTGTTGATAATGGAATGTATATTTCGTATAAATAGCGAAATGAAATGAGACTTCCCCTGGGGCGATGATATCCAGGTGGAGGATGCAGCATGTACGGGTGGGTCTGGCCGGTAGCGGTGATATCTGCGGTTGCCATGTCAACGCCCTGTTCACCGAGCATCGCCGGCAGATTCATGTGGAAAAATTCAATAGGGATGATGGCCGAACGGTCCTTGTAAGGAGAGCGGAATGTCAGTACGAAAACATCTTGATGTAATTTGCCTCGGACGGGTGGCCGTCGACCTGTACGGACAGCAGGTCGGCGCCCGACTGGAAGACATGGCGACCTTCGCCAAATACCTGGGTGGCTCCAGCGGTAACGTTGCCTATGGCACGGCCCGCCAGGGCCTCAAGTCGGCCATGTTGTCGCGGGTTGGCGATGAGCATATGGGACGTTTTCTGCGCGAAGAGCTGGAACGCCTGGGCGTCGATGTCAGCCACCTGAAAACCGACCGCGAGCGGCTGACCGGCCTGGTGGTGCTCGGCATCAAGGATGAAGATACCTTTCCGTTGATTTTCTACCGGGAGAACTGCGCCGACATGGGCATACGGGCGGAAGACATCGACGAGGACTTCATTGCCTCGGCCAAGTGCCTGGCCATTACCGGTACCCATCTTTCTCACCCGGATACCCGTGCCGCGGTTTCGCTGGCGCTGGAGTATGCCCGCAAGCATGGCGTGAAAACCGCCCTCGATATCGACTACCGCCCGGTGCTCTGGGGACTGACCAGCCGGGGTGATGGCGAAACCCGCTACCTGGATGCTCCCAAGGTGACTGCCGAACTGCAGGCCATGCTGGGCCAGTTTGATCTGATCGTCGGTACCGAAGAAGAGTTTCATATTGCCGGTGGCAGCACGGATACCATTACCGCACTGAACGCCGTGCGTGAAGTAAGCGATGCCACCCTGGTCTGCAAGCGCGGCCCGCAGGGGTGCTCGGTGTTCGAGGCGGCCATCCCCGCGACCCTGGACGAGGGTCTGACCGTGTACGGGGTCCGGGTGGAGGTGCTCAACGTACTGGGTGCCGGCGATGCCTTCATGTCCGGTCTGCTGCGCGGCTACCTCAATGGCGAGGGCTGGGAGCAGGCCTGCCGTTACGCCAATGCCTGTGGTGCCCTGGTGGTGTCCCGTCACGGTTGTGCACCGGCCATGCCGAGCAAGGAAGAGCTGGATGATTACCTGTCCCGTGCCGAGTCGGTGCCACGGCCGGATCTGGACGTGCGGCTCAATCACCTGCACCGGGTCACCACCCGGGACCGGGAGTGGGACGACCTGTGCATCCTGGCCTTTGACCATCGCCGCCAGTTCGTGGATATGGCCATCGAGGCAGGGGCCGAAATCGACGCGATTCCGCACCTGAAGAAACTGATCCTCAAGGCCGGCCGTCAGGTGGCGATCGAGGCCGGGCTCGAGGGCAAGGCCGGTATCCTGGCCGACACCACCTTCGGCCAGCCGGTACTCAACGAGATCACCGGGGAGGGCTGGTGGATAGGCCGACCGCTGGAGCTGCCGAGCTCGCGGCCGCTGCGGCTGGAGCATGGCAATATCGGCAGCCAGCTGATCGACTGGCCGCTGGAACATATTGTCAAGTGTCTGGTGTTCTACCATCCGGAAGATCAGATAGCGCTGCGCCTGGAGCAGGAGCGGCTGATCACCGAGGTGTATCAGGCCTGCTGCAAGAGCGGTCACGAGCTGCTGCTCGAGGTGATACTGCCGGCCGATATGGTCAAGAGCGACGAGCTTTATATCCGTGCGCTGCAGCGCTTCTACAACATCGGCGTCAAGCCCGATTGGTGGAAGCTGCCGCCCCTGTCCAGTCATGGCTGGGATGAAGTGACCGCGGTGGTGACCGAGCGTGATCCCCACTGCCACGGGGTGGTTATCCTGGGGCTGGATGCGCCGGAGGACGAACTGCGGGTGGGCTTCAATGCCGCCGCCGGCAAGGCGCTGGTCAAGGGCTTCGCCATCGGTCGCAGCATTTTCGGCGCCCCGTCCCGGGACTGGCTGGCCGGCCGACTCGATGACCAGGGCCTGATCGATGCCATCAAGCAGAAATACCACAACCTGATTGCCCTCTGGCGTCAGCGTCATCAAGGAGCATAAGCATGTCTCATACCCTTCGTCTGACCATGGCTCAGGCCCTGGTGAAGTTCATGACGGCACAAAAAGTGGACATCGACGGGGAGATATTGCCCCTGTTCGACGGGGTGTTTGCCATTTTTGGTCACGGTAACGTAGCCGGTGTGGGCGAGGCGCTGTACCAGGTACGCGATCAACTGCCGACCTACCGTGCCCACAACGAGCAGAGCATGGCCCATGCGGCCATTGCCTACGCCAAGACCCACAACCGCCGGCGCATGATGGCCTGTACCGCCTCCGCCGGCCCCGGCTCCACCAATATGGTGACTGCCGCCGCCGTGGCGCATGTCAATCGTCTGCCGGTTCTGTTCCTGCCGGGTGACACCTTCGCCACCCGCCAGCCGGATCCGGTACTGCAGCAGGTGGAGGTATTCAGTGATCACACCATTACCTCCAACGACTGCTTCAAGCCGGTGAGCCGCTTCTTCGACCGCATCACCCGTCCGGAGCAACTGCTGACCTCGCTGCCCCAGGCGATGCGGGTATTGACCGACCCGGTGGAGTGCGGCCCGGTCACCCTGGCATTGCCCCAGGATGTACAGACCATGGCCTTTGATTATCCGGTGCACTTTTTTGATGAAAAGGTACATCGCCTGCGCCGCCAGGGGCCGGATCAGGTGGAGCTGGATGAGGCCATCACGCTTATCCGCGCCGCGAAGAAACCGCTGCTGATCGCCGGTGGCGGGGTGCATTACTCGGGCGCGCTGAAGGAGCTGGATCAGCTGGCTACCCGATACCACCTGCCGGTGGGCGAGACCCAGGCCGGCAAGGGCGCCTTGCCCTGGGATCATGCCCAGAACATGGGTTCCATCGGCGTTACCGGCGCGGCTTCGAGCAATGCGCTGTCTGCCGATTGCGACCTGATCCTGGCGGTGGGCACCCGGCTGGGCGACTTCGCCACCGGCTCCCGAGCCATGTACAACCCCGATGCACGCATCATTACCATCAATGTCGGCTCCTTCGACGCGGTCAAGCACAAGGCCCTGCCGCTGGTGGGGGATGCCAGGCTGACCCTGCAGCAGCTGCATGCGGGTCTTGAAGGCTGGCAGCCCGAAGGCAGCTGGGTGGAGCAAGCGGCCCGGCTGCGGGCCCAGTGGCTGCACGTCCAGGACGTGGCCACCACGGATCGCGGTACCAGTCTGCCCACCGATGCCGAAGTGGTGGGCGCGGTCAACCGGGCCGCGGGCGAGCAGGACATCGTGGTTTGTGCCGCGGGCGGTCTGCCCGGCGAGCTGCAGAAGCTGTGGCGCACCCGTTATGACAAGGGCTACCACATGGAATACGGCTACTCCTGCATGGGCTACGAAATCGCCGGCGGCCTGGGGGTGAAGATGGCCAGGCCCGACTCCGAGGTCTTCGTGATGGTGGGTGACGGTTCCTACCTGATGCTCAACTCGGAAATCGCCACTTCGGTGATGCTGGGCCGGAAGCTTGTCCTGGTGGTGCTCGACAACCGTGGCTACGGCTGTATTCACCGGTTGCAGCAGTTCTGCGGCGGACCCGGCTTCAACAATATGCTGGATGACTGCCTGACGGTGGAAGGCGGCGCCCCCAAGACCGACTTTGCCGCCCATGCCATCGCCCTGGGGGCGAAAGGCGAGAAGGTGGGCAATATCCAGGAGCTGGAGGCGGCCCTGGAGCGGGCCCGGGCCTCGGACATCACCTATGTGGTGACCCTGGACACCGATGCCCTGGTGGTCACCGAAGAGGGGGGCTCCTGGTGGGAGGTGGCGGTGCCGGAAGTGTCGCCCCGCAGCCAGGTGCAGGAAGCCCGTGCCCGCTACGAGACCCACAAGGCTCGCCAGCAGCAGAATCTGTAAGCCATATTCCGGCAGGGCCTGACAACCGGCGTCTGCCACTTGATTGGAAAGCGGGATTGACCGGCCTCACGCCGACACGCCGTAAACCCTCCCTGGGGGCTCCGCCGCGCCATCCCTGGCGCGGAGGGTCGGCTTAGTGGCCAATCAGTCCCGCCGCCCGGCAGCCGAATCGTCTGCCTGGAGTGAAATATATTGGAGAACACCATGAGCGTAAAACTGGGCATCAACCCGTTAACCTGGACCAATGACGATCTGCCCAGCCTGGGCGGTGACACCCCCCTGGCCATCTGTCTGGATGAAGGCAAACAGGCCGGTTTTGCCGGCTTCGAGCTGGGTCACAAGTTCCCCCGGGATCCGGAGCTGCTCAAGCCCATCCTGCACCGGCACGAGCTGGAGCTGGTGTCCGGCTGGTACTCCGGCCAGTTGCTGGAACGGTCGGTGGAAGAAGAAATCGCGGCGGCGCAGCCACATCTGCAACTGCTCAAGGCGATGGGTTGCAAGGTGATGGTGTTCTGCGAAGTGACCGGTTGCGTGCACGGTATGCAGGACAAACCCGTCTCCGAGCGGCCCCGCTTTCCCGTCGAGCGCTGGGAAGAATACGGTGCCAGGCTCACCGAGTTTGCCCGCTACACCCAGTCCCAGGGAGTGCAGGTCGCCTATCACCACCATATGGGCACCGTGATCGAAACCGAAGCCGAAGTGGATGCACTGATGGAACATACCGGTCCGGAAGTGGGTCTGCTGCTGGATACCGGCCATATCACCTTTGCCGGCGGCAATCCGGTTGAACTGGCCAGCCGCTGGTCCAAACGCATCAATCATGTGCATTGCAAGGATATTCGTGCCGACATATTGAAAGAGGCACGCAACCGTAACACCAGCTTTCTCAATGCGGTGCTCGATGGCGCCTTCACCGTGCCCGGTGATGGTTGCGTCGACTATCCCGGCCTGTTCCGGGTGCTGAAAGAAGCGGAATACGAGGCTGGCTGGTGGTGGAGGCCGAGCAGGATCCGTCCGTCGCCCACCCCCTGACCTATGCCACCCTTGGCCACAACAACTTACATGCGTTCGCCAAAGACGCAGGCTTGCTGTAACGGAGAAACAAAATGGAACAAGTACAAAATTTTATCAATGGAACCCTGACCGCCAGCCAGAGCGGCCGCACCGCCCCCGTGTACAATCCGGCGAACGGCGAGCAGACCCGGGAAGTGGTACTGAGCTCCGCCGACGAAGTGCGCGATGCCATTGCTGCTGCCCAGAAGGCGTTTCCGCGCTGGGCGGCGACCAGCCCGCTGCGCCGCGCCCGCATCCTGTTCAAGTTCAAGGAACTGCTGGAGGCGAACATGGATGAGCTGGCCAGGCTCATTTCCAACGAACACGGCAAGGTCTATTCCGACGCGGTGGGTGAACTGACCCGGGGGTTGGAAGTGGTGGAGTTTGCCTGCGGCATTCCCCATCTGCTCAAGGGCGAGCATTCGCTGAATGTGGGTACCAATGTCGACAGTAATTCGCTGATGCAGCCGCTGGGCGTCTGTGCCGGTATTTCTCCGTTCAACTTCCCGACCATGGTGCCCATGTGGATGTTCCCGGTGGCCATCGCCTGCGGCAACACCTTCGTGATGAAGCCCTCCGAGAAGGATCCCTCTGCCAGCCTGCGCCTGGCGGCGCTGCTGCAGGAAGCGGGTCTGCCCGATGGGGTATTCAACGTGGCCAATGGCGACAAGGAAGCGGTGGATGTGCTGCTGACCGATCATCGGGTGCAGGCGGTCAGCTTCGTCGGCTCCACGCCCATCGCCGAGTATATCTACAGCACTGCCAGTGCCCATGGCAAGCGTTGCCAGGCCCTGGGGGGCGCAAAGAACCACGCCATCATCATGCCCGATGCGGATCTGGATCTGGCGGCCAATGCCCTGATGGGGGCGGCCTTCGGCGCTGCCGGCGAGCGCTGCATGGCCATTTCGGTGGCGGTGGCGGTGGGTGATGAGGTGGCCGATCAACTGGTCGCCCGGCTCAAGCCCCAGGTGGAAGCCCTGCGCATCGGCCCGGGTGTGGTCGAGGGTCAGGAAAACGACATGGGGCCGCTGGTGTCTGCGGCCCACAGAGACAAGGTGGTGGGTTACATCAATCAGGGCGAGGCCGAGGGTGCCGAGCTGGTGGTGGATGGTCGTGGCCTGAGAGTGGCGGGCCACGAGGCCGGTTATTTCGTCGGCGGCACCCTGTTCGACAAGGTGACGCCGGAGATGACCATCTACCAGGAAGAGATCTTCGGCCCGGTGCTGGCAGTGGTGCGCGTGCCCGATTACGCTTCGGCGCTGGATCTGGTTAACAGCCACGAGTACGGCAACGGCACCGCCATCTTCACCCGAGACGGCCACGCCGGTCGCCAGTTCAGCCAGGATGTGCTGGCGGGCATGGTCGGCATCAACGTGCCGATCCCGGTGCCGATGGCGTTCCATTCCTTCGGCGGCTGGAAGCGCTCCGTGTTCGGCCCGCTGAACATGCATGGCCCCGATGGCGTACGTTTCTACACCCGCATGAAAACGGTCACCAGCCGCTGGCCTTCCGAGCCTCAGCAGAGTGCCGAGTTCTCCATGCCGACCATGAAATAAGCGACCGATCAATGATCATCGAGAGCCTGCCTGGCGGCAGGCTCTTTTTTGCCGGCTGCGGCTCCTGTTCAGCCATCGAGCTGTTTGATTGTTATATCAATATCCTGTTCAGCCGGGATGAACTCGGCCGCCAGGCTGTTACCCTCTGCTTCTTTTTGAAAACCGCATTTCACTTTTTTTTTCATTCTTGTTCATTTTATTTCATTCCCGGGTGCAAGGTGCACCGTGTTTCCTTTGTTTGTGTTTCATGCTTAAGTTTATGATTTAAAAGTTTTTAATTGCTTTTTTGTCATGGCTTATGTCTGTGGTTAGCGTCATTTCACGATCCATACCCTTTTTTATTTGAAATCCGCGTTTCATTTTTTTTTTCACCTTTGGGCCGGCTTGCCCATGTTCCGGGAGCGGGGTCAGCAATATTTTCCCTGTTTTTTGGTTTATTTTTAAGTGTTTGATTTAAAGGGTTTTTGTTTGTTTGTTTCGCCTGGGTTATGGCGGTAATCAGCGTAATAACACGATCGATGTCAAATAATTGTTATTTTTTTGATGCTCGTAAGTGCTGCCGTCTTGCATAAAGTTACAAGTTCCAACATTATTGATTTTGAAATAAACATTCAATTTACGGTTCACCAGCACCAGTGATGATTTCATCGGGCAGTCGAATGGTTGGACGGCTCGAGCAAGGAACGAAACACACCCGGTTTCTCACAAGGAGTAAGACCATGAAATTCAAAAAGCTGATTGTTGCCTCCGCCCTGGCCGCAGCCCTGCCGTTCGGCGCCCTTGCCGACGACATCAAGATTGGGGTGTCCATGGCGCAGTTTGATGACAACTTCCTGGCCCTGGTTCGCCAGGCCATGCAGGAGAAGGCGGCCGAGCTGGAAGGCGTCGACGCCCAGTTTGAAGACGCCAAGTCGGACGTGGGCCAGCAGTTGCAGCAGGTGGAAAGCTTCGTTAACCAGAAACTGGACGTCATTATCCTCAACCCGGTGGATACCCAGGCGGTGGCACCCATCATCAAGCGGGCTCATGAAGCCGGTATCCCGCTGGTGTTCGTCAACCGTCGCCCCGAAGTCAAACTGCCCGATGGGATGGCCTTCGTGGGGTCGGACTCCAAGGTCGCCGGCAAATTGCAGATGGAATACATCGCCGAGCAGCTGGGTGGCAAGGGCAATGTGGCCATCCTGATGGGCGAGCTGTCGAACGAGGCGACCCGCGACCGCACCAGTGGGGTGGAGGAAGTGGCCGCCCGGTATCCGGATATCAACATCATCGCCAAGGAAACCGGCAAGTTTGCCCGCAAGGAAGGCATCGATGTGACCAATAACTGGCTGCTGTCCGGCTACGAAATCGACGCCATTGCCGCCAACAACGATGAAATGGCCATCGGTGCCATCATGGCCCTGGGCAAGAACCGGCTGGAAGAGGTGATTATCGGCGGGGTGGACGCCACTCCCGACGCCCTGGCCTTTGTTGACCGGGGCATGCTGGATGTGACCGTGTTCCAGGACGCCAGGGGCCAGGGGGCGGTTGCCGTCGAGACCGCCTACAAGATGGCCCGGGGCGAGGCCGTGGAGCAGGACATCATGATCCCCTACGAGCTCGTTACTGCGGATAACTACAAGCTGTACGTTGGGCGTAACTAAGGTTTGGGTTTGGCTCGGGCCCTGCCACCCGGCGGGGCCCAGTGAGACGTCTTGGAGGAAATCAGATGTACCCATATGTGCTCGAAGCCGAAGGCATCAGCAAAGGCTTCCCCGGTGTCAAGGCACTGGACAACGTAACCCTGAAGATACGGCCGGGCAGTGTGCATGCGCTGATGGGAGAAAACGGCGCCGGCAAGTCCACCCTGATGAAGTGCCTGATCGGTATCTATACCCCGGATACCGGCACCATCAAGGTCAAAGGCAAGGAAATGAACTTCTGCGATACCATGGACGCGCTGCACTCCGGCATTTCCATGATTCACCAGGAACTGAACCTGGTGCCCTACATGACGGTGGCGGAAAATATCTGGCTGGGTCGTGAGCCGATGAAAGGTCTCTTCGTCGACCACGACACTCTTTACCGGAAAACCGACCAGCTGCTCAGGCAGCTCAATATCAAAGTCAAACCCGATACGCTGGTGGGTGAGCTCAGCATCGGTACCCAGCAGATGATCGAGATCGCCAAGGCGGTGTCCTACGATGCGGACGTGGTGATCATGGACGAGCCGACCTCGGCGCTGACCGAGGGCGAGGTGTTCCACCTGTTTCGTATCATCAACGATCTCAAGGAGCAGGGTAAGTCCATCGTCTACATCAGCCACAAGATGGACGAAATCTTCGAAATCACCGACGAAATCAGCATCTTTCGGGACGGCACCTATGTCGGCTCGGACAAGACCGAACACTTCGACCGCCAGACCCTGATCACCAGGATGGTCGGCCGTGAGCTAACCCAGATGTTCCCCAAATTCAACGACAACATCGGGGAAGAAGTGCTGCGCCTCGAGAACCTCAGCCGCGCCGGCAAATTCCACGATGTCAGCTTCTCTCTCAAGCGCGGCGAGATCCTGGGGGTGGCCGGGCTGGTCGGCGCCGGGCGCAGCGAGGTGATGGAAAGCCTGTTTGGTGTGCACCCGGCGGACAGCGGAAGCATCGTGCTCGAAGGCGAGCAGGTCACCATCGGCTCGCCCGCCCAGGCCATCGATCTGGGACTGGCTTTCCTCACCGAAGACCGCAAGAAATCCGGCCTGTTCCTGGTGCTGTCGGTATTGGAGAACATGAGCATCGTCAAGATGCCCAAGTACATCGACAACAAGGGGTTCGTCAAGCATTCGGATATGGCGAAGGACTGTCTGGAGCAGATCCAGAAGCTCAATATCAAGACCCCGACCATGGATCAGATCATCAACAACCTCAGTGGCGGCAACCAGCAGAAGGTACTGATTGCCCGCTGGCTGCTGGCCCAGCCCAAGATCCTGATCCTGGATGAACCGACCCGGGGTATCGACGTGGGTGCCAAGGCGGAAATCTACAAATTGATCAGCGAGCTCGCCAACCGTGGCGTAGCCATCATCATGGTGTCGTCCGAGTTGCCGGAAATCCTGGGCATGAGTGATCGGGTGATGGTCATGCACGAAGGACACATCACCGGCATTCTGGACAAGGCGGATGCCACCCAGGAAAAAATACTCGAACTGGCCTCGGAATAAGCGGTTAAAAGGACTTGGATTATGGAAAACATAAAGATGAATAAAGACGTGGTGGCACCGGCTGCCAGCCAGACCAGCGGCTGGGACAATATCAAGAAAAAAATGCCCAAGGACATGGGCATCTTCCTGGTGATGATTGGCATCGCCCTGGTGTTTGAAGTGCTGGGCTGGGTATTTCGTGGTCAGTCTTTCCTGATGAACCCGGGCCGGCTGGTGCTGATCGTGCTGCAGGTGGCGATTATCGGCATTATCGCGGTGGGGGTGACCCAGGTCATTATCACCACCGGTATCGACTTGTCCTCCGGCTCGCTGGTGGCGCTGACGGCGGTGGTGGCGGCCAGTCTGGCACAGACTGCCGACAGCATTTCGCCCATGTACCCGGCCCTGGTCGATCTGCCGGCCATAGTGCCGATACTGGCGGGCATCGGTGTGGGTCTGTTGTGCGGGGTGTTGAACGGCTATCTGATCACCAAAACCGGGATCCCGCCCTTTATCGCCACCCTGGGGATGATGGTATCCGCCCGTGGTCTGGCCCAGTATTACACTCAGGGTAACCCCATCAGCTTCCTGTCCGACGGTTTTACCGCCATCGGTGGCGGCTCCATGCCGGTGGTCATCTTCCTGGTGGTGGCGGTGATCTTCCATATCGCACTCAAGCACACCCGCTACGGCAAGTATGTATACGCCATCGGCGGCAACATGACCTCGGCCCGGGTCTCCGGCATCAATGTCGACAAGTACCTGGTCATCGTGTACTCCATCGCCGGGGCCCTGTCCGGCCTGGCAGGCATCGTGATGGCGGCGCGGGTAAGCAGCGGCCAGTCCAGCATGGGTATGGCCTACGAGCTGGACGCCATCGCCGCGGCGGTCATCGGTGGCACCAGCCTGATGGGCGGGGTGGGGCGTATCACCGGGTGCGTGATCGGTGCCATCATCCTGGGCCTGATGAAGAGCGGCTTTACCTTTATCGGTGTGGACACCTATATGCAGGACATCATCAAGGGCGGCATCATCGTCGGCGCCGTGGTGATCGACATGCGCCGTAACCGGGCCAAACGCTGAGCCGGTAACCGGTTGTGATGTGCCCTGATGCAGGCAGGTGGCCCCAGGCTCCTGCCTGTTTTGTATGCTAAGGACCCCGGATGATTACCGACCCCTATTTTTATCTGGCTGCCATCCCCGCCGTGCTGATCTACGGTATCGGCAAGGGAGGGCTGGGCGGTGCCCTGGGGGTGGTGGCGGTGCCCTTGCTCAGCCTGACCACGCATCCCACCACGGCCGCCGCCGTGTTGCTGCCGCTGCTGTGCCTGATGGACGTGTTTGCGGTGGCCTCGCACCGTCGCCACATATGCTGGCGCCAGATCCGCCAGATCATCCCCGGCGCCTGGTGGGGGTCACACTGGCATGGCAGCTGATGGCCCGGGCACCGGACTGGCTGCTGACCGGTTTTGTGGGCCTGGCTTCCGTGCTGTTCTGCCTGCACCACTGGTTCACGCCGCCGGTGCCGGCCAGGGCCGGGGGGCTGGGGCAGGGCACCCTGTGGGGCATCTTTACCGGCCTGTTCAGCACCACCGTTCATGCCGGCGGGGCGCCGGCCAGCATGTACCTCCTGCCCCAGCAGCTGGAAAAACGGCTGCTGATCGGCACCATGGCGATGCTCTTTGGCCTGATCAACCTGATGAAGCTGGTGCCCTACGCCCTGTTGGGGGAGCTTAACGCCGGCAACATGCAAACCTCGCTGGTGCTGGTGCCCCTGGTACCACTGGGGGTGTGGATCGGAGTCTGGTTGATCAAGACCGCCAGCCAGCAGCTTATTTACCGGTTGTGTTACGGCCTGCTGTTTCTCTCCGGGCTGCACTTCCTGCAACGGAGCCTGCAGGTCTGGTGGTGACAAGGCCGCCATATGGCGCAACCCGGCTGTTCACCAGCGGCCATCAAGCGCAAGAAATCGAGTATGGGCTCTGCCTGTTTTCTGACTTTAACAACACAGTTCAACAACGGCTTAACGCCCTGTTTTAGGTGCCATTATGACCATGTATATTGCCAGTGCCCCCTGTTGCTGGGGCGTGGAGGACGTCAACAACCCTCATCTTCCGCCCTGGGAAAGGGTGCTGAGCGAGGCGGCTCAGGCCGGCTACCGGGGCATAGAGCTCGGCCCCTATGGCTATCTGCCGCTGGATGTCGACCGGGTCGGCACAGCCCTCGACGGCCACGGCCTGAGTGTGGTGGCGGGCACCATCTTCGACGATCTGGTGGACCCGGCCAACCTCGCCAACCTGCTCAGGCAGACCCACGACCTCTGCGACCTGCTTACCAGGCTGCCCCGGTTGCCCACAGCGCCGGGCCAGCATTTTGCTGCCCCCTACCTGGTGCTGATTGACCATGTCCACGCCGAGCGCAGCCTGGTGGCCGGCCACCCGGATCGCGCCCCCCGGCTCTCGCCCGAGCGCTGGCGGCAAACCATGGCACACATCGAGGCCATCGCCACCCTGGCCCGGGACCGGTACGGGGTGCGGGTGGTGATCCATCCCCACGCGGGCGGCTATATCGAATTCGAGGATGAAATCGAGCGACTGGTTGCCGACATTTCCGCCGAGGTGGCGGGCCTGTGCCTGGACACCGGCCACCTCTACTACTCGAAGATGGATCCGGTGACCTGGATCCGGCGCCATGCCGGGCGTATCGACTACCTGCACTTCAAGGATATCGATTCGCAGGTCTACGCCGAGGTGATGGCCGAGCCGGTGGACTTCTTCGCCGCCTGTGCCCGGGGCGTCATGTGCCCCATCGGTCGGGGCGTGCTGGACTACGACGCCATCTACGCCCTGCTCAGGGAGCTGGACTACCAAGGCTATATCACGGTGGAGCAGGAGCGGGATCCGCGCAACGCCGCCGGCAGCCTGCAGGATGTAACCGCTAGCCTGACCTTTTTGCAGGGCAAAGGATTTGCAGGATGTGACCGTCACTCTGACTGACCTTTTTGCAGGGCAAGGGGTTTAAGGCCGGCGAGGGGATGGTTGACCGGTCCCGGTGTCTGCCGCTGGCAGCGGCTCCCCCGACCACCATCGCCGGCAACATTTGAAACAAGCATTCCCGAAATCCACTCTCTGGCGGCGGGTCCCGGCCTTCTGTTTTGTCGTCGGGTTAATGAATTGCGTTATTGGTCACAATTTTGTTAAGGAGGCGCTGAATTCCCGGATTCATAACTTCATCAAATGAAATAAATGTTTTATTGTCGTTTTCAGCAGAATTAATCATTCACCAACCAGGGGGAACGGATGTCCAAGTTATTATCCAGGCGTCAGCTACCGGACAGCAGGGTGCCATTCAGCGCATCACGCCGGCGTCGGCCGGCTGGGGGTATGTGGGCTTCGAAGTGTATGAACTGGAAGCCGGCCAGAGCCTGACCCAGGATACTCTGGACCAGGAAGTCTGCCTGGTGCTGGTGGCGGGCAAGGCCAGCGTCCGCACCCGTGAATTGAGTGTTGAATCCATCGGCGAGAGGATGAGTCCTTTCGAGCGCAAGAAACCCTATTCCGTGTATGTGCCCAACGACGACCAGTTCACCGTTACCGCCGAAACCAGGCTGGAGCTGGCCGTGTGCAAGGCGCCGGGCCATGGCAACCACAAGGCCCGGCTGATCGGCCCGGAGCAGGTCGACGCCGAACAGCGCGGCAAGGGCCACAACCAGCGTTACGTGCACAATATTCTGCCCGATACCGCAGCAGCGGACAGCCTGCTGGTGGTGGAAGTGTTCACCGATGAGGGCTGCACCAGTTCCTACCCGTCCCACAAACATGATCAGGACGCGGAACCGGGTGAAACCTATCTGGAAGAAACCTATTACCATCGCTTCGATCCGCCCCAGGGTTTTGCCCTGCAGCGGGTCTATACCGACGATTTCGAGCTGGACGAGTGCATGGCGCCTTATAACCAGGACGTGGTGCAGGTGCCCAGGGGCTATCATCCGGTCGCGACCATTGCCGGTTACAACAACTACTACCTGAATGTCATGGCCGGTCCCATCCGCAAGTGGCGTTTTACCTGGGAAGCCGATCACGCCTGGGTGAATTCAGACAACTACCCCAAGAACAAATAAGTCGAACACAAGGACAGGAGACGATAGATGATTAATGTGGCATTGATTGGCGCCGGCCGCATCGGCCAGGTGCATTCGGCGAATATTTTGGCCCACCCGGAAAGCCGGCTGGCGGCCATCGTGGATGCCTTCCCGGAAGTGGCTCAGAGCCTGTCCGAGAAAACCGGTGCGCCGGTGAAAACCCTGGAAGAGGTGATGGCCGACAACAGCATCGATGCGGTGGTGATCGGCTCGGCTACCGACACTCACGCCGACTTCATCGAGCTGGCGGCGCGCAGCGGCAAGGCCATCTTCTGTGAAAAGCCGGTGGATCTCAGCCTGGAGCGGGTGCAGGCCTGTCTCAAGGTGGTGGAAGAATGCAAGGTACCGCTGCTGGTGGGGTTCAATCGCCGCTTCGATCCCAACTTTGCCGCCGTGCGCAACCGCTACCAGCAAGGGCAGATCGGCAAGGCCGAGTCGGTGTTGATCGTCTCCCGGGATCCGTCGCCGCCCCCCGTGTCCTATATCCAGCGCTCCGGTGGCCTGTTTCGCGACATGACCATCCATGACTTCGACATGGCCTGCTATCTGGTGGACGAGCCGGTGGTGGCGGTGACCGCCCGCGGTAGCTGTGTGGTGGATCCGGCCATCGGCGAGGCCGGCGATATCGATACCGCCACCATTACCCTGGAATTTGCCTCCGGCGCCCTGGGCACCATCGTCAACACCCGCCGCTCCGGTTTCGGCTACGACCAGCGTATCGAACTGCTGGGCGCCGAGGGCCTGCTCCGGGCCGAGAACCAGCTGGAAAACACGGTACTGCTGGCCAATGGTCAGGGTGCCAGTGTGGCCAACCCGCAATATTTCTTCCTGGAACGCTACAGTGCCGCCTTCCGGGCAGAATGGGCTCACTTCGTGGACGTGGCACTGGGTCGAGTCGAGTGCCTGAGCGGCGGCAAGGAAGGCGAGCAGGCTCTGCGCCTGGCCGATGCAGCACTGGAGTCCTACACCACCGGCAAGACGGTCCGGTTGTAAATACAGGGACCGGGCGGCACATCGACAATGGCGAGCCCGGTACCGGCGAAATCAACTATCCCGCCATCGCCCGGGCGCGGTATGAGAGGGGTTACCGGGGTTATTACGTTTCTCTACGGGTATCAGACTCGAGTAGTCTGATTTGCGTCTGCCATTGGCAGACGCTTTTTTTATGTTTCGACCCTCTGCACCAGGTGGCCTAGTATGGTATGGCTTCTATCCTTCCTTTTAGCCGGTCAAATGGTCGAGGCCTTCTTCAGCCCCGCTGGGCTTTGGTGGTTTTATGGGGCGGTGAGATGACCCGGTGATCCAGGCATAAAAGAGCATGCAAGCGTCGCCGGAGGCACCACGGTTTTCTAACCGTCTAGCCGAGTCATTTGGAGATGATTGATGATGTCGCTCAACGTTGATTGTATTTTTCCAATGATACAAAATATGGGTTTATTGAGAGCGATTCATCACCTTGTAGCCGATAATGGCACCGGTTTGTCGGTGGCTAAGCAGGAAAAAGCGATTTAATATGCATTTTTGTAAATGTATTGTGACTAAATAATGGCATTTCTGCTTTGCCAGTTTACGGCATCCCAAGGTAGACTGTGATTCCCAAGAAAAAATGGTAAACAATCGGTCGTTACATAAACCTATAAAATAGAAGAAACCACCTATGACGGAACGTACTCATCTCGGATCTTTACAGGTTGCTACCGTTCTTCACGATCTGGTAGTCAATGACATCATTCCCGGTACCGGCGTCGAGCCCGCTACCTTCTGGACCGGCATGGAGCAAATCGTTAACGATCTTGCGCCCAGAAACCGCGCCCTGCTGGCCAAACGCGAACAACTGCAGGAACAAATCGACAACTGGCATCAGGCGCATGCCGGTCAACCCCATGATGCGGCCGCCTACAAGCAGTTTCTGACCGACATCGGCTATCTGCTGCCGGCCGTCGATGACTTCGCCATTACCACCACCAACGTGGATGCCGAACTGGCTACCCTGGCCGGCCCTCAGCTGGTGGTGCCGGTCAACAATGCCCGTTATGCGCTCAATGCCGCCAATGCACGCTGGGGCAGTCTGTACGACGCGCTCTATGGCAGCGATGTCATTTCCGATGCCGACGGCGCAGAGAAAACCAAAGCCTTCAACCCGCGTCGTGCGGCCAAGGTCATCGTGTGGGGCCGCAATCTGCTGGATCAGGCGGTACCGCTGGCAAGCGGCAGCCACGCCGATGCCACCGCCTACCGGGTGGTTGACGCTCAGTTGCAGGTCACCCTGGAAAACGGCAAGGTCACGATGCTGGCCGACACCGCCAAGTTTGCCGGCTATAACGGCGATCCGTCCGCGCCCGCTGCGGTTTTGCTGTGCAACAACGGCCTGCATATCGAGCTGCAGTTCGATCGCACCAGCCAGGTGGGTAAAGACGACAAGGCCGGTATCAAGGATCTGCTGCTGGAGTCCGCCCTGTCCACCATCATGGACTGCGAAGACTCCGTTGCGGCCGTTGATGCAGAAGACAAGGTCGGCGTATACCGCAACTGGCTGGGCCTGATGAAGGGCACCCTGACCGAGAAGGTCAGGAAGGGTGATAAGGAAATCACCCGCAGCCTGAACCCGGATCGCCCGTATCTGGCCCCTAACGGCGAAGCTTCCATCTGCATGGCCGCAGCCTGCTGTTCGTGCGTAATGTCGGTCATCTGATGACCAACGAAGCGGTTCTGGACAAAGACGGCAACGAAGTGCCGGAAGGCATTATCGATGGTCTGTTGACCTCTCTGATTGCCATTCACGATCTGAAAGGCAACGGCCGGTTCAGGAACTCCCGCACCGGCAGCGTGTACATCGTCAAGCCCAAGATGCACGGTCCGGAAGAAGTGGCCTTTACCTGCGAACTGTTCGCCCGTATCGAACAGGTGCTGGGTCTGGCCAGGAATACCCTGAAAGTGGGTATCATGGACGAAGAGCGCCGCACCAGTGTCAACCTGAAAGCCTGCATATACGAAGCCCGCGAGCGGGTGGTATTCATCAACACCGGATTCCTGGACCGCACCGGTGACGAGATCCACACCAGCATGGAGGCCGGCCCCGTGGTCGCCAAAGGCGCCATGAAGCAACAAGCCTGGATCCAGTCTTACGAGAACAACAACGTGGATGTGGGGCTGGCTGCCGGCCTGCAGGGCAAGGCGCAAATCGGCAAGGGCATGTGGGCCATTCCCGACAACATGGCCGAGATGCTGGAGCAGAAAATCGGGCACCCCATGGCCGGCGCCAACACCGCCTGGGTTCCGTCGCCGACCGCCGCCGTGCTGCATAGCACTCATTACCATCAGGTGAACGTGAAGTCTCGCCAGGATGAGCTCAAGTCTCGTGCACCGGCCAGCCTGGACGAATTGCTGACCATACCGCTGCTGACCCAGCCGGAAAGTCTGACTGCCGCAGAGATCCAGCGTGAGCTGGATAACAATGCTCAGGGGATTCTCGGTTATGTGGTGCGCTGGATTGATCAGGGTGTCGGTTGCTCCAAGGTACCGGACATCAACGATGTGGGCCTGATGGAAGACCGCGCTACCCTGCGTATTTCCGCTCAGCACATCGCCAACTGGCTGCGCCACGGTATCTGCACCAAAGCGCAGGTACAGGAAACCATGCAGCGCATGGCCGCCGTGGTTGATCAGCAGAATGCGGGTGACCCCCTGTACCGCAATATGGCACCGGGCTTCGACGGTATCGCCTTCGAGGCGGCCTGTGCGCTGGTGTTCGAGGGAACTACCCAGCCCAGCGGCTATACCGAGCCGCTGCTGCACGCCTATCGGCGCAAGCTCAAAGCACAGGGCTGATTATCCTGCTGTCGTCAAAAATCCCCGGCTGGTCCGGGGATTTTTTTTTTGCGATGCATCGGCTATTAATTTAATTCATGGGCTCATGTCTAATAATCGTGATCTAAAAACGGATAAAAAGTATATTCAGGCTGTTCAATATATGAGTTTCCTGTCAACCTAATGACAATACCACCCAGCCATTCCAACAGCGGCCGCTCATGATAAAACGCCTGGTCATTTCTCTTTCTTCCCTGATTATCAGTGTTTTTCTGTTGATGGGCGGCAATACGTTCGTGATGACCCTGCTGGGGGTCAATCTGGGACTCAAGGGCGTTGAGCCGACGCTGATCGGTAGCATCATGGTGTGCTATTCGGTGGGCTTTGTGTTTGGCTCGCTCTATGGCCCCAAGGTGATCCAGCGCGTCGGACATATCCGGCTTTTGCCGTTTTCAGTGCCTTTCTGGCCAGTTCCACGCTGATTTTTCCGCTGACCGACAGCATCATCATCTGGGCCTTGCTGCGAGCCCTGAGCGGGGTGGCGGTGGCCGGCAGTTTTGTGGTGATAGAAAGCTGGTTCAGTGCGGTGGCCACCAATGAATATCGGGCGACGCTGTTTTTTACCTATCAAATCTGTACCTATGTGGCGGCCACCGCCGGCCAGCTGCTGATCGGTCTGGTCGATCCGGTCGCCTTCGTGCCCTTTACCCTGGGGGCCATCGTGCTGACCGCGGCCCTGGTCCCCCTGTCTCTGAGCCGGGTGGAGGCACCGACCATAGAGCACAATGAACGGATCAGTGTGAAAGCCATTGTCAGGGATGCGCCGGTGGGGCTGCTGGCGGCATTGTGCAGCGGGATCCTGATCAGCAGTTTCTACTCGATGGCGCCGGTTTATGCCATCGAAGTCGGCCTGCCGGTGAACCAGCTTTCCTATTTCATGGCGGCCTCGGTGTTTACCTTTATTCTCTTTGCCTGGCCCCTGGGCCGTTTGTGCGACCGGCTCGACCGCAGCAAGATCATGGTCTGGATCAACATCATCATCACCGTCAGCGCCCTGGGGGTGGTGTTCGGCGGGCATCTGCATCTCTGGCTGTTAATCGGCTTTTCTTCACTCTATATGGGCATGGTGGCCTCCCTCTATCCGGTGGCGGTGGCGATCACCAACGACCGCCTGGAGGCCCACCATATAGTGGCGGCCAGCACCACCCTGCTGTTGAGCTATGGTCTGGGCAGCTCGCTCGGTCCCATGTTCAGTTCGTCCATGATGTCGTGGCTGGGCGCGCAGGGGCTTTATTACGGCTGTGCCGGGGTAGCGGTGGTACTGGGGGGTTATACCTGGATTTGGCAGTGGCGCAGCAAATCGGTGCCGGTACCGGAGCAGGCCCACTATATTCAGACCTCGGCGGAAACGGCCGGTATCATTGTCGAGCTGGATCCCCGTAACGAAGAGTTTGTAGATGTTCCCATGGAAGAGGTGTTTCCGGACATGGAGCAGGAGGCACTGGAGGAGGCAAAAGCCGGCCAGATGGAGCTGGAGTTGCCGGAGCCGGAGCCGGAACCGGTGATGGATGCCACCGAGGAAGGGGCGGTACTGGTCTCCCATTGAGCGGCGAAATTGTCATCAAAGTGTCAAGACCCCCTGTTAGTCTGCAGCTGACTTCATCAGTGAGGACGATACCATGGACAACCGGCAGCAGATGACGATTCCGCTCTCTTCGTTACCACCTTGTGCGTCGGCGGCAGACGATTGTTACCCGATGCAGTTGCTGTTGTGGCTGCAAGACCAGGCCGACAGGACCCGAATGATGAATCTGCCGTTGGAGGTGCAACTGGAGGTGGTCTGAATGACGGCACCCGAATTTGCCTTCATCCTCACATTATCCGCTCAAATGACCTGCAGGCACGGGGTGAACTGTGCCCTTGCCATTCCCCTCGATTTGAATCCCCGTTAGACTGGTGCCTCATTTTTGTGCCGGAAGGGGAATCCCCGGTGCCGCCTTCACGTCAGCAGGAACCAGAGTAAATGATTCGACTCGCCATCAACGGCTACGGCCGTATCGGACGCAGTGTATTGCGGGCTTTTTACGAACGTGATCTGCACCGCCATATGAAGATTGTCGCCATCAACGAGCTGGCCGAGCCGGAGGCCATGGCCCATCTTACCCGTTACGACTCCAGCCACGGACGTTTCGGTCGGGAAGTGACGCTGTTGCCGGGGGCCTTCGAGATTGAAGACGATATCATCCGCTTATGTCATGAGCCCGAGCCAGCCAGGCTGCCCTGGGCCGAGCTGGACGTCGATCTGGTGCTGGAATGTACCGGTGTATTGTCGAGCCGGGCCGATGCGGAGCTGCATCTGAAGGCCGGTGCCAAAAAGGTGCTGTTTTCCCATCCGGGTGACAACGATCTCGACGCCACCATCGTCTATGGGGTCAATCACCAGCAACTGACCGGCAACGAGACCATCGTGTCCAACGCCTCCTGTACCACCAACTGCGTGGTACCTGTAATTGAGATCTTGCACCGGGTTTTTAATATTAAATGTGGTAATATTACTACAATTCACTCGGCCATGAATGACCAACAGGTGATCGATGCCTACCATGCGGATCTGCGGCGAACCCGCGCAGCCAGCCAGTCCATCATTCCGGTGGATACCAAGCTGGCCAAGGGGGTCGAACGTATTCTGCCCCATTTCGCGGGCAAGTTCGAAGCCATTTCCGTGCGGGTACCCACCATTAACGTGACCGCCATGGACCTGAGCGTGATTGTTGAAAACAAGGCCACCGTTGACGAAGTCAACCGGGTGTTGCGAGAGGCGGCAGAAGGGCCGCTCAAGGGCATTCTCGGCTATACTGAAGCACCGCTGGTGTCGGTGGATTTCAATCACGATCCCCACTCCTCCATTATCGATGGCACCCAGACCCGGGTCAGCGACGCCAACCTGATCAAGATGCTGATGTGGTGTGACAACGAGTGGGGCTTTGCCAATCGCATGCTGGATACCAGCCTGACGTGGATGAAAGCGATAAACAATCAGGGCTAAACCGTTTTTTTACAACACTTTGTACTTACAGGAAGAGGACACACATGTCTGTAATTAAAATGAATGACTTGGATCTGGCCGGCAAGCGCGTGCTGATCCGTGCCGATCTCAACGTTCCGGTGAAGGGTGGCAAGGTCACCTCCGATGCCCGTATCCTGGCTTCTCTGCCGACCATCGAAGCGGCCCTGGCCCAGGGCGCCAAGGTGATGGTGACCTCCCACCTGGGACGTCCCACCGAAGGCGAATATGCCGAGGAGTTCTCGTTGCAGCCGGTGGTGGCCTACCTCCAGCAGACGCTGTCTGCTCCCGTGCGCCTGGCCAAGGATTACCTGGACGGCGTCGAACTGACCGCCGGCGAGCTGGTGGTGCTGGAAAACGTGCGCTTCAACAAGGGCGAGAAAAAAGACGACGAGACGCTGTCCCGGCAGTACGCCGCCCTGTGTGACGTGTTTGTGATGGATGCCTTCGGTACCGCTCACCGGGCCCAGGCGTCCACTCATGGCGTCGCCAAATTTGCCCCCGTGGCCTGTGCCGGCCCCTTGCTGTCCGCCGAGCTGGAAGCGCTGGGCAAGGCGCTGGATAACCCGGCCCGTCCTCTGGTGGCGGTAGTGGGTGGCTCCAAGGTGTCCACCAAGCTGACCGTGCTGGAGTCTCTGTCCGGCATCGCCGACCAGCTGGTGGTGGGTGGCGGTATCTCCAATACCTTTGTTGCCGCCGCGGGCCACAATGTGGGCAAGTCGCTCTACGAGCCGGATCTGATCCCCGAAGCCAAGCGACTGATGGCCAAGTGTGATATTCCGCTGGCCACCGACGTGCGTACCGGACTTGAATTCTCCGAGACCGCACCGGCGACCATCAAGAAGGCTTCCGAGGTGACCGATGAGGAAGAGATCATGGATCTGGGTGATGAGTCGGCCCAGCGCATTGCCGAAATTCTGAAAAACGCCAAGACCATTATCTGGAATGGCCCGGTGGGTGTATTCGAGTTTGAAAACTTCCGCCGCGGTACCGAAATCGTGGCCCGGGCGATTGCCGAGAGCGAGGCTTTCTCCATTGCCGGTGGCGGCGATACCCTGGCGGCTATCGATTTGTTCGGCATCAAGGATCAGATTTCCTATATTTCTACCGGTGGCGGTGCCTTCCTCGAATTTGTCGAAGGCAAGACCCTGCCGGCAGTGGCCATGCTGGAGCAAAGAGCCCAGGGTTAACAGAACCCAGGGTTAATTGAAAAGACTGATTTAATTCATCCGGCCACTTGGTGGCCGGTGATGGGAATAAATAACAGGAGCGAGATAATGTCTCAGAAGATTTTTGATGTGGTAAAGCCGGGTGTGGTCAGCGGCGATGATATGCAGAAGATTTTTGCCATCGCCAAGGAAAATGCCTTTGCCCTGCCGGCGGTCAACGTGGTGGGTACCGAGTCTGCCAACGGGGTGATGGAAGCCGCCGCCAAAATGCAAGCGCCGGTTGTGGTCCAGTTTTCCAACGGCGGTGCCGCCTTCTTCGCCGGCAAGGGCCTGAAGCTGGAAGGCCAGCAGGCTGCCATTCTGGGTGCCATTTCCGGTGCCCGTCATGTGCATGCGCTGGCCGAAGCCTACGGCGTGCCGGTGATCCTGCATACCGACCATGCCGCCAAGAAGCTGCTGCCCTGGATCGACGGCCTGCTGGATGCCGGCGAGAAGCACTTTGCCGAAACCGGCAAGCCGCTGTTCAGCTCGCACATGATCGATTTGTCCGAAGAGAGCCTGGAAGAGAACATCGAGACTTGCGCCAGATACCTTGAGCGCATGAGCAAGATTGGCATGACCCTGGAGATCGAACTGGGCTGTACCGGCGGTGAAGAAGACGGTGTCGACAACACCGGCATGGACAGCTCCATGCTGTACACCCAGCCGGAAGACGTGGCCTATGCCTACGAAAAACTGAGTGCCATCAGCGACAAGTTCACCATCGCCGCTTCCTTCGGTAACGTACACGGCGTGTACAAGCCGGGTAACGTCAAGCTGACCCCGAAAATTCTCGACAACTCCCAGCAGTATGTGTCCGAGAAGTTTGGCCTGCCGGCCAAGTCCCTGAACTTCGTGTTCCACGGTGGCTCCGGTTCTTCGGCCGAAGAAATCAAGGAGTCCATCGGTTACGGTGTGATCAAGATGAACATCGATACCGACACCCAGTGGGCGACCTGGGCCGGCATCATGAACTATTACAAGGCGAAGGAAGGCTATCTGCAGAGCCAGATCGGCAACCCGGACGGCGACGACAAGCCCAACAAGAAATACTACGATCCGCGGGTGTGGCTGCGTGAAGGCCAGACGTCCATGATTGCCCGTCTGGAACAGGCTTTCAAAGAGCTGAATGCCGTTAACGTACTGTAAAATATAACTTTTAGAGTTTGGAATCATACCGGCCCTGTGCCGGTATTTTTTTGCGCTTATTTTCCCGCCGAACGCCGATATCCAACAGGAACCGCTCAGGGCCGCCGAATATCAAATTGCTGTTTTTTTGTTCATTTCAACGCAGTAGCCATAACTTCACTAGAATAAGATTCAAGCGCTACTGACGAGAGCATCATTATTCATGCAGGACTCACAATCGGTTCCGGATCCCTTGCTGCATTGCCTGGTGTTCCTGACCAAGTTGTATGGCCATCCCTATCAGGGGGAAGCGTTGATAAACGGGTTGCCCCTGGCCGACGGCAGGCTGACGCCGTTGTTGTTCTCTCGGGCGGCCGAACGGGCCGGGCTGGCGGCGCATCATTCGGCCCAGGATCTTGACGACATCTCTGATTTATTGCTGCCCTGCATTCTGCTGCTCAAAGAAGGCGGTGCCTGTGTGCTGCTGGATATCGACCCGGAACAGAACCGGTTCAAGGTCATGTTGCCGGGCTCGGGAGAAGGCGAGCATTGGCTGCCGTTCGACAAGCTCTCTGCCAGTTACAGTGGCCGTGCTGTGTTTACCAAACCCAGGTTTCGTTTCGATGAACGCTCCCCCAAGGTGCTGGACAGTCATGACGGCCACTGGTTCTGGGGCACCTTGCGGCGCTCCTTTTCCATTTACCGTGATGTGTTGATCGGTTCCCTGCTGATTAACCTCTTCGCGCTGGTGACGCCGCTGTTCACCATGAACGTGTACGACAAGATAGTCCCCAACCTCTCTTTTGACTCGCTATGGGTGCTGGCTGCGGGGGCCGGTATCGTGTTTTTATTCGACTTCGTACTGCGGATGCTGCGTAGCCACTTTATCGATATCGCCGGCAAAAAGTCGGATGTCTTGCTGTCGGCACAGATCTTTTCGAAGGTCATGGGGATGCGGATGGAAGCGAGGCCGCCTTCCACCGGCGCCTTTGCCAAGCACTTGCAGGAGTTCGAGTCGATCAGGGATTTCCTGACCTCGGCGACGGTCGCCGCGCTGGTCGATATCCCGTTTGCCGTTCTCTTCCTGCTGATCATCTGGATGTTTGCCGGCAACATGGTGTGGGTGCCGGTCATTGCGATGGTGTTGCTGCTCGGCCTGAGTGTACTGGTACAGGGGCCGCTTAAACGCAGTATTGAAGAAGGCTCCCGCCTGGCATCCCAGAAGAATGCCAATCTGGTCGAGGGCATTGCCGGGCTGGAAACCATCAAACTGTTCGGTGCTCAGGGAACCTTTCAGCATCGCTGGGAGCAGGCGGTCAGTCACATTGCCAGCTGGGGCATGAAAACCCGCCGGCTGACCAATTCGGTGACAACGCTGGCCAATGTGACCCAGCAATTTACCACGGTCAGCCTGATCGTACTGGGGGTGTACCTGATTGCCGCCGGTGACCTGTCCATGGGGGGATTGATCGCGGCGGTGATGCTGAGCGGCAGGGCCATTGCGCCCATGGTGCAGATGTCGGTGCTGTCTACCCGGTACAACCAGGCCCGAACCGCGATGACCATTCTTGAACAGATCATGGCCGCGCCAGAAGAGCAGGAAGCGGGCCGGCGTTTCATCCACCATCCGGTATTCAGCGGCGATATTCTGTTTGAGCGGGTCAGTTTCAGGTACCCCGGTTCCGAGCATGATGTGCTGAGCAACCTGAGCCTGCATATCAAGGCCGGCGAAAAGGTGGCCGTCATCGGTCGCATCGGCTCGGGCAAAACGACGCTGGAGCGGTTGGTGGTGGGGCTTTACAAACCGACCGGCGGTGCGCTTCGCATCGATGGCATCGACATTGGCCAGCTGCAGCCGGCGGTACTCAGGCGCAACATCGGCAGTGTGCCTCAGGATGTGAACCTGTTTTTTGGTTCCATTCGCGACAACATCGTGATTGCCAACCCGCTGGCGGATGAGAGTCTGGTCCTCAGGGCCGCTCAGCGAGCCGGAGTGACCCTGTTCACCAATCAGGATCCCGATGGTCTGGATAAACAGGTGGGTGAAGGGGGGCGTCAGCTTTCCGGTGGCCAGCGTCAGGCGGTGGCCATTGCCCGGGCCCTGCTCAACGACCCGGTGATGCTGATGATGGACGAGCCCACCTCCAACATGGACAACCGGTCGGAACAGTATATTCGCCAGGAGCTGCTCAGGCTCAGGGCCGAACAGACCCTGCTGCTGGTTACTCACCGCACCTCCATGCTGGAAGTGGTCGAGCGGATTATCGTGCTGGAGCAGGGGCACATAGTCGCGGATGGCCCGAAAGAGCAGGTATTGCAGCAACTGCAATCCGGCAAGGTGCGCAGCAAGGGGGCCCGTCATGGCTAAACAGAAGCTGTCGCCGGAGTTGCTGGACTATACCAACGATACCGCCGCCGCCGTGCTGCTGAACACGCCGCGGGGAGGCCGAGCCCTGTTGTGGTGCATGCTGTTGTTTGTGGTGGTGGCGCTGGTCTGGGCACGCTTTGCGGAGCTGGAAGAAGTGACGTCGGGAATGGGTACCGTGATCCCTTCCCGCCAGATCCAGGTAGTGTCCAATCTGGAGGGTGGCATCGTGCGTGAGCTCTATATCCGTGAGGGACAGCAGGTCGAGAAAGGGCAGGCGCTGTTGCTGATCGATGACACCCGTTTTTTATCGGACCTGCGTGAGCGGGAGCAGGAAATAGCGGCATTGCAAGGCGATGTGCGGCGGCTGAATGCCGAGGTGGACTCCATCATTATCCTCGACGATCCGGCGCTGGCCTGGCGTGACCAGGTCAAGGTGAAAGAGGCCAGCCTGGCGTTTCCCGAAGATTTTCGCGCTCAGTATCCGGGGCAGGCCGAGACGCAGCAGTCGCTGTTCAACGAACGGCTGGGCTTTGTCAAAAACCAGCTTTCCATTTTCGGCAACCAGATAGAGCAGCGTGAGCAGGAAGTTATCGAGACCAATGCCAAGGTACGCACGCTGCAGCGTGGCGTCTCACTGGCCGCGCGGGAAGTGAACATGAGCCGTCCTCTCGCGCGGGAAGGCATAGTGCCTCAGGTGGAAATTCTGCGACTCGAACGCCAGCTCAATCAGATGCAGGGGGAGCTGGAGTCGACCCGGCTGATGCTGCCCAAGCTGGATGCATCTCTACGGGAAAATATTTTCAAACGCAAAGAAGTGGCGCTGACCTTTCGCTCCGAGTCCCAGAAAGAGCTGAACGAGCGGCGTAATCGTCTGCTTCAGCTCCAGCAGGGAGAGGTCGGCTTGCAGGACAGGGTACGGCGAACCTCGGTGACATCCCCGGTCAAAGGCACCATTAAAACGCTGAATGTGAATACGGTGGGCGGCATCGTACAGCCTGGGATGGACCTGGTTGAAATAGTGCCACTGGAAGATACCTTGCTGGTAGAGGCTCGTATCGAGCCGAAAGATATCGGCTTTTTGCGCCCGGGGCTGGAGGCGATGGTCAAGTTTACCGCCTATGATTTCACTATCTACGGTGGATTGGTGGGTGAAGTGGAGAAAATCAGTGCCGACTCCATACAGGATGATGAAGGGAATACCTTTTTTCTGGCAACTATTCGCACTCGAGAGAGCTTTCTGGGAGCTGAGCAGGCACCGCTCAGGATCATTCCGGGCATGCAGGCTGGGGTCGACATCATAACGGGTAAAAAAACGGTACTGGATTATTTGCTCAAACCCATATTAAGAGCAAAACAGGGCGCTTTGCGTGAGCGTTGAATCGAGAAGGGAGAAATAACCATGGAAAGAACGACGATTGCAGTGTTGGTCGGTGTCGCTCTGGTATTGCCAGTGCAGGCCCAGACCCTGGAAGAGGCGGTAACCCAGACCCTGATAACCCATCCCAAGGTCAAGGAAGCGTTTCACCTCTATCAATCCCGACAATATGAGCAGGATGAGGCGGTAGCCGGATACCTGCCTACACTCGATGCCAATGCCGGCATTGGCTATGAGTACACCGACAGTCCGGGAGTCCGCGACGGCAATGACAGAGCCGACAAGACCCTGACGCGCAAAGAGGCCGGCCTTTCATTACGTCAGATGCTGTTTGACGGTTTCAAAACCTCCAGCAATGTCCACCGTACTCAGGCCGAAGCGGATGCACAGCGTTACAGCCTGCTGTCCGATGCGGAAAATATCGCGTTGCGGGTGTCCGAGGTTTATCTGAACGTGTTGCGTCAGGATGAAATTGTCGAGTTGTCCCGTCGTAATCTGGAAACACACGAACAAATCTTTTCCGACATCAAGCGCCGCACCGATTCCGGGGTGGGATCTACCGCCGACTTTACCCAGATCCAGGGGCGGGTGGCGCGGGCATATTCCAATATGACGGCGGCAGAAAATAACCTGCGCGATGCCCAGAGCCAGTTCATGGCGCTGGTAAATGATATGCCCGGCGATTTACGCCAGCCCCAGCCCGATGCCAATTTCATCCCGCCCTCGCTGGATGATGCCCTGGTGATTGCCCAGGAAAAACATCCGACGCTGGCCTCCGCCGCGTTCGATGTGGATGCGGCGCGCTACCAGCATCAGGATGCCAAATCCGGTTTCTACCCCAAGTTGAGCCTGGAGCTCGATAACAGCTGGAATGACGACATCGACGGCGTGCAGGGACACAACAGCGATTTTACCGCCATGGTTCGCATGCGCTACAACCTGTTCAATGGTGGAGCCGACGTGGCTCGCAGCCGTTCGACCTCAGCCCTGGAAATGCAGGCCAAGGATATTCACATGAATGCCCACCGTCAGGTCGGTGAAGGCATGCGTCTGGCATGGGCTGCCTATGAAGCGTTGGGGCGGCAGAAGGATTTTCTGCGTCAGCATGTGGAAGCCAGCTATAACACCGTCGATGCCTACAAGAAGCAATTCTCTCTGGGCAACCGGACCTTGCTGGATGTGCTGAACACCGAAAATGAACTGTTTGAAGCCCGTCGTTCCTATATCAACGCCGAGTACGATCAGTTACTGGCGGAATACCGCATCATGAATGCTTCCGGACAATTACTGGAGGCGTTACGTTTTACCCAGCCCGAGCAGTGGCAGGCCAAAAACTAATAAAATAAATAAGGAGATACATGATGAAAACATGGACTTTGTTGGCCCTTATACTCCCTTTGGCGGCCTGTACCAGCCTGACGAGCGAGCCGGAGCGGGAAACGGTAGCGGCTTATGATCTGACCGATCTCGACCGGGACGGGGTGATTACCGCCCGGGATAACTGTCTGGAATCGACGCTGGATGCTTCCGTGGACAACGATGGTTGTCAGGGTAATGAGGATCAGACGTTAAAGCAGGATCTGATTATCTTGTTTGCTCATGACAGTTCGGTTATTACGGCCAAATATCAGGACGAAATTAACCAGATGGCGAATTTCATGGAGCAGAACCCCGGACTGATGCTGTTGCTGGAGGGGCATGCGAGTCAGGTGGGCAGTGATCAATACAACCTGGCCTTGTCCAAGCGGCGGGCCGAGGCGGTGCGCGGAGCCCTGATGAAAGCCGGGGTCCAGGTTAGCCGGCTGGAAATTATCGGTTATGGTGAGAGTAAACCCTTGCTGATGGGAGAAGACGAGCAATCTGCCGCCGCCAACCGGCGGGTAGTCGGAGCCCTGACCAGTATGCGGGAAGGAGTAAGGATGCGCTGGAATGTATATAGCGTAGAAAACCCTGCCAAATAATGAGTCTGTTTTACCGGCTCTGTGGGCTGGCGGTGCTGAGTGTGGTACTTGGCGCGCCAGCCCAATCGTTGTTGAATGAAGATAAACAGATGATCGAGGCTGTGCGCCAGTTTTATGGTGACGCCGCCGCGACGCGTCTTCATGGCTGGCGACAGCTGGTACGAGAGGGGCAGGCCGGAGACTGGAGTGAAAGAAATGCGCTGTCCAGGGTCAACATATTCTTCAACCGTCTGCATTTTATCGATGATATCAAACTCTGGGCCAAGAACGACTACTGGGCCACGCCGCTTGAATTTCTGGGCGCGGGAGGTGGGGATTGTGAAGACTTCAGTGTTGCCAAGTATTTCTCTTTACGGGAACTGGGTGTTGATGATGACAAGTTGCGGCTGGTGTACGTCAAGGCGTTGGAACTGAACCAGTTTCATATGGTGGTTGCCTATTATCCGACGGCGTCGGCGGTGCCTTTGATTCTGGATAACCTGGAGGGCACCATTCGGCCTGCGACCGAGCGCGGCGATCTTGAGCCTATTTACAGTTTCAACGGTCAACATCTGTGGCTGATGCGGGAGCGAGGCCAGGGTGAACTGGCCGGCCGGGCATCACGTCTTTCTCTGTGGAATGATCTACGTGGTCGTGTTGATGTTAAACGACTGCAGCGGCCCAGCATGAATTTGGATGGCTAACTATGACTTTATACCGGCAACTTCTGGTTACCATGCTGCTTCTTTTTGCCATGCTGTTCATCACGGCATATTCGGTACAATTCAGCTCAACCAGAAGCTATCTGGCACAACAGCAGCAAACCACCGTCATCAACACGGCCACCGCGCTGGGACTGGCGTTGACGCCATATTTGGAAACCAGCGATAGTCTGGGCGCCGAATCGGTGATTAATGCCATATTTGACGGCGGTTTTTATCGCAAGATTCAACTCAATTTACTGGCGGCGGATCAGGAAATAATCCGGGAACACCTGGCACCGCCACAGGAGGTTCCGGCCTGGTTCATCAATCTTGGACTTTTCGAGGGAGGCAGGCACGAGGCCGTGCTTACCTCCGGTTGGTTGCAACTGGGACAGCTGTATGTCGAAGGGCATCCGGGGCAGGCCTATTACGAACTCTGGCAGGGCATGAGTAAGCTGGCCACCTGGTTTGTCATCTGCTTCCTGCTGGTGTGGGGGTTGTTGGTACTGGCATTACGTTACCTGCTCAAGCCACTGCACGATATTGAAATTCAGGCCCGGGAAATAGAATTACATCACTTTGGCAAAACCATTCCCCTGCCAAGTACCCGTGAGCTCAGGGAAGTGGTGTTCGCCATTAACAATATGGCCGGAAAGCTTGAAGTTCAGTTCAAAGAGCAGGCCGATGAGGCGGAACGGCTGCGGCACAAGGCATTTCTGGACGAAACATCGGGACTGGGGAACAGGGCCTATTTTGTGTCTCAGAGTCAGTCCTGGATCAGTGAGGGTAGCGGCGGCGCCGCTATTCTGATTGCGGTCAATATGCTGGAGCAGCTGTACCAGGACGAAGGCTTTGAGGCGCGAGATCAGATGGTTAAAGCCATTGCCGTCAACTTGCGCCAGCTTTGCCGGCGGTTCGGTGATTATGCACTGGCACGGATTTCCGCTCACGAGTACGCCATGCTGGTTTCCGAGTCCGATCTCGAACGGTTATCCCTGCTGGGAGAAGAGATTAACCGGCAGATAGCCGATTTGGTGATAGATCCGGTGAACGGTCAGGATATATCGGTGGTGGGGGTCGCCGTGGTGCAGCCCGGAGATGATATCAGCCAGCTGCTCACTCGTGCCGACAACGCGCTGAACAAGGCTCGAATGAGCGAAGCCGGTGCCGTGGTGGTTGAATGTTATCAGGCCCAGTACCAGATGGGCCGGCTGGCCTGGAAGCAACTGGTGGAAGAGGCGCTGGCAGAAGATAGCTTCGAGCTGAGTACCCAGGCAGTGCTCGATTTCAGTGGTCAGCCGTATCATGAAGAGTTGTATATCGGTATTCGCAAGGACGGCATTATTTACAGTGCCGGCAACTTTCTGCCGGTTGCCGAGCAGTTCAAGCTCGGCGAACGTCTGGACCTGCATATTGTGGCGCGAGCCCTGATCTTGCTGAGGGAGCAGCCCGAACTGCGGCTGGCGGTTAACCTGACCCAGCACAGTTGCCATCAGGCCGTGTTCTGGAATGAACTGTCCCGGTTGCTTGAGCGGTATCCCAACGTACGTTCCCGCCTGTTTCTGGAATTACCGGAAAGTGCTTTTGCCTTTGGCAAGAGTCTGTTGATAGCCCCGCTGGCCTCATTGAAAGTGGCCTGGGGCATCGATCATTTCGGCCGACATTTCGATTTATTGACTCATTTGGGCAAGCTGAGACCGCATTATGTCAAACTGGATCATGGCTATACCAGCCAGGTGCTTCAGCCTGATTATGATGATGCTTTTCTGGCGGCGGTATGTCGGGCGGCGCATAACATGGGCGCACTGACCATTGCTACGCGAGTGGAGACGGATACGCAGGTTGAACGCCTCAAAACCTTGTATATCGACGCCTATCAGGGCTTTGTCAGCCCCCCCCGACAGCTCGATTAATCATTCTATTTTTTAGATATAACGGCCGGCTTTACCAGTCAGAGCTGGCTACATTTTGAGCATGATGACCGTGGTTTTTAGCCCTAGCCTTAATGTATTAGAGGTGAACAGGGATGCAGACATGGAAACCACTCGAATCGACAGTGCTGTTAAAATCGTCAGCCTGAAAGGCCAGGCCTTCATTATCGGTCAGGATGGCACCGTAGAGCCCGTTAGTGCGGGACAGGTGTTGTTGCCCGGCACCCTGCTGCTGACCGACAGTAACTCCCAGATTGTATATGCCGACCAGCCGCCGGAGGATCCGTCAGGCAGTGCGCCCATCGATGAGGCGGCCTTGGTGGATGCCGAAGCCATTCAAGCCGCCATTCTTGCCGGCCTGGATCCCAGCAAGCTTTTTGGTGCCGCGGCCGCAGGTAATGCGGCACCGGTTGCCACGCCCGGCGGCGGTAGCGGCAGTGGTAACGCCGGCTTTGTGGAAGTGGCACGGGTGGGCGACTTCGTCAGCCCCGAGGCGGGGTTTGACACGCTTTTTGCTCCCGAATCCTTTACCTCGGAGCTGCTGGCGTTGCCGGAGGGAGAACCCAACTCCATTCCCGAGCTGGTCATCATCATCGATCCGCCATTAACCCCGCCAGGGGATTTGCCCCAGCTTCCCGAGGGGGGGGCCTTTGTTGAAGAAAGCGCCTTGCCCGGGGGGACGAATGCGGTCAGTGATAATGAAGCGGCCACCGGATACTTTGACATCGACACCGGTAACGATAGCCTGGCGAAGCTTGAGGTCAGGATGGCCAATGGCGAATGGGTCGATGTGACCGGGGGCGGGCAGGTTGCCGGCCAGTATGGCACCCTGACGGTGACCCTGGTCGATGGTGTCTATCAATGGCGCTATGAGCTGGATGGTGCTGCTGATCACCCCATTATCGACAAGATTGCCGATGAGGATATCCTCAAGGATTTGTTTGATGTACGAGTCACCGACGACGATGGTGATCAGACATCGGCGGGACTCACCATCAATGTGCTGGATGATGGCCCCGTCGCGGTAGACGATTCTTATCAGGTCAGTGAAAGTGGTTTGCCCAGCTATAACCTGGTACTGGTGATCGACACCTCGGGCAGCATGGGGTGGATCATCGATGGTGGCGGCATACCGGGTGAGACCGGTACTGATGGTTCACCGAACCGGCTCGAACTGGCGAAGGAAGCGCTGATTAACCTGATCAACAGTTATCAGGGGATTGCAGACAACCTGAATATCAGTGTGATTGATTTCGGCGCTACGGTAAAAAACACCGAGGTCAACATGTCGGTTGCGGAGGCCATCGACCACATTAATTCACTGGAAGCTGGCGGCAGGACCAATTACACCGCTCCGTTGCAGGATGCGCAGACTGTCCTGACCGAGCAGATCGCCAGCCTGCCGGATTATGAGCAGAAGCTTTATTTCCTGTCTGACGGTTACCCCAATGCCGGTACGGTCCCGGACGGTTGGCAGCTGTTTGTCGACGACAATGGTATCGATGTGATCGCCGTCGGCATCAGTATCGAAGATCCTGCCGCTATTGCGCAGTTGGATAAGGTCGGTAACAGCACCGATACCACGCTGGTTATCGATGATCCCTATGAGCTGGATGATGCCCTGCAGGATACGGTGCCGACACCGACCCTGCTTTCCGGCAATGTGCTGCTCAATGATGCCGCCGGTGCGGATGGTCTGGGTGGGGTGATCTCCGTCGCTATTCTGGTTGCCGATGCCTCGGCCTATGAAAACCAGGCAGGTATTACCGTCGAGGAGCAGGGGGACGGCACCTTCCTGGTGACCTACAGTATTCCCGAGTCGGGGACGGTCGAGATTACGACCGAACTGGGCAGCAGCCTGATCATCGGGCGCGATGGCAACTTCAGTTACAGCGGCCCCGGCAATGTAGACGATGACACCACGGAAACCTTTTTCTATAACATGGTGGACAGCGATGGTGATACCAGTGCGGCCAGGCTGGAAATCACCATCGGAGATGAGGATACCGGCATCAGGTTACTGGGGCTGGATGTGGCAGGAGGGGAGCAGACCCTGTATGAACAACACCTGCCAGCGGGGACGGATCCCCAGCCCAACCAGCTGGTTAAAACCGGGGTATTCGGTTACGAGGCAGAAGGAATCGTCAAGGATCTGACGATTGCCGGTGTCAAGGTCCTGCATAACGGGGTCTATCAGGGCGACGGGAATGACGAGGTCGTGATTGTCGATGATGCGGGTCGTCTGCTGGTGATCACCGGATATGATGAGCAAAATGGGGTCTTCAGCTACAGCTACACCCTGAAAGATAACACCCTGTTGCACGATAGCGCCGGCCGAGACAGCCTGACCGAGCACTTCCAGGTGTTTATCAACGACACTCAGGGGGCCACCGATACCGCCTCGCTGGATATCAACATCGTGGATGATATCCCCGTCGTTAATGGGGTGCAGAGCGGTATCATGGGTAATTTTGCCGGCACCCTGAGCGGCATGATTGATATTGCCTTCGGTGCCGACGGACTGGGCTCCCAGACCTTGTCCGGCACACCGCCCAGCGATGCATTGATTTACAACACCGTCGGCAAGCCGGATGGCTCGTCGGTACTGACCGCCACCTTGAATGATGGCAGCGGCGACATCTATTTTATTCTGACCCTGCATGCGGATGGTAATTATGACTTCGAGCTGGTCAATCCCGACCCGGTGCTGGCGATCACCAAGGATTTGACCGGGCTCACCCCCGGTGGACCGGTCACCAGTCTGGATCTGTCCATCAATGGTATTACCGCTACCTTCACCGAACTGCATCCAAGTCCTGGTGAAAAAGGGATTAACTCATCCAACAACGGTATGGGTATAGACGATAACCGCATCGATGGCAGCGATGTAATGAAGGTGGCGTTCAGCTCGGCCATTTCAAACACCAGTTTTACCCTCAACAAGCTCAGTAACAAGAACAGTAGCGTCGATGTACTGAACTGGTCGGTATTCAGTGCCGGCGTGCTGGTCGCGGCGGGAACCTGGACGCCTCCTGCCGGTACCGGCGAAGGTGACAATGTGGTCTTCAATATTCTGGATCCCGTTGCCGGCTCGACGATGACCTATACGCATGGGTCTGCCGAATCGATTGAAGCCAGTGGCTTTGATGAGCTGCAGCTGGGGTCGTCGGAGGGGGATTACCGCCTGCTGGATATTACCGTATACGAAGAAATCTTCCCCGATGACGTCAATCTCAGTTTTGCTGTTGATGCAACCGATGGCGATGGCGATACGGTCAGTACCGCATTCGATATCACCATAGAGGGAGGCGGCACAGAAGCATCGGGCTTTACGTTGTCAGGAACCGGGGCTGATGAGGTCTTGCTGGGAGGGGCCGGAAACGACACCCTGATTGGCGGGGATGGCAACGATGTACTGCTGGGGGGCCTGGGCAACAATATTCTGACCGGTGGCGGTGGTATCGATACCTTCCGCTTTACCGAGGCCGATCCCGACTCGGTCAACATCATCAAGGATTTTGCCAAAGGCGTCGATATCCTCGATCTGAAGGTTCTGCTGGTTGGTGAGGAGTCGGGTGATCTCTCTACTTACCTGACATTCAGCGAGGACGGTGGTAACACCCTGTTGCAGGTATCTCCCGACGGGGGCGGAAACCAACAGCAAATTCTGTTTGAAAACGTCGATCTGCTGGGCCTTTACGGTGCCGCCAGCAGTTCGGAGCTCATTCAGGCGATGCTTGATGATCAAACATTGATCGTGGATCGATGACAGCAGGCGGATTTTCCGCCGTTCTTGAACGGAGCAGAGGCGAACATGGCGAAGGTGACCACGGTTTTACTGCAGGGCGTCAGTTATCGCTGGGATGGGCAAGACATTCTGGTGGATGATGGCATCAGCATGCCGTGGCCGCTGACGGGTGGCGCGCTGGAACAGGTTGAGTTATTCGATGGAGAAGGCGAGCCGGTGGCCGCCTTCTCCATCGACTTCGAGGGGCAGCAATGGTCCTTGTCCGGACCGGGTGTTCCGGGTGACATTATTCTGCTGGATGAAATGGGTGTCTCCTTGGCGGCGTATCCCCGGGAAACGGATGAAGGGATGTTATTACCCGCGAATGTGCTGGTATTACCGGAGTCGGCCGAGGTGACGGCAGCCGACGAGCTGGTGGTGCTGGATCTGGACGACATCCTCTACGAAAGCGAGCAGCCGGAGCCGATACTGGCCGCGACAGCAGCCGACTCAGCGCATCTCGATGGTGAGCTTATCGACGATGTGATCAACTGGCTGGCGGTGTATAGTCATCATGGTTAAACCGACAGGCTCATCCGGGTAAGATGTCGGTGTTTTTATCATGAGGCTTTATTATGCGCCGTTTTTCAATGAGTACGTTATCTCTGTTACCGCTGTTGCTGAGTTCCACCGCGGTTGCCATCGCCGTTCCCGATCAACCTCATCTGGTGACCCAGGGACAGTCGGAAATACGAGTTGCTCCCGATATGGCGACGTTGTCGGTAGCGGTCACCGCGCTCAAGCCGGAAAGCCGGCTGGCAAAAGAAGAAGTGGACACCAGGGTGGCGGCATTGTTCAGCCGCCTGGCCAGTCTCGGGATCGGCAAGGAGGATATCGACAGCGGTAACGTGATCATCCGCCCCGATTACAGCTATCCGAAAAACGGTGATGCTCCCAGGCTGGTTGGTTACCAGGCCGAGCGCCAGATCAGCGTGCGGCTGTACGATCTTGAATTGTTGAGTCAGACCCTGAACAAGATACTGGAGCAGGGGATTCAGAATATTCAGCAGGTCAGTTACGACCGACGCGATGCGGACGAATTACGCCGCGAGGCTCGTTTGGCGGCGCTAACCAATGCCAGGGAGCTGGCCGAGGAATTGGTGCAGGGTGCAGGGCGCAAGCTGGGTGACGTTTATGCCATCGAATATCATCCTCAGGGACCGACAGCGCCACCCCGACACCTTGGCGTCATGGCCAAGATGGCCTCGAACGAAGCACTGGATGCCAGCTATGTGCAGAATGAAATCCAGTTTACCGACCGGGTGCAGGTGGTCTTCAATCTGGATTGAGCGCAAGAGAACCAGGCGGAAGGAACCGCCTTTTTCATGGCGAGCCGATTAAAAAAAAAATTTATAACTTAAAAAAACGTGACTCTTGTTACAAAAATTCCCTAAAGCCGATGTTTTTGATACTTTATGGACATACTAACGCAGTGTCATAAAGGACCAGGTAATGGCTAACTATTCTTTAGATAAAGAAAAAATTAAAATTTTATTACTGGAAGGAGTTCATCCAGGCACAGTAGAATCTTTCAAAAACGCGGGTTACAGCAATATTGACTACCTGAAGACCTCGCTGGCGGAAGATGAACTGAAAGAACGCATCAAAGACGTTCATTTTGTCGGCCTGCGCTCACGTACCCAACTGACCGAAGCGGTTCTGGACGCCGCCGACAAGCTGGTTGCCATCGGCTGTTTCTGCATCGGTACCAATCAGGTCGATCTGAGTGCCGCCGAAATTCGCGGTATTCCGGTGTTCAACGCGCCGTTCTCAAATACCCGCAGTGTGGCCGAACTGGTGCTGGGCGAACTGCTGCTGTTGCTGCGCGGCATTCCCGAGCGCAATGCCAAAGCCCACCGTGGCGAATGGCAGAAAACCGCCAACCATTCCTTTGAAGCCCGAGGCAAGCGTCTGGGTATCATCGGTTATGGTCACATCGGTACCCAGCTTGGCATTATTGCCGAAGGTATCGGCATGCAGGTGTTCTACTACGACATCGAAAACAAGCTGTCTCTCGGTAACGCCACCCAGGTCGCCAGCCTGCAGGAGCTGTTGAACATGTCTGACGTGGTGTCTCTGCATGTACCGGAAACCCCGCAGACCAAGAACATGTTTGGTGCCGAAGAGTTGGCGATGATGAAGCAGGGCGCCATCCTGATCAACGCCTCCCGCGGAACCGTCGTGGATATCGACGCGCTGGCTGCGGCCCTTGCCAGCAAGCATATTGCCGGTGCCGCCATCGATGTATTCCCGGTCGAGCCCAAGTCCAACGATGAAGAGTTTGTGTCCCCTCTGCGTGAGTTCGACAACGTGATCCTGACCCCGCATATCGGTGGCTCAACCCAGGAAGCGCAGGAAAACATCGGCTATGAAGTGGCCGGCAAGCTTATCAAGTATTCCGATAACGGCTCCACCCTGTCTGCGGTCAACTTCCCCGAGGTGTCCCTGCCCGAACATGTCGGTACCAGCCGCCTGTTGCATATTCACCGCAACAAGCCGGGGATCCTGAGCCAGATTGTGCAGGCCTTTGCCGCCGAAGACATCAACATCGCCGCCCAGTATCTGCAAACCTCGGCCAATATCGGTTACGTGGTGATCGAAGTGGAAACCGAGCAAAGCGAACAGGCGCTGGAGAAGCTGAAGTCCATTGACGGCACCATTCGCGCCCGAATTTTGCATTGATTTGCGGGTTTAGCGATAAAAAAGGGGCCTAGGCCCCTTTTTTATAATGTTTGTGGATGAATATCCAGCTCGTCGACAAAACGCTCCACGCTTATCTCCGCCTGTTTCACCTCGTCAAAGCTGGCAATATGGTAGACGGCATCGCCCTCGTTCACCAGCGGCATGGTCAGGCAGCCGATCACGATTCCCCCTCTGGGAGCGATAACCTCACAGGCCTCCGTGCCCAGCGGCGCGGTAATGGTTCCCAGACATTCCCCCTTGCTCACTCTGTCGCCCAACCGGGCCTTGAGGTGCATCAGCCCGTCTTGTTCGGCGCGGATCCAGGCGCTGGATTTGGCGATCATCGGATTCATTCTGGCTTTACTGACCGTGGGCTTCAGCATGTCGAGGGTGCGCATCACGTTCAGCACACCGCGGGTACCGGCCTTGATAGCCAGCGGGTCGAAGCGCAGGGCCTCACCGGCCTCGTACAGGATCACCGGAATATCACGGCTTTCTGCCACCGCCCGCAGTGAACCATCGCGGATGCTGGAGTCCAGGATCACCGGTGCGCCGAAGCTCTCGGACATCTGCCGGGTGATATCGCAGTCCAGCTTGGCCCGGATTTGAGGCAGGTTGGCGCGGTGGATGGCGCCGGTGTGCAGGTCGATGATGTGCGAGCACTTGCTGACGATCTCGTCCACGAAAAAATGTGCCACCCGTGATCCGAGCGAGCCTTTTTCCGAACCCGGAAAGCAGCGGTTCAGATCCCGGCGGTCCGGCAGATAGCGGGACTTGTGGATAAAACCGAATACATTGACCACCGGCACCGCGATCAGGGTGCCTTTCAGCCGGGCCGGGTTAACCCGGCTCAATACCTGATTGACGATTTCGATGCCGTTGAGCTCATCGCCGTGAATGGCGGCACAGATCAGCAGCACGGGGCCGGGGTGCTTGCCGTGCACGACTTCCAGCGGTACCGTCAGCGGCGACTGGGTATAAAGCTGGGCCAGCGCCAGCTGCAGTACCTTGCGCTGGCCCGGGGCAACCTGCTCTCCGGCGATGTGAAACGGGACGACCATCAGCCACGCTCCCGGGTCTGGGTTTCTTATGGGAGTGTTTTTCGATGTACTGAATCATCAGATCCGCCACATCCTTGCCGGTCGCCTGTTCGATACCCTGCAGGCCCGGTGAGGAGTTGACTTCCATCACCAGCGGACCACGCTTGGAGCGCAGCAGATCCACCCCGGCCACGTTCAGGCCCATGGCCCGGGCCGAGGCGATGGCGGTCTTGCGTTCTTCCGGACTGATACGGATCAGTTGTGCAGCACCGCCCCGGTGCAGGTTGGAGCGAAATTCGCCTTCCTTTGCCTGACGCTTCATGGCGGCGATCACCTTGTCACCCAGTACGAAGCAGCGGATATCGGCGCCGCCGGCTTCCTCGATAAATTCCTGTACCATGATATTGGCCTTGAGTCCCATAAAGGCTTCGAGCACGCTTTCGGCGGCCTTGCGGGTTTCCGCCAGCACCACCCCGATGCCCTGAGTGCCTTCCAGCAGTTTGATCACCAGAGGGGCACCACCCACCATGTCGATAAGGTCGGGCACATCGTCCGGTTTGCAGGCGAAGCCGGTTACCGGCATGCCCACGCCCTGGCCGGACAACAACTGCAGCGAGCGCAACTTGTCGCGGGAGCGGCTGATGGCCGCCGAATGGTTCAGTGGATAGCAGTTCATCATCTCGAACTGGCGCAACACCGCCGTGCCGTAGAAGGTCACGCTGGCACCGATGCGCGGGATGATGGCATCGAACAGTTCGAGTTCCTCGCCGTGGTAGTGAATAGACGGCTTGTTGTCATTGATGTTCATGTAGCACTTGAGGGCATCGATGATGCGGACCTCATGGCCCCGGGCCTCGGCAGCTTCACGCAGGCGACGGGTGGAGTACAGGGAGGCATTGCGTGAAAGAATGGCAATTTTCATGGGTGTGGCACGGCTCTCTATCCGTTGGTGTTCAGGGGAGATAATTCAGGCCCTCTATCTACGCTATCCAACGGTATTGCGCCAACAAGAAATACCGGGGCTGAACCCAAAAATATTCGAATATGTCCTTAACTTAGCAGTGTTGACCTGTTTTTACGTCATCCGCCGGTGTCGTTGAGTGCTTTTTGAGCATGGGCTTTCTTTGTGGCTCGGTCTATGCCTAAATGGACGGGCGTCTGTGCCGCCGATCTCTGCACCGGCCATTCTCATCGTTAAGGAGGAATCATGTCTGAACGTCTGACTTCGTCTTTTACCGATACGCTGACCCAAGGTCAGAAATCCTGTCTCTACTACAGCCTGCAAAAACTGCCCCAGGGTCAGGAGCTGGCTCGTCTGCCCAAATCGTTGAAAGTGCTGACCGAAAACCTGTTACGCAATCTGGACGGTGACACCGTCACCCTCGACGATGTCTCTGCCATGGCCGACTGGCTGAAACAGGGTGCCTCTACCCGGGAAATCGCCTTTCGCCCGGTGCGGGTGCTGATGCAGGATTTTACCGGGGTGCCTGCGGTGGTCGACCTGGCCGCCATGCGTGATGCGGTGCAGCGGCTGGGTGGTCAGGCCGAACAGGTCAATCCCTTGTCGGCGGTGGATCTGGTGATCGACCACTCGGTGATGGTCGACGCCTTCGCCAGCAAGCAGGCCTTTGCCACCAACGTGGACATGGAAATGGCCCGTAACGGAGAGCGTTACGCCTTCTTGCGCTGGGGCCAGCAGACCTTCGATAATTTCCGGGTGGTGCCGCCCGGTACCGGTATCTGCCATCAGGTCAATCTGGAATACCTGGGCCAGACCGTATGGCAACAGCAGCAGAACGGTACCACCATTGTGTGCCCGGACACCCTGGTCGGTACCGACTCTCATACCACCATGATCAATGCCCTGGGGATCCTCGGTTGGGGCGTCGGCGGTATCGAGGCGGAGGCGGCCATGCTGGGCCAGCCGGTGTCGATGCTGATCCCCGAGGTGGTGGGTTTCAAACTCTCCGGCAAATTGCGTGAAGGCATTACCGCCACCGATCTGGTGCTGACGGTGGTGCAGATGCTGCGCGAAAAAGGCGTGGTCGGCAAGTTTGTGGAATTCTACGGTGACGGTCTGGCCACGCTGCCGCTGGCCGACCGGGCCACCATCGCCAACATGGCGCCGGAATACGGCGCCACCTGCGGTTTCTTCCCGGTGGACGAAGAAACCCTGCGCTACCTGACCCTCACCGGGCGCAGCGAAGAGCAGGTAGCGCTGGTGGAAGCCTATTGCAAGGCCCAGGGGCTGTGGCGCCATGCCGGCGACGAGCCGGTATTTACCGACACCCTCAGCCTGGACATGACCGAGGTGGAAGCCTGTCTGGCCGGGCCCAAACGGCCACAGGACAGGGTTGAACTGTCCCGGGTACCCCAGGCCTTCGAGCTGAGCCGGGAACTCCGGGTGGACAAGACCCAGAAGCAGCGACTGGAAGGCGAGGGCGGCCAGACCGCGGTGGCGGTGGAGCAGTCACTGGAAGGAACCGAGTTTTCCCTCGACGGCAGCACGCACCGGCTGCAGGACGGCGCCGTGGTCATTGCCGCCATTACCTCCTGTACCAATACCTCCAACCCGAGTGTGCTGATGGCCGCCGGGCTGCTGGCCAGGGCGGCGACCGAGCGAGGTCTGACTCGGGCACCCTGGGTAAAAAGTTCGCTGGCGCCGGGCTCCAAGGTCGTGACCGACTATCTCGAGAAAGCCGGCCTGATGTCGTATCTGGAGCAACTGGGTTTTTACCTGGTCGGTTACGGCTGTACCACCTGTATCGGCAACTCGGGCCCCTTGCCGGAGCCAATTGAGCAGGCCATCAGGCAGGATGACATTACCGTGGCCTCGGTGCTGTCGGGCAACCGCAACTTCGAAGGGCGCATCCATCCGCTGGTACAAACCAACTGGCTGGCGTCACCGCCGCTGGTGGTGGCCTATGCGCTGGCGGGCAACATGAACATCGATCTGACTCGCGAGCCTCTGGGCACCGGCAAAGACGGCCAGCCGGTCTATCTGAAAGATATCTGGCCCAGCCAGCAGGCCATTGCCGAGGCGGTGGCGCTGGTCAATCGCGAGATGTTCCACAAGGAATACGCGGAAGTCTTCGAGGGGGATGAACGCTGGAAGGCGATTGAGGTCGAGGGCAGCAGCACCTTCAACTGGCAGCAGGACTCCAGTTACATTCAGCATCCGCCGTTTTTCCATACCATGGGCAAGGATCCGGAGCCGGTGGAAGACATTGCCGAGGCCCGTCTGCTGGCCATACTGGGTGACTCGGTCACCACCGATCATATCTCCCCGGCCGGCAGCATCAAGGCCGACAGTCCGGCGGGTAAATACCTGCAGTCGCTGGGCGTCGAGCGCAAGGACTTCAACTCCTACGGTTCCCGCCGGGGGAATCACGAGGTAATGATGCGCGGCACCTTCGCCAATATCCGCATTCGCAACCGCATGCTGGAAAACGTGGAAGGCGGCGAAACCCGGCACTACCCCAGCGGCGAGCAACTGTCGATCTATGACGCCGCCATGCGTTACGAGCAGGAAGGGGTGCCGCTGGTGGTGGTGGCCGGCAAGGAGTACGGCACCGGCTCCAGTCGAGATTGGGCGGCCAAGGGCACCCGTTTGCTGGGGGTGCGTGCCGTGATTGCTGAATCCTACGAGCGTATCCATCGTTCCAACCTGATCGGCATGGGGGTGGTGCCGCTGGAGTTTATCGGTGACGGCGCCGAGAGCCTGGGGCTGAAAGGCGACGAGCTGATCAGCATCGAGGGGCTGAATGACCTGACACCCGGCAAGGAGCTGGTGGTGAAGATAGCAGGAGCCGACGGCAAGGCGCAGCAGATCAAGGTGCGCTGTCGTATCGATACCGGTAACGAACTGACCTATTACCGGCACGGCGGCATACTGCACTACGTGATCCGCCGCATGCTGGCGTAACCGGCGTCCGAGTAGCTTGCCGCCCGGGCACAGAGCAAGCTCCCGGACGGCAACCGTTGTGTTTCTTCATGTATATGGATAGGGTGTGAACCAGCATAGACGGTTCCTTTTGCGACCGTTTTATATCCGGACAGACAAGCCTTGAGGACGCATCCACACATGAAGAATCTATTCCTGTTGCTCGGCATGCTGGGGATAAGCTCGCCACTGGCTGCCGATGAAGTTCGGGTGGCGGTGGCCACCAACTTCATCGAAGTGATGGAGCAACTGGGGAAAAACTTCGCCGAGCAAAGCGGGCATCAGGTGCGGCTGTCTTCCGGCGCCACCGGCAAGCTCTACGCCCAGATCAAGAACGGTGCGCCTTTCGATGTCTTTCTCGCGGCCGACGACGAGCGTCCGACCCTGCTGGAAGAGGAAGGGGTGGCCGTCACCGGCAGTCGTTTCACCTATGCCCTGGGCATGCTGGTGTTATGGAGTCCCGACGTCGGTCTCATCGATGACGATCTGCAGGTACTGAAACGGCAACATTTCCGTTTTCTGTCCATCGCCAATCCCAGAACCGCGCCTTATGGCCGCGCCGCGCAGCAGGTGCTGGAAACCCTGGGCCATTGGGCGGCGGTGCAGCCCCGGCTGGTACGGGGCGAAAACATCGGCCAGGCCTATCAGTATGTCTACAGTCAGAACGCCCAGCTGGGCTTTGTGGCCAAGTCCCAGGTGTTCAAAGACGGCGTCTTTGCCGATGGCTCCTACTGGCCGGTACCGGAAGACGTGCACGATCCCATCGTGCAGCAGGCGGTATTGCTGAAAGAGGGGACCGCCGCCCGGGACCTGCTGGAATATATTCGTTCGCCAGAGGCCGCTAGGGTGATCGAGTCCTATGGCTATGGCGTCGTGGTTCGATAACCAGGCCGGGATGAGGAAAAGAAATGCTCTTGTCTCAGGATGATCTGACGGCGCTGCTGCTGACCCTGCGGCTGGCCGCCGTCACGGTGCTGGTATTGCTGCTGATCGGCATGCCGCTGGCCTGGTGGCTGAGTCAGAGCCGTTGCCGGCTCAAGACACTGGTGGAGGCGGTAGTGGCGTTGCCATTGGTGTTGCCGCCGACGGTGCTGGGGTTTTACCTGCTGCTGGCGCTGGGGCCAAACGGCATCTTCGGCATCACGGCCCAGGCACTGGGGGGCGGCACCCTGGCGTTCAGTTTTACCGGCCTGGTGATCGGCTCGGCCTTTTATTCCCTGCCGTTTGTGGTGCAGCCCTTGCAGGGCGCCTTCGCCAGCATCGGCCGACGACCGCTGGAAGTGGCCGCCACCCTGCGGGCCTCGCCGCTCGACCGGTTTTTTACCGTGGTGCTGCCGCTGGCCCGTAATGGCTTGTTGACGGCGGTGGTACTCGGTTTTGCCCATACCCTGGGCGAGTTCGGGGTGGTGCTGATGATCGGTGGCAACATACCGGGGGCGACGCAGGTGATTTCCATTGCCATCTACGACCATGTGGAAACCCTGCAATACGGGGACGCGCATCTGCTGTCGGCCATACTGCTGGTGTTGTCGTTCAGCATCCTGCTGCTGGTGTACGCCTTGAACCGGCGCTTTGCGGTGGTGCACCCATGACCATCAGCGCCGCCTTTCACCTGCAACGACCCGATTTCCGGCTGGAAGTGGACTTCGAGCTGCCCGCCACCGGGGTTACCGCCCTGTTTGGTCCTTCCGGTTGCGGCAAGACCACCCTGTTGCGGGCCATGGCCGGCCTGGAGCGTTGTTCCGGCCATTTCCGGCTGGACGACCAATGCTGGCAGCGAGACGGCTTTTTCATGCCGACTCACCGGCGTCCCCTCGGCTACGTCTTTCAGGAGGCCAGCCTCTTTGCACACCTGTCGGTACAGGGCAACCTCGACTATGGCTGGCGTCGGCTGCCGGCGGCGCTGCGCCGGGACGACAGGGACGAGATCATCGACTGGCTGGGCCTGACACCGTTGCTGCCACAAAGAGCGACCGAGCTATCCGGCGGTCAGCGACAGCGGGTAGCCATCGGCCGGGCGCTGCTCACCAGCCCGCGGCTGCTGCTGCTGGACGAACCATTGTCGGCGCTCGATACCCGCGCAAAAAGAGACATTCTGCCCCTGCTGGAACGGTTATCGGCTCAGGCCCGGGTACCGGTGTTTTATGTTACTCACGCCCCGGAAGAAGTGGAGCGGCTGGCCGATCGGGTGCTGCTGATGGAAGAGGGGCGCATTACCCACAACGACAGCCTGCAGCAGGCGCTGGCCCGGCCCTGCAGTCCCCTGTTCAGGGACGATGAAACCGCCGCCATTCTGGAAGGGCAACTGCAACAGACACTGGCCGATGGTCGCCGCCCCTTTGACTGTAGCGCGGGCCGGCTGTGGCTGGCCGGAACGCATACTGCCGGAGCCGGTCCGGCGCGGTTACGGGTGCTGGCCAGCGACGTCAGCGTGGCCCTGGCGCCGGTCCCCGATATTTCCATTCTCAACCAGTTGCCGGCGCGGGTGCTGAGCCTGACGCCGGGCGCAGGGGGAAGGGTGTTGTTGATGCTGGCGTTGAGTGGTGGCCAGCAGATACCGGCGCAGTTGTCCGCCTACTCGGTCGGGCAATTGCAACTGGAAGCGGGGAGTGAGTGTTATGCGTTGATCAAGGCGGCGGCCTGGTGGGCTGAGAATGGTGGGCTGAAAACGGCTGCATCCGGGCGGATGCAGCCAGACGCGATCAGGCGCCTTTGCGGACCACGCCGTCCGGGGTGCCAATCAGCAGCACATCGGCGCCGCGTTCGGCGAACAGGCCGTTGGTGACCACGCCGACGATGGCGTTGATACGGGCTTCCAGTGCCTTGGGCTCGGTGATCTGCAGGCCCTGTACATCCAGAATATGGTTGCCGTTGTCGGTGATCACGCCTTCCCGATATACCGGCTTGCCGCCCAGTTTGGCCAGCTCGCGGGCCACGTATTCCCGCGCCATGGGGATCACTTCCACCGGCAGCGGAAAGCGGCCCATCACGTCGACAGTCTTGGTGCCATCGACGATACAGACGAAACGGTCGGCCACGGCAGCGACGATTTTTTCCCGGGTCAGGGCCGCACCGCCGCCCTTGATCATGGCCATGCTGCCATCGATCTCATCGGCACCATCCACATAAACCGCCAGTTCGCTGACGTCGTTGAGATCGAAAATGCGGATACCGAGCTGTTCCAGCCGGGCGGTGGAGGCTTCGGAGCTGGAAACGGCACCGAGAATCTGGTCCTTGATTGAGCCCAGGGCATCGATAAAGTGGTTCACGGTCGAGCCGGTACCGACGCCGACAATGGTACCCGGGGTCACGTAATCCAGTGCCGCCCAGCCGGCGGCTTTTTTCATTTCGTCTTGAGTCATGGCTTCTTCTCTCTTGCCCGGGGCGGTCTTGCTCACGGCGATTGCCTGCCCACGGTGGTCTGCTGCAAAGGTGGCGCGCATTATAGCAAAGCCCGCCGGCCTTGCATGCGGCTTTTACCAGCGCCAGTGTCGCTCGGGAGTGATCAGCTCCGGCAGGGGAATATCCCAGCTGTCGGTGGGGATCTGGGGCAGTTGCTGGCAATTGTGGGCCAGGCCCACCGGGCGCGGTCCCTGTCCATGACGCCAGGCGGCCAGAGTGCGATCGTAAAAACCGCCGCCCATGCCGATACGGTTGCCGGTGGCATCGAAGGCCACCAGGGGGGTATAGATCACATCCAGTTCCTGCTTGGGCAGCAACAGACGAATATCGAGCCTGGGCTCGGGAATACCGAAACGGTTGGCGACCAGCCGGGTATCGGGGTCGTAGCGCAGAAACAGCAGGTGACCGGGGCTGAAATGGTGCAGCACCGGCAGATAGACCTGGGAGCCTGGGACCAGTACCAGTCGATCAGCGGCTGAGGATCCAGCTCACCGTCGTTGGCGAGATAGAGCGCCACCTTCTCGGCCCTGGCCAGATGCTCGGCGCCGGATACATGCTGGATGATCACTTCTGCTGCCGCCTGCTGCTCTGCCATCGTCAGCTGGCGGCGAGCCTGGCGTATCTGCTGTCTGATATGATGTCTTTCGCTCATATTGCTTCCTGCTCGTTAAATCCATGGTGAGGCGAGAAGAGTGGGCGCTGCGGGGGGAGTGCGAAGAGATATGAACAGGCCTCGCCTTTTCCCTCACTCTTCCCGGTGGTTTAGTGATGCCAGGGGCTGTTTTTCAGCCGAACATACAAGGCTTCCACTTCGGCACGTGCCCAGGGGGTACGGCGCAGAAAGGTCAGGCTGGACTTGATGCTGGGATCGTTCTTGAAACAGTTGATATTGACCCGGCGGGCCAGTTCTTCCCAGCCGTAGCGCTCGACCAGCTCGGTGAGCAGATCCTTGAGGGTGATGCCGTGCAGCGGGTTATTGGGTTGTTCAGTCATTCAATGGCTACCTGTCACGAAAGTAATTCGCGAAGATTGTAACAGGATTTTGCCGAGCGGATAGGGAAGGCGCCGCGTCGAGGCGACAGAGGTCAGGATAACAGAGGGGATCCCCAGGATGCCGTTGCAGGTGTTAGTCCTTGAACCCGTTGGTTCAAGGCGGAAATCCGGTATCTGCCGCAGGCTTCTCGGTCGGGCCGAGCATGCACAATAGCAAATAACACGGCTTTCCTGTGCTGTGATTATCGGCTCAGGGACGCCACCCGACAGACGAACACCCCAGGGAAAGCTAAACTTTTTATTCGAATACTTGTGACACCTAGCCTACTTTGCTGGCCAGGGCATCTTCAATAGTATGCTGCAGCATCTTGATGCGCTTGTCCATGGCGTCAGCATATTGGTTGTTCTTGTCTTTTTCAAGTTCAAGCTCATGACAGACGTTCAGCGCCAGCATGATGGCTATTTGCTCGTTGGAGCCGGACTTGCCGCCTTTTTTGAAGTTGCGGATCCGCTCATTGAGCATATCGGACGCTCGCTGCAATGCCGCTTCCTGTCCAACAGGACAGGCCACCTTGTAAGGGCGCCCGAGAATAACGATGTCGATTGCCGCTGTGGTCATGTGGTCCTCAGGTGGCTGGCTGCATAGGCGATGAAATTGTGGCGACTATATAGTGGCGTACCAGAAGTTTCAAGGGGTTGCTGGCCTGAGCGTGGTCACAGTGCTAGGATCCGCCCTATATTTGCCACCTTTTCGCCAATCGAGTAAATGATGAACGACAACGCCCGCCTCAACTACGACGCCTTCACCACCTTGCTGGAACATCACAATATGGTGGTGACCGCCGCCGAGGTGCATGGCGTTATCTGTGGCCTTATCTGCGGCGGCATGGCCAAGGACGATGTTCGCTGGCAGCAGCACTTCAATGCCCTGCTGAACGACGACTTCGGTCTGCCTGCCGAAGTGAAAAAAGCGGTCAACCTGCTGTTTTACCGGGTCTATGACGAGCTGGTCAGTCAGAGCCGGTTCGAGTTGCTGATGCCGGAAGACGACGAGCCGCTGGATGAACGGCTGGATGCGATGATGGAATGGGCCGCGGCCTTCCTGGCCGGGTTCGGTGTGGTACAGCAGGAACTGAACAAGGCTTCGCCCGAATTGCAGGAAATGATCCAGGACATCAGCAGCATTACCCAGGTGTCCAGCGAGTTTGATCAGGAAGATGAAGAAAGCGAAACCGCCTTCGTGGTGCTGTACGAACACCTGAAGCTGGGTGCGACCCTGGCCTTTGAAGAGTTCGGCAAGGGGCAGCCTTCCCCCAAGCGGCCCACCCTGCATTAATCACGACAGTTCAGCGTTATGACTCATTATGATGTGGTAATTAACGGCGGCGGCATGGCTGGCGCCGTGCTGGCGCTGGGCCTGAGCCGCCTGCGCCGGGCCGATGGCTCGGCGCTGCGCATCGCCGTCATCGAGGCGGTGGCGCCCGATGCCGATACGCATCCCGGGTTCGATGCGCGCAGCATTGCCCTCGCCGGCCACAGCCGGGAATTGCTGGAACAGTTGGGACTATGGTCGCAGCTGGCCGGTCTGACGACCCCCATTACCCATATTCAGGTATCCGATCAGGGCCATCTGGGGCAGGTGAACATCAGCGCCGATGATTATCCGGTACCGGCACTGGGCTACGTGGTTGAACTCCATCCGTTGGGACAATTACTGTATCGGCACCTGCAGCAGAGCGACACCATCGAACTGCTGTGTCCCGCCCGGATTCAGACCCTGATGCAGCAGAACGAGCATGTGATGCTGACGCTGAACAGCGGTCGGCAACTGACGGCAACCCTGCTGGTGGCCGCCGACGGCAATCGTTCCGTGGTGCGTCAGCAACTGGGGTTGCCCAGCCGTCGACTGGATTACCGACAGAGTGCCATCATCGCCAATGTACAGGGTGCGCAGCCGCACGGGGGCCGTGCCTTCGAACGCTTTACCCGGGAAGGGCCCATCGCGCTGTTGCCGATGGGCGAGGGGCGCTGCTCACTGGTGTGGTGCGCCTCCACCGAGCGGGCCGAGCAACTGATGACGATGGATGACGACGCCTTTCTGCGCCAGTTGCAGCAGGAGTTCGGTTACCGGCTGGGCAGACTGCAGCGCACCGGTCGGCGGCATTGTTATCCGCTGACGCTGGATGAGCTTGAACGGCCCTGGCATCACCGGGTGGTGCTGATCGGCAATGCGGCACACCTGCTGCATCCGATCGCCGGTCAGGGTTTCAATCTGGGGCTCAGGGACGTGGCGGCGCTGGTCGAGTCGGTGGGCCAGGCCCTGAAGGCGGAGCAGGACATCGGCAGTTACCCGGTGCTGTCCGGCTATGGCCAGGCACGGCAGCCGGATCAGGCGGCTATTGTCGGCCTGACCACCGCTCTGGCACTGTTGTTTTCCAACGATAATCCGGCGCTGGCCGTCGGACGCAATCTGGGGTTGATGGCCATGGCGGCCAGCGGCACCTTCAAAGACAAACTGGCCTGGCGGGCCATGGGCAAGAGGTAAGGCATGCAAGCGGCAGATGTGATCGTGATCGGTGGCGGTATGGTGGGGCTGACCCTGGCGCTGGCTCTGGAGCACAGCGGGCTCAAGGTCGCGGTGATCGAAGGTCAGACCCCGGAGTCCGGGCTGCCCGATATTCCCGACAACCGGGTCAGTGCCATCAACCTGGCTTCCCAAACCCTGCTCGAACGGCTGCAGGCCTGGCCGACGCAGAGCGATCGGCTCGGCCCCTATACCGACATGGAGGTATGGGAAGCCGACAGCGCCGCCCGTATCGAATTTTCCGCCGGCCTGATGCATCAGACCCACCTGGGGCATATCGTCGAAAATCGGCTGCTGCAGCAAAGCCTGCTGGCCCGTGCCCGTCAGTGCCCCCACATCAGCCTGCATATGCCGGCACGGGCGGCCTCGGTATCGGTCAGCGAGCAGGGCGCTTTTGTGCTGCTCGACAACGGCACCCCCATTACCGGCCGTTTATTGGTGGGGGCAGACGGTGCCCGCTCCTGGCTGCGCCAGCAACTGCAACCGGGCATGATCGAGTGGGATTATGATCACAGCGCGCTGGTGGCGACGGTGGCGACTACCGAGCCCCATGACCAGACCGCCCGGCAGATCTTTCGTGGCAACGACATTCTGGCGTTTCTGCCGCTGGCCGACCCTCATCAGTGCTCCATCGTCTGGTCCTGTGCGCCGGAACGGGCCGAGGAGCTGACCGCCCTGCCAGCAACCGAATTCAACAAGCTGCTGTCTCATGCCTTCGACCTGCGTCTGGGCCGGTGTGAGGTGCTGGGGCCGCGCATGGCGATTCCGCTCAAGGCCCGTTTCAGTCAGCAGTTCTGTGGTCCGCGCTGGGCCCTGATAGGCGATGCGGCTCACACCATACATCCGCTGGCGGGGCAGGGGGTGAATCTGGGGTTGCAGGATGCGGCCGCCCTGGCCCAGACCCTGGAAACCCTGCACCGGCAGGGGCGGGACATCGGCACGCTGGCCGGACTCAAATCCTTCGAACGCTGGCGCAAGGCCGAGGCGGCAACGCTGCTGGCGGCGATGGAGGGACTGAAGCGGCTGTTTACCCATTCGCATCCGCTGGTGCGTGGTGTGCGTGATCTGGGGTTGAGTCTGACTGACCGGCTGACGCCGCTCAAACGCAAGCTGGCCGCCCATGCCCTGGGCACCGGCGGGCTGCAACCCGGGTTGTCGATACCTGAGAAAAACTAATCCGAGCCCTTCTGGAGATTAGTTTTGTTGAGTCTGTTTTTCTCTGCCGGTGACCAGAAAATTCTCTCATATACTTATTCACAGCCGATTTAATGTCTGTGGCGGTGTCTTTTTGCTCTTTTTTCTGCGTTGGTTCTGTTTTTGTAGCTTTCTTTAGTTGAAACGACTGTTGTGGGCTGGGGCACACTTTTAACGCGCGGCTAAAACGATAAGTTTTTCTCGGGCATGGCTCGGTTTTATCCCGCGTCGGCTTGAGTATAATCGGGGGGCAATACAGGATTATCGCTCACAGGCCAGGCCTGGAATAAAAGGAAGCGCCATGACTCAGCAAACAGTTTTGCACCCTCAGCACCTGGAAGCCGGTGCCAAGATGGTGGATTTTCACGGTTGGGATATGCCCATCAACTATGGCTCTCAGCTTGAGGAACACCATGTTGTGCGTAACGACGCCGGCATGTTCGACGTCTCCCACATGACCATCGTCGACGTCAAGGGCAGTCAGGCGAAGCCATTCCTGCAAAAGCTGCTGGCCAACGACGTGGCCCGCATCACCCAGCCCGGTAAAGCCCTCTACAGCGGCATGCTCAACGAGCAGGGCGGTGTGATTGATGATCTGATCACCTACTTCTTCGCCGACGACCACTATCGCATGATCGTCAACTCAGCCACCCGCGAAAAGGATCTGGCCTGGATGAACCAGCAGGCTCAGGGCGTTGATGTGGCCCTGACCGAGCGTCCCGAGCTGGCCATGATTGCGGTACAGGGCCCCAATGCCAAGGCCAAGGCCGCCCAGGTCTTCAGCGACGAGCAAAACGCCGCCGTGGAAGGCATGAAGCCCTTCTTCGGTGTGCAGTCCGGCGACCTCTTTATTGCCACCACCGGTTATACCGGTGAAGACGGCTACGAAATCGTGGTGCCGGTCACCCAGCCGCCGCGCTGTGGAACGCCCTGCTGGCGGCTGGCGTCAGCCCCTGTGGCCTGGGCGCCCGGGACACCCTGCGTCTGGAAGCGGGCATGAACCTCTATGGTCAGGACATGGACGAAACCGTGTCTCCGCTGGCCGCCAACATGGCCTGGACCATCGCCTGGGAGCCGGCCGAGCGCGACTTTATCGGTCGTTCCGTGCTCGAGGCCCAGAAGGCCGCCGGAGACCAGCCCAAGCTGGTAGGCCTGGTAATGAAAGAAAAAGGCGTGCTGCGCGCCGGTACCCCGGTGCGTTTTATCGACGACCAGGGGCAGGAACAGCACGGCGTTATTACTTCCGGCAGCTTCTCGCCTACACTGGGACACAGCATTGCCTTGGCGCGGGTTCCGCGTTCGGTGGGAGCCAATGCTGAAGTTGAAATGCGTAAAAAATGGATGCCGGTGTCGGTGGTAAAACCGACGTTTGTACGTTTCGGCAAAGCGGTCGCCGAGTTTTAAGAATCAAGAGGAACAACTGATGAGCAATATCCCCAGTGAATTGAAATATGCCCGCTCCCACGAGTGGGTACGTCTGGAAGGTAACGGTGAGGCGGTGGTTGGTATTACCGAGCACGCGCAGGATCTGTTGGGTGATATGGTGTTTGTCGAGCTGCCCGAAGTCGGCCGCACCGTGGACGCGAGCGAAGACTGTGCCGTGGCCGAGTCGGTAAAGGCCGCCTCCGATATCTACTCACCGGTCAGCGGTGAAATCATTGCCGTGAACGAAGATCTGGAAGACAGCCCCGAGCTGGTGAACTCCGACCCCTTCGGTGACGGCTGGCTGTTCCGCATCAAGCTGGCTGACGAGTCCGATCTGGACGAGCTGCTGGATGCCGCCGGCTACGAAAACAGCATCGACGAAGAGTAATCACGAGCCCCCGCACAGGGGGCTTGTTGATGATGACCTCTCGAGACAGCATCGCTGTTGAATGACGGCCAGAGGGGGCTGACCCGCTGGCCGATCTGCAAGCTAATGTCAGACCTTGCCGGCAAGTACCCCCCCGGGGCCGGTTGTCTGTGCGTCACCAGGCTGCTGGCCTATTAAGGAAGTTAAGAAATGACCCAGTCTTTGTTTGAACTTGAGCAGAATAATGCCTTTATCGGTCGCCATATCGGCCCGACCGAGCAGGATGTGGCCGACATGCTGGCCGTGGTCGGCGCCGAGTCGCTGGACGATTTGATCCGCCAGACCGTGCCCGCCAACATTCTCAACGACCAGCCGCTGGGCATCGGTGCCAGCCGCACCGAGGTAGAGGCCCTGTCTTACCTGAAATCCCTGGCCCGGCAGAACAAGGTCAACAAGAGCTATATCGGCATGGGCTATCACGACACCCATGTGCCCCTGGTGATCCAGCGCAACGTGCTGGAAAACCCGGGCTGGTATACCGCTTATACCCCTTATCAGCCGGAGATTGCCCAGGGCCGTCTGGAAGCACTGCTCAATTTCCAGCAACTGACTCAGGACCTGACCGGCCTGGATCTGGCCAGCGCCTCGCTGCTGGACGAAGCCACCGCCGCCGCCGAAGCCATGGCCCTGGCCAAGCGGGTCAGCAAGAACAAGAAAGCCAACATCTTCTTCATCGCCGATGACGTGCACCCCCAGACCATCGACGTGGTCAGGGAGCGCGCCGAGCATTACGGCTTCGAGATTGTGGTTGCCCCGGCCGATGCCGTGGTAGAACACGAGGTATTCGGCGCCCTGTTCCAGTATCCGTCCACCACCGGTCAGATCCGCGACATCAAGGGTCTGATCGAGAAGGTACAGAGCCAGAAGGGCATCGCCTGTGTGGCCGCCGACATTCTGTCTCTGGTGCTGCTGAAGGCCCCGGGTGAGCTGGGTGCCGACGTGGTACTGGGCAACGCCCAGCGCTTTGGCGTGCCCATGGGCTACGGTGGCCCGCACGCCGCCTTCTTCGCCACCCGCGACGCACACAAACGCTCGCTGCCGGGCCGCATCATCGGCGTGTCCAAGGATACCCGTGGCAAGCCGGCCCTGCGCATGGCGATGCAGACCCGCGAGCAGCATATCCGCCGCGAAAAGGCCAACTCCAACATCTGTACCGCTCAGGTGCTGCTGGCCAACATGTCCAGCTTCTTCGCCGTGTACCACGGCCCCGAAGGCCTCAAGCGCATCGCCAACCGGGTTCACCGCCTGACCGACATTCTGGCACTGGGTCTCCAGTCCAAGGGCGTTGCCCTGAAGCACGACACCTGGTTCGACACCTTGACCGTGGTCACCGCCGACAAGGACGCCATTGTTGCCCGTGCCCTGGCCAAAGGTGCCAACCTGCGTACCGATCTGGACGGCGCCCTGGGTGTGTCGCTGTCGGAAACCACCAGCCGTGCTGACGTGGCCGAGCTGTTCGACATCTTCCTGGGCGAAGGCCACGGCCTGGACGTGGAGACTCTGGACACCAGGGCCGCTGCCGGCACCGATTCCATCCCGGTCGAGCTGCAGCGCGACAACGCCATCCTGACTCACGAAGTGTTCAACAAGTATCACTCCGAAACCGAGATGCTGCGTTACATCCACAAGCTGGAAATGAAGGATCTGGCGCTCAACTACGGCATGATCTCGCTGGGCTCCTGTACCATGAAGCTCAACGCCACCGCCGAAATGGTGCCGGTGAGCTGGCCCGAGCTGGCCCAGATCCACCCGTTTGCGCCGCTGGATCAGACTCAGGGCTATCAGCAGATGATTGCCGAGCTGGAAGACTGGCTGGTGAAGGTCACCGGTTACGACGCCATCTGCATCCAGCCCAACTCGGGCGCCCAGGGCGAATATGCCGGCCTGCTGGCGATCAAGAAATATCACGAGTCCCGTAACGAGGGCCACCGTGATATCTGCCTGATCCCGAGCTCGGCCCACGGCACCAACCCGGCCTCTGCCCAGATGGCCAACATGAAGGTGATCGTGGTGGCCTGCGACAAGCAGGGCAACATCGACATGGCGGACCTCAAGTCCAAGGCGGCCGAGGCGGGCGAGAACCTGTCCTGCATCATGGCCACCTATCCGTCGACCCACGGCGTGTACGAAGAGAACATCCGCGAAGTCTGTGAAGTCATTCACAGCTACGGCGGCCAGGTCTACATGGACGGCGCCAACATGAACGCCCAGGTGGGCATTACCTCGCCCGGCTTCATCGGCGGTGACGTGTCGCACCTGAACCTGCACAAGACCTTCGCCATCCCCCACGGCGGCGGCGGCCCGGGCATGGGCCCCATCGGCGTGAAGGCGCATCTGGCGCCGTTCGTGGCCGGCCATGCGGTGGTGAAAACCGACAAGGAAAGCCGTGACAACGGCGCCGTGTCTGCCGCCCCGTTCGGCTCCGCCAGTATCTTGCCGATCAGCTGGATGTACACCGCGTTGCTGGGTGACGAAGGCCTGAAGCGTTCTACCCAGCTGGCGATTCTCAACGCCAACTACCTGATGAAGAACCTGGCCGAGGATTACCCCATCCTCTATACCGGCCGCAACGACCGCGTCGCCCACGAGTGCATCGTGGATCTGCGTCCGCTGAAAGAAGCCAGCGGCATCAGCGAAATGGACGTGGCCAAGCGCCTGAACGACTTCGGTTTCCATGCACCGACCATGAGCTTCCCGGTAGCCGGCACCCTGATGATCGAACCGACCGAGTCTGAGTCCAAGGCCGAGATCGACCGCTTCATCTTCGCCATGAAGCAGATCCGCGAAGAAATCCGCCAGGTAGAGAACGGCACCTGGACTCTGGAAGACAACCCCCTGGTCAATGCGCCGCATACCCAGGATGATGTCATGGACAACGAGTGGAACCGGGCCTACAGCCGCGAGCTGGCGGTATTCCCCTCCGCCGACGTGCGCCGCTCCAAGTTCTGGCCCACCGTCAACCGTATCGACGACGTGTTCGGCGACCGCAACCTGTTCTGCAGCTGTCTGCCGACCGAAGCCTACGGCGAGTGATCGGACTGATTACGAAGCGTTAGTTGCGCAAGTGAATAAAAAGCCCCGCTGATCAGCGGGGCTTTTTTTAATAAACGAGGTCAAGCTAAATAACTGATCCTAATAGTGCTACATTTTGGCTGTTCCGTAACGACTCCCAGGAAATGGCGAAACGGTATCCATAAAATGTCTGACTCGCTTCAGCAGCGATACCATGCTGTAGCACTGGTGATTGCGGGTTACCGTCTCATGCAGCTTGTGCCAAAGCAGCTCTATCTTGTTAATCCAGGGTGAGTAGACCGGCTGGAAGATCAGGATGAACTTGGGATTATCTGCCAGCCAACTTTGCACCAGACGGCTCTTGTGGATCACGTAATTATCCAAGATTAGCGTGATGTTCCGAGCTCGTCGGTAGCGTCGACGCAAGGCTTCCAGCAACGAGATAAACAGGGCTGAGTTCTTTTTGTGACCAGCAACATAGGTTACCTTGCCCGTCGTCGCATGCAGGGCTCCGGCCAGATAGTGCTTTTCGTTGATACCCGGTGTGACGA
>NZ_MDKE01000009.1 GCF_001870485.1 Oceanisphaera psychrotolerans | reverse complement strand
TGCCGCCGCCGCCGCTGAACAGGCGCCGTTCCCCGTACGCACGGGGATGAACCGATCAAACTATTGGTTGAATATTCAACCTTTAACCCGTTCCCCGTACGCACGGGGATGAACCGGTCAGGGTGCCGGGCTCGACCCGGTAGTAGTCCCGTTCCCCGTACGCACGGGGATGAACCGTTCAACGGATAGTTTATCCGGTGCCAGCTGGTCCGTTCCCCGTACGCACGGGGATGAACCGATCAGATCACCGTCGCGAAACAATGGCTCCATCCGTTCCCCGTACGCACGGGGATGAACCGGCGATTTCCGGGTAGGTGAGTACCTGGTGGTACCGTTCCCCGTGCACACGGGGATAAACCGCTTTCCCTATCTATTGGATAACCTCACACCGCCGGGTTCGGCATCTCCAGGTGCAGTTTTTCTACCGCTTCCAGCAGTTCCGGGCTCAGGGTGAGGCTCACGCTGTCGATGTTCTCTTTCAGCTGGACCAGGTTGGTGGCGCCGATGAGGTTGCTGGTCACGAAGGGGCGGCTGTTCACAAAGGCCAGGGCCAGTTGTGCCGGACTGAGGTTGTGCTCCCGGGCCAGGGCGACGTAGGCGGCACTGGCCTGCTGGGCGCGGGGATTGAGGTAGCGTTGAAAACGGCTGTACAGGGTAAGGCGGGCGCCGGTGGGGCGAGCGCCGTTTTCATATTTGCCGGTGAGCATGCCGAAGGCCAGTGGAGAATATGCCAGCAGGCCCACCTGTTCGCGCAGGCTGAATTCCGACAGCCCCACTTCATAGCTGCGGTTGAGCAGGCTGTAGGGATTCTGGATGCTGACGATACGCGGCAGGCCGGCCTGTTCGGCCAGTTTCAGGTACTGGTGCAGGCCCCAGGGCGTTTCGTTGGACACGCCAATCTGGCGGACCTTGCCGCTTTTCACCAGCTCTTCCAGCGCGCGCAGGGTTTCTTCGATGGGGACCGTTTCTTCCTGCTCTAGCCGATCCATGCCCAGCTTGCCGAAGTAGTTGGCGCTGCGGTCCGGCCAGTGCAGCTGATAAAGGTCGATGTAGTCGGTTTTGAGTCGGCGCAGACTGTCGTTGACCGCTTCGATCAGGTTGGCGCTGTCGAGGCAGGCCTTGCCGTTGCGAAAGTAAGAGGGTCGCCCCGGATTGCGTGACGGTCCCACCGCCTTGGTGGCCAGAATCAATTCGTCGCGCTTGCCGCGGGCGGAGAGCCAGTTGCCAATCATGGTTTCGGTGTCGCCCTGGGTGGCTTCTCTGGGCGGAATGGGATACATCTCGGCGGTGTCGACAAGATTGATGCCGTGATCCCGCGCCAGGTCCAGCTGGGCGTGGGCTTCGGCTTCGGTGTTTTGCTCGCCCCAGGTCATGGTGCCCAGGCCAATCAGGCTGACGTCAATATCGGTGTTGCCCAGTTTCCTGTATTGCATCGCGCTCCCCACAGGTTGGTTATGTGTTTTTGAAAAAACAGCATACCAGCAAAGGTTGTGAAAGATCACGGTGCCCCTTCGGGGAGCTGTCACCCGTAAGCTGTAAGTGGTGCTGATTGCAGACGCTGAGTGGTGCCTGTTGGTGTGATGATGTTTGTGAGATGGACTGCGGCCTTCGCCGGAGTGACGGTATTTTGTAGGCCGGGGAGCCCCCGGCCTACAAGGTCCGAGTCCCTGACGTTAATCAGGCGCCGATAATGCCGCCGTCTTCGCGGGTGATCATCATCACGCTGGAACGGGGGGTGCTGTTTCCGCCCATGGGGAAGTGGGATCCGGCCAGCTCTTCGCCCGGGTGCTGCACGCCCACAAACAGGGTCTTCTGATCCGGGCTGAAGGTCAGGCCGGTGATCTCGCAGGCGACGGGGCCGGTGAGAAAGCGGCGAATTTCGCCGGTGGCGGGGTCGGCGCACAGCATCTGGTTATTGCCCTGGCCGGCAAAGTCGCCCTGGTTGGAGTAGTTGCCGTCGGTCTGTACCCACAGCCGTCCGGCCTGGTCGAAGCCGATACCGTCGGGGCTGTTGAACATGTTGTCGGCGTTGATATTGGCCGAGCCGGCATAGAGGCTGTTCTGGTGTACGGTCGGGTTGCCGGCCAGCAGGAACAGATCCCAGTCGAACTCACCGGCGGTATGACGGCCATTGGCCGGCTGCCAGCGCAGGATCTGGCCGTAGTGGTTTTCGGCCCGGGGGTTGGGGCCGCCCACCGGCTGGTGGTCATTGGTACCCCGGTTCTTGTTGTTGGTCAGGGTACAGAACACCACCGGCTCGGTGGGGTGAGCGGCCACCCACTCGGGTCTGTCCATGGTGGTGGCGCCCACCTGGGTGGCGGCAAGGCGGGCGTGGATCAACACCTCGGCCTGGCTGTTAAAGCCGTTCTCCGGGGTCAGCCCGTTCTTGCCGAAGGTCAGTTCCAGCCATTCGCCTTTGCCCTTCAGTTCACCCTCCTCGGCATGGAATTTGGCTACATAGAGGGTGCCCTTGTCCAGCAGATTGCGGTTGGCCGCCCTGTCGTTCGGGTTGTACTTGCCTTCGCTGACGAAGCGATACAGGTGTTCGCCGCGCTCGTCGTCACCCAGATACACCACCGCGTGGCCGTCTTTATCGATGACCAGCTCGGCGTTTTCATGCTTGAAACGACCGAGGGCGGTGCGTTTGATCGGGGTGGAGTTGGGATCGGTGGGGTCGATTTCCACCACCCAGCCGAAGCGGTTGGGTTCGTTGGGGTTTTTGGCCAGATCGAAGCGGTCGTCGAACTTGTGCCACTGATAACCGGCGTCTTCGGCGGCCACCCCGTAGCGGGTCAGGGCCGGGGAAATCTCAACCGACTTGGCGCTGCCGAAATAACCGTTGAAGTTTTCTTCACAGGTCAGGTAGGTGCCCCAGGGGGTCATGCCGTTGGCACAGTTGTTGAACGTGCCCAGTGCCTGCTCGCCCCTGGGGTCGGCCTTGGTCTTCATCAGCTCATGGCCCCTGGCCGGACCGCCGATGGCCATGGGGGTGTTGGCATTGATGCGGCGGTTGAACTTGCCGTCTTTTTCAAAACGCCAGCCGTCGGCCTGCTTCTTGATGGTGATCACCGATACGCCGTGGGCGGCCTGGGCCTTTTTCACATCATCGGCGGTCATGTTCTTGCCCTGGTGGGCAAACATCAGCTCGTAGTTGGTGTATTCGTTGTTGATGGCCAGGATGGCGGTGTTGTCATCCACCGGGAAGAAGCTCATGCCATCGTTGTTGTCGCCAAACTGACCGCTCTGATCGGCAGAGGTATTGCCACCGCCGTTGATGAATTCGGCCACGTTGGAAAACAGGGGGTCACCCCAGGAAATCAGGCGCTCGGCCTTGTAGCCAGGCGGTACCACAACGGTGTCGGCGGTGCTGGTCGGCACGGCCTCGAAGCCCAGCAGCGGACTTCGGCCGGTGGCGGCGGCCATGGCGCGGGAAATTGGCGAGGCGCTGAAGAAGGCAACGGCGCCCAGGGCGGCAGCTCCGCCCAGAAAACGGCGGCGGCTCAGGTTCTGCTCGACCATCCGGGTAAATTCGGGTACCTGAGTACGGGGGTGATTCTGATCATCCTTCAGTTCAAACTGGCTCATTTCAAACTTATCCTTTGCTCATTTGGGGTGCTAACCACGGTATGGATGCGGCCTAGGCTAGACATCAAAAATGGCAGTTTGATAACGGCGAGATGACAGGAATATGACGGTGCGACACAGCCTCCGCTACGGCAGACACGAAAAGGCCCGCCAGGTGGCGGGCCTTGATGCTGCAATCAGGAGTTCATCGTGTTAATCGTGGTGGTGATGATGCTTGTGCTTATGTTTGTGCTTGTGTTTTTTGTGGCGCTTGTCGTGATAGTAGTGGTGCACTTCCTGCTGGCGGTGGCCGTCACCGGAGCGCGCTCCCAGGGCCGAGCCGGCACCGCCGCCGATGCCGGCGCCAATCAGTTGACCGGTGTCGCCGGCCAGGTTCTTGCCCAATGCAGCGCCACCCAGGGCGCCGACGGCACCGCCCAGGGCGGCTTCGTTCTTGTTGCCTCTGTCGGCGGTGGCGGCGCCACCGGCCGCGCCACCCAGGGCGGCACCGACCAGGGCGCCGGTGTCACCCCCCATCTGCTTGCCGAGCAGGGCACCGGCGGCGCCGCCGGCACCGCCGCCCAGTACGGTGCTGAGGGTTTCGTCGGCCAGAGCCGGGGAGGCGGCCAGCATCAGCGGCAGCAGCCCAAGGGCGATGATTTGTTTTTTCAACATACAGACGTTTCTCTCGGACTGTTTATAACTTGCTCTGACTATACAAAGGATTGCCGGCAAGGGAAGTGATATCCGTGGGGTAACGTTTGAATCTTTTTGTCCGTATTGTTGGTAACTTTTTGTAATCTTTATATTTTTAAAATATTTATTTTGTACGCGTCCGGTCGTGACCGACAGATCCTGACCTTTGGCGGTGTTGCTAGTTCTTGTATACCCATACCAGGGTGCGTAACCCGTGCCGGCCGTAGCGAGCCAGGCGATCGAAGCGACGGCGTTCTATCGGCAGATACTGTTTGTCTACCGCGCTTTCACCGTTGGCTTCGTCGATATCCGGGTCGTGGATATAGACGAACTCCCGGTCCATGGCGCATACCAGCACCCAGTGCGGTGCCTTGCGGCCGTCCAGATGATAGGTGCTGATCAGTACCAGCGGCAGGCCGCCCTGGCTCAGCCCCAGCTCCAGTTGTTCCAGGGTGAAATGGCCATATTCCGGTTCGATGTCCAGCTCGCTCATCTGGGCCAGAAACTGCTGGTGTACCCGCTCCAGTATCTGTTTCTTGTCGGCGGTGCGCACACTGCTCACAAACAAGGGGCCGGTCTGGTTCAGGGTTAATGCCACCCTGAATCCGCGTCGGCGGGCGGCCAGCGCCAAACCGTGGGGGCCGCAGCCGCCGTGGCCGCTGGTCATGAAAATGGTGGTGGCCTCGCGCCACAGTTGCAGCTCTTCATCGATTTCCGGCCGGTAATCCGGGTCGAGGGCACTCACCGCCATCATCAGCGAGGCCGGGCCACAGGTAAACTCCGTGGTCTGGCGGTAATAGGGTACGGTTTTGGTGCCGCTGAGCGGGTGATAGTGATGCACGCGTTTCTGGTAGCGCAGGGCGGTCTGATGATCTTCGTAATAGTCGTGATAAACCCCGAACTGACGGTAGCCCAGGCGCTGATAGAGGTTTTGCGCCGCCACGTTGTCGGCCCGCACTTCCAGGCGCATAAACACCGCGCCCCGCTCCCGGGCGCCAACCTCGGCCGCCTGCATCAGCGCCTGGCCCAGTCCCAGGCCGCGGGCGTCCGGTGCCACCGCGATGGAATATACCCGTGCCAGCCGGGTGTTGCGCCGGAACAGCACCAGTATATAGCCCAGCAGTTGCCCGTTCTGCTCGGCCACCAGCAGCTTGTCTTGCGGGTGTTCGACAAAACGCTGCAAGCTGCGCCGGCTGATCCGGTCCTGGCTGAAACAGCGTTCTTCCAGAGCCACCAGCTCGTTCAGTTCGGACTTCAATGCAGGGCGGACGAGGGGGGGAGACATGGGTCACCGACAGGGTATTGGAGAGGCTTTCAACATACGATAATTTGATATTGGCCGCGAGAAAATTTCGCTGTGTTCGTGGTCATTTGCGTATAGAGTGAATTTCATATCACGGCTGCAACCATAACGGATTATCCCATGACCCAACTTATCCTGGTGGTGGATGAACTCAGCGCCTGGGCGCCGTATTTTCCCAGCGAAAATCTGGTCGACTTTCAGACCTACCTCAAGCAGCCGCCGGCGAAAAACGCGCCCCGCACCCGGGTCATCAACCTGTGCAAAACCGGCAAGTACCTGTCCAATGGCTACTATTGCTCGCTGCTGGCGGAAGCCCGGGGCCAGCATGTCATCCCCTCGGTGGCCACCCTCAACAACCTGCGCAACAAGGGGCTGTTCGCCTTCGGGTTCGACGGCGTGTCCGAGGCACTGGCGCCACTGGCGGAAAATGACAGCGTCAAACAGATCAAGCTGAAAAGCTACTTCGGCCACGGAACCGAGCCCGGGCTGGAGCCGCTGTGCCGGGAGTTGTTCGAGCGGCTGCCCTGTCCGGTGCTGGAACTGACCTTCAAGAAGCGTTCGCGCTGGGAGCTTGCCGGCCTGGCTACCCTGTCGCCCCGGGAGCTGCAGGGAGAGGAGGAAGATCGGTTTGCCGAGGCGCTGGAAGCCTATTCCCGCATCATCTGGCGCAAGCCCAAAGCCACCAAACGCTACCGTTACGATCTGGCGATGCTGGTCAACCCGGACGAAGCGCTGCCGCCTTCCGACCCCAAGGCGCTCAAGCGTTTCGTCAAGGCCGGCGAGCGAGCCGGCGTCAATGTGGAGCTTGTCACCCGCAAGGATTATCAGCGACTGGCGGAATACGACGGTCTCTTTATCCGGGAAACCACCGCCATCGATCACCATACCTTTCGTTTCGCCCAGAAGGCCGAGCACGAGGGGCTGGTGGTGATCGACTCGCCCACCTCCATTCTGCGCTGCGCCAACAAGGTGTTTCTGGCCGAAAGCTTTACCAAGCACGGGGTGCCGACGCCGAAGACGCTGATGGTAAACCCCAAAGAGAAAGAAGCGGTGGCCTGGCTGGAGCAGGAGCTGGGCTATCCGCTGGTGCTCAAGATACCGGACGGCGCCTTTTCCCGTGGGGTTTACAAGGTGGCGGACCGGGCCGCGCTGGTGGAGACGCTGGCGACCCTGCGCAATGCGTCGGCGCTGGTGCTGGCTCAGGAATACTTCTTTACCGAATTCGACTGGCGCATCGGGGTACTGAACCATCAGCCCATCTTCGCCTGCAAATACTTTATGGTAAAAGGTCACTGGCAGATTTATCGCCATAACGACGGCGGCAAGGAAGCGGACTCCGGCAGTTTCGTGACCCTGCCCACCTTCGAGGCGCCCAAGGCGGTGATCAGCGCGGCGCTCAAGGCGGTCAAGCCCATCGGTGACGCCTTTACGGCGTGGACATCAAGGAAGGCAAGGGGCGGGTGGCGGTCATTGAGGTCAACGACAATCCCAATATCGATCACGGGGTAGAAGACCTGTTCCTCAAGGACAAACTCTACGACATGGTGATAGAAGACTTCGTGCGCCGGTTTGAAGCGAACTAGTCGGCGCCGAAGCGGCTTTGCAGATCGGCCCACAGCCCCTGCTCATGCCAGCGGCGGACCCATGCCGGCACCTGTGCGGCCGGCATGGGCACGGCAATGCCATGGCCCTGGGCGAAGCGGCAGCCTAGGCTGCCGAGCATGGCGCCCAGTTCAACGCTTTCCACCCCCTGCGCCACCACCGGGTGATGAAAGGTATGGGCCAGCTGCAGCATGCTGCTGACCAGGCTCAGATCGTCGTCGTTGGTGAGCATGTCGCTGACGAAGCGGTGGTCAATCTTGAGTTTGTCCAGCGGTAGCTGCGCAGAAAGGACAGGGCAGAAAAGCCGCTGCCGAAGTTATCCAGGGCGATTTGTACTCCCAGCCGATGGCAATGTTCCAGCACCTGAATGACCTGCTCCAGATGATGGATGGCGGCCAGTTCCTGAAACTCCAGCTCCAGGCAGGCGGGGGGGATACGGGGGTAACGCCGCAGGGCGGCGTCCAGTTGCAGGGCAAAATCCGGCTGCAGCAGATGGTTGGCACCGATATTGAGACTGACGGTCAGATGCAATCCCTGCTGTTGCCAGCGGTCGATCTGCTGCAACACCGACAGAATGACCCACTGGCCCAGCGCCCACTCCAGCCGGTTGCCGGTAAACTGGTACAGAAAGTCGGCCGGTAGCAGCAGCCCCTGTTCGGGATGCTGCCAGCGGATCAAGGCTTCCAGCCCACTGACCCTGCCGTTGAGCAGATCCACCTTGGGCTGATAAAACAGCAGGAACTCGCCCTGTTGCAGGGCCTGCTCCAGGCTTTGCAACTGCCGGTAACGGTCCTGCTGTTCGGCCTGTTGACGATGGTCGTAAAACCGATAGCAGTTTTTACCATCCTGCTTGGCCTGATACATGGCCTTGTCCGCATGCTGCAACAGCACATCGGCACTGACATCATCATGGGGGTAAAAGGTCACGCCGATGCTGGCCGATACCCAGGCCTGAGCATCGTCCAGCGTGACCGGCGCCGACACGACTTCCAGCACCCGGGTCAGGATGGGAGTCAGATCATCGTGGTCGGGCAGCTCGGCAAACAGCAATACAAACTCGTCGCCGCCCAGCCGGGCCAGGGTGTCGTATTCACGCAGGGTGGCCTTGAGCCGGTGGCTGATTTCAATCAGTAACCGATCACCGGCCGGGTGGCCCAGTTCATCGTTAACCTGCTTGAAACCGTCGAGATCCAGATAACACACCGCCAGCTGGCTGTTCAGGCGCCGGGCGCGAGCCATGGCCTGCAGCAAACGGTCGGCCAGCAGACGACGGTTGGGAATACCGGTCAGTGGATCGTACTGGGCAAGATGTTCCAGCGTGGCGGTATCGACCTTCAATTGGCTGATGTCACTGAATACCGCCACATAATGGCTCAATTTTCCGTCTTTGCCGCGCAGGGCGGAAATGGTCAGCCACTCGGGATAGAGCTCGCCATTCTTGCGCCGGTTCCAGATTTCGCCACGCCAGTGATCCCGGGTGTTCAGGCTGTGCCACATGGCATCGTAAAAGTCGGCGTCGTGCCGGCCCGAGGCCAGCATGGCCGGGGTGCGACCGAGCAGCTCGTCGGAGTCATAACCGGTAATGTGGGAAACGGCGGGGTTGGTCCTGATGATGCGGTTGTCGGCATCGGTGATCATGATGCCTTCCAGACTGCATTCAAAAACCCGGGCCGCCAGTTGCAGTTTGGTCTCGGCTTTTTTCTGCTTGCTGATATCGTGGCCGATGCAGAGCAGTTCGCCGTTAGGCAGGGTGATATTGACCCACAGACTGGGCAGGGGAGTCCCTTTGCGGGTGAGTGGCGCCCACTCGCGAAACCGGGAGTCGGCGCTGAAGGTGCGGCGTACGGCCCGCCGCACGGCGGCGTCGGGATACAGCAGGGCCAGGGGATCCGGGTGCGCCTGTAATTCATCCCAGTGCCAGCCAAAGCGGCGTTCGCACTCATGATTCCATAATATACACAGCCCCTGGCGGTTGAAGCCCTTGACCAGCAGCGGGCTGTCGGCGAGACGTTGCTTCAGATCGCCCATTACATCCTTGTTCTGGTTAACCTCGTCGCCGTCTGGCATGCATACTTCCTATAAAAAGTCGCGCTCGCCACGGCGCAGTGGATCCGGCTTGGGTTCGCCGTCGGCACAGAAGCTGAGTGAGGCCGAATTCAGGCAATAACGCAAGCCGGTGGGGGCGGGTCCGTCGGGAAATACATGACCCATGTGGCCGTCGCAGCGGCGACAGCGGATTTCGACCCGGCGCATGCCATGGCTGACATCCGCCAGCTCGAGAATATGGTCCGGGTGGTAGGGGGCATAAAAGCTGGGCCAGCCGGAACCGGACTCGAATTTGCAGGCCGAAGAGAACAGCGGCAGGGCGCACAGCTTGCACACATAGCTGCCATTCTGGTGATTATCGAGCAAGCCACCGCAGAACGGCGCTTCCGTTCCCTGATTCAGCAAAATCCGTCGCTCATCGGCACTCAGTTGCCCGGCCAGTTGTTGCAACTGCTCGGCGGTGGGGGGGCTCAGGTCATAGGGGCTGGGAGTTTGTGCCATGATTACAGCTCCTTTTTAAGCCGGTCTTTGAAGAAATGCTGCACCTTGGCCACCTTGGGCTGGGCAACGGCGGCAATATAAGGCTGATTGGGGTTCACTGCAGCATAGTTCTGATGATAGCTCTCTGCCGGGTAAAACGCCTGCAGTGGCTCCAGCGTGGTGACGATGGGCGCCCGGAACACGCCATGCTGCTCCAGTTGGGCAATATAGTCGGCTGCGAGCCGGCGTTCGGCGTCATCCTGATAAAACACCGCCGAGCGATACTGGCGGCCGAGGTCGTTGCCTTGACGATTGAGCTGGGTGGGATCGTGGGCGATACCGAAAAACACCTTCAGCAGGGTGCCGGGGCCGATCAGGGCGCTGTCGAATTCGATAGCGATGACTTCCGCATGATCGGTGGTGCCGCTGCATACGGCATCGTAGTTGGCGGTCTCTTCGGTGCCGCCGGCATAACCGGACACCACATTCAGTACCCCGTTCAGCTGGCGGTACACCGCCTCGGTGCACCAGAAGCAGCCGCCGGCCAGCACCAGCCGGCGTACGCCGGTGTTCAGGAAGGCGCTGTCGTCGGCATCGGGAAAGTCGCCGGGCAACAGGCTCAGTACGGAATCCGTCATTGCATTTCTCCTCATGGATAATTCAGGCTACGTTATCATAGCCGACAGCCAGGCTAAACGACCTTGCGGTGCCGGGCCGGCAACAGGGTTGCGCGCCTGCTTTCACCTGGTTCCTTCTGGCCCATGTCATGTGATGGATATTGCAGCACCGGTATCGTTAAGGTCGTGCCAGAGCAAGGGTTTTGCTGTTGCTGCTTTTGCCATCCTGCTAGTCTATGCGCCTTTGTGCTGAATGTCGGAATCATCATGGAACTGGACTTACTCACGTTGGGTCTGCTGGCGCTGGCGGCACTGCTGGCGGGCTTTATCGATGCCATTGCCGGTGGTGGTGGCTTGATCACGGTACCGGCGCTGCTGGCTACCGGCATGCCGCCGGCCATGGCGCTGGCCACCAACAAGCTGCAAAGCTGCTTCGGCACCTTTTCCGCCTCCTTGTATTACCTGCGTCGGGGGTTGATCGACTGGCGCACCATGAAGTGGGCGATGGCCTGTACCTTCATCGGCAGCATGCTAGGTACCTTATTGGTGCAGCGTATCGATGCGTCGGTGTTGCAGAAGGTACTGCCCTTTCTGCTGGCGGCCTTTGCCCTGTATTTTCTGTTTTCGCCCCGGGTGGGAGATGAAGACCGTCAACGTCGGCTGGGTATTGTTCCTTTCGCCCTGCTGGTCGGCATCGGCGTGGGCTTTTATGATGGTTTCTTCGGCCCCGGCACCGGCTCTTTCTTCGCGCTGGGCTTTATTGCCCTGGCCGGTTTCAGCATGGCCAAGGCCACGGCTCACACCAAGCTGCTGAATTTCACCTCCAACTTTGCCTCGCTGCTGTTCTTCATGCTCGGCGGTCAGGTCGCCTGGGTCGTCGGGTTATCGATGGCGCTTGGCCAGTTTGTCGGCGCCCGCCTGGGTTCCAAAATGGTGGTCACCCGGGGCACCCGTATTATTCGCCCCATGCTGGTGACGGTGTCGCTGGTCATGTCGGTCCGCCTGCTGTGGCAGCAATATCCGGCCTGGTTTGCCTGGGTTGGATAATGGAGAGATGGGTAACGGAAAATTGGGTAACGGAACCGGATGATGCTGGCGACACTCTTTCAGCAACAACAACGTAAATACCGCTACTGGCTGTTGGGGCTGGGGCTGGCGTTGCTGGTGGCCATGTTGCTCAGCCTGCAGTTGGGTGCCGTGGGAGTGGGCATAGAAGCGCTGTGGCAGCCGGTGTCCAGGCTGGAGCAGCAGGTGTTCTGGCAGTTACGGTTGCCGCGTACCCTGCTGGCGGTGCTGGTGGGCGCCAGCCTGGCCCTGTGCGGCGCCGTGTTGCAGGTGCTGCTGCACAACCCCCTGGCCGAGCCGGGGCTGATTGGTATATCCAGCGGGGCCAGTCTGGCGGCGGTGCTGACCCTGTCGCTGTCGGTTCATCTGGGACTGTCACTACCCTACTGGAGTCTGTCGCTGGCCGCCTTTGTCGGCGCCCTGCTGGTCACCCTGTTGCTGCTGGCGCTGGCGCGGCGCCGGCTGGGGCCGGGGGCGCTGCTGTTGTTCGGGGTGGCGGTGGGTATTCTCGCCAATGCGGTGCTGACCTGGCTGCTGTACCTGGCCGACGATGCCTCGCTGCGCAGCTTTCTGTTCTGGATGATGGGCAGCCTGGGCCACGGCCAGCCATTGTCGTTGTGGCTGCCGGCGCTGGTTACTTTGGTCTGGCTGGTCACTCAGGGCCGCCGGCTGGATATGCTGGCGCTGGGCGATAACCAGGCGCGGCTGCTGGGGCTGAATGTGCGCTGGCTGCAGCCCCGGCTGGTGCTGGCGGTATGCCTGCTCACCGCCTTCAGTGTGGCCATGGCCGGCCCCATCGGCTTCGTCGGTCTGGTGGTGCCTCATCTGCTGCGTCTGTTGGTGGGGGGCAAGCAACGTTTCTTGCTGCCCGCGTCCATGCTGGCAGGTGCCATGGTGCTGACCCTGGCCGATGTGGCGGCGCGGACGGTGTTGACGGTGGGCGAGCTGCCCATCGGTGCCGTGACCGCCACCCTGGGGGCGCCGGTGTTCATCTGGCTGTTGGTGCGTCGCCATGCTGGAGCTTGACGGTTTCGTGCAGGCGCGACGGGTAGGCCCCGTCAGCGGTGAATTTACGGCGGGCAGGCTGACCCTGCTGATCGGCCCCAACGGCAGTGGCAAGTCCAGCCTGCTGGCGGGGGCGGCGGGCCTGAGTGACAGCGACGGAGAAGGGCAGGTGCGGCTGGCGGGCCAGGCGTTGTCCGGCTTCAGTCTGCATGAGCTGGCCCGGCACAGAGCCATGCTGGCCCAGCAGGCGGCCTTGCCTCATGGTCTGCGCGGTTACGAGTTGCTGGCGCTGGGGGCGGAGCCGCTGGGCGGGATAAACGAGGCGGTGTGCCGAGTCATGGCCGAGCTGGCCGGGCCCCTGGGATTGGAGTCACTCTACGCTCGCCCGCTCACCAGTCTTTCCGGCGGCGAGCAGCAACGGCTGCTGATTGCCGGTACCCTGTTGCAGGTGCACCCCGACATCAACCCCGATGCCCGCCTGCTGCTGCTGGACGAACCCCTGGCCGGGCTGGACTGGCACCACCAGCTCGCCACCCTGCGGCTGTTGCGTCGCTATGCAACACGAGGACTGGCGGTGGTGGCCTCCATTCACGACATCAACCTGGCCTGCCAGTATGCGGATGACGTCTGGTGTCTGCATCAGGGCAAACTGGCGGCACGGGGCGGGCCCGGGGTGATCACCCCGGCGTTGATCGCCGAGGTGTTTAAGGTCAGGGTACGGGTACTGGAGCAGGATGGCCGCCGGATGATGCTGCCGGAAGAATAAAGCGCGTTAGCCGGCGGCACAGGGTACGCGAGACCCTCAGGCGAGATGCAGTACCGGCAGGCAAACTCCTGCCTACCGGATTGCGCCGCCTGCATGGGCGCCTACCCTGTCACACCTCAACTGCCTGATACAGGGTCTCCAGCAGGGCTTCGGTGTCGCTCCAGCCCAGACAGGCATCGGTGATGCTCTGGCCGAATACCTCTGCCTTGCCTTCAACCACCTCCTGTCGGCCCGACTCGATAAAGCTTTCGGCCATGACCCCGGCAATATAACGACTGCCGTTTTTCAGCTGGGTACTGATGTCTTCGGCCACCAGCAACTGGCGCTGGTGTTGCTTGAGGCTGTTGCCATGACTGAGGTCCACCACCAGCCGGGGTGACAGCCCCACCTGCTTCAGCCCGCCGGCGGCCTCGGCCACGCTGTCGGCATCGTAGTTGGGGGCCTTGCCGCCGCGCAGGATCAGATGGCCGAAGGGGTTGCCGTTGGTCTGGTAAATGGTCATCTGACCGTCTTTGTCCGGCGAGCAGAAAATGTGCGGGTGACTGGCCGCGCGCACCGCGTCCAGCGCAATCTGGATGTTGCCGTCGGTGCCGTTCTTGAAGCCCACCGGGCACGACAGCGCCGAGGCCATTTCCCGGTGCACCTGGGATTCGGTGGTGCGCGCGCCGATGGCGCCCCAGCTGATCAGATCCGCAATATACTGTCCGGTCACCATATCGAGAAATTCGGTGGCGGTGGGCAGCCCCAGGGCATTGATGTCGCACAACAGCTTGCGGGCCAGCTGCAGACCGGTGTTCACGTCGAAGCTGCCGTTCAGGTGCGGATCGTTGATCAGCCCCTTCCAGCCGACGATGGTGCGCGGCTTTTCGAAATAGGTACGCATCACAATGCACAGCCGGTCTTTGTAACGCTCGCGCAACGGCGCCAGCCGCTCGGCATAGGCCAGGGCGGCGGCCGGGTCGTGAATGGAGCAGGGGCCGACGATCACCAACAGTCTGGGGCTGGTACCGGTCAGAATGGCTTCGATGTCGGCGCGGGCGGTCAGCACCGTCTCGGCCATGGTGTCGGTGAGGGGGAATTGGGTGTTCAGCTGGTGCGGCGTGATCAGCGCCGCCAGGCGGCGACTTCTCAGTTCATCGGTGTTCAGTTTATCGGTATCTGGGGACATGAAGTACTCTATTGCAAAGTGGGAGTGCCGGAGCACGATGTCCTTACCATAACGGAAAGCCGTGGCAGGGAAAACCACGGCAAGAGATAAATCTGCCGCTTAGGGCTTGCTGAAGCGCTGGCCGGAGATCTCCGGATGATAGATAGGCTGGATCACGTTACCGGCCGGATCGGTAATGTGGAAGCTGCGCGCGCCGTCACCGTGATCGTGGGGCTGGTCGAGCATGGTCACGGCCTTGCTCTGCAGGTACTGAAACCACAGTTCCAGTTCTGCCTTGCTGTCCACGATAAAGCCGAAGTGATCCATGCTCTGCACACCGCTGGCGGGTAGATCGGAGCGGCCCAGAGACAGATTGTCGTTGCCGCAGGTGAGATAGACCAGATCTTTATGAGCCCGGCGCAGCAGCTCCATGCCCATGATCTCGGTGTAAAAGTGCTCGCATTCTTCCAGGTTGGGCATGGTGAAGGCGATATGGCGCATGCCGTTCAAACGACCGGGTCTTTCCATGGCGGGGTTCCTTGTCTCTTTACTGATGTATTGTGTACCATTTGTTTAATTTAAATAAACAAACGGAGTCTACAATGTATTCCATTATTGTCAAAACCAAGCTCAAGCCCGGCACCACCGACGCCTTTCTGGCGGCCATGCTGCCCAACGCCGAAGCCTCGGTGCGTGACGAGCCGGGTTGCCATGCCTTCGACGTGCTGCAGGACAAGGCCGATCCCGAGCTGTTCTGGCTCTATGAAATCTATCAGGATGAAGCGGCCCTGGCCGATCACAAGCTGACAGCTCATTACAAGGCCAGCCGTGCGGTGGTGACCGAGCTGATCGCCGAGCAGTCGGTGACCCGCGCCGGGGTGCTGGCGATGAATCCGTCCCGCTGAGCCACAGGCCCCGCTTTCTGGCAGGGCTTCATCACGGACAGGGCACCGGTAAAGCCCCGGAGTGGAAAAGGGAGGTGGTGAGCGATATGTTAGGTGTCTCGTGAATTGCCTGACCTTGTCCATGACCGCGACAGAAGACATGAAGCACAGCCTGACCCTGATGAACTTGCTGGCCGGCTGGGGCATAACGCCGCCGCTGATCGAGCATCCGCCGCTGTTTACCTGCGACGATGCCGACCGGCTGCTGGTGGAGCGCCCCGGTACCCGGCTCAAGAATCTGTTTCTGCGCGACAATTACGGCCGTCGCCATGCGCTGTTGCTGACCCGTTCCGACAAGCAGGTGGATCTGAAAGTGCTGTCACGTCAGGTGGGCTGGTCCCGGCTCGGTTTTGCCTCCGCCGACCGGCTGCAGCGTTATCTGGGGGTCGAACCCGGCCATGTGTCGGTGTTGGCGCTGGTCCATGACAGGGAACGACAAGTGGAATTGTGGCTGGATCGGGAGCTGGAGCACGGCGACGACTTTCACTGCCACCCGCTGCGCAATACTGCCACCGTGCTGTTGAGCAAGACCGATCTGCTGCGCTTCACTTCCCGCACCGGTCACACGCCGCTCTGGCTGCCGGTTCCGGCGCCTTGATTGCGCACCTGTGGGGCATAGCAGCACAGGCTATGCCCCGCATAAATAGCCGGCTGCCATGTCAGGCCTCACACCTTACGCCGGGGCGTTCAATTCCCCGCGCAGATTCTGCCCCATCAACTTGCGAACTTGCTCCGGCGGCAGGTTTTTGCTCAGCAGATAGTGCAGCTTGGTCAGCGCCGCCTCGGTGGTCATGTCGTAACCGGAGATGACGCCGGCCTGGGCCAGGGCGTGACCGGTGGCGTAGCCGTCCATGTTGACGGTGCCGCGCAGGCACTGGGTCAGGTTGACGATGACCACACCCCGGGCCGAGGCCTCGGCCAGCAGGGTCAGCATGGCCTCGTTCTGGGGCGCATTGCCCACCCCGTAGGACAGCAGCAGCAGCGCCTTGACCGGCTGTTGCAGAATGTTGCCGATGACCTCGGCGGAAATGCCGGGGTAGAGGGTGACCACGCCGATGGGCTGGGGCGTGATGGGGCTGACGGTCAAGGGTTTACCGGTGGCGGTGCCCAGGGTGCCCGACTCCAGGCTGATATGAATGCCGGCATTGAGCAGGGGCGGAAAGTTGGGCGAGTCGAAGGCCTGAAAACCGTCGGCGTGTACCTTGCTGGCACGGTTGCCCCGATACAGGCGGTTGTTGAAGAAGAGTCCCACCTCGTGGATGGGATAACAGGCGGCCACATAGAGGGCGTTGAGCAGGTTGGGACGACCGTCGGAGCGCAGTTCGGCCAGGGGGATTTGGGAACCGGTGACGATCACCGGTTTGTCCAGGTCTTCCAGCATGAACGACAGTGCCGCGGCGGTGAACGCCATGGTGTCGGTGCCGTGCAATACCACGAAGCCGTCGTAGTCGTCGTAATTGGCCTTGATATCGTCGGCAATCCGCTGCCAGTCGGCGGGCGTCATGTCCGAAGAGTCGATCAGGGGATCGTACTCGTGAATATGGTAGGCCGGCATCTCCGGGCGATGAAACTCCGGGGTATGGGCCAGACAGTCGGTCATGAAACCCGCCTGGGGCACGTAGCCCTTGGCGGATTTCTGCATGCCGATGGTGCCGCCGGTATAGGCGATGTAGATTTTTTTCTGGCGCATCAGAACTCCTGACAGGCAACGCACAGCACATACTGGCCGCGGATATCGTCGAAGCGGCTCAGGGCCGACAATTCCTGCTTGAGCTGTTCACCGGCCGGACGCAATACCACCGGCAGGGCGGCGGTGGCCCAGTCGCCGAAGGCGCCCGAGTCCAGCAGCAGTTGCTCCAGCAGTATCTCCTTGGCGGAGGAAGGCAGTTTCACCGGCTTGACGCTGAATTCCGCCAGCTCGGCCAGACCGGCGGCACCGGCCAGGGCATCGTCCAGATAGCCCAGTTCATCCACCAGTCCCAGCGCCTTGGCATCCTGTCCGGTCCAGACGTGGCCCTGAGCGGCACGCTCTACCTGCTCCGGATTCAGGCTGCGGCCCTTGGCCACCAGCTCGACGAACTGATCGTAGGTGTGCTCCACGCCCATCTGGATCAGCTGCTTGGTGTGCTCCGGCAGGCCGGTGGTCAGGCCCGCACCCACGAAGTCGGTGGTACCCACGCCGTCGGTATGGAGGCCCAGCTTCTCGAAGGCTTCCTCGAAGGTGAGGAAGAGGCCGAATACGCCGATGGAGCCGGTGAGGGTGGTGGGCGCGGCGTAGATCCTGTCGGCGTCGGCCGCTATCCAGTAACCACCGGAGGCGGCGGTACTGCCCATGGACACCACCAGCGGCTTGCCGCTTTCCTTGAAGCGCAGCAGGCTGCTGCGGATCTGCTCGGCGGCAAAGGCGCTGCCACCGGGGCTGTCGATACGCAGCACCAGGGCGTGAATGTCTGCATCCAGCCGGGCCTCATCGATCAAGCGGCCGAGGTATTCGTCGTTGATGGTGTTGGGGCCTGCATCGCCGCTCATGATGGCGCCGCTGGCAGTGATCAGACCCACCGCCGGGGCGGCATGCTTGCGTGACTCGCTGTGGCTGAGGTAGGCGGGGATGTCCACGCTCATGTACCCGTTGGTCTGGCTGTCCCAGCCTACCTGTTCGGCCACGGTCTGCAGCATCTCGTTGCGGCTGGCGAGCCGGTCGACCAGGCCCTGCTCCAGGGCATAGCGGGCCGGATCACCATTTACCGCCCCAAAGCGGCTCAGCAGCTGCTCTTTGCTCGGATTGATGTGGTCGGCGGGAATATCCCGCAGCTTGACGATGTTGTCCTGATAATGCTGCCACAGCTGGCCGAGCCAGCGTCGGGTATCTTCGCGGCTTTCTTCGGACATGTCGTCGCGCAGATAGGGTTCGACGAACGACTTGTAGGTGCCCACCCGGAATACATGGGGGGTGATGTTGAAACGCTCGAAGGCCGACTTGTAGTGCAGCCGGTAGACGCCCAGGCCCTGAATGGTCACGGCGCCGGCCGGGTTCAGCAGCACTTCGTCGGCATGGGCCGCCAGGTAATACTGGCCCTGGGTGTAGTAGTCGCCAAGGGCATACACCGGCTTGCCGGAGGTCTTGAAGCCTTCGATGGCCTCGCCGACTTCGTCCAGCTTGGTCAGGCTGGACTCACTCATGTTCTGCAGCCGCAGCACCAGGGCGCCGATGCGCTCGTCGTTGCGGGCCCGGTCCAGGGCTTCCTTGATCTGGCTCAGGGTCATGGGCGGCGGCGTGGTATCGCCGGACAGCCATTTTTCGGCCAGTCGCCGGGGAGTGGCGGTGGCGTCCTGCTCCAGCACCGGGCCGGTCAGGGTCAGGGTCAGCGCGGCGCTGGCCGGCAGCTCGGGTGCTTCTTCCTTGGCGCTGAACACCAGGATCACCGAGACCACAATGACTAGAAACAGCAGGTTGATAATTAACATGCGAATGGCATTCAGTACCCGGGCCAGAGTACGGAAGAACCACTTGATGGCAGACCACATAGCGACGCCTTAATCGGAATAATTGTCGAATCAGCCCATTATGACGGCAGCGACGGCGCAATACCATGCGTGGTGTGGTTTTGATAGCCAAACCAGTCTTGTCTGGCGAAGGCACCATGAGCCGTTACCCCCTTTACCGGCAGGCCATAAGCAGGGGTACGTATTTGAGAATGCCTCTTTTTTGGCTTTATGCTCGAGCGCGGTGCTGCTAAGGTAGCGGGCATCAAAATCCGAGCGTGTTACTGAAGGGTGTTAATCATGGAAGCACTGGAACTGTTACTCAATCGCCATTCCAATCCCCGGCTGGTCGAGCCGCGCCGGCGGGCGAGCAGCTGGAAACCATTTTCAAGGCCGGACTGCGGGCGCCGGATCATGCGGCGCTGACGCCCTGGGAGTTCATCGTGTTCGGCGGTGAGCAGCGGGAAAAGCTGGGTGACATTCTGGCCGAGGCCGCACGGGCCAGGGGGGACGCGGAAGACAGCGTCGAGAAAGCCCGCAACGCGCCGCTGCGTGCGCCCATGGTGATCACCGTGGTGGCCAAGGTTAAGCCTCATGACAAGGTGCCGCAGCTGGAGCAGGAAATCTCGGCCGGCTGCGCCCTGATGGCGATGCAGATGGCGGCGCTGGCGCTGGGCTTCAACGGCATCTGGCGCACCGGCTGGTTTGCCTTCGACCGCGGCGTGCATCAGGCCATGGGGCTGGACGCGCAGGACCAAATCGTCGGCTTCCTGTATCTGGGTACCCCCCAGGTGGAAGTACGCAAACTGCCCGAGCGGGATCCGGCGCAATTCGTGCGTTATTTCGGCTCGTAATCCATTTATCGCAAGCAGGGGGCACGTCATTTACATAAAATGACGTGCCCCTTTTTGTTTATGCCTGACCCCGTTGCTCCAGCTGCTGCAGGGCGTCGTCGGTGTTGAGGTTGACAAAGGCGTCGACCTGGTCGCTGAAGTCCACGGTGACCAGTTGATGGCGTTCATACCACAGCTGCAGCTTGCGATCGCCGCCGTCCAGGTAGTTGCACAGCGACGGCAGCAGTGACTGGTGCACCAGGGCGGTGGCGGAATGGAGCTGAATGCCGTCGTCCACCACCGCTATCTGATCGTGACGTTGTATGGCGGCGCACAGACGGTGTGCCAGATCCGGTGGCACCAGCGGGCTGTCGCAGGGGACGAACAGCACCCATTCGCTCGGGGCATGGCTCAGCCCGGCTTCAAATCCGGCCAGGGGACCGGCATAGCCGCAGTCGTTATCCGGCACCACCGGCGCCAGTGGCCGGTAGCGTTCCAGGTTGCGGTTGGCATTGATCAGTACATTACCGACCTGAGGGCGGAGTCGCTCCAGCAGATGCACCACCAGCGGCTTGCCCCACAGCGTGAGCAGCCCCTTGTCGGCACCCTGCATGCGCCGGCCTTCGCCCCCGGTCAGAATAACGGCAGTGATATCTTTTGGATCCAGCATCATATTCCCTGTTAGTGCAGCTTGCTGTCGATAGTAACCATTTAACCGTGTTGGCGGCAGTCGCCAAATCAAGTAATTGATATTTTTGTGATACTTGCTCTCTTCGGACTCAAATCCTAACATGGACCTTCTTCAACGCGCTGCCAACCGATCATCACTTCGGGTATGTCTTGCAGCGCAGTGGCACTTGCTGACTAAGGATAATAATGACAACCCTCTCTCCCGACGGCCCCTTCCGCGGCCGTCCCGTTATCGCGTTGCTGGCCGTCGTGGCGCTGATGCTGGCCGCTGTCAACCTGCGTGGCGGCCTGGTGGTGGTGGGCCCACTGGTGATGGAAATTCGAGCCGCGCTGGATATCGGCGCCAGTGCCTTCAGCCTGCTGACCACGCTGCCCTTGCTGTGTTTCGGTGTCATGTCCATTTGCGTGCCCTGGCTGACCCGTCGCTGGGCGCCCCAGTGGCTGTCCATTGCCGGCCTGATGGTGATAAGCCTGGGCGTGGGGCTGCGGCTGGTCGACAATTATCCGCTGGTGATCCTCGGCACCCTGTTGCTGGGCTCGGCCATCGCCGTGCTCAACGTGTTGATCCCGGGGCTGGTGAAAGCCTTTTTCCCGCGGCAGGTGGGGCTGATGACCGGTCTGTATTCCGTGACCCTGAGCCTGGGGGCGGGCATGGGCGTGTATCTGGCGGTGCCGATGCTGGAGCAGTTTGGCAGCTGGCGCTATCCGGTGGCGCTGTGGGCGATACTGCCACTGGTCTGCCTGCTGTTCTGGCTGCCGATGCTCGGGGTAAAAGGGGTGGGACGGCCGGTCAACCCGGTGCGCATCAGCCTGTGGCGAGACAAACTGGCCTGGTCCATCACCTTCTACATGGGGCTGCAGTCGTTTTATTTTTATTCCATGGCGACCTGGCTGCCCAAAATTCTGCTGGAAAACGGCCTGGACGCCCATGAAGCCGGCACCGCCACCGCCTTGATCAACCTGGTCAGCATTCCTTTCAATCTGCTGGTACCGATACTGGCGGCCAAAATGCGCAGTCAGCGGATGCTGGTGCTGGGTACCTTTCTCGTTTCTTTCTCCGGCATCGCCGGGCTCTGGTGGCAACCGGCGGCGGCCCCCCTGCTGTGGGCCTCGCTGATTGGCATGGGCTGTGGCAGCGCACTCAGCCTGGCGCTGTCGTTTTTTGTGCTGCGGGCCGGCAATACCGCCCAGGCCACGGCGCTGTCTGCCATGGCCCAGAGTATCGGCTACCTGCTGGCGGCGCTGGGCCCGGTCTCGCTGGGTTTGCTGCGTGATATCGGCGGCGATTGGCAGTGGGCGCTGTTGCTGATGCTGGCGTTACAGTTGGCGCAACTTGCCGTTGGCAGCTTTGCCGCTCGTCCCATCAACGTGGTGCCGGATCAGCAACGGTAACCCGGCTCCGGCTTGTCTCCCCGCTGCCTATACTTGGCGGCACAGAGGGAGGATTTGTCATGAAACAGGTTGCTCTGCTGGTGCCCCTGGCGCTGGCCCCGGTCGGCATCGGCGCACAGGTACCGGAACCCCCTCCGCTGCAACTGGCGGCGGACTATCAACAGCAGGATGTGGTTCACTACAGGGTCAGCGAAAAGCTGGACGGGGTGCGGGCCTACTGGAACGGGCGCGAGCTGCTGTCACGCGGCGGCCATCGTTTTTCGACGCCCGACTGGTTTGTGGCCGGCTTTCCCGATACGCCACTGGACGGTGAACTCTGGCTGGGGCGAGGACGATTCGAAGATCTCTCGGCCGCGGTGCGCCGTTACCGGCCCGACGAGGCTGAATGGCGACAGCTTCGTTTCATGGTATTCGACCTTCCCGCCAGCGACTTGCCGTTCGAGGCTCGCCTGAGTGCGCTGGAACGACTGTTTCTGCATCTTGATACCCCCTACCTGGAGTTGATTGAACAGCGCCGGCTGCCCGATAACACCGCCCTGGCTGCCTATCTGGCCGAGGTGGAAGATCTGGGGGGCGAGGGGCTGATGTTGCGCCACCGCGACAGCCGTTATCTGCCCACGCGCAATCAGGATCTGCTCAAGCTCAAGCGGTTTCAGGATGCGGAGGCGATCGTGCTGGCGCACCTGCCCGGACAGGGCAAATATGCGGGCATGCTGGGTGCCCTGCTGGTGGAAACGGAAGATGGCCGGCGCTTTCGGCTGGGCACCGGTTTCAGCGATGGGCAGCGACAACAGCCGCCGCCGGTGGGCAGCATGGTAACCTATCGTTACCGGGGCGAGACCGGTCAGCGATTGCCCCGCTTTGCCAGCTTCGTGCGAGTCAGAAACGACGCGCCGGAGCGGCCCTGAGACTGGCCTGGCGTCGGTCTCGGGAGTAAGGTGGGGGTCATTATCCCTATCACCTCGAGGAACCTCGTTTTGTGTCTTATCGCCTTTTGCTGGCAGCCGGAACAGCGCCGGCTGCATCTGCTGGCCAACCGGGACGAATTCTATGCCCGCCCCACGGCGCCGGCCCACTGGTGGCCGGATTATCCCGACATCTGGGCCGGGCGTGATTTGCAGGCCGGGGGCACCTGGCTGGGTATGAGCCGGAGTGGGCGCTTTGCCGCCCTGACCAATGTGCGGGAAGGCGGGGCCCGCTCCGGGGGGCGTAGCCGGGGCGAGCTGGTGGCCGATTTTCTGGCCGGCGAGCAGGATCCCGGAGCCTATTTACGTCACAAGCTGGTCAAAGGCGATGATTACGCCGGTTTCAACCTGTTGGTGGGGGAGCTGACCCGTGGTGAGCTATGGTATGGCGGCAACCGCCCGGGGGCGGATGCCCGCCGGCTGGAGGCGGGGCTCTATGGCCTGTCCAACGCCATGCTCGACACCCCCTGGCCCAAGGTGGAGCGGCTCAAGCAGGGGTTGGCCACACTCGGCCCGGTGCATGAAGGAACGGCGTTCGGCCTGCTGGATGACGACACCCGGGCCGCGCTTGAGCATCTGCCCAATACCGGCGTCGGCCCTGAGTGGGAAAGTCTGCTGTCGTCCATCTTCATTCAGAGTCCGGACTACGGCACCCGGGCCCAGACGGTGCTGTGCGTCGAGCAGGGCAGGGTGGCGATTACCGAGCAGGGACGGGGGCCAAAAGGCGCCGCGCTGGAACGACGACAGGCAAGCTGGACGCTGGAGCGGACCGAGACTAACAAGGGGCAGGGGAGCCGCGTCTGATTCCGGAGCGGCTGTCGGCCGCGTACTGATGCGGTTTGTTATGCCGGTTCATCCGAGGGCCCGACCCAGAACAGTGGGTTGTAAGCAACTTCCCAGAGATAACCATCCGGATCAGAAAAATAACCTGCGTAGCCACCCCAATCCGTTTTCTGAGCGGGCTTCGTGATAACGGCACCGGCTGATGCAGCCTGAGCAATGACCTGGTCGACCTCTTGCTCCGAACTCACATTGTGCGCCAGGCTGAATCCGGCGAATCCGCCTGATTCTTCAGACACCGACGCATCGGTCGCCAAAGCTGCACGGCCGTACAATCCCAGCCAGGTACCATTCAGCGTAAAAAACGCCACCTCAGGTGGAGAGTCCATGCGCGGAAAACCGAGTCCCCGCTCGTAGAACATTACAGAACGCGGCAGATCACTCACACCTAAAGTGATCATGCTAATCCGTGGTTTCATCATTATTGCTCCCTGCGTACGGCTGTGCCCTGTTATGAGACTGGCGCATACTATTGGTTTACTATCATCTGAAAACCGCCGTAAATAAGCCGACTTCCATCAAATGGCATCGGGTTATCCTGCATTCGTGGATCTTCCATAATTGCCTTCATACCAGCGTCTCTTGCCTGTCGAGAGGGCCATATCACCCAGGAAAAGACGACCGTTTCATCTTCACGGCATTGCACGGCCTGTGGAAATGACGTCTTTTCACCCGACGGTACGTCGTCCCCCCAGCACTCAACCAATCGCGTTGCACCGTGTTCTTTGAATAGCTGGGCCGCTTCAGTTGCATGGCGAATATACTCATCTTTGTTTTTCGTAGGCACTGCGGCGACGAAGCCTTCTACATAGTCCATTGCTAATCCCCTTTAGCTTCATAATGTTTTAATACTACGCAGGCGCATGCACACGGAGTTGAAATTTGTTTAAGTCTTTTGCAAGTCATTGTTATCAATGAAGAGTTATCATTGTTGCTCTAAATGAAAAACGGGCCCCGCAGGGCCCGCTGTAGTTATAGGCAATCGCTATAAACAATCCGGCATGAACCAGTTCGCGGTTGCCCTTTCAGGGCTGCTCTGCGGAGGCCAGGCGGGCTGAACGCCGGTTGAGCAGACTATAGAGGCCGAAGGCGGTTACAAAGGACAGGGGCGCCGACAGGTTGCTCCACTGTTCGCCCGCCATCATGCAGCCGATTCCGAGTCCCGCTGCCGCCAGCCAGGCACCCAGGCCGGCCGAACGTAAACGAGGGGCCTGCTCGCCGTAGCGTACCGTGCCCGGGTCGAAGAAAATATGGCTCAGCGCCAGACCGACCCAGGCCACCACGAAGATGCCCTGATAGGCCAGCGCCTGCAGGATGAACTCGAACACATTGGTCAGCATCAGCAGATAGACCACCACGCCCACCAGCACGCCGCAGACCAGCTTGGGCAGCCGCAGCCCCAGCCCTTTTTCCAGACAGCTCTGCAGGTTGATGGTGGCCAGATAGAAGTTGGCGGTGTTGATGCGGGTCTGGCTGACCCAGACGAAGGCCAGACCCGCAAGGCCCATCAGCTTCAGCAGAGCCAGCACCACCGACACCTCGGTTACGGGCCCATCGGTGGGAATACTGGCGGCCAGGAATATGCCGACCACGCCGTTGACCAGAAAGGTAAACGCATAGAATGGCAGGCCGAAATTGAAACGGGCGTGGTAGTCGGCGTCTTCCTCTTTGCCCATGCGGGCATAATCCCAGGTGTACATCATCAGGATCCACACCCCCATGAAGTAGCTGAAGCAGCGCCACCAGCCGTCGGCTGGCGCACCGCCTTCCGGCCCCAGTTGCAGCCAAGTATGGCTGTAGCCGTAGGTGTTGAGGGTCATCAGCACCGCTGCCGCCAGCCCCAGCAGGTAGAAGGGCAGCAGCACGCCGTTCAGCTTGTCGAGCCAGCGCTGCACGCTGCCCAGCACCAGAGGCACGCTGTATAACACCACCAGCAGATAGGCCTGGTTCAGGGTCAGGGACGGAAAGTAACCCTGAATGGCCACCGCAATCACCGAACCTTCGAACACTCCGTAATAAATGGCGGTGGCGAAGAAGATCAGGGTGGCAAGGGCCGCCCCCGATCTCCCCAGCAGGGTCTGGGAAAAAAGCCCCACCGACAGCCCGGTACGGATGGCATGGCGGCTGATAACGGCATTGATCAGGCTGTAGCACAGCGCCGAGAGGCCCAGACCGATAAGGGTATTGACGGTGCCGTAATTAATGGCCAGGGTGGCAGACACGACCAGCCAGAACATGGCACTGCACACCGACCACCAGGCCATGGTAAGGCCGAAACGGGACATGCGTGCGCTCTGGGGCACGGGTGAACGGGTAAAGTCCGGATCCGAACTCCGGGGATGCGAAATATTCGCCATGGCAAACTCCTTTTCACTCGGGATAAGGCTCAACCTCTGTTGAGCCATTACTAACCCATGCAGCATAAAAGGAACCGACAGGAAGAAAATTGCACCTGAGCGCATCGGCTATTGCCAGCCAGCGCATCACTGCCCGGTGCGCCAGTGGTCAAAAACGGGTGCACCCATCGTCAAGTCGGCCAGGGAAAACGGCTTTTATACTGGCTGCGTAACTCGGCGGTTACAAGCTGTTAACCGCTGTTCAGCCAGTCATAAAACGGAAGGTAGACGATGGCCACACATGTAGATCCCATAACCCTGGCGGTGGTGCGCGGAGCGCTGGAAACCACTCAACGGGAGATGACCCTCACCCTGGAAAAGACCGGGCGCTCCAGCGTGTTCAACCTGGCTCACGATTACAGTAACGCCCTGTTCGACCATTTTCCCGAGATGATCCTGCAGGGCCAGGACATTCCCATTCATCTGGGCTCGCTGATCCCGGCGATGAAGGCGGTGGCCGAGTTCTTCGACGGCGACGTTCAGGAAGGGGATGTCATCTACCACAACGACCCGGCCTACAAGGGCAGCCATATTCTCGACTGCTGTATGTACAAGCCGGTGTTCTACAAAGGCGAACTGGTGTTCTGGACCGTATGCAAGGGCCATCTCACCGATATCGGCGGTCCGGTGCCGGCCGGTTATAACCCGGATGCCAAGGAAATTTATGCTGAAGGCCTGCGCATTCCACCGGTCAAGCTGTGGGAAAAGGGCAAGCGCCGAGACGACGTGATCAACCTGCTGCTTACCAACATGCGCGCCCGTCGGGATCAGGAAGGGGACATCAACGCCCAGTTCGGCGCCTGCCGGGTGGGGGAACGCAACCTGCTTGCCCTGCTCGACAAATACGGGGTGGACACGGTCAAGGCCTGTATTGCCGAGCTCAAGGACATGGCCGATCGGCAGATGCGTTCACTGATCCGCGACGTGCCCGACGGCGTCTACCAGGGCAGTGCCGTGCTGGAAGACGCGGGGCACGGCTTTGGCGAGATGGAAATCACCAGTACCATCACGGTCACCGGCGACCAACTGCACATTGCCGTGCAGAGTCCGCCGCAAATCCCGTATTTCATCAACTCTTACGAGGGTAACTCCCTGTCCGGCGTTTATCTGGGCCTGATGATGTTCGCTCAGCTCCCGCCGCCCTATAACGAGGGTCTGTATCGCTGCGTAACCGTGGATTTGGGCGAAAAAGGCACGTTGTGCAATGCGGTGGAGCCGGCGCCACACGTTAACTGTACCACCACCCCGATGGAAACCCTGACCGACGCCGTGCGCCAGGCCCTGGAGCAGGCCGCTCCCGAGCGGGTCACCGCTTCCTGGGGTCATGCCAGCGGTATCAACATTGCCGGCATCGATCCGCGCAGCGGTGAGCAGTACGTGACCATGGTGCTGGCGTCCATTATCTCCGGTGCCGGTGCTACCCAGGTGATGGATGGCTGGCATGCGGTGGGGCCGCTTTGCTGCTTCGGTGCGCTCAGCTCCGGCGATGTGGAACTGCTCGAATATTCCTACCCTATCATCATCCATCGCTATGGTTTGCTGCAGGACAGCGGCGGTGCCGGCAAGTTCAGGGGCGGCTCAGGCACGGCCTGGGTAGTGGAGCCGAGGGGGCACGAGATGCAGGTGATTGCCTTCGGCGAAGGCCGACAGATCCCCACCATGGGGGCGGCGGGTGCCGAGAACCGGCTGCTCGAGCCCAAGCTGGGCAAGCTGGTCGTGACCACCCCGGAGCAGGAAACCGTGCACAAACACAACACCATCATCACTATCAAGCCCGGTGAGCGGGTGACCAACATCAACCCGGGCGGAGGCGGCTATGGGCTGGCTCTAGAGCGGGATCCGGAGGCGGTACAGCAGGATGTACGCAACGGTCTGGTATCGCTGGAAGCGGCCGAACTGGAATACGGCGTCAAACTGAACCCCGAAGATCTGAGCATTGACCTGGCTGCAACCGACCGCCTGCGTGGCTGAACCAATTAAAAGGTAAGGAAACTGATTATGCGTAGTAAATATCGCCTGGGTGTGGATGCTGGCGGCACCTTTACCGACTTTGTACTGGCCGAGAACGATGGCAACATTCGGGTGTTCAAGAGCCCGTCTACCCCCGAGGACGGCACCATCGCCATCCGCAACGGTCTGGGCCAGATTGCCGAAGCCCTGAACAAGCCGGTGAGTCAGATAGTGCAGGAATGCGATCTGTGCATCAACGGTACCACGGTGGCACTCAACGCCCTGATCGAAAAAAAGGGCGTCAAGGTCGGCCTGCTGTGCAGCACCGGTCACGAAGACAGCATCGAGATCCGTCTTGGCCACAAGGAAGAGGGTTATCGCTACGAGGCCGACTTTCCGCCGGCTCACATGATAGTACCGCGCCATTTGCGCCGGGGCATCGACGGTCGTTTCCTGGCCGACGGTACCGAACACAGCCCGCTCAACGAACAGCAGATCCGCGAGGCGGTGGCCTGTTTCAAGGAGCAAGAGGTCGAAAGTGTGGCCATTTCCTTCCTGTGGGCGGTGCGTAATCCGGCTCACGAGCGACGCGCCAAGGAACTGATCGAGCAGCTGATGCCCGGGGTGTTCGTGTGTACCGGCAGCGAGGTCTATCCGCAGATCCGTGAGTACACCCGCACCTCCACCACCATCGTTAATGCCTACCTGAGTCCGGTGATGCGCCGCTATGTGGAACGTATCGACGATTACTTCAAGAGTCTGGGTGCCAGGTATCCGGTGCGTTATTTCCAGTCTAACGGCGGCCTGGCGATTGGCGAGGCCATGCAGGGCAGGGCGGTCAACGCCATCAACTCGGGCCCGGCTTCGGCGCCCCAGGCCGGCCTTTATGTGGCCCGGCCGTTCGACATCGAGAACGTGATCACGGTGGACATGGGCGGCACTTCGTTCGACATCACCCTGACCAAAGACAGCCACACCAACCTGAGCAAGGACATTGACTTTTTACGCTACCGTATCGGCGTGCCCATGATCCAGGTGGAAACTCTGGGCGCCGGCGGCGGCTCCATCTGCCAGGTGGACGAGTTCGGCATGCTGCAGGTGGGACCGGAGAGTGCCGGTGCCACCCCGGGTCCGGTGTGTTACGGCAAGGGCGGCACCCGTCCCACCGTGACCGACGCTAACCTGGTACTCGGCTACCTTAACCCGGATGCCGTGCTGGGCGGCACCATACGGCTGGACCGGGATGCGGCCTGGCAGGCGGTGAAAAAGCACGTGGCCGATCCGCTCGGTATCAGCGTGGAAAAGGCAGCCTATGGCATCAGTACCATCGTCAACCTCAACATGGTCAGTGGTATCCGCAGGGTGTCCATCGAACGAGGTTATGACCCGCGAGATTTCGCCCTGATTTGCGCCGGTGGCGCGGCCGGCATGCACATTACCGCGCTGGCCGAGGAAATTGGCAGCCGTACCGTGCTGGTGCCCAAGGTGGCTTCCGTGTTCTGCGCCTTTGGCCAGGTTATCTCGGACGTGCGCTACAACTATCTGGCCTCGGAGCCCATGCCGATCCACCGGGAGGCGGATCTGAGCCTGCTCAACGAGCGCTTTCACGAGCTTGAGCGCCAGGGAACGGATCACCTGCTGGCCGACGGCTTTCAGATGGACGACATCGGCCTGTCACGCAGCGTGGAAATGCGCTACCAGGGCCAGATCCACGAATGCCCGGTGGAGCTCCCCGGCGGAGAAATAACCCCCGACACGGTAGACGCCCTGCTCGAGGCTTTCCATCGCCGCCACGAAGAGCTGTATACCTACAGCGAGCCGAACAACCCGGTAGAGCTGGTGAACATTGAATCGACCCTCACCGGCCGGGTGAGCAAGCCACCGGTACAGCAGCTGGTGGCTGCGGGCCGCACTCAGGCTGATGCCCTGACTGGCCACAGGCAGATGCTGTTCGATGCCGATGGTCACTGGATTGAAACCGGTGTGTACAGCGGCGAGCGGTTGGACGTAGGCCTGGAGATCATGGGGCCGGCGGTGGTGGAAGAACCGACCACCAACATAGTGGTGCGCCCGGGCTGGTGCCTGGTGCTGGAGTCCAACAATTGTTACCGGCTGACCAGAGTGAAGTAATGTAACCGCTTTGTCACAATGTCCCTTGTGATTGCCGCTGGTCCGGGTTTACCATGGGCCAGCGGTTTTTTTGACCGGGCAAGACGCAATGGATTTGCGAAGGAGTGAGCATGCATTCATGCCATCTGACCAACCTGCTGCCGGTGCCGGAGCGGCAGGAGTACTGGCAAGGGGTGATAGGAAGTACCTATTTTGATCTGGCGTTGCGCTTTACCGAACAACATCGTTTTTACGGTCAGCTGTGGCGCTGGGAAGTGGCGCAGTTCGGCATTTCTTTTCTGAGTAGTTCCCCCACCAGTTACCGACGTCTGCGACAGCATATCAACCCGCACGACGATAATCATTTCCTCATCACCATTCCCGAGCGGCAGGAAGTGCGCTTCAGCCAGGAGCGGCGTAGCGTGCGCTGCCGGCCCGGTAACTTCATTCTGGAACGCAGCGACAAGCCCTATGAATTTGAATACGGTCAGGATAACAGTCTGTGGGTGTTGCGGGTTCCGGGTTCCTTGCTACGTGCCCGACTGCGGTTTCCCGAGCGCTATCTGTTCAGCGAGTTCGATCGCAGCCAGGGACTGGGTGCCATTTTTTTTGATTTCTTCCACAGCATCATACATCAGGTGGCCTATCTGGATGACCGCCAGACGGAAGCTCTGTTACGTCAACTGATAGAGCTGTTCGCTCTGGCAGTTGAGGGCGATCAGCGAGCCATCGGCAGCGAAGACAGCGGCTTGTGCCAGGTGCACCTGCAACGGGTCGAGCAGTATATTCGGGAACACATCCGTGATCCTAATCTGAACCCGGAACAGGTGGCGGCGGCCTGCGGCATTTCCACCCGCTATTTGCACAAGCTGTTTCAGGAAGGGGAGTTCAGCGTGGGTCAGTGGGTTCGCGAAATCCGTCTGCAGGGGGCCGAGGCGGAAATCCGCCGGAGTAGCAGCGGTCGCACCCTGGCCGATATCGCCTACAAGTGGGGCTTCAGCGATCAGGCCCACTTTTGCCGCAGCTTCAAGCGCCGGTTTGGCATGACCCCCAAGGAAGCCCGACAGCCGGGTGTCTGAGCCGGGTGCCTGGCAGCTGAACCCTGTACTGACCATGAAAAAGGCGGACCCCTGGGTCCGCCTTTTTCATTCGACAAGCCGTGAAACCGGAGCCTGCACCAGATCGCGGTTTTCCTTTTCAGCCTCGCGTACATCCTTGAGCACTGCCTTGAAAATCAGCAATATCCACAGAGTGAGGAAGGGCCAGATGAGAATATAGGCACCCGAGATCAGTTCGCTCAGGAGGCAGGGTGAGATCATGAACGAACATAGATCACACTTTTCAAAATACAGGGCGCTGTGGTTGTTCGTAATTTGCCCACTTTGATAGGGGGCTCTCGAAATATTGAGCGATAAAAACGGGGGCGATTAAAAAGCAGACACTCATGCTCTCACCCTGGCTCAGGAGGTCTTCTTGGCAAAACGAGGGGATATTCAGGCTGGCCTTAGGTCATCGTTGTGAAAATCTCATCGCTAACGGTGAGCTTTGGTGAGCTTTTCCGTATCACCCCTTGCTAGCATGAGGCTTATTTTGCAGATGAAGTTGTTCAGTTTAATAACGGCAGCTTCACGACACAAATAGAACGGGCAAGGGAAAAATGTTTTGCAAAAAAATAAAAGCCGAAAATGAAACATTGCGGCAATCACTGTCCGGCAGGGAAAGCATTATCTCGGCTATCTCGGAAAACGTGGCCGTCATCGAGTTCAGGCCCGATGGCACCATCATGGATGCAAATCCTCTTTTTCTGGAACTGACCGGCTATCGACTGCCCCAGATAATCAATCAGCATCACGCCATGTTCTGTGATCAGGACTATGTGAACACGCAGGATTACCTGGCGTTCTGGCAACGCTTGAAAGAGGGAAAGTCCCACCGGGGCACCTTCCGCAGGTTTGATGCTTTCGGCAGTGAGGTCTGGCTCGAAGCAACTTATTTCCCGGTGAAAGGCGAGGCCGGTCAGGTAGACAGAATACTGAAAATTGCAGCAGATGTGACCCGGGATACCCTCAGCCTGCGTTCTCATATCTCGGTGAGTCAGGCGTTGGACCGTTCTATGGCCGTCATCGAGTTCAGCCTGAAGGGAACATTCTTGCTGCCAATGAGAATTTCATGAGGGCCACCGGCTATCAGCTCGCCGAGCTCAAGGGATATCATCACCGTATTTTATGTGATGGTGATTTTTATCATGAATATCCCGACTTCTGGGCATCATTGGCCGCTGGCGTGTTCAACTCCGGCAGGTTCAGGCGATTCAGACGTGACGGAGTGCCGATTTGGCTGGAGGCGACCTATAACCCGATCAGAGACGCCGACGGAAAGGTGATCAGAGTCGTCAAATTTGCTACAGATATCACCGACCAGGTGTCGAAAGACGACAGAATTGAGCAGGCCGCTCTGCTTGCGCATACTACGGCGCATCAAACAGCCGGTGAGATCGAAAACAGTCAGCAAGCCATTACCTCGGCCATGAATACCTCGGTGTTGATTGCCGACAGAGTCAAAACAACGGAAGCCGTGCTGGACAGGCTGAATGAGCAGGCCAAAAGTATTTCCGATATTGTGGGTACGATAAGCAGTGTTGCAAGTCAGACCAATCTGCTGGCGTTGAATGCCGCTATCGAGGCGGCTCGAGCCGGTGAGCAGGGGAGAGGCTTTGCCGTGGTGGCCGATGAGGTCAGACAACTGGCATCCAGAACCACCAAGGCGACGGAAGAAATAGCCGTTATCGTGGCCCAGAACAGAGAAGTCACTCAGGAGGTCGTCGAATCCATTTATGAGATCGACGCCTATTCGGAGAAATCCCGGCAACAAATCATTCAGGTCAGGGACATTTTCGACGACATCCTGGCCGGTGCCAAGCAGGTGGTCTCTGCCGTCGAGACATTGGGTTAGGGCTCCGTTGTCGCAGGTGCTGAAACCCTTGTTCAACCATAGTGCATGGTAGCGGCGTATCTTACATGACATTCATATAAAACAGGTTTCTGATGTTACCAAGTAGCTACAATCAGGCTCTCGTGGTCTGTTCCGTTCTTGTCGCCATTCTTGCGTCCTACACGGCTTTGAACATGGCCAGCAGAGTGTCCAGTACGTCGGGCAGGTCCGCCTTGTTGTGGCTGATTGGCGGCTCTTTCGCCATGGGGTTTGGCATCTGGTCAATGCACTTTATCGGCATGCTCGCTTTCCAGCTGCCCATTACGCTGGGCTATGACGTCCCCCTTACCCTGCTTTCATTGCTAATTGCCATCGTGTCCTCGGCACTGGCTCTTTATCTGGTCTGCAAGGACTCCTTGCCCTGGGGGCGGCTGGTGTCGGGCGGTGTACTGATGGGGCTGGGTATTGCCAGCATGCACTATACCGGCATGGAAGCCATGCTGATGACGCCGCGTATCATTTATGTGCCCTGGATATTTGTGCTGTCCATCGTTATCGCCATTCTTGCTTCGGTGGCAGCCCTGTGGCTGGCTTTTCGTCTGCGTCAGGAGGTCAAGCGGGCCACCTTTAGCCGCATTGGCGCGGCGCTGGTCATGGGCTGTGCCATCATCGGCATGCATTACACAGGGATGGCCGCCTCGAAATTTCCGCTCAACAGTTTTTGCAGTGCGGCCAACAGCGGCATCGATACCAAATGGCTCGCCGTGCTGGTTATCATTGTGAGCCTGGCCGTTTTTGCCATTGCGCTGATCGTGTCGATGCTGGATGTACGCACGGACCGGCTGGCCAACTCGCTCGACCAGGCCAATAACGAGCTGATCAAGCTGGCCCTGCATGACAACCTGACCCTGTTACCCAATCGTGTCCTGCTGAACGACCGGCTGGAGCAGGCGATACACCGGGTCGAGCGAAAGGGGGGCGAGTTTGCGATTCTCTTTCTGGATCTGGATGGTTTTAAAGCCATCAACGACATGTATGGCCATCATGTGGGCGATCTGTTGCTGAAGGAAGTCTCGCACCGCCTGCTGGCGAATACACGTGAAGGTGACACAGCGGCAAGACTGGGCGGGGACGAGTTTGTGCTGTTGATGGAGCCGGATTCACCCGAAAACTCTGCCGTTCTGGCCCAGCGGGTGATTGAGGCGATAGAACAACCCTATCACATCTCGAATCTTCCCCTGTACGTCTCGGCCAGCATCGGCATTGCCATTTATCCCCATGACGGCAAGACAGAGCACGAGCTGATGGTGAACGCCGACGCCGCCATGTATCACGCCAAAAAACAGGGTCGCAACGGATACCGTTTTTTTGAACACAATATGAACACCGACGTGCACCTGCAAATGCAACTGCAGCAGGATCTGCGCCAGGCGATTCACCGCAACGAGCTGGTGCTGCACTATCAGCCAAAACTGGTGGCGCCGGATGGCCCCATGACGGGGCTGGAAGCCCTGTTGCGCTGGCAAAGTCCCAAACACGGTTGGTTGACACCGGATCGTTTCTTGCCGCTGGCCGAAAGCTCCGGGCTGATAGTCCCTATCGGCAACTGGGTCATCAACGAGGCCTGTCGGCAGATGAAAGCCTGGTACCAGCAGGGGCATTGCGACTGGAGTGTGGCGGTGAATCTGTCCGCCGTTCAGTTGGAGCACGCGAGTCTGGTGGAGGTGGTCCGCACGGCATTGGCGCAACACGAGCTGGCGCCCTCGCACCTGGTGCTTGAAATCACCGAGTCCACTGCCATGCGCGATGCCGAGGCCAGCCTGAAGGTACTGAACCAGCTGTCTGCACTTGGCGTGTCCATTTCCATCGATGACTTTGGTACGGGATACTCCAGCCTGCTGTACCTCAAACGGCTGCCGGCCAATGAGCTGAAAATCGATCGCGGCTTCATTACCGAGCTGGCTCAGGGTAACGATGACGAAGCCATCATTCAGGCGATCATTGCGCTGGGTAAGACACTGGGCATGAAAATCGTTGCCGAAGGCGTGGAAACGCCGGAGCAGCAGGAACTGTTGACCCGGCTGGGGTGTAATACCCTACAGGGGTACCTGCTGGGCAAACCGGCTCCGGCCGATGTGCTGCCCGGCACGACGGCACAATCCAGTCCGGATATTGAGCTGTCTCCCGCTTTCCAGTAACTCTTCTCATCTTTTCTCTGCTCCCCGAGCCCGTCCGGGCTCGGGGTTTTCATTGCCAGTCTGTTTGTGCTTCCCACCATCGAGTAACGTGTATAAGATCGCCCCTCAAAACAGTCTCGTTTGGACTCTTCCGTTATCAGCAGCTTAAAACAGTCAGTCATGCCCATCATCAGCAATGTCATTGAACGCCTTCTGTCCGCCAGGCTGTTTTTGATCATGGGGGTTATTTCATTATTTTACTGCCATTTAGCTCTGGCTGAGGCGCCCGGGCATGCTGAGCCCCGATATCGGATAGAACGGCTCCAGGTGAGCGAGATAGGGGAAGAAAACAGAAGGTGGGCGTTTATCCGTCGGCTCCCGCGGGCGGAGATAGCACTGCCCTGGTCTGGCGGCTTTACACCCCGGCCGGATTTTTTTCTGCTCACCCTGACAACCGAACGTGATGATGAGCACCTGATCCTCGAGGTATCGCCGACTTTTCTGGAAAAGGTCACCCTGCAGCCACTCTCCGGCGGTGCCCTGGTCAACTACAGCTCCGACGCTCAGCTCAGGGGACTGGCGGCTCCTCCCAGTGACGGCGGCAACGACTTCAGGTATCCGGTATTCGATCTGAGCATGACGGAGCGGGGCGAACATTATTTTTTGCTGACTCTGGACAGTCGATCATCCAGGGCTCTCAAGCTGTCCTTTTATCCGGCCGACGACTACAGCCACAAGGAGATAAGGTCGGCGACCGGCTTCATGTTCTTTTATGGCACCCTGAGCATGCTCGCCCTGATGACATTATTTACGGGCATTGCCATAAAGGAAAAAATCTACCTGATTTACTCTTGTTATGTGATTGCCAGCACCGGTATTCACTTCATCGCTCAGGGCTGGGCGAAAAGCATGAATATGTCGTTTGGGCCCGTTTCGCAACTGGATATGATGGTGCTGATGATGTGTCTGACCCTCATGACCGGGGTCGAGCTGATTCGCATCACCAACTTTCAGCTGCACTATCCCACACTGTGGAAGTGGACCCGGGGTTTGTGCTGGTTGATTGCCATTGTTTCTGTCTGCTTGCTGTGCCTTGGTCATTACGCTTTTGTATCGGCCAGCCTGCAATTGGTCTTTCTCTTTCTCATGGTTTACATCACGACCATGGCGACGATCATGAGTATCAAGGGAGAAAAGGCGGCCAGGCTATATCTGGTGGCCTTTCTGATACACAACACTTCGACCATCCTTGCCATACTGAGAAGCTTCGGAATACTGCCGGTAAACGACATCACGCTTTTTTCGATCAACTTCACCATTATCATCCATGCGCTGTTTATTTATCTGGCCATTACCAACAAAATCTACACCCTTAAACTGAACTCGGAGAGACTTGCTCAAACCGAGCTCAAGCTGAACTTTGAAGTCAGGATCAGAGAGCTGCAAGGCCGGTTTTTCAAGCTGCTGACGCACGACTTTCGCACGCCCATCAGCATCATATGCAACGAACTGGAAAACACAGCCCCCTGTCAGTCCCGAAGCATGGAGAGCGTAAGAAAAAATGCAACCAGGCTGGAACAGATGATTGATCAATATATTGATACCAGCTTCCATCTCGACCTGGCTAAAAAAGAAGCCGCTCCAACAGATATCGGCTCTCTGCTGGAGCGGGTGGTATCCAACTTTCAGTTCACATGCCACGATCACGACATCCGGGTGGCATCCTCTTCCCCGCAGGAGTGGAACATCAATGCCGGTATGCTGGAGATCATCATCGGAAACCTGATCAGTAATGTGATTCGGCACAGTCCCGGTGGCACCCGCTGCCAGATTGAGTACTGGACGGGCAACGACCGGCTTTATCTCGGGGTGAACGATAATGGCCCGGCCATCGGCAACCTGAAAAAAGGGGTCGGTTTAACTCTCACCTGGGAAGCCGTAGAATCCTTGGACGGGTCTATCAGCTTTTCTTCCTGCCACCAACAAGGGAACCTGTTCATCCTTTCTTTTCCTGCCACGATGGCATCAGAATGACGCTGAGCCGGTATTATCAATGCGCTCGGTCATGATGGTTTTTTCGATTGCAGCCGACATTCATGGGGATGGGTCATGATCACGATTTTTGTTGTAGAAGACGATCCCGTCTGGAACCAGACCGTGAAAGACGCTCTGGTCAAAGCAGGATACCGGGTGACCAGTTGTCACACTTTATCCGACTTGTGGGACTCACTGGCCGATACCAGGCCCAATGCCATTATTCTGGATGCCCGGCTGCCCGACGGCAGTGGTTTTGACGCGCTGGCGCGCATCAGGAAAGCATCGCCTCATAGCTGTATTCTGATGCTGACCGGCATGGTGCAGAGCCAGTTCAGAATAAAGGGCTTACTCGACGGGGCCGACTGTTATCTGACCAAGCCGGTGATAACAGACGAAATATTGGCCAATCTTTGTGCCCTGTTGAGGCGCACGCCTCAGCAGCAGCGGCAAGTGCAGCCGCTGTCCTTGTCCATCGAACGACAGAGCCTGATATCGCCCAATGTCGGGGATATACCGTTAACGCCTCAGGAATACACGGTATTCAGGGTGATGGCGTTACAACCACTGCATCCGGTCAGTAAAAACAAACTGATTTCATCGCTGGGCTATCAGGAGTACGAATACGATAACCACCGGCTGGAAACCCTGATGTACCGTCTGCGGCGCAAGCTGAAAAACATCGAGAACGAGCTGAGCATCAAAGCCGTTTACGGCAAGGGTTACTGCATCAGTCACCCGGTGCAGATTATTTCGTGATCCTGGAGGGTCTTTATCCATTAAGACTCACATGACTCAAAAAGGCGAGCTCGGCAGTCCGCCTACAGCTTGATGACTCACCGATGTTGGCAGCCTGATGCCATGTTCAGTGCTGGGTATTCAGCTGCGTCAGCAGGGCGCCCAGATCGTTGTGGATGTACCGCTCATCGACGCAATGGGCCAGGTTGTCGTTGATAAAGCGCACGAAGTTGGCGGCGGCATAGGGCATGCGCCGGTTGCCGTGGCAGACCAGATACCAGTGGCTGCCGAGCGGAAATCCGGGAATGGCCGGGCGCCCCAGCTTGTGCTCGCCCTCGGCCAGGGTGTGTTCCGACAACACCGCCAGCCCCAGCCCCTGCTCCACGCTCATGCGGATCACCTCGTTGCTCTCTATCTGCATGACCCGCTTCAGTTGCAGGTTGCGCTTGCGCAGCCATTCTTCAAACACCAGCCGGGTGGCGCTACCCGGCTCGCGCAGCAGAAAGCGCTCTTCCAGCAAGGCCGAGAAATCGGCGGGGGGATGGTGCACCGCCCAGTGATCCGGTGGAGTGATCAGCACCAGCGGATTATGGATAAAACGGCCACTCAGGGTGTGCTCGCCGGTGGGAGGATGGCTGAACAGGTAAAGGTCGTCCTGCTGGTGCCGGTGGCGATCCAGAATATAGCCCCGGTTACCGACGCTGATGGATACTTCGACTCCCGGGAAGCTACGGTTAAAGGGCCCCAGCAGGCGCGGCAGTATGTATTTGGCGGTGGTGACCACGCCGATGCTGAAACTGCCGCGGGTGCCCTGGCGCGCGTCCTGCAAAAAGCCGTTGAAGTCTTCGAACCGGCTCAGGGCGTCCAGTGCCGCATGGTACAGCTCGGTGCCGACCAGAGTAGGGGTGATGCGCCCCTCACCGATGTTCAGCAGCGGCTCGCCCACCGCTTCGGCCAGGCGCTTGAGCTGCTGGGACACGGTGGGCTGGGTCAGGTGCAGCTGGCTGGCGGCCCTGGATACCGAGCCCAGGCGCACCACGGCCACATACACCTGCAACAGACGAAAAGTCAGATGGCGAACATTCATTGATGATTATCTATATTGGTTGTCATTAACATTTATTGGTAACTATATCTCGTGTTTCGCATTATGTCTGCCATCTTCAGGGTCAACCAGGCATCGGCACTGCCCTCATCCGGTTGACCACAGTGACAACATCATGACAAGAGAGGAATTCATGCCAGATATAGTGGTGGCGTTTTTTTGCGCTGGGTGTGGTGGCGGGGCTGGCCCGTTCGGATCTTAAGGTGCCCAAGGCGGCCTATGACACCCTGAGCATACTGTTGATGCTGACCATCGGTTTCAAGGGCGGGCTGGCACTGCACGGCAACCTGCACTGGGGGCTGGTGCCGGAGCTGCTGGCGGTGGCGGCGCTGGGGGTACTGATCCCGCTGCTGTGTTATCCGGTGGCTCGCCGGCTGCTGCGCCTCGATCAGGCCAACAGCGCCAGTCTGGCGGCACATTATGGCTCGGTCAGCGCCGGTACCTTTGCGGTGGCGCTGGCCTACGCCCAGAGCCTGAGCCTGGACATTGCGCCCGAGACCACCCTGTACCTGGTGTTGCTGGAGCTGCCCGCCATCATCGTCGCCATTTCTCTGTACAAGCGGCTGTCGGGGCAGGGCGTGCAGGCCGGTCATGGTAGCGTCTGGCACGAGGCGCTGACCAGTCGGGGCGTGGTGCTGCTTACCGGCGGCGTGCTGATTGGTTACTTCTACGGGCCCCAGCAGGCGGCGCCGGTGAGTGATTTGTTCATCGGTGCCTTCAAGGGACTGCTGGCGCTGTTTTTGCTGGAGATGGGACTCTGTGCCGCCAAGGCGCTGTGTCCGGTGCCCTGGCGGCGCTGGCCGGTGATGCTGTTTGCACTGCTGGCGCCCTGGTGCTGGCCGGGCTGGGTACCCTGATGGCCCTGCTGTTGGGGTTGCCGCAAGGCACGGCGCTCATTCTGGTGGCGCTGGTGGCCAGTGCCTCTTACATAGCGGCGCCGGCGGCCATTGGCGCCGCCATCGACAAGGCAGACATCGGGCTGGCCATGCTGGCGTCGCTGGCGGTGACCTTTCCCTTCAACGTGCTGGTGGGCATTCCGCTCTATGCCCGCTGGTTGCAGAGCTTTTACTGACCATGAAAAAGGCGGACCCGAGGTCCGCCTTTGTCGTTGCAATGGTCGTTACCACTGTCGTTACAACCGTCGTCAGTGGTATTACACCAGCTCACGATTTTCTTTTTTGGCCTCGCGTACATCCTTGAGTACCGCCTTGCAAATGACTACCAGTATCCACAGGGTGAGGGCGGGCCAGATCAGGATATAGGCTCCCAGGATCAAATCGTTCATTATCAGGACTCCTTGGCAAGATGAGCGGAATTGAGCGACGCCGGCGCGGTTTCGGCGCCGAGCCCCTGGTCGTAGTGACCAACCCGCTGTTTGATGAGATCGAAGTCGAACTGCTCCCGGTCAAGCAGGCTGACCACCACGCACACCAGGGTGCTGACACCGTAGGCGACCAGGGATGACAGCAGTACCGTGTATTCACGCAGAAAGCCGGTGGCAAAGAACATCAACGCCAGAGCGGCCAGTATGCCCGCCACAAAACCGGCGTGCTTGCCCAGAAAACCGAATGCCATCAGCCCGATCACCACGCCGCCGCCAATGCTGGCCAGCAGCTCGAACAGCACGGCGATAACACCGGTCATGGGCACCAGCTCGAAGCGGGCCACGCAGAACATGAGCAGGGCGGCCAGCACCGAGCTGGTGAAGGCGCGGTTGGTAACCCGGTTCCAGAAGCAGCTGGCGATCACCGGGAACACGATGGCGCCCCACAGCGCGCCTACAAACACCAGCATCACCAGAATATCGAGCGAGAAGCTGGCGAACACGATGCCCACCATGGTGGCCACTATCATGGTCATCCGGCCGATGAACAGCATGCGCTTGGGACAGGCCTTGCCTTTGGCGATGTTCTTGCCGTAGACGTCGGCCATCATGATGGCCGACAGCGCCGACAAATCCGAGTCGGCGGTGGACGACAGGGAGCCGATCACCAGAATGAAGAACAGGGCGATGAATACCGGTGGCAGATAGGCGGACACCATCTGCGGGATCAGGTTGTTCATGTCGCCGTTGAGCGGCTCTACCCCGGTAGTCAGGGCCATCAGGCCGATCATGCCCAGACCGATGACGATGGCGCCATAGCCCAGGGTGGCGGTGATAAAAGTGGGTTTGATGTGTTGCTCGTTCACCGCGAACAGGCGCTGGGAAATGGTCTGATTGCCGATGGCATAGGCCAGCACGGCCACGAAGTAGGGTGCTCCCTGGTGCAGAATGGCGTCGGTCGAGAACAGGTTGGCCTGCTCGGCGGTCAGGTTGTCGAAGCCGTTCATGACTTCGGCCGGGCCACCCATGGCGAACAGCACCGCCGGGATGATCACCACGGCAATGGCCATCAGCGCGATCAGCTGGGCGAAGTCGGTCAGCACCGAGGCGCGAAAACCGGACCAGAGCGTATAGCTGAGCACCCCTGCACCGGCGATGATGACCCCGGTCTGGAACGACAGCGGCGACAGCACCGACACCAGGGCACCGGCGGCGGTGAAGTTCACCATCAGGCTGATGATGCTGCCCAGCAGGTTGGACAGCGCCAGGATCAGCTGGCTGGAAGAGCCGTGGCGGGCGTGAATGATTTCACCCAGGGTATGGGCCTTGGGCGCCAGCGCCCGGAAACGGCGGCCGAAGGGATAGATGAACAGTATCATCAGCGCGCCCCACAGACCGTAATGCAGAGGGCCGGATACCCCGTAGGTATAGCCCGAGGTGGCGGCGGCGTAGAAGGATGCGGCCCAGATCCAGGTGGCGGTCATGCTGGCCGCCCCCATGCCGAAGCCGACGCTCTGGTTGGACACCATGAAGGCGTCGGTGTCTTCCTGTTCTTTCTTGATAAAGGTGGTGATCAGATAGGTACCGCCATAGAAGGCGGCCAGCAACAGCAACACAGTGGTGCTGGAAAATTGATAGAGTTCCAAGTTCATCTCCCTGTTCATGCGAGTGAAACGGGCATACGCGCAGGCAAAGGCGACCGGATGAACGGCACCTGAGCTGACGCAGGTTAAGACGACCTGGCTAGCGGCAACGGACGCGGAGATCCCGTAGAAAACGGATCGGCAATAAATAAAGACTGTGATTTAGAGACGTTGGCGATAGCCTGGTAATGTGCGGTCGACGGCACTGGGCCGTGAGCTAGGGTAAAGATTCAATGGTGCCGAACATATGGCGAATGCCTCCTTTGTGTACAATCCTTCCGATTTTGCGGGGACAATACCTTAGCCCCAGACTCGGGTAATGTCCACCCCCGGGGGTTTGCCGACTAGCCGCCAAACCGCCGTTTCGTTATAATCCGCGCACCCCCAGATCCACCCATATGCTGAACGTTGTTGAAACGTCTCTGAAACGTTGTTGAACAGGAGTAGTCATGCAAGCAAAAGTTGCCGTCATCATGGGTTCCAAGAGTGATTGGCCCACCATGCAGGGTGCCGCGGACATCATGGATAAACTGCAGGTCGCCTATGAAGTGGAAGTGGTGTCGGCGCACCGCACCCCGGACCGACTGATGGAGTTTGGCGAACAGGCCGTGGCGCGCGGTTTTGAAGTCATCATCGCCGGTGCCGGCGGTGCCGCCCACCTGCCGGGCATGGTGGCGGCCAAGACCCGGTTGCCGGTGCTGGGCGTGCCGGTACAGAGCCGTGCCCTGAACGGCATGGACAGCCTGCTGTCCATCGTGCAGATGCCCAAGGGTATTGCCGTGGGTACCCTGGCCATCGGTGAGGCCGGCGCCTTCAATGCGGGCCTGATGGCATGCCAGATCCTGGCCAACAACGATCCGGCCCTGGCCGAGCGGCTGGAAGCCTTCCGCCAGGCGCAGACCGAGACCGTGCTGGACAATCCGGACCCGCGGGAGGAAGCATGAGCCGAATCTGGGTACTGGGCGCCGGCCAACTGGGCCAGATGCTGAAACATGCCGGCATGCCGCTGGATCTTGAGGTGTGCCCGGTAGACATCGAGTCGGAAGAGACCTTTCCGCTGCAGCCCCACGAGCAGGTGACCGCCGAGCGGGAACAGTGGCCGGACACCGCCGCCACCCGTCAGCTGGCCGCGCACCCGGCGTTCGTCAACCTCGAGACCTTCCCCATTCTGGCCGACCGCTTTACCCAGAAGTCGCTGATCGACAAGCTGGGGCTGGCCACCGCGCCCTGGCAACTGGTTGAAACCGACACCAGCGCCGAGCAACTGCATCAGCAACTGGGCGAGCGGGTGCTGCTCAAGCGCCGCACCGGCGGCTACGACGGTCGCGGTCAGCACTGGTTGCGCGAGCCGGGCCTGGACGCCATACCCGACGACTGGCACGAGCAGGCCATCGCCGAGCAGGCCATCGACTTCGATGAAGAAATGTCGGTGGTGGGCATGCGGGGTGCCGACGGTCAGTGCTTTTTCTACCCGCTGACCCTGAACCTGCATGTGAACGGCATTTTGCTGGGTTCGGCGGCGCCATTGGCGCGGCTGGCGCACCTGCAGGCGGAAGCCGAGCGGATGCTGGGTACCCTGATGAACGACCTCGATTACGTGGGCGTGATGGCGATGGAATGTTTCCGGGTCGGGGATCACCTGCTGATCAACGAGCTGGCGCCGCGGGTGCATAACAGCGGTCACTGGACCCAGGCCGGTGCCAACATTAGTCAGTTCGAGGCCCATCTGCGTGCCGTGGCCAAGCTGCCCCTGGTGCAGCCTACCGTTAAAAACACCAGCGTGATGGTGAACCTGGTGGGCACCGAGCGCAACGATGCCTGGCTGTCGGTACCCGGTGCCGAGCTGTACTGGTACGGCAAGGACGTACGTCCCGGCCGCAAGGTAGGGCACATCAACTTCTGCCTCGACAGTCATGCGGACACCAAGGCCGCCCTCGACCAGCTGCAACCCCTGCTGCCGGTCAACTACGTTCAGGTACTGAACTGGTTGCGCAGCCAGCTCGACTGAGCCTTCAAGCCCCGCTTCGGCGGGGCTTTTTATTAGTTGTGTTGCCGTCACCGCTTCAACTGACGAGCCCTGCATTGCCTCTCGCCTCACATTGATATTCTGTTTCGTTTTCGCCGAACTTGTTATGCTGAATATCTACTCTATTCGATAGGAAGTATCGCCGATGGCAGCGGAGGCTTTCACCCAATGGCTGGTCCGGCACAAGGGGCTGGGCTGGATATTACTGGTTGTGGTGCTGCTGTTCTGGCTGTGGCGGGGGGAGCTTTATCAGGCACGGGTGGACGCGCCGGCGGCAGAGCCGGTGCCGGCCGCCGAGGCATATCATGTCGAAGTGATGACCCTCGATGCCGAACCCTACCAGCCCGGCGTGATGTTGCAGGGGCAACTGTTGCCCCTCCGTTCCCTGATATTGCGGGCCCGGGCCGGCGGCACCCTCATCGAGCTGCCCAGGCTCGGACAACGGGTCAGTGAGGGCGACAGGCTGCTCACCCTGAGCGACGATGGTCGTACGGTCAAGCTGGCGCAGGCCGAGGCCGAACACCGGTTGCGTCAGGCCGAAGTGACCGCCGCCGCCCGGCTGTGGCGCAAGCAGATGATCGCCGAAACCAATTATCTGGCCTTGCAGTCGGCGGCCGCCATGGCGCAGGCGGAACTGGCCGAGGCCCGGCTGGCGCTGAGTCATACCCGCATCGAGGCGCCCTTTGCCGGCAGCATCGACGCCCTGCCGGTGGAGCGGGGGCACTTTGTGCAGACCGGTGACGCATTGCTGACCCTGGTGGATGTGTCTACCCTCAAGCTCACCGCCGCCGTGCCTCAGCAGCAGGTGGCCGGCCTCGCTCCCGGATTGCCGGTGACGGCGGAGCTGCTGGATGGCCGTGAACTGCAAGGAGAGCTGGTGTTTGTCGCCCAGTCCGCCGATGCCGCCACCCGCAGTTTCGCGCTGGAAGCCCGGCTGGATAATCCGCGGGGCTGGCGGGTGGCGGGGGCCAGTGCCGGGCTGCGTATCGCCCTGCCGGCGCGGCCCGCCCATCGGTTGTCGCCGGCGCTGCTGGCGCTGGACGATAACGGCCGACCGGGCGTGCATATCGTGGACGAGCAGAACCGAATGCAACGGGTGCCGGTGACGCTGCTCAGCATCACCCCCGACGAGGCCTGGATCGGGGGTCTGCCGCAGCCGGTGCGGATCATCACCCGGGGGGCGGGTTTTGTGATCGAGGGCAACACCGTCAGGGTCCGTGACGCGGAGCCGGTGCGATGAGGGCGCTGATCGCCGCGGCGGTGTATCGCAGCCGCGCCACCCTGATGGCCTTTCTGTTTCTGCTGCTCGGCGGTGTGGGTGCCTATCAGGACATTCCCAAGGAAGCCAACCCGGACGTCACCATCCCCATGATGTATGTGTCCATGCGGCTGGAAGGCATCAGCCCGGAAGATGGCGAGCGGCTGCTGGTACGGCCGATGGAGCAGGAGCTGCGCACCCTTGAAGGGGTGAAGAAAATGACCTCCACCGCCAGCGAGGGTTATGCATCGGTGATGCTGGAGTTCGATGCCGGCTTCGATCCCAAACAGGCGCTGCAGGATGTGCGGGAAAAGGTCGACTCGGCGCGCAGCAAGCTGCCGCAGGAGGCCGATGAGCCGGTGGTAAACGAAATCAACGTGGCGCTGTTTCCGGTATTGTCGGTGGCCCTGTCCGGCCCCCTGACGGAGGCCGAGCTGGTGATGACGGCCCGGCGACTGAAAGACGAGATTGAAGGCATTCCCGAGGTGCTGGAGGTGGACATCGGCGGTGATCGGGAAGATCTGCTGGAAATTCTGGTCGACCCCCAGGTGCTGGACGGCTACGGCATCGATTACACCCAGTTGTTCAACCTGGTGTCACGCAATAACCGGCTGGTGGCCGCCGGCAGCCTGGATACCGGCGCCGGCCGGCTGGCGATCAAGGTGCCCGGGGTCATCGAGGATCTGGACGACGTGCTGGGCCTGCCCATCAAGGTAAGCGGCGATCAGGTCGTTACCTTCGGCGATGTCGCCACCCTGCGGCGCACCTTCAAGGATCCGACCGGTTTTGCCCGCATCAACGGCGAGCCGGGGCTGGTGCTGGAAGTCAGCAAACGCGCCGGCGCCAACATCATCAACACCATCGCCCGGGTCAAGACCCTGCTGGCAGAAGCCGAGCCGCTGCTGCCGCCGGGGGTGGAAATCAACTACATCATGGATCAGTCAGTCCAGATAGAAGACATGCTCTCCGACCTGCTCAACAACGTGCTCACCGCCGTGGTGCTGGTATTGATCCTGATCCTCGCCACCATGGGCGCACGCTCGGCCATCATGGTGGGACTGACCATCCCCGGTGCCTTTCTTGCCGGTATTCTGATCATCTGGGCCATCGGTTTTACCATGAACATCATCGTGCTGTTCTCGCTGATCCTGGTGGCGGGCATGCTGGTGGATGGCGCCATCGTGGTGTCGGAGCTGGCCGACCGACACCTGCATGAGGGGCAGTCGCCCCGGCAGGCCTGGCTCAACGCCGCCCATCGCATGAGCTGGCCGGTGATCGCCTCCACCGCCACCACCCTGGCGGTGTTTGTGCCGCTGCTGTTCTGGCCCGGGGTGGTGGGGGAATTCATGAAATACCTGCCCGCCACCGTCATCATCTGCTTGCTGGCCTCACTGGCCATGGCGTTGATTTTTTTGCCCACCATGGGCGGCCTCAGCCGGCGCAGAACCCGCCATCGGGTGCCGGTTACGGTGCCGGGGCTCAATCAATACCGGAGCCTGCTGAGCCGGTTGCTGCAGCGGCCCGGTCTGACCCTGGTCGGCACCCTGGTGCTGATCGGGCTTATCTATGCCGGTTACGCCCGCTTCAATCTCGGGGTGGAGTTCTTTCCGTCCATCGAGCCGGATAGCGCCCAGTTGCAGGTGCGTGCCCGGGGCGATTTGTCGGTGCATGAAAAAGACGCCATCTTGCGCGAGGTAGAAGGGCGCCTGCAGGGTCTGAGCGAGGTCAAGGCGTTGTATGCCCGCAGTTTTGCCATGCCCGACAACCAGATGGGCACCGATGTGATCGGGGTGCTGCAGTTTCAGTTTACCGACTGGTATCTGCGTCGGCCGGCCAGCGCCATCAAGGACACCATGCTGGCGCTGACCGGGGATATTCCCGGCGTGGTGCTGGAGTTCAGACAGCAACAGATGGGGCCGGGCGCGGCAAACCGGTGGAACTGCAAATCAATGGCAGCGACGAGCGCCGCCTGGCGGCGGCCACCGATACCCTGCGTGCGGCGATGGAAGCGCTGGGGGGCTTTATCGACATCGAGGACGACCGCAGCCTGCCCGGCATCGAATGGCGGCTGAGTGTGAACCGTGAAGCCGCCGCCCGGCTGGGGGCCGATGTGCTGAGCGTGGGTAACGCGGTGCAGCTGGTGACCAATGGTCTGAAACTGGCGACGTACCGGCCCGAGGATGCCAGCGACGAGGTAGACATTCGGGTGCGGCTGCCGGCCGGTTTTCGCTCGTTCGATCAGCTGTCTCGGCTGACCCTCAGCACCGCCCGTGGCCAGGTGCCGCTGAGCCATTTCGTGACCCTGACCCCGGCGCCGAAAATCGGCACCCTGCATCGGGTGGACGGCCGGCGCACCATCACCATCAAGGCCGACATTGCCGAGGGCTTTCGGCTGGACGAGCGGCTGAATGCCCTGAGCGAGCAAGTGAACACCTTGCCCGACGGCGTTGGTCTGGTGGTGGCCGGAGAAGACGCGGATCAACGCGAGGCGGGGCAGTTTCTGCTCAACGCCTTCGGGGTGGCCATTTTTTTGATGACGTTGATCCTGGTGACCCAGTTCAACAGCCTGTATCAGACCGCGCTGGTGCTGTCGGCCATTGTGTTTTCCACCGCCGGTGTGCTGATGGGGTTGCTGCTGAATGGCCAGTCGTTCGGCATCGTCATGGTGGGCATGGGCATCATCGCCCTGGCGGGCATCGTGGTGAACAACAACATCGTACTGATTGACACCTTCAATCAGCTGCGCGCCGAGGGCATGAGCCCGACCGAGGCGGCGCTGGAAACCGGCTGCCTGCGCCTGCGCCCGGTGCTGCTGACCGCCATTACCACCGTGCTGGGGCTGATGCCCATGGTGCTGGGGGTGAACGTGGATCTGCTGGCACCGAGCCTGGGCCTGGGGGCACCTTCCACCCAGTGGTGGACCCAGTTGTCCAGCGCCATCGCCGGCGGCCTGGCCTTCGCCACCCTGCTGACCCTGCTACTCACCCCCTGCATGCTGGTACTGGGGGCGAGACGCGCTGCACGCCTCAGCCAAACACCGCCAGCTGATTGCGATAGGGGCTGATATCGCCGATGTGTTGCGCGACCCATTCCGGGTTGTAGTAGGTATCGAGGTAGCGCTCGCCGCCGTCGCACATCAGGGTAACCAGGGAGCCGCGCTCGCCGTTTTCCTGCATGCGTTTGGCCAGCTGCAGCACGCCCCACAGGTTGGTGCCGGTGGAACCGCCGGCCTTGCGGCCCAGGATCTGCTCCAGCCAGTGCAGGGTGGCGATGCTGGCGGCGTCCGGCACCTTGATCATCTCGTCGATGACCTCGGGCAGAAAAGACGCTTCCACCCGCGGGCGGCCGATGCCCTCGATGCGGCCCCCGGCCTGGCTCACCAGACTGGCATCGCCGCTCTGGTAGCTGTCGTAAAACACCGAGTTTTCCGGATCGACCACCACCAGCCGGGTGTCAAGTCCCAGATAGCGGATATAACGGCCTAGGGTAGCGGAGGTGCCCCCGGTGCCGGCGCTCATCACGATGGCGTCGGGAACGGGGTGGGGCTCTTCGGCCAGTTGGCGGAAGATGCTTTCGGCAATGTTGTTGTTGCCGCGCCAGTCGGTGGCCCGCTCGGCAAAGGTAAACTGATCCATGTAATGACCGCCGTTTTCCCGCGCCAGTCGCTCCGCCTCGGAATAGACCTCGGCGGCGTGATCCACAAAATGACAGCGTCCGCCCAGACGCACCACCTGCTCGACCTTCTTGCAGGTGGTGTGACGCGGCATCACGGCGGTAAAGGGCAGGCCCAGCAGCTTGGCGAAATAGGCTTCGGACACCGCAGTGCTGCCCGACGAGGCCTCCACCACATGGGTGCCCTCTCTTATTTTGCCACTGCAGATGGCGTGCAGAAACAGCGATCGCGCCAGTCGGTGCTTGAGGCTGCCGGTGGGGTGGGTGCTTTCGTCCTTCAGATAGATATCGATGCCGTCGAGACCGGGAACGTCGAGCCGGTAAAGGTGAGTATCAGAGGTGCGCAGCTGATCGCTGGACAGGGTCTTGAGGGCGGTGCGGGTCCAGTGGTTCATGGTCGGGGTATCCGTGATGAAGGTAGCAGGAAAGAACCGGGCGGTTCTGTCATGGGAAAATTATATCCCCGATACACGGGAAAATTTTTTCTGTATTTCCTGTACTGATGTTATTTTTTAGAAATATTTTCTACTTTCCTTGGGTTAAGCGAATGGATATTTTCGACAGGCAGATCCTGATGCTGTTGCAGCAGGATGCGACCATGGCGCTGAAAGATCTGGCCGAGGCGGTCAGCCTGTCTGTGACCCCGTGCTGGAAGCGGGTGAAAAAGCTGGAAGAGGCCGGCTACATTCGCGGCCGGGTGGCATTGCTGGATGCGGACAAACTGGATCTGGGGCTGTCGGTGTTCGTGCAGCTCAAGACCCAGCGCCACGACAGCCGCTGGTTGGCGCAGTTTGCCGAGACCGTCACCGCCTTCGACGAGGTGGTGGAGTTCTATCGCATGTCCGGCGAGTGGGATTACATGCTGCGGGTGGTGGTGGCGGACATCACGGCCTTCGACCGCTTCTACAAGAAGCTGATCACCAGCACCGAAGGTCTGTCCGACATCACTTCCAGTTTCGCCATGGAGCAGATCAAATACACCACGGCCTTGCCTCTGGGCAAGTAGGTCATCATGGGAGGCCGCGTCGCGGAGCTGGGTTCAGCGACGGCTCGTCTGCCCGCCGGGCCCCGGCGGCCATGGTGTTCATGGCAGTACCCTTCACGATTCGGCAAGGTCATGCGGGTGTCATTTTTTGGTCATCCTGTTGTCGCCACCCTCTGCTATCTTTAGGAAGCTTTTTACCTGAGGGAGACGGAAACATGGGTGCGAAAAAAATTCTGATGCTGGTGGGCGATTACGTGGAAGACTACGAGGTCATGGTGCCGTTTCAGGCGCTCTTGATGGTTGGCCACCAGGTGCATGCGGTTTGCCCCGATAAAAAGGCCGGTGAGCAGGTGCGCACTGCTGTGCACGACTTCGAGGGCGACCAGACCTACAGCGAAAAACCCGGCCACAACTTTACCCTGAATGCCAGCTTCGACGAGATAAACGAAGCGGAATACGATGCCCTGCTGGTACCGGGCGGGCGTTCGCCGGAATACCTGCGCCTCAACCCCAGGGTGCTGGAGATGGTGCGCCATTTCGACGATGCGGCCAAACCCATCGCCGCCGTCTGCCATGGTCCCCAGTTGCTGGCCGCCGCCGGCGTGCTCAAGGGCAGGTGCTGCTCCGCCTACCCGGCGACGGGCCCCGAGGTGGCGCAGGCCGGTGGCGAGTGGAAAGAGATTCAGGTAGATGAGGCTCATGTTGATGGCCATCTGGTCACGGCACCGGCCTGGCCCGCGCACCCGGCCTGGCTGGCAGCCTTCCTGCAGCTATTGGGAACCCGAATTACCCTCTGATGTTGTTGCCTCCCACCGTACCCGGTGGGAGGTGAATTAGAGGGCCATCTCCCCCCGCCAGTTCGAGCGGGTGCCTTCAGATCCCGCCAGCAAGACGGCTGTTAAGGGTTGGCAAAACCCATGGTTCGCTTTAGTCTGACCGGGCCGATATTCATCTTTCCAAGAAGTGACCCGCTTGGCAACTGTGCCCGAACTCAGTTTTTCCATCCGTTCCTACACCCTCTCCGTGAGCGCCCATCGTCACGCCTATGCCCAGCTGGTGCTGCCGTTACAGGGCAGCATTGATATCGAGCTGGCCGGTCAGCGTGGCCGGGTCGGGCCGTCCCGGTGCGTGGTGATCCCGGCGGGAGAGCGGCACAGCTTTGCCGCCGAGCAGCAGGCGCGGTTTCTGGTGGTGGATCTGCCGACGCTGCCCGCCGCCATGCAACAGCTTGATACCCCCTTCGTGGCCCTGCCTGCGGGCCTGCAGCGCTACAGCGAGTTTGTAGAGACCCAGTTGCAGCAGCAGAGCAATCCGGAGCTGGCCCGGGACATGGGTCGGCTGTTCTATCAACTGCTGGAGGCGCAGGACTGGCAACCCCGGCTGGATCCGCGTTTGCAGCGGGCGGTACAGCACCTCAAGCAGGATCTGTCTCGTACTCCCAGCCTGAGCGAGCTGGCGGCGGTCAGCTTCCTGAGCGTCAGCCAGTACAAGGCCCTGTTCAAACAGCAGCTGGGCATGAGCACGGGCCAGTATCTGCAACAGCTGCGTATGGAAAAGGCCCGGTCACTGCTGGCCTTTACCGATATTCCCATCACTATCATCGCCGAACGGGTCGGGTTTCAGAATGCCTCGGCCTTCAGCCGCCGCTTTCGTGCCCACTTCGGGCTGCCACCCCGGCGGCTGCGCTAAAAGCATCTGCCCGGACAAGTCTGCCGGCTTCTGGGCACAGTCGGCTGGGCTATCTCCCCTTATACTCTGCAGCCATACATGTCTGTAGAGGAAAGAATCATGGCCACACTGCAAGGAATAATGGCAATCAGCCTGTGGAGCCTGCTGGCACTGCTGGGTGCACTGACCACCACCATACCGGCTTTTCAGCTGCTTTTTATCTGTTTCAGTGTCTCGGCACTGCTGATGTTTGCGGGACGACTCGTTCATCGCCGACCACTGTTGAGCCCGCCTGCGTTGAGCCCGGGCCAGTGGCTGGTGGGCATCGTCGGTCTGTTCGGCTTTCACTGGTGCTACTTTACCGCCCTGCAGTGGGCGCCGGCGCTGGAGGTGAGCCTGATAGTCTATCTGTGGCCGCTGCTGCTCAGCTTGCTGGTGGCCGGTCGCGGGCGGCGTCATCTTGCCGCACTGGGCGGCCTGCTCGGCTTCGGCGGGGTAGCGGTACTGATGGCCCCTTCGGGTGATGCCGGGCTGGCCGGAGATGTGCTGGTTGGCTACGGGCTGTCGCTGTGTTGTGCGCTGATCTGGGCCGGGTATTCCTGGTATCTGTCCCGGTCTCAAGGCCAGGCGGAGGACATCGGCTGGGTGTCACTGGTGGTGGCTCTGCTGTCGTTGCTGGTGCATCTGACCACAGAGCAGGGGCACTGGTCGTTTTCGATTCCGGAAGGGCTGGGGGCCCTGCTGCTGGGGCTGGGGCCGGTGGGTGGCGCCTTCTACCTGTGGGATCGGGGCCTGAAACAGGGCAACCGGGCACTGCTGGCCTCTCTCAGCTTCGCCACGCCCTTGTTGTCGTCTGTGGTGCTGGTGCTGGCGGGCATCAATGAATGGCGGCTGGCCACGGTTGTGGCACTGGTGCTGATCATGCTGGGGGCCGGGGTGGCCAATCTCAAGCCGCGATTGCCGGCGGCATTGAAGGAGGGGAGTGTATCCGGGTGATATGACTGAAGCGGTGGCCCTTGCAATCAGGCAAGGGCCACCGGCGGGACTAAGGTCTTAGAACAGGCGGCTGATGCCTACCACGATCAGCGGCAGGGCAAAGAAGACTCCACCGATATAGGCCACCACATAGCCCTTGTTGCGCTGGGCCTGGATGGCCAGGGTCTCGGCCATGACCACCGGAATCTGACGCAGGAACGGCAGCACATAGATGACGGCGATGGCCAGCAGGTTGAACAGCAGGTGCACCAGGGCGATTTGCAGGGCCACCGTGGCCGAGGCGCCGCTGATGGCGGTGGCCGCCAGCAGTGCGGTGATGGTGGTGCCGATGTTGCTGCCCAGAATGAAGGGGTAAACCTGCTTCAGGCTGAACACGCCGGTGCCGGCCAGGGGCACGATCAGCGAGGTGGTGGTGGAGGATGACTGTACCAGCACGGTGATCAGGGTGCCGGAGGCCATGCCCGAGGCGGGGCCGCGACCCACGGCGGTATGCAGTATGTTCATGGCGCGACCGACCATCAGGGTGCGCAACACCTTGCCGATCTGGGTGACCACCATCAGGATGAGGCCGATGCCAATCAGGATCAGCGCCACACCGGACCAGACACCGGGCAGCCAGGCCACGCTGGCCTTCAGGATGTCGGCGGCAGGCGACAGCAGCACTTTCATGAAGTTCATGCCGCTCATGCTGACGCTGGCGTCGCTGACCAGCAGGCCGGCAAGATACTCGGAGGCGGTGGCCAGGGGACGGAACAACAGCTCCAGCGGCAGCAGTATGGCCACGGCCAGGATGTTGAAGCTGTCATGCACGGTGGCGGCGGAAAAGGCCCGCTTGAACTCCTTGCCATTGCGGATATGGCCCAGGCTGACCAGGGTGCTGGTGAGCGAGGTGCCGATGTTGGCGCCCATGATCATGGGAATGGCGATGGCGATGGGCAGGCCACCGGCGACCATGCCGACGATGATGGAAGTCACGGTGCTGGAACTCTGGATCAGCGCGGTGGCGACCACCCCGACGATCAGCGCGATACCCGGGTTGGAGGCAAAGGCAAACAGCTCCTTGGCATCGCTGCCGGCGGCGGCCTTGAAGCCGGAGCCGATGGCGCCCACTGCGGCCAGCAGCACATAAATCAGGAATGATACCAGCAGCCAGGACAGCCAGTTGGACTGGACGTTACTTTCATTGGCCGAACCGGGAAGGGCGGTGGATTGAAGGCTCATCATGCATCCTCATCTCAAAGTTGGCGCCACTATGCCGAGCCTAGATGACACTTTTATTACAGTGGGGCAGTTTTGTGACAGTAGGATGTCAGTTTGGTCGGTTGTATTGCTGTGGGGGATGCGTTCGGGTCATAAAATTGCAATATGGTAGCGTTTTATTCTTTTTCATCGCGCATTGTGCAGACGGAATTCCTGCTTCATTGTGGCCGTAGTACCTGCTTGTCAGGCGACTGCCGAACGGTTTCACCATGCCGGCCCCCTCGGGTAAGCTAGGGGCCGGAACGGGATCAGGCGGGGAGTGACCATGGCGAAAGAGGCGGGGAAGGAAGCGAATGACGGCGAGTTTCATGCCCGCTTCTATCGTAACGGGCCCGATCACGCCGCCGGCGAGCAGATAGACTTTGTTCATGTTCGTCGGCGCTTCGATTTTCGCAGCATCGAGATAGGACGCTGGGTCACCCGGCCCGAGCGGGAGCGGGCGGCGGGCCTGTTTTTCGACGCCCTGTGCGATTTGATGCTGATCCTGCAGGGACCCGAGCCGCTCGTCTCCCTGCGGGGCACTCTCTCGTTACAATACGGCATCGGCGGCCGGCCCGGGGTGTCTGCCCATTACAATCCCGCCACTCGCTGCTTTTCGCTGGCCAAGAATGCCGGCCCCGGCAGCATCGCCCACGAGTGGTTTCACGCCTTCGATCACTACATGGCCGACAAGGCGATAGCCGGGGCCGCTCGCGGCGCCTTTGCCTCCCGGGCCTGGCTGAATGACGCGGCCACTCTGGACCACCCGCTCAACGATCTGCTGTTCGACTGCTTTCACACCATCTTGCTGGATGCCGACGGTGGTGAGCCCAGCCCTCTGTTCAAGGCCTCGGCGGCGACCGACCGGCGCCTGAACACCTTTTATTACAGCCAGCCGGAAGAACTTTGCGCCCGGGCCTTCGAGGCCTTTGTGCAGGACGCCGCCATCAAGAACGGCTTTCTGGTCAAGGGCACCAGGGCCACCAAAGAGGCCGAGCTGGGGCTTTATCCTCGGGGCGAGCAACGCGAGCGGATCAACGCCGCCTTCGGCCGTTACTTTCGCACCCTGGGCGCCGCCCTGCAGCGGCGTGGCTAGCCGCTTACAACCTTTGCCTGCTGTGCTATGGTGCCGCACCAGACTCGTTAGTACCCGGCCCATGACCAGCATGGGCCGATACACTCATCATTCCGTTTTTGGCAACACTGCATGCAACAAGGAGCTCCCATGAGCGACACAAACGACAACCACCGTGATCAGGTAAAGGCCGAGCGTCACCAGCAGCGACAGCAGAAGCTGAAAGAGGCGGTCGACGCCAAGGTGGCCGCGGCCAGTGACGAGCGTGGCGTGCTGATGGTGATCACCGGTAACGGCAAGGGCAAGAGCACCGCCGGCTTCGGCACCGTGGCACGGGCCGTGGGCCACGGCAAACGCGCGGCGGTGGTGCAGTTCATCAAGGGGGGCTGGGAATGTGGCGAACGCAACCTGCTGCAGCAGGTGGGCGTGCCCTTCGTGGTGATGAACACCGGCTTTACCTGGGAAACCCAGAACCGCGAGCAGGACATGGCCGCCTGCGAGCAGACCTGGCTGCCGGCGGAGAAAATGCTGGCCGACCCGAGCATCGATCTGGTGCTGCTGGACGAACTCACTTATATGGTGGCCTACCACTACCTGGATCTGGACCGGGTGCTGACCGCGTTGAAAAACCGCCCGCCACACCAGCATGTGATCATCACCGGCCGTGGCTGCCACCGTTCCATCATCGAGCTGGCCGATACCGTGAGCGAAGTGCAGTCGGTGAAACACGCCTTCGATGCCGGGGTAAAAGCCCAGCCGGGATTTGATTACTGAGGCTAGGGACCGCAAGCGAGGGCGGCAACGCCAGAATCCGGTCAATGGAAGGGTCAGGCGGCGTACCAGAGAATGGCGAAATAGTGGCAGCCGGTGCCGCCCATCACAAACACATGCCAGAGCAGGTGTCCGTACCGCAATCTGGAGTCGGTGACAAAGAACACCACACCGAGGGTGTAAGACAAGCCACCGGCCAGCAACCACAGCAGGCCCGCCGTGGGTACGTGTTCCAGCAGGGGATCCACCGCAATCACAACAAGCCAGCCCATCAACAGATAGAGGCCGGTGGAAAGAAAGGGGTGAGACAGGCTGTTGAATACTTTCAGCGTGACGCCCACCGCCGCAAGACTCCAGATCAGGCCGAACAGGGTCCAGCTCCAGGCGCCCTGCAACGCACCCAGCGCGAACGGCGTGTAGGTGCCCGCGATGAGCAGGAAGATAGCGGAATGCTCTATGGTCCGAAAGCGTTGCTTGGTCTGGCCGGGTGCCAGGGCATGATACAGGGTGGAGGAGAGGTAAAGCAGGATGGCGGTGGCGGCAAAGACACCGGTGCCGACCACGAACCCGGCCGACCCGCTCCGAACCGCATGCATGATGAGTAACGGCGTGCCGACCAGCATGGCGACCAGCGCCACCCCGTGGCTGATGCTGTTGGCGAGCTCTTCACCGCGTGACTGTTCACGAACGTGGCCGGATACCCTGTTGTGCATGATGGTGCCTCCCGTACTGTTTTTATTGAACGTCAGGGATCAGCCGAAGGCAAGGGAGGCCGGGTCTGGCGAGATGTGTTGGTGAGCGGCTCAGAGATCCCCTCATTTTTATTGCTCAGATAATGCCGAAGATGCGCTTGTATAATTTGTGCTGTGACAGATAGTAGGAAAATTTTTCCAACAGTTTGATGGCGTTTTCCTCTTTCATCTTCGGCAGCATCTGATAATAGATGCCCCCTTGTCGGAAGAAGGAGTAGGTACGGGTTTTACTGGTATTGGCTTTTATCGTCTTCTCCAGTCCGGCGGCGTCACCGGCCTTGCCGAGCAAAGTCAGCAGCACGATGGCCAGGGCGCTGAACAGGAACAGACGGTCGCGACGCTTGGTTGAACTGACATGGGTGTCAGCCATACCCATGCCGAACTTGTAGTCCTTGATGTCCCGAAAGCTGCTCTCGATCCCCCAACGCTTGCCGTACAACTTAAGGGCGTCGGCGGCACTCAGGTTACGCCGGTTGCTGGCCAGAAACCAAGCCTCTTTCATGTCCGCTTTCTTGCAGCAAAAGACCCGGGCGACGGGCTGTCTCTGGTTGGTCAGCTCCACGTCTTTCAAGGTGTGGGTACGACCACTGGGCGTCAGCCATGTCTTCGCCGGTTTGAGGTCTTTACCCACCGGGCAGAGCAGAATATTGTCTTTAAAACGAATGAGATAGTCGAATCCCAACTCGTCTTCCAGCAGGGCAAACAGACCGGTGTTGCCAAAACCCCGGTCGGCCACCACGGTCACGCGTACATCGGTCGGCAGACTGTTTTTCAGTTTCCACAACAGCTCGTCTTCATGGTCATTGCGCTTGCCTTTCAGCAAGGATTTTTGGTGCGTCTTCCACAGCAGCGGCGTGTTGCGTCCATGACTGGTCTGCATGCTCAGCACGATGCTGCTATGGTCGTCGGCATCGAACTCGGTCCAGTCCATGGAGACCACGATTTCCTTGCGTTCGGCCACCACGTAGGGTACCCAGTCGTCGAACAGTGACCAGATGTTGAGCTTGATGTTGCTCAGCAAACGGTCGACTTGCTTGATGGCGTATTTACGCTCAAGACCATTGGCCTGAGCCAGGCCGTTACCAATGGCATGAATGGCCAGCGAGCTGGATTCAATTACCCCCAAGGTGGCATTGGCCAATGAAAGCACGCGCTTGGCATGCATATCCTGGCCGAAGATGTCTTGCAGGTATTCTGAAATGGAAGCGCTGGTGATCATGATTGGTGACGTTGCCGAGTTTGGTTCAAAGGCGAGTAGTTTACCCGCCGGGCCGTGCCAGCTCTAGCTCATATAAGGGGATGGCTAAGGGTGAGCGGGGCGAGACCCGGATGCTGCGCTGGTTTTTATATAAGGAACCGTCTCACTGTCTCACTGGCTTAGGCTTATTGCGGGGGTTGTGCTGCATTTCGAAAAATAGTCGGGATCTCCAGCGGGTCTATATTACCCCAGTCGTTTTTTATTGTGTTGGTGACACTCCGGCTTTGCTCCTGAGTCATGATCTGCTGTAGTTCCTCGAAGCTGACGCCAAACATCCTGCCGGCCACCATCAGGCCATTGATATAACTTTTCGCCTGGGCACGCTCTGTCGGCGTTTGTTTCTCCTTGGTGAAATATTCTCTGAATGAGGCTTGAAGATGGGCTATAAATTCCTGTTTGTTATCCATGTTTATTTTCCTTTCCTTTTATGATTTAACGCAACGCACGCGTGGCTGCGGAATGGAGGCGAAGCCGTAATGTAGTAGCCGTGGCTGTGATCGTTAGAGGTTACTCTCATCCGCTACTCGCTTTTGCCCAACGTCAAATACAGCTGAATCTAGGGCAAATGTTTCTCGCATGCCGTCTGCTGTCACCGAGGTCCAAACCACCTCTCGCTGGACGAGGGACTCTATACCGGCTCCCGGTAGGTCAAGCTGATTTACTTGCCCCCAAGTAAGAACCGAGCCGCCTGCTTGAACAAATGCCTGTACTACGGTTTTCTCGTCCTCGCTCAAGCGGCCATAGATACGCTCTGCTTCTTCCAACTCCATTCGGCCCTGCGCTCGCCTTACCGTTCGCGCATGGACTCCGGTAGCGACCAATCGAACTAGCGGAAATGCAATGACTGCCGAAAACACAGCAATAACCCAATCTGATGACACAAGATAAGCTGACAGACCCACAACACCGGCAGCGGACGTCGCGATGCTGCGGCCCACATCAGTTTCCGCGTATATACGCTCTGCCCATTTATCCAGAGTCTTCAATATGCACTTCCAACATTATTTTTAATACTAAGCATGCGCGTATTTACTCATCGTACCTATTGTTTTTTTATTAATTTACTGATTTAAAATAGCGTTCAGATATTTGTGTTTGGCTGTGCGGCGATCAATATGCGTATGTTCGAATGCTCTGCGTCCGGTGCGGGGTATCTGTTCACTCGACGGCGTATGGTCGGATCGGCAGCTAGCGCCGGCTCTTGCAGGCGAACGGACCTTTCCTTGTGCCCGTTCTTGAGTCCATATCACTGCCATCTCGGATAAACTCATATGAAGCTTTCTCATTATAATCAGGGCGGGTTGCAGAATGGAAGTTAATAGAGGGCAGGATAAGCGATAAGCTTCAAGAAAAACCCAGGAGCGCAGTAACAGGCGACGTCGCGGAGCAGGCACAAAGGGGCTGCTCCGCCGACCTGTATCTGGCATGGCTGAAAAGTGCTCCCTGTTATGTCGGTATTGCCGCCATCCTTGGCGGCCGGATGTCATGCGCCGAGCAGCATCGAGCAGTTGGGTACCGTTGCTGGTTCGCGTGTGGTTATATCCGTTTGGTATATTTTTCGGCATGTTGTTTGCCAAGGGTCACGACCAGGACGCCACCCAGTACCAGTATCGAGGAAATGGTCAATTTGAAGGTGATCGCCTCATGTGCAAATAAAACGCCGCCGAATGCGGCAATGATCGGCACCGATAATTGAAAGGTGGCGGCCTGGGTCACCGTTAACCGTGCGAGTGCGGAGTACCAGATTGCATAGCCTAATCCGGAGGCGACCGCCCCGGACAAGATGGCCAACACCATGCCTTTATTGGATATCTGAACATCATCGAGCGTGGCAAGCGTCACCAGGGCGATAAAGGGAAGGGTTCTCAGAAAGTTGTTGGTTGTGTCAACAAGCGGGGTGTTGGAACCCTTGCCAGCCAGGGTGTAAAACCCCCAGGCTATGCCCGAAATCGCCATCAGTGCGAAGCCGGTCAGCGAAGGTGCGGACGCCCCTGGCATCAGCAGCACAAAGAGCCCCGACAAGGCGACCAGCAACCCCGCCCATTCAACCAGAATGAGTCGGTTTCCTTTCAACAGGCCATAAATGATCATCGTTGCCTGAACCGAGCCAAACAATATCAAGGCGCCGGTTCCGGTGTCCAGGCTGATGTATGCATATGAAAATGCGATGGCGTATAAAAACAGGAAGAAGGCGGAGGTCCAGCTTCCGCTGTTCAGGTTCATTTTTTTTCGGGTGCTGATGGTGACCAGAAACAACAGGAATACAACGCCGGAGAATAGCCTGATAGACGTAAAGCTGGCCGCATCGATGACATCATCATTCAGTGCCAGGCGACACAGAACAGAGTTTCCGGCAAAAGCCAACAGTGCCAGTACGGTCAGTGATATTGTTTTAAACATGGAGCATCGTAAATGTAACGCCTCGTTGACGAGTAAAAAATGGCCATTTCATCTGTAATGGCCATCCTATACATAAAAAATCAACCAGCCCGGAGATGTCGGACGGTTGACGCTCTGTTGAACCATTCGCCAGGCGATTACTGCCCTGCAACGGCCGCCGCAGACAAGGTGTTCAATACGCCGGCTATCTTGGTTAGCACCGCATCGCAACCTTCGATGTTGTGCCGGTTTTTCAAATATTCCGGGTTGTTGTACGACAGCCAGACCTGTTTATTTTCATCTTCCATGATTAACACCTTCTGCGGCAGATCAATGCCGACCTCCTGGGCACATTGCATTAAGGGTGTGCCCACTTTCGGGTTGCCAAAAATAATCACCTCGGTCGGGCGCAGCTCCATGTCTACACCGGCCGCATTCTGCTGATGATTGATTCTCGCAAACACGTTCAAACCCTTCTCTTTGGCAATGGTTTCAAAGCGGTCGGCGGTTGCTTGAGCCGTGTATGGGCTTTGCAATCTGATCAGGCTTTCCTCTGCACTTGCCGTGTATGAAATGAAAAGCGTTAACAGACCAAGCGATAAAATTTTCTTCATTTCAATACCTCATGCTGTTTGTCGAGATGATGGCGCCATGGCCGATCAGTTGTAAGGTGGCGTGTTTGATGCATTTGATGCATTTGATGCATTTGCTGCATAGGGTGCCGGAATAGCGGCTGCCGTTCGACAGCGCCCGGGTTACCACTCGTCTTCGGCCTCCGGATCGTAGCCCTTGTACTGCTCCGGCTTGCTGCCGGTTTCGGAGGCCACCCAGGGATACTGGCGGCCCGGCTGGGCTGCTCCGGGTTTCTTGCGGGATTTGGACACCTGGAAGATCCAGTCGTCACCAAAATCAAACCAGTAGAACAGTTTCTTGCCTTTGGGCAGGGGGAACAAGGACGCGATGTCGGCATCCAGCGAGTATTCTTCGCCGTCAAAATGGATGCGCTCCGAGCCGGTTTCCTTGCGGGAGATAAAAAACGAATACATGTGATCGTTGTCGAAACCGACCGCCTGCTGAATGGCATCATGCAGGTCATGCAACGACATGGTGTCTTCTATTTCCAGTTCGCAGGCCCATGCTTCTTCTGCATACATACCCGCGACGAGCTGGATAGACAAGGTGATGATCATGGTGGCCTCATGGTTGTCCGAAATGGTGATCCGAAATGGTTGACCGAAATCGGGTGGCTTGAAAAAAGCCCCACGGTTGCCGGCGGTGGGGCTGTTGTTACCGGGCGTACGCCTAGGGCTGATAAGCCGGCATGGGTGCCATGATATGCACATAGGGCGTATCTTTCCACATCACCCAGGGGCCACCATTGGTGTGATCGGTGGGCAGCCCTTCGAGCATGGCGGCATCGGGCACCAGTATCATCAGGTGTGGCAACGGTTCGCTAATCCACTCGTTGCCGGCGGCGGGCTCGGTGGCGTAAGGGTCGGTATTGCTCTCGGGAGTACCGCCCTGCAGCATGTAACCGAAGCCCATGCCCTTGTTGGTATGCGGCAGCTTGTTCATCCAGGCGTGGGCCCAATCCATCCAGACCGCGTCCAGACACATGGGATCGTTGCCGGGGGTGGCCGGCATATCCGGCAGGCAGCTCCAGCCGTTGTCGCCCTGGCGCAGCTCCGCCATTTCGTCGGCCATCTCGGCTGGCCAGTCGAGGATGGTGGCGGTGGCACTGATGGAGGGCGGGGCGGCGCTCATGGCGCTGGCAATTTTTTCTTCCGGGGTGGCGGCCAGGCTAATGCTGCAGCTAGCGCCAAGCATCAGGCCCAGCGCAACACGAGGAAGAGGAACCAGGTACTTCATGGTTTACTCCTTACTGGGATACTGCCGGCAGCCATCGGGACGATGAATGCTCTTTCTCCACAGTATTTTAGGCATAGCAGGAGGGAGATCGGTCGTCAATTGGCCGGGCAGCGGCAGCGGCGGTGCTAGACTTTAATGGAGTCAGATTCCATCGTGACGGCCGTGATGCCGCCAGGTACCGGGTTGGCGGCAGTTGCCGTTGACCGGTTTTTTATTGTTCAGTCTGCAATCCAAGGACCCGTTCCGAGGACCACGCCATGACAACCTTTTCCCAGAATACCGTTACCGCCCTGAAAGAGGCGGTAACAGGCAGCGTTGTGCTGCCCGACGATGCCAGCTATAACGAGCTGCGCCAGATATGGAATGCCACCATAGACCGGCACCCGGCGATTATCGTGCAATGTGCTGAGGCCGAAGATGTGCCCAGGGCGCTGCACTTTGCTCGTGAGCAGGGGCTGGAAGTCTCCGTTCGTGGCGCCGGCCATAACATTGCCGGTAACGCGGTCTGTGAGGGCGGCATCATGATCGACATGTCGAACATGACCCAGGTGCGGGTGGACGCGGTCAAAAAAATTGCCTACGTGCAGCCGGGCGCCGGCTGGGTGATATTGACAAGGCCACCCAGCAGCATGGTCTGGCCACGCCACTGGGCATCAACTCCACTACCGGTACCGCCGGTCTGACCCTGGGCGGCGGCTTCGGCTGGTTGACCCGGCAATACGGTATGACGGTGGATAATCTGCTTGCGGTGGATCTGGTCACCGCCGATGGCCGTCAATTAAGAGCAAGTGAACAGGAAAACGACGATCTGTTCTGGGCCATCAGGGGGGCGGGGGGCAACTTCGGCATTGTGACCGGCTTCGAGTATCGGTTGCATCCGGTGGGGCCGGAGATTACCGCCGGTCTGATCGTCTTTCCCATTGCCGAGGCCAAGCGGATGCTGCAGCAGTATCGGGATTACATGGATTCGGCCCCCGAAGCGCTCAACATCTGGGTAGTGATGCGCAAGGCGCCGCCGTTGCCCTTTTTACCCGAAGAGGTGCACGGTAAGGAAGTTGCGGTGCTGGCGGTGTTTTATGCGGGTGCTACGGAGGACGCCGAGCGGCTGATCGCCCCGCTGCGTGATTTCGGTACCGCCTATGGCGAACACATTGGCGTACAACCCTATGTAGAATGGCAGCAGGCGTTTGATCCCCTGTTGACCCCGGGTGCGAGAAATTACTGGAAGTCGCATAATTTCACCGAGCTCAAGGACGAAGCGCTGGATATCATGATTGACTTTGTCCACCGTCTACCCGGCCCGCAGTGCGAGATTTTTATCTGTATGGTCGGCGGTGCCGCTAACCGGGTCGCCGCCAACGCCATGGCCTACGGCCACCGGGATGCCCGCTTTGTGCTCAATGTGCATGCACGCTGGGATGAGATCGCCCAGGACGACACCTGTATTGCCTGGGCACGGAAATTTTTCAAGGCGTCCACCCCTTATGCTTCGGCCGGTGTCTATATCAACTTCATGACCGAGGAAGAGGGTGAGCGGGTAAAGGCGGCCTACGGCCCCAACTACGAGCGGCTGGTGCAGCTCAAACGGCAGTACGATCCGGAAAACCTGTTTCACCTGAATCAGAACATCAGCCCCTGATGCTTAATGGCGCCGGGTTGAACCGCTGATGGAACTCGGTGCCTGAGAGCACGATGTTATGAATAGAATTATGCAATAAGTTATGCAAAGAACGCGGCCTCATGCTGCGGACCTTTTAATCATCTCGGGCGGTTGTGTCTGCAGACGGCGGTTTTGCTGCCGATAATGGTACAGCCATCTGTGGGGCGCCGCGTGAAGAGTGGAGATTATGTGTATTTATTGAATATATATTTCTTTAATGTAGCTAAAAATTCATTTTTCTCGAATGGCCCCGGCTATGATATAACAGTTACATCTAAAACCCTGTCGGAATGCACTAATTGGATAATATTGAACATCTTTTCCTGCTGACCGGGATTTTGCTGTGTTTAAGCGTACTGGCTACCCTGCTGTCGGCACGCTCCGGCATCCCCATTCTGCTGATCTTTCTGTTGATTGGCATGCTCGCCGGCGAAAGCGGGCCGGGCGGCATCGAGTTCGAAAGCTATTCACTGGCCTACACCATCGGTAACCTTGCGCTCGCCATCATCTTGCTGGACGGCGGCATGCGCACGCGCATGGAAACCTTTCGGGTAGGGCTCAAGCCAGCCCTCAGTCTGGCCACCCTGGGGGTGGTGATCACCAGCGGCATTACCGGGCTGCTGGCCGTTTATATTCTGGATCTGAGCTGGATGCACGGTCTGCTGCTGGGGGCTATTGTCGGCTCTACCGATGCGGCGGCGGTGTTTTCGCTGCTCGGCGGCAAGGGCATGCACCTTAACCAGCGGGTAGGGGCCTCGCTCGAAATCGAGTCCGGCACCAACGATCCCATGGCCATTTTTCTGACCCTTACCCTGATCGGCCTGATCACCGGCGAAATGAACGGGGCCGGCGACACCCTGCTGTTTTTGCTGACCCAGTTCGGCGTCGGGGCCATTGCCGGGGTGTTGGGGGGCATTCTGCTGGTGCAACTGATAAAACGCATCGGGTTGGCCTCGGGTTTGTATCCCATTCTGGTCACCGGCTTCGGACTGGTGCTGTTTGCGCTCACGGCGTTACTGGCGGGCAGCGGCTTTCTGGCGGTGTATCTGGCCGGTCTGGTGGTGGGCAATGCCCGCCTGCGCCATATGGAGTCGATCTTGCCGGTATTCGACGGACTGGCCTGGCTCAGCCAGATCGGGCTCTTTCTGGTGCTGGGCCTGCTGATATCCCCCGCCGACATGTGGTCGATGGCGCTGCCCGCCAGCCTGATCGCGCTGGCGCTGATCTTTATCGCCCGGCCATTGGCGGTGCTGGTGGCACTGGTGCCGTTCTTTCGCTTCAACGCGCGGGAACTGGGCTTCATCTCCTGGGTGGGGCTGCGCGGCGCCGTGCCCATCGTGCTGGCCATTTTCCCGCTGATGGCCGGCATACCCGAAGGCTCCATGCTGTTTAACGTGGCCTTTTTCGTGGTGCTGATTTCACTGCTGGTACAGGGCTCCACCTTGCCGCAGGTGGCCCGGTTGCTGGACGTGGAAGTGCCGCCCGAGCCGGCGCCCCGGCGCCGCTCCATGCTGGGCATCTTCCAGGAAGACGACTTCGAGATGTTTCTCTATACCGTCAACAGCGAGTCGATAGACGGTATAGTAGTGCGTCAGCTCACCTTTCCGCCTCATTGCCGGGTGGCGGCGGTATTTCGGGGCGATAACCTGCTGCCGGCCTCGGGCAGTACCCGGCTGGCACTGAATGATGTGCTGTGTGTCATCGGCCGCAGCAATCACCTCAAGACCCTGAACAACATGTTTGGTGGCGATCTGGATGCGGCGCGCAGCAAGGCGCGGGCCTTCTTCGGTGACTTCATTCTGGATGCGGATGCGCGGATGGGCGACGTGGCGCTGATGTATGGCGTGGACGTGGATGCCAGCGAAGCGGAGCTTAATCTGGGTGACTTCATGCTGGCGCACAGCAACGGTCATCCGGTGGTGGGGGACCATTTCGTGCGTTACGACATGGTGTGGACGGTGGCCGATGTGGACGGCGATCGGGTACTCAAGGTGGGCCTGCGCGAGCACGACATCGATAAGGACTAATGCCGTTGGTGCGTCACCGTTTTTACGGGCCGATTACTGCGCCGGGATGCCGGCTTGGGTGCCGGATTCAGTACTGGTCTGGGTAAGAACGGGCTGCACGTCGGCCTGCCGGGTGGCCAGGCCGCCGGCCTTGAGCGACGCCAGTCCGCCTTTATCCATCACCTTTCGGTAGCCCAGCACCTGCAGGGCTTCACTGGCCTGCCGCGCACGGTTGCCGCCTCTGTCATACAGGTTCAAGGGGGTGTTTTTGTCCGGGTAGCGGGCGGTCACGCCTTGAGCGATACGGGTATGGGGAATATGAACGGCATCGGTCAGGTGTTCCCGGGCGTATTCCTCGGGGCTGCCGACATCAATCCATACCGGCTTGGCGGCCATGGCGGTGAACGACAGGCTCAGCAACAGACTCGGTAAGAAGGCGATGATCCGGTGGTGCATGGGGAATACCTCTGTTTGACTCAGGGACAAGTGTAAAACAGAAGCGGCGGGATCAGGCGGTGGTTAATTGCTGCTGCCGACAGAACCCGGCACAGCAATCAGGAAGTCCCCCGCCAGGCGGGGGATTACGCATCAGGACAGCAGGTACGCCAGTATTTCCACGACCTGCTCCGGCTGGCGGCAGGTGGCCTTGGCGGCTTCGTCCACTTCCTTCAACGCGTGATCGTGCTCGGCATCGTGCAGGGTAATGATGGGCTTGCCCGAGGCCACGGCAAAACCGGCATCGAAGGCGGCATTCCACTGCTTGTATTTGGGGCCGAAACGCACCACCACCAGATCGGCGGCCTTGATGTGGGTGGAGGTGCGGATGCTGTTGATGCCGGAGGCCTTGCGGTCGCGCCAGAAGTTGTCTTCCTCGCTGCCCAGAATGTTCACACCCACCATGTCGCTGGCATCGTGATCGGTAACCGCCGAGCTGAACTGCACCGCCAGGCCTGCGGCCCTGGCGCCGTCGATAATACGTTCACGCCAGTCGCTGTGGATTTCGCCGGACAGATACACGTTCCATATTTTCTGACTCATTATGCACTCCTTTTTGTTCACAAAAATGTTTTAAATTAAACACAGTTGTGAAAGGTTAACGCATTTCCACACCAAAATCAGCCCCGAGGTGGAGCCTTCAACGGGTGACGGTTTTTTCGCTAACGCGGCGCCAGCAGCTTGAGCAGTTTGCCGTTGCTGTCGTCGGTGAGCACATAGATGCCGCCCTCGCGGGCCTGCACCAGGGTGCGGATGCGGCTGTCCAGCTCGGTGAGCAGGTGCTGCTCCTGGGTGACCTTTTCGCCGTCCAGCGTGAGGCGAACCAGCTTGCGACCCTTGAGCGCCCCGATAAAGAGTGAGTCCTGCCACTGGGGAAATTCGCTACCGGTATAAAACAGCATGCCGGAGGGCGCGATGGACGGCACCCAGACCCAGAGCGGGTCTTCCATGCCGGGGGCGGTCGAGCCCTGGCCGATGACGCCACCGCCGTATTCCTGGCCGAAGGTGACCACCGGCCAGCCGTAGTTGGCTCCCGCTTTGATGATGTTCACCTCATCGCCCCCGCGCGGGCCATGCTCATGGGTCCAGAGCTGACCGCTGTGGGGATGAATGGCGGCCCCCTGCACGTTGCGATGACCATAGCTCCAGATGCCGGGCAGGGCATAGGGCTTGCCCATGAAAGGATTGTCTTCGGGTACCCGGCCATCATCATGCAACCGGATGATTTTGCCCAGATGATTGTCGAGCTGCTGGGCCATGTCCCGGGAGTGATAACGCTCGCCGGTGGTAATGAACAGATAGCCTTCGGGATCGAAGGCCAGGCGGGAACCGAAGTGGGCGCTGCCCGAGGTTTTGGGATGCTGCTCGAAGATCACCTGTTGCTCGATCAATCGGTTGCCGGTCAGTTTCGCCCGGGCCACGGTGGTGCCGGTGCCCCCGAGGCCGGATTGACTGTAGCTGAAATACAGCCAGAGATTGTCGGTAAAGTCCGGGTGCAGTGCCAGATCGAGCAGGCCGGCCTGGCCACCGCTGGCGATCTCCGGCAGACCTTCGATTCTGGTGCGGCTGCCGTCGGCATTCAGGCGCAGCAACTGGCCCCGCCGCTCGCCAACCAGTAGTTCGCCATTGGGCAGTTCCACCAGGCCCCAGGGGTGATGCAGTCCGTCGGCCAGAGTCTGGATGCGGTATTCGTCGGCGGCCAGCGGGGCGGCCATCAGAGTCAGTAACAGCAATAGCGTGCGCATGGTGTTCTCCCGTTGAGCCTCGGGCTAACTATAGCGGGGTTGGTCCGAAGCATTGGATTCAATGCGGCCTTGCTATGCCTAGGCTCCTCACTATAGTATCGATACACAGGCCGTTTAGGATGATCTGGCTTCGCTGGTAGCGGTGTTCTGCAGGTACAAGGAAAAGTACAACAATGAGTGATTTCAATCGTTTGTGCATGGCGGTATCACTGGTTTTTTGGGCGCCGGCGTTTGCCCAGGATTCATTCGATCTGAGTCTGCAGGAGCTGCTGAATGTCGAGGTCACCTCTGTTTCCAAACAGCGCCAGCCTGTCTCGGATGCACCCGCCGCCATCTATGTGGTGACCGCAGACGATATTCTCCGCTCCGGCGCCGCCTCTATTCCGCAGGCGCTGCGTGACGTGCCCGGCTTGCATGTGGCCCAGATCGATTCACAGAAATGGGCAATCAGCAGTCGTGGCTTCAATGGCCGCTACAACAACAAGCTGCTGGTGATGATGGATGGCCGAACCCTGTATTCACCGGAGTTTTCCGGAGTGTACTGGGAGGTTCAGGATTACCTGATGGCCGATATCGAGCGCATCGAGATCATCCGTGGCCCCGGTGCCGCCTTGTGGGGGGCGAATGCGGTCAACGGCGTCATCAATATCGTGACCAAGCACAGCTCCAATACCCAGGGGGGCTACGCACAAGCCACCGCGGGCAGTTACGAGAAGGGCAGTCTCAGCCTGCGTTACGGTGGGCAGCTCAACGATGGCACCAGTGCCCGCGGCTACCTCAAGGGGTTTTCTCGCGACTCCCTGAGCCAGTATCCGGAGGACATGGATCCGGCTCAAGGGCAGGCCATGCTGGCGAACGGGGTGAGTACCCGAAACGACTGGCGTCAGCTGCAGACGGGAGGGCGGCTCGACAGTCAGCTGGATGCGGCCTCGACACTGACATTGAGTGGTGATGTCTATCGTTATCGCATGCATCAGGTGTACCGCAGCCCAGACAATTCTCCGCCCTACTATGAACGGTATTTTGCCGACAGCTTCGATGCCGAAGGACTGAACCTGCTGGGCCGATATACCCGGGCATTGTCGGCCACTTCGGAGTTCAGCCTGCAGGCCTATTACGACCGTGCGGTGCGGGAAGAGGCGTTGTTTGGCTTCCGTACCGATACCGCCGATCTCGACTTTCAGCACCTGTTTGAGATGGGCAATGCCCATAGTATCGCCTGGGGACTGGGCTACCGGCATATTGAAGACGAGCTGGATCATTCTGCCGTTATCTTCGGGGGGGATGACAGCATAGGCACGGATCTGTGGAGTGCCTTTATCCGTGACGAAGTGACCCTGGTGCCGCACAGCCTCTGGCTCACGCTGGCGGCCCGGGTAGAAAACGGTACCTTCAGTGGCACCGAGTGGCAGCCCAACGCCCGCATCATGTGGCGGGCGAACGAGCAACACCGGCTGTGGAGCTCCATCGCCTATGCGGTACGCACGCCCTCCCGGGTAGAACTCACCCGCACTATTCATGCCAGCACCAGGCCTCCCGATGCATTTGTTCCTTTTCCTGTTGAAGTGTGGGTGGTGGGTAACGAAGGCTATGGCTCGGAATCGCTCTGGGCCTACGAGTTGGGTCATCGCTATTCGCCAAACGGCAGCCTTTCATTTGATACCGCGCTCTATTACAACGATTATTCCGAGTTGCGCGGCGCCGAAGATCCCGAGCCGGGGTCCCCGACGATCATCATGGTCAACAACGCACAGCAGGGCTACAGCTACGGGGCCGAATTGTCGGCGCAGTGGCGGGCTACCGATGATGTCAGGTTGCGCCTGAACTACAGCTATTCCGATGGTCGCTTCGACGGCATACAAGCGCAGAATACGCTGGCCCCGCAGCATATTGTCTCCCTCAATGGCGAGTGGGCCGTCAGGCCGGATCTGTCATTGAACGCCACCTGGCGTCATGTCTCCGATACCAACGTCATCGCGCCGTCGAGGGCAGAATTGCAGAAGCCCCTCGACGGTTTTTACGGGGTCGACATCGGGGCGCACTGGAAACCCATGCCGGATCTTACCCTGTCGTTGCTGGGTCTGGACCTTTTCTATGGCGATCACGTCGAGTACGAAGCCGAACAGTTTCATATCCCTTACCGGGTAGGGCCCTCAGTGCTGGGCAAGCTGTCCCTGCAGTTCTGATCTTCACACGAGGCGTCTATGAGCTATCCGGATTGGCGAAAACTGTTGCTGCTGCCGGCATTGCTACTGTCCACGCCGCTGCTCGGTGAGTCGTATGATATCGCCGTGCTGAAAGTGGCGCTGACCTACAACTTTGCCAAGTATGTGCACTGGCCCGACGTTCCGGCCCGGGCTGATCTCACCATGTGTTATTTCGGCGACGGTAATGATCGTTTTTTTGCCCAGGTGCAGGGCAAACGGGTGGGGGAGCGTTCGGTCGTGGTGCGGCGAACCGACTCGGTGTCGCGGGTTTCGGGCTGTGATTTGGTGTATCTGGGCACGAAGGAACGAAGCCTGATGACCCGTTTGCATTACCAGCTGGAGCGCCAGCCGGTGCTGACGATTTCCGATATTCCGGGGTATGTCAGTCAGGGAGGCATGATTGAGTTGATAGAAAGCGGCGATAAACTGCGGTTCAAAATCAACCAGCGTGAGGTGAAAAATGCAGGGCTGGATGTCAGTGCCCAGATCCTGAAGCTGGCACTGGAGGTCAGAAAATGAAGCAGAGACAGGTGGCGCTGCGCACCAAACTGGTGCTGGCCATGCTGGCGCTGGTGGTGTTGGTGATTCTCCCCCTTTCCTGGACGGCGGTGACCAATCAGCGTGACATGGCGGAGCAGCAGGCTCGTCAGGAACTGCTGTCGCTGGCCGACGTCGTTTCCGATAATACCTTGGCGGCGCTGCTGTTCTCGGATGCCATCTCGGCGCAGCAAACGCTGAATGGTTTGAAGGTCAAGCCGGATCTGGTCGCTGCCATGATTTTTGATGGGCGGGGCACCGTATTCAGCGACGTTGTCCGATCCTCCTCCTATGGGCGACCGTCCGAGCGGATGATCGGCTCGGTTCTGGAACAGGGCGATACCCTGATCCGACGGGGGCCGGGAGGATTGCGGGTCTATATCCCGATGCTGAGTGAAGGCGAGGTGGTGGGATTGGTGTATCTGCATGACAATCTGGCGACGCTGAACCGGAATATCGACCAGTTTTATCAACGGGTGATGATGACGGCCCTGGCCGCCTTTGGTCTCGGCCTGGTCATGGTGGTCTGGATCCAGCGCATGTTCAACGTGCCGATGGCGCGGTTTATAGCGACGATTCAGCGTATTACCGGTGACAATGATTATACCCGGCGGGCCCCCCTGACCACGACGCAGGAGTTCAACGAGCTGGCCAAGAGCTTCAACCACATGATCGCCGAGGTTGAGGGGCGGGGCAAGCAGCTGGAGAGCATCAACCGGGAGCTCGAACAGCGCGTACAGGAGCGTACCCGCGAGCTGGAGTCCGCGCTCGGTGCCGCCCAGGAGGCCAGTCGCGCCAAATCCGAGTTTGTGGCGGTGATGAGCCACGAAGTGCGCACACCACTGAACGGCATCATCGGGTTTGCCGAGCTGCTGAAGATCGGGAACTTCGACCGAGAAACCAACCAGACGGTGCTGATGCTGAACGACGCGGCCCAGTCGCTGCTGATCCTGCTGAACGAGATTCTGGATTTTTCGAAGCTGGATGCCGACAAGGTCGAGCTCGAGATGCGTGCGTTCGATCTGGGTGAGTTTATCGGGGCGGTGGCGGAAAACCATAGAGCCAAGGCGGCGCACAAGCAGCTGGAGCTGCGGGTAGAGCTCGGTGAGCCGGTCGTCGTCGTGGGCGATACGCTTCGGTTGCGGCAGATCCTGAACAATCTCATCGATAACGCCATCAAGTTCACCGATACCGGAAGCGTGACCGTCCGTGCCGATATTCGCCAACAGGACTCGGATACCTGGGTGACCCTGTCGGTCAGCGATACCGGCGGCGGTATTGCGGCGGACAAGCAAGACCATATCTTTTCGCCCTTTACCCAGGCCGACAACTCGATAACCCGCCTGCATGGCGGCAGCGGGCTGGGGCTGTCGATTTGCCGGAAGCTGGTCGAACTGATGAACGGCCGTTATGGCATCGAGAGCGAGATCGGCCAGGGCAGCCGTTTCTGGTTTACGGTGCCGCTGACCCGGGTCGCCGCTGGCGGCCGTGCCGAAGCACGTGATCAGGGGCCGGAGCTTAAATGTGGGACTCGGGTGATGCCAGGTTGTTCTATTCTGGTGGTGGAGGACAATCCGATCAACCAGCATGTCGCCCGCCGGCTGCTGGCCTCACTGGGGCACCGATGCGATATTGCGGCTCATGGTGCCGATGCGCTGCAGAGGGCCAGCGAGCAGAGTTACGATCTGATCTTCATGGATTATCACATGCCGGGAATGGATGGCGTGGAAGTGACCCGACATATTCGGCGGCTGGGCCCCCAGGCCCCCAATGACGGGGTGCCCATCATCGCCCTGACGGCCGATATTCAGCCGCAGGTGAGCAAGAAGTTCCGTTCGGCCGGTGCCTGTGATCTGCTGGTCAAACCGTTCACCCGTGCGAACCTGCAACTGGTGCTGGAGAAGTGGCTTGGTCGCGAAGCGGAAGAGCCGGCATCGGGTACAGTGGTGCCGGCGGCGGTGAAACCGGAGCCGTTATCGGGGGAAGCCTCACCTCCTGCGGTGGTGGATTTTGGGGTGCTGGACGACCTGGCCCAGATGGATGAAGAAGGTGAGGATCTGGTCCGGGAGATGATAGCGCTGTTTGATGCTCGGGTGCCGATGCTGATCGCACAGATGGAGCAGGCAATGCGCGACGAGGATGCAAAGGCGCTGTTCGAGAGTTCGCATTCCTTGAAGTCCAGTGCGGGAAATCTGGGGGCAGCACAATTGTTCGCGCTGGCGAAACAGGTCGAGGCGGTGGGCCGGCGAGGCACCACGGCGCCGGCGGGCGATCTGGTTGCTGCCTTGCGTGGCTGTTATGCACAGACCTGGCAGTTACTGCAACAGAGGCTGGGAGGCTTCGTCAATGAGTGAGAGCAGGGAAGCGAGAACCGTATTGCTGGTGGACGATGACCCGGCGATCCGGCTATTGATGAAGCGGGCGCTCAGGGGGTCGGATTTCACCCTGATTGAGGCGGAAAACGGTGAGCAGGCATTGCAGCAGTTTGAAACTCATCTTCCCGATCTGGTACTGCTTGATGTGACCATGCCGGTCATGGACGGTTTCGAGTGTTGTGAGCGGATACGACGGCATCCGGCATCGAGCCAGTGTGCCATCGTGATGGTTACCGCCATGGAGCAGCCCCGGGATATTGAACGGGCACTCGAGGTGGGAGCCACCGACTTCATGACCAAGCCACTCAAATGGCCGCTGTTTACCCACCGGGTGCACTATATCCTGAACGCGAACGAAACGCTCAAGGCGCTGGGTCGTAACCAGAGCAAGCTGGAAAAAGCGCAGTCCATCGCCCACCTGGGATATTGGGAGTGGGATTTTCACTCGCCCGGTATCGAGTGCTCGGCCGAGCTGTACCGGATGCTGGGGCTGCCGACCGGATCGAAGCGTATCAACTATGCGCGAGTGCTGCACCTGGTCCATCCGGAAGACAGATCGAGGTTAATGTTGGCGGTGCGCAACCTGGTGCGGGGAGGGCAACGGTATGATCTTGAATACCGCCTGCTCGGTCTCGACGGGCGAGTGGTCAACGTTCACGACCGGGCGGAAGTGATCGACAGCTTTGGCGACAGGCGGATGACCGGTACCCTGCACGATATCACCCGTCACAAGCGTTCGGAACAGGAAGCCGCCTATTATGCTCATTACGACTCGCTCACCGCACTGCCGAACCGCCGGTTGTTTATCGAACAACTCGAGGCCGCTCTTGCCCATGCCGACCGGCAAGGAGAAAGTCTGAGTCTGCTGTTTATAGACCTGGATCGCTTCAAACAGATTAACGACAGCTACGGGCATCATGTGGGGGACGAATTGTTGTGTGCGGCCGCAGAACGCATCAGGCAAAGTGTGCGGGCATTCGATGTGGTGGCCGCAGGCAAGGAGGATCTCTCGAACATCGCGCGGTTGGCAGGGGATGAGTTCACGGTATTGCTGCCAGACGCGAAGTCACCGGAAATGGTCGCCGGTATTGTTCAACGGATGCTCGATGCCTTCGCCGAGCCGTTCGAGCTGAAGGGCCATCGAGCCTATGTCACCGTGAGCATTGGGGTTGCCTGTTACCCCGGTGATGGCGTCAATTCGCAAACCCTGCTGCAACACGCCGATATGGCCATGAATCACGCCAAGCAGGCAGGGCGGAACACGTTCCGGTTTTTCTCCACCAGTATGAACCAGTGTCAGCGGGAGCAGCTGGAGCTGCAGAACGATATGCATGCGGCGCTGGAGAATGGTGAATTCGAGCTCTACTACCAGGCGCAGGTGGATGCTCATTCCAAGTCGGCCAACGGATTCGAGGCGTTGTTGCGCTGGAATCATCCGACCCGGGGGTTACTGACTCCCTATACCTTCATGGATATCGCCGAAAGTACCGGTCTGATCCTTCGCATCGGTGCCTGGGTGTTGCTGGAAGCCTGCCACCAGGCCAGGGCCTGGCAGAACGAGTATCAGAGAGAGGTGCGCATGGCCGTCAACCTGTCGGCATTGCAGTTCAATGACACCCGTCTGGCCGGGCAGATTGAGCATGCGCTGCTTGAGTCAGGACTGTCGCCGCACCTGCTGGAACTGGAGATCACCGAGTCTGCGATTATCACCAATATGGCGGAAACCAACTATGTGCTCTTTGGTCTGAAACGTCTGGGTGTGAAACTGGCGATCGATGATTTCGGTACCGGATATTCTTCGCTGAACTATCTCAGAAACTTCCCAATCGATACCCTGAAAATCGACAAGTCATTCGTCGACTACATCGACCGGAATGACAAGGACGCCGCCATTGCGCGAACCATAGTGCAGCTGGCCGAGAACCTGGGGTTGTCCACCGTTGCGGAAGGGGTTGAAACCTTGAGTCAGCAACAGGTGCTTGAAGGGATGGGATGTCAGGAATTGCAGGGGTATCTGTACAGCAAGCCGATTACGGCGACAGAGGTGGAGAACCGTTATTTCAAGTGATGACGGGGGGCTTCAGACACTCTGCCCAGGCGGGCAGAGTGTCTGGTCAGTGCCTTACTCGAAGTAAGAGCAGCAGTAATCCACCAGGCTGTGGATCTTGAGCTTGAAGATGGCATTGGCGGGCACGTTGAAGGATTCGCCGCCCTTGATGCTCTGCCAGCTGTCGCTGCCCGGCAGCTGCACTTCCAGCTCGCCGTCGAGAATTTCCATCAGCTCGGCGGCGGCGGTGTCGAAGGTATACTCGCCCGGCAGCATGATGCCCAGCGTCTTGCGGCTGCCATCGGCAAACTTGACCACCCGGCTGGTGACTTTGCCACCGTCGTAGACATTGGCTTTCTTGATGACGGTAACGTTGTCGAATTGAGTCATGATACTTCCTGTAACAATGAAAAAACGGGTTCATGGTTATAGCACAAGGCCGGAGCCTTGAAACCGGTTTTTTTGCCGATGACCGCGAGATCCCGTTTATGCTTAACAGCAAGCGATGATGGCATCAGCGGGCTTCATGCCCGCAGTGCGGGGTCTGTCGGTTGCATCGTCGCCATACCAACAGCGATAGTTCAGCGATCAATCAGGGAACATGCCATGGAAACATTAGCAGAGGTGGTGACCCGAACCCCCTTGCTGACCGGCACCTCGGTCGAGCAGAAACGGGAAGAAATCCGGCGCTACTTTCATCAGACCTTTACCCTTTACGAACAGTTGTTCGACTGCATCAACTGCGACCAGGCCTATTATCTGCGTCCGGAGCCCCTGCGCCACCCGCTGATTTTCTATTTCGGTCACACCGCCGTGTTTTTCATCAACAAGCTGCTGCTGGGCAAGTACCATGACCGGCGGCTGAACGAACGGCTGGAGTCGATGTTCGCCATCGGCGTCGACGAAATGTCCTGGGATGATCTGGACAGCACCCATTATGACTGGCCCACGGTGGCCGAGACCCGTGCCTATCGTGCTCGAGTACGAGAAGTGGTCGACCGGCTGATCAGCGACATGCCGCTGACCCTGCCCATTACCCGGGATTCACCGGCCTGGATAGTGCTGATGGGCATCGAGCATGAACGAATTCACCTGGAAACCTCGTCGGTGATCATGCGCATGTTGCCGCTGTCATACCTGGATGCACATCCGTTGTGGGCGGCCTGTAGCGAGTCGGGCCCGGCGCCGCAAAACAGTTTGCTGCCGGTGGCGGGCGATACCCTGACGCTGGGTAAGCCGGCGACCGCGGCTACCTATGGCTGGGACAACGAATACGGCCACAAGACCGTTGCGGTACCCTCGTTCAAGGTGGCGAAACACCTGGTATCCAACGGTGAATTTCTGGCTTTTGTGAGCGCGGGGGGTTATGACGAGCCCCGATTCTGGACCGAAGAGGGGCAGCGCTGGCTGAGCTATACCGGGGCCACAATGCCGCGTTTCTGGACGCACCGTAACGGCGAATATATGCAGCGTAATCTGCTGCAGGAAATGCCGTTGCCACAGGACTGGCCGGTAGAGGTGAATTACCTGGAGGCTAAGGCCTTCTGTAACTGGAAAGCCGAGCAGAGCGGCACCCACATACGGCTGCCGACCGAGGCGGAATGGACCCTGCTGCGTAACCGGCTCGACGTCGATCAGCCGGACTGGAAGACGGCACCCGGTAATATCAACCTGGAGTATTATGCCTCGCCCTGTCCGGTGAACCGCTTCGAGCAGCGGGGGCTGTTTGATGTGACGGGCAACGTCTGGCAGTGGACCGAGACCCCGATAGACGGTTTCCCCGGCTTTGAAGTGCATCCGCTCTATGACGACTTTTCTACCCCGACCTTCGACGGCCGCCATAACCTGTTAAAGGGGGGCTCCTGGATGTCGACCGGCAACGAGGCCACCCGTTATGCCCGCTATGCCTTTCGCCGCCATTTCTTTCAGCATGCGGGCTTTCGCTACATTGAATCCGACAGCAAAGAGGTTCCCATGGACGTGGTAAATACCTATGAAACCGATGAGCTGGTGGCCCAGTATCTGGAGTTCCACTATGGCGACCATTACTTTGGGGTGCCCAACTACCCGGTGGCCTGTGTGCAGGTGCTGCTGGCGCAGACGCCGGACCTGAACCGGGGCCGGGCCCTTGATCTGGGGTGCTCGGTGGGGCGAGCCAGCTTCGAACTGGCCCGTTATTTCAAGCAGGTGGACGGCATCGACTTTTCCGCTCGTTTCATCCAGCACGGCTTTCAGCTCAAGGAAAGTGGCCAGACCCGCTTCGCCATCCCCACCGAGGGAGAGCTGGTGGAGTTCAAGGAAAGCCGCCTCGATGAGCTGGGTTATGCTGGGCTGGCCGACAGGATTGATTTTGTGCAGGGCGACGCCTGCAACCTCAAGCCGCGCTTTACCGGTTACGATTTGATCTTCTGCGGCAACCTGATCGACCGGCTCTACGATCCGGCGCTGTTTTTGATCCAGGTACACGAGCGGCTGAATGCCGGTGGCTATCTGGTGCTGACCTCGCCCTATACCTGGCTGGAAGACTACACCCCCAAAGCCAGGTGGCTGGGGGGGATCAAGGTCAATGGCGAGAACTTTACCACCCTGGATGGGCTGAAAGCCGCCCTGATTGATCGCTTCACGCTGGTGGGGCAACAGGATATTCCCTTCGTGATCCGCGAAACCCGACGCAAGTTTCAGCACAGCCTGGCCGAGATGACGGTGTGGCAGCTGAAATAAGCCGGCTCCGAGCGGCTGTAATGAATGAGCAGGCGTAGGGTAGAATTTATTCGGCCAAGGGGGATACGCAGGCCTGGCGGTCCAGAACTCTATGGGACGGGCTGGCTTACGGTTTTTGTAGCCGCCGCTTCAGCTGGCGGATCAGACCACACAAGCCCTTCAGGCGATATGCAGTTCTTACAGACATGCCGTTGCCTGCAGGCTTGCGCCGGCTAAAGCGGCGCCTACAATCTCGCCTCTGGTGTTCAGACAAAAAAAGCCGGTCATCAGACCTAATGCCGATCAGTTAAGCCAGATCGCTTGACGATCCCGCTCAGAAGATCAAA
>NZ_MDKE01000008.1 GCF_001870485.1 Oceanisphaera psychrotolerans | reverse complement strand
CCAAATATGGCGCATCGCGACGCCGGTTACACAAGAGGTGTCCATCTCATCATCCATGGGGGCTCTACTGCACCTTCCCTGGTGCAGAAGGTCTGCTTAACGGTATCTTGCCTCTGCTCCTCAGGATGAGGAGCAATGAAAACAGACATCCACCCCGCCTCAATGGTTGGGTGAATGTTTGAAGCAGCTTTCCATGTAGTCCACGAAGCACTTTACCCGGCTGGGCAGAAAATGCCGGTGCGGGTAGAGTAGATTCAGGTTGATTTTCGGCAGTTCGAAGTCTTCCAGCAGCGGCAGTAATACTCCCTTCTCCAGATAATCTTCCACGATAAAACGAGGCTGCATGATCACGCCCATGCCCTGGCTGGCGGCCAGCGCCAGGGCCCGGCCGGTATTGGCCCGCATCGCGCCCTTGGGCCTGATGTCATACCGGTGTCCCCGTTGCTGGTAGCTCCATTGCGGCTCGCTCAGGGTATAGAGCAGGCAGTTATGATCCACGAGCTGCGAGGGATGGTCGGGGGTGCCGTGCCGGGCCAGGTAATCGGGGGCGGCGCAGGTGATCAGCGACATCTGCGCCAATGGCCGGGCAATCAGTGACGAGTCGGGCAGGGCACCGATGCGCAGCGCCAGATCGAAGTTTTCTTCCACCAGCGCCACCAGGCGATCGCTGTACTCCAGATTGAGGTGAATGTCCGGGTAGCGCCGGTGAAATTCCGCCAGCAGCGGGGCCACCTTGAGGGTGCCGAAGTCCATGGGAACCGAGATGCGAATAGGCCCGCTGGGTCGACGGCTGTGATCCGAGATCATGGCATTGGCCTGCTCCAGCTCGGCCAGAATGGCATGGCAGCGCTCGTAATATAGCTGGCCGGCTTCGGTGACACTGACCCGGCGGGTAGTGCGCATCAACAGCCGGGCGTGAGATGCTGCTCCAGCAAGCCTACCTGTTTCGACACCATGGCGACCGACAGTTCGAGCTGGTGCGCGGTTTTGGTAAAGCTTTGTAGTTCCACCACCTTGCAGAAGGTCCGGATAGCGGATAATTGGTCCACCTATTGTGCTCCCTTGTCGTGTACCTGACGTTATGTATCCGAGTGGTGCGATTCGGGCGGTTTTGTCCGGGTTAGCACCCTTGATAACGCTATATTATTAACTAAAAGTGGATAATGTTTTAGTTAAATTATAATTGTTCTCGTTTTCCCGGCGCCCTACTATCTAGTCCATATTAACCATGTGGCGCCCGGGTGCGCCTGATCCTGCAGATACGGAGATTATTATGAAAACGACAGCAGCCTTGCTTGTTTCCTCTTTGGTACTGGCCGGCCCGGTTGTGGCCGCCGATTACAAGGTGGACCCGGCTCATACCACGGTAGTCTTTGAAGTGAGCCACATGGGCTTCAGCACCCTGCTGGGGCGTTTCAACGAACTGGAGGGCAGCTATCAGTTCGATGCGGACAACCCTGCCGCCGCTACGGCCAGCTTCACCATCGAGGCCGACAGCGTCGATACCAACCACGAGGAGCGGGACAAGCACCTGCGCAGCCCCGACTTCTTCGATGTGCGCCAGTATCCGACCCTGAACTTTGCCAGCACCGGCTACGAAGGTGACAAGGACGGCGGCAAGCTGAGCGGTAACCTGACCGTGCACGGTGTGAGTCAGCCGGTCACCTTCGACGTCAACTTTATCGGCGAAGGCGAGGACCCCTGGGGGGGCTATCGCAACGGCTTCAGCGCCGAGACGAGCATCAAGCGCAGTGACTTTGGCATGAGCTACGGCCTGCCCGGCGTGGGTGATGACATCGCCATCAAGCTGTTTGTCGAAGGCATTCGTCAGTAAACCCGGAGGCTGATATGGGCGTGGATCTGCTGATACAGACGCTGCTGCCGGCCTTTGCTGCGGGTGCCATCGGCTGGTGGCGCCCGTCCGCATTCTGGTGGCTGGCAGGGCTGGCGGTGTGGGTGACCATGGGCTGGGCATCCGGCTGGTACTGGTGGCCGACCAAGGGCACCCAGTGGTTGCCGATGGTCTTCTGGGCGGTGGCGCTGGCCGAGCTGTTACCGGGCCGGTGGCGCCGGCTGCTGGCACCGCTGCTGATAAGTGGCGTCTTTCTGCTGGCGTTATGGCCGCTGCTGGCGCGTTACCCCGAGGCACTGCTGGGCCTGGTGGTATTCTGGCTGTGGCAGGGCTGGTGCGAATGGCGCTGTGGTACGGACCGGGCCGGACTGGGCTTTGCCGCCGGTGGTGGTGCCTTTGCCATCACGGTCGCCATCGATGGCAGCCTGCTGCTGGCTCAGCTCGCCGGTGCCCTGGCGGTACTGGCCGGATTCTTGTGGCTGAGCGGCCTGAGTCGCTCGGTGTCCGACCGTCAGTTTACCGGTGCCTATGTGCTGCTGCTGACCCTGTGCTGGCAGTATATTCCCATGGACTGGTGGATAGTGGCGCTGGCGTTGGTGCCGCCTTGGGTGGAACAGGGGCTGCGCCGAAAAGGAGCCTGGCGGTCGTCACTGGCGGCGATCGGCGCCGCGGTGCTGGTGGGCGCACTCAGCCTCTGGCTGGTGTGGCCTCAGGATTCGCTATATTGACAGCCATGTGATAACAAAAGGACCGAGTCAGACCGACCCGGTCCTTTTTCTTTTACGCAAGGAAACACCATGAAACCGAGAGTGGAAATTCGCTACTGTTCCCTGTGCCGCTGGCTGTTGCGTTCGGCCTGGCTGGCACAGGAAATATTGTCGACCTTCAATGACGAGGTGGGCGAGGTAGCCCTGATCCCGGGAGAAAAAGGCCAGTTCCAGATCATCGTCGACGGCACCCTGATCTGGTGCCGGGTGGCGGACGAGGGCTTTCCCGAGGCCAAGGAGATCAAGCAACGGTTACGGGATCATATCGCGCCGGATCGCGACCTGGGCCACAGTGACCGTTGACGCCATAGCTCGCCGGGCCAGCCGTCGATTAGCTATGATTTGAGTATCGGGTCGGATTCGGGACACCAGCCTGCAATCTGAGCAATAACACCAATAGAGTCCCCAAACCACCTCGATGACGGTGCCTTGGCACCATTCATACGGTTTGATGAAGGGAATCACTATGACCAACCATGTACCGGTCAGCCTGGGCCATATAGCCCCCTTGTATGTCGATGTTGGCGGTCAGACCGGCAAGCTGGCACTGGTGTGTGAAGGGGGTGGCCAGCGGGGCATTTTTACCGCCGGCGTGCTGGATGTGTTTATGGAGGCTCGTTTCGATCCCTTCGATATCCTGATTGGCACCTCGGCCGGGGCCCAGAATCTGTCGGCCTTTGTGTGTGATGCCCGGGGCTATGCCTGCAAGATCATCGGCGAGTACACCACCCGTGCCGAATTCTTTCGGCCGTTGCACTTTGCCCGTGGAGGCGATCTGGTCGATCTGGACTGGTTCTTCGAGGTCATCACGCAGGGGATGCCACTGGATATCGACACCGGCCGCCGGCGACTGAACGGGCGCGAGTTGCTGTTTTGCAGCACGCGTACCGGCGATTACCGACCTCATTATTTTCATCCGACGGAAAGCGACTGGATGCTGGGGTTGAAGGCGTCCAGCGCCATTCCGCTGTTTTACCGGGCCGGGGTGCAGTGGCAGGGAGAGCGCTATGTGGACGGCAGCGTGGCCGATGCGATACCGGTGCGCGAGGCCTATCGTCGGGGGGCGCGTACCATAGTGGTGATACGTACCGTGCCTCAGCATAGCCGTTTCAGCCCGCACTGGGCGCGCAAACTGGAGGGCTGGATAGGCCGTGAACGACTGGGTGATCTGATGCAGATAGTGGAGGCCCACGAACGCTGTTTCAACGACTCCCATGACTTTATCCGCTCGCCGCCGGAAGGTACCCGGGTGATCGAAATCTTTCCACACCAGCCATTGCAAAGCCGGGTGCTGGGCTCCAGCCGGGCACAGCTGGAGCAGGACTATGAACTGGGCCGCCGCTGCGGTCTGTATTTTCTGCATACGCTGGGATCGGCGCTGGAGACGCTGGCCGCGCAATAAAATGGCCGCAAGCGGTTGCACGCTCTGGTCAGCGCCCGGCTCTGTGTGTACACTCGCCCCCCGATTTTCAGGACAAGCCATGTCGAAGGCCGTGGATATCATGAACGCCTTGTCACGGTCGGGCTTGCTGAAGCGCCGGGCGCCCGATACCCTCGGAGCGTCAAACAATTATCGTACCGGGCCTTATCCAGGTCCGGATCTTCTATGGCCCTTACACATAAAGGGGACAAAGAATATGGCTGAATGGTCCGCAAACGACGCACTAAAGGTGTATAACCTGCCTTACTGGGGTGCCGGTTTTTTTCATCTGGACGATCAGGGTCGGGTCGTCGTCACCCCCGATAAAACCCGCCCCGAGGCAAAAGTGGTCTTGTCCGAAGTGGTCGAGCAGCTCAAGGCAGAAGGTTACGCCGCTCCGGTGCTGCTGCGCTTCCCCGATATTATCAAAAGCCGTATCGATGCCCTGTTCAATGCCTTCAACGGTGCCATCGAGGATTATGGCTACGAAGGTGATTACCTGACCGTTTACCCGATCAAGGTGAATCAGCAGCGCGGTGTGCTGGATGCGGTGACCAAGGCATATAAAGACAAGCCGCGGCTGGGCCTGGAAGCGGGTTCCAAGCCGGAGTTGCTGGCGGTGCTGGCGCACAGCCATGAAACCGAGTCGGTGATCGTCTGTAACGGTTATAAGGACAAGGAATATATCCGCCTGGCGCTGTTGGGCACCAAGATGGGCCATCAGGTGTATATCGTCATCGAGAAGCTGTCCGAGCTGACCATGGTGATGGAAGAGGCTCAGCGCCTCAATGTGGCGCCTCGTCTGGGTGTACGCGCCCGGCTGGCCTCTCAGGGGGCCGGTAAATGGCAGTCCAGTGGTGGCGAAAAGTCCAAGTTTGGTCTGAGTGCGGCGCAGGTGTTGAACCTGGTCAAGCAGTTGCGCGATGCGGACTGCCTGGACTGGTTGCAGCTGCTGCATTTCCATCTGGGATCCCAGATTGCCAATATCCGCGATATCCAGAAAGGCGTACGTGAATGTGGCCGTTTCTACGGCGAGCTGCGCCGCATGGGGGTCCCGGTCGATATCGTCGATGTGGGCGGCGGTCTGGGCGTGGATTACGAAGGTACCCGTTCGCAGAGCTATTGCTCGGCCAACTACAACCTGCGTGAATACGCCAACAACGTGGTGTGGGGCATCGGTAATGTGTGCCGCGAATTCGACCTGCCTTATCCGCTGATCATCAGTGAATCCGGCCGGGCCATCACCGCGCACCATGCCATGCTGGTGGCCGATGTGATCAGCACCGAGTCGGCCAAACCCCAGCCGGCGACGGCGCCGGCAGATGACGCCGCCTTCCTGCTGCAGAACATCTGGGAAACCTGGGAAGATCTGTGCCGGGAAGATCCGCCGCTGCTCGAAATCTACCACGATACCGTGGCCGAGCTGGCCGATGTGCACCAGCAGTACAACATGGGTCTGATGACGCTGGAAGACCGGGCCTGGGCCGAGGAAATGCACCTCAACATCTGTCTGGGCATCAAGTCACGGCTGGATACGGTGAACCGGGCGCACAGACCCATTATCGACGAGCTGAACGAGAAGCTGGCGGACAAGTGTTTCGTCAACTTCTCCCTGTTCCAGTCCCTGCCCGATGCCTGGGGTATCGATCAGATCTTCCCGGTGCTGCCGCTGGATGGCCTGGACCGGGCGCCGACCCGTCGCGCGGTGATCCTCGATATCACCTGTGACTCCGACGGCGCCATCGATCAGTACGTCGATGGCCAGGGGGTGGAAACCACGCTGCCGATGCCCGAGTTTGTGCCCGGCCAGCCCCAGTATCTGGCTTTTTCCTGGTGGGCGCCTATCAGGAGATTCTGGGCGACATGCACAACCTGTTCGGCGATACCCATAGTGCGGAAGTGTCGGTGGACGAGCAGGGCAAGGTGGTGGTCAATAACGTGAAAGCTGGCAGCACCGTGGCCGACATGCTGCGTTATGTGGACATCGACCCGTCGGTGATCAATGCCCGTTACGAGGTGCTGGTGAATCAGCCGGACCTGGATGAAGAAACCCGTGCCATGCTGCTGAAAGAACTGTCGGCCGGTCTGGAAGGTTATACCTATCTGGAAGAAGAGCTTTAAGCTACGCCGTAAAACGTAAGCGGTAAATGCCAGGCGGGAAGTCGACATCGACTTCCCGCTTTTTCATGCCTGGGGATCAGGTGAAGGGTCGTGCCTACAGGCCGAGATCCTTCACACTTTCCATGACCACGAAGGTGCTGGTTTGCACCACATGCGGCAGGGTGGAGAGTTTTTCTCCCAGCACAGTACGGTAAGAGACCATGTCTCTGGTGCGTATCTTCAGCAGGTAGTCGTAGCCACCGGCGATCATGTGGCACTGCTCGACTTCTCCGATCTTGCGGACGGCCTTGTTAAAGGCGGTCAGGGCCTTGCTGCTGGTATCGTTGAGGGTGACCTGGACAAAGGCGATATGATTCAGGCCGAGCTTGCCATGATCGACCAGCGCCGTATAACCGGTGATATACCCCTGTTCCTCGAGCCGGCGCATCCTCAGTTGGCAGGGGGTCTTCGACAGGCCGACGCGGGAAGCCAGCTCGGTGAGTGTCATCCGGGCATCTTCCTGGAGTTCCTTGATGATCTGCAGGTCTGCTCTATCCAAATTTCCCATTGTTGCCGCCATTTTTAGTTTTTATTTCCAATATGTTGTTTAAATATATTCCAATAGTCTACATATGTTTTTTTATTGGTGAAATAGACTATTGGCTCTTCGGTACAATGTCAGGATGTTTCAAGCGGTGAGGTGAGGCCAGATGTTGCGTGGATCACCGGCCGGAGGACGCCTGGGGCATTTCATCCGGCTGCTACGGGTTTACAGGTCTGCCGCAGGCCCGGGCAATTCATCACTAGAATAAAACCACTGACCTTGTTTGGAGATATTTTCTCATGCTCGATATTCGAATCCCATCCAAGCAAACGGTGCTGGATCAACTGGCTGATGCGTTCCGAACCAGTCTGGACCCTCACCATGCATCATCTCTGATTGAGTTCTCACGACAGTTTTACCGCGTATCGGCTCCCGAGGAGCTGAGCGCCTCCAGCATCGATCATCTCTACGCTACCGTCCTGTCGTACTGGAAAACCATCCAGGCCTTCGATGCCACCGAGGCGAAGGTTGAAGTGTTCAACCCTAACGTCGAGCAGCACGGCTGGCATTCGGGCCATACGGTGATCCGGGTTCATGTGCTGGACATGCCTTTTCTGGTGGATTCGGTGCGAGTGGAACTGAACCGGCAGGAATTGGCGATCCATTCCATCAGCAACTGTGTCATCAAGGTCAGGCGTGACCAGGACGGTCAGTTGCTGGAGCTGAAGGCGACGGCCGCCGGCGAAGAGCGGATGCAGGCGGAGTCGGTGATTCACCTCGAGGTCGACCGTCATACCGATCCTGACAGTCTCCGGGTGATCCGCGAGGCGCTGGTGGAGGTGCTGGCCGAGGTCAGAATGGCGGTGGATGACCATATCGAGATGCGCGAACAGCTTGGGCTTATCCAGCAGGAACTTCGTCAGGGGGCGGCGCAGGGGGATAAGGAGCAGCGGGAAGAAATCAATCGGTTCCTCGACTGGCTGCTGGATGATCATTTTATCTTTCTCGGCTATCAGCCTGGCAGCTTGACGGCGAGCGGGAGACGGCGCAGCTCATGCTCAGGCCCGGAGATTGCCTCGGAGTCATGCGGTGCGAGAGCTCCTCTCGTCGCCAGCAAGAAAGCGAATGGACTCACGATGCGGTACTCCCCGCGCTGATCGATTTTGCCAAGGACAGCCACCGCTCCAGAGTGCATCGGCCCGGTTACCGGGACGTCGTGGTCATCAAGCGGCTGGATGCTGACGGAAAGACGATTGGCGAACACCGTCTCGTCGGGCTTTATACCTCCACTGTCTATAGCCATGAGCCGGAGCAGATCCCGTTGATCCGTCACAGGATAGCGGCGGTACTGGCGCATTCCGGGTTTGAACCCGGCGGACACAGCTTTAAGCGGGTCAGCCAGATCCTGAAAGACATGCCCCGCGACGAGATCCTGCTGGCGAGTACCGACGAATTGCAGGAGTTGGCCATGGGCATCTTCAACCTGCAGGAACGCCGCAAGGCCTCGCTGTTTATCAGGGCGGACAAGGGCGGGCGTTATTACTCCTGCCTCTACTATGTGCCACGGGATCTGTTCAACACAGCCTTGCGCGAGAAAGTGCAGCAGATCCTGGTCGATGGTCTTGGTGCCGTGGATGTGGAGATGTCTGCCGCGTTGCCGGATTCGGTGCTGTTCCGGGCTCACTTCGTGCTGTATGTGGAGCCGGAAGCGCAGCAGGTGCCCGACATTGCTGCGATTGAAGCCCGCGTAATGGCGGCGTCCCGCTCGTGGGAAGGCGATTTGAAGTCCAATCTGGTCGAGGTATGCGGCGAGGAGGCGGGCAATCGTTTCGCCAACCTGTTCAGCCGGGCCTTCTCGTCGGTATACAAGGAACATTTTTCTCCCGCCAACGGGGTCTGCGACATACAGCATATGGAACAGCTGGCGCCGGGGCGCGACATCGCCATGCGCTTCTATCAATCCATTGATCCGATGGCGCAGGGGCTGAAGTTCAAGCTGTACACCCAGGATGCTCATCTGGTGCTGTCCGATGTGATCCCGCTGCTGGAAAATCTGGGAATGCGGGTTCTGGCGGAGCATCCCTATGTGGTTCAGCGCCGTGATGACAGGCAGTACTGGATCAGCGACGTCAAGGTCAGTTGCAAGACGCCGGACACCGAGGCGGAGCGTCAGGTGGTCTATGGCCTAATCCAGGACGCCTTCAGCAAGATCTGGACGGGAGGGGCAGAAAATGACTCGTTCAATCACTTGATCCTGGGGGCCGGACTGGGCTGGCGAGAGGTCGCGCTGCTGCGTGCCTATGCCCGCTACAGCAAGCAACTCCGCTTCGGCTTCAGCCAGCCCTTCCTGGCCGACACCCTGGTGCGTCATCTTGCCGTGACCCGCCTGCTGGTTGCACTGTTCCAGGCACGTTTCGAACCGGCAGACACGGCGGACGAGCAACGTCAGGAGGCGGCGCAACACATCGAACAGCAGATCCAGGAGGAACTGGATCGGGTAGACAGCCTGGATGATGATCGTATCCTGCGCCGTTTCCTGATGCTGATCCGGGCCACCATTCGCACCAACTATTATCAACGGAAGGCCGATGGGGAGCCGAAAGAGTATTTTTCCTTCAAACTTGATCCCCAGACAATTCCGGATATTCCGCAGCCCAGGCCGATGTTCGAGGTGTTTGTCTATTCGCCGCAGATGGAAGGGGTTCACCTGCGCTCGGGCAAGGTGGCCAGGGGAGGGATCCGCTGGTCCGACCGGATGGAAGACTACCGGACCGAGGTGCTGGGGCTGGTCAAGGCGCAGCAGGTCAAGAACTCGGTGATCGTCCCGGTGGGGGCCAAAGGCTGCTTTATCGTGAAGCAGCCCCCCACCTCCGGCGGGCGTGAAGCGGTCCTGGCGGCAGGACAGGCCTGCTACCGCACCTACATTCGCGGGCTGCTGGATCTGGCCGATAACCTGGTGGGGGGCGAGACCCGGCCGCCCGCCGGAGTGGTGCGGCATGATGGGGATGATCCCTATCTGGTGGTGGCGGCCGACAAGGGGACGGCGACGTTTTCCGATATCGCCAATGACATCTCCGACGAATACGGCTTCTGGCTGGGCGATGCCTTCGCCTCGGGCGGCAGCCAGGGCTATGACCACAAGAAAATGGGGATTACCGCCCGTGGTGCCTGGGAGTCGGTGAAGCGACATTTTCACGAGCGTGGTCTCGACACCCAGAACGAGCGGTTTTCGGTGATCGGCATCGGAGACATGGCAGGCGATGTGTTCGGCAATGGCATGCTGTTGTCCGAGTCCATCGCGCTGGTGGCCGCGTTCAACCATCAGCATATCTTTGTCGATCCCGCGCCCGATGTCGGCCGTTCGTTCACCGAAAGGCAACGGTTGTTCGGGTTATCCCGTTCGTCCTGGAGCGATTACGACACTTCGCTGATCAGCGAGGGCGGCGGCGTCTTTTCACGCAGTGCCAAATGGGTTGAGATCAGCCCACAAATGCAGTCGGCCTTCGCGATCGAGGCGGACCGCCTGACGCCCAACGAACTGATCAGCGCGCTGCTGAAGGCGCCCGTCGACATGATCTGGAATGGCGGCATTGGTACCTATATCAAGGCGACGGTCGAAAGCCACGAGATGGTGGGTGACAAGGCCAATGACGGGCTGCGGGTCGATGGTCAGGACGTGCGGTGCCGGGTACTGGGAGAAGGGGGCAACCTGGGGGCCACCCAGCGGGGACGTATCGAATTTGCCCTCGGTGGAGGGGCGGCCAACACCGACTTTATCGATAATGCCGGCGGGGTGGACTGTTCCGATCATGAAGTGAATATCAAGATCCTGCTGAACGAACTGGTACAGCAGGGCGACATGACCCTTAAACAGCGTAATCAACTGCTGCGCGAGATGACGGATGAGGTGGCCCGGCTGGTGCTGAACAACAACTATCGGCAGGCCCAGGCTCTGAATATTGCCGATGCGTTCTCCAGCGAATCGGTCGATGAACATATGCGCCTGATGCGCAGCCTGGAAAGTGCCGGCAGGCTGGATCGCACTCTGGAGTTTTTGCCCTCCGACAAGGAACTGCTACACCGCAAGGAGCAGGGACAGGGGCTGACCCGGCCGGAACTGTCGGTGCTGATTTCCTACGCCAAGATAGAACTTAAACAGGCGCTGGCTGATTCCTGGCTGACGGAGGATCCCTGGTTTTCGCAGGAACTCGTTACCGCCTTTCCCCGGCAGTTGCAGGACCGGTTTCCGGATGCATTGAGCAGCCACCGTCTGCGGCGGGAAATCACCGCCACCCAGATAGCCAATGATCTGGTCAATCGCATGGGCATCACCTTTGTACACAGTGTGCGTACCGCAACCGGCGCTGACTTCGCACAGATTGCGGCGGCCTACCTGATTGTCCGGGACGTGTTCGGCATTGCCGGACACTGGGATGCCATCGAGGCGCTGGATGGTCAGGTACCGGTCGCGACCCAGATCGACATGATGAGAGATCTGATCCGGCTGGTCAGGCGGGGAAGCTACTGGGTGTTGCGTTATCGTCGTTATGATCTGGACCTGGCCGGGTGCATCGAGGCCTATCGAGGCGCCCTGAGCGACGCCGTGGCCAGTGTGGAGCAACTGGGCCGGATTGTGCCGCAGGATCGTTGGCAGGAAAAATTCGGGCGCTATTGCGAGCAGAAGGTGCCGGAGCTGCTGGCGGCCTACTGCGCCTCGGCCGAAAGTCAGTACTGGCTGCTGGATATTATCGACATTGCCCGTCACCGGGAAGTGGGGATCGTCGAGGTGGCGTCGGTGTATTTCACCCTGGGAGAGAAGCTCAATCTGGTCTGGCTCGATCGACAGATACTGGCCTTTCCCGCGACCAATCACTGGCAATCGCTGGCGGTCAGCAGTTATCGAAACGAGCTCGATCATCAGTTGCGAGGCCTGACTCAGGGCGTTATCGACATGGGCAAGGAGGATCAGGAGGCCCCGGACGTGTCGGACTGGCTGGCGCGCTGGTTCCAGCGACAGGCCCCGCTGCTGACTCGTTGGCACCAGACCCTGGCGGAAGTACAGAGGACGAAAATCACCGATTGTGCGGTGTTCTCCGTCGCCCTGAGTGTGTTGCTCGAACTGGCATAGCGACGCATCATTTCCCCGTGGCACCTGACCCCGTCGACGCATGACCGTGACGGGGTCATTTTTTTGTGCGCCAGGCATGGCGTGCCGTGCCTTGCCGGATCTGGCTTCGGATAGCTGGGTTAGTCGATTTTCCTGTTATTTATATTCTGCTGGTAAAAAGTTAAAAAATGGAATCGATAAATGGTCATAAAGCAATGTTAGCTAATTTAATATAGGAAATATGACTCTCTGTTTGTGGGTAGAATGGCGACAACAAGACTACATACACCAAGGGAGTAGGTCGGATGAAAGAACAAGCACAATCGATGGCGTCCAGCCGGGAACAGATGCGTAGCAACTATCTGGCAAATGAAGCCACCGTCGTCAAGGCGTTGGCGGCCAGTGCGCAGGTATCCCCCACTGAGCGTGCCAACATCTCCGCTCGGGCGATCGAGCTGGTTAAAGATGTGCGTGCCAACTCCACGCCCACCATCATGGAAAAGTTTCTGGCCCAGTACGGCCTGACGACCAAGGAAGGCGTGGCGCTGATGTGTATGGCCGAAGCCCTGCTGCGGGTACCGGACAAGAGCACCATCGACGAGCTTATCGAAGACAAGATTTCATCCGGCAACTGGGCCGAGCACCGTGGCCGTTCCGGCTCATCGCTGATCAACAGCTCCACCTGGGCACTGCTGGTAACCGGCAAGCTGCTCTCGCCGGTCGACCGGAAAGGGCTGACCAGCACCCTGCGTGGCATGGTCAAGCGCCTCGGCGAGCCCGTGGTGCGCACTGCCGTGGCTCAGGCCATGAAGGAAATGGGACGCCAGTTCGTGCTGGGCCGCAACATCGAGGAAGCACTCAAGCGCGCGAAGAGCTATGAATCGCGGGGCTATACCTACTCCTACGACATGCTGGGGGAGGCGGCTCGCACCGACGCGGATGCGCTGCGCTATCACCGTGCCTATTCCGATGCCATCAAGTCCCTGGCACCGCACTGTGTACACCAGGAAATTCGCAAGAACCCGGGGATTTCGGTCAAGCTGTCGGCACTGCATGCCCGCTACGAATTCGGCCAGCAAGAGCGGGTCATGAACGAGCTGGTGCCCCGGGCGCTGGAACTGGCCAGACAGGCCAAGGCCGCCAACATGGGCTTCAATATCGATGCGGAAGAAGCCGATCGCCTGGATCTGTCTCTGGATGTGATCGAGGCGGTGCTGTCCGATCCTTCGCTGGCGGGCTGGGACGGCTTTGGTGTCGTGGTACAGGCCTTCGGCAAGCGGGCTGCCCATGTGCTTGACTGGCTGTATGCACTGTCCGAAAAGCTGGATCGACGCATCATGGTACGTCTGGTCAAAGGCGCCTACTGGGATGCGGAGATCAAGCGTGCCCAGGTGATGGGCCTGAAGGATTTCCCGGTCTTCACCCGCAAGGTCAACAGCGATCTGTCCTACATTTCCTGCGCCAGAAAACTGCTGGGCATGACCGATCGCATCTATCCCCAGTTTGCGACCCACAATGCCCACTCGGTATCGGCCATTCTGGAACTGGCTCAGGGTCGGGACTGCTTCGAATTCCAGCGTCTGCACGGCATGGGCGAATCGCTGCATGATGCGGTGCTCACCAAACAGGGAACGCGCTGCCGCATCTACGCCCCCGTGGGTGCCCACCAGGATCTGCTGGCCTATCTGGTACGCCGCCTGCTGGAAAACGGTGCCAACAGCTCCTTCGTCAACCAGATTGTCGATACCCGTATCCAGCCCGAAGACATCGCTCGCGACCCCTTCGATACCGTCGCCGCCATGGGCGATGCCGTGTCGAGCAAGACCATTGCCCGTCCGGCCGATCTCTATGGTGCCGAGCGCCTCAATGCCAAGGGCTGGGACATTACCGACCCGGTGGAAGTGGCCGCCATCGAAGAGGGGCGTGGCCGCTTCAAGCGCCATCAGTGGACCGGTGGTCCCGTGCTGGCCTGCGAAGTGCAGGGCGGCGAGGTACAGGAAGTGCGCAACCCGGCCAAACCGTCTGATCTGGTGGGTCACGTCACCCAGGCTTCTAAAGAAGATATCGAAGGCGCCATCCGCGAAGCGCAAGCCGGCTTCCAGGTCTGGTCTGCCCTGTCGGTGGAGGAGCGGGCCAGCCGCATTCGCCGTGTAGCCGACCTGTTTGAAGAGCATGTTCACGAGCTGTTCGCCCTGGCGACCCGCGAAGCGGGCAAGAGCCTGCTCGATGGCGTGGCCGAAATTCGCGAAGCCGTCGATTTTGCCCGTTACTATCCGAACGAAGCGGTACGCAACCAGGAGTTCGGTGCCGGGCGTGGTGTCATTGCCTGTATTTCGCCCTGGAACTTCCCGCTGGCGATTTTTGCCGGTCAGGTACTGGCGGGGCTGGCGGCAGGCAATGCCGTTATCGCCAAGCCGGCCGGTCAGACCGCGCTGATCGCCACCCGTGCAGTCGAGCTGATGCATGAAGCCGGTATCCCCAAGGGTGCCATTCAGCTGCTGCCCGGCAGCGGCAGCACGGTCGGTGCGGCGCTGACCTCGGACCCCCGTATTGCCGGTGTCTGTTTTACCGGTTCTACCGCCACGGCCCAGCACATCAACAAGGTGATGGCCGAGTCAATGGCACCGGACGCACCTCTGGTGGCCGAAACCGGTGGTCTGAACGCCATGATCGTGGACTCCACCGCCCTGCCGGAGCAGGTGATACGCGATGTACTGGCGTCCTCGTTCCAGAGTGCCGGTCAGCGTTGTTCCGCCCTGCGCATGCTCTATGTGCAGAAGGACATCGCCGATCACCTGCTGGAGATGCTGTACGGCGCCATGGACGAGCTGCGGGTGGATGATCCCTGGTTGCTGTCTACCGATGTGGGCCCGGTGATCGACGACAATGCCAAGCAGGGTATCGAAGCGCATTGCAAGAAATTCGCCGCCATGGGACGGGTGCTCAAGCAGTTGCCGGTACCGGCCGAAGGGCGCTTTGTGGCACCGACGGTGATCAGACTGGAAGGCATCCATGAACTGAAAGAGGAAATCTTCGGGCCGGTGCTGCACGTGGCTACCTTCGAGGCGGACGAGATCGAGCAGGTGGTCGATCAGATCAACGCCCAGGGCTTCGGCCTGACCTTTGGCCTGCATACCCGGGTCGACAAGCGGGTTGAGCGCATCGTCAACCGGGTCAAGGTGGGCAACATCTACGTCAACCGCAACCAGATCGGCGCCATCGTCGGTTCCCAGCCCTTTGGTGGCGAGGGCCTGTCGGGCACCGGTCCGAAAGCGGGTGGTCCCCAGTATGTACGCCGCTTCATGAAGTCCGACGCGGCGGCAGCGGTGGACGTCGCCGGGGCAGAATCGGTGACTGCGGATCAGCTGCAGCGTGCGATCACCCAGCTGGACGTGCGGGCATGGTCCGTGGCCCGGGATCGGGCGGCGCGGCTGCAGACCGTCTTTGGTGCCGTGCCCGCGGCCCTCGATGCCACTCCGGAAGAGATGCCGGGACCGACCGGGGAGCTGAACCGACTGTCCTGCCGTCCTCGTGGTGTCGTGCTCTGTCTGGGCCCGGATCTGGCCTCGGCCATGAAGCAGGCCGGCATCGCCTTGTCGCAGGGCAATGGTGTGGTCGTGGTCGCGCCGGGAGCACAAGCGGCCCTGGCCGGCGCGACCGGTGTGCCGGTGCTGGGGCTGGATGGTCTGTTGCAGCCTGCCGCTCTGGAAACCGTGGGTGGATTCGAGGCGGTGGTCAGCGCGGCTGCCGAGCCGACGCTGCGGCAATACCGTGTCGCCCTGTCGCGACGTGATGGTGCCCTGTTGCCGTTGCTGACCGGTCAGGATGCGCCCGAGCGTTTCGTGATCGAACGCCACCTCTGTGTCGACACCACGGCAGCCGGCGGCAACGCCAGCCTGATCGCGGCATCCGAGTAAGCGCTATAGTGTATCTGGCGGCCACCTTGTCCTGACAGGCGGGAGTGGCCGCCAGTTATCAACAGGCCATTAATCAATGACATGGTAAAGGAGTGCTCACAATGAACGGTTTATCCCCGCAGTCAGTAGTACCCCGATCGGCCCTGCCTCCTGGTTCCGTGACGGATGAAGAGCAGCGAGCCACAGACGCGGCGTTTGCCTCTCCGGCCCTTCAGCAACATCAGGATGAAGAGGACGTCTGTTTCGTCCGCTCTTTCAACTGAGCGAGAGCAGGCACAGATTAACAGCCCGGGGCGCGACCGCTCCCCGGGCTGTTTGTTCAGGTATGACCACCTGACAGCAAACCAATACGGGTCTCGTGCCCGTATTTTTATGCCTGGGTGTCCGGGGTCAGGCTGTGCAGCCATTCCCGCCAGATGGCAACCAGCAGTGCCATCAGGACTGGCCCGACAAAGAGACCGACAATACCCATGGTGGTGACTCCGCCGATAAGACCGAAAAACGTCGGCAGAAACGGCAGCTTGATCGGGCCGCCCACCAGTCGGGGACGTATGGTCTTGTCCACGATAAAGAGTTCAATCGATCCCCACAGGAACAACCCCACGGCTGCCACCATGTCGCCGGAGCCGGCCAGATAGAGCGACACCAGGGTAAAGGAAAGCGGAGCACCGCCGGGTACCAGGGCCATGAAGCCGGTCAGCATGCCCAGCGCCACCGGTGAAGGGACCCCGGCCACGGCGTAGGCGATGCCCAGTACCACGCCTTCACCTAGGGCGATCAGTCCCATGCCGGTAACGGTGGAGCTGACGGTGGCCGGCACCATGCGCGAAAAGCGGGCCCAGTGCCCGGCGAGTACCGACTCGCCCACCCGATCGAGCTGGCGGGCCAGTACCTGACCGTCCTTGTAGATAAAGTACAGGGTGATCAGCATGAAAATCAGGATCAGAAACAGATGAAAGGCCCGGCTGCCGAGGGTCAGAATCCAGCGATAGATATTGCCGAGTTGTTCGCCGCTGAGCAGACGCACCAGCTCGCTCAGCGCCTGGGGCTCGGCCACGTATTGATCCCAGTAGGGGGTCAGCCAGCTGCCCAGGGCGGGTAATGCTCTTATCCATTCCGGTATGGCTGCCCCCTGCCGGTTGACTTCGATAAGCAGCTCGACCCAACCCTTTATTTCTCCGAAGGCGTAGGCAAAGGCAAATGACAGCGGCACCACCAGGATCAACATGACCAGCAGCACCGCAAGGCTGGCGGCGACCATATCCCGGCCCCCGCACAGCCGCAGCAGCCGGGTGTAGAGCGGCCAGCTGGCAAAACCGATGATCAGGGCGCCCAGCACAGGAACCAGAAAGTCATTGAAAAAGTAAACCGCGACCACCAGCAGAAAAATCAGCAGCCAGCGGGAAATCAGGTTATCGGGCAAGGTATTGAACATGTTGAACTCGACAGGCATCACTGCGCAAGAGCATATCCTCAGGCGTGTGGATGCGCCAGCATCATCGAGAGGGACGCCGGGGTGCATCTTCAATAGACAACGTCTGAGCCATCGGGTTATTCACCCGGCTCGACGGGTCGTGTCAGTTTGCGTTCACAGTCCGTTTTGACGATGGCCAGCGCCGCCAGGGCAACGGCCGGATCCACGTCATTGAGTTCCAGTAGTTCAATCAAGTCTACCGCCAGTTGAATTTCCGGCGGGGCATCGGCCAGGCTCATTGTGTCTCCCTCTGCTATCAGCGAAGGCGCTATTGTACGCAAAAAAATGCCCAGCAGGGCTGGGCGAAGACTTAGTGCTTAATTGCAGTGGCATTACATTGGAGCGGGGGACGGCCGGAAGGTTCCCGTTAAATGTGCCAAAAAGGGAAAATTTATCACGGTGGTTCAGCTTGACAGTCATCGACCATGAAACGTAGATTTTAAACAGTTGTTTTATTTCGAGGCCGGATCGTGAGCAAAAAAGACACCAAGCAGAAGATACTCAATGCCGCCGAGGTGTTGTTTGCCGAGCAGGGGTTCAACGATACCTCGCTGCGGCGGATCACCGGCGCGGCCGACGTTAATCTGGCTTCGGTCAACTATCATTTCGGCTCCAAGAAAGACCTGATCAAGGCGGTGATGGATCGCTACCTGGCTATTTTCATGCCCAGGGTCGATGCGGCGCTGCGGCAACTGCTTACAGAGCCCGCCATTAACCTGCATCAGGTATTCGACTGCTTCGTGGCGCCACTGATGGAGCTCAGGGTGATCAAGCGTCGGGGACCCGAAACCTTTTTGCAACTGTTGGGGCGGGGTTATATCGATAATCAGGGATTTTTACGCTGGTTTATCGTCAATCATTATGGCGAGGTAATGGAGCATTTTACCCAGGCCATTCACAAGGCGGTGCCTGAGTTGTCATCGGCCGATGTGTTCTGGCGACTGCATTTCACCCTGGGAACCGTGGTATTCACCATGGCGTCGAGTGACGCACTGCGGGAGATTGCCAAAGCCGATTTCGATGAAGACATCGATGTGGAAGGTCTGGTGCGTAAGGTGATTCCTTATCTGGCCAGCGGCGTCGGCGCCACTCCCTGTTGAGTGACTCTACCGGTTAATGAGGAGAGGGAACATGAGTTTGCGCAAGAAGTGGATCAGTGAACCGGCCTTTGCCACCTTCAAGAAGATTCTGCCGCCGCTGTCGGTGACCGAGCGTGAAGCGATGGAAGCCGGTTCGGTCTGGTGGGATGGTGAACTGTTCGGCGGCAAGCCGGACTGGTCAACGCTGATGGCGTATGGCCCCTCGACCCTGACCGATGAAGAACAGCAGTTTCTCGATAACCAGGTGGACACCCTGCTGACCATGCTGGACGATCATTATATCGTCAACGATGAACGGGAGCTGCCCGAGCCGGTGTGGGATTACATCAAGCAGGAAGGCTTTTTCTCGCTGATCATCCCTGAATCCTACGGCGGCCGCGATTTTTCCGCCTATGCCAACTCCACCATAGTGGCACGCATCGCGTCGCGCAGCGTCAGTGCCGCCGTGACCGTCATGGTGCCGAATTCTCTGGGCCCCGGCGAGTTGTTGATGCACTACGGCACCGATGAGCAGAAAAACCACTGGCTGCCGGGCCTGGCCCGGGGCACCGAGGTGCCTTGCTTCGCCCTCACCGGGCCGGAGGCCGGCTCCGATGCCGGGGCCATTCCCGACAGCGGTGTGGTATGTCACGGAGACCACGATGGCGAGCAGGTACTGGGCATTCTTCTGAACTGGGACAAGCGTTATATCACGCTGGCGCCACGAGCCACGGTGCTGGGACTGGCCTTCAAACTGTTCGATCCCGACGGGCTGCTGGGCGGTGAGAAGGAGCCTGGCATCACCTGTGCGCTGATACCGACCAGCCACCCGGGAGTCGAGCTGGGCGACCGTCACTTCCCCATGGGGCTGGCTTTTCTGAACGGCACCACGCGCGGCCAGGATGTGTTCATTCCCATAGACTGGATCATCGGTGGCCCGGACTATGCGGGCCGGGGTTGGCGCATGCTGGTGGAATGCCTGTCGGCGGGGCGGGGTATTTCTCTGCCGGCGCTGGGCACAGCCAGTGGCCACCTGGCGGTACGCAGCACCAGCGCCTATGCCTTTGTGCGCAAGCAATTCGGTTTGTCCATCGGCAAGTTCGAAGGGGTGCAGGAAGCCCTGGCCCGGATCGGTGGCCTGACCTATCAGCTGGAAGCGACCCGGCGGCTGACCACCCGGGCGCTGGACCTGAACGAAAGCCCGGCCATCGTCACCGCCATCTCCAAATATCACATGACCGAAATGGCCCGGATGGTGCTTGATGACGCCATGGACGTGCACGCCGGCAAGGCAATCCAGATGGGGCCCAGGAACTACCTGGCGCACAACTACATGGGCATCCCGGTGGCGATCACGGTGGAGGGGGCCAATATTCTGACCCGCAACCTGATGATCTTCGGCCAGGGAGCCACCCGTTGCCATCCTTATGTATTGCAGGAGCTGGAGGCGGCCGCCAACCCGGATAAACAGGCGGGGCTGGAAGCCTTTGATCGACTGCTGTTCAAGCACATCGGCTTTGCCACCGGCAACGTATTCGGTGCGCTCTGGCAGGGGCTGAGTGGCGCCCGTTTCAACGGCGCCCCGGTGTCTGGTGAAACGGCGTGTTACTACCGGCAACTGGCACGGATGAGCAAGGCGCTGGCACTCTGTGCCGATGTGTCGATGCTGTTGCTGGGCGGTGAGCTCAAGCGCAAGGAGATGATCTCGGCCCGGTTGGGCGATGTGCTGAGTCATCTCTATCTGGGGAGCGCCACCCTCAAGTTCTTTGAGGACAATGGTCGCCCCGCCGACGAACTGCCGTTCGTGCATTATGCGCTGAGCCGTAACCTGTACCTGATTGGCGAGGCGTTGGACGGTTTCTTCCAGAATTTCCCCAATCGACCGGTGGCGTTGACCCTGAAGGCGCTGATCTTTCCGTTGGGTAACCGCTATAAAAAGCCGTTGGACAAACATGCCCAGGCCATCGGCAAGTTGCTGATGATCCCGGGTGGAATACGCGATCGGCTGACGGCGCTCTGTTATGTCCCCACCGCAGACGAGCCGGGCCTGGGCGAGGTGGAAGCCGCCTTTCTGGCCATGGTGTCGGTGCAGGGAATCGAGAAAAAACTGCGTCAGGCGCAAAAGGACGGCACCCTGCCGCGCAAGCTGGCCTTCGATGAACTGCTGGCTCAGGCCAGGGGGCAGGGCATTATCGATGATACCGAGGTGCAGAAGCTGAAGCAGGCCGATGAACGGCGGCGCAACGCCATCGCGGTCGACAGCTTCAAACCCGGCGAGCTGAGCCGGGCAGCGACGGGCAGCAACAAGTCCGAGGTTGCCTGAGGTCTGTTTACAGCACGAGAGCCAAACAAGAAAGCCGTCCCGAAGGACGGCTTTCTTTATCCATAAACCAGAAGGCTTATTCGACGGTCAGGATCTTGCAGGTGTTGGTGCTGCCTACCACTTCCATCATGTCGCCGTGGGTCAACAGGACCAGATCACCGCTGTTCACGTAACCGGCCTGTTTCAGCGTCGCCAGTGCTTCACGGCTGATCTCGGTGTTGCTCTGGCTTTCACTGTGCTTGAAGTAAACCGGGGTCACACCACGATACATGTTGCTCCAGGCCAGGGTCTTTTCTTCGCCGGACAGGGAGAAAATCGGCAGGCCGGAGCTGATGCGAGACATCAGCAGCGGCGTGGTGCCGGAATGGGTCAGCGCGACGATGGCTTTCACTCCTTGCAGGTGGTTGGCCGCATACATGGTGGACATGGCCACGGTTTCTTCCACCGAGGTGAAGGTATAGTTCATCCGGTGGTTGGACACATTGACGCTGGGGTGTTTTTCGGCACCCAGACAGACTTCGGCCATGGCCTTGACGGTTTCAATCGGAAAGTCGCCGGCGGCGGTTTCGGCTGACAGCATGACCGCATCGGTGCCATCCAGCACGGCATTGGCCACGTCCATGACTTCGGCCCGGGTCGGCAGCGGTGCGGTGATCATCGATTCCATCATCTGGGTGGCGGTGATGACCACGCGGTTCAGGCGGCGGGAAGTGCGGATCAGCTTCTTCTGTACGCCGACCAGTTCGGGATCGCCGATTTCAACCCCCAGGTCACCCCGGGCCACCATGACCACATCGGAGGCCAGGATCACGTCTTCCATGGCGGCATCGGTAGCCACGGCTTCGGCACGTTCTACCTTGGCAACCATCTTGGCGTTGCTGCCGGCGGCGCGGGCCAGTTCACGCGCGATGCGCATATCTTCACCGGTACGGGGAAAAGACACGGCCAGATAGTCGACACCGATTTTGGCGGCGGTGATGATGTCTTCCTTGTCTTTCTCGGTCAGTGCCGGCGCAGAGAGGCCGCCGCCTTTCTTGTTGATGCCCTTGTTATTGGACAGGGGGCCGGCCACGGTGACTTCGGTCAGTACCTTGTTGCCGTCCACGTTTTCCACCCGCAGCTGTACCCGGCCGTCGTCGAGCAGCAGGATATCGCCGGCTTTCACGTCTTTGGGCAGCTCTTTATAGTCGATACCGACTTGCTGCTGATCGCCCGCACCCTTGGGCAGGTCGGCATCCAGCACGAACTTGTCGCCGATGTTCAGGTGAATCTTGCCGTCCTTGAAGGTAGACACACGGATCTTGGGACCTTGCAGATCGCCCAGAATAGCGACGTGTTTGCCCAGTTTCCTGGCAATTTCGCGTACCCGGTTGGCTCGTTCCTGGTGATCTTCGGCGGTACCGTGGGAAAAATTCATCCGCACCACGTTGGCGCCGGCCTTGATGATGCCTTCGAGATTATTGTCGCGATCGGTAGCCGGACCCAGGGTAGTAACTATCTTGGTACGTCTTAACATAAGAGACTCCAATTGAGAGATAAATCAAATAAAGAGGGCAGATTCATGCGCTGTTTCAAGCCGGGCGGACCAAAAACAGCAAAGGAAGAATGGGTGTCTGCAGACGGGAGTTTCGAAGCCGGTGTGAAAGTCGTAATGTGGGACGTTCGACTGGTGTTGAATGGCTTGCTCACGGTCTGGTGCTGCATCCTTGGTGGATTAAATTGTTATCGATAATAACCGAAGAAAATGGAAAAGTGTAGACAGCGTCACAAAAATGGCCGCTGTTCAGCGGCCATTTGGTCAGAATCAAAGGTGGGGGTTATCGAAACGTGAGTTTTTTATCCCTTCCTTAACTTTTCGCAGGTTCTCTCTGAATTTGCTGCCACGGCGCAGAATGAAGCCGGTGGCCAGCACGTCAATCAGTACCATCTGAGCCAATCGTGAGGCCATCGGCAGATAAACGTCGGTATCTTCCGGCACTTCCATCGATAATACCATGCTGCATTCTCGTGCCAGAGGAGAGTCTTTGGCGGTCAGGCCGATGACGATGGCATCATTCTGGCGAGCCAGCTGGGCGATTTCGACCAGTGCCTTGGTACGGCCGGTGTGGGAGATCAGGACGACTACATCGCCTTCCGTACTGTTGATGCAGCTCATGCGCATCATCACCACGTCATCGAAGCACAGCACCGGCACATTGAAGCGGAAAAACTTGTTCATGGCATCGTGTGCTACGGCCGACGAGGCTCCCAGCCCGAAAAACGACAGCTTCTTGGCCTGGGTCAGCAAATCGACGCAGCGATTGACTGCCTGCGGGTCCAGGGTGTTACGCGCCGAGTCGAGACAGGCCATGCTGGATTCGAAAATTTTGGCGGTATAGGACTCGGGACCGTCATCTTCTTCCACATGACGGTTTACATAGGGAGTACCGTTGGCCAGGCTCTGGGCCAGATGCAGCTTGAAGTCGGGGAAGCCTTTGGTATCGAGCCGGCGGCAGAAGCGATTGACGGTGGGCTCGCTCACATCTGCCAGCTTGGCCAGGGTGGCAATGCTGGAATGGATGGCAGTTTGCGGGGAGGCGAGGATCACTTCCGCCACTTTCCTTTCAGACTTGCTGAAACTTTCGATATTTTTTGTAATTTTTTCTAGAGTATTCATCTGGATTACCGGGCTCGATGGTACGGGCCAGGACTGACCCTGGACGGCGTAAAGACTGGAACCACTATACAGGACAATCGGTTGAGTAGAGAGTCTCACGCGACCAAAGTATGACGGAGCGCGGAAAAAACCGTTGCAAGTTGAAAGTCGGAGCAAAAAAGTTGTTGCTCAGCAACAAACGAAATGAAAGGTTCACCAGGTTACGGATACAAAAAGCCCCGTTGCCGGGGCTCTTCATGAGGTGAATCGCGATCAGGCCAGTTCGCCCCAGAGATCGTACTCGTCGGAATGGGTGATGGTGACCTGTACCATCTGGCCGGGGATGAGATCGGTTTCGCCGTTCAGATAGACCACCCCGTCGATTTCCGGCGCATCGGCGCTGGAACGACCGATGGCACCTTCTTCGTCGACTTCGTCGATCAGCACCTGTACCACCTTGCCGACTTTCTGCGCCAGCTTGCGGGTGGACACTTCCTGCTGCAGCGCCATGAAGCGCTCGAACCGTTCCTGCTTGACGTCTTCCGGCACCGGATCCGCCAGTTCGTTGGCGCGAGCACCCTCTACCGGGCTGTAGGTGAAGCAACCGACCCGATCCAGCTCGGCCTGTTCGATGAAGTCGAGCAGCAGCTGGAAATCTTCTTCGGTTTCACCGGGAAAGCCGACGATAAAGGTGGAGCGAATGGTGATTTCCGGGCAGATTTCACGCCAGCTGCGGATGCGCTCCAGGGTGCGATCCACCGCGCCGGGGCGCTTCATCAGCTTGAGGATGCGTGGGCTGGCGTGCTGCAGCGGAATATCCAGATAAGGCAATATTTTGCCGTCGCGCATCAGCGGGATCAAATCATCCACGTGCGGGTAGGGGTACACATAGTGCAGCCGTACCCAGACGCCCATCTTGCCCAGCTCTTCGCACAGCGCCTGAATATGGGTCTTGACCGGCATGCCGTCGGCGAAACCGGTCTTGTGCTTCACATCCACCCCGTAGGCGGAGGTGTCCTGAGAGATCACCAGCAGCTCCTTCACGCCGGCGTTGGCCAGGCGGCGGGCTTCGGACAGCACATCGCCGATGGGGCGGCTGTCCAGATCGCCGCGCATCGAGGGGATGATGCAGAAGGTGCACTTGTGGTTACAGCCTTCGGAAATTTTCAGGTAGGCGAAATGCTTGGGCGTGAGCTTGACGCCCTGCTCGGGTACCAGGTTGACGAAGGGATTGTATTCCGGCCGCGGCACATAGCGATGCACGTGCTCCAGCACCTGCTCGTAGGAGTGAGGACCGGTGATTTCCAGCACCTTGGGGTGTACTTCACGGATTTGATCTTCCTTGGCGCCCAGACAGCCGGTGACGATCACCTTGCCGTTTTCACTCAGGGCCTCGCCCACCGCTTCCAGGGATTCCTGCACGGCGCTGTCGATAAAACCACAAGTATTGACGATCACCAGATCGGCATCATCGTAGGAAGGCACCACATCATAACCTTCAATACGCAGCTGGGTCAGAATTCGCTCGGAGTCGACCAGATTTTTAGGGCAACCGAGGCTGACAAACCCGATGCGGGGTACATTGCTGTCTATCATTGCTTGTTTTTTGACCAAATCAACAGGGGAGGGCGGCAATTGTAGCGCAAACAGGCAGGTCAGAACAGTAAACCATCAAGGGTCTCACTGAGGGCCTAATTACCTTCTTCATTGACGGAAATAAACGGGGCACTTGTTGTCAGGCACGCCTTCGCCTACCGTGCCACCGTGACGTTCTCCGCCTCAAAAAACGTCATTCAGCTTGCGGCCATGCAAACAGCCCTTGTCGACATGGATATACAGGTAAGCGCGGATCACTCGCTGGGATAATTTATACAAACTCCCGAGGAGCTAACCTTTTTGGAATCCCGTCCCTCCGATTCCAGCATGTAATGTCGCAATGAGCGGGCAGGTGATATCGCCCTGCTGTGCGTGGCATTGGTCGACCATTTCAGCCAGCACTTTCTCTATTTTCTCCAGCCTGTCGATCTTCTCACGCACGTCCCTCAACTTGTGCTCGGCGAGAGCACCGGCTTCCTGACAGTGGGTGCCATCTTCCAGCCGGAGCAGGTCGCCGATCTCGTCGAGGCTAAAGCCCAACTGCTGCGCCGTTTTCACAAACATCAACCTGTCGATATCGGCGTAACCATAGCGTCGAATACCGCCGGGAGGACGTTTGGGCTCCTGCAATAGTCCTCGTCGCTGGTAATAGCGGATCGTCTCGACATGCACATTAGCCGCCTTGGCCAGGCCCCCGATGGTCAGTGAGTTCGATTTATCCGACATATGCCTTGACTCCGTAGCTGACTACGGAAGTAACCTTATCTTAACGAACAAGGTGATGAAAGGGATAAGTGCCATGTCGAATTCTAAATCGGGCTACGGCCCTCTGGCTGTTGGGGGGATAGCGGCGCTGTTAGCCACGGGCAATGCCGGATATCCCTTCACCGTGAAGTCCTTGGAAACGGATAGGGAGTGACCATGAAGAACCCTAAGACCCTGCTGCGTGTGAGTGTGATTGGCACCGCCCTGGTGGTGTTGTGCTGCTTCACGCCGATCCTGGTGATTCTGCTGGGTGCCGTGGGCCTGGCAGCCCTGACGGGCTATCTCGACTACGTCCTGCTTCCAGCCCTGGCCGTATTCATCGGCCTGACCCTTTATGCGCTATGGCGCAAGAGGCAATACGATGCCTGCTGTGACAACACGGCTACAGATTCAAGGAATTCCCCTCATGAGTGACGACAACAACCCGCATATCGCAGTGATCGGAAGCGGCGGGGCGGCGATGGCGGCCGCCCTGAAGGCGGCCGAGCGCGGTGCCCGCATTACTCTGATAGAGCGCAGCACCATTGGTGGTACTTGCGTGAATATCGGCTGCGTGCCCTCGAAGATACTGATCCGTGCCGCGTATGTCGCACACCTGCGCAAGGAGAGTCCCTTCGACGACGGGTTGAGTGCCGAGGCTCCGGTGGTGGATCGGTCGAAGCTGCTCCAGCAACAGCAGGCGCGTGTCGATGAATTGCGCGACGCCAAGTACGAAAGCATATTGCGTGACCACCCGGCTATCACGGTCCTGAACGGTGAGGCCCGATTTGTTGACGCCGAGAGCCTGACCGTCAAGCTGAATGGAGGCGGCGAGCAGACCGTCCGTTTCGATCGTGCCTTTATCGGCACCGGCGCTCGCCCCGCCGAGCCGTCGTTGCCTGGGTTAGCCGAGACGCCCTACCTGAGCTCTACCAGTGCGCTGACACTGGACAGCATTCCCGAACGGCTGATCGTGATCGGTGCCGGGTTTGTCGCTTTGGAATTGGCCCAGGCGTTTGCCCGATTGGGTAGCCAGGTCACGGTGCTGGCTCGCAGCCGTTTACTCTCCCGGGAAGACCCAGCGGTGGGTGACGCCGTGGAAGCAGCGTTTCAGCGTGAGGGTATTAATGTGCTCAAGCAGATCCAGGTGAACCGTGTGGGCTACGCTAACAGTGAGTTTGTGCTAGACACCAGCACCGGGACATTGCTGGCGGATCAACTGCTTGTGGCCACCGGACGAACACCCAATACCGAAGCGTTGAACCTGGAAGGCATCGGCGTGGAAACCGCACGTGGCGCTATTTTGGTAGATGATCACATGCAAACTACCGTACCGGGCATATATGCCGCCGGTGACTGTACCGATCAGCCGCAGTTCGTCTATGTCGCGGCTGCGGGGGGCAGCCGGGCAGCCATCAACATGATGGGGGGAGAAGCGTCCCTTGATCTCGGCATCGTACCGGGCGTGATGTTTACCGAGCCCCAGGTCGCCACCGTTGGCTTGACCGAAGCCGAGGCCATCAAACGGGGCTTCAGCGTCGATACCCGAGTGCTTGGCTTGGAGAACGTGCCGCGTGCGCTGGTCAATTTCGAAACCGGGGGCTTCATCAGGATGGTGGCAGAGCGCGATACAGGTCGGTTACTGGGAGTCCAGGTGGTTGCGGGGGAAGCGGGTGAGCTCATCCAGACCGCCGTGATGGCACTCCGCGCCCGCATGACAGTGCAGGCCATCGGCGATGAATTTTTCCCCTACCTGACCATGGTCGAAGGACTCAAGCTTTGTGCGCAGACCTTCACCAGGGATGTGAAACAGTTGTCCTGCTGTGCAGGGTGATATCTTTCCTTGCCTTTCAATCAACCTGGCGGAGAAAGCGGCAATTGCAGCGCAAACAGGCAGGCCAGTAAACCATCAAAGCCCTGTGAGGGGCCTATCCACCATGGTTGATTCGGATCCAAGCTCGTCCCATATCAAAAATGGCTGAGCGACGGGTAAGCACTCCCTGGCCTTGTGTCGGTACCAGACATCAGCAGGGCCTGCGCCTTGTCAGTGCTTTTCTGGTACCCCGATGTTTCCTGGCTGTCGCGCAGCAGTTTTACCTGCTGCCAGCCTTATTCCCATGTAAAGCGGATTTGTTCTTTACCCACAGCAGGTACATCTACCCTGACCACCGCTTTGGCATTTGGCTCAGGGTTGATCCCTGCTCCTTCAAGGGCATTGTCTCCGGCAGGTGCAAGCGGGATTTGTGATTTCTTGCCACCGCTGAGCAAGATCAGCTCGCCACTGGCGGCGGAGGCATCGATGGGGGTGCCATGGTCGCTTAAATAAACCCTGGTCACATTGGGTTGGGCGACCAGCTCTATTGTGATGGCCTTGCCTTCGGTGATCAGGCCTCCGTGGGGCGGGGTGAGATCCCCATGGGCATGTACCCAGCAGGGTAACAGCAGGTTGATGGCCAGCAAAACATGTTTTTTCATCGGTAATCTTCCTTCGTTAACCTATCAGAACGCATCATCGGATTTATCTTCAAGCAGCATGTTCAGGGGCGCCTGTCCGTACAGCCAGAACATCAGCGGTGTTAACAGGGTATCCAGCAGGGTGGAGCTCACCAGCCCACCGAAAATGACCACGGCGACCGGATGCAGTATTTCCTTGCCGGGTGCATCGGCCGCCAGCAGCAGTGGAAACAGCGCAAAGGCGGCCACCAGCGCCGTCATCAGTACCGGTGTCAGCCGCTCCAGCGAGCCACGGACTATCATGTCTTTGCCGAAGGTTTCGCCTTCAAATTTACATAGATTGATGTAGTGGCTGATCTTGAGAATACCGTTTCGGGTGGCTATTCCGGTCAGGGTGATAAAGCCCACCAGAGAGGCGACCGACAGCGAAATATCCGCCAGCCACATGGCGGCTACACTGCCAATCAGGGCCATGGGAATATTGCCCATGATCATCAGCGCCAGCCGAGATGAACGGTAACGGCTGTAGAGCACCATGAAGATCAGTGAAAAAGACACCAAAGACAGCAGGGCAATCAGCCGGGTCGCCTGCTCCTGGGCCTGGAACTGGCCTTCGAGGTTGATGAAGTATCCTTCCGGCAAAGGCGTGGCGGCGATGGTCTGACGGATCTGCGTAACCACCGCCGACAGGTCCGAGCCATCGGTATTGGCGGCAATCACGATGCGACGGCGGCTGTTTTCCCGGCCAATCTGATTAGGGCCGTCATCTTCCTCTATGCTGGCGACCCGGGACAAGGGGATCCTGCCATGGGGGGAGTCAATCAGCATGTTGGCCAGGCCTTGAGGGTTACGCTCATTGTCGGGCAGGCGCACCACCAGGTTGAAGCGCTTGTTGCCGTCGATGATCTGGGTGACCGTATCCCCCTCGGTGAGGGTTTCCAGGCTTGACAGCAGCTGACCGGGAGAAATGCCGTATAACGCGGCCTTCGTATAATCGAGGCGGATTTTGATCTGCGGGATCAGCACTTGCTTCTCAATTTGCAGATCGGTCAGCCCGGGTATCAGCAGCAGTTGTTCACGCAGACTGGCGGCCTGTCCGCGCAGGGTATCGAGATCATCCCCGAAGATCTTGATGGCAATCTGGGCCCGCACCCCGGACAGCAGATGATCCAGCCGGTGTGAAATGGGCTGCCCCAGCAGGGCAACGGCGGGAAGCGGGGCCAGCTGGGCGCGGATATCCGCCATGATTGCTTCTTTCGTACGCTCGCTTGGCTTCAGATCCACATCCAGCTCGCTGGAGTGCACCCCTTCGGCATGCTCATCCAGTTCGGCTCGGCCGGTACGGCGACCGACGCTTTTTACCTCGGGGACAGTCAGAATCGCGGTTTCGGCCAGCCGGCCAATGCGGTTGGATTCTTCCAGCGAGGTGCCCGGGTTAAGCAGCAGACTGATGGTCAGGGTACCTTCATTGAACGCAGGCAGGAAGGCGCGCGGAAAGAAGGGAACGGTGGCGACGGCCAGCAACAGCAGGCCACAGGCACCCAGCAACAGGGGCCGGGCATGGTCAAAACTGGCAAGTAGCAGGCGTTTATCCCACTTCTTCAGCCATGTCACCAGGAAGGAGTCGCCATGAGATATGCGTTTCATCCTGGGCAGCAGGTAAAAACACATGACCGGGGTCACGGTCAAAGCCACCACCATACTGGCGAGAATGGAGGTAATATAGGCAATGCCCAGTGGTACAAACAGCCGCCCTTCTATGCCGGGCAAGGCAAACAGGGGGACAAACACCAGCACCACCACCAGGGTGGCAATCACCACCCCGGAGCGTACTTCGTTACAGGCGGCGGCGATGGTGTTGATGATCCGGCAATGCCGTGGGGTTTGCGTTGCTTGAGGCGGCGGAGCACGTTCTCCACATCCACCAACGCATCATCGACCAGTTCGCCGATGGCAATGGCGAGTCCGCCCAGGGTCATGACATTGATCGACAGCCCCATCAGCTTGAACACCAACGCCGTGACTGCCATCGAGAGCGGAATTGCCGTCAACGAGATCAGCGTGGTACGTACATTGAGCAGGAACAGAAACAGGATCACCGCCACCATGATGGCGCCATCGCGCAGAGCTTCCTGCACGTTGAAGATCGAAGCTTCGATAAAGTCAGCCTGGCGGAAGGATATCTGCGGTGGTGTCATGCCCGGGGGGAGGGAATGACGCAGTTCCGCCAGGGCCAGCTCGATGTCGTCGGTGAGGCTGACCGTATCGGCATTGGGCTGTTTCTGCACACTGACAATCACGGCCGGATGACCGTTAAAGCCGGCATCGCCCCGCTTGGTGGCGGCGGCGAACTTGACCTCGGCAATCTGCTTGAGCTGAATGGGGTTGTCGTTGCGCACCGCCACCGCGATATTCTTGAGATCTTCCAGCCGGGTAGTACGCCCCAGGTTGCGGATCAGGTATTCACGGGCATTCTTTTCCAGAAAGCCCCCGCTGGTATTACTGGAAAACGCCGCCAGCGCCTGGTCCAGCTGCGAGAAGCTGATATCCAGCTGATTCATCAGGGCCGTGTTGGGTTCTACCCGGAATTGCCGGACCTCGCCACCGATGGGAATGACCTGGGCAATACCCGGGATCGAAAGCAGGCGAGGGCGCAGGATAAAATCCACATACTCGCGTACCTGCATCGGACTTGCCCCGTTACCATCGGCAGGAAAGGCGATCAGCATGATCTCACCCATCACGGATGAAATCGGGCCCATGGTGGGGCTTACCCCGGCGGGTAACTGTTCCCGTATCTCATTGAGCCGTTCGGAAACCAGCTGCCGGTTGCGGTAGATGTCCGATCCCCAGTCAAACTCGGCATACACAATGGAGAGGCCCACACCGGACACGGAGCGAACCCGGGTAACGCCGGGCATGCCGTTGAGTCGGGTCTCCAAGGGAAAAGTGACCAGCTGCTCGACTTCTTCCGGTGCCATACCTCCGGCTTCGGTCATGATGGTCACGGTCGGCTTGTTCAGATCCGGGAACACATCCACCGGCATCTGCCAGGCGGTAATTCCGCCGTATATCATCAGTATCAGGGCCACGACCAGCACCATCAGGCGGTTACGTAGACTGGTGTTGACTATCCAACTAAACATACTTTCCCTCAACGGATCTGGTTAAGCAGGGTGGTGCCTTGCACCACCACACGCTGCTGTTCCCGCAGGCCGGTCACGACCACCTGCTCACCATCCAGGGGCTGAACCTGGACCGGTTCGGCCACAAAATACTCGGCGTCAACATGCAGCCAGACCACCGGCTCATTGGCCGCATTCTTGACGATGGCGGAGGCCGGGAGCGGCATGCCGCGCAGGGTCTGATCGGTTTGGGCGACGATGTTCAGCAATTGCCCTAGCACCAGATCACGGGCATTATCCGCCCGGAACAGCAGAGGAACCGCGCCTTCACGCAGGGCTTTGCCACTGCCGATATAGGTAAGGGGCGTGGTGTCGCTGGGGATGTTGGCCGAAATAATCCGGTTGGCGACCCTGGGGTCATAGACCTGGGCCTCGATCAGTAATCGGGCCGGGTCGATGATTTCAAACACGATCTCCTTGCTTTCCACCACCTGTCCGTTCACCACCGAGCTGGAGGCAATCACCCCATCGATGGGCGACAGCAGCAGTTCGGGTTTGACCACCCCCTGTTTCAATGCCTTTATCTGGGCGCTCAGTCCGGCCAATTCCGCTGCGGCGACATCTATTTCCTTGCGGGCTACCACTGTCGTCAATTTTCGCAAGCGCGCCAGTTCTTTCTCGGCCAGTTGACGGCGTGCTTCCCAGTCCGCGATTTGGGCGGCATGGGTCGCCAGATCGAAGGTCGAGACCGCAGGCGTGACCTGGGCCAGTATCTCTCCCCTGGCGACTTTCTGGCCTAACAGCGGCAACCCGGAAGGGCCTGCCATCAGGCGTCCGGCCTGCAAAGGCTGGACCCGGCCACTGGCATTGGGATCCATTACCACATGGCCATTGAGTTCCACGGTACGGGCAACCAGACGCTCCTCCGGTACCAGGGTTCGCAACGCCAACCGGCGCTGGGTTTCCTTTGGCAGAAACACGCGGCCATCAGGCAGACGACGGGGTTTGTCACCGGCGAACATGGCGCCGGGGTTTCCGGCAGGCTCGGCATGACCCGAGGCACCGTGATCTTCGTCACCATGGGCCTGTACCAGCAGGGGAGACAGCAGCACTAAACTTAATATCGGGATCTGTATCTTCATGGTGTGATTAGTTCCGGGCAGACGGGTACAGGCGACGTAACAGCAGGTACAGCAACAGCAGCGTGATGACGATGCCGACAGCCATTACAGCAAGCATGGGCATCGGATGTGCAGCCGCCGTGGTGACCGGTGTGGCGGTGATGTCCAGGGTGGTGGTCAGTAGATCGAGGTCATCGTCGGTGGTAATGGTAAACAGCAGTTCATACTGACCGGGAGCGGTGATAAAAGGCGCCTCAACCCTGTAGGTACCTGCGCTCAGCTCGGTGGCCTCGGCCTGCCAGTTGTCGCTTTCCAGCTCCAGTGTGGCCCCGCCGACCGGGGCATTATCCTGCCATCGATCCAGATAAATAATGAGCTGGGCTCCGTCTGGTACGGCAACCAGCTCAAACAGCTCGCTGTGGGCGGTCGCTCGGGGAGCCGTGATGGCCGTGCCGGCTTGCTCCGGGGGAGAGTGATCGTGTCCTTCATGGGCTTGCAGAGGCGCAGCTACGGATATCAGAGCACAGAGAAACAGAGCCAGGCCAGAGAGGCGGTTTAAACGAATTGCGGATAACAATGAAATATCTCCCTTCATTCATGCTGTCATGACGGCCCTGTGTACCGGGAACGTACTCGAATATGGTGGCCATCGCTGGCGCCGGAAGCATACCCGAGCGTGAGCCTAGATAATAATGACAAATTTGTAATGAAGCGTTGCAGCTCTTCTGCCTAGCTAGACTGAACATAGGAAGGCACGAAGAACAGATCTGGTTTCCATTCGGGTGGATTATGCCGAGAACTCCAGGTCGGATTACCCGGTTAGTTCCCGTGACAGCAGGAAACTGCTAAGGAAAATATCATGAAAAGATTGGTCAAGATGATGATGGTCACCGCCGTGATGGCTGGCCCTGTCCTTGCTGACAGCCATCACCCGCAGGAAAGGGGGCACAAGGGTGATGCCATGATGGGCATGATGAATCATGAACAGATGCAGACCATGCATCAGCAGATGGAAAAGATGCAGGCTCTAATGGCAGAGATCAGACAGGAAAGTGACCCCGAAAAACGCACGGCATTGATGCAGACTCATATGCAGGAGATGCAGGAAGGGATGCAGATGATGAGCGGTCAGGGAGGCATGGGCCCAGGAAGCAAAGGGATGTCACAGATGGTGGGGATGGAAGAGCGCATGGGCATGATGGAGCAGCGTATGAGCATGATGCACATGATGATGGAGCAGATGATGGAGCATGACGTTGAGGAAAAAAATACGAGTAAGTACCACCATCGCTATGGTGAGGACATTAAGTGGGTATTGGTCTGAATTACCTGGGACAACCGAGAGACACAAAGCCGATACGGGGAACAGTCATACTCACTGGGCTTAACTCGCTTTAAAGAGGGTAGAAATAAAAGAGGGCGCATTTACACCCAAACGGGGTGTTTAAAAAAGACTCAATAACAAAAACACCCCGGCGAGCCGGGGTGTTTTCAACTAACCGGAACTTACTTGGCGAAGTTTTCTGCCACGAATTCCCAGTTGACCAGAGCCCAGAAGGCTTTTACATAGTCGGGGCGCACGTTGCGATAGTCGATGTAGTAGGCGTGTTCCCATACATCACAGGTCAGCAGCGGAGTCGCGTTGTCGGTCAGCGGGCAACCGGCGTTGGAGGTGTTGGCGATGGCAACGGAGCCGTCGGCTTTCTTCACCAGCCAGGTCCAGCCGGAGCCGAAGTTGGTCACACAGGATTTGGTGAACTCTTCCTTGAAGGCGTCGAAAGAACCGAAAGCGGCCTTGATGGCATCGGCCAGGGCGCCGGTAGGCTCGCCGCCACCGTTGGGAGCCAGACAGTTCCAGTAGAAGGTGTGGTTCCAGATCTGGGCGGCGTTGTTGAAGATGCCACCGGAAGAAGTCTTGATGATGTCTTCCAGAGATTTGCCTTCGAACTCGGTGCCGGGAACCAGGTTGTTCAGGTTGACCACGTAGGAGTTGTGGTGCTTGCCGTGGTGGAATTCCAGGGTTTCCTGAGAGATATGGGGTTCCAGTGCATTTTTGGCGTAAGGCAGAGCGGGAAGTTCAAATGCCATTATTATATTCTCCATTTTGATGGTGTCAGCCTGAGGCTGATCTAGACATTGCTGACTTGCTTTCTTTCCATGGCGGGGCGGCCGACATTTCATAGCCGCAAACCGCTGAATTGCTGGAAGGATTGTAGCAGTTTGCCGGACGGCGAAACAACAACAGCTTTTGTAGGGGTACAATGGGGCTGAAAGGGGCCGGAAACGGCGATGTTTATCTGGTATGCCGTTGATGCCGGGGTGTGATTCAGGTTAATGCATTGCCAATACCAATTTATGGCGTCCTGCTCTTGTGACCGCAGAGGGATAAAGTAGAATGGGGCTTTTAACAAATCATGTTTTTTAACATACAGCCGTCTGCTGAGGTGCCCCATGGACACAATCGAAAAAATCAAAACCCAAATCAGTGAAAACCCGATTCTGCTTTATATGAAAGGGTCACCCAAGTTTCCCAGCTGCGGCTTTTCTGCCCAGGCTTCTCAGGCACTGATGAACTGCGGCGAACCCTTCGCCTATGTTGATATTCTGCAAAACCCGGAAATTCGTGCCGAGCTGCCCAAATACGCCAACTGGCCGACCTTCCCCCAGCTGTGGGTAGACGGTGAACTGGTTGGTGGCTGCGACATCATCATGGAAATGTTCCAGCAGGGTGAGCTGCAGCCGCTGATCAAGGAAACTGCCGCCAAGTATCCCAAGTCAGAGCAAGAATAAGCCCGAAAGGCAGCTTTAAGCCGTAAGCTTTCAGCGATAAGAAAAAGCCCGAATCGATTCGGGCTTTTTTGTGCCAGCTTGCGGCTGGACGCCGACGGCGTTGTCTAGATGCACTTCACCGGTTTGGGCAGGCCGGCAAGCTTGGTGGCCTGCTTGGCCGGGCCCTTGGGGAACAGCCGGTACAGGTAACGGCTGTTGCCTTTCTCTTCGCCCAGTTCCTTGGCCATGGCTTTCACCAGGCGCGGATGGCCGGCGAGGTGTTGTACCTGAGATAAAAGTCACGCACAAACCGGACAACTTCCCAGTGTTCCGGGGTCAGCGAGATGCCTTCCTGTTCGGCCAGAATGGTCACCATCTCCGGCTGCCAGTCCTGATGCTGCTTAAGATAGCCCTGAGCATCGGTCTCTATGGTGCGCCCTTCAAACTCAAACATAATGATTCATCTTTTTTGTCCTCTCACTGACCGGCGATTTTACCCAAGTCTCGGGCCCGGTGCATCTTCCGTGGGCGTTTGCTGCTGAAAGCCCCGGGCCAGCTGGTAGAGATCGTTCACCAGCAGGGTGATATGACCCAATAGCTGCTGACTGAGGATCAGCCACTCATCGTCGGTATCGGTATCGGCGTCGGCCGTGGTGGTGGGCAGCGGAGGGTAGGTCGGCAGGGTCTTTTCGCTGCGTAATGCCTGGGCCGAGGCCAGCAACCGGGCGACCAGCTGCCGAATCTGTTCATCCTGTAATGGCGCACTGTGCATGCGGTGAGCGCCGAGGGTCGACAGGTACGACAGCAGCGCATGGTTGCGGTAGGCGATATCGAAACACAGGTTCAGCCAGTACCTGGCGACCGGTTCCACCCGGATATTTTGCCAGGTCAGCGCCAGTTGATTATCTGCCAGATGAGCCCGCTTGCGTGGCAGCCGGTAGTCGAGTTCGTCATTCCGACCCTGTGCAAACTGACGGGCAATGGCGGTGAGATAATGCGCGTTGGCTTCCATGGCATCGGCCATCAGCTGTGGCAGATGGCGGCGCTGCCAGTCGGGCCAGATAAACCAGACCGCCACAAAGGCCAGGGCGCAACCGGTCAGGGTGTCGAGCAATCGGGGCAGAAACACCGGATCGTCCACGGCGCCTTGCAGGTTGAAGGCCAGCAGTACGAACAGGGTGACAAAGCCCACCGCCCAGCTGTAATGAACCTTGACCTGGGTAAAGAAGATAAAGTTACACAGCAGCAGTATCACCAGCTGGGCCCCGACCGAGGGAAACAGCATCAGCAGGGGGATACCCACCACAATGCCGCCGAGGGTACCCAAGGTACGCTGGACCAGTCGTTTGCGGGTGGCGCTGAAGCTGGGCTGACAGACAAAGAGAATGGTCAGCAGTATCCAGTAGCCGCGTTCAAGCTCGAGGGAGGCAATCAGGGCATAGCCCAGGGTAAAGCACAGGCTCAGGCGCATGCCATGGCGGAACAGCAGGGAGTTGGGGTGTAGCAGTGCCTTGAGCTTGGGCCAGAATGGAATCCGCGGCGGACTGGCCAGCTCGATGGACACCGCCTCGGGCAGTGGCTGGCGCCGGGTCAGGGTCTCGGCCCGAAGCAGCGACTGATGCAGGTGCGTCATGTTGCGGCCCAGAAATTTCATCGGGCTGAGCAGGGATCGAGGGTAGTGACGCTTGAGATGGCTGTAGTCCAGTTGATCCTGCAGGGCGCTCAGCTCCCAGGCGATGCGCTTGCTGTGCTGATAGGCATTATGGGTGAGAATGGCGTAACCCAGCCGGTAGCAGGCTTCGCCCAGTTCCACCAGCAGGGTCTGGTAGCCGGTCAGCACATCGACCTGCTTCAGATCCTGATTCAGCTGCTGATAGGAATAATGGCTGGAGGTGGCGCGTTCGTGCATATCCTGCACCAGCAGATAGAGTGCCAGCAGTCGGCCGAGCTCTTCTTCTTGTTTGCCGCGTCCCTGAATGCGACGGTTCAGCATCTGCTTGGTGTTTTCAAGGGCGCTGACCAGCTGAATATTGAGCTGGGCCAGCTGATGGCGCAGATGCTGATGCTCTTCTTCGGGGCTGTCGAAGAAGCGGGATTTCTCCAGCAGATAACGGGACAGGGCGAAGTAACTCTGGGCCAGTTGCTCGTGTACCTGCTTGTAGGGCCAGATCAGCAGTACCAGCCAGGACAACAGGCCGTACCAGGCCGCGCCCAGAGTAAGTAGTAGCGGTTGATACCAGAACGAGGGGCTGTCGGCATGGCCCTGCATGGCATAGATCGATACCAGCAGGGTGCCGAACCCCAGGGTGCCGGCGGCCGACCCCCAGGCACCGACCAGGATCAGGACAAAGGTGCTGAACACCAGCAAGGGACCGAACAGCAGGGGACTGTCGATGAGCAGGGTGACCAGTGTGATGGCGCCGAAAAAGCACAGCAGGCTCAGCAGCAGATGGCGCAGCCGCCCTTTTGGATCCTGGTCCACCTCGCTCAGCGCCCCGGCCATGGCGCCCAGGCTCAGGGTGACGGCGGCGGGAGTCTGATCCAGCCACCAGCCGGGCAGCAGCATACTGGACATGGCCAGCAGCACTTTGAGAGCGAAAAAGAAATAGCTGTCAGTAAAGACTCGCCTGAGCCAGGTTATTGCGGGTGACATAGGGTGCTTCATGGTGTCGGACTTGACTCCGATGATACTCGAGTCGATGCCGATATACAGGTCTGACGGACATAAAAAAGCCCCGCGAAGGGGCTTTTAAAGGGGATGAGGCTGGGCAACAACGATTAATCCCGGCTCAGGCCCAGCAGTTGCAGCAGGCTGAGGAAAATGTTGAAGATGGACACATACAGCGTCACGGTGGCGGAGATGTAGTTCTGCTCACCGCCGTGGATGATGGCACTGGTCTGCATCAGGATGGCACCGGACGAGAACAGGATAAAGAGTGCACTCAGGGCCAGGCTCAGCGCCGGCAGGGCCAGGAAGATGTTGGCGACGATACCGACCAGCAGGACCACGAAGCCGGCCATCATCATGCCACCGAGGAAGGACATGTCCTTGCGGGTGGTCAGCACATAGGCCGACAGCGACAGGAAGGTCAGCGCGGTGCCACCCAGCGCCAGCATCACGGTTTCGGTACCGGAGCTGGTGCTCAGGTAATAGTTGATGATGGGCCCTATGGTGTAACCGGTAAAGGCGGTGAACGCGAAGATGAACAGCAGGCCCAGGCCGCTGTTGCGGTTACGCTCGGTCAGGTACATCAGACCATAAAAGCCGACCAGGGTAATGATCAGACCCGGGCGGGGCAGGGCCAGCATGGCACTGACCCCGGCCGATAGCGAGGCCACGACCAACGTCAGGCCCAGCAGCATGTAGGTGTTGCGCAGTACCTTGTTGGTGGCCAGCGCGCCCGACTGGGTACGGGACAGAGTATCGTTATATCGCATCGTTCAGACTCCTTTAAGTGTCTAACACCTGTGTTCGATCTGTGTTCGAAATGAATAAGCAGAACAGGACAGCATAAAAATAATACGTCATTTTGGACATATCATGACCCGGTTGTCGAGCTTTCTGTTCCCGAATTCAAGGGCTTGCTCCGTTAAATGGCGCCATGGTGATCATTTAATGCCCACTCAGACCGGTATCGGCATTTATCAGTTTACAAGACCGGTCGTCCTTGGGTAGTATGCGTGCCGTCGGAGGGGTGGCAGAGTGGTTTAATGCACCGGTCTTGAAAACCGGCGTGGGTTTATAGCCCACCCAGGGTTCAAATCCCTGCTCCTCCGCCATACCACAGAGAAGCCCGCTGCGTTTATTCGCAGCGGGCTTTTTGCATTTCAAGGTTTACAGACCCTGGTTCAGAGGCCTTTATGGACATTCTGCTGGAACATCGCGATTACCTCGTCATCAACAAGCCGGCCGGCATCGGCATGCATCAGGAAGGAGATCAGCCGGGACTGGTACGCCAGCTCAGCGAAAACCGGGGCGAGCCCCTGTATCCGGTGCACCGGCTAGACAAAATCACCACCGGTGTCTTGCTGCTGGCCCGTAATCCGGATGCCAATCGCGAACTCAGTCGTCAGTTTGCCGAACGCAGCACCCGCAAGTGGTATCTGGCACTGTCGGATCACAAACCGACCAAAAAGCAGGGCCTGATCAAGGGCGACATGGAAAAGGCACGCGGCGGCAGCTGGAAACTGTGTCGTACTCAGCACAATCCGGCCATTACCCGTTTTCACAGTTGTCTGCTGGCCGAAGGGCTGCGCGCCTTTTTACTGCAGCCGCAGACCGGCAAGACCCACCAGTTGCGGGTGGCGCTGAAAAGCCAGGGCTGCCCCATTCTGGGTGACAGCCGTTACGGAGGCAGTCCGGCAGACCGGGGTTATCTGCATGCCTGGCAACTGAGTTTCTCCTTTGGGGGCGAGCAGGTCCGGGTACGGGCACCGCTGGTAGAAGGAGAACAGTTCATCCGCCACGCCGCCGGGCTGGAAGGCTGGGCCTCGGAAATAATGGCGGCAAGCAAAGTCGACTAAACTCGGTCATCCTTCCCGATCACGAATCGCGACAAGGAGAGACCGGATGCAGTATTGGATAATGGGTGGCGGCGGCATCGGCCGGGCTCTGGCCCGGGCATGCCTCGAGCGGGGCGATAAGGTCGTGCTGTTCAGCCGCACCGACCCCGGTGTGGACGGGGTTGACTGGCGGACGGTGGACAACACCGATCTCGCGGCGCTGACCGAGGTTACCCGAGAGTTGCCGCTGCCGGAGCGGGTCATCAATACCCTCGGCATGCTCCACCAGGGCGAACAGCAGCCGGAAAAGCGCATAGAACACGTCACCGAGACGGCGCTCGCCAACAGTATCCACATTAACACCTGGCCCACCCTGGCCATGGCCCGGCTGCTTTCTACTCGCTTATCCAGCCAGCAGCCGCTGCTGTTTGCCGCCTTGTCGGCGCGAGTGGGCAGCATAAGCGACAACCGAGCCGGCGGCTGGTACAGCTATCGCATCAGCAAGGCGGCGCTCAACATGGCGATCAAAACCCTGAGCATCGAGTGGCAGCGGCGCTTTCCCGCCGCCTGCGTGGTGGGGCTGCATCCGGGCACGGTGGCCACGGCACTGTCGGCACCCTTCCACTCCGGTCTGGCCGAGGGCCAGTTGCAAGCCCCCGAGGTGGCCGCGGAGCACCTGCTGTGGGTACTGGATCGGCTGACACCGGCACAGTCGGGTAACCTCTATGCTTGGGATGGCAGCCTGATCGAGCCATGATGGCTGTCAAACCCAGGTGTGTTCGGCGTTGTTACTGCTTTGACAGGCGCCGGTGCAGGATCCGCGGGACCGGGTAGTGGCCGCTGCGATAGTTGCCACGTATGGCATCCAGGGTGAGCGCCAGTACCTGCTGAGCCATCATGTGATGATCCTGAGCCATGGTGTTGACCGGACTGGACAGGAAATTGAGCAGGCGGTGATCGCCGAAGGCGCCCAGTCTCAGCCTGGGCGGGATCTGTGAATGGTATTGATGAAAGTAATCGAGCGCCCCCTCCAGCAATACAAACGCCGTGGTCATGATGGCCTGGGGCCGTTGCCAGTCGACGCCTTGCAGTTCATTGAGCTGGCGAAAGGCTGATTGCCGTTCAAAACGTTCGCAATAGAGTACCTGGTGGGGTACCCCGGTGGCGTTCATCACCTTCACAAATCCCTGTTCCCGTTCCAGGCTGATGCCCAGGTGCGGGGCGGCGGAAAGCAGCCAGACCTTTTCCAGCTCGGGGGTGAGCAGGGTCAGGGCCAGCCGGAATGAGGCGGCCCGGTCTTCGCTGCTGATCGAAATAAGCGGCGAAGGCAGTATGCGGTCGAGGCCAATCACCGGCAGGCTTCGGTTGAGGCGCAGGTAGAAAGCGTCATCCGCTGGCAGGCAGGAGGCCACGATCAGGGCATCGACCCGGCGGCTCCTGAGCATCATTGCCAGTTCCCGTTCTGTGTCCGGATCATCGTCGGAGCAGGTAATCAACATTTGAAAACCGGCCTGGCGGGCCTGCCATTCCAGCATCTTGGCCAGGCGGGCATAGCTGGGGTTGTCCAGGTCGGGCACGATCAGACCCAGGGTGTGGGACTGGGCGCCACGCAAGGCCGCTGCCTGCCGGTCCGGTTGATAGTTATGGGCCTTGACCACCGACATCACCTTGTCCTGGGTGGCCTTGCTGATCCGGTGCTGTTCGGCCTTGCCATTGATCACATAGCTGGCGGTGGTACGGGACACGCCGGCCAGGCGGGCCACTTCATCCAATTTCATGTCAATAATCCGTAAAAATGTGCACTGGATCATACCATGGTGATCTCTCGATGCGGATAACTTGCGAGATTTGCTGAAACGATTCAGGATGCATTCAACATACAAGATCAGATTAGTAACTTTATATTTCAACCAAGACACAGGGTGTATATATCCTTGTAACATGCGAGTGGTGTCATGCTTTCACTATCTACACAAGATGTACAAATAGGGGCTCAGCTGAGCGATAAACCATCGGTCATTGCCGAACTGGCAAACTGGCTGGAGCGTGATGGCCTGGCGGCTGCTGGCTATGGCAGCGCGATGCTGGCCCGAGAAGCGCAAACCGCCACTTACCTGGGACAAGGGATCGCCATCCCCCACGGCACTCTGGACACCCGGCATCTGGTGCTGAAAACCGGGATCAGGGCCATCCATTTGCCGGAAGGCGTGGACTGGGGTGACGGTGAAAAAGCCTATCTGGTGCTGGGTATCGCCGCCGGTTCTGATGAACACCTGGATCTGTTGAAACAGCTGGCCCGAGCCCTGTCGCGTGATGGTCTGGCCGAGCAGGTTCGAGCTGCCCGCCAGCCGCAGGATATCCTGCAGTTGCTGCAAGGGGAGGAAGCTCAGATTGAGCTGAGTGTCTCGCAGCTGGGTGCCCGGGTGGCCGCCAGCTCGTTGTCACAACTGGTCGAGCAGGCCTGTGCGCTGATGGGCGCGGATGCGGCAGAGCAACAGGCACTTGGCAATGCGAATCACCTGGGACAGGGCTGGTGGTTGAGCCAGGTAGCAGCCAGCAAAGAGGCCAAGGTGGCACTGGTCACCGCCGCGACCGCATTCGAGCATCAGCAGCAACCGGTGCAGGGTTTGCTGACCCTGGCGTCCAGCGGCAGCAGCCATAAAAACATCCTGAATCAGCTGGCCGACTGGCTGGTAGAGGGACAGGGCACGGAACTGGCCAGTCAGGCATCGGCCGAGGCGCTGTTAGCCGCCCTGAACAAGGGGCCGGGCAAGGCCGCCGGTGGCGAACTTCAGGTACAGGTGTGCAACCCTCATGGCTTGCATGCCCGCCCCGGTGCCGCGCTGGTGAAAGTGGCCAAACAATTCAAGGCCGATATCCAGGTGCGTAACCTGGATGGCTCAGGCAAGCCGGTGTCGGCGAAAAGCCTGATGAAAATCATGACCTTGGGCGTTAAAGTGGGCCATACTCTGGCCTTCAGTGCGACCGGTGAAGATGCCGATGAAGCGTTGAAAGGACTGGTTGCGGCCGTGGAGTCCGGTCTGGGAGAAGAGACGGTGGCAGTTGCCGCCGGGCCGGCTGCGTCCGAAGCAGTATCCTCCACCGAAGCCACCCCGGGCCTGGCCGCCAATGAGCGGCTGGTGACCATACGCAATGCCCATGGCCTGCATGCCCGCCCCGGTGCCATGCTGGTGCAGACCGCCAAGAAATTCGAAGCCAAGATCGAGATGCGCAATCTGGATGGCGATGGTCACAGCGTCTCGGCCAAGAGCCTGATGAAGGTGATAAGCCTGGGTGTCAAGGCCGGCCATCAGCTGGTGTTCAAGGCCGAAGGTGCCGATGCGGAGCAGGCCCTGAGCGGTCTGGTCGAGGCGGTCGAGAGCGGCCTGGGCGAAGATATCGGTACTCTGGTGGCGGCACCGGCGGTGCAGCCGGAGGCGGCGACCGACACTCCCAGCCAACCCGAAATGCATCAGGTGCATGACATCGGCCCCAACACCGAGCTGCAAGGCGTGCCCGCCTCGCCGGGTACCGCCATCGGGCCGGTATTTGTTGAAGCCGCGCCGGTCTTTGACTATCCGCAAAAGGCCGCTGACGCTGCCGCCGAGCAGGCCAAGCTGCATGCCGCCCTCAAGCAGGCGGATGAAGACCTGGCCGCCAGTGTGGAGGCGGCGACGCAGATCCAGGCGAAGGAAATCATGGCCATGCACCGGGAGCTGCTGGACGATCCGTCCCTGGCCGAAGGGGCGGTGGAGCGCATCAAGCAGGGGCTGTCTGTCCAAGCGGCCTGGTGGTCGGAAATCGACTCCGCCGCTACCCTGCAGGCTGCCAGTCCCGATACGCTGCTGGCCGAGCGGGCCGCCGACATCCGTGATATCGGTCGCCGGGTGATGGCGATTCTGTGTAATACCCCCCTGCTCGAAAAACCCGCTACACCCTATATCTGGGTGGCGGAAGACATAGGTCCTTCCGATGTGGTCAACATGGACCCGGCCAAGGTACTGGGCATGGTTACCGCCGGTGGTGGCGCATCCTCTCACAGCGCCATTCTGGCCCGCTCCCTGGGCATTCCCGCTCTGGTGGGCATGGGCGGTGGGGTAATGACCCTGGCGCAGGATACCCAGGTCATCCTCGACGGCGAGGCCGGCACCCTGTGGGTCGCACCGGAACAGGATGCGCTGGAACAGGCCAAGGTGCGCCAGCAACAGGAAAAAGAGCTGGCGGAGAAAGCCTGGGCCAGTCGCGATCAGCATGCGACCACCCTCGATCAGCACAGGATTGAAGTCTGTGCCAACCTGGGTGACACCGCCAAGGCGGTTGAGGCGGTGGAGGCCGGTGCCGAAGGCGTCGGGCTGCTGCGTACCGAGTTCGTGTTCATGGCCCAGAGCAGCGCCCCTGATCTGGCTGCCCAGACCGCCGAGTACAAGAAAGTTATCGATGCCCTGGATGGTCGCCCCCTGGTGGCCCGTACCCTGGACGTAGGTGGCGACAAGCCGCTGCCGTACTGGCCCGTACCGAAAGAAGAGAACCCCTTCCTCGGGGTACGCGGTATCCGCCTGTGCATGCAGAAGCCGGAACTGCTCGAAACCCAGTTGCGCGCCCTGCTGACCGCCGCCGGCAAGCAGCCGATTCGCATCATGTTCCCGATGGTGGCCGACTGGTCCGAATGGCGCTGGGCCAAGGAAATGTTCGACCGGGTTCAGGCCGAGGTGCAGGCCCCGGATGTACAGCTGGGCATCATGATTGAAGTGCCTTCTGCCGCCCTCAATGCCCATGTGTTTGCAGAAGAAGCCGATTTCTTCAGCATCGGCACCAATGACCTGACCCAGTACACCCTGGCGGTGGACCGTGGCAATGGTGAGCTGTCCTCCCTGTCCGATGCCATGAACCCGGCGGTGCTGCGGCTGATCAAGATGACGGTAGATGCCGCCCATGCCAAGGGTAAATGGGTGGGGGTCTGCGGTGAGATGGGCTCGGATCCCAAGGCATTGCCGATATTGCTGGGCCTGGGTGTGGACGAGCTGTCGGTCAGTCTGAAACGGGTCCCTCTGGTCAAGGCTCAGGTACGGGAATGGAGCCTGTCTCGCTGCCGTGAACTGGCCGAACAGGCCCTGGTGGCACAAGATGCCGGGAGCGTGCGTGCTCTGGTAGGAGAAGCAAAATGAGTATTCTGACACTGACCCTGAATCCGGCCCTGGATTTGACGGTGACACTGGATCAACTGACCGCCGGCAGCGTGAACCTGGCCAAGGCCGGTTATCTGGGGGCGGCAGGCAAGGGCATCAACGTGGCCCGGGTGCTCAGCGACCTGGGGCATACCCCCACGGTCAGCGGTTTCCTCGGCCTGGACAACGACGCGGCCTTCCGTGCCCTGTTCAACCAGTACGGCATCGATGACGCCTTCGTACGCCTGGCCGGGGATACCCGGGTCAACGTCAAGGTGAGCGAAGCCAGCGGGCGGGTGACCGATATCAATTTGCCCGGGCTGCAGGTATCCGATACCGAGTGGAACCGCTTGCTGGCCCGACTGGAGTCGCTGGCGGGCAGTTTCGAGACCTTGGTGGTGGCGGGCAGCCTGCCGCCCGGGGTTCGCCCCCAGCAGCTGGAAGGCATGATTGAAATGTGGCGGGGCCGGGGCAAGCAGGTCTTGCTGGATGCCAGCGGTGGCGCCCTCCGGGCTGGTATCAAGGGCCTGCCCTCTCTGATCAAACCCAACATCGATGAACTGGCGGACCTGGTGGGTCGACCGATCAGCGAGGGCATGGATCTGGTCACCTGTGCCCGGGAAATCCAGAAGCAGGGCATCGACCATGTGGTGGTGTCGGCCGGTGAAGACGGCGTGCACTGGTTCGGCCCCAATGGATACTGGCGTGCCCGGGTTCCCCAGGTAAAAGTGATCAGCACGGTCGGCGCCGGTGATTCTCTGGTTGCCGGCCTGTGCGCCGGTTTTGTTGAAGGATTGTCGGAAGAAAAAGCCCTGCGCCGTGCCTGTGCCCTGTCGGTGATGGCCGTGACTCAAGTCGGCGTGGGTATCCGTAATCAGAAAGAACTGAATGGTTATGAGCAGGCCATCGTGGTCGAACAGGTAGAAGCATGAAAGGAACTCCGATGAAAACATTGATTATTACCACCTGCCGTCGGGGGTGGCCAGCAGCTACATGGCGGCACGGGTGCTGCGCCAGGCCGCAACTGATCTGGGCTGGAATGTGGCGATGGAATGTCACAGCCAGCTTGAGCCGGTGACGCCCTTTACCGAAGCGCAGATTGCCGAGGCCGAGCTGGTGGTGGCCGCCGGTACCGCGCTGGATCTGTCCCGCTTCAGCGGTAAACGCGTGTACCAGAGCGACATTCAGCCCGCGTTGAATAACCCCAAGGGGTATCTGCAGCAGGCGGCGGAGGAAGCCGAGGTACTGCAGGCCAGTGCGACCGTGACCACGGGTAAAACCCGTCTGGTCGCGGTCACGGCCTGTCCGACCGGCGTTGCCCATACCTTTATGTCGGCCGAGGCATTGAACGAAACCGCCAAGGCCATGGGCTTCGATATCAAGGTAGAAACCCAGGGCTCGGTCGGGGCGCAAAATGCGCTGACTGCCGAGGATATTGCCGTCGCCGATTGCGTGATTGTCGCCGCCGATATCGAGGTGGACCTGGCGCGCTTCAACGGCAAGCGTGTCTATCGCACCAGTACCGGTCAGGCGTTGAAAAAGCCGAAGCTGACCATAGAAACGGCCCTGGCCGAGGCGGCGGTGCTGCAGCATCAGGCCCGGAGCAGCAGTGAAAAGACGGATGACAAGAAAAAGGCCGGTCCCTATCAGCACCTGCTGACCGGGGTGTCCTTCATGCTGCCGATGGTGGTGGCCGGTGGTCTGATCATCGCCCTGTCATTCGTGTTCGGGATCGAGGCCTTTAAAGAGGAAGGGACCCTGGCCGCGGCGCTGATGCAGATCGGCGGAGCCTCGGCATTTGCCCTGATGATCCCGGTACTGGCCGGCTACATCGCCTATTCCATCGCCGACCGTCCGGGTATTGCCCCCGGCATGATCGGCGGCATGCTGGCCAGCTCCCTGGGTGCAGGCTTCCTCGGTGGTATCGCCGCCGGTTTCCTGGCCGGTTACAGCGCCCGCTGGCTGGCAACCAAGGTGCCCATGCCCAAGAGCCTGGAAGCCCTCAAGCCAATCCTGCTGATCCCGCTGCTGGCCAGTCTGTTTACCGGTCTGGTGATGATCTATGTGGTGGGGGGCCCGGTCGCCGGCATCATGAACGCCATGACCGTCTTTCTCAACAACATGGGCTCGGCCAACGCGGTGCTGCTGGGCATCTTGCTCGGTGCCATGATGTGCTTCGACATGGGTGGTCCGGTCAACAAGGCGGCCTATGCCTTCGGTGTTGGCCTGCTGGCCTCGGAAACCTATGCGCCCATGGCGGCGGTAATGGCCGCAGGTATGGTACCGGCGCTGGGCATGGGTATCGCCACCTTCCTGGCCCGAAGCAAGTTCAATGACAACGAGCGGGAAGCGGGCAAGGCATCTTTTGTGCTGGGTCTGTGCTTTATCTCCGAAGGGGCCATTCCCTTCGCCGCCCGGGACCCACTGCGGGTGATCCCGAGCTGTATGCTGGGTGGTGCCCTGGCCGGCGCCCTGTCGATGTTGTTCGGCGCCAAGCTGCTGGCCCCTCACGGTGGTATCTTCGTGTTCTTTATCCCCAATGCGGTGACCGCCCTGCTATGGTATATCGTCGCCATTGCGGCAGGCGCCATCGTCACCGGTGTTCTGTATTCGGTACTCAAGCGCAGCGACGCTCAGATGCTGGCAGGACAAGAACAGGTTCAGGAAAAGCGTGCTTAAGGGTTAATTATCAGGGATTGACTCTGGCTGGCTGCCGGGTTTATTGGCTAATCCCTGCCTACCGTGGTTTCCCAGCAAAAAGCCCCGGGCCAGTGGCCCGGGGCTTTTTGTTGAAGGCGGGAAGCGTTAGATTCAGCTTTTCAGCATATGACCCAGCTTGCCGGCCTTGGTGTCAAGGTAACCCTCGTTGAAGGGATTGCGCCCCTCCTGCAGTGGCACCCGCTCCACCACCTCGATACCGAAGTTTTCCATGGCCTTGACCTTGCGCGGGTTGTTGGTCATCAGCTTCATCTGTTTGACACCCAGGCTGTGCAGCATATCGGCACAGATGGTGTAGTCACGCATGTCGGCGGCAAAGCCCAGTTCCACGTTGGCTTCTACCGTGTCCTTGCCCTGATCCTGCAGATGGTAGGCATGGATCTTGTTGAGCAGACCGATGCCCCGGCCTTCCTGGCGTACATAGAGCAGTATGCCGCGCCCCTCTTTGGCGATGTTTTCCAGAGCCGCCTGCAACTGAAAACCGCAGTCGCAACGCAGGCTGAACAGGGCATCACCGGTCAGGCATTCGGAATGAATACGGCCCAGTACCGGCTGGCCATCATCGATATTCCCCATTACCAGGGCGGCATGATCCTTGCCGGTGCCTTTTTCTTCAAACCCGATCAGGGTAAAGGTGCCCCAGGGTGTCGGCAATTTTGAGTTTGCCATCCGGGTAACACTGCTCATGGCGTTCCTCTTTTGATTATCAAGCAACAAAAAATGGTAATCATTGTAAAGCGGATGGACGTGCAGGTATAGGCACAATATGTGCCAGGGGATGGCTTATCAGGATTTTCTGATTCGTGTTAATGGATTGTAAGTTATGCCTTTATTGCTCAACTCGGTTATAATGCCGGCCGCGCGGCACCTTGGATGAGTGCCCAGACCAATGATTTACTGGAGAATGCCATGACTGAACAAGCTCCCGTCATTACTGTTGATGGCCCGGGCGGCGCCGGCAAGGGAACCCTTTGTCAGTTGCTGGCCGAAAAACTGGAATGGCATCTGCTTGACTCCGGCGCAATTTATCGTGTGCTGGCACTGGCGGCCCGGCATCATAATGTGGCGCTGGACGATGAAAGCGGCCTGATGCCGCTGGCGGCCCACCTGGATGTGCAGTTCCCGGTGGTGGATGGCCATATCAAGACCATACTGGAAGGGGAGGACGTGTCCCGTTCCATTCGAACCGAGCAGATCGGCGAAGCCGCCAGCAAGGTGGCCGCCTTTCCGCGGGTGCGGGAAGCATTGCTCCGGCGTCAGCGCGCCTTTCGCGGCCAGCCGGGCCTGATTGCCGATGGCCGTGATATGGGGACAGTGGTTTTCCCCGATGCTCAGGTCAAAATTTTCCTCGACGCCAGCGCCGAGGAAAGGGCGCGTCGCCGGCTTAATCAGTTGCAAGACAAGGGCTTTGATGTTAGCTTTGACCGCCTTTTAAGCGAAATTCAGGCGCGTGACGAGCGAGATCGCAATCGAGCCGTGGCGCCCCTTAAGGCGGCCGAGGATGCCCTGATTATTGACTCTACCACCATGTCCATTGCTCAGGTGCTGGACAAAGTGCTGAGTCATACTAAGGTTAAGCTCGGTCGCTGATGCAATTTGGCAATGCCCGCTTCAAGGAAGAGGAAGGTCTACGTTAATCACCCCACTGGTGCCGGATTGCCCTGTGGATGTTCAACTTTAAAAAAAGTGTATTCATTAAACATGATTGAATCTTTTGCTCAACTCTTTGAAGAGTCTCTGAAAGAACTGGAAACCCGTCCGGGTTCCATTGTTAAAGGTACTGTTGTAGCCATCGAGAACGGTATCGTTCTGGTAGACGCAGGCCTGAAGTCTGAATCCGCTATCCCTGCCGAGCAGTTCAAAAACAACCAGGGCGAGCTGGAAATCAGCGTTGGCGACGTAGTAGACGTAGCGCTGGACGCGGTAGAAGACGGTTTCGGCGAGACTCTGCTTTCCCGCGAAAAGGCCAAGCGTCACGAAGCCTGGCTGCAACTGGAAAAAGCCTACGAAGATCAGGAAACCGTTATCGGTGTGATCAACGGCAAGGTCAAGGGTGGTTTCACCGTAGAAGTGAACACCATTCGTGCCTTCCTGCCCGGCTCTCTGGTCGACGTGCGCCCGGTACGCGACACTCTGCACCTGGAAGGTAAAGAGCTTGAGTTCAAGGTTATCAAGCTGGACCAGAAGCGTAACAACGTTGTTGTTTCTCGCCGTGCCGTGATCGAAACCGAAAACAGCGTCGAGCGCGAGCAGCTGCTGGAAAACCTGCAGGAAGGCCAGGAAGTCAAGGGTATCGTCAAGAACCTGACCGACTACGGTGCTTTCGTAGACCTGGGCGGCGTAGACGGCCTGCTGCACATCACCGACATGGCCTGGAAGCGCGTTAAGCATCCAAGCGAAATCGTGAACGTGGGTGACGAAATCAACGTTAAAGTCCTGAAGTTCGACCGTGAGCGCACTCGTGTGTCTCTGGGTCTGAAGCAGCTGGGCGAAGATCCGTGGGTCGATATCGCCAACCGTTACCCGGAAGGCACTCGTCTGTCTGGCCGCGTGACCAACCTGACCGACTACGGCTGCTTCGTTGAAATCGAAGAAGGCGTTGAAGGCCTGGTGCACGTATCCGAAATGGATTGGACCAACAAGAACATCCACCCGTCCAAGGTTGTTTCCGTTGGCGACAGCGTAGACGTGATGGTGCTGGATATCGACGAAGAGCGTCGTCGTATCTCTCTGGGTCTGAAGCAGTGCAAATCCAACCCGTGGCAGCTGTTTGCAGAAACCCACAACAAGGGCGACCGTGTTTCCGGCAAGATCAAGTCTATCACTGACTTCGGTATCTTCATCGGTCTGGACGGCGGCATCGACGGTCTGGTTCACCTGTCCGACATTTCCTGGAACGCCAACGGTGACGACGCCGTTCGTGAATTCAAGAAAGGCGACGAAATCGACGCCGTGGTTCTGCAGGTCGATCCCGAGCGCGAGCGCATCAGCCTGGGCGTGAAGCAAATCGACGAAGATCCTTTCAATAAGTACCTGTCTGACAACAAGAAAGGTGCTATCGTTAAGGGTACTATCACTGCCGTTGACGCCAAAGGCGCCGTGGTTGAGATGGAAGAAGGCGTGGAAGGTTATGTCCGCGTTGCCGACATCTCTCGCGACCGTATCGAAGATGCTTCCACCGTCCTGAAGGTTGGTGAAGAAATCGAAGCACGCTTCATGGGCGTTGATCGCAAGAACCGCACCCTCAGCCTGTCTATCCGCGCGAAAGACGAAGCTGAAGAGAAAGTGGTAATGGAAAACCTGAACCAGCAGCAACCTGAAGATGTTGGTTTGAGTGCCATGGCCGAAGCTTTCAAGGCGGCTAAAGGCGAATAAGCCTGTCCGAATTCAAAAGGGGGCCTTCGCGCCCCCTTTTTGTTGTTTGGTGATCAGGAGAAAACCATCATGACCAAATCCGATCTGATAGAGCGGCTGTCAGAGCAATACGGCCATCTCTCCGCCAAGGAAGTAGAAAACGCCATCAAGGAAATTCTTGAACAGATGGCCTCTACCCTGCAAACCGGAGACCGCATTGAAATTCGCGGCTTTGGCAGTTTTTCATTACATTATCGGGCACCCCGCCAGGGGCGTAACCCGAAGACCGGTGAAAAAGTGGAACTGACCGGTAAATATGTTCCTCATTTCAAACCCGGTAAAGAATTGCGCGAGCGGGTTAACCCAGCCTGATCTTGCCATCAACTTGTTCTATATCACTTTTCATGGATACCCGACTGGCGGGCTTGGTGCTTTTTCGGGATAATGCCAATACTCAAAATCAGGAAGTTGAGAGGGTAAGGTGAAAATTATTTTTGGCCTGGTAATCCTGGCAATTCTATTTGCAGTGGGGCTGACCTTGGGCTCACAAAATGACCAGTTGGTTCATGTCAATTATCTGCTGGCTCAGGGCGACTATCGTCTTTCTTCATTGCTGGCGATAGTCTTTGTGGCGGGTTTTGCCATTGGCTGGCTGGTATTCGGTCTGGTGTTGCTGCGCCTCAAGATGAACAACAGCGGTTTGCGCAAGAAAGTTGAGCGTCAGCACAAAGAACTGGAAGAGCTCAGGGCGCTGCCCATTAAGGATTGACGAGCCCGATGCTGGAATTGCTGTTTCTGCTGCTTCCGGTCGCAGCTGCCTATGGCTGGTATATGGGGCGCAGGGGAGTCCGGCAGGATGCTCAGACTAAATCCAATCATTTTTCCCGGCAATACGTTGCCGGGTTAAATTTTCTGCTTTCCGACGAGCCCGACAAGGCGGTCGATCTTTTTATACAATTGCTGCAGGTCGACAGCGAAACCATAGAAACACATCTTGCACTGGGTAACCTGTTTCGGTCCCGGGGCGAAGTCGATCGTGCCATTCGTATTCACCAGAACCTGGTCGCCCGACCTAACCTGATATTCGAACAGCGGCATCTGGCGATGCTGGAGCTGGCTCGCGACTTTCTGGCGGCGGGCCTGCTGGACCGGGCCGAGCATATTCTGGTGGAGCTGAAAAACGATCCCGATTATGAAGAAGAAGCCTTGAGCCAGTTGATGATCATTTATCAGCAACTGAAAGACTGGGAGCAGGCCATTGCGGTGGCCGAGCGGCTCAAGAAGCGTCAAGGAATCAAGGCTCGGGTCCCCATGGGGCATTTTTACTGCGAGCTGGCCGAGCAGCATTGGCGTCGGCAAGACGCCAAGGCCGCCATTCTGCAGCTCAAGAAAGCCTTGAAGGCCGACGCCGGCTGTGTCCGGGCCAATATACGGCTGGCGGCGATTTACATGGCCCAGCAACAATGGTCGCTGGCGGCCGATTGTCTGCTGCAGGTGACCGAGCAGAATGCCGACTTTATCAGTGAGGTACTGGATGACCTGCTGCAATGCTATCAGGCGCTGGGTAAAGAGTCGGAGTTTGTACGGCTTCTGGAACAATGGGTCGCCGCCGACAGCGGCGCCAGTTCGGTATTGATGCTGGCCGATGAAATCAGCAATACCCAGGGTACCCTCGCCGCCGAACAACTGGTGCTGTCGCAATTGCAGCGGCATCCAACCATGAAAGGCTTTTACCGGCTGATGTCATATCATGCGGCCAATGCCGAAGAGGGGCGGGCGCGCGAGAGTCTGGATATGCTTCGTTCACTGGTGTCCGAACAAATCAAGCTCAAACCCAGCCACCGTTGTGGCCAGTGTGGATTTTCTTCTCATACGTTATTCTGGCAGTGCCCCTCCTGCAAGCATTGGGGCAGCATCAAGCCGGTACGTGGTCTCGATGGTGAATGAACAATCGTGAGGAGTCAGGAGTGAGGAGCAATAAAGCGCGGTGTTTCCCCTCACTCCTCACTCCTTACAAAAAGTCGAAAAGGTAACCCATGCAAGATTCAAAAAACTTCGATCCCAAAATCCTGATTGCCCTCGACTTTGCCGACGAACAACAGGCAAAGGCGTTGATCGCCAAACTGGATCCTGCCAGTTGCCGGCTGAAGGTTGGCAAGGAAATGTTCACCCTGTTCGGACCTGATTTTGTGCGTTCTCTGGTGCAGCAGGGATTTGATGTTTTTCTCGATCTGAAATTTCACGATATTCCCAATACCGTGGCCAAGGCGGTGTCTGCCGCCGCCGAGTTGGGGGTCTGGATGGTGAACGTGCATGCCAGCGGTGGCTCGCGGATGATGCAGGCGGCGCGTGAGGCCTTGCTGCCCTATGGCGACAAGGCGCCCTTGTTGATAGCGGTGACGGTGCTGACCAGCATGACCGGTGAGGAGCTGCACCAGACCGGGGTACAGCGCTCTCCGGCCGAACAGGTGCTGGCATTGGCGCGACTGACCCGTGAGGCGGGACTTGACGGTGTGGTGTGTTCGGCCCAGGAGGCCAGTCTGCTCAAGACCGAACTGGGTCCCGACTTCAAACTGGTAACGCCGGGCATTCGTCCGGCAGGCAGCGATGCCGGCGATCAGCGCCGGATCATGACACCGGAGCAGGCGCTGGCGGCCGGCAGTGATTATCTGGTTATTGGCCGGCCTATCACTCAGGCGGCCGATCCCGCGGCAGTACTGGCCCAGATCAATCTCAGCCTGGTGGCCAGCTGAGCGCTTTATCTTCGCCATCATGGCGGTTTGCCTGCGATCTGTCTGTTATGCGTCCAGAGCGCTATTCTGGGCGCTTTCCGGGGGATGAAGGGGCGATGAGGATTACCGGGGTGGCAGCGGTATGACGCTGCGTTCAGAAGAACTGCTGAGCATTATCAGCAAGCCCATGCCATTCGGAAAATACCGGGGGCGGCCTTTGCTCCGCCTGCCGATGGCTTACCTGTGCTGGCTGGAGCGCAAGGGCTGGCCGGCAGGTGCGCTGGGGGCCGAACTGGCATTGGTGTACGAACTCAAGCTGAATGGTGTCGACCAGGCGCTGTATGCGCTGCTGGAGCAACGTTAAGGCATTCTGCATCGGGGAAAGACAGATACAAAAACAGGGCCCGAGGCCCTGTTTTTTAATACCTGGCAAGCATAACGCTTACTTGATAAGAAAATCTTCCAGTGTCTTTTCGCCACTTTCAATGGCCTGCTGAATGACTGCTGGTTTACGGCCCTGGCCGGTCCAGGTTTTGTAATCGCCATTTTCATCATGATATTCATACTTGGCGGGGCGCTTGCTGCGCGGAGCGCTGGCTTTTTTGGTCGGTTCGGCCAACTCAATCAATTCGCTGATATCAATACCTTCTGCGGCCATTTGTTCCATCAGCTCTTTAACTTTACGCTCGCGTTCCTGGGCTGCAGCTTGCTCGGCGGCTTTGGCTTCACGTTGTTCTTCAATCACGGAGGACAGCTTGGCCAGTGCTTCTTCCATCTGATCCAGAGTCAGTTCACGAGTAGCAGCACGCAGGCTACGAATATTAAGTAGAGTCTTTAGAAATTCAGTCATGGTATCCACCTGTGGGCTATATATTCTTAATATGATATAAATTTACAGCTTCATTTGAAATGAAGCAAGTTAATTGATGAAATCATTACGGCAATATTAAATATAAAACCAGCTCCTGATTGTGGTTATGAATATGGCATTGCATTTTGCAAAACGCTGTCGCCAATTAAAATAACAGGTTGTTTTTTATCTTATCTCGGGTGTTGAAAGGGGAGGGATTTAGAGCCGTGTTTTGAATATGTTAATTCAACTGGTCAACATTTGAGTCTGGATAAATGATGTGCAATTATTTTTGGTCAAAAATATTGATTTTTTTGTTTTTGGCAGTAAGATCCACCGCCTTACCTGCGTAGAGGTGCGTAGCTTATCAGTAAATCAGGTCAGGGTGATGCCGTTTATTCTGGTTGAAAGGAAGTGACGCCGAAATCATGTCATTGATCAACTGGCATGATTGGGATCGGGGCCGAAAGGGCCGATACTGTCATGAATATTTACTCATGATGCGCTACTGCTGGGGAAGTATGAAGGCGACATTGATTGATATCGGTTTCCTGCCCCTGGTAGTTATGTTGATAACTCAGATTCAGGTGCCGTCGTGGAATCACATCCTTTTATTCAAACCTTCTGGTCTCTGCTGCCTCCCTTGCTGGCGATTGTGCTGGCCATTCTTACCCGCCGTGTTCTATTGTCCCTTGGCGTTGGTATCGTTCTCAGCATTTTGCTGCTTGAACAATTCAGTCCGCTGGCCGCAATAACACACCTGTACGGAAATGTGACGGCCTTGCTCTGGGCCGACAATACCGTTAATGAATGGAACGTCAATATACTGCTGTTTCTGCTGCTGTTAGGTTGCATTATCAGCATGCTGAGCCGTACCGGGGCGACATTGGCGTTTGCGGTCTGGGCTCAGTCCCGGATTAAAAACAGACGCCAGGCCAAAGTAATGACCGGACTACTGGTGTTTATCTTTTTTATTGATGATTACTTTCACAGTCTTTCGGTAGGCACCATTTGCCGCCCGGTCACGGATCGTTTTCACATCTCCAGAGCAAAGCTGGCCTATTTACTGGATTCGACCGCCGCACCGGTTTGCGTACTCATGCCTGTCTCTTCCTGGGGCGCCTATATCATTGCACTGGTAGGAGGGATCCTGACCAGCTACGGTGTTACCGGACACAGCGCACTGGGTGCCTTTCTGATGATGGGAGCCATGAATTTTTATGCCATTTTTACCTTGTTGATGGTGTTGCTGGTGATCCGGGGGGGCTGGGATCTGGGCGCCATGGCGCGGCATGAGCAGCGCGCATTGAACGGCGAGCTGTTTGACAGTGCCAAAGGTACTCCTCCGGGCGTGGCGGACCACAGCGTGACCGTGGGGCGTGTCCGTGATCTGTTTCTGGCAATAGGCACCCTGACGTTGGTAACGGTGCTCTCCCTGCTGCTGACCGGCGCACAGGCGCTGGCCCAGAGCCAGAGCGAGTTCAGCCTGCTGGCCGCGCTGGAAAACACCAATGTCGGGCGTTCTCTGGTATTTGGCGGCATAGCGGCATTGCTGGTTTGCTTTTTCGCCATGCTCAAGCACAAGGCGTCGGCCTCCGACTGGGGTCACACCTTGAAGGTCGGACTCAAGGGCATGCTGCCGGCGATTTATATCCTGTTGTTTGCCTGGACCATTGCCGGACTGATTGGCGAATTGCAGACCGGTAAATATCTGGCGTCTCTGGTGCAGCAGAATATGCCGGTGTTCCTGCTACCGGCGATTTTGTTTCTGCTGGCCGGGCTGATGGCTTTTGCCACCGGTACCAGCTGGGGGACTTTTGGCGTGATGCTGCCGATTGCTGCCGACATGACCATGGCGATTGATGTGCAGCTGCTGTTACCGGGCATGTCGGCGGTGATGGCGGGGGCGGTTTTCGGTGATCATTGTTCACCCATTTCGGATACCACCATTCTTTCTTCCACCGGCGCCTCGTGCCACCATATCGACCATGTGGTGACTCAGCTGCCCTATACCCTCTCTGTTGCTCTGGTCAGCGTGATCGGCTATCTGGCGCTGGGATACAGTGCTTCATTGGGCATGGCACTGGTGGCGGCACTGGCGGCCTTCATGCTGGTACTGGCAGGCTGGACCTGGACGCAACGCACCCAGGCCCTGGCACGGTAATCTCCGGCGCGCCGTAACAAACAGGCCCGGTATCATCACGATACCGGGCCTGTTTGTTTGTGGCTGTGCTGTTGGGCGGGGTTATTCGGTGTCGGCCAGGCGCTGGCTCCATTGTACCGCCTGTTCGTAACACTGGCTGCTGACATCACCGCTCAGTTTGATAAAGTCCAGGCGCTGCTGCAGCCTGGTCCAGTTGGCCTGTTCATGATCGAGCATCAGGCTCATCAGAAAGCCCAGCTGTCCCTTGCGTTCAAGCAAGGCCTGGCGTACCGGCTCGGTGAGCGGAATATGCTCCAGCACTTCGTCCATCGGCAGCTCGAGCAGTACATCCAGCAATGAGAACAAGCCGCACATGAAAGCGTCTTCCTGCAGGGAAGGGCACACCTTTTCGGCCAGAAGCTCACACCATTTGGCGCGGATCATGGACAATCGCTGCAGCTCGATCCCCTTGTTTTTGCTGACATAGGCGGTCATGACCAGGGCGGTAAAGCGCTTGAGTTGTTGATGACCCAGATAGACGAGGGCGCCGCGCAGGTTATCAATTTTCTGTTGCCGGGTGCCGGCATGCAGGCTGTTGACATAACGTAGCAGGTTATAAGACAGGGAGAGGTCACGGTTGAATAACCTGGCCAGTTGATCAAAATCGAGTTCGCGCTCGTTGACTGCAGACAATAGCTCGAAGGCCGTGATTTCATTGGTGGTCAGAATACGGCGGCTGATGACCTGAGGTTGCTGAAAATAATAACCCTGAAACAGATCAAAGCCGGCAGCCTGGGCGGCAGAAAACTCGTCCAGAGTTTCTACCTTTTCGGCAATAAAGCGCAGTTGTGGATAGCGACGGCAGCGTTCGATTAGGCGGGCACAGTCTTCCAGTGATGTCTGGCGCAAATCCAGCTTGATGATATCCACTACCGGCAGGAACGCGTCCCACGCAGGGTCGGGAATATGATCGTCGAGGGCGATTTTAAGCCCCTGCTTTTTCAGCTTTTTTACGCATTCCAGCAAGCCCTGGTCGGGAATGGCATCTTCCAACACTTCAATGACCAGTTGTGACTGATGAAGGCCGTCAGCCATGCCTTCACGCAGCAGGGTGTCGGGAAAATTGACAAAGCACAGAGATTCACCGACGAGCTCTTCGATTTTCTGAGTCAGGAACTGTTCGGCCATCAGACGCCGAGTAGCCAGCTCCGCTTCGATATCGGGAAAGCGATTATCGAGGCCGAGACGGAACAACAATTCATATCCCTGCGGGTTACCCTGATTATCCAGGATTGCCTGTCTGGCGACAAAACAGTGCATTGTTAAGACCCAGCTATGTTAATGATAAGCAACCAAATATACAGGATGTGTCTGGTATTAACAAAGTCGTCTCCATAAAATAAAGCGCCTTAAACGGGCGCTTGACGATTTGCTGTACCGGCCGGTTTTTCAGAAGAGATAGTTCAGCTGCAAACCGAACAAATAGGCGTCGCCGCCGGAGGTCATGTCATAGTCACTTGGACTGAATGCACTTTCTTCCTGCTCAACGGCGACCTTGCTGCCTTTCAGGAAGGCAAAGGCGGCATCGACACTCAGATTCCGGCTGTAGGCATAGGTGGCGCCCAGGGTATACCAGGTGCGGTCCACGTCCGGGATCGAGATGGAACGGAAGGCTTCCGGCACCGGCGACTTGTCGTAGGCCAGACCGCCGCGCAGCGTCCATTGCTCGTTCAGCTGGTGAGTGGCACCAACGCTGATCCGCCAGCTGTTGTCGAAGTTTTCGTTTTTCTGTAACTGTTCATTGCCTTGTGGGCCCAGTGCTTTCAGCTCTTTAAAGCTGCTCCACTCGGTCCACATGATGCCGTAGTGAATGGCCCAGTCGGGTTGCACCCGATGGAAGCCGGACACTTCGGCGATGGCCGGCAGGGTCAGGTCCAGTTTTCCTGGTTCGGCCATGCCTGGTGTTGTTGCTTTCAGGCCCGAGTATTGCCCTTCCAGTGTCAGGTCTATTTCTGAGCGATAGGTCAGCGCCCAGCGGTTGTGGTCATCGGCTGCCAGCAGCAGGCCGACATTCCAGCCATAACCCCAGTCGTCACCGGCAAGGTTGGCGATTTCGGTAGATCGCCCACCTGGTAACCCAGCCCCTTTTTGACCTGCATAGCGAATAAATTCCGCATCGGCATACACGGCATTGAAACCGGCACCCAGCGATACATGCTCACTGGCCTTGAAGGCGAGATTGGGGTTCAGGTTGATGGTTTCCAGCGACGTCTTGCCACCGATTTCACCGGCAGAGAACTCGGGAGAGTAAGAGGTGGCCAGGCCATAGTTGGTAAAGGCGCCGAAGCCGGCTACCCATTGCTCGTTAACGGGGTGCACATAATAGACGAAGGGCACCACCGCGGCGTCGGCAATGTCGTGGGCCTGTTCGCCGGTTTCGTTATCGGTTACATCGACATCCGGATTGATGTAAATGGAGCCGGTAGACAGGGCGGGGCGATCGAACAGTGTCATGGCGGCGGGGTTGCGGCCCAGCACCGAGGCGTTGTCGCCGATGGCGCCTTCACCGGCGTAGGCTCGGCCCAGGCCGGTGGTGTTCTGCTCCGCCAGCTGAAAGGCGGCGGCATGGACCTGACCAGCCACTACTGTAATAGAAGCGGCGAGCATGGACAGGTTAAATGTCTTTTTGCTCATTGAAGATGATCTCGTCATGGTGATGTGAATCGGGGCCGTTAAGTTGGTGCCACTGGCAAGAGGTGCGCACCGCTGTCAGTCGGGACCATAGTGAAATGTAACGGGGAAGTAAAACGAACGTTTAAAAAAAAGGAGCCTTGTGGCCCCTTTTGTGAGTGCAATCAAAGATTAAAGCTCGGACTCCATCCGTCTGAAACCCAACACCACGGTTTTGGCCGGAGGCGGGCCCATGCGGCTGACCAGAATGCAGGCCAGGCCACAGATCAGGAAGCCGGGCACAATTTCGTACAGATCAAACAGGCTGCCGCTTAGTTGCTTCCAGCCGATCACGGTCAGGGCACCCAGCACGATACCGGCCAGGGCACCATTGCGGGTTAACTTGGGCCAGTACACCGAGAGAATAATGACCGGGCCAAAGGCGGCACCAAAACCGGCCCAGGCATAGCTGACCAGGCCGAGCACCGTGGTTTGCGGATCCAGTGCAATCAGCATGGAGCAGACTGCCACGCCCAATACCGCAAAACGACCTACCCATACCAGCTCGTTGTCGCTGGCGGCCGGGCGTAACCAGCGCTTGTAAAAGTCTTCGGTAATGGCGGAAGAGCACACCAGCAACTGGGAATCGATGGTGCTCATGATGGCCGACATGATGGCGGCAATCAGCAAACCGGCCACCCAGGGGTTGAATACCGCGTTGGCCAGGGCCAGGAACACGGTTTCCGGGTTGTCCAGAGGCGCATCTGCAAAATAGACGGCACCGGCCAGCCCCACGCCCAGGGAGCCAATCAGCGACAGAACCATCCAGCTCATGGCGATACGGCGGGACAGGGGCACCGAGTCCGGCGAGTCGATGGCCATGAAGCGCGCCAGAATATGGGGCTGACCAAAATAGCCCAGTCCCCAGGCCAGCAGGCTGATGCCGCTCAGCAGGGAAAAGTCATGGAACAGATCCAGCTTGGTTGCATCCATGGCCTCCAGGGTAGCGAGGGTCTGATCCATGCCACCGAGCTCGTTTGTTACCGCCCAGGGCAGCGCAATCAGCGCCAGCAGCATCAGAATGCCCTGGAAGAAATCGGTCCAGGATACCGCCAGAAAGCCGCCCATGAAGGTATAGGCCACAATGACACTGCCGCCAATGACGAGCGCCGCCAGGTAAGGCAGACCAAACACCTGTTCGAACAGAATGGCGCCACCCACCAGCCCGGAGGCGGTATAGAAAATAAAGAACACCAGTATGGTGACGGCAGAAATGACCCGGATCAGGCCGCTGTGATCGGCTAACCGGTTTTCCAGAAAATCGGGCAGGGTGAGGGAGTCGTTGGCTTGTTCGGTATAGACCCGCAGTCGCTTGGCCACAAACAGCCAGTTCAGCCAGGCACCCAGCACCAGACCGATACCAATCCAGGCCTGATTGATACCGTAAAGAAAAACGGCGCCGGGCAGCCCGAGCAGCAGCCAGCCGCTCATGTCAGATGCACCGACACTCAAGGCCGCCACGCCAGGACCCAGGCGGCGGCCGCCCAGAATGTAATCGCTCAATGAGCTGGTGGCTTTGTAGGCCACCAGACCGATAAGCATGGTCAGCAGCAGGTAGCCGACAAAGGTAATCAGAATAGGGAGTTCTATGGTCATAAGCGGGATTCCTGTTGTTCCGAACAGCGTTTTCGCTTCCATGTGAGCGATACACGAATGTTACATTATAAAGCCAAATAACTCCCGATTCCTGTAACGTTATGACTCATCAGAATAAAAAACAGGCAACTAAAAAAAGGGAGCAGGGTCATGTCTACCATGAGCCTGCTCCCTTTTCAGGGCGTAGGTGACAAGCCGGGAACCGGCGGGGTAGGGGTTGTCACCCTTGTATATTGCCGTTGTCAGAGCCGGTTATATCGCTCTTTCCAGTGAGGTCCTGACCTTGCTGGCCATCTTGCCGACATCTTCTTCCAGCTCGCTGACCACCACCAGACGGTTGAGGCTCATGGGAATGACTTCACCGTGATAACGGGTATCGGAGAAGCTGTCCACCAGTTGCAGGGCACGATCGTCCGGCACGATGAACACGTGCACCCGGTCGTGTTCACCCTGGATCACCAGGTGTGCCGCCGGCCCCCCGGCAAACATGCAGTGGTTGGCAAAATACACCTTGCCCACCTCGGCCATGTTTTTAAGCCGGGCGCCATAGGGTTTTAACTTGGCATTGATGGTGGCGAGACTGACGTCTTCATCCACATGATGCGTAAAGGACATTTCGGCCCGCACATGGTGCATGGCGACCTGCGCGACCGATGGCATCGGCGTGGCGGGGGCGGACGATAGCGGCAGGAAACGGGTAGAGAAGCCCAATACAAAGGTAAGGGAAGCGGCCACCGCCAGGTGGCGCCAGCCGAAGTTGTCTCTGTTATCCGGCTGGCGCAGCAGGTGCGACAACATCAGCTTGTCGGGCAAGGCGGCGGGCACCGGTTCGTGCAGGGCACGTTCCAGCTTGTGGTTGAAGCCTTTTATTTCTTCCATAAATTGCCGGTTACCGGCGTTAGTGGTTGAGGCATTAATAAAGTCAGGACTCTTGTCGTTGGGATCGGCATAAGCCCGACGTCTGAACTCCAGGTCATCCATTGCTTCGGCCTCGCGAGGATTTGTCTTTGTCCATGACCTCTTTCAGCTTGTTGCGGGCACGAAAGAGGCGGGTCATTACGGTATTCTTGTTCAAACTCAGTATCTCGGCTATTTCTTCACCACTGAAACCACCCAGTACCTGCAGTAACAGTGGCTCTCGGTATTCTTCGGCCAGCTCGGCAATGTGCCGGCGCAGCCATTCGTTTTCCATGTCCTGCTCCGGACCCGGACTTTGCTTGTCGGGTACCGGTACCGAGTCCAGATCCACCAGATCGAACCGTTTGCGTTCGAAGCGGCGGGCGTTCTCGCGTCTTAAAATGGTGATAAGCCAGGCTTTGGCGGCTTTTTCATCCTTCAGGCTGTCCAGTGCCTTCCAGGCACGCAAAAATGTCTCTTGCACCAGATCTTCGGCGACCTGCCGGTCGTGACACAGCCAGAAGGCATAGCGAAACAAGTCACCATGCAAGGCATACACCAGCGCTTCGTAGCGTTTTTGTTTTATCACCATGCTGTTAGAGACCGCAGTCGGCTTGGTCTTCTTTCGCCCGAATAAGGAAATCATTGTTCACCGTTCGAATAGGGTGGCTCAATTCAGTCTACTCACTCTTAAAAGCCTGTGCGAGTACTGATTGGGGCCGGCAACCGCGGGAATGGCGGGCCATTATTAAGGCGACGGTTTCAAGCTGATTGTTTTAAACCGGTTAAGGCATTGCTAAGATGCATTTGAGGTCAGACCTCTTGCCCACTCACGTTCTGATGGCCTGCAACAAGGAGCAGAGATGTCGTCGACGAATCCGCTAACCACTCGCCACGGCGATCGCATCGCCATCGTTTCCGGGCTGAGAACCCCCTTTGCCCGTCAGTCCACCGCCTTTCGCGGTATGCCGGCGCTGGAGCTGGGCACCATGGTGGTGAACGAACTGCTGGCCCGCACGCCCATGGCGGCATCCGAGGTGCAGCGGCTGGTATTCGGCCAGGTGGTGCAGATGCCCAAAGCTCCCAATATTGCCAGAGAGATCGTGCTCGGCACCGAACTGCCGGTGAGCACCGACGCCTACAGTGTTACCCGGGCCTGCGCCACCAGTTTTCAGGCCGTATCCAGCCTGGCCGAGTCGATGCTGGCGGGGCAGGTACAGGTGGGGATCGCCGGCGGCGCCGACTCTTCCTCGGTATTGCCCATCGGTGTTTCTGACCGACTGGCCGAGGCGTTGCTGGATCTGAGCAAGGCCAGGTCGCTCGGCGCCAGACTGGCCATACTGCGGCGGCTCAGACTCAGGGATCTGGTGCCGGAGCCGCCGGCGGTGGCGGAATACTCCACCGGCTTGTCGATGGGGCAGACCGCCGAGCAGATGGCCAAGAGTCACGGCATCGACCGCCAGGCTCAGGATGAACTGGCTCACCGTTCTCATCAGCTGGCGACCCGGGCCTGGCAGCAGGGCTGGCTGACGGACGAGGTAATGGCCGCCTATGTGCCGCCGTTCAAGGCGGCCTTCGAGCAGGACAACAACATTCGCACCGCCTCGAAGCTCGAGGATTACGGCAAGCTCAGACCCGCCTTCGATCGTCGCCACGGCACCGTGACGGCCGCCAACAGCACGCCGCTGACCGACGGTGCCGCCGCCGTGCTGATGATGACCGAAAGCCGGGCGCAAGCGCTGGGCCTGACGCCACTCGGCTACCTGCGCAGCTACGCCTATTCGGCCATCGGGGTACGGCACGACATGCTGCTGGGTCCGGCCTATGCCACGCCGCTGGCACTGGATCGCGCCGGCTGCACCCTGGCGGACATGGATCTCGTCGATATGCACGAGGCCTTTGCCGCCCAGACCCTGGCCAACCTCAAGATGTTTGCAAGCACCACCTTTGCCGAACGCGAGCTGAACCGTGGCCGGGCCATCGGCGAGATAGACATGAGCAAGTTCAACGTACTGGGCGGCTCTCTGGCCTATGGTCACCCTTTTGCCGCCACCGGTGCGCGCATGATCACCCAAACCCTGAGAGAGCTTAACCGCCGCGGCGGCGGTCTGGCTCTGACCACCGCCTGCGCCGCCGGCGGCCTGGGCGTGGCCATGGTACTGGAGGCTGCATCATGAGCGACGTTATCACCGAGACAAGGACCGACCCCATGACGGCATCGACCTTTACCCTGCGTAATGAAGACGGCATCGGCATCATTACCATGGATGTGCCGGGCGAGCGTATGAACACCCTGCGTGCCAGCTTCGTTGACGAGATACAGGCGCTGCTGGCCGAGGTAACCGCCGACAGCAGCATCCGCGGACTGGTGTTGTGCTCGGGCAAGCCCGACTCCTTTATTGCCGGGGCCGACGTACGCATGCTGGACGAATGCACCAGTGCCGGGCAGGCCGAGGCGCTGGCCCGGGCCGGGCAGGAAATATTCCACCGGCTGGAAGCGCTCGAGATACCGTTGATCGCCGCCATTCACGGGCCCTGCCTGGGCGGCGGGCTGGAGTTGGCGCTGGCCTGTCATGGTCGGGTATGCAGCGACGACGACCAGACCCGCCTGGGGCTGCCTGAAGTACAGTTGGGGTTGTTGCCGGGCTCCGGCGGTACCCAGCGTCTGCCCCGGTTGGTTGGCCCGATCCGGGCGCTGGACATGATGCTGACCGGCAAGCCGCTGCGGCCCGCACAGGCGCTGAAAGCCGGGCTGGTGGATGACATGGTGCCCCGCAGCATCCTGCTGCAAACGGCTGTCGAGCTGGTGCGTCAGGGTAAACCGATACGCTCCCGCAAAAAGGATCTGAAAACCCTGGCGCTGGAGGCCAACCCCCTTGGCCGCAAGCTGGTGTTCTACAAGGCGCTCAGTACCCTGCGCCATAAAACCCGCGGCAAGTACCCGGCACCGGAGCGTTTGCTGGAGGTGGTGCGTACCGGTTATGAGCAGGGTATGGAGAAGGGCCTGGACGCCGAAGCGCAGGCTTTCGGCGAGCTGGTGATGAGCCCCGAGTCGGCGGCGTTGCGTCAGTTGTTTTTCGCCACCACCGAGATGAAGAAGGAAACCCGCTGGCAGGGCGAAGAGCCGAATGCGCTGGCCCGCATCGGCGTGCTGGGTGGCGGCCTGATGGGTGGCGGCATCGCCTTCGTTACCTCTACCAGAGCCGGGTTGCCGGTGCGTATCAAGGACATTTCCCACAAGGGTATCAATCAGGCCATGGCCAGTGCCCACGGTCTGCTGGCGCCGAAGCTACACAAGAAGCAGTTACGGGCCAGCGAGATGCAACAGCAACTGGCGCGGATCACCAGCACCCTGGATTACCGCGGCTTCGAGCGGGTCGATTTGGTGGTGGAGGCGGTGTTTGAAGATCTGGAGGTCAAGCGGCAGATGGTGGCCGAGGTGGAGGCAAACTGCCCGGCCCACACCCTCTTTGCCACCAATACCTCGTCGCTGCCGATTCACCAGATAGCCGACGGCGCGGCCCGGCCCGAACAGTTGGTGGGGCTGCATTACTTCAGCCCGGTCAACAAGATGCCGCTGGTGGAAATCATCCCTCATGCGGTCACCAGCCCGGCCACCGTGGCCACGGCGCTGAAACTGGCCCGGGCCCAGGGCAAGACCCCGATAGTGGTGCAGGATAAGGCCGGCTTTTACGTAAACCGCATACTGGCGCCCTATCTCAACGAGGCGGCGCGGCTGCTACTGGAGGGCGAGCCCATCGAAGCCATCGACCAGGCGCTGGTGGATTACGGTTTTCCGGTGGGGCCCCTGACCCTGCTGGACGAAGTGGGCATCGACGTGGCCGCCAAGATCTCGCCCGTTCTGGTGCGGGAGTTGGGTGAACGCTTCACCGCCCCCGAGGTGTTCGACAAGTTGTTGAATGATAACCGCCACGGCAAGAAGAACGGCCGGGGCTTTTATCGCCACGACAAGAAAGGCAAGAAGGGTAAACACAAGCCGGTGGACGACAGCCTGTATCCACTCTTGGGTATCAAGCCTCAACACCGGTTGCCGGCTCAGGAGCTGGCAGAACGCTGCGTGCTGATGATGCTGAACGAGGCGGCACGGACCCTGGACGAGGGCGTGATTGCCTCGGCCCGGGATGGCGACATCGGTGCCGTGTTCGGCATCGGCTTCCCGCCCTTCAGCGGCGGCCCCTTCTTTTTCATGCACCAGCAGGGCATCGGCTCCGTGGTGGATAAAATGAACGAATGCGCCCGCAAATACGGCGAACGCTTCGGGCCTTGCGAGCCGTTGCGCCGGATGGCGGAAAGCAGGGAAAGCTATTACTGAAAACCAGCTGTAGGAGCCGCTTCAGCCGGCGCGAATTTTCAGACGGTGCGATGCCAGCTGAATCGGCACCGTCTGCTCCGGCAGCTAAAGCGCCGGCTACAAAAACACGGCGCCTATGTTTGGCCATGCTGTAGGCGCCGCTTCAGCCGGCGCAAACCGTCAGACAACGCCAGCCCCACAGACATAACACCAATCCTGCCACCAAGGTGTTTGTCTTTCACCTAAAGCTGATTACTTACGGCTTTGTTTTCCATTTTGCCCTTGAAATCCCGCCGGCCAGCCCCATCTTTCTGTACAGAAGTCAAACCCAAGCAAGGAACATGAAGATGTCAGAAGCTGTGCATACCGAAACTCATGGTTTTCAAACCGAAGTCAAACAACTGCTCAACCTGATGGCCCACAGCCTCTATTCCAACAAAGAGGTGTTTCTGCGCGAGCTGGTGTCCAACGCCGCCGATGCCGCCGACAAGCTGCGCTTCAAGGCACTGTCGGACAGTGCCCTCTATGAAGCGGACGGCAACCTGCGGGTGCGACTGGTGCTGGACAAAGACAACAAGACCCTGACCATTTCCGACAACGGCATCGGCATGAGCCGGGACGAAGTCATCGAGCACCTGGGCACCATCGCCAAATCCGGCACCAAGGCCTTTTTCGGCCAGCTGTCCGGTGATCAGGCCAAAGACTCCCAGCTGATCGGCCAGTTCGGCGTGGGTTTCTACTCCGCCTTTATCGTGGCCGACAAGGTCACCGTGCTCAGCCGCGCCGCCGGTCAGGCCACCGACCGGGGTGTGCGCTGGGAGTCCGATGGTGACGGCAGCTTCACCGTGGCCGATATCGACAAGCCGGGCCGCGGCACCGATGTGATACTGCACCTGCGTGAAGCCGAGCTGGAGTTCCTCGACGACTGGCGCCTGCGCAGCATCATCGGCAAGTATTCCGATCACATCAGCATCGCCGTGGAAATGTGGAAAGACGGCGAGCCCGAGCAAACCGACGAAGACGGCACCGTTACCTCTCCCGCCACCGAAGGCGAGTGGGAGCAGGTAAACAAGGCCACCGCCCTGTGGACCCGCTCCAAGGGTGAAGTGAGCGACGAAGAATACCAGGAATTCTACAAGCACATCTCCCACGATTATCAGGACGCCCTGGCCTGGAGCCACAACAAGGTGGAAGGCAATCAGGAATACACCAGCCTGCTGTATGTGCCCGCCAAGGCGCCGTTCGACATGTACAACCGGGATCAGAGCCACGGCCTCAAGCTGTATGTGCAGCGGGTGTTCATCATGGATGACGCCGAGCAGTTTATGCCCACCTATCTGCGCTTCGTGAAAGGGGTGCTCGACTCCAACGATCTGCCGCTGAACGTGTCGCGTGAAATTCTGCAGGACAACAAGATCACCGCCCAGCTGCGCAAGGCCTGCAGCAAGCGGGTGCTGTCCATGCTGGAGCAGATGGCGAAGAACGACGCCGACAAGTATCAGGGTTTCTGGAAAGAATTCGGCAACGTGCTGAAAGAAGGCCCGGCCGAAGACTACGCCAACCGCGAGCAAATTGCCGGTCTGCTGCGTTTCGCCAGCACTCATAACGACTCCGACGCCCAGACAGTGTCGCTGGAAGACTACATCGGCCGCATGAAGGAAGGTCAGGACAAGATCTACTACATCACCGCCGACAGCTATGCCGCCGCCAGCCACAGCCCGCACCTGGAAATCTTCAAGAAGAAGGGCATCGAAGTGCTGCTGATGTGGGAGCGGGTAGACGAGTGGCTGATGAACCACCTGAGCGACTTCAAGGACAAGCAGTTCGTGTCCGTGACCAAGGGTGAGCTGGATCTGGGCGAGCTGGACGACGAAGAAACCAAGAAGGCTCAGGAAGAAGCGAAAGAAGCCCTGGCGCCGCTGCTGGAGCGAGTACAGACCGCCCTGGGCGACGAGGTTAAGGAAGTGCGCCTGACCCATCGTTTGACCAGCACCCCGTCTTGCGTGGTGGCCGGTGAGTACGACATGAGCACCCAGATGATCAAGCTGATGCGCGCCGCCGGCCAGCCGGTGCCGGAGCAGAAGTACATTCTGGAGCTGAACCCCGAGCACACCCTGGTGAAGAAACTGGAAACCCTTGAAGAAGGTGACCAGTTCAACGAATGGTCCCAGCTGCTGCTGGAGCAGGCCCAGCTGGCCGAGCAGGGTGGCCTGAAAGACCCCGCCGCCTTCGTGGCCCGGGTCAACCGCCTGCTACTGGGCTGATAGTCCTTTAGCAAATAAACACAAAACCCGGCCTCGCGCCGGGTTTTTGCTATCAGGAACTCTACATGCGCAGGAATGACGGGAGCGGCTCCCCGCAGGGGTTACCCGCTCAACGCTTCCCATAAAAACCGGGCCTTGCGCAACCGGCGGTGGGTCCAGCGCAACAAGGGGTTGTCCGGCTCTTTGAACTGCTCCCGTTCCCGGGCCAGCCGCCAGGCCATGCGCAGCGGGGTGCTGTACAGGCCGGTGGGATAATCCACGTAGGTGGGGTACCAGGCGTAGGTGGCATACACCAGGGCAGCCAGGGGCAGGCCTCGGCCTCGGCGTTCCACCGGGTGTATATCTTCGGTCAGCCCCCAGCCGGCATAAAAGGGCTGGCCCCAGACCGTCACCGGTTTGCCGCGGATCAGTGCCTCCAGCCCGGTGAGTGAGGTGAGGGTATGCACCGCATCGCACTCGTCCAGGCAAGCCACAATGCCGGCCTCGGTTTCCAGCGCATCCACGCACCGTTCAAGCACGGCATCCGGCATCTGGCCCTGGCGATTGCCACTCACCACATCCGGATGCGGTTTGAACACGATAAAGGCCTCGGGATGATCCGCCCGCACCGCCTGCAACAGGGCGGCGTTGCCTTTGGCATAGGGGCTGCCCAGCTGAATGGAAGCATCGTCATCCACCTGGCCGGGCACCAGTATCACCGGGCGCCCCGCCGCCTGCTGCCGCCACCGTAGTTTGGTGTGATGGCCCACATTGTATTTGCTAAGCGCCTGCTCGCTGAAATGGGCCACCAGCTGTTCACCCAGCTGTAGTTCGAGGGCAGAAAAGTCATGCCCGGCAAGATACTGCTCAATGGCACTGGGCGTGCGCGGGTCGTAATACATACCCAGATTATCCACCACCAGCGAGCCGGGCCGACGCAGATCCGACCCCAACCCCACCGAGCGTAAAAAGCCGTCTTCCATCCGCCACACCGGTAAAGCGGCGTTGGCCTGTACTGCTTCAAAACGGCGACCCCAAACCAAGACGGCATCATTTACACTGGGTGCCTGCCTTCGCAGGCATGACGACGGTGATGGGACATGTCCGTCTTTGTCTTCGTTATTCCCTCGGTTCCCCCCGTCATTCCCACGCTTCTCCTCGACATTCCCGCGAAGGCGGGAATCCATAGAGCCTTCATCCCCTGCCGTTGTTTCAGGTTCAGCACCGTTTGCACTGGATGCCTGCAAAGGCAGGCTTGAAGACGCGGGTGCTACGGGAATACGATTTACAAACTTCACCTCTCGGGCATAGCGGCTTAAAAACCGGGGGGTAAAACGCCGCCGCCAGAGCGAAAAACCCACCGCATACAGGGTATCCACCATCGGTACCGGACTGCGCTGAGCCAGGATCAAATCCAGCAAATCTTCCAGCTCGCAGCGCTCGCCGGTAACAGGGTCCACATAACGGCAATAACGCAGATAGGCGGCTGCCAGCAGCTGCTGCACGGTGCGCGGTTCGCCTCGACGCGGAATAGCTATCCTGTCGTCGGTGACGCCCCAACCTGCATAAAAGGGCGCACCAAAACACACCACCGGCTTGCCGGCCAGCAAGGCCTCAAAGCCCAGCTGAGAGGTGACCGTATACACCTTGCTTACCGCCGCCATCAACGCAAAGGGGTTAACCGACTCCGCCAACAGCAGCACATCATCGCCGGCAGCTCCCGTTAAATAACCCTGCTTCTTGCCCAGCAGCACATCCGGATGGGTGCGCACAATAATTTGTGCCGCTGGGTTATCTGCTTTAGCGGCAGCCAGCATATCGGCAAAGCTCTGTTCGCTGGCCAGCCCCAGTTGCACCGCCGGATCCCCCCGGGTCTGGTCAATTACCAGTACCCGGGGGCGAGACGCATCCAGGCGATCAGCCACCGCCGGTGGCAGGCAATTATCCGCATAGTGGTTGTATTTGGTAATGCCTTCACGGCCAAGCAAGGCTTGCAACTGCTCTGTCCGCTGCTGCCACTGCGGGTTCCACCAGCTCATGTCATCCAGCATCTGCTCAAGCTGGCTTGGGCGAGTGGCGTCGTAATACACGCCCACTTCATCCACTATCAGCGACAGGCGAGATGCCCCAGAGGCCGGGTGACCGATATAACCTACAAAACCGTCTTCCAGCTGCCAGAAGGGCAGGGTACGGCGTTCTGCAAGCTCCCGGGCTTTTTGTGTGTTGGGCTTCATACCCCAGCCGATTACAGCAGCTAATGCAGGAGTTGCCTGCTTGCCAAGATAATGAGGGGATAAAAACGCATTCAGCACCCGACGCTGTCGCCAGATTCCGCGAGAAGTGGTAAGCAGCATAAAAAGTGCGGTATCCGATCTCGTTATTTATCAGTTGATGAATGCTGGTGAGAGAAAAACGCAAGCTTGTTGAGTAACAGCACCGTGTCACAGATATTAAGGAAGATAAAGCCGAATCCGTCGGTGACAATAATTTTGCGCATTGTATTTTCGTGCATATCAATAACGAAGCCTATAACCAGTCGGCATGTTCAATCTGCCCTGTAGCGTTTTCCAACATATTTCTCCTGCTTTGCTCATCGTTGGTTAGCTGTAAAATTCCTTCTATCCATGCCTGTTGCTCCATGGGCAGCAGCAGGCCGTTGTGCTGGTGGCGCACTACCTGACGGTAAACCGGATGGTCCGTATAAATACCCACGGCGCCAGCCTGAGTAATGTCAAAAAATTTGGTTTGAGCACGGGCGGCGTTGAAGCGGTTTTCCAACAACGGGGCAAGGCCTATGGTGTAACCCGGCCGGCTTATCAGCGTCTGATAAGCCGGCCATTTCATGGGGTGCAGCACATGTACCCGGGGCAAGGCGGAGAACCGGCTGTGTACTTTACCATTGCCAATCAGCTCAAAACACAGGTTGGCCTGTCGTTTGAGGACCTGCTCAACCACCGGATAGAGCCATTCAAACTCATCTCGATGAGAGGCTGAACCATGGTAGAACAGGGTGTTCATGGGCTTGGTTCCGGTATAGGGTGATTGGGGTGAACAGACCAGGGGGGACCAACTGGCGTATTTTTTAGCTAACCAGGGGGTCGACACCCATAATTCAGCTCCCATTTTTTTCAGCCATGCCTGGTGTCGCCAGGCAAGTCGGTATAGCTTCCAGCGGTAACATAGTGGCAGGCCGGCATGAGTGCTTAAATCAAACAGATCGTCATCCATAAAAAACACGAGCTGGCTCAGTCGAGTTTGGTTCTGTTCCACCCAATGCTGCCATTGCGGGGTGATATACCGAACAAATATCACTTTTTTCAACGATTCGTCTAATGACGGTGAAGCATCGAGCCTCAGAGTAATTATTTCATCTCCGTTGCTATTGAGCCCGGGACGCACAAAAAAATCGGTGGATGGGTTGGCTTCCTGTTCAATAATCAGAATACGGCTGCGTTGCTGCATTTTTACCAAGGCCAGCCTACTCGAGGGATCTTGCCCAGTTTGAAGTCGGGCTGCGAATAATTCAGATTGGGGTTATAGAAGGGATCCCGGTCAATAATGTGTCCCCAGCGGCTACGCATGTAATCCGACTCGCGTTTGGCTCTGGCTTGCTTTTCCGGAGAATCATCTTTGCCGCGGGAAACCGACTCATGGTGATACAGCTCTGCGTAAGGGGTATAAATCACCCGCTGCCCGGCTTCCCTTACCCGCAGGCAGTAATCGATATCGTTAAACGCCACGGTCAGGTTGGTTTCATCCAGACCGCCCAGTTGCTGGTACAGCTTTTTATGGGTCACAAAACAGGCGGCGGTAACCGCAGACAAATCCTGAGCCAGCACGGCCCTGTGCATATAACCGGGGTCGTTTGCCTCCAGAATGCCATGCAAATGTGTTGCACAGCCGCCTGAGCCCAGCACATCGCCGGCATGCTGCACTCGACCATCACTGAAATACAGCCGGGTACCCACCACGCCCACATTGGGTTGCAGTAGGCGGGAGACCATTTCTTCCAGCCAGTCGGGGCTGATCACTTCGGTGTCGTTGTTCAGCAGGCAAATCACGTCACCGCTGGCTTGTGCCACTGCAAAGTTGTTGATAGCGGAAAAGTTAAAGGGCTGGTCATAACGCAACACCTTTACCTGTTTGTGCCGCGACACCCGCTCAAAATAGGTGAGGGTAGCGGACTCAACGCTCTGATTATCGACAATCAGTAATTCATAATCCAGCCAGGTCGTTTTTCGCAGCAGGCTTTTTACACAGGTTTGCAAATAGTCCAGGGCATCCCGGGTAGGCACGACAATAGACACTTTGGGCAGCTTTTCCGGCAGTTGATAACGTATCCTGAGATGCGCCCCTTGCGGCTCTACCCTTGCCTCTATCTTACGTTTGCGCAAGTGCTGCTCCAGCACCGCTTGACTGGTGGTTACGCTGCATTGAGACCCGTAGTGACATAGCACGGCGGGAATGTGGCTTACCGCCTCCGGGCCGGCCAGTGCCGCTGCATCCAGCACCAGCTGATAAGCACACTCAAAACCGGTCTCTTGAACAACCTGACGAAACAAGCTGGCACGCAGCGCAAACGCAGAGCCCACATAGCCGGAAGTACGGGCCAGTTCTTCGGACCAGTCCGGTTTGAACTGAGGATCCACCCGCTTTCCATCCGTCAGATAATCATGATCCGGGTAAATCAGTGCGGTAGTGGCATGGCGTGCTGCCATAGCTATCCAGGCCAGGGCCCAGGGTGCCAGCCTGGTGCCCGCCTGCATCATGAATACCCATTGAGATTGATAAGAACCGGGCAAACCTGAGTGTGTGGCAAGGCTATCGTCACTGATGAATTCAGCCTGGACTTGCAGCTCTTCTGCCCACCAGGGCAAGGCGTTTGTAGTGATCAGTACCCAGGGGCGAAAGGAAATTTCCAGTTGGGCGTTAAGTGAATTCAGTGAGTCCAGAACAGGGGCTGCGGACTCAAGGCTTCGGGCATCGATAACCACATCGACCATCATGCTCTGTAACCCTAACCGTGTGATGGTTCGCTTCAGGCGCAGGCTGTCCGTCGGTGTGTGCTGCTCGGACTGGGCAATCCATTCGGGGTAAGAGGGGGAAGCTGTATAATAGCGACTTTTTCCGATCAGGGCATATGACGGATAAGGCCTTAACAGCATGCCACTCAAGGTCAGACCTAGAATACGGCGTTGTGATGTCGAGGCTTGGGTATAAGTGTTGTACAGCCGCCGCCACATCAAATAATGGCGGGTGAAAGGGGTGACGGGGGTAAACCTCACGGCGCCTATATTTGGAGTCTGAGCGATAGATTTTACCTCGAGCCAGACGTTTTTAATCCCGGGTGGCACATGTATCAGCTCATAGATGTTTCCCTTCAGTGTCACCGGCAGGGGGGTAAGCAGTGTTTTTCCGTGCTTGTTTTCCGTTACCAGCCGGGCTTCCAGAGTTGGCCCCTGGTATTCCAGAAGGCAGCTTACCAGCATCCAGCCAGAGCTGGCGCCGGGGGCAAGGTTAAGTTTGATCTGTTTTATTTTTTTTCTAGTAGTCCAGGCAAATAAATGAGTCATATGTTACCTGACAGCTGTCAATCATGATTGGCCCGTGTGGCGGTTTTCTGCCTGACCGAAGCGAAGATAGTGTAGCAACGGGTTGAACCCTTCGGCTTGCACATCCGGATTAAGTGCCAAATAGGCTGCACTGTTGAAGTGTGGGCTTGGGTTGCGCCCTTCAAAACCGCCAAACTTTAAATAATGAAGTGCAGGGTTCTTGCGGAATTTAACATTGGTGGCGATATCCGGATATTGGGCCAGATACCATTTCGGATCAAACAGGGGCGAGTTGTGCAAATCGGCTAATTTTCGCCGGAGGGCCTTTTTTGTAGTCCATTTTTGCAGTTGTCGTTTGAGTAGGGGTACGTTGGCATTATGAGTATGCTGGTCATCGGACGATGAGCTTCCGGGCTGTTGTTGACTATCTTGCTGGCGGCTTGCAAGGTAATGGCTTTCCAGTTCTTCCTGAACGGCAAACAGCTGTTCCAGCAACAGCTGGTTTTCCTGCCGTAGCTCATCCTGCCTTTGTTTTTCCTGCTCATATTCTTGCTGCAGGCTGTTCCATTGCTCTTGAAGTCGTGCATTCTGATTCTGAAGCTCTTGTTTTTCCTTGACATGAGCCTGTTGTTTTTTCTCCAGCTGCTGCGTCAATGTTTGCTGTTGTTGCTGGTAAGTTCGCTGCTTTTCATGCTCCTGCAGCCGTGAATCCAGCTCTTCCTGAACGGAAAATAACTGCTCCAGTAATAGCTGGTTTTCCTGCTGCTGCTCATCCAGTTTTTGTTTTCCCTGTTCACATTCTTGCTGCAGGGTATACAGTTGCTCCATTAAAGCGGGCAGTTGTTTTTGGGCGGAGACAGCATGTTGATAATGACTCACCAATTCACCCACATCTACCGGTAATGACGTTGGAGCAGGATGATGATAAGTCAGGGGCTGAGTCAGGGCGGTCAGCTGCTGGCTTAATGTTTGCAGTGCAGGTACATGGATTTGCAGGGCATACGCCAACAACTGATAGAAAGGCGCCGGTTTCACTTCAGAACTCACAGGCTCATTATCGTCAAGGGTCAGTGACGGCCAGCGGTTAGCGCAGGCGTTGACAAAAGCCTGTGGCGCAGCAAAAACGTCCGCCAAACTTGCCAGCAACACGCCGGTGCGGTGCTGTTTGTAAAAACGAACAAGCTGGCTGGTGTTTTGCTGCCAGGATACCAATGCCTGTTCAACAGGAACGCTCTGAGCAATGGCGTGTTCCAATGCCATATCCAGAGGGGCGTAAAGTACGATGGCGGCGGCAACGCTATGATTGGCGAGCAACACGGTTGCCTGGCTTAGCGTTTGTTCGTCCACAAGATCCAGCGTTGTTGAGGGGGTAATGCCTGCCTGCTGCAACAGGGACACAGTCTTGTCCCGGCAACAGAAGGGTGAGGTACCTATCAATATATTCATGCATGCTCCTGAGAACATTCAATGCTGGTAAGCAAAGGTGAGGTTTCGCTGCAATGTGTATCAGCCAGCCGATACACATCCAGATACTGCTTACCCATCCGGCGTGTGGTGGCGATCCTGCCTTCGTCTTGTTGCCAACGGTGTACGGCATCCACTTTCTGCTGCCACTCAATAGGCTTGCTTGCCACGGTAAGCAAGCGGATGAGTTCGGTTACATCGGCATTATGCAATAGCCAGCCGGCTTTGCTGGCAGTAATACGCTCACCCACGGCACCGGTATTCATGCCGACTACAGGTACTCCGCAGGACCAGAGTTCAGTGAGCGTATGACACCAGGTTTCGGGCCAGATGGCGAGAACTGCACCCAGGTGAGGCCGAATTTCAGCTATTTTCTGGTCAAACTCATCACGGCGATATTTGCATGGCAAACCACATGAGCAGGCATCCGCAATGTTGGGGCTATTTCACCCAGAAGGTGGATCTGCAGTGATTCCGGTAACATTCGTTCTGCCAGGGCCTGGATTAATCTGCCGCCTTTTGCCTCCGACAGGTTTCCCGGCACCACCAGGCGTAATGGTTCATGGGCCGTGGGGAGAGCGGCAAGCTGCTGCAATGTGGTGAAATCGCGCCCATGTGCAACGACCCTGAAAGGTTTACTCGCCAGTACCGGATAACGCTGCACTATCAGCTGACGGGCAAATGCGGTGGTGGTAATAAAGGCATCGCAATATGACAGAGCCTGTGCAAAAGCAGTCTGCCACTCATGGATTTGGCCGTGCTTGAGATGGTCAAAGCCGCTCTCTGGCCACAGCTCATGTTGACAGCGGCCCTGACCAACTGTGCAGGCAGCGGCACAAAACTGTTGTTTGTCATCCAGCAGTTTCACGCTAGGGCACAGGGTATAGAAATCGTGAAAAGAGAAGATGCTGGGTATACCCAGATGAGAAGCTACTTCAAGTAACCCCAGGCTGTGCCAGGCGATGTGACGTACATGGATACGCTCGATGGCCCACCGCATCAGCCAGTCTGCTACTACGGCATCATATTCATCGCTCTTGTGCGGTAACGGCCTGATTGGCTCAGCCAGCATATGGCTGTCCATTTCGGTATAAACACCATCGGCAAAATGCTCCAGTGTCATCTGCCGGCTATTGCAATGTAGTACCAGAGCTTCTATTTCGGGTGCCAACGCTCGCATCAGATCCTGATTGGTCTGGGGAGTGCCACCGGTTCGTGTTGAAATCACATAAAGCACCCGTGGCCGAACGCTGGCACCAGAGTCGGCACAATGCTTTAGCGCGGTACCCACCCTGCGCCGGGCCTGCTGCAGGCATGGTTCGGCAAAGGCCTGACGCACCTGCTCCGTGTAGTGTGGATAGCGCTGATCAACCATGGCACGCCCCGTCTGCAGCAAGGATTCCTTTTCTGAGCCAAAACTGGCCGAACGCTGATGCGAAATATAGGTGCTGTCGTCAATCAGGTGTTGCCACCCAAGAGCACCGGCACGCATACAGAAATCGTTTTCTTCCCCGTAACCGCGGGGAAAAGCTTGCGCATCAAAGCTGCCGATGGCATCAAGGCAAGCGCGCCGGATATACATGCAAAAACCGTTTCCGGTAGGCACCCGGGGGAGATAACGGCCAGAGGTTTGTGCAACTGCTCGTGCACACGTTTCCATAGCAACATTTTCCGGCCGTGTATTAGTGCCAGATTGCGGGGCTGAAAAGGCCCCGGCGTTATCGGAAAAGGGCGTGACGGTGGCCACCCTGGGGTGAGCGCTGGCCGCCCAGCGCAGCCGTTGTACCCATCCTGGTGTGACCAGAGTATCCGAATTCAGCAGGATAACATCAGCCTGCCCGGTCTGCTTTATCCCCTCGTTGACCGTCTGGGTGTAGCCTTTGTTTTGACCATGGGTTAACACCTCGAAACCCGGAACTGCTTCATATCGTTTGAGCAACGGAGCAATAGCGGTATCTGTGCTGGCATCGTTGATCACCAGCACCCGGCAACCTGGATGAGTATAAGCACTTACCGAGGCAAGGCAGGCCTCAACTGCTTTAGCCGCGTTGAATACCGGTATGATGATAACCGGCCAACCGACAGCTGATATCCGCTCCAGTCTTGCCCTGCATGGCTTGTCCTGGCTATGGGGTGAAACCAGGGGCCACCACCAGGGAGCGGTACTCCACCGTAATCTGATGGTGGCCCCCTGTGCCTTGCCGACCTGCAGATAATGCAGCAGCGGCGCCATGTTTGCTGATGCCGCAGCGGGTTGCTGCTCAAGGTAGTGGCCGGTGTCAAACTTCGGCCCGGGTTCCCGGCCTTCGTGCCAGCCATGCAGCAGGTAATGGTGCACGGGCTCCATGCCTGCCGTCGCCACATCGGGATTTTGTTGCAAATACCACTTGGCATCGAACAGGCCGCTGACATTAAGCTGTTGCTCTGCGGCACTCAGCCAGGCTCGGGAGGCCCTGGTGCTGCCAGACAGCAGGCTGATCACCCGCTGGTAGATGCGTTTAATCATTGCCAAACAGATCCCGGGTATACACCTTGTCGGCCACATCCTGCAGTTGGTTGGTCATGCGGTTGGCCAGGATTACATCTGCCGTTTGCTTGAACTCGTCCAGACTGGTGATCATTCGAGAGTGGAAGAATTCGGGCTCATGAAACTCGGGCTCATACACCACCACCTCGATGCCTTTTCCTTTAAGGCGTTTCATGATGCCTTGAATGGCGGAAGCGCGGAAGTTGTCTGACCCTGACTTCATGACCAGGCGATATATGCCCACTACCTGCGGATTGCGTTTAATCACCGATTCGGCAATAAAATCCTTTCGGGTATGGTTGGCATCCACTATCGCCTGGATCAGGTTACTGGGCACGTTTTTATAGTTGGCGAGCAGCTGCTTGGTATCTTTTGGCAGGCAGTAGCCACCATAGCCGAAGCTGGGGTTGCGGTAGTGACTGCCGATGCGCGGATCCAGCCCGACCCCTTCGATAATCTGGCGGCTGTCTAACTCATGAGTTTCTGCATAGGTGTCCAGCTCGTTGAAGTAGGCGACCCGCATGGCCAGGTAGGTATTGGAAAACAGTTTGATCGCCTCGGCTTCGGTACTGTTAGTAAACAGCACCGGCACGTCCTGTTTTACCGCGCCCTGCTGTAGTAATCTCGCAAACTGCTCGGCACGCTCACTGCGTTCACCCACGATAATACGGCTGGGGTAAAGATTGTCGTATAGCGCAGTGCCTTCACGGAGAAATTCGGGCGAGAAAATAATATTTTCCGTGCCAAATTTCTCTTTCGCCATAGCGGTATAGCCCACAGGTACCGTTGATTTAATCACCATGATCGCATTAGGGTTAATCGCCATTACCTGCTCTATGACCGACTCTACACTTTCAGTGTTGAAGTAATTGGTGATGGGATCATAGTCGGTGGGGGTGGCGATAATCACGAAGTCTGCATCACGATAGGCCTGCTCAGCATCCAGAGTTGTAGTGAAATTCAGCTCTTTATTAGTCAGGAAGTCACTGATTTCTTTGTCTTCTATTGGTGAAATGTTGTCGTTCAGTAATGCCACCTTCTCTGGTGCTATATCGACTGATACCACTTCGTTGTATTGTGCCAGCAGCATGGCGTTGGATAAGCCCACATAACCTGATCCTGCTATGGTTACTTTTGATTTTATCATATTAATGGCTCATAATTAATTTAAGGTCTTAACTCTTCAAGTAGAATTTCAGAGCGTAAATTTTAATTGTAGAGATCTACGTTAGCTACATAGGGGTGGTTGATGAGCGATTAAAACTAATTTTTAGTTTTTTTCATGATTTTATCAGAGTGTAATGAGCTGGTTTGATTGCGAGATATCAAGTGGAGTTTATTGTTGCTCGAAGTGATGTTGTTTTATTAAGCTTTTTTGATTTTTGTTGACGAAATCGCTGTTAAATTAACATCTTAATTATCTTGCGCTATGCTTAGGACTGATTCAATTATTTTTCTACGTTTTATCAAAAAAGCATCAGAGTCACGCCTACTATTTCCAGACTGTAACGCGCAAACATAAAATGGTTCAACGTTAGCAACCTTGTCTATCAAAAAATAGCTATTTCCTATGTTCTCTGTGCATATATTTATAACCTTTAGTTTAGGTTTTTTCTAAATAAAACAGAATGTAAGGCAGAGCCATTACATCCAGATATTATGTCGACGGAGTTTATTAGCTTGATTTGCTCTGCCGCAGAGAGTGATTCTGGATAAACAACAAGAAACCCTCGGCTCTTGAAAATATCCTCTAACGTTGATTCATTAATCACTGCTCTCCGTCTTTTTAGTTTGGATCTTGAAAAATAAACGCCGGTAACTTTATTAAACTTCATGGTTGGTTCGTTATAATGTGTATCAGCAATGTTACGTTCAAAAACCTCTTTATGGTTTTTGTTTATATAATTATCTAAAACAAATGAAGGTTTAGGTATGATGACTTCCTCTATAAGTGTTGGTTTATCTAAAAAAACAAATCGTCTAAGGTTTAAATTTAATAAGCTCAATATATCAATAATGTATTTAGGGAAGTCATCTGTTGAATTAAACTTTGAGCCAAAGTGGCCTGGCAAGTTAGGATGAAATATAAGTTGGTACTCATTGAAATCGTTCATCAACGCCAAATATATCATCCCTATTTGCTCGGTTATAAAATGCCCGTAATGGTTGTAGCCAAAAGATCCGAGGTAGATGTATTTGCCTGGTAAGTGGCTTTTTAATTTTTCAGGTTTAACTTTATCGGCAACAGGGAATGCTATCTTCTGATTAAATGAACTCTGGCGGCGTACTACATTTCTTTTTAGCAATGATTCGTCAACTACAACGCCGTCTTTATATAAAGCAGGAGTGTTGGGGTCAAAATAAACATTTTTAATTGATGTGATTTCATTGTTTTCGTTATGAACGGTAGATCCAATAAATCTATCCATTACTGACAATTGACAACTAAAGCCGTAAAACATATAAACACCCGTTAACATTGTTAATATAGGATCGTGTCATGTTTAGCTGGGAAACCTAAGTGTGCACCAATATTTGAATTTGCAGAGTACAGAATTGAACCTGGGTTGATGTTTTTTTTATAAGTTGTGTGGCAGTAACGATAGTTTGATAGTTTATTTTCCTTCGCTCTCAGACCTAAATAGCTGTTCCGAATAGTAGATCACTGAAGGAAGGGAACTCAGTCCAGTTTGTGCGATCTGATCAGTCGCCAAACAAAACAAAACGACACCCAAAGGACTGAGTTCATGCCGATCTTACCACCCCTACCTCGCCCAGAGCGACGCCGAATGCACAAGATTATTCAGACTACGCGCGACAAGCAGCATGCCCGTCGAGTCATGGCCATCCTACTGCGTTATGAAGGATGCACGCTCAAGAAGATTCATA
>NZ_MDKE01000007.1 GCF_001870485.1 Oceanisphaera psychrotolerans | reverse complement strand
TGATAGCCAAAAACACGGAAACCTCACTTGCGAAAAGCGAGGTGTCCATATATGGCATTTGCTGAGCGTCACAGGGATGCTTGTAGCGTGTCGGAGGAGGCAACCCTGTTGCCTCTTTATTCCACACGTTGATTTGTGACTAAGAGACAGGCTTACAACTTGTTTTTCAGCGCCGATCCCAGCGAATGAAGCCCCAGGCGCCCAGCACGCCGAACATGACGCCCAGCACGCTGCTGGCCAGTATGTCCACCGGCCAGTGCAGACCCAGCAACAGCCGGGAATAACACACTGCCACCGCCCAAGAGGCGAGGGCCGTAACCAGCCAGGGTGAGCGACGGTGATAAAGCAGCAACAGACAATAGAAGCCGGCGATGGTCATGACGGCAATCGAATGCCCGGACGGGAAGGAGTAGCTGACCTCATCCTGCCAGTGCAGCTTTAGCCAGCCCGGCACCTGTCGCTCCGGCATTTCTCTCAGACCATCCGCCAGCCACTGTTCCCGTATCGACGGCAACTGGGCATAAAAACGGTCGCTGTCGGCGAGCCTGCCCTGTTCGGCCAGCCACAGCACATAAGGTCGGGGCTCTTTGAAGTATTGCTTGGCGATGGTCTTGGTAACAAAGGCGCTGCCCAGGGCGGCCATCAGGCAGAAGAAGAACACCAGCCACTGTCCCGGTCGCCGCCGCCAGCGGTGCAGGGCCAGCAGGCTCAAGGCCAGCAGGGTAAAGACGATGCCGACGTTACCGACCGACAGGGTCAGGCCATAGGCCAGTAGCGCAGGAGTATCATCCAGGTCCAGCAGCGGAAACCAGTGCCAGTGCCAGTGCCAGTGATACCCCAGACTGGCGATGGCGACCGGCAGTATCAGTATCGCCAGCACCGTGAACAACAATCGTGGTGTCATAAAAAGAAGTCACAGGGAGGAAAGCGGCGATTCTAGCAAAACGGCTGGTTGATGGAAGCTGAAGCTGGCTGCAACTCGGGGTACAATGAGCCGCCATTACAGGAGGTAGTCGATGAAAATACTGGCCGATGAAAATATGCCCTTCGTGCAGGAGCTGTTTGGTGACTGGGCCGAGGTGGTGACCTGCCCCGGTCGGGAAATCAGCCCGGAGCAGTTGCGTGATGTGGATGTGCTGCTGGTGCGTTCCATTACAGGGGTAGATGCCGCCTTGCTGGCTCAGGCCGAGCGACTGAGCTTTGTGGGCACGGCCACCATTGGCTGCGACCATATCGACACCGAACTGCTGGCCCGGCGGGGTATCGCCTTCGCCAGTGCACCCGGCTGCAACAAGGTGGCGGTGGGTGACTATGTACTGGCGGCCTTGCTGCGGGTGGCGGTGCACAAGGGCTGGCAACTTCAGGGCAAAACCCTGGGCGTGGTGGGGGTCGGTAATACCGGTGCCGAGGTGGCCGCGCGAGCCCGGGCACTGGGCATGACGGTGCTGTTGTGCGATCCGCCGAGGGCGCAACGGGACCCGACTGCTTTTGTCGGACTTGAACAGGCACTGGCCGCCGATATCGTCAGTTTTCATGTGCCCCTGATTCATGGTGGCGATCATCCGACCTGGCATCTGCTGGATCAGGCGACCATCGCCGGGCTCAGCGGTGATCAGGTACTGATCAACGCCTGCCGGGGAGACGTATGGGATAATCAGGCGCTGCTAGCCCGGCAACAGGGTCCCTCTCCGCTGACACTGGTCATGGATGTGTGGGAGCACGAGCCCGAGGTACTGGCGCCGCTGGTGCCGCATGTGTTGATCGCGACCCCCCATATCGCCGGCTATAGCCTTGAGGGCAAGGTGAGAGGCACCTTTGCGCTTTACCGGGCTCTGTGCGAGCAACTGGGGAACGACAGGCGCTTTACTCCCGAACAGCTGTTGCCTCCGCCGCCCATCGAGGCACTGCATTTGAACGAGGCGCCGGATCAGGCCGTGGTGGCGCGACTGGTGCGACTGGTGTACGACATCGAACTGGACGATGCCGCCTTTCGCCAGTTCCTGGGGCAGACGGGCTTTTTTGACCGTTTGCGCAAGCATTATCCCCAGCGTCGGGAGCTCGGTTCGTTACGGTTGCTGGGCACGGTCGGCAACGGCGAGTCACTGGGGTTTAAAGTATCAGGCGGGAGTGCCGATAGCCTGTTGACAGAGAAAGCGGACAGATAAGTTCCTATTGGCACTGTTTTTTTCTACACTGATGCCATGGCGAGCCTTGACCGTCGGATGCTCCGGCACAGAGTCAGGAAAAGGATAAAAGACATAATGAAGCGACTCAGACCCCGTATTGGTGTCGGTCTGGCCTGGTGGCTGGCCTGCTCCGCCCCTGTGTTGGCACAGGGCGAGTTTTATATCGAGCTGAGAGGCCCGGAGTCGGCGGCATCGGCACCGCCAGCCGCCGTGCCGTCATCGGCGCCGGCTCAGCCGGTGGCCAGTCCGGGCCGCTATGGTCCGGTTCGCAGCACCGATACCCTTTGGGGTATTGCCGCCCGTCATACTCAGGCACCGGTCACGGTGCAGCAGACCATGATCGCGCTTTATCATCTCAATCCCCAGGCCTTCGTGCGCGGTAATATCAATTACCTGCAGCGGGGAGCCAGGCTGCGGCTGCCGACCCAGTCACAGGCCCGGCAGCGTTCGCCCGGGGAAGCCGAGGCCGAATTTCGTCGTTTAAGCCGCCAGGGTAATCGTACCGCCAGTCGGGTCGCCACGGCGTCGAAACCGGCCCCGAAACCCGTGCAAACGCAAACGGTCGCCGGGCCGAAGCCGGCGGCACCAGCGGCGGTCACGGTGAGCCCGAATGGCGCGTCGGCGAAGGCAGTACAGGAAGCGCCACCGGTGGCGGCGGTGCCGCCGGTTCAACCGGCGACAGTGACGGCCGTACAGCCCGCCAACAGCGGCGCCAGCCTGCTGAGTGAGCCCAAGGCCGCGCCGGCGGTGCCCGCCGTTACCGCTCCCCCTCCGGCCTCGGAACCGGAACAGGCCGAAGAGATGACGCTGGCCCGCCTGCAACTGCAGTTGATGGATGAACTGCGCGAGCAGGTGGCCATGTCCAATGAGCAGTTGGCAGCCCTGGCGGATAACAACCAGGCACTGCGTCAGCGGCTGACCCGGTTAACGGTCGAGGTGGAGGAATTGAAGCAGTTGCGGCAGGCGGATGCCCCGGCCGTGCCGGAACAGAAAGAAGCCGGTATCGGCAGTTGGCTGGATGAGCTGCTGACCAACCCGTTGAATCTGGCACTGGTACTGACCCTGCCGGCCTTGCTGCTGTTGGCGTTGTTTACTCTGTGGTGGCGTAACCGGGTCCGTCGGGATCTGGCCGAACAGGAGCAGGAGCTGTCTGAAAGCACCTCGGTGATGATGGCTGGCGAACGTGATGAGTTTGATGATCTGTTCTCCAGCACGGCGGAGCCGGAATCGACCGTCTTTGCCGAAGCGGAGCCCCGGTTCGAGTCCGATCCCCAGCCCGACCCCGAGGTGTCCTCGCCCGAGCCGGAAATCGATGAAGATGCCTTTGCCCGCTTTCTGGAGGAGCAGCAACGACTGGAAGAAGAAGAGGCTCAGCGCCGGCAGGCGGAAGAGCCGACTCCCGAGACAGCTGCGTCGGCGGCATCCAGGGACGTCGACTTTTCGGAGATGCTGTTTGAGGACGAAATGGCGACAGACGGCCATCAGGAGCCCAGGGTATCAAACGACGATATTGACGAGCTGCTGTTCAACGATACTTCGTCTGCGGCGAGCGACGTTCCGGGTCAGAAGGCACCCTCCCAGTCGCCACCTGAGCCAGCCCCGGAACAGAAGGCTGCCGATGCCGATTATGTCTCGGTGGATCAATTGATGGCCGAGGCGGACTTGAGCGAAGGGATGGACCGGGACTACGAGCGTAAACTGGATCTGGATTTAGAGCTGGATGAATATGCCGATGTGCTCGGTCAGAGCCAGGGGGTCGATATCGACGTCGACGAAGGGGGCATGGGAGCCAGGCTGGATCTGGCTCGTGCCTACATCGAAATCGACGATATCGACAGTGCCCGCGACTTGCTGAACGAGGCGCTGGAGCGGGGTAATGAAGAGCAACGGCGTGACGCTCAGAAGCTGTTGCAGCGACTGGCCAAGCGATAATCTCCTGTCACCGGCCTCGTCCTGAGGCCGGTTCTTCAATTTATGGCGGTAACGGGTATAATTGCCGTCCTTTTTTACCCTTGGAACTGATTATGCGTATTGCCCTTGGCATCGAGTATGACGGCAGCGGCTATTATGGCTGGCAGCGTCAACGGGAAGTCCCCAGTATTCAGGCTGAGGTGGAAAAAGCCCTTTCAAAGATTGCCGATCATCCGGTGGACGTACAATGTGCCGGCCGAACCGATGCCGGTGTGCACGGTACCGGTCAGGTGGTGCACTTTGATACCCATGCCGACCGTCCGCCCGGAGCCTGGACCCTGGGCATGAATGCCAATCTGCCACCGGGCATTGCGGTGCGCTGGGTCAAGACGATGAATGACGACTTTCATGCCCGCTTCAGCGCCACCGCCCGTCGCTATCGCTACATCATCTTCAACCATAATATGCGGCCGGCCATTCATGGCAGTGGCGTCAGCCATTATGTCGGCGAGATAGATGCCCAGAAAATGCATGAAGCGGGCCAGTGTCTGCTGGGCGAACGGGACTTCAGCGCCTTCCGGGCGGTACAGTGTCAGTCGCGCAGCCCTAATCGCAACATCATGCACCTGAATGTGCAGCGTTACGGCCATTATGTGGTGCTCGACATCAAGGCCAATGCCTTCCTGCATCATATGGTGCGTAATATCACCGGCACCCTGCTGATGGTAGGCATGGGTCAGGCCGACGCCGGCTGGGTCAAGGAAATACTGGAAGGCCGGGACCGCAACCTGGCCGGCCCCACCGCCAAGGCGGGTGGGCTTTACCTGGTGGAGGTGGATTACCCTGCCGAGCTCGGTTTACCGGTCTCGGTGCCCGGTCCGTTATGGCTACCGGATCAGTTGCGCTGATCGGGGTAGGACCAGTACCGGCAGGCTTAAGTTTTTTATCAACCTGCATGCAGATATATGGTTTAATGCCAGCCAGATAATGGCCGAGCCGCGCCAGATGGGCAGGGTTCGGCAAACCGGGCTGGCAGTGAAGCGGGCAAGGGCGGGCATTGCTGCCTGCGCGCTGGCATCGGTCGACGGACCGGGCCGCCCAACCTGACCAGACTGCGTGATAACTATGTAATTACTACGCAACAACCATGCAATAACGCTAAGGATTTCCATGAGTTGGCTTGAGAAAATTCTTCCCAAGAACAAAAACATCGGTGTTCGTCGTCACAATATCCCGGAAGGGGTCTGGACCAAGTGCGCCAATTGCGAGCAGGTATTATACCGGGCCGAATTGGACCGCAATCTGGAAGTCTGTCCCAAGTGCGATCACCACATGCGCATCAGCGCCCGGCTGCGACTGGACAAGTTCCTCGATCAGGGTGGCCGGGTCGAGCTGGGAGCCGAACTGGAGCCCCAGGACGTGCTCAAGTTCAAGGACTCCAAGAAATATAAAGACCGGATCAGTGCCGCCCAGAAAAGCAGCAATGAAAAAGACGCCATGGTGGTGATGACCGGTACCCTCAAGGGCCTGCCGGTGGCGGCCTGTGCCTTCGAGTTCTCCTTCATGGGGGGGTCCATGGCTTCGGTGGTGGGCGCACGCTTTGTCAAGGCGGTGGATGCCTGTATCGCAGAAAACCGTGCCCTGGTGTGTTTCTCCGCCTCCGGTGGTGCCCGCATGCAGGAAGCCCTGTTCTCGCTGATGCAGATGGCCAAGACCAGTGCCGCGCTTAATCGTCTGTCGCAGGCGGGTCTGCCGTATATCTCGGTATTGACCGACCCGACCATGGGCGGTGTCTCTGCTAGTCTGGCGATGCTGGGCGACGTCAACGTCGGCGAACCCAAGGCCTTGATCGGTTTTGCCGGTCCGCGCGTCATCGAACAGACGGTACGGGAAAAGCTGCCCGAGGGTTTCCAGCGCAGCGAATTCCTGCTGGAGCACGGCGCCATCGACATGATCATCGATCGTCGTGAAATGCGCGACAAGCTGGCTGGCCTCATCGGCAAGCTGATGAACCAGGAGCCTGCCGAGTTCTGATGAGCACCCCTGTCGACTCTCGCCGCCGCTCGCTTGCCGACTGGCTGGTGGTACTGGAAAGCCTCAACATGGCTCATATCGAGCTGGGGCTGGAGCGCATGACGCTGGTGGCGGGTCGTCTGGGCCTGCTCAGCCTGCCCAGCCATGTGATTACCGTCGGCGGCACCAACGGCAAGGGCACGACCTGTGCCCTGCTCGAGGCCATGCTGCGGGCCGGCGGCCACAGCGTGGGTGTCTACTCCTCTCCTCACCTGGTCGATTATCGAGAGCGGGTGCGGATCGACGGAAGCAGCCCGTCTGCCGCGTCGTTTTGTGCCGCCTTTGCCGCGGTGGAAACGGCCCGGGCCGAGGTGGCGTTGACCTACTTCGAGTTCACCACCCTGGCGGCGCTGTGGCTGTTTCGCGATGCCGCGCCCGAGGTGGTGTTGCTGGAGGTGGGTCTGGGTGGCCGGCTGGATGCCACCAATGTGGTGGCCTCGGATCAGACCGTGGTCACCACGGTGGCACTCGATCATACCGACTGGCTGGGCTCCGACCGGGAAACCATCGGCTTCGAAAAGGCCGGTATTTTCCGGGCCGGCAAGCCGGCCGTCTGTGGTGATCCCGAGCCGCCGGCCAGCCTGCTGGCCCATGCCGAGCAGTTGGGCACGCCGCTGAGTTGCACCGGACGCGATTATCAATGGCAGCAGCAAGGCGACGACTGGTGTTTTCACGGCCTTGGCCTGAGTCTGGATGCCCTGCCACTGCCGTCCCTGCCGCTGATGAATGCGGCCACGGCACTGGCGACCCTGGCGTTGTCTCCGTTTGCCCTCGATATCGAGGCGATAAAGTCGGGGCTGCAACAGGCCCGCCTGAGTGGCCGCTTGCAGCAGCTGACACCAGGGCTGTGGGTGGATGTGGCCCATAACCCGGAGTCGGCCGGTTACCTGGCCAGTCGTCTGGCCGCTATCAAGGGCAGCGGGCGCTGCCTGGCGGTGGTGGGCATGCTCAAGGACAAGGACATTGCCGCCAGCCTGGCGCCCTTGCGCGGACTGGTGGACGACTGGTATCTGGCCAGCCTCGGTGGCCCTCGTGGGGCCAGTGCCGATGAACTGGCCGAGCGGCAGCCGGGCACGTGTTTCGGCTCGGTCACGGCGGCATTGGCGGCGGCAGAAGCCGCGGCGGGGGAGCAGGATGTCATCATCGCCTTCGGCTCCTTCTTCACCGTTGCCGACGTGCTGGCGAACAGGGCGCAATGAGCGACATAACAGGCAGTAACTGAGGAAGGGCGCGTTGGCGACACAATTTCAGCATCGATTAGTGGGTACCGTCATTCTGGTGGCGCTGGGCGTTATTTTTCTGCCCGATCTGCTGGATGGCAAGCAACAGCTGGCGCCTGACGAGGCGGTCACCATACCGCTGCGTCCGGAACTCGAGCCGGCGCGGCCGGTGGTGACGGCGCCGCCGGCTGCCGAGCAGTTGTCCGCCGGCGAGCAGGAAAGGACCGGCCAGTCGGAGCCGGTGGCAGCCAAGCCCGAGGTCTGGGCGATGGAACAGGCCAAGGAGGCTCCGCCGGTGGCACCTAAGCAGGTGGAACAACCGGTGCCTCCCAAACCGCAACCGGCACCGCCTGCGCCCAAGCCGGCTCCTCCTGCACCTCAACCGGCGCCGGTGGTGAAACCCGCACCGATAATTAAACCGGCACCGATAGTGCAGCCTGCGCCTGTGATTAAACAGATAGCGCCTCAACAGGTAACTCCGCAGCAGGTCGCGCCGCAGCAAGGAAATCATGTGGTCCAGCTGGGGGCGTTTCGCAATGCCGCCAACGTCAATGCGCTGGTCAACAAACTGCGGGCGGCGGGCTATCGGGCCCAGACTACCCCGGCGGTCCCCCGTGAGGGGCAGCTGAACCGGGTATGGGTCGGTCCCGACAGCAAAGCCCGGCTGGAACAGCAGCTGTCGGCGCTGGAGCGGCTGACGGGTCTCAAGGGCAGCGTGCGGCCCCAGTAATCGATCACGCCTTGTCTGATAAAAAAGCCCCGTTAACCTGATTGGTTAACGGGGCTTTTTATTTGGTTTTGGAAGGCGGTTTTAGGTGATTACACCGCCGGGATCTGCTGGGTGATGCAGTGGATATTGCCACCGCCGAGCAGAATTTCCCGGGTCGGTACACCCACCACATCCAGCTCCGGGAAGATGGTTTCCAGTATCTGGCGCGCCTCGTCGTCGGTACGCTCGTCCAGCAGCGGAAATACCAGCCGGTTATTGCTGATCAGGAAGTTGACATAAGAGGCTGCCATCCGCTCACCGGCGACCCGAGGCACACCGGCGCCGGGGGCGACACCGGCGGCTTCCTGCTTGGTGATAAACAGCGGGCCGGGCTGGGGCAGCTTCCATATCTTCAAGGCGCGACCCCTGGCATCTCGGGCCTGGCTCAGCACCTTGTATGCCGCCTGTGAGCGTGCATACTGGGGGTCATTCTTGTCATCGGTCCAGTGCAGTATCACTTCACCGGGGCGGGCGAAACAGGCTATGTTGTCGATGTGGCCGTTGGTTTCGTCCAGATAGACTCCCTGCGGCAGCCAGATAAAATGGCTGACGCCCAGATAATCCCGGAGTTGCTGCTCAATATCGTCCTGGGTGTAGTCCGGGTTGCGATTGGGGTTGAGCAGGCATTCTGCGGTGGTCAGCAGGGTGCCTTCGCCGTCCACATGAATGGAGCCGCCTTCCAGTACCAGCGGTGCCTTGTACGCCGGCAGCTGTTGATGGGCCAGCATGGCACCGGCCATGGCCTGATCCTTTTCCCAGGGGTAATAGAGACCTTCTTCATGACCACCCCAGGCATTAAAGCGCCAGTCGATACCGGCGGCCTGGCCCTTACCGTTGATGACCACGGTGGGGCCGGTGTCCCGGGCCCAGGCGTCGTCGCTGTCGATGGCCACCAGTTTGACCTGTGGCGGCATCAGTTGCCTGGCCTTGTCCATTTCTGCTTCCGGCACCGCCATATACACCGGTGTGGCGGCGGAGATGGCTTCGGCCAGTTGGGCAAAGGTGGCCTGAGCCGGTTTACCGTGCTCGCGCCAGTTATCGGGCCGGTGGGGCCAGATCATCCATACCGCCTGTTGGGGAGCCCATTCGGCGGGCATGTAGAAACCCTTGAGTGCATCCATCAGCGGCCTCCCTGCTGCTTGCCGTCGGAGGTCAGCAGGGTCTGGTACATGGCCGGACGGCGATCCCGGAACAGGCCCCAGCTGATGCGGGTCTTGGCGATGTCTTCCAGATCGAAGCTGTGCACCAGCACGCCTTCGGTGGTCTTGTCGGCCTGGGCCACCAGCTCACCGAACTGGTCGGCGATAAAGGAAGAGCCGTAGAAGGTCATCTCGAGACCGTCGATGTATTTGCTCTGTTCGGTACCGATGCGGTTGGAGGCTATTACCGGTACCAGGTTGGCGGCGGCATGGCCCTGCTGGGTACGGGTCCAGTGCGGCTGGCTGTCGATCTCGGGATAGGCGGGCTCGGAGCCGATGGCGGTAGGATAGAAGATCAGCTCGGCACCCATCAGCGCCAGGCTGCGGGCGGTTTCCGGGAACCACTGATCCCAGCAGATACCGACGCCAATCTTGGCATAGCGGGTCTGCCACACCTTGAAACCGGTGTCGCCGGGGGTGAAAAACTGCTTTTCCTGATAGGCCGGACCGTTGGGAATATGGGTCTTGCGATACAAATCCAGCACGCTGCCGTCGGCATCGATCACCACCAGCGAGTTGTAATAGGCGTTACCCGCCTTCTCGAAGAAGCTCAGCGGCAGCACCACGGCCAGCTCTTTGGCCAGAGCCTGAAAATGACGGATCAGCGGGCTATTATCGACTTCGTGAGCCAGGGCGAAGTGCTCCGGGCTCTGATCGATGCAGAAATAGGGGGTCTCGAACAATTCCTGGATCAGGATGATCTGGGCGCCCTTGCCGGCGGCGTCGCGCACCAGCTTCTCGGCCCGGCTGATGTTTTCTTCTTTGTTCCAGCTGCAGGCCATCTGGGTGGCTGCCACGGTAACCATTGCCATAATCAACTCCTTAACTCGGTAAATTGTCAGCGACATGCTGCGCGTCGCTCATTTATCAGCAACTCGACTCTTCAGAGCGCAGTGTGCCCCTTGCGTTATCATCCATCAAATGAATAGTATTAATTTTATTATTAGTCTGATGAATAAAAGATGAAGCTACACCAGCTCGACCTCAACCTGCTACTGGCCTTCGACGCCTCATGACCCAGCGCAACGTCACCCGGGCGGCCCAGCAATGTTTTATCAGCCAGCCCGCCATGAGTCATGCCCTCAACCGGTTGCGTCAGTTTTTCGAAGATCCCTTGCTGGTGCGCAGTGCCACCGGCATGCAGCCCACCGGTCGGGCATTGGTCCTGCATCAGGCCGTGCGCCGGGCGCTGGCGTTACTGGAGCAGGAACTGGGGCGGGAAGACAGCTTCGTGCCGGCCACCTCTAACCGCCGCTTCGTGCTCAGTACCACCGATTATGTGGAGTGTGTGCTGATCCCGCCGCTGATCCGTCGATTGCAGACCGAAGCCCCGGGGGTGCGCATCGAGATCGAGATACTGCGCGACCGGCTGCCCGAACAGGCCCTGGCCAACGGCGAGGTGGATCTGGTGTTGGGTTTTGACGAATACATGCAGGTACCGGGTTCGCTGCGCACCGAAACCTGGCTGACCGAACCGCTGGCAGGGGTGGTGGCGCGAGCGCACCCGCTGGTGGAAGAAGGGATCAGCCTGTCACAGCTGACCGAGCTGCCTCATGTGTTTCATTCGCCACTGGGTACCCGGGAGTCCATCGTCGATACCTGGCTGGCGAGCCAGGGCCTGAAGCGCAGCATCTCGGTCAACAGCCAGAGCTATATGTCGGCGGCGGCCATCGTCAGCCAGAGCGATCACCTGCTGGTGCTGCCGAACCGAGTGGCGGTGATGCTGGCCGGGGCGCTGCCGCTGAAGCGGGTGGCACTGCCGGAAGACTTGCCCGCCTATCATCTCAACTGCGTCTGGCACCCGCTGCACGACCGCCAGCCCGCATTGCAGTGGTTACGGGGACTGTTGCGCTCCTTGATATGACGTGACTATAAGCCTTTCTATTGGCGCCAGGTCTGTTGGTTTGTCATCGAGTACAAAGAGGAAACAGGGTTGCCTCCTCCGACACGCTTCAAGTACGTATATGGACACCTCGCTTTCTGCAAGTGGGGTTTCCGTTATTGTTAGTCATCAGGATAAAACTGCATACGTATATCCGGCCTGTATTGGTGAGCAAGCATCAGGCTTGCTCTGGCCCTAATGAGAGCCGCACCCTTGCAGCGTTATCGTCCCTACGGAATCCAGGTTCCGAGTGCTTCATCAGCATTGGCAAGGGCCGGTCTTACCTGTTACCACATTAACGTCATTTCCACGCGCAGGTCGTCGGGGTGATGTAACTTGTTTCTCCTGCTAAACCGGTCTGTTTTTTACTGCCCTTCTGGCTCTCTCAGACCGCACGGTAGTGCTCCTGCCTGACCAGCATGGCCCAGATAATGCGAGCCAGTTTGTTGGCGACGGCTATCGCCGCTTTCTGTTTACCTCGTCGCTCAACGAGCGCTTTGGCCCACTGAGACAGCCTGTCTTCTGCCTACCGGATAATCGACCAGGCGCCCTGCACCAACAGCTTGCGTAAGTAGCCATTACCGCGTTTGGTGATACTGCCGAGCTGTTGCTTGCCACCACTGGAATACTCTTTAGGCACCAGCCCCAGATTGGCAGAAAAATGGCGGCCACTGCGATAATGATGACCATTGCCCGCAAAGGCGACCACGGCCGTGGCGGTGATATCGCCAACGCCTTTGATTTCAGTCAGTCGAGAGCAGTCTTCATGGCTTCGACACTGCCGACGAATATCATTATCCAGCGTCGCTATCGCCGCATTCAGTTGCCGCCATTCTGCCATCATGCCGTGAAAATATGCGCGCGCCGTTGGCGTCAGCCCGTTGTTGGCATCCTCCAGGATATCGGGCATGGCCGCCTGCAATGCTTCTTTGCCTCGAGGCTGAGTAATGCCGTACTCATTCAGCAGGCCGCGTAACTGGCAAATCAGTCGGGTACGCGCTTCCACTCGTCGTTCGCGGAGGCGATGTGCCAGATGCATGTCGGTCTGTTCCAGGGTTCTGGGCGTAACCACGGTGATATTCGGCCGCTTGGCTGCTTCGCAGATAGCGAAAGCATCGTTACGGTCATTCTTGTTGCCCTGCACGAACGGTTTTACATGCTGAGGCGGCAGCAACATCACCGGGTGACCCAGGCGCTGCAAGGTCCGGCCCCAGTAGTTGGAGCCACTGCAGGCTTCCATCGCAATGGGCACGGAAGCGTATTGAGCAAGAAATGCCAGTAACTCCGCACGCCGAACCTGCCGGTTGAAAACGGCCTTGCCAGCTTGATTGACGCCACAAACCTGAAACACATTCTTTGCCAAATCGATACCTATCAGCGTAATGTTCATAGTGGACACCTTTTGTGGTTATTTGAGCTTCAACCCAAATATGGCGCATCGCGACGCCGGTTACACAAGAGGTGTCCATCTCATCATCCATGTAACGCTCAGCACATGACATCCCTGGCATTTGACGGTCGGCTGAGGCAATCCCTGGAGCCTCTTCCATGATGAGGAGTTCTCTGCAGGTGGTGCCACCAGACGACTCCGCTGCAGAAGGAGGGCAAAGGGTATCTGCTCAGCTGACCATCCGCGCTAGGGAGGGCGCGGCTGAGCCCCCAGGGAAGGGTTTACGGCGTGTCGGCGGAGTAGTGCCCTTTGTCCGATTTCCTAACGCAAAAAGGGCGCCGAAGCGCCCTTTTTATTGCGGTATTACCGGCCGATTCAGCCTTTGTATTTGCTGAATACCAAGCTGGCGTTGGTGCCGCCGAAACCGAAGCTGTTGGACATCACGGTGTCCAGCTCGGCTTCCTTGTACTCGGTCACGATAGGCAGGTTCTTGGCCTTCTCGTCCAGCTCGGTGATGTTGATGCTCGGCGCAATGAAGCCGTGCTCCATCATCAGCAGCGAGTACACCGCCTCGTGCACACCGGCGGCACCCAGCGCATGACCGGTCATCGCCTTGGTGGCGGAGATGTAAGGGGCATGGTCGCCAAACAGGTTGTTGATGGCTTCCAGCTCTTTCACATCACCTACCGGGGTGGAAGTGCCGTGGGTGTTGATGTACTGCACCGGGGCCGGCGCGGTGGCCATGGCCTGCTGCATGCAACGCACGGCGCCTTCGCCGGACGGGGCCACCATGTCGTAGCCGTCGGAGGTGGCACCGTAACCGGTGATTTCGGCATAGATATGGGCACCGCGCTTGAGGGCGTGCTCCAGTTCTTCCACCACCACCATGCCGCCGCCACCGGAGATGACGAAGCCGTCACGGCCCGCATCGTAGGTACGGGAAGCCAGTTCCGGGGTCTCGTTGTACTTGCTGGACAGGGCGCCCATGGCGTCGAACTGCAGGGCCAGGGTCCAGTCCACTTCTTCGCCGCCACCGGCAAAGACGATGTCCTGCTTGCCCAGCTGGATCTGCTCCAGCGCATGGCCGATACAATGCGCGGAAGTCGCACAGGCCGAGCTGATGGTGTAGTTGATGCCCTTGATCTTGAACGGGGTCGCCAGACAGGCCGAGGTGGTGGACGACATGGTACGCGGTACCATGTAAGGCCCTACACGGCGTACACCCTTTTCGCGCAGGGTATCGCAGGCTTCAATCTGGTTCTTGGAAGAGGCACCACCGGAGCCGGCTACCAGGCCGGTGCGCTCGTTGGATACCATGGACTCATCAAGGCCCGCATCGGCGATCGCCTGTTCCATGGAAAGATAGGCAAAGGCCGCTGCATCACCCATAAAGCGCATGACTTTACGATCGATATGTTCGGCCGGGTTCAGTTTAATGTTCCCCCACACCTGGCTACGCAGGTTATGATCAGCAAACTGCTGGGAGAAGCTGATACCGGAGCGGCCCGCCTTGAGTGAGGCCAGAACCTCTTCCTTGTTGTTGCCAATGCTGGACACCACACCGATACCGGTAATGACTGCTCTTCTCATCTATCTTTCCTACTGTCTTGATTTGGCGCCAATTCTAACCATAAAAAATGGTCAAACTGGTCTGCTTTCACATAAAATGACCGCTTTTACGGCCCCGGAGGTTCAGTGTCACCCCACTTCATTACAACCGCGCGTCTGGACTGGAATGACCAGGGCACACCGGTTGCCGCTGCGTTCGACGATGTCTACTTTTCCAACGACGATGGCCTGGCCGAAACCCGCTATGTATTTCTCGGTCAGAACCGCCTGCCCGAACGCTGGATTGACCACGACAGACCACTGTTCGTGGTGGCCGAAACCGGCTTTGGCACCGGCCTCAATGTGCTGGCCACCTGGCAGGCTTTCATCGACTATCGCCGGCAACATCCGCAGGGCAACGCCCGGCGCCTGCATCTGATCAGCGTGGAGAAATTTCCGCTTACCCGCGCCGATCTGCAACAGGCCCTGGGCCAATGGCCAGAGCTTAGCACTTTAAGCGAACGTTTGTTAGCTGAATATCCGCCTGCCGTTAACGGCTGCCACCGGCTGTGGCTGGACGACGATGTATGCCTGGATTTATGGCTTGGCGACGTGGCCGATCTGCTGCCACAGATGGAAGCGGGGCTGACCGGCAAGGTGGATGCCTGGTATCTGGACGGTTTCGCGCCGAGCAAGAATCCGGAGATGTGGACGCCCCAGTTGTTCCGGCAACTGGCGCGCCTGGCCCGTAATGGCGCCACCCTGGCCACCTTTACCGCCGCCGGTTTCGTACGCCGCGGGCTGAACGAGGCCGGCTTCAGGGTCGGCCGGGTCAAGGGCTATGGCCGCAAGCGGGAAATGCTGGCGGGGGTGCGTCGCTGCGACCAGCGAGCGCCCTACCCTGCGCCCTGGTTCTGGCGCCGACCGGGCCGGGCCGGGCATACCATCATAGTGGGTGCCGGCATCGCCGGGGCCAGCCTGGCCTATGCCCTGACCCGCCGGGGCCAGCAGGTCACCCTGCTCGAGCAGCATAAGGCTCCGGCCATGGGGGCCTCGGGCAACCGTCAGGCCGCCGTGTATCCGTTGCTGAATGGCGAACACGATAACCTGAGCCAGTTTTATCTGCAGGCTTTTCTTTACGGTCGCCGTACCTTGCCCGCCCTGGCCGAGCGGCATCATGTCCATCACGACTGGTGTGGTGTGGTGCAGCTGGCTTACAACGACAAGAGCGGCGCCAAAATCGACAAGCTGCTGGCCAGTCAGTTTCCGCCGGCACTGCTGCACGCCCTGACCGCCGAACAGGTGAACGCCCGTACCGGCATCGCCGCCAATCTGCCCGGCATCGAGTACCCGCTGGGCGGCTGGATTTGCCCCTTCGAGCTGACCGCCGCCCTGCTGGCCGAAGCACAACAAACCGGGCTGCTGAGTTGTCACTACCAGACCCGGGTCGAGACGCTGGCGCGGGAAGAGCACCAATGGCAGCTCAATACCGGGGGCGAGACCTTCTGTGCCGATAATGTGGTGCTGGCCAACGGCCATCAATTGACGGCATGGCCGCAGACCCGGCCTCTGGCGCTGTCGCCGGTGCGGGGACAAGTCAACTATCAGCCTTCGACACCCTCCATCACGGCACTGAAAACCGTGGTCTGCTACGAAGGCTATCTCACCCCCGCCTGGCAAGGCGTGCACTGCGTGGGGGCCAGCTATGGCCGCAAGCAGACGGCGGTGGATTATCGGGAGCAGGAAGAGCAGGACAACCTGCACAAACTGGTACGCACCCTGCCCGCGCTCGATGATGTCACACCGGAGGCCGGCGCCGGCCGGGTGAGTGTCCGCGCCGCCTGCCGGGATCATCTGCCGCTGCTCGGGGCCGCGCCGGACAAGGCTGCACAACTGGCACAGTATGCCCGGATGCCCCAGCGCAAGTGGGAAGCCTTACCCTTGGCGGAAGATCATGCGGGGCTCTATGTGATGTCCGGGCTGGGCTCCCGGGGCCTGTGTTCGGCGCCCTTGCTGTCCGAGCTGATGGCGGCACAGCTGCTGGACGAGCCCTATCCGCTGTCACAGTCTCAGCTGGCGGTGCTCAGTCCCAATCGGCATTGGGTACGCAAGCTGCTGAAAGGCAAACCGGTAGAGTAAGACCTATTCGGGGCGGATCAGCCCCAGATGGCGGCCGTAATCGTGCTGCTGCTGAAAGTCCCGCAACAGGGTGCGGGCGATGTCGAGCTGGTGATAGCCGACGTTGTCTGCCACCTGACGCAATTGCTCGCAATTCGATTGTGCCGCTATCTCGAACAGCGATCGCTCCAGCCATTCACCCGACAACAGCGCCCGCTCCCGCACCAGCCGTTCGTAGGCGGTGAGAGCCAGCCGGTAATTCTGCCAGGCTGGGGTTTGCGGCCATTCCAGCGGCTCGGTCACGGTGGCGGTCAGCGACACCAGCACCTGGGCCGGGCGGCAGCCCTGTTCGGTCTGCTCCCCGGTCAGCTGCCAGCTCAAGCGATAATCCACATCGGCCAGGCTTGGCTCCAGGGCACTGGAACCATATACATCCACGGTTTGCCGCGCCTTCAGCGTCATCTCGGCCGTCGCGGGAAATGCCAGCAAGAGCATAAGGAAGGCACTATATATTCGCTTCACGGTGGCTCTCCGGTGGGTGATGCTGATGGCAGGATCCTGTCATTATAGGCCGGGTAAAGGGTCAAGTCATTTGAGTCTACCCTTATGCCACCCAAATAAGCGCCAAAAAATGCCACCGGCTCACAGATTGCCTGACATCCGGCGTTGGCCTCTATATAGTGCCAGTCATTGTTTACTGGTTGGAGCGCTGCATGATCACAGCCTATACCCTGAATGGAACATCTCTCGACATTCAGCCACTCAACCTGGAGGACAGCCTGCCTCCCAACACCCTGTGGCTGGATATTCTCAAGCCGGACGAGCAGGAACAGCTCTGGATGAAGCAGCTGTTCGTGGAGGAAGTACCGGAGCTGGACGAGCTCGACGATATCGAGGCTTCGGCCCGCTTTTACCGGGACAAGGACGGCCTGCACATCCATTCGCTGTTTCCCCAGCGCATGGGCAAGGAAATAGACGGCATCAACGTGCTCTTTACCCTGCGCAAAGACATGTTGATCAGCTTTCGGGAAGACGATCTCGGCCTGATGCGACTGCTGCGCCACTACATGCGCCAGGACCGGCTGGAAGCGAAAGACGCCCCGGATCTGCTGCTGGAAATTTTTCAACTCAAAATCGAATACATTTCCGATCTGATCGAAGACGGCTACAAGACCCTGGAAGCCACCGCCAAACAGGTGCTGCAGGTGGACGATCTTCGCCAGACCATGTCGGATCTGATGCTGCAGGAAGGCGGCAACGGCCATATCCGGCTGGCCCTGTACGATACCCGGCGGGCACTGCGTTTCATCAAACGTTCCCTGCGCCAGAGCGGTAACGACGAACAGCGCAAGTGGATAGACGAGATGCTCTACGACATCGAGTCGCTGCTACCCCACACCCAGTTTCTGTTCGACAAGATCAACTTTCAGCTGGAAGCGGCCATGGGCTTTACCAGCCTGGAGCAAAGCAAGGTGATCAAGATTTTCTCGGTCGCCGCCGTGGTATTTCTGCCCCCCACGCTGATCGCCAGCATCTATGGCATGAACTTCGAGATCATGCCGGAGCTGGGTTTCGATTATGGCTACCCCATGTCGCTGGTCATGATGCTGATGTCCGCCTGCGGTACCTATTATTTCTTCAAACGCAAAGGCTGGCTGTAACCCGGCCAGCATGAGGAGCACGAGATGTGGAAACAACTGATACTGGGCGGTATCGCCGCCCTCGCCCTTGCCGGCTGTGACAACAATGAAGTGGGCGACGTATCGCTGGGCCTGTTCACCACCAAGGACATCAAGATCGAGGTGCTGACCGACCCCGATGTGCCCGGCGTGACCTGCCACATGTCCAACATAGTGGCGGATCTGGATCTGTCGGATCCGTCCGACATGTCGATCAGCTGCCGCCAGACCGGCGAGATCACCCCGGCCATGATCGCCACCATCGATACCTCCAAGAGCGGCGACATCGTGTTCAAGAAGTCGAAGAGTATCTTCCTGAAAAGCCTGAAGATCCGGCGCATCTATGATGACCGCAGCCAGTCGCTGCTGTATATCGCCTACAGCACCAAGGAAACCAGCGGCAGCTTCAAGCATTCCATGTCGACCGTCCCGCTGTGGGGTACCCAGGCCTATCGGGCCCCCGCCCAGCCCTGAATACCGGAACCGGTCGCCCCTGGATCGGGATAAGCAGCAAATCCCGATCTACCCGCCGTCCTCCCTTGCCATCAGCTGCGGATCAGCTGCTCCCGTAATTCGTGGATGCGATCGCGGGTGGCGGCGGCCTGTTCAAACTCCAGGTTGCGGGCATGTTCGAGCATGATTTTCTCCAGCTCGGTGATCTGCTTGTCCAGCTCTTTGGCGGTGGGCAGGTGCTCCGGCTGCAAGGTTTTGTCCTTGGCGCGTTTGGAGCCAATCCGCCGGGTGCCGTCCAGATCCATCACATCGGTCACACCCTTGGTCAGCCCCTTGGGCACGATGCCGTTGTCTTCATTGAACTGCCGCTGTACTTCCCGACGGCGTTCGGTTTCTCCGATCGCCGCGGCCATGGAACGGGTGACCTTATCCGCATAGAGAATGGCCTTGCCGTTCAGGTTGCGAGCGGCCCGGCCGATGGTCTGGATCAGCGAGCGTTCGGAGCGCAGGAAACCTTCCTTGTCCGCATCCAGAATCGCCACCAGCGACACCTCCGGCATGTCCAGTCCTTCCCGCAGCAGGTTGATGCCCACCAGCACATCGAACTCCCCCAGACGCAGGTCGCGAATGATCTCCATGCGCTCCACGGTGTCGATGTCCGAATGCAGATAGCGTACCCGCAGACCGTGTTCGCTCAGGTATTCGGTCAGGTCCTCGGCCATGCGCTTGGTCAGGGTGGTCACCAGCACCCGCTCGTGTTGCGCGATGCGCAGCCGGGCCTCGGACAGTACGTCGTCCACCTGGGTTGCAACTGGCCGGACTTCCAGCACCGGATCGAGCAGACCGGTGGGACGCACTACCTGCTCGGCTACATCGTCGCCGGACTTGTCCAGCTCGTAGGGGCCGGGGGTGGCGGATACAAACACCGTCTGCGGCATCAGGGCTTCGAATTCCTCGAAGCGCAGCGGCCGGTTGTCCAACGCCGAAGGCAGACGAAAGCCGTATTCCACCAGGGTTTCCTTGCGCGAGCGGTCGCCCTTGTACATGCCGCCAATCTGCGGCACCGTGACGTGAGACTCGTCGATAATCAGCAGGCCATCGCCGGGCAGATAATCGAACAGGGTGGGCGGCGGCTCGCCTTCGCCCCGGCCTGACAGATAACGGGAGTAGTTCTCGATGCCCGAGCAGTAGCCCAGTTCCTGAATCATCTCGATATCGAACTGGGTGCGCTGGCTAATGCGCTGCTCTTCCAGCAGCTTGTTGGACGACAACAGCTGCGCCTTGCGCGCCTGCAGTTCCACCTTGATATGCTCGATGGCACCGAGCAGTTTTTCTCGCGGGGTCACGTAGTGGGTCTTGGGATAGATGGTAAAGCGCGCCAGGGTCTGCTTCACGGTGCCGGTCAGCGGATCGAACAGACTGATACGCTCGATTTCGTCATCAAACAGCTCGACCCGCACCGCCTGATCGTCCGACTCCGCCGGAAAGATATCGATCACCTCGCCCCGCACCCGGAAGGTACCACGCTGAAAACCGGCGTCGTTGCGGCTGTATTGCAGTTCCGCCAGCCGGCGCAGCATGTCCCGCTGGTTCAAGACATCGCCGGTACGCAGGTGCAGCATCATGCTCAGGTAGGACTGGGGATCACCCAGACCGTAGATGGCCGACACCGAGGCCACGATGATCACATCCCGCCGCTCCATCAGCGCCTTGGTGGCCGACAGTCGCATCTGCTCGATATGATCGTTGATGGAGGCGTCTTTCTCGATAAAGGTATCGGTCGTCGGCACATAGGCCTCGGGCTGATAATAGTCGTAATAGGAAACGAAGTACTCCACCGCATTATGGGGGAAGAACTCCTTCATCTCGCCGTAAAGCTGGGCGGCCAGGGTCTTGTTGGGCGCCAGTATCATGGTCGGGCGGTTCAGCTCGGCAATCACGTTGGCCACGGTGAAGGTCTTGCCCGAGCCGGTCACCCCGAGCAGGGTCTGATGAGCCAGACCGGCATCGATACCCTCCAGCAGCTGGGCAATCGCCGTCGGCTGATCGCCACCGGGCTGATAATCGCTGACCAGTTGGAAATCTTTGCTCATTACCCACTCTCCTCTTGTTTCAGCGCCCAGTTTACCCCCGGTGAACCGGTAAATTTAAGCGAAAACTGCCCTCTTGGTCCCAAGGGTCAAAAATCGGATATTGTCCTTGACCCGCCTCCCTGGCCTGCGTATTATCTGCGGCCTCTTCACGAGATTCCCCCTTAGTTCAGTCGGTAGAACGGCGGACTGTTAATCCGTATGTCGCTGGTTCAAGTCCAGCAGGGGGAGCCAAATTTCGCACCACTCTTCTTGACTTATCCACTACAAGCCTCACTGATTTTTCAAAAAACCCACATTTCGTGCTTTTGCTCTAGCCTTGCCCTCATCGTTCAGATATTGAGCGAGAATTTCTTGTGCCTTTTTTTAAGACTTTGATTTTTAAACACTTATTTTTTGGTTAATTTTTTGCCTACTTATCCGAGAAGCCTGCCCTGACTGGCTTTGCACCGGTTTTAGATAGGTAATGCACAACCTTATCCACAGAAATGGTGGATAAGTGCCCCCAACCCTGTCGGCACAAGGCTCCGACTCGCTGTGCATAACCTTTTGAGTCTCTTGCCTCATCGGCGGGCTCTTGACAGACGGAAAAATATCGCTCTCCGGTTTGCCTGCCTGCCGCTCGGCAATCACAGTTGCACGGGGGCATACCCCTTAGCTGGAGCTGACTTAACCCCTTTTTTCAAGTGGTTTGTATCGCTTATGCTCTGAAATAATAAAAAACGGTGCCAACCGACATTGGCACCGCGTCTGAAAGGCAGATCATGCCCCTATCGGAACTCAGTGATGTTCGGTCAACGCCTTGATCTCTGCCGCCAGCCGGTCTGCCCGAGGGCCCACTATCAGTTGCAGTTGCAGCTTCTGCTTTTTCCCGGACGACCTGCTCATGCCTTTGGCTCCCAGCGCCGTCAGCCGGGCTTCGTCGACCCGACTCGACTGCCTGACCGTCAGCCGCAGCCGGGTAACGCAGGCATCGATGGTCAGCAGATTATCTTCTCCCCCCAGCGCCGCCAGATATTCAGCCGCCAGCTCGGCAGCATCGTCCCCGCTCTCTTTAACATCTGCCGTCGGTTCTGTCGTGGCTCGCCCCGGGGTCTTGAGACGCAAGCGACGAATGGCAAAATAGAAACTGAAAAAATAGAGCACCGCGAACGCCACGCCCACGCCCAGCAATGCCCAGGGCCGGGTAGCCAACCCCCAGTTCAGTACCAGATCGAACAGCCCGGCGGAAAAACCGAAGCCGTGCAGGATGCCGAACAGGTTGGTCACCACCAACGCCAGGCCGGTCAGCAACGCGTGCAGCACGTAGAGCAGCGGCGCCAGAAACATGAAGCTGAACTCCAGCGGCTCGGTAATGCCGGTCAGCAATGAGGTCATGCCCAGCGACAACAGCAGTCCCCCCACCTGAACCCGTTTGCTTGCGGGCGCGGCCAGTATCATGGCCAGGGCGGCCGCCGGCAGGCCGAACATCATGATCGGGAAGAAACCGCCCATAAAGACCCCGGCGGTGGGATCGCCGGCGAAGAAGCGGTGCAAGTCGCCCCGGGTCACCTCGGTGGCCAGCTCGATGATCACGGCGCCGTCGACTCCGGGCACCGGCCCCCCCACGGCCAGGGTGCCCACCAACGCCGGATCCAGACACACTTGCTGTACGACACCGGCCGCCTCGTAGCTCAGGGAGAGACACTCGCCCAGACCAAACCAGAACAGGGAGTTCACCGCATGGTGCAGACCCAGCGGGATCAACGCCCGGTTGAGCACGCCGTAGAAGAACTGACCGATCGGCCCCGAGGTGGAGAGGGTCATACTTAAACTGTCGATGCCCTGCTGCATCACGGGCCAGATCAGGCCGGCCAGCAGCGCCGCCAGCAGCGCAAAGAGTCCGGTCATGATAGGCACCAGCCGATGACCGCCGAAGAAGGACAGATAACCGGGTAATCGCACCCGGTGAAAGCGGTTATAACAGTGGCCGGCAATCATGCCGGCGATAATGCCGCCGAAGAATGACATCTCGATATCGCCGTCCATGGCCCTCGCCGCGCCGGTCAGGACAAAATAGCCAACGGCCCCGGCCAGGGCGGCGGCACCGGCATTATCCCGGGACAGGCCAACGGCAATGCCCAGACCAAACAGCAACGGCAACTGGTTGAAAATGGCCGCCCCCGCCTCGGCCATCACGGCAAGACCCAGCAGATCCGGCTGCCCCAGGCGCAATAGCAAGGCGGCCACCGGAAGAGTCGCTATCGGTAACATCAACGCCTTGCCCAGTCGTTGTAGATATCCCAGCAGGTTCATGGCCAATCTCCTTATGCCAGTAGTGCGATAGCCTGTGCTGCCCTCGCGGCCTGACACAGCAATGCGTTCCATGAAACATCAAGCGACGGCCGGGGATGCATCAACCCGCCTGGCAGTGACCCGAAAGAAGACCCTTATGACACCGAAAGGTCTCGTATTTCATCATGGTGAAATATGGTAGGCTTTCGCTATCCAACCATGAGGCGCCATCATGCGTTTAATCCCTCTTGCCAATGCCGATCAGGTTGGCCGCTGGGCCGCTCACTATATTGCCGACCGTATCAGGGCCTTCGCGCCCAGCGCCGAACGGCCCTTTGTGCTCGGTCTGCCCACCGGCAGCTCGCCACAGACCTGCTACCGGGAGCTAATTGTCCTGTATCAGGCGGGAACGCTCAGTTTTCGTCATGTGGTTACCTTCAATATGGACGAATACGTCGGATTACCGCCAGAACATCCACAAAGCTACCACCATTTTATGCACGAAAATCTGTTCAGACATGTGGATATCCATCCGGAACACATCCATATTCCGGACGGCAACGCCCCGGATCTGGCCACCGAATGCCGTCGTTATGAGGCCGCCATCCGCCGCTATGGCGGCATTCATCTGATGCTGGGTGGCGTCGGCAGTAACGGTCATCTCGCCTTCAATGAGCCCATGTCGCCGTTCGACTCCCGTACCCGTCTCTGCACCCTGACCGACACAACCCGGCAGCATAACGCCCGTTTTTTCGACCATGACCCGGACCGGGTACCCCGGCAGGCACTGACCATGGGGCTGGGTACCCTGCTGGAGGCGGAAGAAGTGATGATACTGGTGACCGGACAACACAAGGCGCTGGCGCTGCAGGCGGCGGTGGAAGGCGATGTCAGTCCGCGCTGGCCGGTATCCGTCCTGCAGCGGCACCCAGGCTGCATCATGGTCTGCGATATCGCCGCCACCACGGCGCTCAGGGCTCCTCTCCCGAGTGAGCCCGAACAGCGGCAACCCGACTCGCTTACGTATCTGGAGTAATCACATTCATGTTTGCCCTGACCCACTGCACCCTGTTTGACGGCGAGCGCCTACACCACGATCAGGCCGTCGTGATCCGGCAAGATCGCATCGCCGCCATCCTGCCCGAAGCGGCGCTTGCCCCCGAACTGCCACGCCACTCACTGGAGGGTGCCTTGCTCAGTGCCGGTTTTATCGACCTGCAGCTCAATGGCTGCGGCGGGGTGATGTTTAATGGCGACATCAGCATCCATACCCTGGATACCATGCACAGGACCAACCTGAAGTCCGGTACCACCAGCTTTCTGCCGACCTTGATCACCTCGCCCGACCGGGATATGCAGCAGGCGGTGGCCGTCACCCGTGACTACATGGCCCGGCACCGGCATCGGGTGCCGGGCCTGCACCTGGAAGGCCCCTATACCAATCTCACGCGCAAGGGGATTCATCCGGCCGCGCATATCCGCTCGCTGACCGCTGCCATGCTGGATTTTCTGTGTGAACATGCGGAGGTGATTGCCAAAATCACCCTGGCCCCCGAGTGCAACCGTCCCGAGCATATCCGGCGCCTGAACGAAGCCGGCATTCTGGTGGCCATGGGCCACACCGCCGCCAGTTACGATGAGGCCATGGCCGGTTTCGATGCCGGCGTGGGGTTTGCCACCCATCTTTACAATGCCATGACCCCGACGCTCAACGGGCGGGAGCCCGGCGCCGTGGGCGCCGTGTTCGACAGTCCCGCCGTCTATGCCGGCATTATCGTGGACGGCGTTCACGTGCATGATGCCAATGTCCGGCTGGCACACAGAGTACTGGGCCAGCGCCTCTGTCTGGTGACCGATGCCACCGCCGCCGCCGGGGCCGGCCCCGAGCTGACCCGGTTCGACTTTTGCGGCACCACCGTGCTGGTGCGCGATGGGCAATGCGTGGATGAGCATGGTACACTCGGCGGCTCGGCATTGACCATGATAGCGGGGGTCCGCAACCTGGTTGAACGGGTCGGGCTGCCACTGGAAGAAGCGCTGCGTATGGCCAGCCTCTATCCGGCCAGGGCCCTGAGCCTCGACCATGAACTCGGCTCCATCCACGTCGGCAAGATCGCCAATCTGGTGGTGCTGAACAGCGGATTTCACGTCAACACCACCCTGGTAAACGGACAGTTCACAACCCCATGACCCACGGAAAAATCGCCAATGTCGACCTGGTCAAACAGGTCAACAGCTCGGTCGTCTACCGGATTATCGACAGCCATGGCCCGATCTCCCGGGTCAAGATCGCCGCACTGAGTCATCTGGCTCCGGCCAGCGTGACCAAGATTACCCGAGCCCTGCTCGAGCATGGTCTGATCAAGGAACAGGAACATCAGGCCTCTACCGGTGGTCGCCGGGCGATTTCCCTCACCACCGTTACCGGGGACTTTCATCTGGTGTCGGTGAAACTCGGCCGGGGCGAGCTCAGCCTGTCGCTCTATGATCTGCAAGGTAACGCCCGGGGGCAGGAAACCCTGGCATGCCCAGCCCTCAAGCAGGATGCCCTGCTCACCGTGCTAGGTAATCGTCTGTCCGACTACATCGCCCGCCGGGCCGCCAACCTGAACCTGATTGCCCTGGCGGTGATCATGCCCGGCCTCACCGATGCCAAGCATGGCCAGGTGATTTATCATCCCTGTTATCCGCTGGCGCAGGTGAAACTGTCCGAGTACTTGCGCCAGCAGCTCGGCCTGCCGGTGTTTATCGGCAACGACATTCGCGCCCAGGCGCTGGCCGAACACTATTTTGGTGCGGCCCGCGACTGCCTGGACTCGATACTGGTGAGCCTGGGTCACGGCGTGGGGGCCGGCATTGTCACCGAGGGTCGCATCTTCAAGAGCCAGGGCCGGGACGTGGCGGAAATGGGGCATATCCGGGTCACCCCCGACGGTGAGCGCTGCCAGTGCGGTAACCTCGGCTGTCTGGAAACCATGGTCTCCGACGCCGCCCTGCTCCGCCTGGCGGCCCGCCTGCTGGAGGCCCAGGTGCCGGAGCCAGGAGTTCGGAGCCTGCTTGATCCGACCCGGCTGACCATGACGGCCCTGTGTGAAGCGGCACTGGCCGGCGACCGGCTGGCCCTGACGGTGATGGAGCAGGCGGCACAGCATCTGGGTCAGGTGCTCGCCATCATGATTAACCTGTTCAACCCGCAGAAACTGCTGCTAACCGGTTCCCTGTGCGAAGCCGAGTCCGTCCTCTTCCCGCTGCTCGAACAGGCCATCCGCCAGCAGTCTTTGCCAAGCTTTCATCAGGCCCTGCCCATCGTCAGAGCCCACTTTCAGCATGACCAGACCATCGGCGGTCTGGCACTGGTTAAACGCGCCCTGTTGGAGGGCGAACTGTTACAACTGATCATCGAGCCCAAGTTATGAACAAACTGGTATACAGCACCGATCCCGACTGGCAGGCAGAGCAGGACCAGCCTGCTTCCTCCGATCATCCGTTCCCCGACGATGGCATCATACGTGTACGCCGCGAAACCAAGGGCCGCAAGGGCGCCGGGGTCATTTGCGTGTACGGCGTGCCCACTGAGCAGGTCGGCACCCTGGCCAAGCAACTGAAAAAACAGCTGGGTACCGGCGGCGCGGTCAAGAAAGGGGTGATCGAAATTCAGGGCGACCGGCTTGAGCAGGTGAGCGCGCTGCTGACCAAAGCCGGGCTGCAGGTGAAAAAGGTCGGCGGTTAAGGCTCCGCGGTGAGGCGAGAGCGACAAGTTAAAGCACCAGCCTTGAACTTGCCGCCCAAATCACTAAAATACCCGCTCCTGCACAAGGGGGAGTAGTCTCTCGTTTAACGACGAGACAGCCATCAACATAATTGGTGCAACATCACCATGGTGGTTGTGACCCGGATGTCTTCTAACCGAGATATCGGTGGTTTGACGAGACCTTTGACAGGCTGATGCCGATACCGGGGACGGGCGGCATGGCCTGCTCATTGGTTGTTAACACCCCGTCCCCCTGGTATATACCGTGGAAGCCCTGACTACCTCGACCCTTGCGGTCGCCATCGCCGAAATCGGCGACAAAACCCAACTGCTCGCCCTGGTACTGAGCTGTCGTTTCAGAAAACCCCTGCCCATCATCGTCGGCATACTGGCCGCTACCCTGCTCAACCACGGCTTCGCCGGCTCGGTGGGAGTCTGGGTACAACACTGGCTGGATCCGGCCTGGCTGCGCTATCTGCTGGCTGGCTCTTTCTTCGTGATGGCGTTCTGGATGCTGATCCCCGACCAGCTCGATGATGAAGACGGTCAGTTCCGCCGTTACGGGCCCTTCATCACCACCTTTGTGCTGTTCTTTCTGGCGGAGATGGGTGACAAGACCCAAGTCGCCACCGTGCTGCTGGCGGCCCGCTTCGTGGACGACTTCTGGCTGGTGGTGGCCGGCACCACCCTCGGCATGATGGCCGCCAACGTCCCCGTGGTGTTGATTGGCAAGCAGGGCGCCGAACGCATACCCATGCGCTGGATTCACCGCGCCAGCGCCCTGCTCTTTATCCTGTTGGGCATCACCACCCTGTGGTGGTAAACCACTCAAACCACCAGGGCCCTGAGGCGGCCTGGTGGTGATTGATGCCCGTCGGCTTGAACCATCACTTCTTTCATCGGCTGTTGGCGTCACGCGACGGGAGTTCCTCAGCCAAAGACGTTGAAACTCTCGGCGTTCAGCCACAGGTGCGCCAAAATGCTCGCCACGTAGCCGAGGAAGATCACCGGTGCCCACTTGAGGTGACCGAAGAAGGTATACATGCCCCGGGCCTGGCCCATCAGCGCCACGCCGGCGGCCGAACCGATGGACAGCAGGCTGCCGCCCACCCCCGCGGTCAGGGTGATCAGCAACCAGTTGCCGTGAGACATTTCCGGCTGCATGGTCAGTACCGCAAACATCACCGGAATGTTGTCCACCACCGCCGATACCACACCCAGTGCGATGTTGGCATAGACGGCATCCCAGCCGCCGTAAAGCACCTCGGACACCAGCGCCAGATAGCCCATGTACCCCAGGCCCCCCACACACATTACCACGCCGTAGAAGAACAGCAGGGTATCCCACTCGGCCCGTGCGATTCGATTGAACACGTCAAACGGCACCACGCTACCCAACCGTCTGAGCGCTTCTTCATCGCCCCGCTTCTCGGCCATGACCCGTTTGCGCGCCAGTGATCCCGGCAGGGTCTGGCGCAGGTAGTAACCGAAAAACTGCAGATAACCGAGGCCGGTCATCATGCCCAGTACCGGCGGCAGGTGCAGCAGACTGTGGCAGGCCACGGCGGTGGCAATGGTCAGCAAAAACAGCAACACGATGCGAATGGCGCCACGCTTGACCTCCACCTCTTCATAGAGGGCGGCGGGTTTGCGATTTTCGATAAAGAAATTCATCGCCACCGCCGGCACCAGGTAGTTGAGCAGCGCGGGAATGAACAGGATAAAGAACTCGTTGAACTTGATGATACCGGCCTGCCAGACCATCAGGGTGGTGATATCGCCGAAGGGACTGAAGGCGCCACCGGCGTTGGCGGCGATCACGATGTTGATGCAGCACAGGTTGATAAAGCGCTTGTCCCCTTCCGCTACCTTGGTCACCACCGCACACATCAGCAGCGCCGTGGTCAGGTTATCGGCGATGGGCGAAATAAAGAAAGCCAGAAAACCGGTCATCCAGAACAGTGACTTGTAACTGAAGCCCTTGCGCACCATCCAGGCCCGAAGCGCATCGAACAGACGGCGCTCTTCCATGGCGTTGATATAGGTCATGGCCACCAGCAGGAACAGCAGCAGCTCGGCATATTCCAGCAGGTTATGCCGGAAGGCCGCTTCGGTCACCCCCGGAATGCCATGATGAATATAGGTCCAGCCGATGGCCACCCAGATGATACCGGCCGCGACCAGCACCGGTTTGGACTTGCGCAGGTGAAGGTATTCCTCTCCCATCACCAGCACATAGGCAATCACGAAGATGACGACGGCAAAGATACCGACGGAAGAGGTCGTTAAATCCAGTTGGCCACCAGCCGCAGAGACAGAGGTGCTGAATAACGCGGTCAGCCCTCCCAGAGAGAGTAGGCACAGATTCCTTTGCATTGTTTTCTCGCTTTATTGTTTTGGCTATAGTTACGATTTTTTGGCTAGAAAGTTGGGATTTTTCCCGTCAGAGCGGAAATAACCCTTGAAAAGACTAACATAAAGCAGGTATCCGGACAGGACGCTTTATTGGCGCTCGCTCGCATTTTTCATATCAGAATGCATGGCTGGCGAGCGACCCGAGATAGTCACGGATCACCCCGGGTTCCGGACCGAAAACACCCGCTCATCACCGATAACCACCTTGATGCAGCCCCGTGATACCCGCCAAAAAGTAAATATTTAGTCTTGTTTTTTGCATTAGTTTTCACGATCATGGATCTTTATTTCTTCAGCTCTTAAAGGACTGTCCGTGCGCGATAATGATGCCGCCCTGGTCAAGGCGTTTCGTCAATCCAGCCCCTATGTCAACCTGCATCGAGGGTCTACCTTCGTGGTCATGCTGGGCGGCGAAGCCATTGAACAGGAAAACTTCCCCAACATCATCACCGATATCGCGCTGCTGACCAGCCTCGGGATCCGACTGGTTATCGTGTTTGGCGCCCGTCCGCAAATCGATAAGGGACTGGAAGAAGCCGGGCTGGAGAATGTCTTTCACAAGCATACCCGGGTCACCGACGAACAAAGCTTTCGCATCATCAAGAACGTCTGTGGCGGCCTGCAGATGGATATCATGTCCCGGTTGTCGATGGGACTGGTCAACACTCCCATGCAGAACGCGCGCATCAACGTGGTCACCGGCAACTTTGTCATCGCCCAGCCGCTGGGCGTGGATGACGGTGTGGATTATCAACATTCGGGACGGGTGCGCCGCATTCATACCGACACCATTCATCATCAGCTGTCCAACGGCGCCACTGTGTTGATTTCCCCTATCGGCTTCTCGGTCACCGGCGAAAGCTTCAATCTCTCTTCCGAGGAACTGGCCCGGCGCCTGGCCATCGAGCTCAAGGCCACCAAGCTTATCGGCTTCTGCTCTCAGCGCGGCGTGCTCAACGAAGACGGCACCGCCATCCCGGAACTCTTCCCCGAACAGGCGGAAGAGTACCTGCAGCGGCTGCTGGCGGAAGGCGACACCATGTCCGGCACCGCCCGTTATCTGCGTGCGGCCATTTCCAGCTGCCGCGCGGGCGTGCCACGCAGCCACCTGGTGAGCTACAAGGAAGATGGCGCCCTGATCCAGGAGCTGTTTACCCGTGATGGTCTGGGGACCCAACTGGTCAGCATGAGCGCCGAACAGGCCCGCCAGGCCCGTATCGACGACATCGGCGGCATTCTGGACCTGATCCGCCCGCTGGAAGAAGAAGGCATCCTGGTGCGCCGCTCCCGCGAGCAGCTGGAAATGGAAGTCGACCAGTTCACCATCATCGAAAAAGACGGTGCCATCATCGGCTGTGCCGCCCTCTACCCCTTCCCGGAAGAAGCAATGGCGGAAATGGCCTGTGTGGCCATTCATCCGGATTATCGCCGGGGCAGCCGGGGCGACATGCTGTTGCACAAGGTGGAAGAGCAGGCCAAGAAGCGCGGCATGAGCCAGCTGTTTATTCTCACCACCCGTTCCATCCACTGGTTTCAGGAGCGCGGCTTCGAGCCGGTGGATGTCAGTGCCCTGCCGATGGGCAAGCAGGCACTCTACAACTATCAGCGCCGCTCCAAGATCATGATGAAAGATCTGTTATAACGCTGATATAACATGGATTTGACCACTTAATTATTGACAGCGACAGACAGAGTCAGTACTTATATGGCAGCCCGATGTCGGGCAAGAAGAGGCGCGTTATTCAGGCAGCCGGCAGGAGGAGCTCCCACTCCCAGGATCGCCGGTCAGGGGAGATAACGCCGAGAGGGTGATGCGGGGCAGCGTATTTCCCTCGGCTACGAAGGCTGAATCCTTCGGGTTGTCACCTGTGGGTGGCGTGCTTCTAAGTGACCTTTCCCGTCCCTGCAGCCGTTCCCCCGTTATTCGTTTTTCTCTGCACCTATCAAGGAGCTGCACTTGAGCCAGTTAACCGTTGCCAAATTTGGTGGTACCAGCGTCGCCGATGCCGATGCCATGAGTCGTTGCGCCGCCATTCTCGAACAGAACCCCGATACCCGCCTGGCGGTACTGAGCGCCAGCTCCGGCGTCACCAACCTGCTGGTGGCCCTGGCCTCGGGCGAACAGCAGCCCGAGGCACGCGCCACGCTGTTGCAACAGTTGACCGATATTCAGCAAGGCATTCTCGACAGCCTGAACAAGCCCGAGATGCTGACCCGGCATATCGAGGACATTCTGCTCCATATCAAGGAGCTGTCCGACAGTGCCGCCATCAGCCCCACCAAGGCGCTGCACGATGAAATCGTATCCCAGGGCGAGCTGATGTCTACCCGGCTGTTCGTGGAGCTGTTGCGCCACCGCGGTACCCCGGCGGTATGGTTTGACGTGCGCAAGGTCATGCGCACCGACGATCGCTTCAGCCGGGCCACTCCCGATCTGGCTACCCTGCACGCCGAAGTGACCAAAGAACTCAAGCCCCTGTGCAACAACCAGCTGGTGGTGACCCAGGGCTTTATCGGCGCCGCTCAGGATGGCCGCACCACCACCCTCGGCCGGGGCGGCAGCGACTTTTCCGCCGCCCTGCTGGGTGAAGCGCTGGAAGCAGGCGCCGTGGAAATATGGACCGACGTGCCCGGCATCTACACCACGGATCCCCGGCTGGTGAGCGACGCCCGCGCCATTCCCGAAATCAGCTTCAGCGAAGCCTCCGAAATGGCCACCTTCGGCGCCAAGGTGCTGCACCCCGCCACCCTGCAACCGGCAGTGCGCCGCCAGATCCCGGTATTTGTGGGCTCCAGCAAGGCGCCGGAAGCCGGTGGCACCTGGATCCGCAACAGCACCCCCAGCCAGCCGCTGTTCCGCGCCCTGGCCCTGCGTCGCAATCAGGTGTTGCTGACCCTGACCAGCCAGAGCATGTTCCAGGCCCACGGTTTTCTGGCCGAGGTCTTCGGTATTCTGGCCAAGCACAAGATTTCGGTGGACTTGATCACCACCTCGGAGATCAGCGTGTCGCTGACCCTGGACGCCGGTGCCGAGCTGCTGACCGACGAAGTGCAGGCCGAACTCGGCCGGCACTGTCACCTCAAGGTCGAACACGGACTGGCACTGGTGGCCCTGATCGGTAACCGCATGAGCGAAGTCAACGGCACCGGCACCCGGGTATTCCAGGCGCTGGAAAACGTCAATATTCGCATGATCTGCTACGGTGCCAGCCCGCACAACCTGTGCTTCCTGGTGGAAGAAAGCTGCGCCAATCAGGTTATTACCGACCTGCACCGGGAGCTGCTGCCGGCGTAATCACCGTTCGCTTCCGCACACGCCAAGGCCCGGTTTTCCGGGCCTTTTCAATTCATACCCCAGGCGACCAGCACCCCGCCCAGCAGCGAGGCCGCCATGGCCAGCGCCACCCGCCGTCCCAGCGCCCGATCGCCCAGTGACAGGGCCATCATCGTCTTCACCAGGTTGTTGACCGACGCCGCCAGCACGATGCCGAGTACCGCCGTCCCGTGATCGATGCCCGTCAGTGACATCCGGCTCAGCGACAGGGTAATGGCATCCACATCGGTCACCCCCGAGGCCAGCGCCAGCACCAGGATACCGGCGTTACCCAACAGGTTTTTCAACCATTCTCCGAGCAACATGATCACCAGAATAAGGCCACCGAAGAAAAAACGCCGCCTTCAGATCGAGCGGATTCATGTCGAGACTGGGCTGACCCACCGTCTCTCCTCCCCGATGCCGGTGCCAGATCCAGATAGCCGGGCCATAGAGCAGCAAGGTCATCACCAGCACCGGCTGCCACAGCGCGGCCAGCAGCGCCGGGTTGATCAGCGCACAATACACCAGAATACGGGGAAACATGGTGCCGCAGGCCAGCAGGATCCCTGCGGCCAGCATCGGGGACAGCGCCGGTGTGGTGCGTGACAGCCGGGCATAATACAGGGTCAGGGCGGTGGACGAGGTCAGGCCCGCAAACAGGCTGGTAAAGAAAATGCCCTTTTCGGTGCCGCCCAGCCGGATGGCAAAATAGCCGAGAAAGGAAATGGAAGCGATCAACACCACCATCCACCAGATTTCAAAGGGGTTGATGGCACCACCCGGCCCCATGGCCCGGTCTGGCAGCAACGGCAGCATCACCACCGAAATCAGCAGCAACTTGAGCCCCGCATCCAGCTCGTGTTGCCGCAGTTTTTGCAGCAGGCCGTGGATCTCCCGCTTGTTGTCGAGGATAAAGGCGGTGATCACCGCCGCGGTCGCGGCGATGGCCGGATCGTCGAACAGCGCCAGGGCACCGAAACAGAAGGTCAGCGCCAGACCGATGCTGCCGGTAATACTGTAATCGGCCTGATCCCGACTGCGGGCCCGGTAGGCCACCAGCGTCAGCGCCACCACCCCCAGCAACCCCACCCCCGTCAGCCACTGGCCGACATGGGTGCCGAGCAACGCCACCAGACCGCCAAAGAGGCCCACCAGAGCATGAGTACGCACCCCGGCTACCCGCTGGCCGGCCTGGCTGTCCCGGCTTTGCCAGCCCCGCTGAATACCGATAAGGGCCCCCAGCAGCAAGGACAGTCCCAGCCGGGCCAGGGTACTGTGATCGGCAAACAGGCTGGTGCTCAGATCATTCATGCAATCACCTTCTCCCGTGCATGTGGATATCGTCGTTCATCGGGCTCCCCCTCCAGTATCGCTCCCGCTACCATTCGATCAATGCGTCGCTGCCCTGATCCGCTCTTTGCCCTACGCCATCATGGCCCCGTCCCCTGCTGAAAAACCACGACCGGTGATCACCGGCCATGCCACCGTCACGCCGAAGGAGTGGCTATTATCTGCGGCTCCCGGTGATTCATCTTCCCTGTGTACCCGCTTCGTTCTGAGTTAGAATGTGCGCGCATTACCGGTGACGGCCACGCTTTGAGCACCGATTTGTTATCTTGCTCGCATCGGTTCCCCATTCAAATATCCCCAGGAGACATTCCCAGATGGACATTGGTCATCGTCTGAAAAGCGTACGACTGCAGGCCCGGTTATCCCAGCGGGAGCTGGCCAAGCGCTCCGGGGTCACCAACGGTTTTATTTCCCAGGTGGAAAAGAATCAGGTCAGTCCGTCCATCGGTTCGCTGAAACGCCTGCTCGACGGCCTGCCCATGTCACTGGCGGAGTTTTTTGCGGAAGAGCAGGATAACAGCAACCCGGTGGTCTACCGTGCCGACCAGCAGCCGGACCGTGGCTCGGGAGACATCAGCTACCGGCTTATCGGCAGCCATTTTCCCGGCCGCACCATCACCCTGCTGCGTGAAACCATGCCCCCCGGCACCGACACCGGCCCCGAGTTGCTCAGCCATGCAGGCCAGGAGTGCGGTGTGGTTATTCAGGGGCAATTGCAACTCACCGTCGGTGACCGTTGTTTCGAGCTGGGCCCGGGGGATGGTTATTATTTCGACAGCACCGAACCCCATCGTTTCGTCAACATCGGCGAACAGGATCTGCTGATCGTCTCCGCCAACCAACCGCCCACCTACTAGAAGGTCGGCGGGGTCGCCGCCGAGATCAGTTCACAATACTCGCTGCCGATATTGCGAAAGCGATGAGGCTGGCGGGTATCGAAGTAATATCCATCACCGGCCCGCAGCACACAGCATTCCTCCCCCACCGTGATCTCGATTTCGCCGCTCAGCACCAGCCCCGCTTCCTCCGCCTCGTTGCTCAGCATGTCGGGCCCGGTATCGGCACCCGGCGGATACCGTTCTCGCAGCAGCGCCAGCTTGTGGCCCCGTTGCAGCGGTCCAATCAACCACATCTGCACCTCGCCACTGGAGATCGGCAGCAGCTCCTGCTGCCGGAAAAATATCTGCCTGGTCTGCTCTCGCTCCAGACTGAAAAAAGCCCCCATGGTGATGGGGAAACCATCCAGTATCCGCTTGAGCGTGGCCACGGACGGGTTGACCGCAGCCTGTTCTATTTGCGAGATCAGGCTGTTGTTCACCCCGGCCCGACGCGCCAGCTCGCGCTGGGTCAGGCCATGACGGCTGCGCAGCCATTTCAGTCGTTCGGCAAGCTCCATCGTCCGTCTTCCTCCCTCAGATACCACCACCGCGGGCCGCCGCCGCTTCCTGGGCGCGCCGCCGTTCGGCACGCGCCATCAGCCACCAGCCGATAAAGGTCACCAGCGACACGATCAGGATAATCACCGTCGCCAGGGCGTTGATCTTGGGGCTGACCCCGAGCCGTACACTGGAAAACACCACCATCGGCAGGGTGGTGGCGTTGGGCCCGGACACGAAACTCGCAATCACCAGATCGTCGAGCGACAGGGTAAAGGCCAGCAGCCAGCCGGCGATAATAGCGGGCGCGATGATCGGCAGGGTGATCACGAAAAACACCTTCAGCGGACGGGCCCCCAGATCCATCGCCGCCTCCTCCACCGAGCGTTCCAGCTCGCGCAACCGCGAGCTGACCACCACCGCCACATAGGCGGTGCAGAAGGTGACATGGGCAATCCAGATGGTGCCCATGCCCCGCTGTTGCGGCCAGCCCAGCCAGTCGCCCATGGCCACGAACAGCAACAGCAGAGACAGACCGGTGATCACCTCCGGCATCACCAACGGCGCCGTGATCAGGAAGGCGAAGCCGCTTTCCCCCCGAAAGCGCCCCATCCGGGTCAATACAAAGCCCGCCACCGTACCCAGCACCACGGCGGTACTGGCGGCAAGGAAGGCGATGGTCAGACTCAGACCCACCGCCTGCATCATCATCTGATCCTGCCACAACTCGCCGTACCAGCGGGTAGACCAACCGGCCCAGACCGTGACCAACCGCGAGCTGTTGAAGGAGTAGATAATCAATATCAGCATGGGCAGGTACAGAAAGCCGAAGCCCAGCAACAGGATACCCGGTCGCAGCCGGGAGCGACTGACGGGAATATGATCCATGGCTCAGCCCTCCATTTCTTTGCGCTGAATGTGGTGGAACCACATGATGGGCACCATCAGCAACAGCAGCATGATGCTGGCCACCGCCGCCGCTATCGGCCAGTCACGATTATTGAAGAACTCCTGCCACAACACCCGCCCGATCAGCAGGGTATCGGGGCCGCCCAGCAGCTCGGGGATCACGAACTCCCCCACCGCCGGAATGAACACCAGCATGGAGCCGGCGATGATGCCGCCCCTGGTCAGGGGCACTATCACCGTCAGCATGCTTTTCCAGGGACGGGCGCCCAGATCGGCGGCCGCCTCCACCAGCGAATAGTCGAGCCGCATCAGGGCGGTATAGAGCGGCAGTATCATGAAGGGCAGATAGGCATAGACGATGCCGATGTAGACGGCGGTGTTGGTGTTGAGGATCTGCAACGGAGCCTCGATCGCGCCCACCGCCAGCAGCATATTGTTGAGCAAGCCATTGTTGCCGAGAATGCCCATCCAGGCGTAGACCCGGATCAGAAACGAGGTCCAGGACGGCAGTATCACCAGCATCAGCAGCACGTTACGGGTGGAAGGGCGGGAGTGGACGATGGCCCAGGCCATGGGGTAGCCGATCAACAGACAAAGCAGGGTCGAGATGCCGGCCACCTGGAGCGACTGCAGATAAGACTGGACATAAAGGCTGTCGCTCAGCAGAAACAGATAATTGCCGAGATTGAGCACCAGCTGCAACTGCTCGTCGGCAAAGCTCAGTATCTCGCTGTAGGGCGGGATGGCCAGTGCCGCCTCGGACAGACTGATCTTGAACACGATCAGAAAGGGGATCAGAAAAAACAGCAGCAGCCAGCTGTACGGCAGGGCAATTACCAGGCTGCGGCCAGGATGGTAGCGGGAACGGGTACTCATCATCACCTCCCTAGGTCAGTAGCACGGCGCAGCTGTCGGCTTCCCAGCGCAAATGCACCCGGTCTCCCCAGGTCGGATTGCCCCGACGATGCCGGTCCATGTTGGGCAGGGTCGCCAGAATCCGTTTACCCGAGGCGAGCCGCACATGATAAATCGACAAACTGCCCAGATAGGCGATTTCGTCGACGATGCCACTGAGCCAGTTGCTGTCTGCCGTCGGGGCCTCGGCACAGAGAAACATCTTCTCGGGTCGTACCGCTATCATCATCGGCAACCCTTCCCCGATGGATACCCCGTGATTGATGCGCAGGGGCCGCTCCAGTTCGGGGCAACGGATGATGGCACTGTCTGCCTCGTTGGCTTCCAGTTTCCCTTCGAATACATTGACCGAGCCGATAAACTCGGCGCTGTAACGGCAGTTGGGAAACTCGTACACATCCAGCGGCTCGCCCACCTGGACCAGGCGTCCCTTGTTCATGATGGCGATGCGGCTCGCCATGGTCATGGCCTCTTCCTGATCGTGCGTCACCATGACGCAGGTCACTCCCACCTGCTCGATGATGTTGACCAATTCCAGTTGCATCTCTTCGCGCAACTTCTTGTCCAGCGCCCCCATCGGCTCGTCCAGCAGCAGCAGCTTGGGCTGCTTGGCCAGGCTGCGGGCCAGCGCCACCCGTTGTTGCTGACCACCGGACAACTGATGAGGTTTACGGCTGGCGAAGCTTTCCATGTGCACCAGCTTCAGCATCTGCGCCACCCGTTCGGCCACTTCCGCCCGGGGCAGTCTGTCCTGCTTCAGGCCGAAGGCGATATTCGCCTCCACCGTCATGTGCGGAAACAGCGCATAAGACTGGAACATCATGTTGATGGGCCGCTCGAAGGGCGGCACCTCGGCGATATCGACGCCGTCCAGCAGAATCTCACCCCGGCTCGGTTGTTCGAACCCGGCCAGCATGCGCAGCAGGGTCGACTTGCCGCAGCCGGAGGCACCGAGCAGGGCGAAAATTTCACCCCGCATCACCCCCAGGCTGACGTCGTCCACCGCCGGCTGGCCGTCGTACAGCTTGGTAAGACCACGGATTTCCAGAAAGGGACTGGTATCGACCCGGGGCTGACCTTCGTTTTCCGGCATATTACCTCCTTGTGTTTACCAGCGGTGACCTCGACACGCTCGCGGTCGAGTCGTCCGCCAAGGGGAAGCCACGACAGAATGTACTCTTCTGTCTGCTTCCCACTGGTATGCAGCGCCGCATGGATGCCCGCCTGCGCGGGCATGACGACAACATCAGCTCCCTCGTATTATTTGCCGGTCTTGACCCGGGTCCAGGCCCGGGTGATCACCCGGTTGACCTTCTGCGGCAATACCTTGGCGGTGTAGAGCTTCTCCGCCGCTTCTTCGGTGGGGTAGATACCGGGATCGTTGCGAATATCCTCATCCACCAGTGCCTTGGCGGGGGAATTGGCGTTGGCGTAGGCCACATAGTTGGATACGCCGGCAATCACCTCGGGCTGCAGCAGGTAGTCGATAAGCTGGTGCGCCTGATCCGGATGCCGGGCATCCTTGGGAATGGTCAGCATGTCGAACCACATCAGGGCGCCTTCCTTCGGGATGCGGTAGGCCACCTTGACTCCCTGCCCGGCTTCGTCGGCTCTGTCCCGCGCCTGCAGGATGTCCCCCGACCAGCCCACCGCCACGCAGATGTCGCCATTGGCCAAATCATTGATGTACTTGGAAGAATGGAAATAGGTGATATGAGGCCGCAGACTCATCATCAGTTCGGTGGCCGGCCCCCGGTAATCGGCGGCATTGGTGCTGTTGGGATCCAGCCCCTGATAGTTGAGTGCCGCCGCGAAGATTTCGGTGGGCGCGTCGAGAAAAGCCACACCGCACTGGCTCAGTTTGGCCAGGTTTTCCGGTTTCATCACCAGGTCCCAGGAGTCCACCGGTGCCGCTTCGCCCAGGGCTTCCCTGACCTTGTCGACGTTATAACCGATGCCGGTGGTGCCCCACAGATAGGGCACGCCATAGGTATTACCCGGATCCTTGTCCGCCAGCAAGGTCATGATCCTGGGGTCCAGATTGCCGTAATTGGCGAGTCTGGATTTGTCCAGCGCCATGAAGGCGCCGGCCTGAATCTGGCGGGCCATGAAATCGCTGGTCGGCACCACCACATCGAAGCCCGTATTGCCCGCCAGCAGCTTGGCCTCCAGCACCTCGTTGGAGTCGAACACATCGTAGGTTACCTCGATACCGGTCTCGGCGGTAAAGTCGGCCAGGGTATCTTCGGCAATATAGTCGGACCAGTTATAGAAATTCACCTGGCCCGTTTCCTGGGCCTGGGCACTCAATGCCAGCCCCAGGCCTGCGGCCACCATGCTCACCCGAAAAGCGGTTGTCTTTATCATCTGCATTTCTCCGTCCTTGGTTAGTTATTCAATGTCTGGCAGGTCAAATCCAGCGCCTGACGCGCCTTGCCGATCAATTCGTCGACTTCGTCCCGGCTGATCACCAGCGGCGGCGAAATAATCATGGTATCGCCCACCGCCCGCATCACCAGGCCCAGCTCGAAACAGTGCTCGCGACAGATAACTCCGGCCCCGGCGTCATCGGGAAAGCGCCGGTTGTCGCTTTTATCGGCCACCAGCTCCAGTGCCGCCAGCAGTCCCAGGCCCCGGGTTTCCCCCACCAGCGGATGGTTGCCGAGGCTGGCCCAGGCCTGCTGCAGATAGGGCCCGATATCGTCATGTACCCGCTCCACCAGCCGCTCCTTTTGCATCACCTCGATATTCGCCAGCGCCACCGCACAGGCTACCGGATGGCCGGAATAGGTGAAGCCGTGAAAGAACTCGCCGCCGGAAATCAGCCCCTGAGCCAGCCGCGGCCCCACCGCCACCGCCCCCAGCGGGATATAGCCGGAGGTGATGCCCTTGGCCATGCACAGCAGATCCGGCTCCAGGCCGTAATGTTCGCTGGCAAACCAGTGGCCGGTGCGGCCAAAACCGCAAATCACCTCGTCCACCACCAGCAGAATGTTGTAGCGGTTACAGATACGCTGAATTTCCGGCCAGTAGGAGTCTGGCGGAATGATGACGCCACCGGCGCCCTGAATGGGCTCGCCGATAAAGGCCGCCACCTTGTCCGGCCCCAGATCCAGAATTTTCTGTTCGAGCTGGCGGGCCCGCTCCAGTCCAAACTGGTGCGGATCCTGCCCCTGACCCTCCCCGAAATGGTAGGGCTGGTCGATATGCACGATGTCCGGCAACGGCAAGCCCCCCTGGGCGTGCATGGGTTTCATGCCGCCGAGGGAGGCGCCGGCGAGGGTGGAACCATGATAGGCATTGTGGCGGCTGATGATGGTCTTGCGCCCGGGCTGCCCCTGCCCGGCCCAGTAATGACGCACCATGCGGATCACGGTGTCATTGCACTCGGAGCCGGAGCCGGTGAAGAAGACATGCTCCATGTCGCCGGGCAACAGCGTGGCCAGGGTGGAAGCCAGCTCGGTGGCCCTCGGATGGGTGGTCTGGAAAAACAGATTGTAATAGGGCAACTGGCGCAGCTGCTGATCGGCGGCCCGGATCAGCTCTTCCCGGCCATACCCCAGATTGACGCACCAGAGCCCGGCCATGCCATCGAGGATGCGCTGACCGTCCGCATCCCACAGATAGACGCCCTCGCCCCGCTCGATCACCCTGGCACCTTTCTGATGCAGCGCCTGGCTGTCGGTAAAGGGATGCAGATGATGGGCTGCATCCAGTTGCTGCAATGGACTCTTGTGTGACTTTGGCATCCTCGACTCCCTGTTCGCTATCGCCATTCCATTCACTTGTTAGGGTCGAATAAATTCGCCCCTGCGCACTGCATGACCATCACCGGTTTGCGGGCGCGGTTTGCCCGTTACACGTTCAGCAGCAGAAACTCCCGTTCCCAGGCGCTGATCACAGTGAAGAAAGCCTCGTATTCCTTGCGCTTGACCGCGATAAAGGCGCTGACGAAACGGGGACCCAGCAGCTGGCACAGTTCATCGCATTGCTCCAGCTCCAGCAGGGCTTCTTCCAGGCTGCGCGCCACACCGAAGGGCATGTTATAGGCGCTGCCCTGCACCTGTTCGGTAGGAGCAATACTGTTCATCATGCCCAGATAGCCACAGGCCAGGCTGGCGGCCAGCGCCAGATAAGGGTTGGCATCGGCCCCGGCGAAGCGATTTTCCAGACGCCGGTCGGCCGGGCCGGAGCGCGGCACCCGCAACCCCACGGTGCGGTTGTCTTCCCCCCAGGCCATGTTACGCGGTGCCGAATCGCCAAAGGCCAGCCGGCGATAGGAATTGACGTTGGGGGCAAACAGCGCCACCGCACTGGGAATGTAGCGCTGCATGCCGCCGATGAAGTGCAAAAACAGCTCGCTGTGGCTGCCGTCGGCATTGGCGAACAGATTGTTGCCGTCGGCGTCGACCAGACTCTGGTGGATATGCATGGCGCTGCCCGGCTCGTTCTTCATCGGCTTGGCCATGAAGGTGGCGTACACATCGTGCCGCATCGCCGCCTCGCGCATGGTGCGCTTGAACAGAAACACCTGATCCGCCAGATCCAGGGCGTCACCGTGAATGAAGTTGACCTCCATCTGTGCCGCCCCCGACTCGTGGATCAGGGTGTCCACTTCCAGCTCCTGGGCCTCGCAGAAGTCGTACATTTCCTCGAAAATGGGATCGAATTCGTTAACCGCGTCGATGCTGAACGACTGCCGGGCCGTCTCGGGACGGCCATTGCGGCCGATGGGCGGCTCCAGCGGATAGTCCCAGTCCTCGTTTTTCTTGACCAGAAAAAACTCCAGCTCCGGGGCCACCACCGGCCGCCAGCCCTGCGCCTCGTAGAGGTTGAGCACCCGGCGCAGCACGCTGCGCGGAGCCATGTCGACCGGATTGCCGCTGGCATCGAAGCAGTCGTGGATTACCTGGGCGGTGGGCTCGCTGGCCCAGGGGACCAGCCGCGGGGTCTTGATGTCGGCGTGCAGCTCCATGTCGCGCTCGGTCCAGTCGATATTCTCGTCGTCCGGCCAGTCACCGTTGACGGTCTGCAGAAAGATATTTTCCGGCAGCCGCATGCCGCCTTCCTTCAGAAACTTGCTGGCGGGCAGGATCTTGCCCCGGGCGTTACCGGTGAAATCCGGCAGCAGACATTCCACCTCGGTAATGGCATGCTGCTGCATCCACAGTCTTAACCATTCCATATCTCGTTTTTCGGGATCTTGAACACTCATAACCAATGCCCATGGTTGAGGAAACAAACGTCAGCATAGTCCATATTTGGCTAATATCATGCTAGACATAAGAATTATTGCTCAGCAAACTCTCTTTCATCTTGAGATAAAGTAACGTCGACCGAGTTCAAAGTTAACCAAAATATCCATATATTAAACAGCCAGGGTGGTGATTATCTGACACCATCACCATGAACACCGTTAAGGATGACGCCATGAGCCAGGATTTCAGCGACCAACCGCATATCGACTCCACCCGCCCCTGGGCCGATTATCAATCCATCGATTTGATGCTGTGCGATATCAACGGGGTACTCCGGGGAAAACGTATTCAGAGCAGCGCCATGGAAAAGGCCATGAATGACGGCATCTGCCTGCCCGCCTCGGTGTTCGCCCTCGATATCACCGGCCAGACGGTGGAGGAAACCGGGCTGGGTCTGGCTCAGGGCGACAGCGACCGGTTGTGCCGGCTGTTGCCCCATACCCTGGCGCCCGTGCCCTGGCACAAGACGCCGTCCGGCCAGATCCTGATGACCATGGAAGAAAGCGACGGCAGTCCCTTCTTCGCCGATCCGCGCCATGTATTGCAGCAGGTGGTGCAACGGCTGCAGGACAAGGGACTACGCCCCTGTGTGGCGGTGGAGCTGGAATTCTACCTGGTGGACCAAAAAGAAGGTGCCGATGGTCTGCCGCAGCCACCAATACTGCCGGGCACCGATGAGCGCATGCACGACACCCAGGTTTACTCCCTCGACGATCTCGACAGCTGGGAAGATTTTCTGATGCGGGTGTCGGAGGTCTGCAAGCTGCAACGGATTCCCGCCGACAACGCGGTGGCGGAATACGCCCCGGGCCAGTTCGAGATCAACCTGACCCACCAGCACAACGCGGTGGACGCCTGCGATCAGGCGGTGCTGCTCAAACGGGCGATCAAGGCGGTGGCCAACAAGGAAGGCATGTACGCCACCTTCATGGCCAAGCCCTATAACGGCCAGGCCGGCTCCGGCATGCACATTCACGTCAGCCTGCTCGACGAAGAAGGCAACAACGTGTTCGCCGAAGATCACGAGCTGCTGCGCCAGGCCATTGCCGGCAACTGCAGCATGCTACCCGAATGCATGGCGTTGTTTGCCCCCAACGCCAACTCCTACCGCCGTCTGCAACCGCACATGTTTGTGCCGCTGCACGCCAGCTGGGGCTTCGACAACCGTACCGTGGCGCTGCGTATCCCCTCCGGCGACAAGGCCAATACCCGCCTTGAACACCGGGTGGCCGGCGCCGATGCCAACCCCTATCTGGTGGTGGCGGCGATTCTGGCGGCGGTGGATCACGGCATCAGCGAGCAACTGCAGGCCCCGGCCCCGATTCAGGCGACGCCAACAAGCTGGATTTGCCGTTGCTGCCCTATCGCTGGCAGGATGCGCTGGACCGTTTCGCCCAGTCGCACCGGCTGTCCCAGTATCTGGGCAAGGAGTTTCATCGCGCCTATCTGATCAACAAGCGCTTCGAGCTGGCCGAATTCGACCAGCACGTAACCCCGCTGGAATACCAGTGGTACCAACACCTGGTGTAACAAGATGACTCCATATCAGGTAGACGGCCAAAGGGAGCTGCTCCGCCGACCTTCCGCTTCAAGGATGAAGCGGAGAGCGTACATGGAGGTATTCACAGCGTGTCGGCGGAGTGGCCCCTTTGGTGGGCCGACCCAGGATATTAAAGCAAAACAACAAAGTGACTAACGGAGCCCTTTATGCAGCAGCACGCCGATTCCTACTATGCCGCCTCCCTCAATCTGCCCCTGAGCTACCCAACCCTGGAAAACGATCTGGACGTGGACGTGTGCATCGTCGGCGCCGGCATCACCGGCGCCTCGGCGGCACTGTCACTGGTGCAGAAAGGCTACAAGGTGGCGGTGCTGGAAGCCAACCAGGTTGGCTGGGGTGCTTCCGGACGCAGCGGTGGCCAGATGATTTTCGGCTACGCCTGCGATCAGTCCAAACTGACCCAGCAGGTCGGCCAGGACGCCAGCCGGGCCCTGTGGGACATCTCGCTCGAAGCCATGACCCAGATGCGCCAACGCATCAAGACCCATGCCATCGACTGCGACCTGGCCGACGGCCACCTGCATGCGGCGGTCAAACCCCGCCACATGACCGAGCTGGAAGGCTGGGCCGAGGATCTGCGCCGTCACTTTGGCTACGACAGCCTGCAATTGTGGAACAAGGAGCAGGTGCAGGCGCAACTGGCCAGCGAGTCCTATCTGGGCGGCCTCTATGACCCCAACAGCGGTCATGTGCATCCGCTCAACTACACCCTGGGGCTGGTACAGGCGGCCCAGCAGGCGGGCGCACAGTTTTATGAGCAGAGTGCCGTCACCCGCGTCGAGCAGGGCGCCACGCCCGTGGCCCACACCGCCCGTGGCCGGGTGCGCTGTCGCCACCTGTTGCTGTGCGGCAACGCCTATCTGGAGGGTATAGCCCCGGACATAGAACGCAAGATCATGCCGGTCGGCACCTACATCACCGCCACCGAGCCACTGGGTGCCGAGCGGGCCCGGGATCTGATCAGGAACAACATGGCGGTGGCGGACATCAACTTCGTGCTCGACTACTTCCGCCTGAGTGCCGATCACCGGTTGCTGTTCGGCGGACGGGTCAGCTATTCCCGGCTGGATCCGCTCAATCTGGCCGGCGCCATGGGCCAGCGGCTGCGTCAGGTGTTCCCCCAGCTCAAGGACGTCAAACAGCACTACACCTGGGGTGGTTATGTGGGTATCACCATGAACCGGGCGCCTCACTTCGGCCGCCTGAACGGCAACGTCTATTTCGCCCAGGGTTTTTCCGGCCACGGCATCGCCCTCACCGGCATGGCCGGCAGCCTGATGGCCGATGCCATCGCCGGCAGCGCCGAACGCTTCGATCTGTTCGGGCGAATACCGCACCACGACTTTCCCGGTGGCCGGCTATTACGCACCCCGGCACTGGTGCTGGCCATGGCCTGGTACCGGATGCGCGACTGGCTGTAGGTCCGGGCCGCTTGCCGAACGCGGTGAAATATGCTCCATTTAGGGGGGATTGGGAGGAAACAGATGGAGCAACTGGAGTTTTTCGAGGTCGTCAGCCCCTGCATCGGTGTCTGTCAGGTCAACAACCGAGGCTACTGCAAGGGCTGCTTTCGCAGCCGGGACGAACGTTTCAACTGGCTGAAATTCACCTCGGGACAAAAGCGCGAGGTGATCCGCCTGTGCCAGGATCGCAAGCGCCGGGTGCTGGCCGCCGCCCGCAAGAAGCAGCTGGAGCTGGATCTGGCCCAACAGGACGCCCCGCCCCAGGATTCGCTGCTTTAGACCAGCCGCTCGCCTATCCAGCCCGCAATCCGTACCGCCGCTTCTTCTTCCAGATGCAGATGATGGCCGCCGGCCAGCACCTTGAGTTCGAGCGACGGCATCAGTTCGAGCCATGGTTCGACCCGTGCCATGCCAATACCCTGCTCCGCCATCACCAGCAGCACCGGCATGGTCAGCCGGCGCACGAAGGCGGTAATCTGTTGCTCGCACAGGCGAACCACCGAGGGCCGGGTCAGGGCCAGGTCACTGCGCCAGACCCAGCCATCCGGTTGTTGCCTCAAGCCCCGCTCCAGCAGCCAGCACGCCGCCGCTCTGCTTACCGGCCAGCGCCCGTTCATGCGCGCCTGTACCGCCTGCTCGAAACTGGCATAGGGCCGCAGCGAACGACGACTCAGGCGAGTACCTTTCAGCAAGGCCTCGGCCATCTGCTGCGGCAACTGCTCGGCGGGATAATCGAGAGGGGTCAGGCCGTCCAACAGCAATAGCCGGCTGACCCGTTCGGGAAAGGCGCCCGCAAAGAGGGTTGCGACCCCGGCACCCATGGAGTGCCCGAGCAGGGCCACGCTGTCCAGCGCCAGCTCGTCGAGCAAGGCCTGCACATCGGCCACATTGTCCCATATATAGTAGGGCTGGCCGGCCGCTCGGTGATCGGAAAATCCATGCCCGGCCAGGTCGAGGGCGATCAGCCGTATCCGGGGTAAATGCCGGGCCAGCAGGGTGAAGCTGGCGGCGTTGTCGAGCCAGCCGTGCAACGCCACCACCGGCATCCCCTGCGGGTCGCCCCACTCCATCACCGCCAGCCGTCGGCCATGAACCTCAAACTGCCATGATGAATGCATCGGAAATGGAGGTGCCTTAACGGTTCCAGCTCTCGGGGTACTTGTAGCCCTCGAAACGCTTCACCGCATAGTCCTTGAAGGCATCCGAGTCGTAAGCCGCCACCACGTCCTGCACGAAGCTCTTGTCCTTGTCTTCGCTGCGCACCACCACCCAGTTGATGAAGTCGTAGCTGCGCTCGAGGAACAGGCCCTCGCTGAAGGCGATACCGCTGGAGGCGGCGTAATTGCCGTTGATCACCGAGAAATCCACATCCTGCCGGGAACGAGGCAGCTGCGCCGCTTCCAGCACCACCAGTTTGATGCCCTTGGGATTGTCGGCCACATCGAATTCGCTGGCGCGCAGTGGATCGATATCGTCGCGCAGGGTGATCCAGCCCAGATCGGCCAGCATCAGTAACGCCCGCGCCTGATTGGTCGGGTCGTTGGGAATGGCCACGGTGCTGCCCTTTTTCACCTGGTCAAGCGCACTCAGCTTGCCGGAATACAGGCCCATGGGGCCGGTGGGCACCTGCGCCACCGGGCTCAAATCCAGGCCCCGATCCTTGCTGAAGGTCTCGAGGTAGGGGCGGTGCTGGAAGCAGTTGACGTCCAGCGCCCCTTCCGCCAGTGCCAGATTCGGCATCACGTAGTCGGTAAACTCTACCAGCTTGACCTGGTAGCCCAGGGCTTCCAGCTGGGGTTTGATTGACTCGGTCACCATGTCGGCAAAGTCGCCCACGGTGGTGCCGATGACGATTTCCTTTTTATCTTCATCGGCGGCCAGCACCGGAAAGGCACCGAAGGCCAGGGCCAGCAGGGGCAACTTGAGCAGGGTACGACGCATGACAACTCCTTGAGAATGACGGCAACGACCAACGCACGCTTGAGTGTTTGGACATTTAGATGGCTATACTAACAAGGAGGCCGTTTGACGCCAAGTGGAAATCAGCATGTCATATCAATCCCGGACAAAGGGCCAGCTTCTCCGACCCGCTCAAGCACCTCACTGTGACGCTCAACACATGACATCCCTGTCATGTGATGGTCGGTGAAGCAGATCCCTTCGTCCTCCTTAATGCTCCGGCGTTATCCGTTGGTGCCATCTACAAGGTGAGGTTGCAGCCTACGCTGATATTGAAGTGGGCAGAAAGAACGGCTCAGATCACTGGTGCCACTTTTCTGCCGCCTGGGTGTCACTGTCTTTCGCCTCGACCCAGCGCTCGCCGGTGGCGGTCTGCTCTTTCTTCCAGAACGGCGCCCAGGTCTTGAGGTAGTCCATGATGAAATGACAGGCCTCGAAGGCCGCCTCTCTGTGCTGGCTGGCCACCCCGACGAAGACAATCTGGTCGCCCAATGCCAATGCCCCGACCCGGTGGATCACCCGGCATTCCAGCAGTGGCCAGCGGCCCTGGGCCTGGCTCACTATCTGTTGCAGGGCATGCTCGGTCATGCCCGGGTAATGTTCCAGGGTCATGCCGCTGACCGACGCTCCCTGGTTCATTTCGCGCACCTTGCCGATAAAGGTGACCACGGCGCCGGTCTGATGCGACTGGCTGAGGGCGGTGTATTCCTCGCCCAGGCTGAAGTCTTCTGTCTGTACCCGAATCATCTCAACCTCCGGTCACCGGCGGGAAGAAGGCCACTTCGTCTCCCGCCTTGATGGGGGTATCGAGCGGCACTATGGTGTGATTGACCGCCGCCAGCAGCTTGTCGTCGGCCAGCGCCAGCGCCCACTTGTCGCCCCGGGCCACCAGTGCCTGACGCAGCGACTCCACATTGGCGTAATCGGCGAGCAAGCTGAGCTCATCCTGCCCGACCAGTTCGCGTACCTGAGCGAAAAATACCACCTTGATGGTCATGCCGTGAAATCTCCCGATTTTCCGCCGCGCTTTTCCAGCAGCCGGACCCCTTCGATACTCATGTCCTTCTGCACCGCCTTGCACATGTCGTAGATGGTCAGCGCCGCCACCGAGACGGCGGTCAGTGCTTCCATCTCGACCCCGGTCTGACCGGACAGCTTGCAGTAACTGCTGATCTGCACCCCGCCCCGCTCGGCATCCGCCGTCAGCTGTACTTCCACCTTGGACAACGCCAGCGGATGGCACAGGGGGATCAGGTCGGCGGTTTTCTTGGCCGCCATGATGCCGGCGATGCGGGCGGTGGCAAACACATCACCCTTGTGATGCTGGCCACTCAGGATCAGCTGCAGGGTTTCGTCGGCCATCAGCACCCAGGCTTCGGCTCGGGCCTCACGCACCGTCACCGCCTTGTCGCCGACGTCCACCATGTTGGCCTCACCCGAGGCGTTGATGTGAGTCAGCCCACTCATGCGGTCACCAGATGCTGGACGAAGTTGCAGGGCTTGTGCCGGGCATCGAGCTGTTCCGCCAGAATGCCGTTCCAGCCGGTGCGACAGGCGCCGGTGGAGCCCGGCAGGCAGAACACGGCGGTACGGTTGGCCAGACCGCCGAGGGCCCGGCTCTGCACCGTGGAGGTACCCAGTTCCTGATAGGTGATATGGCGGAACAACTCGCCGAAACCATCGATATGGGTGTCAAGCAAGGGCGCGACCGCCTCGGGCGTGGTATCGCGGCCGGTAAAGCCGGTGCCGCCGGTGATGATCACGACCTGCACTTCTTTACTGGCGATCCAGCGGGAAATCAGGGCGCGAATATCGTATTTGTCATCCTTGAGGATGACCTTTTCCGCCAGCCGGTGCCCCGCCCCGGTCAGTGCCTCGACCAGATAACGGCCCGAGCTGTCGGTGTCTTCGTTACGGGTGTCGGAGACGGTGAGTACCGCTATGTTCAAAGGCACAAAGGCCGTATCGGCATGGCTCATGAAATCCTCACAAAATTTTTACATAAAGAATATTGATAACCGCATTCTCGCACAGGGAAACACAAGATCAACGAGAGCCGTCTCAAAAATAAAGCCGGCGGCGGCGCGCTCGGCGCCGGGGACGATGAAAGGCAGTTGGCGGTCAGCCGCCGATGGAGGCCAGATTCCCGCAACCGCAGCTGCAAGGTCGTCTGCTGCGCGCCCGTGAACCGGCTCAGGTGGCCAGCCCCCGAGGCACCAGCGCCTGCTCGTTGATATGACGCTTGAACAGGGCGGCCAGTCGCTCTGCCCCCAGGTTGAGCGGCACCCCCCTGAGCTTGAGTATACCCAGCGCATGGGCCGGAAACCGGGGCAGTGCGTCAAAGCAGGTCAGCCCGCAACCGGAGAGCGGATCTTCAAAAAAGACCCGGGGGCCAAAGCCCACCAGGTCGGTCCGGCGAATAAGCTCCATCATCAGCAAGGGTGAGTCGCAGCGGACAATACGCGGTGACCGCCCCTGGGTGTCGAGCCAGCTCACCAGCTGCTGGGCCGAGCTGCCGGTAGTCAGGTTCAGGACCCAGCGGGCATCCCGCATCTGGGACCAGTCGGTGGCCGCCAGTAACGGGTGCCCCTCCCGCGCCACCGGCTCGGAGAAAATACGGGTCAGGGGTTCGAACGCGATCTCGTAGGGCAGCTGTTCAGGCTCGGCCACGGCAATGGCGAAGTCGAAATGCCCCTCCAGCAACCCGGGCAGCACCGTGGTCAGCATGCCCTCGACAAACCTCAGGCTGACATCCGGCAACTCACGTTCAAACTCGTTCAGCACCATGGGCAGCGCGGTCGAGGCAATGGCCGTGGTCACCGCCGCCGTGACCTGGATCCCGGCGCCCCCCTGCAGCCAGCGGATCTCGTCGCGGGCCTTGTCCAGGGTGGACAGGGCCAGACGCGCCCGAGTCAGCAGCCTCTTGCCGGCGGGCGTGAATTCGACCCCGCGATAACTGCGGATCAGCAGCTTTGCCCCCAGCTCGGCCTCCAGTTCGCGCAAGGCCTTGGTCAGGGCACTCTGACTCAGATGCAGCGCCCTGGCCGCACCGCGAATCGACCCTTCTTCGGCTACTTTTATCAAGGCCCTGAGCTGATGATCTTTCATATAAAGTGATTACCTCAGGTTGTCACCAGTCAATATTCGTTGCCTTTACAGTATCACTTACGGCTGACACCATTGCGCACCATAAATGAAAAACCATGTCAGCCGGTGAATATTATGACAGTGAACGCAGACATTAAACCAGGTCTCGAACAGATGAAGGACTGGCGACGCCAGATCCATCAACACCCGGAGCTGGGCTTTGAAGAGTTCTCAACCAGTCAGCTGGTGGCGGAACGACTCCAGGAATGGGGCTACGAAGTCCACACGGGCATCGCGGTCACCGGCGTGGTAGGGGTACTACGCTGGGGAGAGGCACCGGGACCACGCCTGGGTCTGCGCGCGGATATGGATGCCCTGCCCATTCAGGAAGCCACCGGGCTGCCCTGGGCCAGCCAGGTGGCGGGCAAGATGCATGCTTGTGGTCATGATGGCCACACCGCCATTCTGCTGGGCGTCGCCGACGTCATGGCGCGCCGGCACCGTGAACAGGGACTGCCCGGCAGTGGCACCCTGACCCTGATTTTCCAGCCCGCAGAGGAGCTGGGCGGCGGCGGTGGCGCTCAGCGCATGCTTGAAGAAGGGCTGTTTGAACGCTTTCCCTGCGATGCGCTCTTTGCCCTGCATAATTTCCCCGGCATGCCCGTGGGTCAGCTCTGCTTTCGCCCCGGCGCCTTCATGGCGTCCTCGGATGCGGCCAAACTGACCTTTATCGGCAAGGGAGGTCATGGCGCCCTGCCCCAGCTGGCCCAGGATCCCACCCTGCCGGCGGCCGCCACCGTGCTGGCCCTGCAGAGCATAGTGGGACGCAATGTAGACCCCAATCTCGTCTCGGTGATCAGCGTCGGCCGCATGCAGGCAGGCACCTCCGCCAACGTGATCCCCAATACCGCCGAGCTGGAGCTCACCATTCGCACCCTGGACCCCGAGGTGCGCAACACCCTGGAGCGCCGCATCCGTACCCTGGCCCGGTCACAGGCCGAGGCCTTCGATTGCCAGTGCGACATCGACTACCAGCGCGGCTATCCGGTGCTGATGAACGATCCTGACACCACCCAACTGGCGATCGACACGGCCCGGGAGCTGTTCGGCGACGACCGTGTCGAGGCGCCCACCGCGCCCCTGACCGGCAGTGAAGACTGCGCCTACTTCCTGGAGCAGGTGCCCGGCTGTTACTTCCTGGTCGGCAACGGCGACAACGGCCATGAAGCCGGCGCCCGACTGGGCCCCTGCAGCCTGCACAACCCCCATTACGACTTCAACGACGACTGCATGGAGGCGGCCGCCACTTTCCTGGTGAGCCTGATATCCCGTTATTTCTCCCGGCACACCCCGCTTGAAGAATGACGCCTTCCTTCATTACTGTTTGTAAACATATCAGGACAACAATATGAGCCAACAACAGCCCCACTCCCGCACCGGAGCCAATGTCACCAGACGAGGATGGTTTCGCGAGTTCCCCGACCCCATGGTACTTATCTTCATGGTGCTGGTCGCGGTTTACCTGCTGACCTTCATTATTCCGGCCGGCGAGTTCGCGCGCGAACTCGTGGATGGCAGAAGCCGGGTCATTTCCGGCTCCTTCCAGCTGATAACGGAGACGGCCCCGCTGCACGTCTTCGAGCTGTTCCTGGCCATTCCCCAGGGCATGATCAATGCCGCCCCCTTCCTGTTTATCGTGTTTATCGCCGGCGGCCTCTTTCATGTGCTGCAGAGCACGGGCGCACTGGAAAACCTGGTCGGCGTGGCCGCCAACAAGGTCGGGGCCGGCAACAGCATCAGGAGCCGCAACCTGATCATCGTGCTGGGTACCTTTATCTACGGCTTTTTCGGCGTGGCCGTCGGCGGTGAAAACAATATCGCCCTGGTGCCCGTGGGCGTGCTGATTGCGTCAGCCATCGGCTGCTCGCGGCTGGTGGGCGTGACCATGGCCGTTGGCGGTATCGGCATCGGTTTTGCCCTGTCACCGATCAGCCCCTATACCGTGGGCGTGGCCCAGAGCATTGGCGAGCTGCCGCTGTTCTCGGGCTGGGAGCTGCGTATCCTGATGGTGCTGGCGTCGCTGGCCATGCTGTCGGCCTATCTCTGTCTGCGCGTGGTCAAGCTGGAGTTCCATGACGATCAACCGGTCGAGATGAGCAAGTCGCTGCATGAATACCGGCTGTCACGCCAGGATCTGATCATTCTCGGCATCTTCCTGACCGGATTGGTTACCCTGGTGACCGGCGTGTTCACCCATGGCTGGTACATCAAGGAAATTACCGCCATCTTCCTGATGATGGCGATCGTGATCGGTTTTGCGGCGGGCATGAGTGCCCACCAGCTGGTCAAGCGGATGATGGAAGGTGCCGCCTCGGTCACCTCGGGTGCTCTGGTGATAGGCCTGGCGGCCTCGATCCCGGTGATCTTGCAGGACGCCCAGATCATTGACACCATCGTCAAATCGCTGAGTTCCATTATGGAAGGCATGCCCGTGGCCCTGGCCGCCGTGGTGACCAGCATCATTCAGGGGGTGATCAACCTGTTCATTCCCAGTGGCTCGGCCCAGGCCCTGATCACCATGCCGATCCTAATCCCGCTGGCCGATCTCATCGGCATGAGCCGGCAGTTGATGGTCTCGGCGTTTCAAATCGGTGATGGACTGACCAACCTCTTCATTCCCACTGCGGGCGGCATTCTGGCCATGCTGGCGCTGGGCCGGGTGTCCTACGCCCAGTGGTTACCGGTCATTGTGCCCATCATGGTGCCCATTTACGCGCTCTGCTGGGTCATGATGGTGGCCGCCGCCTACCTGGGCTACTGATACGTTTTAACCATCACCGCTCTGGCTTAGGCCAGAGCGGTTCGGTAAAAGCAATCAAGAGGGCTATGCTCAGCCGCCGATGGAGGCAGGTGCGGCGTCATGCCGGTGTGCCCCTGATGAAGGAAGTGGGTGGCTTTCTTGTCGGCCAGGGCTTCCCGCAGCCGCTGCTGCAACGCCGCCTGCTGCCCTTCTTCGGCCAGCAGATCACGCAAGTCCACGCCATGGTCTCCAAACAGGCACAGGTGCAACTTGCCCAGCGACGACACCCGTAACCGGTTGCAACTGGCGCAGAAGTCCTTAGCATAAGGCATGATCAAACCGACCTCTCCCGCATAATCCGGGTGCCAGAATACCTCGGCCGGACCGTCGTTGTGGGCGCGCAGTTTCTGTTGCCAGCCACTTTTCAGCAGTTGCTCCTTGATCAGGGCCCCGCGTACATGGTGGCGGTTGAACAGCTCGTCCATGTCGCCGGTCTGCATCAGTTCGATGAATCGCAGCTGAATGGGATTGTCCCTGATCCATGCCAGAAAACGATCGAGATCCCCGTCGTTGAGGCCACGCATCAGCACCGCATTAACCTTGACCTGCTCGAAGCCGGCGTCGAAGGCCGCATCGATGCCAGCCATCACCTCATGAAAGCGATTCTGGCCGGTGATCTGGTGAAACATGCGCGGATCCAGGCTGTCGACGCTGACGTTGATGGCGGTCAGGCCGGCACGACGCCAGTCGGCGACCTGTTTCGCCATGCGATAACCGTTGGTGGTCATGGCCACCTTGCGGATGCCGGGGGTCGCCGCCACGGTTTCGATGATGTCGGTAAAATCCTTGCGCAACGAGGGTTCGCCACCGGTAATACGCACCTTGCTGGTGCCCATGGCGGCAAAGGCCCGGGTCAGGCGGCGGATCTCATCCAGGGTAAGAAATGACTTGCGGCCATCGGGCCGGTAGCCATCCGGCAGACAATAAGTGCACTTGAAGTTGCAGACATCGGTGACCGACAGCCGCAAATACTGGAACTTGCGCGCAAACGCATCCTGTAATTCAAACATAAAACACCTTTCCAATACGGGAGGCAGGGGCATTTCTCCCCCTACCCTTACAGCACCAGGCTGAACGGTCTGGCAACCTTATTGACGTCGGTCAACGTAGGTCCACCCGACTCGGAGTTTTTGACGTTTCTCGGTTTTCTGTCCCCACCTTAGGTAAAAACATAACTTCAGATCAAGAAGAATATGGAGCCAGGGTGGATTCTCTGAGGGAGCTCACCCTTTATCGTCCATCGCCGAGTGAGGTGTGCGGTGTGAGGTGTGAGGTGTGAGGTGTGAGTATCATATTGCAAAAGAGAATGTTGCAAAAAGTCCACTTTTCGCAATATGCGCCGGTCAATTTTCAGCCTTTTCGGTAACATGCCTTGCCAGCACTGGCTTTGCGAAGTTGGCACGATAATTTCATATATAACAGCAGTTGTTTTTATCCCGTGCTCTCTTCAGCTCTAGCTGAAGTTCGGCCAACCCATTGGGTTGGCCATTTTTTTGCCTGCTATTCCCCATACTGCCGGGTTTCAAGCTGCTGCAGGGTCTCCTCCAGCGCTGGCTGCCATGCCTGCATCTGAGCATCCACCCTCGCCTCATCCCGCTCATGGCAGGACTGCTCCAGCTTTTCGCTCAGGTACTGGCAGCGCAGGGCTCCGTAGCTGCCACAGGCCGACTTCAGACTGTGGCAGCTACGGGCCATCGCGTCGTAATCTCGCTCGCCAAAGGCCCGTTGCAGGGCCGCGCTCTGCTGCTGCCCATCCTGCACAAAGAGCCGCAGCAGTCGCTCCAGTACCTCGGGCCCCAGCTCCCGCTCCATCCGCTGCAGATGGTGAGGTTCGAGCAGCGGTAAACGGGCCTGCAGGCGAAGCCAGTCACTCATTCATTACCCCAGCTCTGCAGCTTGCGGTAAATGGTGGACGGGCTGACTTCCAGCAAGGCGGCGGCCCGGGAAACATTACCCTGGCAATGGCTGATCGCCTTTTCGATGGCCTGTCGTTCGACAACGGCCAGGGGAACGACCGGCGCCGGTATGGCATCGGTCACCAACTGTGCCGGTGTGCCGTGTGCCAGCGGAGTATCCAGCGGGGCCGGCAACATATCCAGCTCTATCCATTCACCCTGATGCAGCACCACCGCATTGCGGATCACGTTCTGCAGCTGGCGTACGTTACCCGGCCAGTGGTAGGCCCGCAGCCGGTCCTTGGTGGCTTCGGACAGACCGACAAAAGACTTGCCCTCTTCCCGGGACGCCTGGCGGACCAGAGCGGTGGCAATGCTGATCACATCTGCACCCCGCTCCCGCAACGGCGGCAGGTTAATCGGGATCACATGCAAACGGTAATAGAGATCTTCCCGGAAACGCCCCTGCTCCACCTCAACCAGGGGATCCCGGTTGGTGGCACAGACGATGCGCACATCGACCTTGATCTGCTGAGAGCTGCCCACCGGCTGAATTTGTCCGGTCTGCAAAAAGCGCAGCAGCTTGCTCTGCAGCTCCAGATCCATTTCGCAGATTTCATCCATGAACAGGGTGCCACCATCGGCCCTGATCACGGCTCCGTCTCTGTCTTGCTGTGCCCCGGTAAAGGAGCCCTTGATATGCCCAAACAGCTCGCTTTCCATCAGATCCTTGGGAATGGCGGCACAGTTCAGCGCAATGAAGGGCTCTTCAGTGCGGCCACTGAGCTGATGCAACGCCTCGGCACAGACTTCCTTGCCGGTACCACTCTCGCCGGTAATGAAGACGGTGGCGGTACTGGGGGCGGCGTTTTCAATCAGGCGGTATACTTTCTGCATCGGCAAGCTGTCACCGATAAAGCCTTGAAAACGCTCTTGTTCAATTTCATGACGATAACGATTCACCAGCTGGTTAAGATGGCGGAACTTCATGGTGTTGTGCAAGGTCACCTTGAGTCGTTCGGCTTCCACCGGCTTGTTGATGAAATCATGGGCTCCCAGGCGCATGGCATCTACCGCCACATCCACTGAGCCATGGGCCGTCATCACGATGGTGGTGACGTTCGGTTGCTCCCTGTGCAGCCACTGCAGAATCTCCATGCCGGGCATATCCGGCAGGATCAGGTCAAGCAACAGAATGTCCGGTGGTTGCCGCCGGATATGCTCCAACGCCTGCTGTCCATTGGTGACCACCGTCAGTGATAACGGCTCATCTTGCAGATAGGCCTGATACAGCGCCGCCAGGGAAGCCGTATCCTCTACCAGCAAGACGCTCAGTCTTTCATCTACCATCTTTATCTCTCACCCTCAATCTCCGGTTCGGCTGCTACGGCCCACGAAAAAATACTTGCAGCAAGTTAACTTCATGTTAACATCAAGCCAACATCAAGTGTGACTCATTTGTCACTCTCTCATCACTGCCATCTCATTGTTAGTACGACAACCGTTTTATGCCTCTGTGGCTGCTGCGAAACCAGGGTATCTGTGTACCCTGGTCTTTTTTATGCCTGCGTCTTTACGACTCAAGCCGGATTGTCGATATCCTTGAAACTGACTTCCAGCCCCTGCTCTCGCGCCAGCCACTCGCCCAGCGCCTTGATGCCGTAACGTTCGGTGGCATGATGACCGGCGGCGAAAAAATGGATGCCTCGTTCCCGGGCCACATGCACGGTCTGCTCAGACACTTCACCGCTGATGAAGGCGTCCATACCCTGCTCGGCGGCGAGATCGATATAGCCCTGCCCCCCGCCGGTACACCAGCCGACCCGGCGGATCACTGCCGGGCCACTGTCACCAACGTGCAAGATCGGACGCCCCAGCCGTTGCTGCAGTCGCTCGGCCAGTTGCTGGCCGTCAAGCGCGTCATCCAGTTCTCCCCGCATCGACACCGACAGCGCGTTGCCAGGCTCGAGTGGCCCCTCGACCCGGATCCCCAGCAACGCCGCCAGCTGGGCGTTATTGCCCAGCTCGGGCGCGATGTCGAGGGGCAGGTGATAGGCATATAAATTAATGTCATGGCCGAGCAGGCTCTTGAGTCGTTGCCGCTTCATGCCGCGTACACACTCGTTTTCGCCTTTCCAGAAGTAACCATGGTGGACCAGCACGGCGTCTGCGCCCACGGCCACCGCATGATCGATCAACGCCTGGCTAGCGGTGACGCCGGTTACCACGTGGCGAACCTCGCTTTTACCTTCCACTTGCAGGCCATTCGGACAATAATCCTTGATGGCGTCTGCATTGAGCTGCCTGTTGAGCAGCTGTTCGAGTTCCAGATTATTCATACTGGCTCCATGACGTGTGTTTGCCCCATTGTAAAACAAAAGGTTCCGCTGATGAGTCATGCATTTCGTTCTTTATTGGCGCGGCTGAGCGATCCGGTAGTACGGGATCTGGCCTGGGCGCTCGCCAGCCCCAACCTGTTGCAGGTCAGCCAGCAGGCACCCGATAATGACTGGTATCGGCAGCTACTCGATGAATACCAACCCCGACTGTTCGAGCTTGATGCGGCCCCCGAGCTGCTGCACGCCCATTGTCGTACTTACCGCAGGCTGGGCCTGTATTTCGAAGCGCTCTGGCACTTTTTTTCTGCTCGATCATCATCGCTTTCAGCTGCTGGCCTACAACTGGCAGCAGGTGGTCGACGGCACCACCCTCGGTGCCTTCGACTTTATCGTCTGGGACCGGGCATCACAGCGTATCGAACACTGGGAGCTGGCGGTAAAATTCTACCTGATAAGCGATCCCGGCGCTCCTATGGTCACGGCTGTGGCATCAACCCTCGCGACAAACTACGACACAAGGTCGAGCACATGCTCCACCATCAGCTCCGGCTCAGCCAGCACCCCACCATCCGTGAACGGCTCGGTCAGCTGAAAATAATGCCACAAAAAACACGCATGATCCTGAAAGGACGCCTGTATTACCCGTCCGGCTGCCAACAATTTTTATCCGAACAGGGGGAGCGCGGGTACTGGGGCCTGGCGTATCCGGATGCTTCTTTTGAACCACAGCAGAAAATGGGCTGGTTGACCGGTGGACGGCTCGGTGATCATCAGGATAAAAAACAGAATTTCCATAACCGGGAAGGTAACTGGTACATCAGAGTCGATGAGGAGTGGCTTGACACAAGGGGTAGATAACGAGGGATAAAGCTGGAAAATGGAGGCGCGTTCCGGAGTCGAACCGGACTGAACGGATTTGCAATCCGCTGCATAACCGCTTTGCTAACGCGCCTTTGCAGAATTTGGAGCGGGAAACGAGATTCGAACTCGCGACCCCAACCTTGGCAAGGTTGTGCTCTACCAGCTGAGCTATTCCCGCTTTAAATCTGGTATACCGGGCCGCAGTTGCTGCCGTCCGATGGCTGCGCATTATAGGCGGACCGACGGCCAATACAAGTCATTTTTATGTCATTTGGTTTATTCGTTTTAATTTTCAGCGAGTTGAGCATTTTTTAACAAGCCGCCGCCTTGGCCGTTCTGCCCGAAACTGACTAAGCTTGCCAGCATCTGTTTCCATGGAGTAGCCCCATGTCCTTGCTGCTGTTGATGATACTGCTGCTGGTCCCCGCTGTTCAGGCCGACACCCTGTCCGGTGTGCCGGCACCGGAAGCCGCCACCGGCTGGCGTGACAAGCCACTGGTCACCGCCCACAAGGCGATGGTGGTCACCGCCAATCCCTATGCCAGCAAGGCCGCACAACAGATACTGCAACAAGGCGGCAGCGCGGTTGATGCCATGGTGGCGGCCCAGGCGGTACTGACTCTGGTCGAACCTCAGTCCTCCGGGGTGGGCGGTGGCGCCTTTCTGGTGTACTGGCAGCAACAGCAGGCCCGTCTGACCACACTGGATGGGCGGGAAAGCGCCCCCATGACGACGCCGGACGATCTGTTTCTCGATGAAGAGGGACAGCCACTGGCCTTTTTCGATGCGGTGGTCGGCGGGCGCTCGGTCGGCACGCCCGGCACCGTCATGCTGATGTGGCAGGCGCATCAGCGCTTCGGCACCCTGCCCTGGCGCGAGCTGTTCGTCCCGGCCATCTCCCTGGCGCTGGACGGCTTTATCGTATCACCACGCCTGGCCCGACTGATCGCACAGGATCGGGAATACCTGTCGCGGGATCCGGACAGCCGCCGCTATTTCTTCGATAATGACGGAAAGCCGCTACAGGCCGGCGCCATCAGGACCAACCCCCTGCTGGCTGCCATGCTCACCCGACTCAGCATCGAAGGCCCCTCGTCGTTCTATCGGGGTGCACTGGCCAACGCCATGGTCGACAAGGTACGTCAGGCCACCCCCGCCGGCCACCTTAGTCTGACCGACCTGGCCGACTACCGGGTCAAGGAACGAGCGCCGCTTTGCGCCCCCTACCGGCAATATCAGATCTGTGGCATGGGACCGCCCAGCTCCGGCACCCTGGCGCTGGGACAGATACTGGGGATCCTGTCCCATGTCGAGCTGGCCACCACGGGCCCCAACTCGCCGGAAAGCTGGCGGCTGATTGCCGATGCCTCACGACTGGCCTTTGCCGATCGCAATGTCTATGCCGCCGACAGCGACTTTGTCCCGGTGCCGGTGGACGAATTGCTCGACCCCGGCTATCTCGCCGACCGGGCACGACTGATCACCGAGGCCACCCGTGCGCTACCCCGGGTAAGCGCCGGCACCCCGTTGCCCTCGCTCGGGCAACAGGCTACCGACCGCTCTCCCGAGTTTCCTTCCACGTCTCATCTCAGCATCGTCGACCGGGAAGGCAATGCCCTGTCCATGACCTCCACCATCGAGAACGGCTTCGGCTCTCGCCTGATGGTACAGGGCTTTCTGCTCAACAACGAGCTGACCGACTTTTCCTTCAGCCCCCATCGGAAGGCATACCGGTGGCGAATCGACTGGCACCAGGCAAGCGCCCTCGCTCGTCGATGGCGCCCACCATAGTGTTGTATCAGGGCCGCCCCCTGCTGGTGATCGGCTCACCCGGGGGCAGCAGCATTATCGGCTATGTGCTGCACACCCTGCTCAATGTGCTCGACTGGGGCATGAACCTGCAGGAAGCGCTGCATCAGCCCCATATACTGCATCGCGGGGGAGTACTGGAAATGGAGCCGGGAGGGCGCAACCAGGCGTTGCAAGCGGCTCTGGAACAGCAGGGCTTCAGTACCCGCCTGACCGAACTCAACTCCGGCCTGCACGGCATCATGCTGCATCAGGACCATCTCAGCGGCGCTGCCGACCCACGGCGTGAAGGGGTTGCGCTGGCCGCCGACTAGACGATGACCGAAAACCGAATAACCCTACATAATATACAGGTAAAGCCTGTATTTTACGTAGAATCACCGTATATTGATGGCCTTGAAAGACGCTACTAAAGTTTGCGGCGCCGGGACCGATAACCCGAACACACACCACCGTCATTCCATAACAAATAGCGGATACCGATGAGCAGAAGAAACCAGCACCTTATTGATGAGGAAGTGACTTACAACGACCAGGAGCAACTGGTTTCCACCACCGACCTGCGCGGCGTTATCACCTATGCCAACGATGTATTCTGTCATGTTGCCGGCTATCAACCCGAAGAACTGATTGGCAAAAATCACAATATCGTTCGCCACCCGGATATGCCCAAGGCGGCCTTTCAGGATCTGTGGGAACATGCCAAGGCCGGTCAGGCCTGGCGGGGCGCGGTAAAGAATCGCTGTAAAGACGGCCGCTATTACTGGGTAGATGCCTATGTAACACCCATTTACCAGCAAGGAAAAGTCACCGGCTACCAGTCGGTGCGCACCCGACTCGACGATCGCGTCCGTGACCGGGCTGCGCAGGCCTACCGGCAGTTACTGAAACAGGAACAGAACAACAGCGGCTCTCGCCTCTCGCTGAAACGGATCACTCCCTGGTTATCGGCAAGCGGTCTGGTGGCCTTGCTGGCAGGATCCTTTGCCTATGGCGGCACCAGCCAGTTGCTCTGGAGCCTACTGCCCGTAGCCTGGTTCACCCTCTGCTACCGCAAGTCGTTGTTTGGCACCCAACATTATCTCCAGGGACTGGGTCGCGAATACGACAGTATTTCCCGGCTGATCTATTCCGGGGATGAACCCCACTCCATCGCCGACTACCACCTCAAGATGTGGCAGGCCCGTACCCGCACCATACTGGGCCGGGTCGATGACGCCACCCATTCGCTCAAGGCGCTGGCGGGCAGCATGATGCAATCCATGACCGGCGCGCGCGCCGATCTGAGCCAGCAAGACAGCGATACCCATCAAATCGCCGCCGCCATCGATGAAATGTCGGCTACCGCCAACGAAATCACCCGCAATACCCAGCAGGCGGCCAGCAATGCGGAAGAGGCCCAGCACCAGTGCCACCTGACCCAGGGGCAGCTGGAACAAACCAAACAGAAGATTATCGATCTGGCCCGGGAGGCCGAACACGCCGCCGAGGCGACCCTGGCCCTGACCCAGGAGTCGGACCGCATCGGCACCCTGATGAGTGAAATCCAGGGCATTGCCGACCAGACCAACCTGCTGGCGCTTAATGCCGCCATCGAAGCGGCTCGCGCCGGCGAACACGGTCGCGGTTTTGCGGTGGTGGCGGAAGAAGTCCGCGCCCTCTCCACCCGCACCCACGGTGCCACCGAACAGATTCAGACCAGTATCAGTCAGATCCAGCAGACGCTGGCACGGTGGCGCTCCATGATGGACGCCAACATGGAGCACAGCCAGGAATGCGTGCATGCGGCCGAAACCGGCAGCGCCAGCCTGGCTCGAGTGGTGACCGAAATTGACAATATCGTCGGCCTGACCGTGCAAATTTCCACCGCCGCCGAGCAACAGCAACTGGTAGCAGAAGAAATCAGCCACAATGTCCATCAGATCTCGGAAACGTCCTCGGCCAACCTGCACAAAATCGCCCATGTGGAAAGCTCCAGCAAAGAACTGCTGGATCGCTCCCAGGGACTCAACGATCTGACCCGGACCTTTTCCTGAGCCCTTGCCAAACAACAGCAACAAACCCGACCATCACCGCCACGTGCTGAACCTGCTTGCCCTGGTCCCTCCGGGGCAGGTAGTCAGTTACGGGCAACTGGCGGATCTGGCCGGCCTGCCGGGAAGAGCCCGGCTGGTCGGCCGCATTTTGCGTACCGAAGACACTTCAGCCTTGCCCTGGCACCGGGTCGTCGCCGCCGATGGCCGCATCAGTCTGCCCGCTGGCAGTGATGGCTGGCTTGAACAACGATACCGGTTACAGGCAGAGGGCGTCTTGTTGCAAGGGAACAGGGTCGCGATGGAGCAACACAGATGGCGGCCCGATTTAGCGGTTATCCTGATGCTGATGGAACATTGAAACAGATGGCAAACCTGCCAGAACCGGCCGCCATCCAGGTGCTGATGGAACATTAAACACCGCTGGCGGCTCAGTCCGCCTCTTCCAGCAGTTCACTGACATGAACCTGAAACGGAATGGTTTCATCTTCTCGCTGCAGCAATATCAGTTGATTGTTGATGTCGACTTCCAGTACATAACCGGAGCCGTCCGAAGTATGACAAATCATACCCGGTCTGATGTCATGAATATCCATATTCACTCTCCATAGGCAGGGTTTGCCGCTTTAAATTGACATCCTTGCGATAACCTTCACCCTTGGTTATCTGATCAGGCCAGCCATTCTGGCCGGCCTGGTATCGCGGTTACTTTCCTTTCTGCCGCTGCTGCCATTTACCATCAGTATAATGAGCCGTCCAACCGGTCGCTTTCTTATTGACCTCGGTCATCACATATTGTTCCTTGTTCTTGCGACTGAATCGCACCACCGCCTTGTTACCTTCCGGATCCTCGGTCGGTGCCTCGGTAAGGTACAGGAACTTGGGCGGCAGCCGATCCTTGAACTGCACCAGCTCTTCCACCAGCGGCGCCCGGGTTTCCCGCGATTTGGGGAAATTGCTCGCCGCCATGAAGATGCCCGCCGCACCGTCACGCAACACGAAATAGGCATCGGACTGGGTACAGGGCAACTCGGGCAGATGCACCGGATCTTCCTTGGGCGGAGCGACTTCGCCATTTTTGAGGATCTTGCGGGTGTTCTTGCACTCCTCGTTGGTGCAGGCCATATACTTACCGAAGCGGCCGTTCTTCAACTGCATCTCGGCACCACAACGATCACAGTCGATCACCGGGCCTTCATAGCCTTTCAGCTTGAATTGGCCCTGCTCCAGCTCGTAGCCGTCACAGTCCGGGTTCTGACCACAGACGTGCAGCTTGCGCTTGTCGTCAATCAGATAGGCATCCATGGCGGTACCGCACTTGCCGCAGCGGTGCTTGGCGCGCAGGGCGTCGGTTTCCGCTTCCTCGTCGTTGGCCAGCACGAATTCGTCACCGGGGATCAGGTTGATGGTCTGCTTGCAGCGTTCCTTGGGTGGCAGTGCATAACCGGAACACCCCAGAAAGACCCCGGTGCTGGCGGTACGGATACCCATCTTGCGCCCACAGGTGGGGCAGTCGATGTCGGTCAGCACCATTTCGTTGGCACGCATGCCACCTTCTTCCGCCGGCATCTCGGCCTTTTCCAGATCTTCGCTGAACTCCGCATAGAAGGCGTCCAGCACCTGAGTCCAGTTGAGGCTGCCGTCGGCAATTTCATCCAGCTTGCTTTCCATCTGGGCAGTAAAGTCGTAGTTCATCAGCTCGGCAAAGCTTTCCTGCAACCGATCGGCCACGATCTCACCCATTTTTTCCGCATAGAAGCGCCGGCTTTCCACCTTGACGTAGCCCCGGTCCTGAATGGTGGAAATGATGGACGCATAGGTGGAAGGGCGGCCGATACCACGCTTCTCCAACTCTCGCACCAGCGCCGCTTCGGTAAAGCGCGCCGGCGGCTTGGTAAAATGCTGCTTGGGATCGAGTTTATCCAGCGTCAGCACTTCGCCCGCCTGTACCGCCGGCAGCACCGTGTCTTCGCCCTTTCGGCTCTGGGGTGTCAGTACCTTGGTCCAGCCGGCAAACTTCAGGATGCGACCCCGCGCCTTGAGATCGTAGTCGCCGGCACGCACGGTAATGGTGCTGCTGTCATACTGGGCCGGCACCATCTGACAGGCCACAAACTGGCGCCAAATCAGGTCGTACAGCCGCTTGGCATCCGCTTCCATACCATCGAGCTGGTCGGCGGCCAACGCCACGTCGGAGGGACGAATCGCTTCGTGTGCTTCCTGCGCGTTGGCTTTGGCACTGTAGACATTGGGATCGTCGGGCAGATAGGACGGGCCGTATTGCTCCTGAATAAACTCGCGCACCCCGGCCACCGCTTCCTGGCTCAGGTTGGTGGAGTCGGTTCGCATGTAGGTAATGTAACCCGCCTCGTAGAGTCGCTGGGCCAGCATCATGGTACGTTTGACGCCGAAGCTCAGCCGGGTACTGGCCGCCTGCTGCAGGGTAGAGGTAATGAAGGGCGCCGGTGGCTTGCTCTGGGTCGGCTTGTCATCCCGCGAGACCACTTCGAAACGGCTCGCCTTGAGCGCATCGACCGCGGCCATGGTCTGGGCTTCGTTGACCGGGCGGAATTCCTTGCCTGGTACTTGGCCACCGCCATCGACAGCGCCAGCTTTTCTTCGTTGCTCAGGCTGGCCTGAATGTCCCAGTACTCTTCCGGCACGAACGCCTTGATTTCACGTTCTTTTTCTACCAGCAGCCGTACCGCAACCGACTGCACCCGACCGGCAGACAGGCCACGAGCGACCTTTTTCCACAACAGGGGCGAAACCATGTAGCCCACCACCCGATCCAGAAAACGACGGGCCTGCTGGGCATTGACCCGGTTCTGGTTCAGATCGGAGGGACGACTGAAGGCATCCTGAATGGCGGTCTTGGTGATTTCGTTGAATACCACCCGCTTGAAGCGCTCATCGTCACCACCGATCAGCTCCTTGAGGTGCCAGGCTATCGCCTCCCCTTCGCGGTCCAAATCCGTTGCCAGATAGATGGTGTCGGCTTTTTCGGCCAGCGTCTGTAATTCGGTGACCACCTTCTCTTTACCCGGCAGCACCTGATAATTCGCCTTCCAGCCATGGTTGGGATCCACTCCCATACGGGCGATCAGCGCCTTCTGTTCTTTCTGCTGTTTGAGCCGGGCCTTTTCTTCCGGGCTCAGCTGCTTGGTGTCGGCTTTTTTCCCCCCGGTTTTCTTGGCGGCAGAGGAGCCGGCGGTGGGGAGATCCCGCACATGGCCGACACTGGATTTGACGATAAAGTCCTTACCCAGATATTTGTTGATGGTTTTTGCCTTGGCGGGCGATTCCACGATAACCAGCGATTTGCTCATAAAGCGCGTAAGGTCCTTAAGGTCTGGCCCCCGTTCAGGGGTCCGGCGGCAAGGTAATGACGGCTGTATAAGTTAAAAAGCCGTAAAATGCAAACTTGCCAGGCTAGAGCCGGAAAAAAGTTCAATGAATTTATATTTACTTATTAACACCTTCATACCAGCAGGAATCAACCGCTTTTTTGAATAAGCTGCCTGTTCGACCGCTTTTTATGCATTGTTATGATTAAGGCATAATCTGTTGTTAAAATTGGGTTACATCTCCCCAAAAAATCCACATATAATGGCTTCAATCAGCATTTTCTCTGCCCCTAACACCATTTAAAAGGACAATATAATGGTACAGTTTGAAGCTAATTTTGACGGTCTGGTTGGCCCCACCCATAACTACGCCGGCCTGTCTTACGGCAATGTAGCCTCTCAAAGCAATGCTCAGGATGCCTCCAGCCCCAAACAGGCGGCCAGACAGGGCCTGCAAAAAATGAAGGCCCTGGCCGATTTGGGTCTGGTACAGGGGGTACTGGCGCCCCAGGAGCGCCCCGACATCAACACCCTGCGCCGGCTGGGTTTTACCGGCAGCGATGCCCAGGTGCTGGAAAAAGCCTTTCGCGAAGACCCGGTGCTACTGGCCGCCTGTTGCTCCGCGTCCAGCATGTGGACCGCCAATGCCGCCACCGTCTCGCCCAGCGCCGATACCCAGGACGGCCGCATTCACTTTACCCCGGCAAACCTGACCAACAAGTTTCATCGTTCCATCGAACATGAAGTCACCGGCCGTATCCTCGGCCAGGTCTTTGCCGACGAGCGCTATTTTTGTCACCATCAGGCGCTGCCTGCCAACGAGTATTTCGGTGACGAAGGGGCCGCCAACCACACTCGTCTGTGCGCCGATTACGGCCGGAGCGGGGTTGAATTGTTCGTTTATGGCCGCAGCGCCTTCGATTTGAGCCAGCCGGCGCCCCGCCGCTATCCGGCCCGCCAGACCCTTGAGGCCTCCCGCGCCGTGGCCCGACTGCACGGTCTGAACGACGATACCGCCATCTTTATCCTGCAGAATCCCGATGTCATCGATCAGGGCGTCTTCCATAACGACGTGATCGCGGTCGGCAACCAGAATGTGCTGTTTTATCATCAGGAAGCCTTTCTCGACACCGCCGCCGCGCTGGATGAAATCCGTCGCAAGCTGCCCGACACCGAGCTGCATTTCATCGAAGTGCCTACCACCGAGGTACCGGTGCTGGATGCGGTAAAGAGCTACCTGTTCAACACCCAGATCGTGACCCTGAGACCCGGCCACATGGCGATCATCGCCCCTTCCGAGTGTGCCGAAACTCCGAGCGTCAAAGCCTATCTGGACAAGCTGCTGACCCTGAACACCCCGATCCGGGAAGTGCATTTCATGGATGTGAAGCAGAGCATGCGCAACGGCGGTGGGCCGGCCTGCCTGCGCTTGCGGGTCGCGATGAACGAGGCAGAGCATGCGGCCACCAATCCCGCCTGCCTGATGAACGAGGCGCTGTTTGGCCGTCTCAACCAGTGGGTTGACCGGCATTACCGCGACCGCCTGAGTCTGAACGATCTGCGTGACCCGGCCTTGCTGCTGGAGTCTCGTTCGGCCCTCGACGAGCTGACCCAGATCCTGCAACTGGGCTCGGTCTACCCCTTCCAACGGTAGTTAAAGGCTGGGATTGGGGATTGGGGACATTGTCCCCAGTCCCCGAATTTAATCACCCGAAGGGGCGTTGCCCCGCTTCCACCAGCTTCATCAGCGCCCGGCTGACGCCCGCTTCCACCGCCTTGCCCAGCTTGTCCTTCAGGCTCTGCTTCGGCTGATAATGCAGTCGGATCACCCGCTTGTCGGCACTTTGCGCCAGCAGGTAGTCGCTGCTGGTCATCAGCTCGTCCACCAGGCCCAACTCACGGGCGTCGGTAGCCAGCCAGTGTTCACCGGTGGCTACCTTGTCCAGTGCAAGTGCCGGCCGGTTCTCGGCAATAAAATCCTTGAAACGATGATGGATCACTTCCAGTTCCTCGCGGAACTTGGCGCGGCCTTCGTCGTCGTTCTCGCCGAACAGGGTCAGGGTGCGCTTGTATTGACCGGCGGTATGCAACTCGATGTCGATGTCCTTATTCTTGAGGAATTTATTGAAGTTGGGCAACTGCGCCACCACGCCGATGGAACCGACGATGGCAAAGGGCGCCGCGATGATCCGCTCGGCAACGCAGGCCATCATGTAGCCACCGCTGGCCGCCACCTTGTCTACCGCCACCGTGAGGTGCAGCCCCTTCGCCTTGAGCCGAGCCAGCTCGGCGGCTCCCAGGCCATAACCGTGCACCACGCCACCGCCGGACTCCAGCCGCAGCAAGACCTCGTCGCCTTTCCGGGCCAGTTGCAACAGGCCGGTGATTTCCCGGCTGAGACCGGCCACCTCATGGGCATCCATGCTGCCCTTGAAATCGAGCACATAGAGCCGGGCACCGCTTTCCACCGCTTTCTTGTCGGCCTTGGCCTGCTGTTTGAATTGCTGCTTGAGTTGCTTGCGTTCACCATCGCCAACCGCCGTGGCCAGCTTCAACCGTTGCTGCTGCAGGCGCAAAGCCGCCCCCAGATCCTCAACGTCCAGTCGGTCGTTCCCCTGCTTCTGTTTTGTCGCCACCCCGGCCACCAGTGCCACCACGGCACCGATGGCCAGTACCCAGGTCAGGCTCTTGGCGGCAAAGAGGCCGTATTCGTATAAAAACTCCAGCATGACATCTCCTTAAGGCGTAATTCGACACCCATTGTAAAAGCCATCACACCGAACACCAATGGGCTTTTGCTGCCAACTTTTTATGTTCAGCACTGGCATCCTCGGCCAGAGTCTGGTTTGATCGGGCCACTTTGATTTTTGCTGAGAGAACACAGGCAAATGCTCGATTATCACGCATCCCCCGACTTACTCAACGACAAGGTGATTCTGGTCACCGGTGCCGGCGATGGCATTGGCCGACAGGCGGCGTTACATTTTGGTGCTCACGGCGCCACCATCATACTCCTGGGCAAAACCGTGAAAAAACTGGAAGCGGTCTACGACGAGCTGCTGGCTCAGGGCAGCCCGGAACCCGCCATTATCCCGCTGGACCTGCAAGGTGCCAACAAACAGCATTATCTGGACATGGCCGAGACCATCAAGCAGCAATTTGGTCGCCTGGACGGGGTACTGTTCAACGCCGGTCACCTGGGCGTGCTCGGCCCCTTCGAGATGATTGGGGAGGACGAGTGGGACAAGGTGATGCAGATCAACCTCAAGTCCCAGTTCCTGATGACCCAGGCGCTGTTGCCACTACTGAAAGCCACCCCTGCCGCATCCGTGATCTACACCAGCTCCGGCGTCGGCAAACAAGGACGTGCTTACTGGGGCAGCTACGCCATTTCCAAATTTGCCACCGAAGGCATGATGGAAGTGCTGGCCGACGAATTCGACGATAGCGGGGTGCGGTTCAACTGCATCAACCCGGGGGCGACCCGTACCGACATGCGGGCCCGGGCCTATCCCGGCGAAGATCCGGCCACCCTGCGTACCCCCCGGGAGATCATGCCGCTGTATCTGTATCTGATGGGAAATGACAGCCAGCATATCAACGGCCAGTCGCTCGCCGCCCAGCCAGACAAAATTCGTCCCCGCGCCAGCCAATAAGCTGACAGGCGGCCTAACTTCGTCTAAAACTAATCTTACCGGTTCGTTAACTGCGGGGTCATAACAGCTTGACCCCATTGCCAAAAGGATGAGGCAACAGTCATGTATCGCCCCAAGAGCACGGTAGAACAATGGCGAATATTTCAGGCGGTGGTCGACAGTGGTGGCTATGCCCAGGCGGCGGAAACCCTCAGTAAAAGCCAGTCGTCCCTCAATCACGCCGTGGCCAAGCTGCAGCAAGGACTGGGGGTGGCGCTGCTGGAAGTCAAAGGCCGCAAGGCCTATCTGACGCCGGAAGGCGAGGTATTTTTACGCCGTTCACGCAAGCTCACCCAGGACATGAAAGATCTCGAGCTACTGGCCGATGTACTGGCCAGCGGCTGGGAGCCTATTCTGCGTATCGTGGTGGAGGCATCCCTGCCCCGCCAACCGCTCTATCACGCCCTGGCCGATTTTGCCGGCCGCTCCCGGGGGTGTCGTATCCATCTGGTCGAAGCTCAGCCCACCGGTTGTCAGGCGGTGGTCAGCAAGCAAGCCGCCGACCTAGTCTTTGCCTGTCGCGCCTTTACGGGCATCACCAGCCTGCCGCTGGCCACCACCGTGTATGTACCGGTCTGTGCCCCTGAACATCCGCTGGCTCAACTGGAGGAGGTCACCGCCCATGAGCTTGAGCCCGAACTGGAGCTTATTCTGGCGGATGGCAACGAACAGGAAGAGGGCTGGGAACGGGCCGAGCAACGCTGGATCATCAACCACCTGCACGATACCCTGTCGCTGTTGCGCCGGGGCATCGGCTTTGCCTGGCTGCCACTGGAGGTAGTGGCGCCGCTGATCGACAGCGGCTTGCTGACCCAGCTACCCATGGCCAATCAGGCGCTGCGCAAGCGTTTTACCCATCTGATCCTGCCCCGGGCCACGCCGCCGGGACCGGCTGCCAGCCTGCTGCTGACCATGATCCGGCATCATTACAGCGACCACGAAGGCAGCCTTCCCGCCTCTTGATCCTTGCCAGCCCGAATCGCCTTCCTTATGCTGATGGCCTCGTATTTGACAAGGAACCCCAATGTTTGATTTTGATCAGTGGATAGACCGCCGCCCGACCCGCGCCTTGAAATGGCTGAAATACGAAGGCACCGATATTTTGCCGATGTGGGTGGCCGATACCGAATTCCAGGCCCCGCCCGCGGTCATCGAGGCCTTGAGTGAGCGAGTAGAGCACGGTATTTTCGGCTACAGTCGGCCCAGCCCGCAGCTGACCGAGCTGATCATCCAACGCATGGCCGACCGCTACGGCTGGCAGATCGAAGCCGACTGGCTGGTGTACATGCCCGGCGTGGTCCCCGCCCTGAACCTGGCCTGCCAGACCTTCAGCGAGCCAGGCAGCCCCGTGATCACCCCCAAACCGATTTATTATCCCTTCCTGCATGCGCCGGGGTTTCATGGCCGCAAGGCCGCCTATGTAGAGATGGTCGAGCAAGACGGTCGCTGGCTGCTGGATCTGGAGCAGCTTGAACAACAGGCCAAAGACAGCGAACTGCTGCTGTTCTGCAACCCGCATAATCCGGGGGGCACCATCTACACCCGTGACGAGCTGCTCGCCATCAACGACATCGCCAAACGCCATAACCTGATTGTCTGCTCGGACGAAATTCACTGCGATCTGTTGCTCGACGAGGGCAAGCCCCATATTCCTTACGCCGCACTGGACGACGATGCCGCCAGCCGCAGCGTGATCCTGATGGCGCCCAGCAAGACCTTCAATATCGCCGGCCTCTGCTGCTCCTTCGCCATCGTCCCCAACCCCGAGCTGCGCACCCGCTTTACCCGTACCGCCCGCGGCATCATGGCCGACGTCAACCTGCTCGGCTTCGTCGCCGCCGAAGCGGCCTATCGGGCCGGGGATGACTGGCTGGAAGCCCAGATAGCCTACCTGCGCCAGAACCGGGATCTGCTGGTGGAACGCCTCAATCAGGTGCCCGGCATCAAGGTACTGGCACCGGAAGCCACCTACCTGGCCTGGATTGATATCAGTGCGCTGGCACTGGATGATGCCATCGGCTTTTTCGAGCAGGCCGGGGTCGGCCTGTCGCCCGGTGGCCAGTTCGGCGGCAGCGATTTTGTCCGGCTCAACTTCGGCTGCTCCCGAGCCATGCTGGATGAAGCCCTGCACCGCATGATCGCCGCCATCAACAATCGCTGAACCTTCTCTCCGGGCCGCCACCGCGGCCCGGTCATATCCTAGCCAGCCCGGTCTGCGTTGTCGTATTCGACCACGGAACCGCTCCCTTAATTAAGTATTTTTTGCTATATTTTAAACACTTAGCAGCAAAATCAAATCTGAACGATGGTTTACAGTCAGGATAAGGAAACAACCATGTCGATCAAGAAAGTCCTCGGTAGCACTGCCACCGCCATCGGCGTCAGCCTGTTTGCCGTACTGTCGACGCCGCTGGCGGTCGAGCCGGTCTTTATCACCATGGGCACCGGCGGCATGACCGGCGTTTACTATCCAACGGGTGGAGCCATCTGCAGATTGGTTAATCAGGGCCGGGCCGAACACGGAATACGCTGCTCGGTAGAAAGTACCGGGGGCTCGACCGACAACATCAACGCATTGCAGCGCGGCGAGCTGGAGCTGGGAATAGTTCAGTCGGATCTGGAGTACAAGGCCTATCATGGCGAGGGTCCCTTCGCCAAACCGGGACCCTATTCGGATCTGCGTTCCGTTTTTTCTTTGCATGGTGAAGCGGTCACCATCGTGACCCGGCAGAATACCAACATTCGCCGCTTCGAGGATCTCAAGGGCAAGAGAGTCAATATCGGCAATGCCGGCTCTGGCCAGCGCGATACCCTGGATACCCTGCTCAAGGCCTATGGCTGGAGCTACGACGACTTCAGTCAGGTATCCGAGCTGTCTCCGGCCGAGCACAGTCAGGCGTTGTGTGACGACCGTATCGATGCCTTTGTCTATGTGGTCGGTCACCCTAACGGTTCCATCCGGGAAGCCACCATGGCCTGCGAAGCCAGGCTGGTGTCGGTCAGCGGTCCGGTGATCGATAAACTGGTGGCCGAGCACGGCTACTACCGCCATATCACCATTCCTGCCGGGCAATACAGCGGCAACGATGAAGAAACCCCCACCTTTGGCGTGGGTGCCAATCTGCTCACTCACGCCAGTGTGCCGGATGAGGTCATACATACCCTGACCGGCGCAGTGTTCAACCATTTCGATCAGTTTACCCGCCTGCATCCCTCGTTTGGTTTGCTGCAGCAAGAACAGATGGTCAGCGTCGGCCTGACTGCGCCGTTGCACCCTGGCGCAAGCCAATACTTCCAAGAAAAGGGCTTGCTGAAATAACGTACCGGAGCAAAAAGCAAAAAACGCCGCCAGGCAGAACCTGGCGGCGTTTCTCAATGTGGCGGAGGAGGTGGGATTTGAACCCACGGTGGGCTATAAACCCACGCCGGTTTTCAAGACCGGTGCATTCAACCACTCTGCCACCCCTCCGAACGGCGTGAATAATACTGATACTGATGGGGCCTGTAAATAGCCCGGGATTCAACTGCTGTCTAAATCATCATTTCGGGTGTTTTTTGACTTCATGTCGGACTTTTGTCGATGTTCATCGATAAAATACCGACGCAAGAACTCCTCATCGACCGGCGACAGGTCAAACTGCCGGCTTGCCTCCGCGATCAACTGTGGGTTCAGCTGCTCATGCTCCAGCAGCCAGGACAGGGCCTTACGTAGTGACTCATGCTCGCTCATATCGGCTCCGGTGCCAAGTCATGATTTCAGAATAGCAGTCGTATCTTTTCTTTTTTATGTATTTTGAATACACTTTATACCCGCTGACTGAACACCGCATACTGCAACGTCTTTTACTGTCCTCGAGGTTATATGCACTTCAAGCACCGACTGCGCGACGCCACCCTCGCCGGCCTGGCGGCCTTTGTCGCCGTGATTTTACTGAGCTACCTGAAGAGCTGGGCCCATTTCATGGTGCTGAGCGCACCGCTGGGCGCTACCTTGGTACTGCTGCTGCTGTTACCCTCAGCCCCGCTGTCGCGCCCCAAGCACGTCATTCTGGGCCATCTGCTGACCACTGGTATTGCCGTGCTCGGCCTGGAGCTGATCCCCGATCCCATGCTGGGACTGGCCACCTGCTTTGGTCTCGGCATCACCCTGATGGTACTGACCGACACCCTGCATCCCCCGGCGGGCGCCAACCCGATTCTGATTTATCTGTCCGGCGCCCATCTGCCACCGCTGGACTTCATGGTGCCTACCCTGACAGGCAGCCTGTTCATGGTCGCCTTTGCCAGCCTGTATCACTATGTTTTTACCCACCGCCGTTATCCGTTCGGCCCCAAAGCGGCCATCCAGCCGACATCGAAGGCTACCACCACTGAGCGTCGGGTTAACAAGTCACCATGAACAAAAAAGAGCGCCCAGCGCTCTTTTTTGTTCATATAAAATGCCACCGGCTTAGAAATGCCACTCCATCTGGAAGGTCGGTGCACGGGTATCAACACCCGGCTTGCCGTGGTTGCCAAACTTGTTATCCCAGTATTCGTAACCGACTCCGGCCCACAACGTATTACTCTTGTCGAATGCCAGCTGGCCTACATCAAACATCAGCGAGGCTCGGGCCAGCACTTCCGGCTTGGTGTCGTTAAAGCTGTAATCTTCACCCTTGGCGCCGTTGTAATTGGCAAAACCCTGGAACTTCATCGGCACCGGCCCCGCCTGGAAGGGCAGCCCCCACGCCAGACTGATCATGTAGTAAGGATCAAAGCTGATGTCATTAACCTGGCAGAAAACCGCACCACAGTGATTTCGTTCATAGGCGTAGAGCACGCTCAGATCGGCAAAGCCCTTGGGCAGCCCGAACTTCAGGGTCGGGCCCACCACCAGCAGCTGCTTGCGCGGTGCGAAGGTGGTGTTCTTGGTGTTCAGATCGAAGCCAGCCGTCAGCGCCACTTCCTTGACCGGGCCGAAGCTCAGATCCTTGTCCAGCACCTTGCCCAGATGCAGTTGGTGACGGTAGGTCAGATAGGCTTCGGTTGCACCATCACCCTCACCGCGCACATCGCCATTGGCCGGGTCCATATTGTCGGACTGTAGAATATCCAGGTTGAAGAAGTTCTGCCCGTAGGCATAGCCGCTGGCATGAGTCAGCTGCAGGATGTGTTTTTCTACATCATTGGAATTACCCGGCTCGGTGAACTCGGAGCCGTAACGATAGCCGACATAGGTATCAGACCAGGTGGCGGCACTGAGCTGGGGAGCGGCGGAGACGGCCAGCGCCAGGGCAGAGACGGTAAAAATACGCTTACTGAGTTGCTTCATATTCGTGATTCCCTCACATGCTTGAAGTGTGACGTCCTGATTTTTATTGATTTGAACGACATCGGTGCGTGGATTTTTCTGCCATTAAAAGCACAAAAATAATTACACAAACCAACACCAAAGATCTACATATTGTTCACAATAAAAATCACAAATTACTCGTAAGCTCTTGTATTCATCACTGCCCATCGTCGGTTCAAGCCAGCATTTCGGGAGGAAGCTCGGTTGCCATCACCATCAGCGCGGCCCGCTGCTGATTGGCCACCCTGACATTGGGGAAGACCACCGCCTCTTCCTGCTCATGAGCAAACCATTGCCGTTCACCGTCTTCCGCCAATAGCGTCCCGGGCGGGAAGGCGTGAAAGTTGGCGACTTTCTCGGAAAAATGAAAACAGAACTGTTCACTTTGTTTGACTATTTCCTGACATACCCTGAATACCCGTATCTGTTTGATGTCGACGGGGGCCGGTTGCCAGTCCGGCTCGCCGATCAGTTGCTCCAGGTTACGCTCCATGGCCGCGAAGCGGCTGGCATCGTTCTGGCCAAAGGGCATGACCTTGCCCAGCTCCACGGTGAAGGCATGGGCACCAAAGACATGAGCACTGAAATAACTGAAGGTGGTGGTGGGACCATGGGCCAGCAGTATGGTGTCTACCCCGGCACGACACAGAAAGGCCAGCTGGTTGCGACTATAGGGTGCACCATGGGTGAAGGGGTAGATGGCGAACTTTTCGTACGCCGACGGCCGAATGGCGGTATGCAGATCGTAATGCAGCCGTTCGGTTCCTTCCCGGCTCCGGTAGAAGCGCTCGACATATTGTTCCAGCCGGGCCGCCCGTTGCCGTTCTTTGTTCGTTTTATCGCCTCGGGCATGGGCACCGGAAAACAGCCGATTGAGGTTTTCTTCCACTTCGCGCGCGCCAAGATTCATCGCCGCCGGATTGCCGAAGATGAACAGGAGCCGCTGACGACAAGGCAAACGACCGCTTAAAATGGCATTCAGCAAGCGCGCGCACAGTTCGATCGGCGCGGTTTCATTACCGTGTATGCCGCAGGACAACACCAGGTCTCTGCCTGCCGGCGCCACTGGCTCAATACACAATACCCCGGTATCCCACACCTGAACCTGACCACCATCGGGTAGAGATTCACTGAAGGGGGCAAGCTCCCAGGGATGTGATCTGCTAAGGGTTAAAAAATCATCGAGTCGGCTTCCGTTCACATTTACCTCCAGTAACACCAATAAAAACAAAATATCACATGGTGATAAAACATGATTTCAGCAGTAATGTCTAGCAGTGGCACCGGCAGAGCATTCCCAGGACGCCGAACGCCGGTGATGCCTATCGGCCGCTGTGCTTAAAGCAAGTGACCATGATGCTATTTCATGCGGTTATTGCCACTTTCTCCGTATGATTATGCATCTGTCACTGCAGAAACAATATCGGCACAAAGAAGCTCATGCCCGGCGAAAAAGCCGGCTATGGGAGGAAGAAAGGAAGGAAACGAGGATTAAGGACAGGCGGGCACCGCAGTGCCCGCCATGGATTACACGCCGGCCTTGGTAAAGGTGGCGCCGACCAGCGCCTGGGCTTCCCGGATCAGGGTCTCGAGATGAGCCTCTCCCCTGAAGCTTTCGGCATAGATTTTGTAGACTTGTTCGGTGCCGCTGGGCCGGGCCGCAAACCAGCCCTGCTCGGTTACCACCTTGAGTCCGCCGATGTCGGCTCCGTTACCCGGCGCCCGGGTCAAGCGGGCGATGATCGGGTCTCCGGCCAGGGTATCGGCATCGATGTCGGCCGCGTCCAGCTTCGCCAACACCTGCTTCTGAGCCAGGGTGGCGGGGGCATCGACCCGGCGGTACACCGGCTGACCCAGCTCGGCCGCCAGTTTCTGATAATAGCGATGAGGCGTCAGCCCGGTCACCGCCAGGATTTCCGCCGCCAGCAACGAAGGAATGAATCCGTCTTTGTCGGTGCTCCACAGCTCCCCGTTCATGCGCAGGAAGGAGGCACCGGCACTTTCTTCACCGACGAAGCCCAGCCGGCCGTCGATCAAATCCTTGACGTACCACTTGAAGCCCACCGGGACTTCCATCAGGGGACGCCCCAGCTGGTCTGCCACCCGATCGATCATCGATGAAGACACCAGGGTCTTGCCCACCGCCAGATGGGATGGCCACGCCGGTCGATGGGTAAACAGATAATGAATGCACACCGCCAGATAGTGGTTGGGATTCATCAGGCCGTCCGTATCGACAATGCCATGACGGTCGTAATCGGGATCATTGCCGCAGGCGATATCGAAGTCATCCTTCATCGCCAGCAGATTGGCCATGCTGTAAGGGCTGGAGCAATCCATACGGATCTGGCCGTCGTGATCCAGAGTCATGAAGGAAAAGGTCGGCTCCTGGCTCGGATTCACCACCGTGATGTCGAGGCCGTAACGCTCGGCGATATGGGGCCAGTATGCCAGACCGGCGCCGCCCAGCGGATCGATACCGATGCGAATGCCCGCGTCGCGAATGGCAGCCATGTTCACCACCTCCCCCAACTCGGCGACATAGGCACCGATGTAATCAAGGGGCGTCGCCTGTTCCAATGCGCGGGCCAGCGGCACGGTGCGGATATCGCCGCCGGTGGCGATCAGTTCATTGGCTCTGTCCTGGATCCATCCGGTGGCCTCGCTTGAGGCAGGGCCTCCGTCGGGGCCGTTGTATTTGATGCCCCCATCGCGGGGAGGATTATGAGATGGCGTGATCACGATGCCGTCGGCCAGGCTTTCGGGATGAGCGCGGTTGTGGTTGAGAATGGCATGAGATATCACCGGTGTCGGCGTATAACCGGGCCCCGGCTGAATGCATACGTCAACCCCGTTGGCAACCAGCACTTCCAGTGCCGACCCCCAGGCCGCCTCCGACAGAGCATGCGTATCCATGCCCAGAAACAAGGGACCACTCAGCCCCTGCTGGCGACGATACTCGGCAACGGCCTGACAGATGGCGTGAATATGCCGCTCATTGAAGCTGGTATCCAGGGCACAACCGCGATGGCCTGAGGTCCCGAAGGCGACGCGCTGCGCCGCCTGGTCGACGTCGGGCTGCCGTTGATAATAGGCGGCCATCAGCCGCGGAATATTGACCAGATCGGCGGCACTGGCCGGCATCCCGGCGCGGGGATCTGCGCTCATAACATTCGTCCTTTTTACTGCATTAGATACTGTGACACACCCGCTCGATCAGGCTGTGGGAATAGCCCATGGCCGCCATCAGCTGAGCCACGATATTGCGCTTGCGACCGGTATTGGTATTGGTAATGACCCAGTAGGGGCTGCCTTCGATGGCTTTCGGCTTGGTGGTATTGCCACTGGCCAGCAAAGCCGCTTCGTCGTCGGCAAAATAAATACGCTTGCGTCCCTTGATATCGCTGGCCTGAGCAAAGGCCGCCGGGTTCTCGCGATACAGCACCGACAGAATATGCATAAAGCGGTCGATGGCCGACTCCTGTGCCGTCAGCTCGTCACCGTTGAGCATCTGTACCACACCCCGGCCCGGCTCCGGCTCCGCCACAACGGCAGGCGCCGACGCCTGATCGGTCGCCTGTATCGAGTCCAGTTTCAGCAGGCGCCGCAAAATATCCGAGGCACTTTCACCGATATGCCGGGTATTGCTGGCAATATAACGATAAAGATCTTCATCTACCTCTATGGTTTTCATCATGTTTTCTGGCATGTCCACTCCCAATGACGGAGCCTGATTATACATGGAGCGGGCGATGTGCCCAAGCGGGTTGCACCGGTGGCATGGGCAGGCAACAATATCGCCTCTGGTTCCTCGTCTGGAAATGAACATGCAACTGAATTTTCGCCGTCAGGGTCAAGGTCGGCCGGTGATCGTGATCCACGGTCTGTTCGGCAGTCTGGATAACCTGAACGGACTGAGCAAGCCGCTGTCCGAGCACTTCGATGTGATCGCCGTGGACGTGCGCAACCATGGCCTGTCACCACGCAGTGAGCACATGAGCTATCACGACATGGCCCGGGACATCCTGCAGCTGATCGAACAATTGCAGCTGGACAAGCCTGTGCTGATCGGCCACTCCATGGGGGGGAAAATGGCCATGATGACCGCCGGCCTTGCCCCCGCCAGCATCCATGGCCTGGTCGTCGCCGACATCGCCCCGGTCGGCTATACCCAGGCGCGCCACGATGGCGTCTTTCAAGGACTGAAAGCCGTCGCCGCAGCCGGTTGCCGGGACCGGAAAACCGCCGACGAAGTGCTGAGCCGCTATGTGAACATCGCCGGGGTGCGTCAGTTCCTGCTGAAGTCCTTTGTCCCCAACAGCACCGATCCCTGGCGCTTCAACCTGCCGGTGTTGTTCGACCACTATCAAGGCATCATGAACTGGCCCGGCGTCAGCCAGCCTTACGAGGGTCCCGTGCTCTTCATCAAGGGCGGTGACTCCGACTATCTGCTACCCGAACATCAACCCGAGGTGGCACGACAGTTCCCCAATGCCCGGGCCAAGGTGATACCGGGTACAGGCCACTGGCTGCATGCGGAAAAACCCCAGCTGTTCAACCGTCTGGTGCAGGATTTCCTGACCGAGGTCAGTTAACAGGCTTAAATCCTTTGTGATATAGTGGCGCCCAATTTCAACGGTCGGACAACATGATGTCATTGGAACAAATCGAGCTACTGGAAAGCCTCGGTCTCAAGCTGTTTTTCGTGGCCATCTTCCTGTTGATCGGACTGGCCATTCAGGATGTACTCAAAAGAGGCAATGTGCCCAAATTTGGTCGTTACATCGTCTGGCTGGTGTTGTTTCTGGGCTGTGCCGGCTTTATCACCAAAGGCGTTATCGAAGCGCTCTGGGAAGGGGGCGGTGTCGGTTAATTCATGGCCAAGCAAGATGCAGACAGAACCACGCTGGACTTGTTCGCCGATGAGCGCCGGCGCGGCAGACCCAAGACCAATCCCCTGCCCCGGCAAGCCCAACTGAAACTCAACAAGCGCAATCAGCTTAAGCGTGATCGAGAACGCGGCCTTCGCCGCATCGAACTCAAAGTAGACGAGCAGTTGTTGAGCAGATTGAATTTACTGGCCGCCGAGCAACAGCTCAGCCGGGCCGAATTGATCCAGGCCCTGCTGTTGCAACAGCTTGAGCTGCAGGATCCTAATTAGGTCCGGCGGCCTGACCACCCACATTTTCGACAGGTACAGCATTATTATGGCAAGTGTAGGTCTGTTTTTTGGAAGTGATACCGGCAATACCGAAGCCGTGGCAAAGATGATCCAGAAAGAGCTGGGCAAGCATCTCATCGAGGTGCACGATATTGCCAAGAGCACCAAAGAGGACATCGCCGGTTTTGATTTATTGCTGCTCGGGATCCCCACCTGGTACTACGGCGAATCCCAGGCCGACTGGGACGACTTCTTTCCCGAGCTGGAAAGTATCGATTTCAACGACAAACTGGTGGCCCTGTTCGGCTGTGGCGATCAGGAAGACTATGCCGAGTACTTCCTCGATGCCATGGGCACCCTGCGTGAAATCATCGAACCCAAAGGTGCCATCATCGTCGGTCACTGGCCGACCGAAGGCTACGACTTTGAAGCCTCTCGCGCCCTGGTGGACGACGCACACTTCATCGGTCTGGGCATCGACGAAGATCGCCAGCCAGAGCTGACCCAGAGCCGGGTAAAAGACTGGTGCAAACAGGTATATGAAGAAATGTGCTTGAAAGAGCTGGAAGCTTAATCCCGCTTTTCAGGTCTAATCAGGGATGCGGAAGGCGCATCCCTTTTTTGTGTCCGGATACCATGTCGATGGCATCCGCTAACCCGATAGAACTCACGAGAGCAACTATGAAAAGGTTAAGTGTTTTACTGTTGATACTGTTGCTGCCGGCCGCCATGGCCCAGGCCAACATCAAACCGCTTCCGCTGCCTGAAGACAAAGGGCAGCCGGTGGGACAGATCTTGCTCCACACCGCCCAGGAAGGAGATACCTTGGCCAGTCTGGCCCGTTATTACGGCGTCAGCCCGATTTTGCTGCTGGCCGCCAACCCGGATCAGGATTTGTTCCTGCTGCAACCGGGACAATCCGTTGTTATCCCCAATCAGCTGCTACTGCCCCGTGCACAAACCCAGGGCATCGTCATCAACCTGGCGGAACTGAGACTCTACTATTACCCCGAGCAAAATGGTGAAGTCTATGTGTTCCCCATCGGCATCGGACGCGTAGGCCGGGCGACCCCGGAAATGATCACGCGTATCAGCCAGATGCGTAAAAATCCGACCTGGACGCCCACGGCCACCACCCGGCGCGAATATGCAGCCAAAGGGCTGCCGCTACCCGCGGTCGTGCCAGCAGGCCCGGACAATCCGCTCGGCGAATATGCCATGCGCCTGGCCTATGGCAGCGGTGAATACCTGATCCACGGTACCAACGATCCGCTGGACGTGGGCCTGCGTGCCAGTGCCGGTTGTATTCGTATGTATCCTGAGCATGTGGAATGGCTGTTTGCCCAGGTCGACAGCGGTACCCCGGTGCAGATCGTCAACCAGGCACTCAAGGTCAGCACCGACCAATACGGTCAGACCTTTGTTGAAGCGCACGAGCCGCTGACCCCGGAAGGCCTGGCCGATAACCGCCCGCTGGACATGACGGCGCTGATGCCACTGCTGGAGCAGGGCGCCGACCGCCAGCTGATTGAGCAGGTGATCCAGAACCAGCAAGGCATGCCACAACTGGTGGGACAACTCCGCTGAGTCATTTCACCGGATGACAGACATAAAAAAGCCTGGCATGAGCCAGGCTTTTTTTTCCGTACCACCAAATTACTTGGTGTAACGGCCCATCTGGTCCAGACGAGAGTTGGCGCGGTCGGCAGAAGCGCGAGCTTCGGCAACGTCGGCAGCCAGACGATCGATCTTGGCAGAGTTCATTTGCTGGCCTTGCTGAACGGCTTGTACGTCTTGCGCCAGGCTGTCCAGTTTGGTTTCCAGTGCATCGGTAGAGCTACAGCCTGCCAGCAGCAGAGTACCAACAACACCACCAACCAACATCATTTTATTACGCATTACTAGCTCCTTGTTTCTATGGGAGTCAAAAAGACCACTTAGGCAAGCTAAGTATGGACGAAGTTCCCTGCTTACCGCAAATTATTTTATCGCTCATGACAGTAGGAAAATTTGCTTAAGGCCCTGATATGTCATTCATTTGTTTGTTTTTTGCGCACATAGACGGTGCGCTCGACTTCGGCGACCAAATTCCCCTGCTCATCAAGGATATTGAGTCGGAAATGCGGGAAATATTTATCACCGCCCTCCGTCGCCACGAGTATGTCATCCAGCCGCTCTCGACTCAAATGAACATCAGCATAGACCCGAACTCTGCCGGGTTTGAGAAAGGTAATGCTGCCGGCCCTGTCCCACACATGGTAGTCAGGCCCCAGTCGCGCCATCAGCAGTATCGAAAAGACAGGATCGGTCATCGAAAACAGGCTACCGCCATATTGGCTACCGTTGGCATTTTTATTCCACCAACGCAGTGCCAGCCCTACCCGGCAGTAACTGTAATCACTGCTGAGCTGTTCGATGCGGATACCGGCGCCCCAAAAGGGCGGCCAGCAGTTAAGGAGTGTTTTCAGTAACCGGGGACGGGAAAATATCAGCCTCATCACGCTCATCCGACCAGTGTGTATGGCCGGATACTAACAAAGATGAACAGAAATAGGCAGACTTCCTGGCCGAGATCATGGCGTATCCGGACAAAACCAGATTGCGGTTGCCTTTGCCGCCGGGAACAAGCACAATAAAAGCAATAACCAAACGAAATGCGAACCTTTATTTTTATGGCTGACAACAATCAAGCACTGAAAAAAGCAGGGCTCAAAGTGACGCTTCCACGAGTGAAGATCCTTGAGTTGCTGCAGCAACCCGAAACCCAGCATGTCAGTGCGGAAGATCTGTATAAGCTACTGATCGAACAGGGTGAAGAGATTGGTCTGGCCACGGTTTATCGAGTGCTGAACCAGTTCGATGATGCCGGTATTGTCGCCCGCCACCACTTTGAAGGCGGAAAATCCGTATTTGAACTGGCGACTCAGGAACATCATGATCATCTGGTGTGCCTCGATTGTGGCAAGGTGATCGAGTTTCACGATGAAATGATCGAACAGCGTCAGCGGGACATCGCCGCCCACTACAATATAAAGCTGACCAACCACAGCCTGTATTTATATGGCCACTGCAACAACGATCAGTGTCATCATAACGACGAAGACTAAGCCCGGGCACCAGCCAGCATTAAAAAAGCCGCAGTATGACTGCGGCTTTTTTGTGGGCCATGGAAAGGGGATTAACCCTCTTCCTTGCCCCAGGAATCACGCAGTGCCACCGTCAGGTTAAACACCATGCCTTCTTCCTTGCTGTCCCGGCAGAAGTAACCTTCCCGCTCAAACTGGAACGCATGCTCCGACGTAGCCTTAAGCAATGACGGCTCGACCACGGCACCACCGAGCACCTGCAGCGAGGCCGGGTTCAATGCCTGCTCAAAGGATTCGGCCGCGCCCGGGTTGGGTACACTGAACAGCCGATCGTAAAGACGCACCTCGGCAGGCACACCGTACTGGGCGGACACCCAGTGGATCACGCCCTTGACCTTGCGACCGTCGGCCGGATCCTTGCCCAGGGTATCGGGATCGTAGCTGCAGAAGACAGTGACGATATTACCTTCATCGTCCTTTTCCACTCGCTCGGCCTTGATCACATAGGCGTTACGCAAACGGACTTCCTTGCCCAGCACCAGTCGTTTGTACTTCTTGTTGGCTTCTTCCCGGAAATCCGCTTCGTCGATATAGATTTCGCGGGTAAAGGGCAGCTCGCGAGAACCCATTTCCGGTTTGCTGGGATGATTGGGGGCAGTCAGAATTTCTTCATGCTCTGCCGCCAGATTTTCAATCACCACCCGTACCGGCCGCAGTACTGCCATGGCTCGCGGTGCATTCTCGTTCAGATCATCGCGGATACAGGCTTCCAGCATGCCCATTTCCACGGTGTTATCCTGCTTGGTTACACCGATGCGCAGGCAGAACTCGCGGATCGAGGCCGGGGTATAGCCACGACGACGCAAACCGGAGATGGTCGGCATGCGCGGATCATCCCAGCCCTCGACATGACCCTCGGTCACCAGCTGATTCAGCTTGCGCTTGGACATCACCGTGTACTCCAGGTTGAGTCGGGAAAACTCGTACTGACGCGGATGACAGTCGATGCTGATGTTGTCCAGCACCCAGTCGTACAGGCGGCGGTTATCCTGAAACTCCAGAGTACACAGCGAGTGACTGATGCCTTCGATGGCATCCGAAATGCAGTGGGTGAAGTCATACATCGGATAGATGCACCACTTGTCCCCGGTCTGATGGTGATGCACAAAACGCACCCGGTACAACACGGGATCACGCAGCACCATGAAGGGAGACGCCATGTCGATCTTCGCCCGCAGACAGGCCGTGCCTTCCGCAAATTCGCCGTTACGCATACGGGTAAACAGGCTCAGGTTTTCTTCTATCGAGCGGTCCCGGTAGGGGCTGCGGCGGCCCGGCGATGTCAGGGTACCACGATACTCCCGTATCTGCTCCGGGGTCAGTTCGTCGACATAAGCCAGGCCTTTTTCGATCAACTCGACGGCATAGCCGTACAACTGATCGAAATAGTTGGAGGAATAGCGGATATCGCCACTCCATTCAAATCCAAGCCAACGCACATCACGCTGGATAGACTCAACGTATTCGACGCTTTCTTTTTCCGGGTTGGTGTCATCGAAGCGCAGGTTGCACTGCCCCTGGTAATCCTGTGCGATACCGAAATTCAGACAGATGGACTTGGCATGACCGATATGCAAATAACCGTTGGGTTCCGGAGGAAAACGGGTCTGTACCGACCGATGTTTGCCACTGGCCAAATCTTCATCGATGATTTGGCGAATAAAATTGCTGGGACGATGGTCCGCCTGACTCATTCATACACCTCGAGTGTGGGGATGGCATAATCAAACAGCCATGATCCATGATCTCCGCCCGCTGCTCAATAGCCAGAACAGGAATAAGCGGTTTTGCCACCCAAAAAGCCGGTGGCCGCCGAGATAGCAGGTAGTTTAACGCACAACGGGATGAGCTCGCGCCCATCCCGTCGGTAAGGTATCACCGAAGGCGTTGTCCCCGGACGCGGCCTGCCGTCTTATTCCTCGACCGGCAGCGTTTGCTGCACGTACTGACCCGGGGCCGGCATCAGGCTCGGGAATGCATCGCTGCCCGGGGCGCGGGCCGGAACCGTTTTGTCACCAAGATAAGGACTGACCCATTGTTGCCAGTGGGTCCACCAGGAACCCGCTTCGCGCTTGGCCGAAGCCAGCCACTGCTCGGCGTTATCATAGTCCGCATCACTCAGCCAGTAACCGTACTTGTTCTTGTGCGGTGGATTGACCACACCGGCCACATGACCGGATTCACCCAGTACCAGAGTGGTATCCGCCCCAAGCAGACGAGAGCCGCTGAAGGTCGCATCCCACAGGGCGATATGGTCTTCCTTGGTGGACAGGAAGTAGCTTGGCGTCTTGACCTTGCCCAGATCGATGCCGAAATTGCCTACCTTGACCTGACCGGGCTGGCTCAGGCGATTATTGAGATACAACTCGCGCAGCAGGAAGCTGGCACAGGTGGCACTCAGATTGGTGCTGTCGCTATTCCAGTACAGAATATCGAAATCGGATGGTTCCTCGCCCTTGAGGTAATTATCGATGTAATAGTTCCAGTACAGGCTGTTCTCTCGCAGCAGGCTGAAGGTCACCGCCATCTGTCGACCATCGAAGAACCCCTGGGCCTCGCTCATCTGCTCGATGGCACTGACCACGGGATCGTTGATAAAGACCCCCACTTCGCCGGGCTGGGTAAAATCCAGCAGGGTCGTCAGAAAGGTCGCACTCTTGACTCGTGGCTTCATACGCCGTGCGGCGTACAAGGCCATGGTAGAAGCCAGCAGGGTACCACCGATACAGTAGCCGATGGCGTTAACTTCTTTCTCGGCGGTGATTTGCTCGATGACGCGAATGGCCTCCATGGTACCGGAGTGGATCAGATCCTGAAAACCGGTACTGGCCTGCGCTTTACTCGGGTTCCGCCAGGACATGATAAAGACGGTGTGTCCTTGATCACGCAACCAGCTCACCAGCGAATTCTGTTCTTTCAGATCCAGAATATAGAACTTGTTGATGAAGGGCGGGATCACCAGCAAGGGCGTCTGATGCACGGTTTCGGTGCTGGCCGTATACTGGATCAGCTCGAAAATATCGTTTCTGAATACCACTTCACCCGGCGTCGTGGCCAGGTCCTTACCCAGGGTAAAGGCTGCCTGACGGGTCATGCGGATTTTCAGCAGATCGGCACTGGCAGCCAGGTCTTCCTGAAACAGTTCGACACCCTTGACCAGATTGGCTCCCTTTTCTTGCAGGGTCCGTTGCAATAGCTCGGGGTTACTCCAGATGAAATTCGTCGGTGCAAGTGCATTGATGGTCTGGCGAAAGGTAAAACTCAACCGTTGGCGAACCGACTCGGGCACCCCCTCTATCACCTCCAGCATATCGGCCAGCGATTTGGCGAAGTGCAGATAAGACTGCCGCATAAAATCAAAATGAGGATCGTCTTTCCATGATTGATGTTTGAAGCGACGATCACCGGGAGGATCAGCCACCAGACTTTCGGTGCTGTTATCCAGGGTTTTTATCATGCTGTTCTGACAGATGGCCAGTTGCCCTTGCCACCATTGCATCTGCATATCGAGCAGCCGCATCGGATTGGTTGATACCGCCTGGTAAAAGACTTTCAGATCCTCGGCGTTGACGTCTGACAACGCCTGGCTGACCGGGTTGTCCCCCAGTCTGGACCGTTGCATCTCTGACCACATGGTTTCATTCCACTGGAAAAACTGATGCATGGGGTCGGTACCGTTAAACATATCTTGCTGCATTGTCCCTCCCTGATAGAGTTTGTGCCCCAACAGCAACGACAACGGGAAGGAGCCGCCAAGCCCCTTCCCTGCAATATGCGGTAGCTGAAGGGTTAACCCTTAACAGACCTTATTTTTTCTGTGCATCTGCAGCCAGGGCTTCGAGACCGGACTTGAATTCCTGCGCCAGATCGGCCAGCTTCTTGCCGTCTTCCATCATCTGCTGGCTGACACGGGTCATGGTTTCCAGTTGCTTGGCGCCACTGCTCACCAGACTCTGTACATCTTTCACCTGACTGCCAGCCTGCAGTTGCGCCAGACCGATGTCCGCATACTGACGCGCCGCGTCCAGTTGCAGATTGGTCAGTGCAGTGAAGTTGTCGGCCACCAGCTGATTATATTTCATCATGGGACCGAATGTTTTTTCAGTTTGCTCGCTAAAGTTCTTGAAGATATCCGTGTACATAGCCTGTTCCTTAATAAAAGCCGTTAATTACTAGATTCATTACACTCGTTTCAGCACGACTGCCGTGCCCATGCCGCCACCCACGCACAGTGAGGCCAGCCCCAGCGAGCTGTTGCTGCGTTGCAGTTCATACAGCAGGGTCACCAGAATACGGTTGCCGGAGGCACCCAGGGGGTGACCCAGGGCGATGGCGCCGCCGTTGATATTGGTTTTATCCAGCAATGCCTGTTCGGCGACGTCATGCTGGCCGGACAATTGTCTGACCACACCCAGTGCCTGACCAGCAAAGGCCTCGTTCAATTCCAGTCGCTCCATCTGTGCCAGGCTGAGACCGGCACGGGTCAACGCCTGCTCGATGGCCGGTACCGGGCCCAACCCCATGATTTCGGGGTTAACGCCGCCCTGACCGTAGCTGACCACTTCCGCCAGCGGCGTCAGGCCATACTTTTCGACAGCCGACTTGCTGGCCACGATGATGGCGCTGCCGCCGTCGTTGATGCCGGAAGCGTTGCCGGCAGTGACGGAACCATCGGACTTGAAGGCAGGGCGCAAGCCAGCCAGTTTCTCGGCAGTGGTGCCGGCCTTGGGATACTCGTCGGTATCGACGGTCAGGGTTTCCTTGCGGGTTTTCACCTCTACCGGCGTGATTTCGGCCTTGAAGTGACCGGCTTCAATCGCCGCCACGGCCTTGGCCTGGCTGGCTGCGGCCAGATCATCCTGCTGCTCGCGGCTGATGTTTTCCTGGGCCACCACATTTTCGGCGGTCACACCCATGTGATACTTGTTGAAGACGTCAGTCAGACCATCGTTGATCAGCAGATCGCTCAGCGCCATGTCACCCATTTTGTGACCGTTACGCAGATCCCCTTTCACCACGAAAGGAATTTGTGACATGTTTTCGCAACCGGCGGCCACCACCACTTCGGCATCGCCGGCCTTGATGTGGGCACAGGCATCCATCAGCGTCTTCATGCCGCTGCCGCAGACCATGTTCAGGCTGTACGCCGGAACACCCACCGGAATACCGGCAGCCAGGGCCGCCTGACGGCCAATGCCCATCCCCTGGCCGGCGCTGATCACGTTGCCGACAATCACTTCATTCACATGCTCGGCCGCCAGTCCCGCCTGGGCCAGTGCACCCTTAATGGCAATACCGGCCAGTTCGGCCGCAGGAACCGTTTTCAGTGCGCCACAGAAACTGCCAATAGGCGTACGCTTTGCCGCAACAATGTATACAGATTCAGACATAAATTATATTCACTCTATAGATGACAAATTATTGAGTCTTGTATTTATTGCATGTACAGGCCGCCGTTGACCGACAAGGTTTCTCCCGTCACATAGCCGCCATGCTCGCCCGCCAGATATAAAACAGCACCCGCCACTTCTTCGGTGGTCGCCAGCCGTTTCATGGGGATGGTCGCTTTAATGGAATCCAGTACGTCTTCTCGAATGGCGGTCACCATGGGAGTGGCGGTATAACCAGGAGCCACGGCGTTAACACAAACACCAAAACGAGCACCTTCTGCAGCCAGCGCCTTGGTAAAACCAATCATACCGGCCTTAGCAGCCGAATAGTTTACCTGACCGTATTGCCCCTTCAGCCCGTTAACCGAAGAAATATTAATAATACGGCCGCTGCCTTGCTCGCACATCTTATTAAAGATGGGCTGAGTCACGCTAAACAGACTGTTGAGGTTGGTATCCATGACTTGCTGCCACTGCTCCCAGGACATTTTCTTGAAAGTGGCGTCACGGGTAATACCGGCGTTATTCACCAGCACGTCGATGCTGCCCAGCTCGCGCAGCGCCTCGGCCAGCACTTCGGAAACCGCCTTGTGATCACTGACATCCAGTGCCAGCAGCTGAATATCGGCACCATCCAGATTTTCTTCCCGCAACCAGCTGGCCGCCTGTTGCTCTTTGCCAGGCCGGTGTGTTGCGACTACCTTGTATCCATTATTCAAGAACAAACGACACACTTCGGTACCGATACCACCTGCGGCCCCGGTAACCAGTGCAATTTTTTTATCCGCCATCGAATCACTCCTTTGTTTTTTATTTTCCTGCCATTGAAGACCCGGCGTACGCCAGGCCTAAACAGCAAATAACTTCATTGCTCTACATGAAATTAATATCCCGTCAAAGACACTCTACTTTCCCGATCATCGGCTAAAACGGAAAACATGAGAATCACTATAGGCTTATTTTTATGACAAATAAATTAACTTGTTTTAATTTTCCACTAAAAATACAAAAAAAATATAGCCACTACCAAAGAATGAAAACCCGACACAAAAAACCACAAAAAAACCTAAAACAGATAAAAAAACCACCACCTAGAAATAAAACTCTACCGATGGTACATGCTGCTCCTGCTTGGCACGGCCTCCTTGAAAAAAGCCAAAAACCGCCCCGTGGATTTCACGGCGTTTTTATCGGAATAATATGCACCAGGTAAACACAATTTACACCAATAGAGCAGTTGCTCCACCATTGGGTAATTGTATATACATAGTGCTTCATAATGGGTGTCCTTCATTACGCTGCGATCAATAACGGTAGAAAGAATCATAAGCGAAGGATGACATATAAAGGATGACATATAGATGAAAGACGTTTGTGTTCGTCGAACGGCCACCGGAGTGCGCCCTGCCCCCAGTGGCCCCGACCGAGACAGGCGGCGAATCGGGGCATGCCAGAGAAAGGCCCGGAGACAAACCGGATGTGCAGACAGACGGTTGCCGAACTCGGCCACCACAACGGGAACGAGATCCCTTCTTCTCGTTTTCTTCGTGACACCACGTGCCGAGATTCGACTTCGGGTAAAAAAGTGTCATTCGATTCCCCGTGAACGAGCAGGTGATGCAGAATTCACCCGTTTCTGCATACTCTTAGGCCAAACAGGCTGATTTCACTGGGAAAGTCGCTTTGAGTGTTGACAGCCTCAGGGGCAGCCATTAACATGCGCCTCGCATTCAAGCAATGCCTCTTCCCCCTTAGTTCAGTCGGTAGAACGGCGGACTGTTAATCCGTATGTCGCTGGT
>NZ_MDKE01000006.1 GCF_001870485.1 Oceanisphaera psychrotolerans | reverse complement strand
GAGCCATGATCAAACTCTTCAATTAAAGATTTGATGCTCAATGAATTACTGAAGTGTTGCTATTTCTAGTGCACTTCGACAAGACATTGAAAAACAATATTTTTTTGTTTCTCAACTACCTGCGAGTGCCCACACAGTTTGCTTGATATATTGTTAAAGAGCGTTGACCTTGTTTCAGGTCAGGGATGCGTATTCTACGCATTCCGTTTTGTTCGTCAAGCGTTGAAGCAAACTTTGTTTCGTTCGTTTCGAACCCTTGTGACCGTTGGCGTGTTGCCCCGTGTCAGTGGATGCGCATTATAGGGACCGCCCGATTTTGCGCAAGGGCTTTTTTGATAAAAAAAGCCGTTCGCTCACGTTTTGAACGATCCGTTATTCTTTACCCCTTTTCTGCCTATATAGATGTCTTTACCACTTCTATTCTTATGGCTTGTTTCATCAAGACCGCTTTGGCGGATGCGCCCTCTGTGGGCTTGGGGTAAGATAGCGCCCCCTTTTTTATTCCCCCTCTTCAGCTTGGAGAATTGAATGCCTTTTTCCCTCGGCCAACGTTGGATTAGTGATACAGAAACCGATCTTGGACTGGGCGCCATCGTCGCTATCGATGTGCGTATGGTGACCATGCTATTTCCTGCCTGCGGTGAAAACCGTATGTATGCCAAGGAAGACGCGCCTGTTACCCGGGTGATGTTCAATCCGGGTGATACCATCAGCAGCCATGAAGACTGGGAGCTGGAAGTGGCTTCCGTCACGGAACAAAACGGTCTGTTAACCTACCACGGAACTCGACTGGATACCGGTGAGCCAGCCAGCCTGAAGGAAACCTTTCTCAATCACTTTATCAAGCTGAACAAACCCCAGGAACGATTGTTTGCCGGCCAGATCGATAAAATCGGGCGCTACAACCTGCGCTATCAGGCGCTGATGCACCAGTTCAATCAGCGCCGCTCGCCGTTGCGCGGCCTGGCCAGTGGCAAGGTCAGCCTGATCCCGCATCAGCTGCACATCGCCAAGGAAGTCGGCGGTCGCTATGCCCCCCGTGTGCTGCTGGCAGACGAAGTGGGCCTGGGCAAAACCATCGAAGCCGGCATGATCATCCAGCAGCAATGGTTGTCGGGCCGAGCCGGTCGCATCCTGATCCTGGTACCCGATGCGCTGATCCATCAGTGGCTGATCGAAATGATGCGCCGCTTCAACCTGCATTTTGCCCTGTTCGATGAAGAGCGCTGTGTCGAAGCCTTTGCCGACGCCGCCAATCCGTTTGATACCGAACAACTGATTCTGTGTAGCCTCGATTTCATTACCAAGAAGCGCAAGCGCTTCGAACAGTTGCAGGAAAGTGACTGGGATCTGCTGGTGGTCGATGAAGCCCACCACCTGGTGTGGGATGCCGAACGCCCCAGCCGGGCCTATGAGGTGGTCGAGGCCCTGGCCGAGCACACCCCCGGTGTGTTGTTGCTTACCGCCACCCCGGATCAGCAGGGCCACGAGAGCCATTTTGCCCGTCTGCGGTTACTCGATCCCGAACGTTTCTACGACTACGACGCTTTCCTGGCCGAGGAAGAAGAATATCAGCCGTTGGCAGCGGCGGCGGAAGCCTTGCTCTCCGACGCCCCGCTGGATGAAACTGCCAAAGCCCGCCTGGCTCCCTTTATGGATGGTCAGGATGACGGCAACCTGGCCGATCCTGCCACGCGGCAGAAGCTGCTGGCCCAGTTGCTCGACCGTCACGGCACCGGTCGCCTGTTGTTCCGCAATACCCGCCAGGCTATCAAGGGCTTTCCCGCACGCCAGCTGCAGCTGCACCCGTTGCCCCTGCCCAACCAATACAAAACCGCCATCCGCGTGGCGGGCATGATGGGCAGCCATCAGGATACCGCCGACAAGGCGCTGCAAGCCCTGTATCCGGAAGATATTTATCGCCAGTTTGAAGGTGGTGACAACGCCTGGACCCAATTCGACAGCCGGGTGGAATGGCTGCTGGAATACACCAAATCCAGGCGCAACGACAAGATCCTGATCATTACCGCCAGGGCCGGTGTAGCGCTGGCGCTGGAAGAAGTGCTGCGGGTCAGAGAAGGCATCCGCGGCACCGTGTTTCATGAAGGCATGTCGCTGCTGGAGCGGGACAAGGCTGCGGCCTACTTTGCCCAGCAGGAAGGCGGCGCTCAGGTAATGATCTGTTCGGAAATCGGCTCGGAAGGTCGAAACTTCCAGTTTGCCCATCAACTGGTGCTGTTCGATCTGCCGCTTAATCCGGATCTACTGGAACAGCGCATCGGTCGTCTCGATCGTATCGGCCAGCAGCACAATATCGATATTCACGTACCTTATCTCGAAGGGACGGCACAACAGGCACTGACCCTGTGGTATCACCAGGGGATGGATGCCTTCAGCAAGCCCAATGCGGTCGGCCAGCCGGTCTATCAGCAAGTCTCCGAGCGACTGCTGGCACTGCTGGCCGACCACGGCCAGGACGAAATGGCTCTGGAACAGCTGATTGCCGATACCCGTTCCCTCACTCAAGAGCTAAACAGTCAAATGGAACTGGGCCGGGATCGCCTGCTGGAGCTGAACTCCAGCGGAGTGATCCTCAACCGGGACCTGGCCGCCGAGCTGACCGAGATCGATCAGGATCCCACCCTGGCCATCTTTGCCATCAAGCTGTTTGACGAAGTCGGTGTGCATCAGGACGACCGTGGTGAAAACGCCATCGTGCTACGCCCCACCGAGCAGATGCTGATTCCGAGTTTTCCTGGCCTGCCGGAAGATGGTGCCAGTATCACCTTCGACCGAGACACCGCCCTTGCCAGGGATGACCTGCATCTGCTGAGCTGGGATCACCCGATGATCCGCGGTGGTATCGATCTGGTGCTGGGCTCCGAGATCGGCACCACTTCGGTGGCCATTCTCAAGAACAAGGCCCTGCCGGTCGGCACCCAGTTCCTGGAACTGATCTTCGTGGCCGAATCGGCCCATCATGCCCAGTTGTACCGCTTCCTGCCGCCCGCACCTATCCGTCTGCTGCTCGACAAGAATGGCAACGATCTGGCGGACAAGGTCAGCTTCGAGTCGTTCGACCGGCAGCTCAGCCCCGTCAACCGCCATCTTGCCAGCAAGCTGGTTAACGCTTCCCAGACCGTTATCCATCAACTGCTGCAACAGGCTCAGCCGGTCGCCGAGCAGCAAATGCAGGTGCTGGTGGAACAGGCCCGGTCGCGGATGCATGAGTCTATCGGTCAAGAACTGCAGCGTCTGCAGCAGTTGGCCAAGGTCAACCCCAATGTGCGGGAAAGTGAAATCACCCATGTACAGGAACTGCAGGATGAGCTGGACAGCCTGCTCAGCCATACCCGCTTAAAACTGGATGCAATTCGGTATATTGTAGTCAGCCACCAATAAGGACAATGCTGCCATGGCTTTGCTGCGTTACGATCCACCGATGGATCCCCAGTTTGACGTGCTGTATCAGGACGACAGCCTGATTGTGCTGAACAAGCCCAGCGGCCTGCTCAGCGTACCCGGCCGAGATCCGGTTCATCACGACAGTCTGTCCTATCGGGTAGCTCGCGTTTATCCCACCGTTCAGGTCGTGCACCGGCTGGACATGGCCACCTCCGGCGTCATTGTCATGGCTCTGCATCCCAAGGCACACCGGGAGCTGAGCCGGCAGTTTCGTGAGCGTGAAACCGCCAAGTGCTATTACGCCTGGGTGTACGGTAATCCCAAACAAGGCGCGGGCAGTATCGATCTGCCGCTGTGCTGCGACTGGCCCAACCGGCCCCGCCACATGGTCAGTCATGAGCACGGCAAAGCCGCCCTCACCCACTGGCGCTGCCTGCGCCGGCTGGGTGATCGCAGCCTGATCAAACTGACGCCGATCACCGGTCGTTCCCATCAGTTGCGGGTGCACATGCTGAGCATCGGGCACCCGATTTTGGGAGACAACCTCTATGCCGAAGGGGAGGCTCTGCACATGGCCCCCCATCTGCAACTGCATGCCGCCGAACTGGAGTTTCGCCATCCCAGAACCAAGGAGTGGCTGACCTTCAGTGCGCCGGCGCCCTTCGACATGGAATAGAAACGTGAGATCAGGATGGTGGGCAGGGTGTTGTCTGGCATTCATCCTGCTGACCACAACGGACAGCCAGGCCAGGCTGGCATGGAACGCCTTTGAGCAATACCAGTCGTCCACGCGCCTGCTGCGTTTCGACGCCGTCAGTACCACCGCCGCCGGTACCCTGCTGATCTGGCCCGAGCTGGGGCAAATGCATCACTGGCTATCGATGGCAAAACACTGGCAGCAGCGAGGCTGGAATTTTATTCTGCTGTTGCCAGACCCGGCGCAGCAGTCTTTCGATCCGGCCAGCGAGCAGCCGACCGAGTCGCAACGGCAATGGCTGGAATTGGAAGCCAGTCGCCTGAGCGAAGCACTGGCCGAATTCGAATCATCACCTCCCTTGCTGGTTATGGCCCAAGGCAGCGCCGCACTCTGGTATCAACAGCTGGTCGACAGCGCGACACTGCCACCACCGGACGGGCTGATGCTGATGGATGCCTTGCCTGTCCCCTTGGCTCAGCAAAAAATGCTGGCCATGAGCCTGGCCCGCAGCCCTTACCCGGTGCTGGATATTTACAGCCGGCCAAGCCGTCCCCTATCCTGGCACAATCTACAACAACGCCAGCAAGAACTTGCCCGACGGGAAAAAACCGGTTATTCCGTCCAGCACATCGACGATCTGGGCAGACTGGAAAAACTCATCTCAAGCTGGCTGGTACGCCAGGGCTGGCTACCATTGCCACCCGGCGCACCGGATTACTTAAAGGAACAACGCCATGAAGCTGGTATTTCTGGATCGCAAGACCCTGGCAACGGACATTAACCTACGGATGCCCTCCTTTCCCCATCACTGGCAAAGCCATGAAGAAACCGCCCCCCATCAGGTACTGGAGCGGCTGCAGGATGCGGATATCGCCATCGTCAACAAGGTCCGACTCGGTGCCGACCTGCTGTCTCGGCTACCCCGGCTCAAGCTGGTGGCCATTGCCGCCACCGGCAGCGATAACGTCGATCTGGAAGCCTGCCGCCAGGCCGGTATTACCGTCTGCAACATCCGTGATTACTCGAAAAATTCGGTGCCGGAGCACGCGCTGGCGCTGATCATGGCACTGAACCGCAGCCTCAATGCCTATCACTCCTCCATTGCCGCCGGACGCTGGCAACAAAGTGGCCAGTTTTGTTATTTCGATTATCCGGTGCGGGATCTGGCCGGCCAGACTCTGGGGCTGATCGGTTACGGCACCATTGCCCGGGATCTGGAACAACTGGCGACGGCGCTGGGTATGAAGGTGATCGTCGGTGCTCGCAAGGGACAGCCCGCCGGCGAAGGCCGGGTGCCTTTCGAGCAGCTGCTGAGTGATGCCGATGTCATCAGCCTGCATTGTCCGCTGACCTCCGAGACGCGCCATCTGATCGGAGAAGCGGAGCTGGCACGGATGAAAAAGGATGCACTGCTGATTAATGTTGGCCGTGGCGGCCTGGTGGACGAGGCCGCCCTGCTGACGGCATTGAAAGAGCAGCAGATTGGCGGTGCCGGTTTCGATGTGGTGAGCGAGGAGCCGCCGGCGCCGGACAATCCGCTGATGCAGGCCCTGCAGTACCCCAACTTTATCCTGACACCGCATGTTGCCTGGGCCAGCCATACCGCCATGCAACGGCTGGCGGATCAGCTGATCGACAACATCGACGCCTTCGTCGCCGGCCAGCCGCAGCACCGGCTGGTTTAAAAAGCCGGGGACGCGGGGCTCGGGATTGGGGATTTGAGAGTCCCTAATCCCTGTTCACGGCCTTTCAGCGAAGATTTCGTGCCGCCTTGATGGTTTCCCAGGCCTGCTGTATGTCCTGGGCCTTTTCCTTGGCCATGTCCATCATCTCCTTGGGCAGCCCCTGAGCTACCAGCTTGTCGGGATGATGCTTGGACATCTGCCGGCGATAGGCGCGTTTGACCGTACTGTCGTCGGCTTCCGCTTCGACTTCCAGAATATGATAGGCATCCCGCAGTCGCTCCGCCGGCGGTTGCGCGTGGCCACCGGCGCCATGAGCATGGCCCTGTCGAAAACCATGCAGCTGAGCCTCGGCAAAGGCCAATAGCTGCTTCAGCTCGGCTTCGGAAAAACCCAGTTCGACGGCGATGGTCAGTAGCAAACGACGTTCGGCCGAGTGCAGCTCACCATCGGCAAAGGCCAGCTGTAACTGAACTTCCATGAAGAAGCGCAGCAGATTGCGGCTGTCTTTGACCCGGGCCCGAAAGCGGCGCAGGGTCTCGACCAGAGGGAAGTCGGCGCTCTTGCCCTCACGAAAGGCATTCTGGGCCTGCACCCGCCGTTCCCCCTGTAGCCTCATCTGGTTCATCAACTGCTCGGCCAGACGGATTTCCTCACTCGACACCTGGCCGCTGGACTTGGCCACATGGCCCATGGTGGCAAAGGTGGTGTAAAGAAACTCGGCCTGGGCCCCCTTGTTGAACAACCAGGCGTTGGCCAGTTTCCTGTCGACCAGATGTCCAAGCCATAATCCCAGCAGGGCGCCCGGAATATTGCCAATCAGCAGCCCGAACAGAAAACCAATCAATTTGCCTTTAATGTGTGCCAGCATTTATGAAGCCTCCGGGGCATTCACCGGCATCCGTTGCCGAACGGCAACACCAAGGCACATCGGGAGCGAGGGCCAATGGAGAACAGCTAACTTCATGAAAGGATCCCGGATGAAAAAGTGACGCTAAAGCAGGGCCATAGTGCTGACCGCAAGAATGCTTTATCATAGCCCGCTACCATAAAGTAATGACACCAAAAGCTCAACCAGCCTTAAACCCCGGGATCAGGGCGGTGTCGCCACGACAGAAATGCGAGCGTCAACCCATGAGAATACGGATTATCGGCTTTCCCCTGCTGTTTATCTCGGGCCTGAGCCAGGCTCAGACAACTGCCTCGACCGCAGCCGCTGAAACGCCCCTTAACTTCAGCCGTTGTTTCAGCCATGTCCCGCTGCGGGTGGACTCCTCCCAGAATGATCCCAATGCCCCCATTACCGTCACCGCCGAAGTGCTCAATGCCACTCGGGACGGCAAGATCCTGTATCGGGGCGATGTGCAGGTGGCTCAGGGGGCGCGCCAGTTCAACGCCGACTATGTAGAACTGGAGCAGCTCAGCCGGGATGTGCTGGCCGAAGGCGACATTCATTATACCGATGGCACCATCAGCGTAGACAGCGACCAGAAGCTGACCGGTAATCTTGTTACCAAGCGGACCGAGCTGGGCGACGCCCGTTACCAGCTTCATGGCGAGCCGGGCCGGGGACAGGCGCGCCGGGTACAACTGAGCGATAACACCAATCAGGTCGATTTAAACGAGGCCAGTTACACCACCTGCCCCCCCGGCGAAGAAGCCTGGCAGCTCAAGGCCAGCTCGGTCCGTGTCGAGCAGGACGAAGTGTTCGGTGAGGCCTGGAATGCGGTGTTATGGCTGGGCGAAGTGCCGGTCTTCTACTTCCCCTACCTCAAGTTTCCGGTCAAGGACGAACGCCAGAGCGGCCTGCTCTATCCTTCCTTCGATTTCGGTAGCGACAACGGCACCGATATCCGCCTGCCCTATTACTGGAATATCGCGCCCAACTACGATGCCACCCTGACGCCCCGTTACATGGCAAAACGTGGCACCATGAGCCAGCTCGAGTTTCGCTATCTCCCGGAGGAAGGACAAAGCGGCACCCTCTACGGCGAATACCTGTCGAGTGACGAGAAACTGAGCGAGACCGAATGGCAGGACCAGGCTCGCTGGTTGTTTAACTGGCGTCACAACGCCCGCTTTGACGGCGAAGGTCACTGGCGCGGTAACCTCGATTACACCAAGGTTGCCGGCTGGGATGTCGACTATTTCGACGACTTTTCGCCGCCGGTTGGCCAGCTGGTTGACGACCAGCTGATGCAGTCCCTCAGTGGCGGCTATTATGACCGCCACTGGCAACTGACCACGGAAATCAGGGATTATCAGATCCTGAAACTCGACCAGGACACCCAGCCTTTTCAGCTGGCCCCCAGCCTGAACCTGACCAGTTATCGCGGCTTTGGTGATTTCGATCTGGCGCTGGACTCCGAGCTGACTCAATTCAAAAACGACGACGAAAATGTCTACCAGGCGACCCGTTTTCATGCCGAGCCCAGGCTGATTTATGCCGTCGTCGACAAGCCGGGTGCGAAGCTCACCGCCGATGTGGGTGCCTACTACACTCATTACGAGCAGGATATTCCCGATACCCTCTCGGATTACTATGGCTCGGACGGCCTGGGCTTCACCACCGACACCCTGGACTCCAGCGTCGACCGCCTGCTGCCGCGCCTGCGACTCAACGGCACCCTGGTGTTCGATCGGGAAGCCCGGTGGTTTGAACAGGATTTCACCCAGACCCTGGAGCCGCAACTGCAGTATCTGTATGTTCCCTACGAGGATCAGGACAATATCGGCCTGTACGACACCACCGACATGCGCCAGGACTACTACAGCCTGTTCAGTGATCGCCGCTATGCCGGCCTGGACCGGATCAGTGACGCCAATCAACTGACCGCCGGTTTCACCAGCCGTATCTACGACGACAGCAGCACCGAACGGTTGCGCCTGGCCCTGGCCCAGACCTATAACTTTACCTCGCCGCGGTTATCGCTGTTTCCCAGCGATGAGGCCAGTGATATCAATCGTTCCTTCCTCACCTTCGAGGGCGACCTCAACGTGGACGGTAACTGGTTTGTACATACCGAAGCTCAGCAGGATACCCGTAACCACCGACTCGCCGCCGGTAACATCACCCTGGAATACAACAACGAGGGCAAGCTGGCCCAGTTGGGTTTTCGTCACCTGAACCAGACCTACTACACCGATGCCAGCCTGGATAACGACCTGAACCAGCTGGGCGGCACCTTCTCCTGGCCGCTGGATCCTCAGTGGCGGCTGATTGGCGGTCATTACCGGGATATTGAACTAAGTCGCAATATCGATACTCTGATAGGGCTGCGTTACGACTCCTGCTGCTGGGCCGTCAGCCTGGTATGGGAGCAATCGCAAGAAGAAGACTCACTGCTCAGCACCACCGAAGTACAGCAGGATACGCTGATCGGGCTGCGATTCGAACTGAAAGGGTTAAGCTCGCTCGGTACCGGCAGCAGCGAATTTTCTCCGGGTACCAGCCTGTTGCCTTATTATCGCCCCTTTAACCTCAATAACTGATTTTCATTGCGCACAGGACTTGTCATGAATAAAAGATGTAAACAACTGCTGATTGCCGCCGGCGTGAGCCTGCTGTCGGCCACCAGTCAGGCGGCGGAGTTGCTGGACAAAGTGGTTGCCGTCGTCAACCAGGACGTGGTGCTGGAAAGCCAGCTGACGGGCCTGGTCAACCAGGTCAAACAAAGTGCCCGCGCCGCCGGACAGCCATTGCCGGAAGAACAACCGCTGCGCCGTCAGGCACTGGAACGACTGGTGCTCGAGAGCCTGCAACTGCAACTGGCCGAACGGTTGGGGTTGCGCATTACCGACACCCAGCTGGAACAAGCCATTGTCAATATCGCCCGTAGCGAAGGCAAGACGCCCGAGCAACTGCGTGCCGGTATCAAGGCCGAAGGCCTGACCTATGCCCAGTTTCGCGAGCAGGTTCGCAACGAAATCCTGCTGAGCGAGCTGGCGCGCAACCAGGTGCGCCGTCGCATCAATATCTCCGATCAGGAAGTCAAACAGGTCGTGCAGATGATCAAGGAGCAGGGCCAGAATCAGACCCGGTATCGGGTGGGCAATATTCTGCTGCCGCTGCCCGCCAATCCGGATACCGAGCAATTGCGCCAGGCCAGCAGCCAGGCCGAACAGCTGCTCAGCCAATTGAAGCAGGGGGCCGATTTCCGCAAACTCGCCATCGCCCACAGCGCTGGCCCCAAGGCATTGGAAGGTGGTGACTGGGGCATGCTCGGCATCAATGAAATGCCCTCCCTGTTCAGCGAAGCCGTGAAGAATAACCGCAAGGGTGATATCATCGGACCGATTCGTTCCGGTGCCGGCTTGCATATTCTCACCATTTTCGATATCCAGGGCAGCAAGGCCAAAACCGTGCAGGCGGTGGAAGTCCGGGCCCGTCACATTCTGCTCAAGCCCTCCATCATCATGAGTGAAGAGAAAGCCCAGTCCCGACTGGCCGGCTTTGCCCGCTCCATTCGTGCCGGTGAGGCCAGCATGGCCAAGCTGGCGGAGCAATTCTCGGAAGATCCCGGTTCGGCCATCAATGGTGGCGATCTGGGCTGGGCGGCACCGGAAATGTATGTCAGCAGCTTTAGAGACACCGTCAATCAACTCGAGGTGGGACAGCTCAGTGCCCCCTTCCGCTCGGAGCATGGCTGGCACCTGGTACAGCTGGAAGACAAGCGCGTGATGGATGCCACCGAGCAGGCCACCGAGCAAAGAGCCTATCAGCTGATTTTTAATCGTCGCTTTACCGAAGAAGTGCAGACCTGGCTGGACGAGCTGAGGGACGAAGCCTATATCCGTATTGTCGACACCCATTTATCGAACGGTGAACTGTGACTTGTCAACGTATCGCAATAACGCCCGGTGAGCCCGCTGGCATCGGCCCCGAGCTGATGCTGGCGCTGGCCGAACAGGACTGGCCAGTAGAGCTGGTGGTGATCGCCGACCCGGATCTGATCCAGAGCCGGGCCGACGCCCTCGGCAAACCGCTGACCCTGCAACCTTACCGGCCCGAACAGCCCCCTCAGCCTCAGCGAGCGGGCACCCTGACCATTGAGACGATCAAACTGGCCAGGCCGGCGGTGCCCGGCGTGCTCGACGAAGCCAACGGTCTATATGTGCTGGAAACCCTGAAGCGCGCCTCCGATGGCAATATGAACGGTGAGTTTGCCGCCGTGGTCACGGGCCCGGTCAACAAGGGCATCATCAACAAGGCCGGGGTCTCGTTCAGCGGCCATACCGAATTTTTTGCCCAGCAGGCCAATGTGCCGGATGTGGTCATGTTGCTGGCGACGCCAGGCCTGCGCGTCGCCCAAGTCACCACCCATATCCCGCTGGCCTATGTGGCCAAGGCCATTACCGAAGAGCGGCTCAGCAAGATCATTCGCATTCTGCATGCCGAGCTCAAAGCCAAATTCGGCCTGCCCAGCCCCCGTATCTATGTCTGTGGTCTCAACCCCCATGCCGGCGAAGACGGCCATCTCGGGCGAGAGGAACTGGATATCATCATCCCCACCCTCGATACGCTCAGAGCCGAGGGCATGGATCTGGTCGGCCCGCTGTCCTCGGATACGGTATTCCAGCAAAAATACATGCAGGATGCGGATGCCTTCCTGGCCATGTACCATGATCAGGGATTACCGGTACTGAAATACATCGGCTTCGGTCAGGCGGTCAATATCACCCTGGGGCTGCCCTTTATTCGCACCTCCGTGGATCACGGCACCGCGCTGGAACTGGCCGGGACCGACAAAATCGATGCGGGCAGCATGCTGTGCGCGCTTAATCAAGCCATTGAAATGATAGAAAAACGCGATGAATAGTAAGGTCCACCAGGGTCACAAGGCCCGCAAACGTTTTGGTCAGAATTTTCTGCACGATGACTACATCATTGATCAGATAGTCAATGCTATTCATCCCAGCGATGATTTTACCATGGTCGAAATCGGCCCCGGCCTCGGCGCCCTCACCGGTCCGGTCTGCGAGCGCATCAATCGCCTCAACGTGGTGGAGCTGGACCGGGATCTGGCCGCCCGCCTGGCCGAACATCCTTTTTTAAAGGACAAGCTCAATATCCATCAGGCCGATGCGATGAAGTTTGACTTCACCCAGTTGCAGGAGTCCGGCAAGAAGCTGAAAATTTTCGGTAACCTGCCCTACAACATCTCCACCCAGCTGATGTTCCACCTGTTCGAATTTGCTGCGCAGGTGGAAGACATGCACTTCATGCTGCAGAAAGAAGTGGTCAACCGGCTTGCCGCCGGCCCCGGCAGCAAGGCCTACGGTCGGCTGAGCGTCATGGCCCAGTATTACTGCCAGGTAGTGCCGGTGCTGGAAGTAGGGCCCGAGGCCTTCCGCCCTGCCCCCAAGGTGGAGTCGGCGGTGGTCAAGCTGTTGCCTTACGAAACCCCGCCCCATCCGGCGAAGGATATCGGCTGCCTGTCCCGGGTTGCCGCCGACGCCTTCGGCCAGCGGCGCAAGACCATCCGCAACAGCCTGAGTCACCTGTTCAATGCCGAGCAGCTCACCGCACTGGGACTGGATCCTTCGGCCCGCCCCGAGCAGCTGACCCTGGTCCAGTACGTGACCCTGGCCAACGCCCTGGCCCAACAAAAGGAATAACCATGACCCCCGGCGCGATTCATATCACCACCCAACCCCAGTACCTGGCTGACCGCTCTGCTCCCGACGAGCAGCATTATGTGTTTGCCTATACCATTACCATTCATAACAAGGGTAATGAGCGGGTCAGGCTGATGAGCCGTCGCTGGGTGATCACCGATGCCAACGGCAAGATAATCGAAGTGGAAGGCAGTGGCGTGGTGGGTGAACAGCCCAGCATAGCGCCCGGCGAGGACTATACCTATACCAGCGGTGTCAGTCTGGAAACTCCAGTCGGCGTCATGGAAGGCAGCTATACCATGACCCGGGAAGACGGCAGTGAGTTTCAGGCACCTATCGATGCCTTTCGCCTTGCCCTGCCCAACCTGATCAACTAATGGCCACCTACCTGATTGGCGATCTGCAGGGTTGCCTGACAGAACTGGATCAGCTGCTGGCCGAAGTGGCGTTCAACCCCTCTCGTGACCAACTGTGGCTCACCGGCGACCTGGTCGCTCGCGGGCCGGACTCGCTGGGTTGCCTGCGCAGGGTCATCGCACTCGGCGATGCCGCCACCACGGTGCTGGGCAACCACGACCTGCATTTGCTGGCGGTGGCACACGGCATCCGTCACCCCAAAGCCGCCGACAGAGTCGATGAAATACTGCAGGCGGCCGACAGGGCCGATTTGCTGTATTGGCTGCGCCATCAGCCACTGCTGGCCGAGCATGAGCAGCATGGCTTTGCCATGAGCCATGCAGGACTGCCTCCCCAATGGAGTCTGGATCAGGCCAGAGAGGCCGCACGGCTGGCCGAAGCCGAGCTGCAATCCCCCCGTTACCGGCAGCGGCTGCAACAGATGTACGGCAATCAGCCGGACTACTGGCAACCCGAACTGGCCGAGACAGAGCAGTTACGCTATACCATCAATGCCTTTACCCGCATGCGGCTGTGTCATCCGGATGGTCGGCTGGACTTCGCGCACAAGGCCGGGCTGTCCGAGGCGCCGACGGCCCTGAAGCCCTGGTTTGAACTGCGTCACGATCATCAGGATCCACCGCTGATCTTCGGCCACTGGGCGGCATTGGAGGGTAAATGCGACACAGCCGGCATCCATGCACTGGATACCGGCTGTGTCTGGGGCGGCAGTTTGACGTTGTTGTGCTGGGAAAGCGGAGAACGTATCGCCACTCCCTGTCCGGTTTATGCCTGAGGATCACGAGAGGTGTGAGGTGTATCCGCGTTATAACGCCATCAAAAAGCCCGGCACATCGCCGGGCTTTTTACGCACTCAGATCCGCTCCAGCATCTGAAAGCGGCAATCGTATTGATTGCGCTCATCTGCCGGACGCCACTGCTCCGATACCAGCCGCCAGTCTGATTCGATCAGGGGAAAATGAGTATCCCCCTCCAGACTGGTTTCGATACGGGTCAGGTACAGCCGCTGTGCCAACGACATGAAGGCGGCGTAAAGCTGCCCTCCACCGATGATCATCACCTCGGCTTCACCCTCCAGCAACGCCAGAGCCTCGACGGGAGAAGCCACCAGCTCGGTCCCCGCCGGGGCCGTGGTCAGGTGGGTGCTGACGATGATATTACGCCGCCCGGGCAGAGGTTTGCCGATGGAGGTGAAGGTGTTACGCCCCATCACCACCGGCTTGCCCAGTGTCGTTTGCTTGAAATAAGCCAGATCCGCCGGCAGGTGCCAGGGCATCTGGTTATCCTTACCGATCACCCCCTCTCGGGTCATCGCCACGATCAACGACACTATCATGCCTTACTCCCGGGTATAAACGACGTGACCGTCGTCGTCTTCATCATCCCAGTCATCATCATCGTCAGCCTGTTCGCTGTTTTCGCTCAGGGTCGCCTGATGATATTCATCCCATTTGAAGTTGACCGGCTCGCGGGCGGCTTCCAGCTCCTGCTGGGTACGCGGATTTTCATCCAGGAACTCCATCAGCGCCTGAGTCAGCTCCTTGGTGCCTTCCTTGCCGATGGCACTGATGCGGAATACCGGCCCCTGCCAGTCCAGCAGCTCAACCACCCGTTGTATGATGGCCTCCGCTTCGTCTTCCAGCACCAGATCCAACTTGTTGAATACCAGCCAGCGCGGTTTGGCGGCCAGCGCATCGCTGTACTGCACCAGTTCGTTGACGATGATATCCGCATTGTCTGCCGGATCGGATTCATCCACCGGCAGCACATCTATCATGTGCAGCAGTACCCGGCAGCGTTCCAGATGCTTGAGGAAACGAATGCCCAGGCCGGCACCATCGGCTGCGCCTTCGATCAGACCGGGGATATCGGCCACCACGAAGCTCTTGTGACCATCGCAACGTACCACGCCCAGGTTGGGCACCAGGGTGGTAAAAGGATAATCGGCTACCTTGGGTTTGGCGGCAGACACCGAACGGATAAAGGTCGACTTGCCGGCATTGGGCAGGCCCAGCAGACCCACATCGGCCAGCAGCATCAGCTCCAGCAGCAGGTTGCGGATTTCGCCGGGCGTACCGTTGGTCTTCTGTCTGGGTGCCCGGTTGACCGAGCTTTTGAAACGCGCATTACCCAGGCCGTGGAAGCCTCCTTTGGCGACCAGCAGCTTCTGGCCGTGACGAGTAAGGTCACCCAGAATTTCGCCGGTCATTTCATCCTTGGCGCGGGTACCCACTGGGACCGTCAGCACCAGATCCTTGCCGCGCTTGCCGGTACAGTTACTGCTGCGGCCATTCTCACCCCGTTCGGCCCGGTGAAAACGCTCGAAATGGTAGTCGATCAGGGTATTGAGGTTCTCATCGGCCAGCAGGTAAAGATCGCCGCCATCGCCGCCATCGCCGCCATCGGGGCCGCCGTTGGGTATATATTTCTCTCGGCGGAAGCTGACGCAACCGTTACCGCCGTCACCGGCTTCAACCCGGATTCCCGCTTCATCGACAAACTTCATTGCATTGCTCTCCCATTCGTTTTCTGAGCCCAGTCTATCCGGCTCAAACGCCGAATGTGCTTTCTGTAAAGCAAAAAGCCCCGCCGGTTGGCGGGGCTTTTTCAGTCCAGCTTGCAGCTTACTCGGCTACAATGCTAACGAACTTGCGGTTCTTGGGACCTTTCACCTCAAACTTCACCTTGCCATCGGCTTTGGCGAACAGAGTGTGATCTTTGCCCAGGCCTACGTTGTCGCCGGCATGGAACTTGGTGCCGCGCTGACGAACGATGATGTTGCCCGCCAGGACATTTTCACCACCAAAACGCTTAACGCCAAGACGTTTACTTTCTGAATCGCGACCGTTACGAGTTGAGCCGCCTGCTTTTTTATGTGCCATGGAACTTAACTCCTCTCTTAGGCGCTGATACCAGTGATCTTCACTTCAGTGAACCACTGACGATGACCCTGCTGTTTGCGAGAGTGCTTACGACGACGGAACTTGACGATCTTGACTTTTTTGCCACGACCGTGAGCTACGACTTCAGCAACTACTTTGCTACCGTCGATGTAAGGAACACCAACTTTAACGTCTTCACCTTGGGCAACCATCAGCACTTTGTCGAATTCAACAGAAGCGCCGGTTTCAACGTCCAGCTTTTCCAGACGTACCACCTGCCCTTCGGCTACACGGTGCTGTTTTCCGCCGCTTTGGATTACCGCGTACATGATTATAACTCCGAATATGGCACTTTTACCCTCTTCGGGCCGTGCACTAAAACTGTTCTACAATGGTCGCGCATTGTACGCAACTTGATACCCCGAGACAAGGGCGCAACTGCAAAAAAATCAGTCTGCTCCGGTTTACGAGCAAAGCCCGGCCGGGTGACTTTATCCCTTTGAAGAATAGTGTAAAATCCTACCATCAATGGCTTTAGACTGCATCGTCCGGCTTATAACTTTATGGTAGATATCAACAAGATAAAACAACTGACCGAGCTGGATATGCAATCGGTCAACACCCTGATCATGTCGCGACTGCAATCGGATGTGGCCCTGATCAACCAACTCGGCTTCTACATTGTCAGCGCCGGCGGCAAGCGCATGCGCCCGCAGCTCACCGTGCTGGCGGCCCGAGCCCTCGGCTATGAAGGCGAGGCCCACATTACCCTCGCCGCCATCATCGAATTTATTCATACCGCGACCCTGCTGCACGATGACGTGGTGGACGAATCGGATCTGCGCCGGGGCCGGGATACCGCCAATGCGCTGTTCGGCAATGCCGCCAGCGTCCTGGTCGGCGACTTTCTCTACACCCGCGCCTTTCAGATGATGACCGAGCTGGATAACATGAAAATCATGAATATCCTGAGCGACGCCACCAATATCATCGCCGAAGGCGAAGTGCTGCAGTTGATGAACTGTAACGATCCGGACACCACCGAAGACAGCTACATGCAGGTGATTTACTGTAAAACCGCCAAGCTGTTCGAGGCGGCCACCCGTCTGGCCGCCGTGCTGACTCATCAGCCACCGGAAATCGAACAGGCCATGCTCGACTATGGCAAATACCTGGGCACCGCCTTCCAGCTGGTGGACGACATCATGGACTACAGTTCCGATGCCGGCGACATGGGCAAGAACGTCGGTGATGATCTGGCCGAAGGCAAACCGACCCTGCCGCTGCTGCGTGCCATGGCTGTCGGTAATGATGTCCAGCGTGAGCGTATCCGCGATGCCATCGCCAACCGGACCGGCATGGAACATCTCGGCGAGATCATGACCATCCTGGCCGATACCCGCGCACTGGAATACAGTCAGCAGCGGGCTCAGGAAGAGGCGCAGAAGGCCATCGACAGCCTGGAGATACTGCCCGACTCCGAGCACAAGTCGGCGCTGGTAGCACTGGCTCACATGGCGGTAAAGCGCAGTAGCTAAGAGGCGGTGAAATGTGAAGGGGAAGCGTGAGCAGTAAGGTGTTAAACGCCTAGAGCTGAAAGGTCTTCCTCCTCATCCATTCCCTCACTTTCCCGAGCTCAATAAAAAAACGCCAGCCCGAAGGCTGGCGTTTTTAATGGCATCTGAACCAGAGGATCAGGCTTCAAACGGGTGGCGCAACACCATGGTCTCGGCACGATCAGGACCGGTAGAGATGATATCTACCGGTACACCGGTCAGCTCTTCGATACGATTGATGTAGTTGCGGGCCGCCTGAGGCAGACCTTCCACCGTGGTCACACCGAAGGTGTTGTCGCTCCAGCCAGGCATGGACTCATAAACCGGCTTGACGGTTTCATAGCCCTCGGCCGCCATCGGCGGTACATCCTTGACCGAACCATCGGGCATCTGATAGCCAACGCAGATCTTCACTTCTTCCAGACCGTCCAGCACATCCAGCTTGGTCAGGCAGAAGCCGGAGATGGAGTTGACCTGAATGGCGCGCTTCATGGCTACCGCATCAAACCAGCCGGTGCGACGCTTGCGACCGGTAGTGGCACCGAACTCCTGCCCCTTGACGCCCAGGTGCTGACCCACGTCATCAAACAGTTCGGTAGGGAAAGGACCCGAGCCCACGCGGGTGGTATAGGCCTTGACGATACCCAGCACATAATCCAGGTAGCAGGGGCCGAAACCAGAGCCGGTGGCCACGCCGCCGGCGGTGGTGTTGGACGAGGTCACATAAGGATAGGTACCGTGGTCGATGTCCAGCAGCGTGCCCTGGGCACCTTCGAACATGATCTTTTCACCGTTCTTGCGCGCCCGGTCCAGCACGTCGGTTACATCCACTACCATGCTGGTCAGCAACTCGGCATAGCCCTTGGCCTGCTCCAGCACTTCCTCGTAGGAGACGGCTTCAACGCCGTAGAAACCGGTGAGCTGGAAGTTGTAATAAGCCAGGACTTCTTTCAGCTTGTCGGCAAAGCTGGCCATATCGAACAGGTCACCCACGCGCAAACCGCGACGAGCTACCTTGTCTTCATAGGCCGGACCGATACCACGGCCGGTAGTACCAATCGCCTTGGCGCCACGGGCTTCTTCACGAGCCACGTCCATGGCGACATGATACTTGAGGATCAACGGGCACGCTTCGCTCAGCACCAGGCGCTCACGCACCGGTACACCGCTGGCTTCCAGACCCGCCATTTCCTTCAGCAGAGCTTCGGGCGACAGCACCACGCCATTGGCAATGATGCAGGTACAGTTATCACGCAGAATGCCTGATGGAATAAGATGGAGTACGGTTTTTTTACCGTCGATGACCAGAGTATGACCGGCATTGTGTCCGCCCTGATAGCGCACAACATAACGGGCCTTGTCGGTAAGGAGGTCTACGACCTTACCCTTGCCTTCGTCACCCCACTGGGTGCCAAGTACAACAACGTTTTGTCCCATTTTTCCTTTCACTAACTGTCAAGTTATTAAAAATGGAGTCTATCAAATTTTGACCAAGGCCGGAACATGATAAGACATGGTTTGATGGAAAATGTCGGATAGAAAAAAGCCCGGTTGCCCGGGCTTTTGATTTTACTGAGCCAGTCCCGAAGGATTTTTGAGATAACGGAAGAAATCGCCCTCCGGCTTGAGGATCATCATGTCCCCCTGCTCGAAACTCTTGCGATAGGCTTCGAGACTACGGATAAAGCTGAAAAATTCCGGATCCACCGAGTAGGCATCGGAATAGATGTTCGCAGCCAATGCGTCTCCCTGACCCCGCAGGGTACGGGAATTACGCTGGGCTTCGGCGATCATTACCGTTACCCGACGATCCGCTTCGGCCTTGATGATTTCGGCCTGCTCACGACCCTGGGATCTGTGTTCACGGGCCACGGCGGTACGCTCGGCTCTCATGCGCTGGTAGATGGAGTTGGACACTTCGGTCGGCAGGTTGATCTGCTTGATCCGCACGTCCAGCACCTTGATCCCCAGCTCGGAAGACGACTCCAACAGGCCACGCAGCGCGCTTTCCATCACATCGCCCCGCTCACCGGACACGATGTCGCGAATGGTGCGGCTACCGATTTCGGAACGCAGGCTGTTGTTGATCCGCCGGCGCAGCAGGCTTTCGGCCTGCAGGCGATTACCGCCACCGGTCGCCAGATAGTAGTTGGCGAAGTTATCGATGCGCCACTTGACGTAGGAGTCAATGATCAGATCTTTCTTCTCCGAGGTCACGAAGCGATCCACCTGATCGTCCAGCGTCTGAATGCGGGCATCCAGCTTGCGTACCTGATCGATCATCGGCACCTTGAAGTGCAGACCGGGCTCATAGACGGTAGGCAGATCGGAGCCTTGCTCCCGCTTCACCTTGCCGAATTGCAGCACAATGCCCCGCTCGCCTTCTACCACCACAAATACCGAGGAGTAGAGCACGATGGCAATCAGGGCAAGAACCACGATTAATACTCTTTTCATCGCTTAGTTTCTCCCTGTCGGACGAATGGAACCGTTATCGGAACCGGGTCTAAGCTGTCCGCTGTCTTGATTGGCAGGCACATTACCGTTCAGATAGTCGGAAGTAATGATATTGGGATCAACCCGGGTGGCGCGGTTGGCATTCTGCTCGGCCAGTTTGTCCAGCGGCAGATAAAGCAGGCTGTTGTTACCTTCCGGCGTATCCACAATCACCTTGTTGACCTTGCTGTAGATCTCTTCCATCGTTTCCAGGTAAATACGGTCACGAGTCAACTCGGGCTGCTGCTGATACTGAGGCAGCAACTCACGGAAGCGAGCCACTTCACCTTCGGCACGCAGGGAAACCTGCTCTTTATAGGCTTCGGCTTCCTGCAGCAGTCGCTGTACCTGACCGCGAGCCTTGGGCTCGATTTCACGGGCATAGGCTTCGGCTTCACGAATAAAGCGCTGTTCGTCTTCCTGTGCCGCAATGGCATCATCGAAGGCGTCTTTTACTTCTTCCGGCGGACGCGCCGGCAGGAAGTTGAGATCCAGCACCGCCAGGCCCAGCTGATAAGGCTCGGTAATCTGCTCCAGCAACTCACGCGTTTCCTGACGCACTCGTTCACGGCCCACGGTCAGCACATCGTCCATGGTGCTGTGACCCACCACATAGCGCAGGGCACTGTCGAGCGCCTGCCGCAAGCTGTCGTCGGCATTGGTCACGTTGAACAGGTAGTCACGAGGCTCAAGCACACGATACTGCACATCCATTTCGACACGAACCAGGTTTTCATCCCGGGTCAGCATAAAACCGGATGCCGGCAGCGAACGCACGGTTCCACATCGACCGGAAACACCCGATCGATAAAGGTCGCCTTCCAGCTCAGGCCCGGCTCTACGGTTTGGTAGTAGTTACCGAACCGCAGCACCACGCCACGCTGGGCTTCCCCTATGGTATAGAAGCCGCTGACCACCCACACCACCAGTGCGAGTACCAGCCCCACCACAATACCGAAGGAGCCGACACCACCGCCGCCGGAGCCACGATTGCCCAGCAAGCCACCCAATTTACTACTCAGGTTACGAATCACCTGATCCAGATCTGGCGGGCCCTGATGTTTGCCGTTATTCCCCCAGGGATCACGGTCTTTGCCACCATTTCCAGGCTCATTCCAAGCCATTTGTCTCTCCGTCTTTCTGGTTTATGAAAGTAACTTTACCAAGCAATCAATCGCTTATAAAGCGCTCTAGCTGTTCACCTTCCTGTTTAAGCAGGCGTTGCCAATCGGCCTGCTGTAACCGGATATCGACCACAAACTCTCCCTGCTCCCCGAAGGACTCCTGCACTACCCCATTCAGGGCATAGAGTCTGCTGCGCAGCCTGGACGCCGACGGTGGCAGGGTCAGCCGGTGTTCCACCAGCACCCCGGCCAACAGCCGGTTCAAGGCATCCAGCAGACCGTCGATTCCCAGTGCTTCTTGCGCCGAAAGCCAAACGGCCCGGGGCTGCCCCTGCTCATCCAGCTCGATACGGCTGCTGGGTTGTTCCAGTTTATCTATCTTGTTGAATACCAGCAGCATCGGCACTTCATCGGCATCAATCTGCTCGAGCACCGAATTCACTTCGTCGATATTCTCCCGCATCTGCTCATCGGCACAGTCCACCACATGCAGCAACAAGTCCGCATCCCGGGTTTCCTGCAGCGTGGCCTTGAAGGCGGCGATCAGATCATGAGGCAGATGACGAATAAAACCGACGGTATCGGCCAGGATCACCGGGCCGGCATCGGGCAGTTCAATCTTGCGCAGGGTCGGATCCAGAGTGGCGAACAGCTGATCCGCCGCATAGACTCCGGCCTGCGTCAGCCGGTTGAACAGGGTCGACTTGCCGGCGTTGGTATAGCCCACCAGCGATAATGTCGGGATCTCGTTACGCTTGCGCGCGCGCCGGCCCTGCTCCCGCTGACGGGACACCTTTTCCAGTCGTTTCTGGATATATTTGATGCGATCACGCAGCAATCGACGGTCGGTTTCGAGCTGGGTTTCCCCTGGCCCACGCAGGCCGATACCGCCTTTCTGTCGCTCCAGGTGGGTCCAACCTCTGACCAGGCGGGTCGACAGATGACGCAACTGGGCCAGTTCGACCTGTAGCTTGCCTTCGTGGGTTCGGGCGCGCTGGGCGAAGATGTCCAGGATCAGACCGGTACGATCCAGCACCCGGCACTTCACTTCCCGCTCCAGGTTACGTTCCTGAGCCGGGCTCAGGCTGTGGTTGAAGATCACCACATCGGCCTGATGCATCTGCACCAGCGACGCCAGCTCTTCTACCTTGCCGGTGCCGGCAAAATACTTGGACTGAGGCGAGCCCCGGCTGCCGGTGAGCACGGCGCAGGTGGTTACCCCGGCAGAGTCGGCCAGTAATTCCAGCTCTTCGAGATCTTCCCGCTCGTCGTCGTCGGCAAAATTAATATGAACCAAAATGGCGGACTCGCCACCTTGATAACGCTCAAACAAGGCGCTTCCTCCATTGTTCAGAACAGACGCACGGCAATGGGCTGCAAGGTTGCAGCAAAAGACGGTGAGTCAAGATCAATCTTGATTCTGTTCGGGTTCGGCCGGCTCGGCACCCGCCACCGGCGGTGTCTGGTGATTGACCGGACGGGACGGGACTACGGTCGAAATGGCATGTTTGTACACCATCTGACTGACGGTATTTTTAAGCAGAATAACGAATTGATCGAATGACTCTACCTGTCCCTGTAACTTGATGCCATTCACCAGATAAATAGAGACCGGGACCCGCTCTCGTCGCAGCGCATTCAGAAACGGATCCTGCAAAGATTGTCCCTTAGCCATCTTGTTGTCCTTATTTTTTGTCATAGTGGAAAATTGTTATTGTTGTCATTCATTATTAGCCCGCCTGATCTGTGCGATCACATCATGGCAGACGTCTTTATTATCCGTATCCAGCCAATGCAAATCCGGCCATCCTCTGAGCCAGGTCAGCTGCCGCTTGGCCAGCTGACGGGTCGCGGCAATGCCTCGTTCCACCATTTCATCATAGCCGACAACCCCTTCCAGGTAATCCCACATCTGGCGATAGCCGACACAACGTATGGACGGCAGATCCGGATGCAGATCGCCCCGCTCATACAGTGCCCTGACTTCCTGCTCGAAGCCCTGGGTCAGCATCAGCCGGAAACGCTCGGCAATACGCCGGTGCAGCTCGGCTCGCTCAGTTGGCGCAATCGCGAACTGTAACACTTTGTAAGGCAAGGGATCACCCTTGCTCTGCGTTAATTCTGTGAGCGTTTTACCGGAAATACGAAAAACTTCCAGCGCCCGGGACAGCCGCTGCGGATCGTTAGGGTGGATGCGCGCCGCCGCCACCGGGTCGAGTTCGGCCAGCTGCTCGTGCAGGGTGTCCCAGCCATGTTGCCGGGCCTCGGTCTCGATTTGTGCGCGAATGGCGGCATCGGCAGCGGGCAACGGCGACAACCCTTCCAGCAGGGCCTTGAAATAGAGCATGGTGCCGCCGACCAGCAGCGGGATCCGGCCGGCCGCCGAAATCTCGGCCATCGCCGCCAGCGCATCGTTGCGGAAGTTGGCGGCGGAATAGGCGTCTCTGGGATCCAGCAAATCGATCAGGCGGTGAGGCACCACCGCCAACTCGTCGGGGGTGGGTTTGGCCGTACCGATATCCATGCCCCGATACACCAATGCCGAGTCGACGCTGATCAGTTCGCAGGGCAATTGCCGGCAGAGCTCCATGGCCAGACCGGTTTTCCCCGAAGCTGTGGGGCCCATCAAAAATACTGCAAGGGGTTTAGTCCCCATCTGTCCACCTGTCTAGTTGTTGCTCTATTGCCACCGGTTGCAGGAACGGCAGCTCGTCAAGCCTGCTCGGCAAAGCCGGCAACAACCGCTGCCACAAGGCCACCGCTTCGGCCATCGACCACCGTTGCGGCCCCGGTTTTCCCTGCGCGGCCAGCCACTGGCACAACGCCGATGGCTCCGCCTCCCGATCCAGCCGCACCAGTAACTCGGGAAACAGCCGCGCCAGATCCGCATGGCGCAACGGCTGCGGCACCCGGGTCAGAATAATGGTGTCGCCAGTGCCGGTTTTCAACTCTATCCCCAGTTTTTGCAACCGGTCCTGATATCGCTCCAGTGCCGCCTGTTGCTCCGGTTCGAGGGATATGCGGATCGGCAACAACAGCGGTTGCGGTGTCAGTCCCTGCTGCCAGACGTCAAACAAGGCCAGGCCATCGGCGTAGGCCTGGGCTCGATGGAGGTCACACAGCCAGAGTTGCTGCTGATGCAGTACCACCAGCCCCCGCTCCCTGACCAGCAGCAGCGGTTGACCATGCTCGAAGCTCGGTGCATGCACCGTCGGTGATACCGACTGATCAACTCGGTGCTGGGGTGACGGCGGTGTTGGTGAATGGCGCCCCGGTGCATGTTCGGCGGGCGCCAGCGTCGTCAGCAGGCTGTCGAGGCCCCGCCATTCCCCCCGGCTGACCGCCGCCGGCCGAGGCTCCCGGGCCGCCATTGCCCCGCCATAACCGTGACGGGGCGCCTGATAGCTGACCGGCTCGCGCGTTCTGGCCGACATGTCATCCGGCGGTGCCGGTTCTTCATCCGTGCCGGTATCGGGCAGCGGCTGCTGCTCCAGCACCTGTAACAGCACCTGGCAGATAAAGTCATGTACCAGCCGGGACTGATGAAACCGCACCTCATGCTTGGCCGGATGCACATTCACGTCCACTTCCCGCGCATCCAGCTCCAGATAGAGCACAAAGGCTCCATGCCCCTCGGCCGGCAGACGATCACCATAGGCCTGGCGTACCGCATGATTGAGCAGCTTGTCCCGCATCATGCGGCCATTCACGTAGGTATACTGCACATCCGGCTGGGCCCGGGCCGCTTCCGGCGGTGCCAGCCAGCCCCATAACCGCAGGCCATGGTGTTCGCTGTCGAGCTTCAACGCCGAGTTCATGAAGGCCGGACCACAGACCGCCGCCAGCCGTTTGTCCTGCTGGGACGGCAACCGCCCGGCGCGATACTGGCGTACCTGCTTGCCGTTATGACGCAGCACCAGATCGACGTCGAAGCGACTCAAGCCGATGCGGCGAATCACCTCGTCGATATGACCGAACTCGGTTTTTTCGGTACGCATGAATTTGCGCCGCGCCGGCGTGTTAAAAAACAAATCGCTCACTTCCAACGTGGTGCCCTCGGGATGCGAGGCCGGCTGAAGCTTGACCTCCATGTCCCGACCTTCCGCCATCGCCTGCCAGGCCTCGCCTTGTCCGGCCGGCCTGGAGGTCAGCGTCAGTCGTGACACCGAGCTTATCGACGCCAGGGCTTCGCCACGAAAGCCCAGACTCAGGATCTGCTCCAGATCTTCCAGAGTGCTGACCTTGGAGGTGGCATGACGCGACAGGGCCAGGGTCAGTTCGTCCTTGCCGATACCACAGCCGTTATCACGGATGCGGATCAGCTTGGCGCCTCCCTTCTCGATATCCACCTCGATACGGGTAGCCCCCGCATCCAAGCTGTTTTCCACCAGCTCCTTCACCACCGAAGCCGGTCGTTCCACCACCTCACCGGCGGCAATCTGGTTCGCCAGCCGGGCCGGGAGTATCTGGATTGGCATATCAGCTCCCCGGAATATCCAGCACCTGACCGATGCGGACCACATCGGACTTCAGGCTGTTATGACCCTTCAGTCGGCTGACGCTGATACCGTAACGCTGAGCGATCAACGACAGGCTTTCTCCGCTCTGCACCTTGTGCTGACGCGCCGGGCCACCGGATGGCTGACTGGCCATCATGGTGCCACCGGGCGGATTTTGCCGGTAATAGGACTTGAGCCCGTTGAATACCGCCTGCGCCACCTGCTGCTGATGCGCCGCGGTCAGCAGCAACTGCTCTTCCTGCGGGTTGGAAATAAATCCGGCTTCAACCAACAGCGAAGGGATATCCGGTGACTTGAGCACCGCCAGACTGGCATGCTCCGGCTTGCGCTTGTGCAGCCGTACCACCTTGCTCATGGCAGACAGGATGTGTTCGCTGATGGCGTAACTGTCGGCCCGGGACTTGTCCATCGACAAGTCGAGAAAGGTGCGGGTCAGGTAGGGGTTGCCATCGGTCTGGGAAATCACGGCGCCCACTCCTCCCAACAGCTCCGACTGACGCTCTTGCTTTTCCAGCCAGCCGGCCATCTCCCGGTTGGCTCTGTTGGACGACAACACCCATACCGAGGCGCCACGCGGCCCGCTGTTGGCCACGCTGTCCGCATGAATGGACAGCAGCAGATCCGCCTTGGCCTTGCGTGCAATCTCGGAGCGCCGGTTGAGATTGACATAGTAATCACCGGTACGGGTCAGCACCGCCCTCATGCCCGGATCTTTATTGATGATGTCGGCCAGACGGCGGGAAATGGCGAGCGTTATGTGTTTTTCACGGTTTTTTCTCGGTCCTATGCGCCCGGGTCTTCACCCCCATGCCCCGGATCGATGGCGATGATGATTTCTTTCTGTCCCACCGGGGCCGCCTTGCGTACGACCTGCTGCGGAGCCCGGCTCTGATCGGCATAAGGCAGGTCGATCACCAGTCGGTGGCCATAGTCACCGGCCGGTGCCAGCGGAAAGACCACCGGCTTGACTCCGGACTTGAGCTCGAATACCAGTCGGTAGCTGCTCGGCACCGGTGGCTTACTGCTTCGAATCCGGGTGATCAGCTCGCTGTTATTGTTGATCGCGGCAAATTTGACCCGGCCCTGGGTCTGCTTCAGATCCACCACCAGACGATGAGGACCATTGAGCATAAAATACTCGTAGGCTGGTGCCGAGCCCATATCGAGCACGATGCGGGTGTTATCCGGCGACGGCCAGATACGGATACTTTCAAGCTGGTTTGCCCAGGCCGATACGCTGAACCACAAACAGAAAAATGCCAGTATCGACTTCACGTTTTTATTTTCTCCAGTAACGCCACGCCAGTCGGGGTGCGGGCTTCCATTAATGCCTGTCGTTGTATGCCTTGATAGCTCAGTGTCACTTCCAGATCCGGCGGCGGCAGCATGCCATGGCCACGCTGTGGCCATTCCACCAGACAGAGACTATCCGGAGTAAAATAATCACGAATGCCCATGTACTCCAGCTCTTCCGGATCGGCCAGGCGATACAGATCGAAGTGATAGACCTGCCAGCCACCGGCCTGATAGGGTTCAACCAGGGTATAGGTCGGGCTTTTCACCTTGCCTTCATGTCCCAGCGCCTGGATTATCCCGCGGCTCAGGGTGGTTTTCCCCGCGCCCAGATCACCATGCAGGAAAATGATGCTCGCCTCGCAACAGGATTGCGCCAGTTTTTTACCCAACGCCAGGGTCTGTTGCTCATCGGCAAGCGTCAGGGTCAGAGTGTTTGTTGTCATGTTCATCATGTTGATTAATAAGACTTCTGAGTGAAGAGAGTAAATCCGATGCCAATAATCCGAGCATACCGCCACCTTTGGCGGCACTGTCACCGGCCATGCCATGAAGACATACCGCCACCGAGGCAGCATTAAAGGGAGTCAGTCCCTGGGCTATAAAGGCGCCAATTATACCAGATAACAAATCGCCCATCCCGCCCGACGCCATGCCGGGATTACCATAATGACATAATCTGACATGGTGCTCATCTGCGATCAGAGAGCCGGCGCCTTTCAATACCACCACACCGCCATATTTTTGCTGAATGGCCCGCACCGCCGCCAGTCGATCCGCCTCTATCTCGGCAGTATTGCAATCCAGCAGCATCGCCGCCTCCCCCGGATGAGGCGTCAGCACCCAGGGCCGCCGCACCGGTAAATCATCCTGCCGACAAGCCAGCCACCAGAGCCCGTCCGCATCGATCACCATGGGCTTATCTGCCTCAAGCCCGACCTCGTACGCCGCCTCAAACAGGTCATGAGACCAGACGTCTCGTCCCAGACCGGGCCCCAGCACCAGAGCATCACCCCAGTGCCAGTCGTCAAAGCCGGGAAAAGCCGCCGTCATCAGCTCGGGTCGAGGCAGATTAAGCAGATGCGCATGGGCCGGATGGCTGAGCAGCCGCACCAGCCCGGTGGCGCAACGCAGCGCCGCTTCGCCGGCCAGACGAACGGCACCATTCATACCTTCATTGCCACCAACAATCAGCAAGCGTCCGGCTTCGCCCTTGTGGGCACCACGGCGGCGGCGGGGCAACTGTCGTCGCAGTTGATCCCAGTGCATCAGGCTGGCTACCGGTGTTTGTTGCAAGCGGGGCTGAATGCCCAGGCTCGCCAGCAGTACCTGACCGGTGACATCGGGTCCGCGTCCGGTCAGCAAGCCGGCCTTGAGTCCGATAAAGGACAGGGTCATGCAGGCTTCGACAGACTCGCCCAGTATGCGTCCGGTATCGGCGCAGAGCCCGGACGGCACATCCACCGCCAGCACCGGTGCGGGGGTTTGATTGATCAGGCGAATATGGCGCCGGGCATTTTCCCTTACGTCGCCACTGAGGCCGGTACCGAGCAAGGCATCGATAATCAGATCGGGCGTATCCTGCAGCGCATTCAGGCTTTCGATGGCGCCGCCATCGGCCCGATAGTGATCCCGGGCGATGGCGGCGTCGCCGCTCAGTTGCTCGGCATCACCCAACTGTACCAGCTGCACCCGAATACCGGCCGCCCGGGCCAGGCGAGCCACCACGTAGCCGTCACCGCCGTTGTTGCCACCGCCGGTGAACACCCACCAGTGCCGGGCGTCGGGCCAACGGTCCCGGGACAGTTCGAACAGCGCCAGCCCCGCCCGGGTCATCAGCTCGAACATGGCCATGCCACAGGCGGCCGCCGCCTGCCGCTCGCCCTTCCGGATCTGCTCCGAGCTCCACAGCGACTGTGTTAAACTGTGAGACTTTTCCAGACCGATAATGCCCATGACCGCTCCCGACTTTGAGACTTTGGCCCACGATATCAAGCTCTGGGCAGCAGAGCTAGGCTTTGACCAGGTGGGTATTACCGATACCGATCTCGCCGAACAGGAGCCGCTGCTGGCCGACTGGCTGGACCAGGGTTATCACGGTGAAATGGACTACATGGCCCGCCACGGCATGATGCGCGCCCGCCCGCACGAACTGCTGCCCGGCACCCTGAGGGTGATCTCGGTGCGCATGAACTACCTGCCGGAGCAGGCGGCCATTGCCCGGGTGCTGAGCAACGCCGAGCAGGGCTATATCAGCCGCTATGCCCTGGGCCGGGATTATCACAAGGTGCTGCGGCAACGACTGAAGAAACTGGCCGATAAAATCGAGCAACGGGCGAGCGACCTGGTCGCTCGCCCCTTTGTCGATTCGGCACCGGTACTGGAACGTCCGCTGGCGGCCAAGGCCGGCCTCGGCTGGACCGGCAAGCACTCGCTGCTGCTCAATCGCCAGCAGGGCTCCTTCTTCTTTCTCGGGGAATTGCTGGTCAACCTGCCCCTGCCTATCGACCAGCCGGTGGAAGAAGGCTGCGGTAAATGCGTGGCCTGCATCACCGCCTGCCCCACCGGCGCCATCGTCGCCCCTTATGTGGTGGATGCCCGCCGCTGTATCTCCTATCTCACCATCGAGCTGGACGGCCCCATACCCGAGGAGCTTCGCCCGCTGATGGGTAACCGCATCTACGGCTGCGACGACTGCCAGTTGATTTGCCCCTGGAATCGGTTCGCCAATGCCAGTCAGGAGCCGGACTTTGCCGCCCGGGACAACCTGCATGCGCCCGAGCTGCTGGCGCTGTTCGACTGGAGCGAAGCCCACTTCCTCAAGCAGACCGAAGGCAGTCCCATCCGGCGCATCGGCCATCGGCGCTGGCTGCGCAATATCGCCGTGGCCCTGGGCAATGCCCCGGCCAGTCCGGCCATCATCGCCGCTCTGGAGCAGAAACGGGAAGAAGCAGATGAAATGGTGCAGGAGCATATCGACTGGGCCCTGGCCCGACAGCGGGCCGGACTGGCACAGGTGGACCGCAAGACGGAACGGCTGATCCGGGCGGTGGACAAGGGCATGCCCAAACACGCCCGCTGATGATCTGTAGCATCGGTTTGGCCTAACGCAGATACACCGGAATGAAGCAGATCATTTGCTTAATGGGGTGGATGCGTAAGTGCTTGATGGAGAGACAGAGACAAATACAAAAAAACCGACCATAAGGTCGGTTTTTTTGTATTTGGAGCGGGAAACGAGATTCGAACTCGCGACCCCAACCTTGGCAAGGTTGTGCTCTACCAGCTGAGCTATTCCCGCAGATTTCTTTTGTAGGCAGCGGCTTGCTTCACAATTGCGACTGGCTACGGGAGGCGAATTATACGAACCGATTAATCGAATGCAAGACTTTTTTCGTCCCCGCTTTCCGTTTGGCGAAAACATCGGCATCAGAGCGAAATACACTCAGATTTTGAACACCGTCTCCCGGTAGAACTGCAGTTCGGCAATGGACTCGCGGATATCATCCAGTGCCTGATGGCTGCCTTTTTTGGTGAACTGCGCCAACAAAGCCGGCTGCCAGCGGCGCACCAGTTCCTTGACGGTGCTGACATCCACATTGCGGTAATGGAAGAAGGCTTCCAGCGTCGGCATGTGTCGAACCAGAAAACGCCGGTCCTGACCGATGGAGTTGCCACACAGCGGTGACGCCTGCTCCGGCACCCATTCACGTAGAAACGCCAGCGTCTGTGCCACCGCCTCTTCTTCAGTCACCTTGCTTGCCTGTACCCGCGCCACCAGTCCGGAACCGGTATGGGTACGCACGTTCCACTCGTCCATCTTGGCCAGCTCGGCCTCGTTTTGATGAATGGCCAATACCGGTCCTTCGGCCAGTATATTCAGCTCTTTGTCGGTGATGATGCTGGCGATTTCGATAATCTTGTGTTCATCCGGCTCCAGGCCGGTCATCTCCAGATCGATCCAGACCAGATTTTCTGCATTTTGGCTCATGTTATCTCGCAAGCAAGGTGGCAATAGGGACAAGTTCCAGCGGGAAAGTGTATCATAGCCGGCAATGAAAGCAGGTTCGAGGATATCGTGACCAAGAAAAAAAAGCTCAGCAAAGGCCAGAAACGACGGGTCAGTGATAATCACAGCCGTCGTCTCAAGCGCCAGTCGGCGGAAACCATCGACGACAGCCAGCTCGGCCCCCGGCAGGACGGGCTGGTGATCAGCCGATTCGGTCAGCACGCCGATATCGAAGACCATGAACGGCAGATCCATCGCTGCAACATGCGGCGTACCCTGTCGTCGCTGGTCACCGGCGATCGCGTGGTCTGGCGTCCGGGCCTCGATACCAGCCAGGGCATCAGCGGCGTGGTGGAAGCGGTACACCCCCGCAAGACCGTGCTGACCCGCCCCGACTACTATGACGGCATCAAGCCAGTCGCCGCCAACATCGACCAGATAGTGCTGGTGTCTTCGGTATTGCCGGAGCTGAGTTGCCACGTGATCGATCGCTATCTGGTGGCGGCCGAAGACGTCGAGATGCCGCCGATGATCGTGCTGAACAAGGCCGACCTGCTCAGCGCCCAACAGCGCCAACAGGCGGAGCAGGCACTGCAACGCTACCGTGATATCGGTTATCAGCTGTTACTGGTCAGTTGCGATACCGGCGAAGGACTGGACGAGCTCAAGGACGCCTTGAAGGATCATACCAGCATCTTCGTCGGTCAGTCCGGGGTGGGTAAATCCTCGCTGGTCAATGCGGTGATGCCGCATGTAGAAGCCATCACCGGCGCCGTGTCCGACAACTCCGGACTGGGCCAGCACACCACCACCACCGCCCGGCTCTATCATTTTCCGTCCGGCGGATCGCTTATCGACTCTCCCGGTATTCGCGAGTTTTCGCTCTGGCACCTGGCACCTGAACGAGTGGCCTGGTGTTTCCGCGAGTTTCGGGACTACCTCGGCGGTTGCCGCTTCCGCGACTGCAAGCACGGCAGCGATCCCGGCTGTTTGCTGCAGCAGGCGAAGGAAGAGGGACACATTCATCCCGAGCGTCTCGAGAGCTATCACCGCATCATGGATGCCATGGCCGACAAACCCAGTCGCCATCATCCCAAGGCCTGATTATCACCCCGTTATTTTTCGGAATCATCATGACAGACCATTTGAAAATTCTGCTGCAATACCTGCTCCCCAAACACCTGCTGTCTCGTCTCATTGGCCGCCTGGCCGCCATGGAAGGCGGCAAGCTGACTCAGTGGCTGATCCGGCGTTTTATCCGCCAGTATCGGGTCGACATGAGTGAAGCGCTGCATGAAGATCCAACCCACTATGCCAGCTTCAACGACTTCTTTACCCGCGCCCTTAAAGAAGACGCCCGCCCGCTGGTGGCCGGCGAACAACTGCTGGCCATGCCGGTCGACGGCGCCATCAGCCAGCTCGCCCCCATCTCCCAGGGCCGTATCATCCAGGCCAAGGGCCACGATTACAGTGCTCGCACCCTGCTCGGTGGCGACAAGGAGCTGGCCGCACCCTTCATGGGGGGCGATTTCGCCACCATCTATCTGGCACCCAGGGATTATCACCGTATCCACATGCCGATCGACGGTGTACTGAAAACCATGATTTATGTGCCGGGTGAGCTGTTCTCGGTCAACCCGCTGACCGCCTCCCGCGTCCCCGAGCTGTTTGCCCGCAACGAACGGGTCGTCTGCATTTTCGATACCCCGGCCGGCCCCATGTCACTGGTACTGGTGGGAGCCACCATAGTGGCCAGCATCGAAACCGTCTGGGCCGGCACCGTGACGCCGCCTGCGGGCAAGCGTATTCAGCGCTGGGATTATGATCCCGCTACCGCGCCCCGTCTGGCCAAAGGCGACGAGATGGGCCGTTTCAAACTGGGCAGTACCGTCGTCTGTTTGTTTGCGCCCGGCAGCGTTACACTGTCCGAAAGCCAGCTTCCCGGCACCCCTACTCGTATGGGGACTGAATTTGGCAGACTGAACCAGGATTAACCTGTATCGCCGCGGCCGGCACAAGCGGCCGCGGCCCGAACTTCCTTTTTGTTGAGAGCCAACCGTGTTTGCCCCCATCCTGTTGTTGTTAGCCTTACTGCTGCCGGCCCCACTGTTGGCCGATCAGAGCGTTGCCGATATCGAGGCGCTGCTGTCGGAAGTCCCCGAAGGGGATAAACCCGAACTGAAGAAACTGCGAGATAATTATAATCAGGCTCTGCAGCTGGTGCGGGAAGGCGAACGCTATAAAGAACAGACCAAGAGCCTCAAGAAATTCATGGATGAATATCCGGCCGAGCTCAAGAAACTGGAACAACAACAGGCCAGACTCAAGCCAACGGATACCGGTAACATTTCACAGCTGGATGAGGAAGGCGTACAACAGGCGCTGGTTGAAGCTCAGGCCCGACGGCTCGAACTCCGGCGTCAACGTGAAGAGCTGACCAATGCCCTCAACCTGCAGGAGCTGAGCAACAGCGGCCTGCACAACCTGCTCGACGATCTGCGCCAGCAACTTCGGCGCACCCAGCAAAATCTGGACGAGTTCCAGTTTGTCGAGGCTCAGGGGCGGCAACATACTGCCAACCGCATCCTCGCCATGGCACGGGAGCAGAGTCTGCAACGCCGGATCCAGGCGCTGGAGCTGGAACAGTTGTCCTCCGGGAACAGAGACAGCATCAACCGGCTGAAACTGGATATTCTGCAACGCCAGATACAGGATCAGGACGCCATCATCGAAGCCCTGCAGCAGCGCCAGAACGAATTGCGGCGCGCCACCACCGAAGCGGCCATTGCCGAAAGTGATCGACTGCTCGATGAAGTGGAAACCGACTCTCTGCTGCTGGCCGAACAACAGGCAGCCAACCAGCGCCTGTCGGGGCTGCTGAGTGAAAAAAGCCGGGAAGTGGAAGCGCTGCAACTGGAATACCAGGCGGTGGAGCGGGCCGCCTCCGAGCTGGCCGACATGAAAGCCAACCTCAAGGAGCAACTGGAGTGGCTGCAGGTCAGCCGCGGTTTCGGCGAAAACCTGCGCAACCGCCTGAGCGAACTGCCCGCCCCCTACTCCCTGCCCCAGCTTGAGGCCCGCATCGTGCAAAGCCGGGTCGACAAATACGGCTATCAGGAGTCGCTCGACAACCTGCGAAACAACAGCTATCGGACCGAATTGTTGCTGAGCGACAAGGCGCAGGGGATCACCGAGCAGCAACGACAACAAATAGATGAACTGCTGGACACCCAGCGTCGGCTGCTGGAGCGGCTGATCAGTGCCACCGACAACCAGATCCACGAACAGACCCGCCTGAAAGTGGCCTACAGCCGGCAAAACAGCCAGCTGCAGGAAATCCGGGCCCTCACCGACGAGCGCCTGTTCTGGCTGCCGGATTTGCGTCCCGTCGGCAGCCAGTTTCCGGCCGCGCTGATGGAAACCCTCGGCTGGTTGCTGACCCTATCGACCTGGACGGCGCTGCCCCAGACGCTGCTGCAGCAAAGCGGGGCCAGCCTGACCCTCTATGGTCTCAGCTCGGTGCTGGTGCTCTATCTGTGGATATTGAGCCGTCGCAGCCTGCGCGCCTATCTGGACAAAATCAGCGCCCATATCGGCAACGTGACCCAGGACAGATACGACTATACCTTCAATACCCTGCTGCTGAGCCTGCTGACCGCCATGCCGATACCGGCCCTGCTGTCGCTGCTCGGCAATGCGGTCGACTCGCCCTGGGCACCACAGGTGGTGGTCGCCCTGTCCCATGCCCTGCATCAACTGATGCTGCCGGTGTTTATCCTGCTGTTTGCCGGTAATCTGATGATGAGCAAAGGGCTGCTGGTGGTGCACTTCAACCTGCCCGTTGAGCGGGTGCGGCGAGTATGGCGCCAGTTCCAGACCCTGATGCTGGCCTTGCTCCCCGCCTTGCTGATGTTTTATGTGGCACAGGATTATCGGGATTTCTCCCTGTACGATACCCTGGGACGACTCAGCTTTATCGTGATCTGTCTGCTGACCAGCCTGTTTTCCTGGCGTCTGTATCAGGAAGATCTGCCACTGCTGGTCTCCCCGCCCCGGCAGGAACACCTGACTCTGGTGAACCATATTCTGTGGGGGCTGCTCATCGTCGCGCCGCTGCTGGCGCTGGTCGCCACCGTGATGGGCTATCTGTTTACCGCCCATACCCTGCTGCGCCAGCTGGAAATTTCGGTACTGGTCGGCATGAGTTTCCTCATGTTCTACTACCTGGTGCGGCGCTGGATGCTGATCCAGCGCCGGCGGCTGGCCTTCGAACGGGCCAAGGCCCGACGCGCCGAGATCATCGCCCAGCGCAAGGAAAAAGAAGACACCCCCGAAACCCAGACCAGTCCGGAGGCGGAAGCCGCCGCCGTGGCCGCCGTGGATCTGGACATCATCAGCGCCCAGTCGCTGGGGCTGCTGCGTTCGGCGCTGATGCTGGGCTATATTCTCAGCCTGATGCTGCTGTGGTCCGAGATCAATACCGCCTTCAGCTTCCTCGACAGCATAGAGGTGTGGCAGGTTTCCAGCTCCCTGGCCGGAGAAGACACCCTGGTACCCATCTCGCTCAAGGATCTGGTAATTGCCCTGTTCGTGGTGGTGCTGACCTGGATCACCGCTCGCAACCTGCCGGGCCTGATGGAGCTGAGCCTGCTGCAGCACCTGAACCTGTCACCGGGCACCGGCTTTGCCATTACCACCATTTCCAAATATCTGGTGCTGATGATCGGCGCCTTCACCACCTTCGCCATGCTGGGCATCGACTGGTCCAAGACCCAGTGGCTGGTGGCGGCCCTGTCGGTAGGCCTGGGTTTTGGTCTGCAGGAGATCTTCGCCAACTTCGTTTCTGGTCTGATCATCCTGTTCGAAAAACCGATTCGCATCGGCGATACCGTGACCATCCGCGAGCTGACCGGCACCGTCTCCAAGATCAAGACCCGTGCCACCACCATCGTCGACTGGGACAGACGCGAAATCATCGTGCCCAACAAGGCCTTTATCACCGAGCAGTTCGTCAACTGGTCGCTGTCCGATGCCATTACCCGAGTCAAACTGCTGGTACGGGTGCGACTCGACGCCGACATCGAACTGGTGCAGCAGATCACCCAGGAGGCCATCCGTGAATGCAGCCGGATCTTGGATAACCCGGTACCCGAAGTGTTTCTGGTGGAGCTGACCGACTCGGCGCTGGTCTATGAGGTCAGGGTCTATGTGGAAGACATGAGTCACCGTATGCCCATGACTCACGAGCTGCATAACCTGCTGCTGACCCGGTTGCGCCGGCACGATATCAGGATACCGCACCAGCAGGTGGATATCCGTCTGCTCGGTGAGCAGCCGATCCTCCCCTCCTCCCGGCGAGGTGACGATGTCAGACCGGCGTGAACCGCGAACAATGATGCACCGATACCTATGGGCCTGAAATGAACTTCACCCTCAAACAGCTGCGGCTCTTTGTCAGCGTGGCGGAAAACGGCAGCCTGAGCCGGGCCGCCGAATTGCTGGCGATGACTCAGTCCGCGGCCACCATGTCGTTGCAGGAGCTCGAACGCCAGCTGGCTCATCCGCTGTTCGACCGGGTCGGACGCCGACTCAGGCTCAACGCCTGGGGGCTCTGGCTGCTGCCGAGAGCGCAGAAAATACTGGCCGAAAGCTATCAGATCGAGCAGGGGTTCAAAGGCAAGAGCCCCATCGCCGGTCAGCTGCGCCTGGGCGCCAGCCGCACCATCGCCGATTATTGGATCCCGGAGCTGATCGACCACAGCGCCCGCCGTTACCCCCGGCTCGATATCCGGCTCAGCGTCGACAATACCCACAGCCTGTTGCAGCAGCTGTATCGTGGCACGCTGGAAATGGCACTGATTGAAGCCCATACTCAGGAAAAATGGCTCAAACTGGAACCCTGGTGTCAGGACGAGCTGGTGATTGTATGCAGACCACAGCACCCATTATGCCAGGAACAGAGCGTAACCCTGGCGCAGCTGGAAGACTGCGAATGGATACTGCGCGAGCCCGGCTCGGGTACCCGGGATACCTTTGAACAGGCGCTGCAGGGTCGCCTCGGGCCCTTGAACATTCGGCAGGAATATCCGCATCTGCCGACCATCAAGCGGCTGCTGCAATCCCGGGCCTGGCTCAGCTGCATGTCTCGACTCAGCGTGGCCGAGGAGCTGTCCAGTGGGCAGCTGGTCGCCCTACCGGTGCCCGAGCTGTCCCTGAGCCGTTATTTCTACTTCGCCTGGCACAAGGACAGGGGAGACCATCCCTCGCGCATGGCCCTGCTGGAGCTGGCCAGAGAAATATTGAATTAACACATAACGTTAAAGAAAATCAGCTCGACAACATATCCTCATAAACCAGCACGTCCCTTGCTTTTTCGGCCCGGCCGGGAGTAAATAAGCCATCACTCCCGGCCGGAGCTCTCTCCATGTCCATGTTCCGCCTGTTCGTTCTGGCACTGCTGCTGGGCGGCTGTGCCGCCCCCTACGACTATGCCGAAGACGTCGACTTTCACAGCTTCACCAGTGTGGCGCTGGCGCCGGATAACGATATCGGCTCCCTCGATGGCTCCCGCATCGGTGCGGCAACGAGGGCCATGCTGCCGGCACAGGGTCTGCGCCTGACCACCCCGGACCAGGCCTCCCTGTGGCTGCATTACCGGCTTCAGGAAGAGACCCGACTGCTGACGGTGATGCCACGCATGCTGTCCCCTCACCCTGGTTCATGGGACGACGATGAGCGGGTGTATGGGGCGGTGAAGGAACAAAAACTGGTGCTGTGGCTGACGCCACCACACAGCGACCGAATACTGTGGCGCAGCAGGCACCCTCGCGCCTTGCCCGGCGATAATATCAAGGGTGCAGAGCGCCGTCGGCGCATCGAACAGCAGGTCGCCGAGCTGCTGCAGAATTATCCGCCCCGGCCCTGAGGCGGCCGATTGCGGAGTCAGGCGCGGGTAACCGGAAAGGCAATCACCTGCTCCAGCCGCTCGGCACCGAGCGCCAGCATCACCAGGCGATCGACTCCCAGCGCCACCCCGGCACAATCCGGCAACCCGGCTTCCAGTGCGGCCAGAAGATATTCATCCACCGGTCGGGTCGGTAATCCACACCGGATACGCTCCCGATTATCCTGTTCGAACCGGCGGCGCTGCTCGCCGGCATCACTCAATTCGTGAAAGCCGTTGGCCAGCTCGACGCCCTTGAAATAGACCTCGAACCGCTCCGCCACCCGTTCATCCTGCGGACTGATCCGGGCCAGGGCCGCCTGACTGGCCGGAAAGTGATACACGAAGCAGGGCTCGGTCTGGCCGATGCGGGGCTCGACTCCCAGCGCAAACAGCAGTTGCAACAGGGTGTCTCTGTGATGTTCCCGCACCAGCAAATCATCGGCCCCCAGCCCTCGCCCGGCGGCCCGCAGCTGATCCATCGAACCGGTCAGCGGACAAACCCCCAGGGTGTCGATGAACGCCTGCTGGTAACTGAGTCGCGAGGGCGTACCGCCCCCCAGCACCAGCTGCAGCAGATCGGCCATTTCATCCATCAGCCGGTGATGGTCGAAGCCGGGTCGGTACCACTCCAGCATGGTAAATTCCGGGTTATGCAGCCGCCCGGCCTCTTCGTTGCGGTAGGCCTTGCAGATCTGGTAGATGGCCCCGCTGCCCGCCGCCAGCAGGCGCTTCATATGAAATTCCGGCGAGGTCTGCAGATAGAGCGCCAGCCCTTGTGCCATACCGGGGCCGACGAAACGGGTATCGAAGTTGTTCAGGTGTACATCGGTCACGCCGGCACTGGCCAGAGTCGGGGTATCGACTTCCAGCACGTCACGCTCGGCAAAGAAACCGCGGATCCGCGCCAGCAGCCGGGCTCGTTGTTGTAAAAACGCCAGAGAGGCCGTCGGCGGCCAGGTAGTTGAAGTCATGGAATCAGCGCCCAAAGCCGGGGATTTTACTCTTAATACGGGCGCTTGCCAGCCTAGAGGGAGCCTTTCAGCTCGATCTCATTCCCTTCCGGATCGAACAGATAAACCGACGGCCCTTCCCCCTCGGCACCATAACGTATCTCCGGCGCTTCGATGATCACCCCGTTCAGCGCGAGATAGGTGCAAAGCGCGTCGATATCGAAAGGATCTATTCTCAGACAGAAGTGATCCAGGTTGGCCTTGCGCTGTTCCGGTGCTTCACCGTCGCCCCCCAGCGGCCCGCGAATATCGACCAGATCGATAAGCTGCTCCCCGGCCCGCAATTGATAGAGACCAATATCATTTTTTTGGCGCTCCAGGGTACAACCGAGCACACGACAGTAAAAATCCAGCATCCGCTCCGGTTGCCTCACCCGCAGAACCAGATGGTCCAGCCCCAGTATTTTGAACATCACGCAATCCTCCGCTCAAGATGCTAACAGCATGCTGTAGTTTTGAACAAAATAACAGCACCGAGTTCCCATAACATCGACCCGGCATCCGTTTCCAGTCCTCGGTGTCCCATCCCCGGTCGGGATTGATTTCTTGAACAGAGAGTCAGAATAGTTGCAAAAAGTTTTCACAAACCTACAATGCTGAAAACCGGGGGCCTAAGAAACCCCCGGTTTTTTTGTGCCTGTCACTTACCGAGGTAATACCATGCGTATTGAAGAAGACTTGAAACTGGGCTTTAGTGATGTGCTGTTTCGCCCCAAGCGCTCTACTCTCAACAGCCGCTCTCAGGTAGAGCTGGGCCGCGAATTTGTGTTTAAGCATTCGGCTCGTCGCTGGGCCGGCGTGCCGATTATCGCCGCCAACATGGATACCGTTGCCACCTTTGCCATGGCCCGCGCCCTGGCCCGGCATCAAATCCTGACCGCGGTACACAAACATTACTCGGTAGCCGAGTGGCAGGCTTTCGTACAGGCGCAAACCGCCGATGTGCTGCAGCACGTTATCGTCTCCAGCGGCACCTCCGACAAGGATTTTGAAAAGCTGCAACAGATCCTGGCGCTGTCCGATGAACTCGGCTTTATCTGTATCGATGTGGCCAACGGTTACAGCGAGCACTTCACCTCTTTTGTCAGCAAGGCGCGCCGGCAATGGCCCGGGCACACCATTATCGCCGGCAACGTGGTCACCGGTGAGATGGTGGAAGAGTTGATCCTGTCCGGTGCCGATATCGTCAAGGTCGGCATCGGCCCGGGTTCGGTCTGTACCACCCGGGTCAAGACCGGCGTCGGCTATCCGCAGCTGTCGGCCATTATCGAGTGCGCCGATGCGGCTCACGGTCTGGGCGGACAAATCATCGGCGACGGTGGCTGTACCTGCCCTGGCGATGTGTCGAAGGCCTTTGGTGGCGGTGCCGACTTCGTAATGCTGGGTGGCATGCTGGCGGCCCACGAAGAATGCGGCGGTGAGCTGGTCGAGCGCGATGGCAAGACATTCATGAAGTTCTACGGCATGAGCTCCGCCAGCGCCATGGACAAACACGCCGGCGGCGTGGCCAGGTACAGGGCCGCCGAGGGCAAGACCGTCGAGCTGGCCTATCGCGGCCCGGTGGAAGACACCATTCAGGATATTCTGGGTGGTGTGCGCTCAACCTGTACCTATGTGGGAGCACAGCGTCTGAAAGAGCTGACCAAGCGCACCACCTTCATCCGGGTGCGGGAGCAGGAAAACAACGTCTACGGTAAAGAGTGATCAACAAAAACGGCGCCGAAAGGCGCCGTTTTATTGAGCAAGGCTCGCTGCTTACTTCACGCGGGAAACGTATTCACCGGAGCGGGTATCAACCTTCAGCACTTCACCAATCTGGATGAACAGCGGCACTCGTACCACGGCGCCGGTGGTCAGGGTGGCAGGCTTGCCGCCGGTGCCGGCGGTATCGCCTTTCAGGCCCGGGTCGGTTTCTACCACTTCCAGCTCGACGAAGTTGGGTGGTGTCACGGAAATCGCGGCACCGTTCCACAGCGTCAGGGTGCACACGTCCTGTTCTTTCAGCCACAACTTGGCATCAGACACGGCTTTCTCGTCGGCGGCCAGCTGCTCGAACGTCTCGTTGTTCATGAAGTGATAGAACTCGCCATCGTTGTACAGATAGGCCAGTTCCATATCCACCACATCGGCGGCTTCCACGGTGTCACCGGACTTGAAGGTTTTTTCCAGCATCTTGCCGTTGAGCAGACGACGGATCTTCACGCGGCTGAACGCCTGCCCCTTGCCGGGCTTGACGAATTCGTTTTCGACAATGGCACACGGCTCGCCATCCAGCATAATCTTTAGGCCGGCGCGGAAATCATTGGTACTATAAGAGGCCATTTTACCCTCGTGAGTTTGACAGAGTTGCAGAAAATGCCGGCAATGATACCCCTAAACGGGAGTGATTCACATATTAACTGGCAAAAAGAACTTGCCCAGGTCTTTACCTCTCCCGAACAACTGCTTGAGTACCTGGAACTGGATCCCGGCCCCTGGCAGGCAGGGCTGACCGCCCGTCGTTTGTTCCCCATGCGGGTGCCACGCCCCTTTGCCGACAAGATGGAAAAAGGTAATCCACACGACCCGCTGCTGCGCCAGGTATTACCTCTGGCCGAGGAGTTCCTGCAGGTTCCGGGCTTTGTCAAGGACCCGCTCGCAGAGCACGACAGCGCGCTCCCCGGTCTGTTGCACAAATACCGTTCACGGGTATTGCTGATAGTACGGGGTGGCTGTGCCGTCAATTGCCGCTATTGCTTTCGACGCCACTTCCCCTACGACGACAACAGTCCGGACAAGGCCGGCCGGGAGCGGGCGCTGGACTATATCGCCGCGCACCCGGAGATCAACGAGGTGATCCTCTCGGGCGGCGACCCGCTGATGGCCAAGGACGAGCATCTCGATACCCTGATCACCGGACTGGAAGCCATTCCGCATCTGAAGCGACTGCGTATCCATACCCGGCTGCCGGTGGTGATCCCGAGCCGGCTGACCGATGGGCTGCTGCAACGGCTCCGTCTCAGCCGACTGCAGACGGTGATGGTGCTGCACGTCAATCACGCCAATGAAGTGGACGACACGCTGGCAAGCACACTGCTGGACTGGCGCAGCGCCGGCATTACCCTGCTCAATCAGGGCGTGCTGCTGGCCGGGGTCAATGACGATGCCGACACCCTGAGCCGGCTGTCGGAGCGACTGTTTGAAGCCGGAGTCTTACCTTATTATCTATACCTGCTGGACAAGGTCGAAGGGGCCGCTCACTTTAACGTCGAGGAGCAACAGGCCAGGCAACTGATGGCCCAGCTGCTTACCCGACTGCCCGGTTTTCTGGTACCCAAGCTGGTGCGGGAAATCGGTGGCGAAACCAGCAAGACCCCTGTCGATCTTGGCCTTGAGCCCCGTTAAGGAGTACCCATGCACGATTCCGTCACTGCCAAACTGCATGACACCATTAAAGAGCTTTACCATCAGGCCATCGATGCCGATCAAAAACTGCAGGCCCTGCGCAACAAGGGACAGGCAAAATTCAGCGCCGTTCTGCGAGAAGACAGCCAGTTCATCACTCATGCGGATCATTTCATGCCCTATGTCGCCGAACTGGCGGAAGAGCTGGAGCTGCTGGAAATGGCCACCGATGATGAATATCAGGATCTGTTGTCGCGGATGGTGCACAAGATTCAGTTGCTGGCCGAAACCATCCACCACTTTGCACGACTGTCCTGACCGCCGCTACTGATGTCGCCTGGCGCCACCGACTACTGATAGCGGTGGCGCTTGAGCCAGTCGGTCACCTCTTGTACCGACAGCGTGCCGCCGACCGCCTCCCCCTGTACCAGCAGCGACTCGTTCATGATGCGAATCGCGTCCAGTTCGCCCTGATGATCGACCCCACAGCAAACCACCGGACGCTGCAGCACCCGTGCCAGCGCCAGCAGGGTATCCAGCTGATGTCGTGGTTCACCTTCGCGTTCGATACCGTTGCAAAAGGTCGGATCCAGCTTGAGCCAGCTAACCGGCATTCGGGACAGATATCCCCAGGCCGAGCCGCCGCTGCCGAAGTCGGACAGCAGGATGCGGATCCCCGCCGCACGGATCCCCGCCATCACGCTCAGGGATTCATGGACATCACGCATCGCCGTGGTTTCATTAACATCCAGTACCAGCGCATCGGCCTGCAGATCATGTTGCTCCAATAGCGGCATGATGAGGTGCTCCAGCCCGTGGCGAAACAGCGACGGCGACACCGTCAGACTGAGAAAAAGCGGTGCTCCATTCGCCTGCCGCCAGCCGGATAATGGTCGCAGCACCTGCGGCAATAACCACCTGAACACCCGCTCCGACAGCTGATATTGCTCGGTGATGCGCACCAGCTCCGCGGCCGGGATCATGCCAAAGCCAGGATGATGCCAGTTCAACAGCACCTGCAGGCCATGACATTCTCCGCCCTGTGAATCAACCAGCGGCTGCAACTGCAGGCTCAGGCTGTTGCTGTCCAGCGCCGCCGGCAGATCCCGGGCCAGCTGCTGCCGGCGCGACATGTCCTTCAACAAGGATGGATCGAAAATCACATAGGGCAGTTGCTCCCGCTTGCACTGTTCCAGCGCCAGCTCGCCCCGGGCCAGCAGATCCACCAGGTTGTCCGCATCTGCCGGATACAGCACCACCCCGATCAAGGGCTCCATGTAAAAGTCGTAGGCATCGATCGAGACCTTGTCGAGCAAAGCCTGGCGAAAACGGGACAGCTGGGCACGCACTTCTTCCAGCTCCACCACGCCGCGGGCCACGACCGCGATCTCTTGCGGTCCGGGCTGGGCGATGAATTCATGAGGGTGTAGGCTCTGCTGCAGACGATGGCTGAAGACCTGCCGCAACCGGTCGGCCACTTCGAAGCCGAAACGGTGCTGGTGCTGGGAAAAGTCCTTCAGCTCCAGCACCGTCACGCTAAAGGGAAGTCCCTGCTCGATCATCTGAGCCATGTGCCGTTGCAGTACGAAACGATTGGGCAGTCCAGTCAGCGGATCCTGCAATTGCTGCACCCGATACTGCCACAGTTGCCTCCACAGCAGCAGCAGCAGCAGCAGCAGCGTAATCCCGAACCCGATAATACGGGTATAAAGCTGCCTGCCCAGCTCTCGGTAAACCTGATCGTATTGCGTATAAAAGTGCACATTATTGTGCATAGTGGCGGTGACACTGCTGGACAGCGGCTCCAGATAAGGGCTCAATTCGGCCAGGATAAAGCGATAGGTAGGAGAGCCGGGTTGCAACTCCATCACCGAGGATTCCAACCCCTGGACCCGCGTTTCAATCTGCTGGAGCAGCAGCCACAAGTCGGGCCGGGCGCTGATGGAGTCCTTGAACTGGCTATTGAGCAGTACCGGTGTCCGGCTCCAGAGAATATCGTAGCGCAGCATCAGATCGTCCTGACTGATGGCATCTGCATGCCGTAATCGCACCGCATCCAGAAAACGTCCCAACTCCAGTTGCAACTGCATCATCGACCAGGGCATTTCGTAAGCACGCTGCTCCAGCAGGTCGTTATGCTGCCGGATATTCATGAGGGAATGTGTCGCCCCTCCCCCAAAAATAACCATGATCAGCAACAGCAGGCCGCCGAGCATTATCTTGAGCGGATGAACACGGCCGTATTGATTGCCGGGATGCTCGGACGAAGAAATGAAGGGGCTCATTCCGGCTCCGAGTGAACTCGAATCACCCTGAGCTGCCAGGCCATGAAATGCCGGAAGTTGGCCTGCTGTGTCTCGGACAGCCGATCAAAAGGCAGCATCAGCCACAAGGGCCCCTTATTGCGACGGCTCATTACCCGGCCATTATCCTGCCAGGCCAGAATAGGAGAAAAGGGAGCGACCTGCGACCAGTCGACGGTCACGCTGAAACCGTTCAAAGCCTCAAGATACAGGCTCGTGACCCGGCGATGACCGAACAACTGCCCCAGCAGCAGTACCAGATCGGGCCCTCGGTATTGATGGGGTTCAGACACCCAGGGATGGGCCGTGATGATCTTGCCCTGGGGCAAGGCCTGCAACTCGCTCAGACTGTAGTCTATCCGCTCATACTGTCGACCATCGAGCCGCATGTCCCCATACAGGGTCAGCACCACGGGTTCCGCGGCCAGAGCCTGCCACGACAGCAGCAACATCAGCACCCCGCCTATCAGTCTCATTACCACACTTCTCCTTACAACCGACAAACCGGGCTCATGGCCGGCAAGAATGGACCATGCCCCGGCAAATAAGGACTCAAAAGCAGCTGAATTTATCATATTGATATCAACAGGCACCATCTCTAAATCACCCGGCCGGGCCAGGGGCCGCCTTATCATTCAGGCTGTCGGTCACATGTACACACTCCATAAATAGCAAAACCGGGCCACTGGGGCCCGGTTTGTTAGGTCATGGTCTGAGACCAGGAGGTATCAATGTGATTTAGATCACATCATGCCACCCATGCCACCCATGCCACCCATGTCCGGCATGGCCGGTGCATCGTCCTTCGGCAGATCGGTCACCATCGCTTCGGTGGTGATCATCAGACCGGCCACGGAAGCGGCGAACTGCAGCGCAGAACGGGTGACCTTGGTCGGATCCAGGATACCCATGGCCAGCATGTCGCCGTAGGTATCGTTACCGGCGTTGTAACCGAAGTTACCTTCACCGTCCTTGATTTTGGATACCACAACGGAGGCTTCTTCGCCGGCGTTGGTAACGATCTGGCGCAGCGGAGACTCCATGGCGCGCAGGGCAACCTTGATACCCACGTTCTGGTCTTCGTTGTCGCCACGCAGTTCGCCCAGCTTGCTGGCAACGCGAACCAGAGCCACACCGCCGCCCGGGACCACACCTTCTTCTACCGCAGCACGAGTGGCGTGCAGGGCATCGTCAACGCGGGCTTTCTTCTCTTTCATTGCCATTTCGGTGGCAGCACCGACCTTGATTACGGCAACACCGCCGGCCAGCTTGGCCACGCGCTCTTGCAGCTTCTCTTTGTCGTAATCGGAAGAAGAATCTTCGATCTGCTGGCGGATTTGCGCCACGCGAGCTTCAATGGAAGCCACTTCACCCACGCCATCGATAATGGTGGTGTTGTCTTTGGTGATGACCACGCGCTTGGCACGGCCCAGATCTTCCAGGGTCGCTTTTTCCAGCTCCAGACCCACTTCTTCGGAGATCACGGTACCACCGGTCAGGATGGCGATATCCTGCAGCATGGCCTTGCGACGGTCGCCGAAGCCCGGGGCTTTCACGCCGGCTACTTTAACGATGCCACGCATGTTGTTCACCACCAGGGTGGCCAGGCTTCGCCTTCCACGTCTTCGGCAACCAGCAGCAGCGGCTTGGATTGCTTGGCTACGCCTTCCAGTACCGGCAGCAGTTCGCGGATGTTGGAGACTTTCTTGTCAACCAGCAGGATGAAGGGGTCGTCCAGTTCCACGGTACCGGTTTCCTGCTTGTTGATGAAGTAGGGAGACAGGTAGCCACGATCGAACTGCATGCCTTCTACCACGTCCAGCTCGTCCTGCAGGCCCTGGCCTTCTTCCACGGTGATAACACCGTCGGTGCCGACTTTTTCCATGGCTTCGGCAATCAGCGCGCCCACGGTTTCGTCGGAGTTGGCGGAGATGGTACCAACCTGAGCGATGGCAGTGGTGTCTTTACAGGGTACAGACAGGCCTTTCAGCTCTTCTACGGCCTGGATCACGGCCTTGTCGATACCGCGCTTCAGGTCCATCGGGTTCATGCCGGCGGCTACCGCTTTCAGACCTTCGTTAACGATGGACTGAGCCAGTACGGTGGCGGTGGTGGTGCCGTCACCGGCTTCGTCGTTGGCCTTGGAAGCCACTTCTTTCACCATCTGGGCGCCCATGTTCTCGAACTTGTCTTCCAGCTCGATTTCCTTGGCCACGGACACGCCGTCCTTGGTGATGGTCGGAGCACCGAAGGACTTGTCCAGTACCACGTTACGGCCTTTCGGGCCCAGGGTCACTTTTACGGCATCGGCCAGGATGTTCACGCCTTTCAGCATTTTTACGCGGGCGTCGTTACCAAATTTAACGTCTTTAGCTGCCATTGTTCATATTCCTTTTAAAGTAGATAAACCGGATGATTATTCGACGATAGCCAGAATGTCGTTTTCGGACAGGATCAGAACTTCCTTACCGTCCAGCTTCTCGGTTTTCACACCGAAGCCTTCGTTGAAAATAACCTTGTCACCCACTTTGACGGACATGGCTTTGACTTCACCGCTGTCCAGCGTGCGGCCATTACCTACCGCCAGCACCTCACCACGGGTGGATTTTTCGGCGGCAGAGCCGGTCAAAACGATGCCTCCGGCAGATTTGGACTCGGCTTCAATACGCTTGATAATAACGCGATCGTGCAATGGACGAATGTTCATCGATAACTCTCCTGATGAGTGTTGTTACCTAGTGAGATAAACGGCCGGCGGCCGCAAACTGTTCCGTTGACCTTCTATATGGGAGCGCATTTTCTCCCTTCAAGGGCAAAGCATAAAATTTTTTTAAAGCGGCAACGCTGGCGGTATCATGGGCATCGGCTTTACCGGCCTTCGCCCACCGACCTCAAGAGATCATTAGTGGTACAACACAACTCGCTGCTGACCGCCTCCATTGGCCCGCAACTGGCCCGAATGGCCGGGCCCATGGCGCTCGGAATCGTCGCCATCCAGGCCTTCAATCTGGTCGATCTTTTTTTCATCGGTCTGCTCGGCACCGATGCCCTCGCGGCCATCAGCTTTACCTTTCCGGTCACCTTCGTGGTGATTTCGCTGGCCATGGGGCTCGGCGCGGGCCTGTCTGCCAGCCTGGGGCAGGCGCTGGGGGCCGGCAACCAGCAACAAGCCGCCCAGTTCACCAGCCACAGCCTGCTGCTGGCACTGGCACTGGTCTGCCTGCTGGCTGGCGCAGGGGCGACCACCATAGACCCGCTGTTCCGGCTGCTGGGCGCCGATGATGCCCTGCTGGTGCCGATCCACGACTACATGCTGATCTGGTATCTGACGATGCCGCTGCTGGTCCTGCCCATGGTGGGTAATGCTGCCATCCGTGCCACCGGCGATACCCGCACGCCCAGCCTGGTGATGATCGTGGCCGGGCTGGTCAACGGCCTGCTCGATCCCCTGCTGATCTTCGGTGTTGGCCCCTTTCCCGAACTGGGCATCAGGGGCGCTGCCATCGCCTCGGCCTGCTCCTGGCTGATGGCCACCATAGTGGGCCTGTGGCTGTTGCGGTACCGAAAGCGGCTACTGGCGTGGCCGTTACTGCGCTCGGAACTGTTGCTCAGTCACTGGCGCCAGCTGTTGCAGGTAGCCATACCCGCCTCATTCACCAATCTGCTGACCCCGCTGAGCACCGCCGTGCTGATGATCATCCTGGCCGGTCTGGGCAAGGAAGTGGTCGCCGCTTACGGTGCCGCCTCCCGCCTGGAGGCGTTGATGCTGATCGTGATGATGGCGCTGAGCTCGGTACTGGCGCCTTTTATTTCCCAGAATACCGGTGCCGGCCTGCATCAGCGCAGCCGGCTGGCCTTGCTGCTGTCGATGCGCTTCGCGCTTGGCTTTCAGTTGCTGGTGTTCGGACTGCTGTGGTGGCTGGCGCCCTGGCTGGCCCGCCAGTTCAGCGACAACGCCGAGGTGAGCCGGCACCTGACCTTCTATTTGCGACTGGTGCCCTTGGGATATGGACTGCAGGGGTGCTTCATGCTGCTGGCATCGGCCCTGAACGGGCTGCGGGTGTCGAGTATTTCGCTGCTGCTCAACGGCATCCGGCTGTTCGGCCTGCTGCTGCCGCTGGCCTGGCTGGGGGCCCGCTGGGCCGGTGAAGCAGGGATCTTCACCGGCATTCTGGTGGCCAACCTGCTGGCAGGCATTATCGCCGGAGCCTTCGCCTGGCGGCGTTTCCCCTGGAAAATCAATCACCCGCTGGCATAGAGGCTATTTGTCATCGTCCTTGCGCTGAAACTCACCGTCGAAGGTGGTGCCTTCTTCCCGGCTGCCCAGCCGCTCCCGGGTGGTCCGGGTCTCGCTGTATTCATGATATTCGGCGGTAAAGGTGTGTCCCTTTTGACTGCGCACATGCGCCCGACTCATGAAGCGTTCGATCAGCATCGCTCGTACCGGTGGCAACAGCAGCAGCAGGCCACCCAGATCGGAGACGAAGCCCGGCAACAGCAACAACACGCCACTCATGGCCAGCATGATACCCGCCAGCATTTCCCGGGCCGGGGCTTCGCCCAGATTGACCTTGCGCTGGGCTTCCATCAGGGTCTGAATGCCCTGAATGCGCACCAGGCTGATACCGACAATGGCGGTCAGCATGATCAGCGCTATGGTACTCCAGGCGCCAATGGCCGAGCCAACCTCGATAAACACGAAAATTTCCAGCAGGGTGGCGCCGACAAACAACAAAAAAATCTTACCCACTCAGACCTCATCTTGCGCCTGCGGCGGCGCTTATTAGGGTGAAACCATCAACATGGGGACGAATGGCGTTATTTTCAAATCTCGTCTGCGGTGATTTTCATCCCCGGCGGCGCTATAGTGACGGCTCTGTTCCGGCGGCACCTTGTTTGTCGTGGCTGTTGCCCGCCGATCACATCCATGCAAGAGGCCCCATGCTCCGTCCGCTGTCATTATCGCTCGCCGCCGCCCTGGCTGCCATACCGGCTCAGGCCGGCATACTGGAATGGCTGGGCCTGGCCCCCGAGCCGGCACAGCACACGCGGTTTCTGCCGGTGGAGCAGGCCTTTGTACTCAACAGCGAACAGACGCCCGCGGGCCTGCGGCTGGAGTTTACCATTGCGCCTGGCTATTACCTGTATCGCCACCGGCTGTCGGTGATCCCCGACCAGGTCCGCTTCGGCGACTGGGAGCTGCCCGCAGGCACTCCGCACGAAGACGAGTATTTCGGTAAAACTCAGGTCTATTATCAGGGGCTCGAGCTGACCATACCGCTGCAACAACTAGAGCCCGAAGGCCGGGTCGACATCCGTTATCAGGGCTGCACCAGCGGGCTTTGTTATCCGCCCCAGCTGGTCAGCATTCCTCTGGCCCCCCTGCGTGAATGAAGCGCTGCGGCGTGACGTTAATAAACAGCTATATCTTCGACGGTCACCATGAACGATGAGCACAAAGTGAATCACGACACCGCCGACCGCCCCGCTTCCCCCTGGTCTCTTTACCTGCTGCGCTGCCGCGATGGCAGCCTCTATGCCGGTATCAGCCTGGATCCGGCGCGCCGTTGCATGGAGCACAATCAGCAAGCCTCACGCGCCTCCCGTTATGTCTGGTCCCGGCGCCCGGCAGAGCTGGTGTGGCAACGCACCGTGGCCAGTCAGTCTCAGGCACTCAAGCTGGAATACCGCCTGAAGCGGCTGAGCAAAGCCGCGAAAGAACGGCTGCTGCAGGACGACAGCGGCTGGATGGCGCTGCAGGCTAAAATAAAAACGGCGCCCTGAGGCGCCGTTGGTTCCCTTACTCCGCAGCCGGAGCTTCGGGGTTGGCTTCCGCCTCGGGCTGGGCGGCAGCCTTGATGTCCAGCAGCTCGACCTCGAAGATCAGCACAGCATTGCCGGGAATGCTGCCGGCACCGGCTTCGCCGTAACCCAGTTCAGCCGGAATAAACAGCTTGTACTTGGAGCCTACCGGCATCAGTTGCACGCCTTCGGTCCAGCCCGGGATCACCTGATTGAGCGGGAAGCTGGCCGGCTCGCCCCGATCGACGGAACTGTCGAACTTGGTGCCATCGACCAGGGTACCGGTATAGTGAACGGTGACCACGTCTTCGGCCGCCGGCTTGGCTCCTTCGCCTTCGGTCAGCATTTCATACTGCAGGCCGGACTCGGTTACCTTGACGCCGTCACGCTTGGCGTTTTCTTCCAGAAACTTCTTGCCCTCTTCCAGAGTGGCCGCCGCCTGCTCTTTGGCCTGGGTTTCTATCAGACCATTGATGTGCTCATCATAGGCCGTCAGCGCGGTCTGGATTTCCTCGTCGCTCATCTCGCCACCATCGGAAAAGCCGTCTTTGACGCCCTGCAGAATAATGTCGTTATCCAGGCTGACACCCAGCTCCTGCTGCTTGTCCAGGGTAGAACCGATGTAACGGCCCATGGACAGGCCGATGGCATAGGCCGACTTGGCTTCAAAGCTGGTCAGCTCCGGTGCCGTCTTCTCCGCCGGGGCGGGAGCCGATGCCTGCTCTTCTTTACAACCACTCAGACCCACCAACACGGCAGAGGCCAGCAAACTGACTTGTAACAGTTTTTTCATTATTCACTCCAGAACAGGGGAAAAACCCCATGGAAAATGAGATGCTTATCAATCCGGACCTATACTACCGTTTCACGTTGCCGATGCGAAAGCCCAAGCTCATAAAAATGCCCCCCCATCTGCTGACCGTGACGCTGTGCGTCACTTTTCTGCTGCTTGCCGGTTGCGATACGGGCGATAAACCGGTGGCGCAGAGCCGTTATGCTCAGGGCACGGTACTGGCGGCACAAACCAGTGCCGATGGGCGCTTTACCCTGGTCGCCAGCGGCCCCAGCCCGGTGCAGGTGTGGCAGCAGCACCAGCCCCGCCCGCTCTACCAGTGGTATCAGGGGGAATCCACCGAAGATATACTGCTGCTGGCCATCTCTCCCGACAGTCGCAGCGCAGCCACGGCCAGCGAACATACGGTGGCCGTCTGGTCACTGCAGAACGGCCAGAACCTCGGCTTTTATCAGCTTGAACATTCCCTGCGCGCCCTGGCACTGGCCAACGATGGCAATAGCCTGTTGCTCGGTTACCACCATGGCGAGGTCGAATATATCGACCTGCAGAGCGGTCGTCGCCTGCTGTTTATGGGGCATCGGCTCGAGGGCGAAAACAGCCGTATCAACTCGGTCGATCTGTCCGCCAACGGCCGTTACGCCCTGACCGCCAGCCAGAACGGCCAGGTGCTGTTATGGCAAACCCGTGACGCCGCCATCCTGAGCCGGTGGCAACATGAAAACAGCATCAGCCTGGTGCGTCTGGATGCCGAGGGCCGCTTTGCCTTCAGTGCCGACGCTCAGGGAGTGGGAGAGCTGCACCGCCTGCCGTCGGGTGAACGGGTGTCCCGCCTGCAGGGTCCTTACCGGGGGCAAACCTTTATCAGCGCCCGGCTGGATCCGGCCAATAACCGATTGCTGACCGGCAGCACCTCCCGCCGACTGGAGCTATGGCAACTGGACGATGGCACGCCACTGCAAAGCTGGCAGGTCGGCCTCCATACCTGGCTACGCCCCGCCAGTGCCATGGTCTACGACGTGGCCTTTAGCGACAAACAGCATATTTACAGCGTCAGCTCCTCCGGCCTGGGTGAAACCTGGGCCCTAGATCAGAGAGAACAGAGCCATGAATGAAGACATTATCCACCGGCTGGAACAGCTGGAAACCCGGCTGTCGTTTCAGGACGACACCATTGAGCAACTGAATCAGGAAATGACCGCCCTGGGCGCCGAGACCACCCGGCTCAAGGCCCAGCTCAGCCTGATGGTGAAAAAGCTGAAGGAATTGCAGCCGGGAGAGGTCGCCAACCAGACAGAAGAAACCCCACCGCCGCATTATTGAGGAAATATGAGGGGGTGAGGTTCAGCTAACAAAAAAGGCGCCGAGGCGCCTTTTTCAGTACCGAGCCGGAGCTCAGTGCTTGTGACCGCAGCAACCGCCGGAATGATCATGGTCGTGCTCGTGATCATCATGGCCGTGTTCGCCATGCACATGGCCGTGGGCCAGCTCTTCTTCGGTGGCTTCACGCACTTCGCGCACCACGCCCTTGAAGGTCAGGGTCATGCCGGCCAGCGGGTGATTACCATCCACCTTGACGTATTCTTCCGCCACTTCGACGATGGTCACCGGGCGGTGGCCGTCATCGGTTTCGGCCACGAAGGTGTCGCCTTCGGCCACTTCCATGCCATCGAACAGTTCACCGGGCACCGACTGCACCAGGCTTTCGTCATGCTCGCCATAGGCCTGTTCCGGGCTCAGGGTCACGTCGAAGTCTTCACCCACGACTTTGTCGTTCAGTACCGCTTCCAGACCGGCCACCAGATAGCCGGTACCGTGCAGGTACTCCAGGGGCTGCTTGCCCTCGGTGGAATCGAGGATTTCACCCTTGGTGTTGGTGACGGTAAAGTCCAGCGTAACGACGCTGTTTTCGGATACTTTCATGGGAATGGTCCTGCTCGTGAATATTGGCCATAGCATACAGGATGGCCAGCCCGGATGAAATGCGACAAAAACACAAATGAAGATGGGCTCGGGGCCCGCCGCACATGCTTATTCCGGCTTGAACACCCCGATTACTTCGCCACCGCCAGCCTGGCTGACCTGTTCGTCAGTCTGTATCTGGGTGTGGCCACAGCCAACGCATTCGACTTTCTCGACACCATGCTCCAGATACAGCATCATGGTGTCCATGGCGTTACAGCGGGGGCAGACGGCTCCGGCAATAAAACGCTTCTTACGACGGGTTTCCATGGTTTATACATCCTGAACAACAACCTTATCCCGAATTCTCCGCCAAAAACGAACCGACTACAATGACCACAACCGCCCATTACAGTATTCATCATCAGCTTGTTGCTCTTCCTCACCTCACCCCCGGCAAACGCCAGCGCCATATCAAAGGCGTACTGCTGATGATGCACCAGGGTGCCGGTCTGCTGCAGCTGGGCCGTCATTATTATCCGCTGGCCACCCATGAGGCGGCCTTTCTGCCCGCCGATACCCTGTTTGCCTGGCATGGCTTCGCGCACAGCCGGCTCAGTCGGGTCGAGTTTTCTCCCCGACTGGCGCAACCCTCCATCGCCGGTCGGCTGACGCCCTCCCCCCTGCTGGCCGCCATCGTCGCCCGACTGGCCGACTGGACAGGCGAGCAAGACTGGCAAGGCGCCCATGGCAGGCTGTGTCGAATACTGCACGACGAGCTGCCACAGCAGACGATACTGCCGGTTGACTCCCAGCCGCCACTGCATCAACTGATCACCGCCAACCCGGCCAGCTTTGCCCTGGCACCGGAACAAGAGCCCGAGTTTCGCCGCCGTTTCGATTGTGATGCGGACAACATTCGCCGTCAGTGCGCCCTGCTGCTGGTGCTGCGGGATCTGGCCAAGAGCCCGAGCCTCGATGCGCTGGTACAGGCCTACGGCTTTGCTTCGGTGCCACAATTTGAGCAGTATTGTCGTCACTGGCTGGGAAGCCCCTGTCATCGGAGCGGTAAAAACGGGTAAAATGCCGTTTTTGTCACGAGTCGGGCACCTATGATCACCCTCAGCCAGATTGAACTACTCCGGGGCGGCCGCCCCCTGTTAAAAGACACCAGCGCCACTATCCACGGCGGCCAGAAGGTTGGCCTGGTGGGGAAAAACGGCTGTGGCAAATCCACCCTGTTCGCCCTGTTCAAGGGCGAGCTCGGCATCGACAGTGGCCAGTTCAATCTGCCTGCCGACTGGCAACTGGCCAGCGTGGCCCAGGAAACCCCGGCGCTAAGCTGCTCGGCGCTGGACTACGTGATTGACGGCGACCGGGAATACCGCCGCCTGTGCCGGGAGCTGGAGCAGGCCGAAGCCCGCCACAACGGCATCGCCATCGCCGAACTGCACGGTCGGCTGGACACTCATGGCGGCTATCATATTCACGCCCGTGCCGCCGAACTGCTGCATGGCCTGGGGTTTGCCAACGAGGCCCAGGGCCGCCCGGTCAGCGCCTTTTCCGGTGGCTGGCGCATGCGCCTCAACCTGGCCCAGGCGCTGATCTGCCGCTCCGACCTGCTGCTGCTCGATGAGCCCACCAACCACCTGGATCTGGATGCGGTGATCTGGCTGGAACGCTGGCTGAACAGTTATGAAGGCACCCTGATCCTGATATCCCACGACCGGGATTTTCTCGATGCGGTGGTGAACCGGATTATTCATATCGAAAACAGCCAGCTCAACGAATACACCGGCAACTATTCCGACTTCGAACGCATGCGCGCCGAGCAGCTGGCGTTGCAGCAGTCCATGTTCGAGAAGCAGCAACGTGCACTCAGCCACATGCAGGACTATGTGGATCGTTTTCGCTACAAGGCGAGCAAGGCCAAGCAGGCCCAGAGCCGGCTCAAGGCCATGGAACGGATGGAAAAGATCTTGCCGGCCCATGTGGACTCGCCGTTCAGCTTCAGTTTCCGCCCGCCCTCCAGCCTGCCGATTCCGCTGATCGCCATGGAAAAGCTGTCCGCCGGTTACGGTGACAAGGCGGTGCTGTCCGACATCAAGCTCAACCTGGTACCCGGCTCGCGCATCGGCCTGCTGGGCCGCAACGGCGCCGGCAAATCCACCTTTATCAAGCTGCTGTCCGGCGAGCTGACACCGCTGTCGGGCAAGCTGGAAGCCAGCAAGGGCATCTCTCTGGGCTACTTCGCCCAGCACCAGCTGGAAAGCCTGCACCTGGAAGAATCACCGCTCACTCATCTGGCCCGGCTCGACCCCAAGGCTACCGAACAGAGCCTGCGCGATTACCTGGGCGGCTTCGACTTCAGGGGCGATCAGGTCAAGGATCCGGTCGGTCCCTTCTCCGGCGGCGAAAAGGCCCGGCTGGTGCTGGCGCTGATCGTCTACCAGCGCCCCAACCTGCTGTTGCTGGATGAACCCACCAACCACCTGGATCTGGACATGCGCGAGGCGCTGACCCTGGCGTTGCAGGTGTTCGAGGGCGCCATGGTGATCGTGTCTCACGATCGTCACCTGCTGCGTGCCACCACCGACGAATTCTATCTGGTGGACGGCGGCCGGGTGCAGCCCTTCGACGGCGATATCGAAGATTATCATCAGTGGCTGGTGGCCCAGGACAAGGCCGCCCAGCCCGAGTCGGTCGGCACCGCCGGCGACAACTCGGCCCAGAATCGCAAAGCGGAAAAACGCCGTCAGGCCGAACTGCGTCAGCAGACCCAGCCGCTGCGCAAAGCCATCACCAGGCTCGAACAGCAGATGGAACAATGCCAGCAACAACTGGCCGATATCGAGCAGAGTCTGGCCGATCCGGACATTTACGCCGCCGAGCAAAAAGCCAGCTTGCAGCAACTGCTGAAGGCGCAGATCCCCCTGCAACAGAAACTGGCCGAAGTGGAAGCCGAGTGGCTGGAGCTGCAGGAGCAGCTGGAAGAACTGGAGCAGGCATGATGCTGCCCGGCGCCGAGCAGTTCTGGCAATTCAGCGAGCAGCATTATGCCCGCCCCGGCGTGGCGCAGGCCTGCCTGCAGCTGCAGGATGAGCACGGCGCCAACGTCAACCTGCTGCTATTGCTGCTGATGCTGGAAGAACGCGGGCTTGGGATTGATCCCACCCATTTCCTGCCGCTGTTGCAGCGGCGACAGGGACTCTTTAGCCAGTGGCGTGCGCTGCGGCGCCGGCTCAAGCCCCGGCTCGACAACGACGATTACCTGCAGCTGCTGCAGCACGAGCTGGAGCTGGAGCGCTGGCAGCAACAGGAGCTGTTGCAGGTGCTGGCGCAACATCCGCCCCACCCCGGCAGCGGCGGCCTGCTCACCTATCTAACCCTGTTGCAGGTGGCCGACGCGCCGCTGTGGCAGCTTAAACTCGCCGGTTAATACGGACTACTTTCATGCTTAGCTATCGCCATGCCTTTCATGCCGGCAATCACGCCGATGTACTCAAACACGCGGTTCAATCGTTAATCCTCGAGGCGCTCAGCGTCAAGGACAAGGGATTTTGCTATATCGACACCCACTCCGGTGCCGGTGGCTACGCGCTCGATCACGAGTGGACCCAGAAAAAGGCGGAATACCTGACCGGCATCGCGCCCTTGTGGCAACAGCGTCGCAAGTGGCCGCAGCTGGCGGGTTACTTTGCCGCCATCGAAGCCATGAACCCGACCGACGAACTGGACTTCTACCCCGGCTCGCCCAAGGTAGCGGCACACTTTCAGCGTCCGCAGGACAGCCTGACCCTGATGGAGCTGCACCATAACGAGGTGGACCTGTTGCGCCAGAACATGGGTAACGGCGTCGCCATTCATCACCGCGACGGCTTCGAAGGACTGCCGGCACTGCTGCCGCCCACTCCCAGGCGCGGGCTGGTGCTGATTGACCCGCCTTATGAGCTGAAAGAAGATTATCAGACCGTGGCCACCACCCTCGCCAAGGCCTATAAACGCTGGCCCATCGGCATTTATGCCATCTGGTATCCCTTGCTGGCCAGGAAGGTGGATCGCAGTGGCGCCTTGCGGGAGGCCCTGGCCAACTGCGGCTTCGAGCAGGTGCTCTGCGCCGAGCTCAGCGTAAGCGCCCAGGCCGACGATTTCGGCATGTACGGCTCGGGCATGATAGTACTGAATCCGCCCTGGAAGCTGGATGAACAGCTGACCGAACTGCTGCCGCGACTGAAAGACACCCTGGCCCAGGACAAGGCCGCCGACTGGAAACTGGAGTGGCTGAAGAAATCGGACAGCTGAAAAAATAAAACCGGCTCAACCGATCTGAAACAGCCCGCGAAAAAGAGGCCCAAGTGCCCGCTCCGTCGACCCGCCGTAAATACATCCGTGTAGGCTCAGCCGCGCCATCCTTGGCACGGATGGTCGGCTGAGCAGATCCCTTTGCCCTCCATCAAGCTCGGCATCGCCTGTCGGTGCTCCAACAACAGCTCAGAGCGCGGAATTTAGGAATTACAGCCACCGCAGATGTCAGGGATAGAGGCAACAGGGATCGCCTCCATCGACCGTGAAATTCCATGGCCGGAAAATGCTCCTGCCGTTCCGGCATTCCCGCCCTCCCTGGCAGTCAGATGGCATTTCCGAGCTTACATGGGGCGAGCTTGTCTCGCCGTGACGAACTGTTGCAGCCTGACCGTACATCCAGTGAATGTTCGCAGCAGGCTGAAATGGTGAGTGTCATTATCCGTAGCGTGTCGAGGGAGGTGACCCTATTGCCTCTTTACCACGACATTGCCAACAAAAAAGCCGGTAAAGTCGTCAATATGACAACCTTACCGGCTTTTTCAATTCCGCAGTTTACTAATACCGGAGTTTACTAATACAGCAGTTTACTGGCCCTTGTTCAGTACCGGGCGGGCATACATCGACAACACCAGCTCGCGCAGTTCGGCCGGGATCTGGGCGATGTGTCGCTCGAACACTTCCGCGGCCGACGGGTCTACCTGAGCGGTCTGGCCGGCGGCCAGCAGGTTGCTGGGGAAAAGGTGATAGTTGGCATGGATCTGCCGGTCGATGGCCGTCGCCAGCTGATCGGCATTCTCGAAGTCGCCGAACACCGGCTGACCGAAGCTCACATGTACCCGCCCCTTCTGACCGACGATGCCCTGCACTATGCTCTGCACGTCTTCGAACTCGCTTTTCTCGTAGGCGCCATGGGTCGCCTTGGCATGCAGCTCGCGGGCCTTGGCCAGATCGCCGGGATCGTATTCGTAGGAAATGGACACCGGCACCAGGTTCAGGCTGTTGATGTAATCGCCGAAGGGGATCTTCTGCCGTTTACCTTCCATATAAAACATCTTGAGAATGGCCGGATCGGTTTTATCGTTCCCGTCCTTGGCTCGCCCTTCTTTCTGGGCGATCCAGATGGAATGGCCATCGTCGAGGGAATGGCGCAGGTAGGCAGAGAGCTCGCTGAACGCCTTCATCATTTCCCGCGGGCCCTTGGCCGAACGCTTGACGATGAAGCTCTTGTTGAGCTTCATCAGCTCGGCGGCGCAGGGCTTGCGCAACAGGTTATCGCCGATGGCGATGCGTACCGTGTCCAGTCCGTGGCAGTGCAGGCCCCAGTTGACGAACGCCGGATCCAGCGCAATATCCCGGTGGTTGGAAATAAACAGATAGCCCACGCCGGGCTTGAGCTGTTCCAGGCCGGAGTAGCTGATCCCGGAGGTGGTGCGTGCGATCATCTTCTCCATGTAGCCCGCCACTTCCATCTGGATCTGGCGTACACTGTCGAGCTTGCGCCAGCGCCAGCCCAGATACAGACGGATCAGTGCCTTGACAAAGGAGCCACCGATGCCGGACAGCGTGGAAAAGCGGTATTTGGCGATGGCGCCGATAAATTCGTCATCGCGGATCAGCCGCTGGATGGCACCGGCGACTTCGTCGTCCCGGTAGGGACGAATATCTTTAAACAAATCTGTGTCTGAAACCATGACAATCTTGGGGTCCTGGGGCAAAAAACGCCCAGATTTTACACCCTTTGGCCACAAACTCTAAGGATTAAGCGCAAAAACCGGCTTAACGCCAGATCATCAGTACACTGGCGGCGGTCAGCAGGGCCATCGACAGATTGAAACGACGCCAATCCCGGGGAGTTTGCAGCCAGCGCCGCAGGTGAATGCCGAACAAGGCCCACACATGGCCGGTGATGACGCCGAAGAACAGAAATATCGCCAGTACCGCCGCCGCCGAGAGCCAGTACCCGTCGCCGGCCAGGGTAAAACCGCTGATCGCCGATATCGCCATCAGCCAGGATTTGGGATTGAGAAACTGGAACAGGGCGCCCTGTCGCCAGCTCATGCCCGGCTCCTCCTCGCCGGCGACCGGCGGGCTGGCCCGGCCTATCTTCCAGGCCAGCCATAACAGGTAGCCACTGCCGACGATTTTGAGCATCCATTGCAGCGGCGGCCAAAGCAGAAACAGCTGCCCCAGTCCCAGGGCGGTCAGCAACATCAGCAACTGCAGGCCGAGCATGATCCCCAGCAGCAACTTGAGCGTGGGAGCGTACCCGAACCGGGTACCGGAGCTGGTCAGCAGCATATTGTTGGGGCCTGGAGTACCACAGGCGGCCAGGGCAAAGCCGGCGGCAGAGCCGAGCAGGGCAAGATCCATGATGTGCGATTCAAATAACGATGAAGAGCCTTGTTTTACTCGATTTTATGTCCGCCGCCCAGTATTTTATCGACTCATGGTTTTATCGCTTGATGGTGTTATCGACACCCATACCGTTCCGGTGGCATGTCCGCCTCAGCCTGATGACAGGAAAGATGATTCATCCCAGCCGATTCCATTCCCCCTGGTGGGCACGCAATCCCCATGTACAGACCATCATGGCCAAGTACCTGCATCGCACTCGCATCAACTATCGCCGCGAGCGCCTGGAACTGCCGGACGGGGACTTTGTCGATCTGGCCTGGGCGTTGCCGGAAACGGATAAACGCCGACCGCTGGTGCTGCTGTTTCACGGGCTGGAAGGCTGTGTCGAGTCCCATTATGCGAAGGGGATGATGGCTGCCCTGCACCGGCAGGGCTGGCAGCCGGTACTGATGCACTTTCGCGGCTGCAGCGGCGAGCCCAACCGCTACCTGCAGGCCTATCATTCCGGCGCCATCGAAGATCCACACTACGTATTGGCCCTGCTGCGTGATCGCTACCCGGAGCGCCCCATGGCCGCCATCGGCTACTCCCTCGGCGGCAACATGCTGGTCAACTACCTGGCCGAACATCCGCGCAATCCGTTATCCGCCGCCGTGGTCATTTCGGCCCCGTTGCAGCTGGCCGCCTGCGCCGATCGCATCAACCGGGGCTTTTCCCGGTGCTATCAGCGCTATCTGCTGGGACGGATGAAGTTCAACTGGCAACAGCGACTGCGTCGTCATCCGCATCATCAATGGCAGGGCAAACTCGACCGGATCCGGAGCCTGCGCGAGTTCGACGACAAGATCACGGCCCCGGTACACGGCTTCAGAGACGCCGAGGATTATTACCGCCGCTGTTCCGGTCTGTACAAACTGCCGAACATCAGCACCCCGACGCTGGTGATCCACGCCGCCGATGATCCTTTCATGAACGATGCGGTGATCCCGGACGCCAGCGAGTTGCCACCGGCGGTCACCTATGAACTGAGTCGCACCGGCGGCCATGTCGGTTTTATGCAGGGTCCCCCCTGGCGGCCACGCTACTGGCTGGAACAACGGGTTCCCCAGTGGCTGGCCGAACAGTGGCCCCCTTATCAGGAGAAAACATGATTATTCCCTTTACCGAGTTGAGCGAAGATACCCTCAATAACCTCATAGAGCAGTTCGTGCTACAGGAAGGCACCGAATACGGCGAGCACGAGGTTTCGCTAAACGAAAAACTGGCTCAGGTTAAACAACAGCTTGGCTCTGGCGAGGCGGTCATTGTGTATAGTGAATTACACGAAAGCGTGAACATAGTGCCGGCGGCACAGTTCCGTCACAAGCCTTGACCTGCCCCCGGCCCTCTGCGTATAAACATTCACAGTTTACTCAATTTCAGGGTTCGTTATGTCAGCCAAGCACCCCATTATTGCGGTTACCGGCTCCTCGGGTGCCGGCACTTCAACGTCCACCACCGTGTTTCAGTCCATGTTTGCCCAGCTCGGGGTCAAGGCCGCCATGCTCGAAGGCGACAGCTTTCACCGCTATACCCGCCCGGAGATGGACGTGGCCATTCGCCGGGCCCGGGAGCAAGGGCGACATATCAGCTATTTCGGGCCGGAAGCCAACGACTTCGAACTGCTGGAGCACTTTTTCAAGGAGTATGGCAATACCGGCACCGGCCAGTTCCGCCGTTACCTGCACACCTTCGACGAGGCGGTGCCCTTCAATCAGATGCCGGGCACCTTCACGCCCTGGCAGCAGCTGCCGGAAGACACCAATCTGTTGTTTTATGAGGGCTTGCACGGCGGCGTGGTCACCGACGATCACAATGTGGCGCAACATGTGGATCTGCTGATCGGCATGGTGCCCATCGTCAACCTGGAATGGATCCAGAAGCTGATCCGCGACACCGCCGAGCGCGGCCACTCCCGGGAAGCGGTCACCGACTCCATCGTCCGCTCGATGGAAGACTATATCAATTTCATCACGCCCCAGTTTTCCCGCACCCATATCAACTTTCAGCGGGTACCGACGGTGGATACCTCCAACCCCTTCAGCGCCAAGGTGATTCCCAGCGCCGACGAAAGCATGATGGTGATCCGCTTTCGCGGCATCAAGAACGTGGACTTTCCCTATCTGCTGGCGATGATCGACGGATCCTTCATGTCCCGACGCAACACCATAGTGGTGCCCGGCGGCAAGATGGGCTTCGTCATGGAGCTGATCCTGCGTCCCATGCTCGAGCAATTGCTGGAAACCGGCAAGATCCGTTAACCTGGCTGCCTCTGTCGCAGACCGCCCCACAGCATAAAGAGGCAACAGGGTTGTCTCTTCCGACACGCTTCGGTAAATGACACTCACTTTTCAACCTGCTGCGCACATTCACTGGATGTGCGGTCAGGCTGAAACAGTTCGTCACGGCGAGGCACGCTCGCCCCATGTAACGCTCAGCACATGACATCTGACCGCCATGGACGGCGGGAATGCCAACATAGCAGGAGCATTTGTTGGCCCTGTCATGTGGCGGTCGGCTGAAACAATCCCTGTTACCTCTTCTGGAACACCGGGTTTTCTGAAAATGGCGCCAACCGGAGACGCCGGAGCATCAAGGAGGACAAAGGGATCTGCTCAGCCGACCATCCGCACCACGGATGGTGCGGCTGAGCCTACATGGAGGTATCCACGGCGAGTCGGCGGAGCGGACCCTTTGCCCGACTTTACCTGATTACTCAGGCGCTACGGATCTCATAGGAAGATTCGACGGTAACCGCCTTTTCCAGCATCTTCATCACCGAGCAGTACTTGTCCATCGACAGCTCAACGGCGCGAGCCACCTGCTTCTCGGCCAGATCCTGACCCGTCACCACAAAGTGCAGCCGGATGGCGGTAAAGACCCGGGGCGGATTCTCGGCCCGGTCGGCATCCAGCTCCACTTCACAGCCGGTGACCTGCTGACGTCCCTTTTCCAGAATGGACACCACATCGATGGCACTGCAGCCACCGGCGCCCAGCAGCACCGCTTCCATCGGGCTGGCGCCCTTGCCCGGATTGGTGCCGTCCAGCACCATCTTGTGACCCGACTCGGATAGTCCCTCGAAACACATTCCTTCCAACCAGGTTACCTTGGCTTTCATAACATCTCCTCATTGAAAAACCGCATCTTAGCCTATCGTCCGGGAGCCGACGAGGGGGATAAAAAACTCAAGGCCCTTGATGGCAGGGCACAAGCCTTTTATGCTAGCGAATTATCTACGCATCAAGGCAAGGCAGCCTGTTCGCCAGGCGTTCGGCCCGAGTCAAGAAAGAGGAAAGTCCATGGTTATTGGCAAGTCTCAAAGTGACCCTACCCTCGAATGGTTTTTGTCACATTGCCATATTCATAAATACCCGGCAAAAAGCTCACTGATCCATGCGGGAGAAAAGGCCGAAACCCTCTATTACATAGTAAAAGGCTCTGTGGCGGTGCTGATCAAGGATGAAGACGGCAAGGAAATGATCCTGTCCTACCTCAACCAGGGTGACTTCATCGGCGAGCTGGGGCTGTTTGAAGAAAACGAAAGCCCGTTGCGCACCGCCTGGGTCAGGGCCAAGTCGCCCTGTGAAGTGGCCGAGATTTCCTACAAGAAGTTTCGCCAGCTGATCCAGGTTAATCCGGAAATCCTGCTGCGGCTGTCGGCCCAGATGGCCAGCCGACTGCAAACCACCAGCCAGAAGGTCGGCGATCTGGCCTTCCTGGACGTGACCGGCCGTATCGCCGAAACGTTGCTCAGCCTGGCTCGCCAGCCGGACGCCATGACCCATCCGGACGGCATGCAGATCAAGATTACCCGCCAGGAAATCGGCCAGATCGTCGGCTGCTCCCGGGAAACCGTCGGCCGTATCCTGAAGATGCTGGAAGAACAGAACCTGATCTCAGCCCACGGCAAGACCATAGTGGTATTCGGCACCCGTTAAACCGCCGCTTCGGCTCCCATCATAAAAAAACCCGGGAACTCCCGGGTTTTTTCGCTTAATCAATCAGACCGTACTGGTCGCGCAATATGGCGATGATATCCGCCTTGGGATTATCGGATAATTCCAGCTTCTGGCCGGTTACCTTCTCGGCGATCCCCACATAGGTACGAGACACATTCATCAGCACCTCGACCGGCAAGGCATTGTCCCGCGCCAGCGCTTCCCGCTCGGGCATGCGCTCTTTATTGAGCAGAATATCCGGATCCGGGAAATGGTTGAGCAACAGCTGGCGGAAGCCTTCTTTCGAATTTTCCACGATACGCCCTTCGCGATAGGCCGGGCCGTCCCAGATACGGGATGAGTCGGGGGTACCCACTTCATCCATGTAAATCAGCTTTTCATTGCCCGCCGCGTCGGTGACGTAACCAAACTCGAACTTGGTATCGACAAACATCTGATCCAGCTTGGCCAGTTCATTGCTTATCACCTCGAAGCCTTCCTTCAGCAACCGCTCGTAACGGGCGATATCGTCCGGGTTGCGGAAGTTGAAGGCGGCGAAGTTGTCTTCGATATTCTGGCGGGTGATGTTGACGTCGTCCGCCTCCGGCACCCCGGGAATCCCCTTGAGAATGCCCTTGGTGGACGGAGTCATCAGCAGCTCGGGCAGCCGCTGGTCCTTTTGCAGGCCATCCGGCAGGCGAATGCCGCAGAACTCGCGCTCGCCCTTGGCGTAACTGCGCCACATGGAGCCGGTGATGTACTGGCGGCAAATGGCCTCGATCTTCACCGGGGTCGCCTTCTGCACTATCCACACGAAGGGGTGAGGAATATCCAGGATATGACTGTCGGCCAAGCCCTGCTCGCGGAACAGCTTGAACCAGTGGTTGGAAATAGCGTTCAGCGCCGCGCCCTTGCCGGGCACGCCCTGCATGCCACCCTCGCCGTGCCAGATGCAGTCGAAGGCGGAGATGCGATCGCTGATCACCATGATGGCCAGAGGCGCATCGGCGGCCACGTTATAGCCTTTTTCCCGGATCAGGCGGCGGCTGTCTTCTTCGGTCAGCCAGTAAACAGAGCGGACCTTGCCACTGTGCACCGGCTGGCGGGTACGGATCGGGAGGTCGTTGTTAACGGCCAATACCTTGTCTGCAAGACTCATCACTTGTGTCCTGTGTGTGGAATGTTAAACCTGTACTGGCCGTCGCCCCGGTGATTATTGTGGTTGTACTGAGCGGTGGCGGCTCATGCCAGCGGCGCTATCTTATCAGATGTGGGAAAGCGGCAATAGCCGCTGCAGCACCAGCAACAGGGACGGGGTGCTGGGCGCCAGCCACCAGCAGCCCGCCAGCAGAGACAGCAGCAGCAGATTGGGTATCGGTGCCGGCCATTCGGTGATTTTCAGCGCGGTACCGAAGGACTTCTTCAGCCGCCGCCCTTCCAGATCGATGCTGTACAGCTCATCCAGCAGCAAATGAATACAGGCCCCGGCAAACACGAAGATCCCCACCTGCCAGGCCAGCTCTGCCGGCAGCCGGAACAGACGGGAGCTCACCACCACAGCGCCACCGGCAAAGACCAGGTTGGCCAGCAGCGAATGCAGGGCGCCTCGGTGTACGGTAAAACGGGCAAAAAGCCAGCACAGGAGATAACGCACCAACAGATAGGCCCCGGCCCCCAGCACCAGGGTATCGACCAGCGGCAGATATTGTCGGCCATAGAGCAGCGCCAGCATGGTGCCGAGAATACCGAACAGCCGGAAGATGATACGAATGGAGCGGGAAGAGTCGGCGTCGATGTCCGGCATGATGCCGCCCAGAGAGCCGGCCAGCCACAGCAGGCCCGCCTCGGGCAGGGTCACCAGCTGGGCCCAGGCCATGGTGCCCGCCAGCAGGCCGCTGACCACCGCGGCCACCTTGATATGAGTTCTGAAATCCGCCATCGACCACACCCCCGGCTGAAAAGGTGGCGAGTGTAGCATGGTGGTACTGGATAAAAAAACAGGGCCAGAAGGCCCTGTAGTGATATGAAGAAGACGATGAGCCTCAGAAGCTCAGCTGACCTTCCAGCATGTAGGTGCGTCCCGGCGCCGGCAGGCGACCGACCGGACTCACATCCACGCCGCGGAAGTAGTAGTCCTCATCCAGCAGGTTGTTCACGCCCAGCCCCACGTTCAGCATCATGTCGTTGCCCAGGGGAATATCCCGGCCCAGGCGGCTGTTGACCAGGGTATAGGCGGGCAGTTCGCCGGCGCTGCCATTGGCGGTTTCATCCACCGTATTGGCCGCATCGCTGAAGCTCTCGGACACATACAGCGCATTGGCGCTGGCGGTCCACGGACCCACCTCGTAGGTGGCATCGGCGCTCACATGGTGGCGCGGCGCATTGGGCAGCTCATTGCCCTGGTAGTCGCCGGTCAGCTGCTCGGTATCCAGCAGGGTATAGCCCATTCCCAGCGCCAGCTCCTGAGTGGCCTGCCAACGACCTTCAAGCTCGATGCCCTGCTGGCGGGTCTCGCCCAGGTTCTCATAGATCAACGCGGTGCTGTTATAGACAATCTGGTCTTCGTAATCGATACGGAACAGGGTGGCGGAAGCTTCCAGGTTGTCGGTCAACTGCCAGCGGGCGCCCAGCTCGTAGTTCCAGGCGGTTTCGTTGGCCACATCGCCTTCCCTGATCACCTGGGCGGTCTGCACCGGCACCAGAGAGCGCTGGGCATTGGCGAACAGGAACACATCATCGGTGGCCTGCAGGCCCAGGGTCAGGCCCGGCAGCCATTCGGTGGCATGGTTGTCACTGACGGCACCGGAAATGGCATCCTGATAGTCGGTGCGCACCTCTTCGTAACGGATGCCCGGGGTGATGGCCAGGCGATCGTCCATAAAGCGCACCGTATCGCTGACATAGGCGGCATAGGCGTCAGTGGCGAAGTCCCACTCCCGCACCGAGGTGTAGTTACCGGTGGCCAGCTCCAGGCGATTGACATCGAAGTCCACCTCTTCCCGCACATAACGGCCGCCCAGCATCAGGGTATGGTTACCCAGCTGCTTGGTCACCCGCGGCTCGGTGCCATAGACCTTGAACAGCCGGGGAGAGTCGGCCACATGGCTGGCGGTGCCTTCAGGGTCGGCCCAGTTGCCACCGGAGGTCAGATCCTGGCCGAAGAAGAAGGTCCGATCCGCATCATGGGCAAAGTTACGCCACTGGAATTCAAGATCGTCGCTGGGGGTATGGATCCAGGTCAGGCTGGCGCGCCACATATCCGCATCATAGCCATCACGGGAGCGCTGGGACTGGGTACGATCGGCCTCATAGGCGGCCGGGCTCAGGGCGCCGGGCAGGTCGGCGGTCACATCATAGTACTGCAGCTGGGCCTTGAGCTCGTTGATATCGTCGAGGAAGTAATCGACATCGAAGATATAGCTCTGCACCTCGGTGTCCGAATGATCGCGAAAGCCATTGCCTTTCTGCAGGTTGGCCTGGAACTGCAGGCCCAGGTTGTCGGTGACGAAGCCGCCCACCCGGTAGTAGGTATCGGTCATCACATGGCCGGTGCCGTCGGCGATCAGCAGCCGCTCGCGCAGGGTCTGCTCCATCTCGTTGGGAATGGGTTTGGTGACCAGGTTGAGCACACCGCCCACATTGTTGGGGCCATAGTGTACGGCGGCGCCGCCACGCACCATATCCACCGCTTCCAGGCTGGGCAAGGTCACCGGAAACAGCGACACGCCCACATTGGTATAGGGGCCGATGGCAATCGGATAGCCGTCCACCAGCATCTGCACCCGTTCGCTGCGCAGCGGGTTCAGGCCGCGCACCCCGATGTTGGGCAATATGCCGGTGCCGGTTTCATCCAGTACCTGAACACCGGGTACCTGGCGCAGGGCATCCTCCAGGTTGAGGGCGGCGCGCTCGTGCAGCTCCTCGCTTTCCACCACGTTGCGCGCCCCGGTGTAAGTCTTGGCGTTTTCCTTGCTGGGAGTGCCCAGCCAGTCCCCTTCGACCACCACCTGTTCCAGCTGGCTGGTGGCCACTTCCTCGGCAGCCAGCGGCATGGCCGGCATCAACGCCAGGCTGACCAGAACACTCAAGGGGCGACGCCGGAAACCGGCGGCCACATTATTTACTTTCCCTGCAAAAGACATAAAAACAAAACCCAAATGATAATGATTAATATTTGCTTATTATTTTTTATTAAGCCTTTAGTTTCAATTAAAAATTGAACTTTTTATCAATTCCGTTGCCGCCTACCTGGCCGTGCCCCGCGCCAGGGCATAATGATAGCCGTCCTCGTCCCTGGAAATGATGGCATCGACACCGAACACATCGGCGATCAGCTCGCGCTTCAGCACCTGTTTCGGACTGCCCTGGCAAATCAGCCGTCCTTCACGCATCACCACCAACTGGTCTGCATAGCGGGCTGCCTGGTTCAGTTCATGCAGCGACATCAGTACCGACAAGCCTTGCTCGCTGTTCAGCTCCCTGAGCAGCTCAAGGGTTTCCAGCTGGTAGCCCCAGTCCAGGTAGGTGGTCGGCTCGTCCAGCAACAGCAGAGCCGCCTGCTGAGCCAGGGCCATGGCAATCCAGACCCGCTGCTGCTGGCCGCCGGACAGGCTGCGCAGCTGGCGACTGGCCAGTTCCGCAACCCCGGTCAGCCGCATCGCCCAGTCCACCCGATCGTGATCCTCCTGGCCGGGACGACGCCACAATCCCAGGTGAGGATAGCGGCCCAGCATTACCAGCTGCTCCACCCGGATCTCGTCCGGCGCCGTCGGCTGCTGAGGCATAAATGCCAGCTGGCGCGCCAGCTCCCGTCTCGGCCACTGACCAAGCGGCCGGCCCTGCAGGCGGATTTCCCCCGCCTCGGGGGTCAGCAGGCCGGCGAGTCCCTTGAGCAGGGTGCTCTTGCCACAGCCGTTGGGACCGAGCAGGGCGCAGATCCCCGCGTCCAGCCCGAGGCTGATGCCGTTGACAATCCGCTGCTCGCCATAGCCCAGACTCAGCCTGTCGATTTCCAGCATGTTCATACCTTGCGATTGAGTAGATAGAGGAAGAAGGGACAGCCGACCAGGGCGGTCACCACGCCGACCGGCAGCTCGAACGGACTCATCAACACTCGGCCCAGGGTATCGCCGATCACCACCAGCAAGCCGCCCAGCCAGATGCAGGCCCACAGCTGGGCCGATACACCCTGCGGGCAAAGCCGGCGGGCCAGCCAGGGCACCAGTATGCCGACAAAGCCGACCGGCCCGCTCATGGCCACGGCGCTGGCGGCCAGAGCCACCGCCAGCGCCAGCATCAAGCCGTTCCACAGGGTGACGTTAAAGCCGAGGGTCTGTGCCTTCTGCCGGTCCAGACTCAGCAGCACCATGGGGCGGGCCAGGCCGGTGACCAGCGGCAGCAGTACCAGGCTCCAGGGCAGCAGCGCCCAGACCTTGTCCCAGCCGGCACCATAGAGGGTGCCCGCCAGCCAGAGGATGATCACTTCGCTGGTAGCCTGGCCCCAGAGCACCAACGCGCCCATCAGCAGGGCGGAAAAAATGGCGGCGCAGGTGGCACCGACCACCGCCAGCCGGACCGGGCTCAGCCCGGTGCTGCGCCATAACGCCCACAGCAGCCCGCCCGCCAGCAGGCCACCGGCCAGGGTCAACCAGGGCAGCAGCGACAGGGTGACCGGCACCAGCTGATAGGAAGCGTCCTGGCCCAGTAACCGGGTCATGACCACAAACACCGTCACCGCCGCCAGCCCGCTGCCGGAAGAAATGCCGAGCACCCCGGCATCGGCCAGGGAGTTGCGGGTGATCAGCTGCAGCAGGTAGCCGGCCAGGGCGAAATGGGCACCCACCAGCACCCCAAGCAGCACCCTGGGCATGCGGTAGTCCATCACCACCCGATGGATATGCTCCCCGGCCTCGCCCGCCATCAGCGCCACCAGGTTGGTAAACTGCACGCTGGCCGCTCCCTGTATCAGGGCGATAAAGGCTGCCAGCACCAGCAGCAGGGGCAAGCCCAGCGAAGGCAACAGTCGTCTCATACCTTCTCCTTCACCATCAACCACAGCAGCAGCGGGCCGCCGAGCAGGGCGGTCATCACCCCCAGCGGGATTTCCTGGGCGGTGCCGGGCAGCCTGGCCAGCAGGTCGGCGCTCATCAGCAAGACACCACCCAGCAGCAGGCTCAGGCCCATGGGCAGGCGCCGTCCCGGCCAGCAGAACCGCACCATATGGGGGGCCAGCAGGCCGACAAACCCGATGGGACCGGCCACCGCCACCGTCGATGCCGCCAGCACGGTGGCCAGCACCAGGTACCAGGCCCGCCAGCGCGCCGGTTTCAGACCCAGGCTCAATGCCATATCGTCACCACCGCTAAGCAATTCCAGGTTGCGCCGGGTCAGCCACAGGGCCAGCAGCGGCGGCGCCATGCAGCACAGCAATAACAGCAGTTGAGGCCAGCTACGGCCGGCCACGCCACCCGCCATCCAGAACAGGAATTCACCGGCGTCCGCCTCCGCCCGCAACAACAGGGTGGTGGTCAGGCCGCCGCACAGGGCGGTGACCGCCACCCCGGCAAGCACGATGCGGGTTGGCTGCAACTGCCGGCCTCCGGCCAGCAGCAAGGTCAACAGGCCGGCGCCCAGGCCACCGATGATCGCCAGCCAGGGGGTCAGGTTAACGCCGGCTTTCAGCAACAGGATACCGGCGACCACCGCCAGGGCGGCACCGGCGGAGACCCCCGTCAGCCCGGGGGACGCCAGCGGGTTACGGCTCACCTGCTGCATCACCAGCCCCGACAGCGCCAGACTGGCGCCCACCACAAAGGCCAGCAAGGCCCGCGGCAGGCGCAGCTCCCATACCACCACACTGGCCAGGCCCTCGCCCTGCCCCAGCAATGCCGCCCATATCTGGGCCGAAGACAGCGGCAGGCGGCCCAGCGCCAGCCCGCACCAGAGCAGCACCGGCACCAGGATCAGCGCGAAAATAAGTGACTTCATCGAAAGGAATGTAATGCCAGGTCGGCCGGAAGATCGGCGGGTGCGTCAAACAGATCCGGATAGGCCAGGTGCCCCAGCTGGCGCAGGATCAGCTCCCGGGCGATGGGGCCACCGCCCTCTTTCCAGTGCTGACCGACCAGGTAGACCCGCTGGTTTTTCACCGCCTTGAGGTGCTTCCACAGCGGATTTTTGACAAAGGCCCTGGGCTGGGCGCTGGGAAACAGCACCAGGATATCCGGGTCGGCAGCCAGCAGTTGCTCCAGCGGCATACGAAAGCCGAACGGCAGTTTGCCCGGCCAGCCGGGGCTGGCCCCGGCCACATTGTGCAGGCCCAGCGCGGTCGCCAGCTCTACCGGCAGGAAATGATCGTAATAGACGAAGGGCTGTTCGCTGGCGGTCACCAGCAGGGCGATGCGCTGCCCGGCCCGCTCCCCTACCTGCCCGGCCATCTCGTTCAGGGTCTGCTGGAAATCCTGGTTGAGCCGTTCGGCCTGATCCGACTTGCCGACCAAGGTGCCGATGTCGGACACCGCCTTCAGGCTGTCCGACAGGGTCAGATCATCGAACGCCACATAGGGCGCGATGGCGTCGAGTCGTCCGGCGATGGTCTCGGTATAGCGCCGTACCGCCAGCACTGTATCCGGTGCCAGCTCGGACAATAGCTCCAGATTGGGTTGTCCCCTGGCGCCCAGGCTGACCGCCCCGCTGACGGCCTCCCCCAAATAACCGGGCCTGTCCTGTTCACCAAACTGGGTGACGGCCACCGGCGCAACGCCCAGCGCTACCAGGGTATCGGCGGCAAAGGTGGAAATCGCCACCGGCCGGCTGGCCGGCTGGGTCATGGCTACCTTTACTCCCCTGTCATCGGTGACCTGAATCCCGGCCAGCACCTGAAAGGACAATACCGCCAGCAGGGCGACTCCAACCGTTATTCTCATCTGACACCTCCTTATGGAATGGCTGATGAGTCTAAAACAAATAAGAATCAAAATCAGTTGCTTTTTACCCAATCAAACCCTTCCATCCCGACAGCTTCGGCAAGGGACAACCCGCGTATGGCCTGCTCATGTCATGCCTGTTCCCTCAATACCGACAACAAAAAAGGGGCTGCCCAAGCAACCCCTCACATACCCCTAACAGTGCATTCATGCTCAGTGGCTGGGCAGCAGACCCGGCTGTACCAGATGGCTCAGGCTGTTGGCCTTGAGCAAAGCATCGGCCTGCTCGATATCCGGCGCGAAGAAGCGGTCCTTGTCGTAGTAGCTGACTTTTTCACGCAGGGTCTGACGCGCAACCTCCAGCGCTTCGGTGGTCCTGAGACCATCGCGGAAGTCCAGGCCCTGACAGGCGGCCAGCCACTCGATGGCCAGCACGCCGCGGCTGTTTTCCACCATCGGCCACAGGCGACGGCCACCGTTGGGGGCCATGGACACATGGTCTTCCTGGTTGGCGGAGGTCGGCAGCGAGTCGACCGAGTGCGGGTGCGCCAATGCCTTGTTGTCGGAAGCCAGCGCCGCGGCGGTGACCTGGGCGATCATGAAGCCGGAGTTGACGCCGCCGTTTTCCACCAGGAAGGGCGGCAGACCGGACATGTGGGTATCCATCATCAGGGATACCCGACGCTCGCTCAGGGAGCCGATTTCGGCAATCGCCAGGGCGAGGTTGTCCGCCGCCATGGCCACCGGCTCGGCGTGGAAGTTGCCGCCGGAAATCACGTCGTTGTCGTCGGCAAACACCAGCGGGTTGTCGGACACGGCGTTGCCTTCTACCAGCAGCACCTCGGCGGCCTGACGCAGTTGGGTCAGGCAGGCCCCCATGACCTGGGGCTGACAGCGTAGAGAGTACGGGTCCTGCACCTTGGTGCAGTTGCTATGAGACTGGCTCAGCTCACTGAACTCGCCCAGTACATGGCGGTAACCGGCGGCGGCGTCGATTTGCCCCTGCTGGCCACGCACCTCATGGATGCGCGGGTCGAAGGGACGACGCGAGCTCAGGGTGGCCTCCACGGTCAGGCCGCCGATGACGATGGCGCTGGCGAACAGGTCTTCCGCCTCGAACAGGCCGCGCAGGGCGAAGGCGGTGGACACCTGGGTGCCGTTGAGCAGGGCCAGGCCCTCTTTCGGTGCCAGGGCCATCGGTGTGAGGCCGGCAATTTCCAGCGCCTGACCGGCACTGATCACTTCGCCTTTATAGCGGGCGGAGCCTTCACCCAGCAGCACACAACTCATGTGGGCCAGCGGCGCCAGATCGCCGGAGGCACCGACGGAGCCCTTGCCCGGAATGCAGGGATAGATTTCATGATTGACCAGGGTCATCAGCGCTTCCAGCACCTGCAGGCGGATGCCGGAGAAACCACGGGCCAGGCCATTGATCTTCAGCACCATGATCAGGCGCACCAACTCGTCGCTGATCAGTTCGCCCAGGCCGGTGGCGTGGGACAACACCAGAGAGCGCTGCAGGGTTTCCAGATCTTCCGGCTTGATACGGGTGCTGGCCAGCAGGCCAAAACCGGTGTTGATGCCGTACACGGTGCGATCTTCGGCGACCATGCGGTTAACGCAGTCAACAGAGGCCTGAATGGCGTCGTGGCAGCTGGGGGCCAGTTTGATCTGGACCGGCTGTTCGTAGACCTGGCGCATCTCGGCCAGGGTCATTTTTCCGGGGTTGATCGTCAGCGTTGTCATCACATTAATCCTTGTTAACCATTGGCAGATCCAGACCCTGTTCACGGGCACAATCGATAGCAATATCATAACCGGCATCGGCGTGGCGCATCACACCGGTACCCGGGTCATTGCGCAGTACCCGGCCCAGGCGGACGGCGGCGGCATCGGTGCCGTCGGCCACGATCACCACACCGGAGTGCTGGCTGAAGCCCATTCCTACCCCACCACCGTGGTGCAGTGACACCCAGGTCGCGCCGCCCGCCGTGTTCAGCAGGGCATTCAGCAGCGGCCAGTCGGAAACTGCATCGGAGCCGTCGAGCATGGCTTCGGTTTCGCGGTTGGGGCTGGCAACGGAGCCGGAGTCCAGATGATCACGACCTATCACTATGGGCGCTTTCAGCTCGCCGTTCTTGACCATGTCGTTGAAGGCCAGCGCCAGCCGGGCGCGGTCTTTCAGGCCGACCCAGCAGATACGGGCAGGCAGCCCCTGGAAGGCGATACGCTCACGCGCCATGTCCAGCCAGTTGTGCAGGTGCGGGTTGTCCGGGATCAGTTCCTTCACCTTGGCATCGGTCTTGTAGATATCTTCCGGATCGCCACTCAGGGCCACCCAGCGGAACGGGCCTATGCCTTCACAGAACAGCGGACGCACATAGGCGGGCACGAAGCCGGGGAAGTCGAAGGCATTCTTCACGCCTTCTTCCAGCGCCATCTGGCGGATGTTGTTGCCGTAATCCAGGGTAGCGGCACCGCGGCTCTGCAGATCCAGCATCGCCTGTACCTGTACCGCCATCGACTGCTTGGCGGCCTTGACCACGGCGGCCTCATCCTGCTTGCGCATCTCGGCGGCGTGCTCCATGGTCCAGCCCTGGGGCAGGTAGCCGTTCAGCGGATCGTGGGCGGAGGTCTGGTCGGTAACCACATCCGGGGTAATGTTGCGCGCGACCAGCTCCGGGAATACATCGGCGGCGTTACCCAGCAGACCGACGGAAATCGCTTCACCCTTGGCTTTCGCTTCATCGATCATGCCCAGCGCTTCGTCCAGGCTGTAGGCCTTCTTGTCGACGTAACGGGTGCGCAGGCGGAAGTCGATACGGGTTTCGTCACATTCGACGGTAATACAGTTGAACCCGGCCATGGTGGCGGCCAGCGGCTGAGCGCCCCCCATGCCACCCAGACCACCGGTCAGTACCCAGCGTCCTTTGGCTTCACCGTTGAAGTGCTGCTTGGCGACGGCGACGAAGGTTTCGTAGGTGCCCTGCACTATTCCCTGAGAGCCGATGTAGATCCAGGAGCCGGCGGTCATCTGGCCGTACATCATCAGCCCCTTCTTATCCAGCTCGTTGAAGTGCTCCCAGTTGGCCCAATGAGGCACCAGGTTGGAGTTGGCGAGCAGCACGCGCGGGGCGTCGGCGTGGGTCTTGAACACCCCCACCGGCTTGCCGGATTGCACCAGCAGGGTCTCGTCGTCTTCCAGGCGAGTCAGCACTTCGGCAATGCGATCGAAACAGTTCCAGTCACGGGCCGCACGGCCGATGCCGCCGTACACCACCAGATCTTCGGGGCGCTCGGCCACGTCCGGGTGCAGGTTGTTGTGCAGCATGCGGTAGGCGGCTTCGGTCAGCCAGCTCTTGCAGACTTTGTTCACACCGGTCGGTGATTCGATAACGCGACCGGGGGCATGGCGCTTGTCTTGCTGTGACGTATTTTGTTGTGACGTATTTTGCTGTGACATGGTGGGTCCCTCTTACAGTGTCAAAGTATGAATTAACCGAGCCGCCAGCCGGGCCGTATGGCCATCGACGTCATACTCGGGGTTCAGTTCGGCCAAATCCGCCAGCCGCAGCTTGCCGCTGGCGGTAATCTGTTCAATCAATGGTTCAATCACATCCAGTGCTACCCCCCGGGCGGCCGGTGCACTGACACCGGGCGCCTGCGCGGCGGGAAACACATCGATATCGATGGTCAGGTACAGGTGGTCGCAGCGACCGATGAAGTCACCCAGCTCGCTGTGCATCTCGGTCAGGCGGCTCTGAGTCATGGTTCTGTCTTCCCATGTCAGTACCTGCAGCTGTTCGGCCTTGTCGAACAGGGCCCGGGTATTGGAGCCCCGGCTCACGCCCAGACAGGCGTACTGGAACGGCCAGTCTTTTTGCTCACAGACCTGGGCTATCTGGGCGAAGGGGGTGCCGGAAGACACCACAAAGCCCGGGTCCCGCAGGTCAAAATGCGCATCGAAATTGATGATCCCGATACGGGGGCATGCTTCTTGCGTCGCCAGGTGTTGCGCCAGACCGCTCCAGGAGCCGAAAGCCACCTCGTGGCCGCCCCCCATGACGATGGGCAGTTGCCGATGTGCCAGACACTCGGCCACCCGCTCGGCCAGGGCGCGGTGCGCCGCTTCCAGATCTTCGCCTGCACAGACCACATCGCCGGCGTCATAAACCGGGGCCGACTGGTGCCAGGCCAGACTCGCCAGCATCTTGCGCATGGCGGCAGGGCCTTGAGCTGCCCCGACTCGGCCCTGGTTGCGGCGCACCCCTTCATCGCTACAAAAACCGATCAGGGTCGTGCCCGGCTCGGACGCAGGGCTGAACGGCTGCACCTCTTGATGCCAACGGGCGGTATTGGCCTCGGGATCGACCCGGCCACTCCAGGCGCTCATGTCCGGTTTCATGCTTCCACTCCTGCAACAATGCGTGTCGTTAATCGGGGCAGGCCCACGCTATAGGCCAGTTCCGCCGGATTGGTGGTGTCCCACAGGCAGAAGTCGGCCTGCAGTCCGGGGGCGATACGGCCCACTTCTGCCTGTAATCCCAGCGCCCGGGCACCATGGGCGGTCACGCCGCGCAGGGCCTCGATAGGGGTCAGGCGGAACAGGGTGCAGGCCATGTTCAGCATCAGCTTCAGGCTGAAGATGGGCGAGGTGCCCGGGTTGGCATCGGTGGCCAGCGCCATCGGCACCCGGTATCGACGCAGCAGCTCGATGGGCGGCAGCCGGGTCTCGCGCAGCATGTAGAAGGCGCCGGGCAACAGGGTGGCCACGGTGCCGGCCTCGGCCAGGGCCTTGACCCCGGCTTCATCCAAATATTCGATATGATCCACCGAAAGCGCACCGGCCCGGGCGGCGGCGGCGCTGCCCCCCAGATTGGACAGCTGTTCGGTGTGCCCCTTGATGGCGAGGCCATGCACCCTGGCGGCGGCATAGACTCGCTCGCACTGCTCGACCGAGAAGGCGATGTTCTCGCAGAACACATCTACCGCATCGGCCAGTCCTTCGGCGGCGGCCGCCGGTATCATCCGGCTGCACACCAGCTCGATGTAACCGTCGGCATCGCTCTGGTATTCCGGCGGCAGCGCATGGGCACCGAGCAGGGTGGTAACCACCCGAACCGGCAGCTCACGGCCGAGACGGCGCGCCACCCGCAGCATCTTCAATTCGTTTTCCACATCCAGGCCGTAACCGGACTTGATTTCGACCGTGGTCACGCCGTCGGCCATCAGGGCCTGCAGGCGGGGCCTGGCGCTCTCGAACAGCTCGTCTTCACTGGCGGCGCGGGTGGCGCGCACCGTGCTGATGATGCCGCCGCCGGCACGGGCAATCTCTTCGTAGCTCGCCCCTTCCAGTCGGGCTTCAAACTCGCCGGCCCGGTTGCCGCCAAACACCAGGTGGGTATGGCAGTCAACCAGTCCGGGGGTCATCAGGGCGCCCTTTGCATCGACGCACTCGAAACCGGATTGATCGGCGGCGTTCAGTTCGCTCATTGGCTTGAGCCAGGCAATTTGGCCCTCCTTCACGGCCACCGCCATCGGCTCGGCGGCGCCGTTCAGGCCATCGAACAGAGAGGCATTTACCCAGAGGCGAGGTGATGACTGATTCATGAAAGCGTCCTTGATGCGTTATTTGTATATACATTTAAACCTATTTTTTTTATCTGGCAACCCCTTTAAACCAAATCAGCCAAAAAATTGACCAAACCCACATTAAAAATATACACATCATTAACTTTATTTAATTTTGTATATACATTAGTCATTCATTACCCTCAGTGCTTACTTATCACCAGTTACAAGGAGTTCCTATGAATCAGGTTACGGAGCAATCCAGCGCCCCTGGCAAGGCCGTGGGTCGGCTGCTCGGGTTGAGTGCGATTGGCATATTTATCTTCTTCATCCCCATCAGCCTGCAGGGCAAGACCAGCATACCGCTGGATCACATGGTGGGCTGGCTGCGCGGCGCCCTGGGTGAAGCCGGCGCCGGCTGGTATGCCATGGCGATGATACTGGCCGGGGCGGTTTACCCGCTGATCACCGGCCGCTGGAAGCAGAGCCTGACCGATCGCGTTTTTCTGCTGCTGAAGTGGCTGGGAGTGGTCGCCGGCATTCTCGCGCTCACCGGCGCCGGCCCCGCCGCCCTGCAGACGCCGGACATGCTGCCGTTTCTGTTCAACAAACTGGTAATTTCGGTGGGGCTGATCGTGCCCATCGGCTCGGTGTTTCTCGCCTTTCTGGTGGGTTATGGCCTGCTGGAAGCCATCGGCATCCTGGTGCAGAAGCTGATGCAGCCCATCTGGCGCACGCCGGGCCGCTCCGCCATTGATGCGGTGGCCTCCTTCGTCGGCAGCTACTCCATCGGCCTGCTGATCACCAACCGGGTCTATGTGTCCGGTCATTACTCGGCCCGGGAAGCAGCCATTATCGCCACCGGATTTTCCACCGTGTCGGCCACTTTCATGATTATCGTGGCCAAGACCCTGGGGCTGATGGCGATCTGGAACCAGTATTTCTGGCTGACCCTGCTGATCACCTTTGTGGTGACCGCCATCACGGTACGGCTGCCGCCATTGTCACGGCTGGATAACCAGGCCCAACACCGGGAACCGGCCTGTGAGAACGGTAACCGTCTGGGTATTGCCTGGCAGAGTGGTCTGGAAATTGCCGAGCAGGCGCCGAGCCTGGGCAAGAACGTGGTCGACAACTTCAAGGATGGTCTGGTGATGACCATCAGCATATTGCCGTCCATCATGTCGGTGGGGCTGATTGGCCTGTTGGTGGCCAAGTACACGCCGATGTTCGACTGGCTGGGTTACCTGTTCTACCCGGTGACCTGGCTGTGGGGAGTGGAAGACGGCATGCTGTTGTCCAAGGCGACCGCCTCGGGACTGGCGGAAATGTTTTTGCCGGCACTGCTGATGGCCGAAGCCGACTTTGTCGCCCGCTTCGCCGCCGGTGTGGTGTGTGTGTCTTCGATACTCTTCTTCTCGGCGTCGATTCCCTGCATTCTGGCCACCCGACTGCCGCTGAAAGTGGGCACCCTGGTGCTGGTATGGTTTATCCGTGCCTTTCTGAGCCTGCTGCTGGCCATTCCCGTGGCCATGCTGATCGCTCCTTGATCCCTCCCCGCCCGGCCGCTTCTGCGTGCCGGGCTGGCTCCGACTGCGGCTTACCGTTAAGATGTCGTCTTTTACGCGAGACGACCTCATGGCCCTGACTGCCACCCTGCATAAAGTTCGCATGAATATCAGCGACTTGCACCGACATTACTATCAAGAACACAGCATGACCGTGGCCCGTCATCCATCGGAAACCGAAACCCGGATGATGGTGCGCCTGCTGGCCTTTATGCGCCATGCGGATGAAGATCTGAGCTTTACCAAGGGCCTGAGCACCGACGATGAGCCGGAGTTGTGGCAGAAATCGCCGGATGGCCGCATCCTGCTATGGGTGGAGTTGGGTGAACCCAGCGTCAAGCGCATCAAGCAGGCGCTGTCCCGGGCCGAACAGGTGGTGGTGTACAGCTACGGCGGCCGCAGCGCACAGGAATGGTGGAACAAGCATCAGATCGAACTGACTCAGCTGCCGCGGCTGCAGATTTACCATTTGGACGATCCGCAACCGGCTCGGCTGGCCGAGCTGTGCCAGCGCAGCATCGATCTGTTCGCCACCCTGCAGGAAAATGAAATCCAGCTGACCGATGGTGAACACAGCCTGGACTTGCAGCTCAGTCAGTGGCGGTAAAATTCTGGATTCTGGATTCTGGATTCTGGATTCTGGATTCTGGATTCTGGATTCTGGATTCTGGATTCTGGATTCTGGGGGCATTATCCAGTCCCTAATCCCCGCTCCCGCCGGTCAAAGCTTCAGCGTTGACCGCAGCTTGTATCTGTCGCCCGGATGCCAAAGCCGGGCGAAACTGACCAACTGATGCATGGACCAGGTACGCCGGGTCACCAGCAGGCAGGGAGTCTCTTGCCGTAATTGCAGCCAGTCACGGACCATGACGGGCGCCATTCGTGCCTCAACTATGTGCTCCAGATCCGACAGCGGACAATGCTCCACCAGGTAGGCGTTGGGAGTCTGCTGGCTGAAATCACACTGCAGATAACCGGACGCCAGCGCCGGATTAACAAAACGCTCTTCCACCTGGATGGGTACCTTGTTTTCCAGGTGGACGATCACCGAGTGAAACACCCGGGCATTGAGCCGCATCCCCATCTGCAGCGCCACTTCTTCATTGGCTCGAATCGCCTCCAGCACTCTCACGCTATTGCTGTATTCGTGACCGCGGCTTCGTACCTCGTCGGCAATATTGTTGATATCCGCCAGCGGCGATTCGGCCTTGGGCTCGGTCACAAAGGTACCCAGTCCGGCCCGACGCATCAGGTAGCCTTCCTGCACCAGATCCCGAATCGCCTTGTGGGCCGTCATTCGGCTGACCTTGAACTGCTCGGCCAGCTCCTGCTCGGGTGGTATCTGCTGGTGCAATGGATATTCTCCGGACTCGATTCGAATCAGGATATGTTGTTTGATCTGCTGATAAAGGGGAATGGATTGAGTCACGTGGCCTCCTGTAACGATTCCAATTGTACATACAATTGCCGGGCTGTCCCAGACAGAACCGCTTAAAGCATGTGCCGGCTCCCGCAGGACTTTAAACAGCGGTCAATTTACGCTATGGTGCGCGCAAATTCAGTCAGCTATCGGCGGGAGTACCTTGGAAAAACATGAAGAAGTGCTGGTGGCGCTGCGCCAGATCATCCGAGCCATCGACCTCCACTCCCGTCAGCTCAGCAAGGCTTCGGGCCTGACCGGCCCCCAGCTGTTGCTGTTGCAGGCCATCAGCGAGCATGGCGATATCACCATGCGCATGCTGGCCCAGGCCACTCACATGAGCCAGGCCACCGCCACCACCATTATCGACCGGCTGGAGCAGAAGCAGCTGGTACGCCGGGAGCGCAGCCAGACCGACAAGCGCAAGGTGCATGCGGTGCTGACCGAGGATGGCAAGGCCAAACTCGAAACGGCCCCACGGCCGCTGCAAGACAGCTTTCTGCAGCGTTTTCAGGCATTGGAGGCCTGGGAGCAAAACCTGCTGCTGTCTTCGGTACAGCGTATTTCCTCGATGATGAACGCCGACGATCTGGATGTGGCCCCCCTGCTACAGGTCGGCAGCCTGCTGCACGAATAAGAAGACGCGAGGGGTAAACCACTCCCCTCACGCCTTGCTATTCACCCTTCACACTCTTATATCCACCCGCCTCATACCGACGATTACTCTTCCAGACTGATGCCTATATTCGAGACCCCGTCCTGAGCGGCAAAATCCCGGATGGCCAGAATGGTTTCGGCCGCTCTCGGCTGGCCTACCCGCTCCAGCAACTCCACCTGGAACTCCATTTCCGCCGCCATCAGTTCATTCTCATACAGCTCTTCTTCGCTCAAATCCCGTTCCGCCAGCAGCTCGGCAAAACCGGCAACGGTTCCCAGCGACGCACCGCTGGCTTCGATCGCCTCTTCTCCGATACGACAAATCACCGAGTTATAGGCCGCGCCCACGGCAACACAGGCGTCCAGAGCCGGGTAGGCCCCGTAACTTTCAAAACGTGACGGATCGGGAATGAATGCCTCGAACGATTCCAGCTCGGCACCCAAATCCACCCGGGACCCCTTGACCGTCAGATAGGTCCAGAGTACATCCAGGGTGTCGCGAAAACGCTCGCCGTTGCCGAATGAAGAAGTATCGGCAAACAGCCGATAATTGGGATACATCCGCTCGGCCAGCGCCAGCGCAAACACCGTTTGCTGCCAGGGTGCCAGCTTGTTGATTTTTTTGTAGAATTTATCACCGAACACGGATATTTCCTTGTGGTTGGGGCTACCGCACCGTGGCCATGTTGACCGTTTACGGCCGGGGCTCACACTTTATGCGGGAAACGCTGAAATAAGTTTATGCTTGTGCCATTGTCGCATAAAACGCTGTCACACAAAGCATATTGAGGAGAGAAGGTATGGCCAATCATACCCTGTTACTGCTCAGCCAGGATAACGCCGAATATCAGGCGCTGCTGAAACAGGCCTATCTGCCCGGACTGACCATACTGGCCCCGGAACAGGAGGACGAGATTCAGGCCGCGCTTGCCCGGGCCGATATCCTGCTGGGCGAGCCGGCCCGGCTTCGCGCACGGTTGAAAGAAGCACGAGCGCTCAAGTGGGCCCAGTCCACCTATGCCGGCGTCGATCTGTTGCTCAGCCCCGACTGCCGTCAGGATTACCAGCTCACCAATATCAGAGGCATCTTCGGCCCCCTGATCAGTGAATATGTGTTTGCCCATCTGCTGTCGCTCACTCGTCATCTGCGCCACTACCGGGAGCAGCAGCGGCTGCACAACTGGCAACTACTGCCCTATCACAGCATTCGTGGCAAGACGATGCTGATCATCGGTACCGGCAGCATCGGCCAGCAGGTGGCCGCCACTGCGGCCCACTTCGGGATGGAAGTGCTGGGCATCAGCCGCTCCGGGCGCGAAGCCCCCGGCTTCGATCATACCTACCAGCTCCCGGCCCTGAACAAGGTACTTCCCAGGGCCGATGTAGTGGTCAGCATACTGCCCTCCACCCCCCAGACCCGAGGCCTGTTCGATAGCGAACGCATGAAACATTTCAAACCCGGGGCTATTTTCTTCAACGTGGGGCGCGGCGATGCAGTGGATGAAAGCGCGCTGATCCAGACCCTGCGTCATGGCAACATCGGTGCGGCGGTACTGGATGTGTTTACCACCGAGCCGCTACCGAGCGCCAGCCCGCTGTGGGACATGCCCAACGTGGTGATTACCCCGCACAACGCCGGCTACAGCTTCCCGGATCAGATAGTGACCCGTTTCAGTCGCAACTATCTGAAATACATCGAGGGCAAACCGATGGAAGGGCTGGTGAATTTCAATCTGGGATACTGATGAGCGAGAACTTCGACCGGCTGCTGCAACGGGTCCGGGCCTGCCGGCTCTGCGAAGCCCATCTGCCGCTGGGCCCCAGACCAGTAGTACAAATGGCGCCCGACGCCCGGATCCTGATCATCGGTCAGGCCCCGGGTACCCGGGTCCATGAGACCGGTATTCCCTGGAACGATCCCAGCGGCGACACCCTGCGCCGCTGGCTGCAGCTGAGCCGGGAACAATTCTACGATCCCGCCGTGGTCGCCATCATGCCCATGGGATTCTGCTACCCGGGCCGGGGCAAAAGCGGCGATCTGCCGCCCCGCCCGGAATGTGCACCCGCCTGGCATGAGCAACTGCTGGCCGCCCTGCCCCATATCCGGCTCACGCTGCTGATTGGCCAGTATGCCCAGCGTTATTATCTGGGCAACCGCTATCGCACCCTGACCGACACGGTACGCCACTGGCGAGACTTTGCCCCCGACCGGTTGCCGCTGCCTCATCCCTCTCCGCGCAACCGCCGCTGGTTGACCCAGAATCCCTGGTTCGAGCAGGAGGAGCTGCCGGCACTGCGGACGCGGGTACATGAAGTATTGGGGGAAGGGCAGCTTTAAGCCGTAAGCCATCAGCTATAAAACAAATGGGACTGTGAGATCGGCGTTATTTCTGCAATACCAACACCATCTGATGGTTTGCGCCGACTACTAAAGTGGCGCCTACAAAACCACACCCTGTCCTTGTAGACGCCGCTTTAGCCGGCGGGCTCTGCGCAGCAGAGCGATAACCATATACAGCTGTGCTCTCAGCCCCGTTTCGGTACCAGTTGCGATAGCAGGAACAAGGTGGCGGCCACCACCACCACCGAGGGGCCGGCGGGGGTATCGTGACTGAATGACAACTGTAATCCTCCGATCACTGCCAGCATCCCCAGGCCACTGGCATACAATGCCATCTGCTCCGGCGTGCGACTGAAACGACGGGCGGTGGCGGCGGGAATGATCAGCAGGGAGGTGATGATCAGTGCCCCCACAAATTTCATCGCCACCGCGATCAACACGCTTATCATCAGCAGTAACAATAATTTAAGCGGCTCGACTCGTATCCCCTCCACCCGCGCCAGCTCCTCGCTGACGGTAATGGACAGCAACTGGCTCCAGAAACGGCGCAGGATCAATAGCAGCACCAGGCCACCACCGTAGATCCAGTACAGATCCGTCAACTGGATCGCCAGCAGGTCTCCGAACAGATAGGCCATCAGATCGACCCGTACATTATCCATAAAGGCCAGTGCCACCAGTCCGAGTGAGAGGGCGGTGTGGGCCAGAATGCCGAGCAGGGTATCGGTGGCCAACCAGCTGGCCCGCTGCAACGCCGCCAGCAAGATGCCCAGACACAGACAAGACACCAGCACCGCCAGGGTCAGATCTATGTGCAGCAACAGGCCCAGGGCCACCCCCAGCAGAGAAGAATGGGCCAGGGTATCGCCGAAATAGGCCATCCGTCGCCAGACCACAAAACTGCCGAGCGGACCCGCCAGCAGGGCGATGCCCAACCCGGCCAACAGGGCATACAGCAGAAAACTATCCCACATGGCTTACGTCTCCGTGGTGGTCTTCGTCACAATCATGATGGTGGGTGTACACCGCCAGCTGGGCCAGCTCCGGCCGACCAAACAAACGGGCAAACTCGGGATGACGCGCCACCTGTTCCGGCTCGCCATGACAACAGATATGCTGGTTCAGACAAATGACTCTGTGGGTACTCGCCATCACCAGGTGCAGGTCGTGAGACACCATCAGCACGCCGCACTGCAACTCGTCGCTAAGCTGCTTGATCAGGGTATAAAGCTCGGTCTGTCCATGCACGTCCACCCCCTGGGCGGGCTCGTCCAGGATCAGTAATTCCGGCTCCATCATCAGCGCTCGCGCCAGCAGGATACGCTGCATTTCACCGCCGGATAACGCCTGCATGGCCCGCTCGGCCAATCGCTCGGCCCCTACCCTGGCCAGCGCCTGAGCCACCGTCAACCGACGACCATGCGACAGGCTCATGAAACGGGCCACGGTCAATGGCAGTACCGGGTCGAGGTGCAATTTTTGCGGCACATAGCCGATGCGCAGCCCCGGCTTGCGCCACAACCGGCCGGTATTGCCTTCGTTCAGGCGCAGCACCAGTTTCATCAGCGAGCTCTTGCCGGCGCCGTTAGGTCCGACAATGGTCAGTATTTCGCCACGGTTCAGGGTCAGTGAAATTCGTTCGAGAATGACATTACCCTCGATTTCCAGCCCGACGTCGGTCAGTTCAACCAGCTTGGTCATTCGCTTAACGCCTTTACATCTCAATTTGTAATATTATAACATTGCCTGCTTGCCGAACTCTATCACCAATCCGGACGAAACCCATCATGAGAGCCCTGTTTTTACTGGCATCGCCCCTGTTGCTGACGCTGTCCCTGCTGCAGAGCGGCCAGGCCCGCGCCATGGAAGTGCTGACCACCATCAAGCCACTGCAACTGATTGCCAGTGCCATCACCGAGGGCGGTCCCGCCCCCGAGCTGCTGTTGCCTCCGGGCAGTTCCCCCCATGATTACGCCCTGCGCCCATCCGATGTGCGCAGGATCAAGCAGGCGGATCTGGTGGTCTGGATCGGTCCCGAACTGGAAGGCTTTCTGACTCCGCTGCTCGCCAGCCAGCCCAACAGCCTGCCATTGATGGCGCAGATCGACATCGATGATCATGCAGACCATGCAGACCATGCAGACCATGCAGACCATGCAGACCATGCAGACCATGCAGACCATGCAGACCATGATAGCGATAAAATCACGGCCGGAAACCATGACGACGAACACGATCATCATCATGGCGAGCTGGACACTCATATCTGGCTCGATCCCCATCACGCAGAAAAAATGGCGACCCTGCTGGCCGAGCGTCTGAGCCAGCTTGATCCGGCCAATGGCGAGCGATACCGGAAAAACCTGGCCGCCTTCCGGGCCGGGCTGGAAGAAACCGACCGTCAGGTGGCCGCCCGACTGGCCCCGGCCGCCGGCATCGGTTACTTCGTGTTCCACGACGCCTATGGATACTGGGAAGACCATTACCGGTTGCCGTCACTCGGGTATTTTACCGTGAACCCGGAACGCTCCCCCGGTGCCAGAACCCTGACCAATATTCACCAGGCGCTGAAGCAGTCTAGGGCACAGTGTGTCTTTGCCGAACCCCAGTTCCGGCCGGCGGTAATTGAAGCGGTGGTACGCAATACCGGCGCCCGCACCGGCGTACTGGACCCCCTTGGGGCCGCTATCGAGCCCGGTCCCCAGGGCTACTTTGATTTTATGCAGCAGCTGGCCAACGCCATGGCCGCATGCTTGCTGAATGAACCCTAAAAAATGGAATAAAAGTCCGGTATAGTATGGAACTTAATTACTGCACCATGCACTAACCACGGTGGTCTCGCTCGAATGGACCATTTGGTGATAAATATTAACCGTTTTATTATCTTTGGCTCTATGTTTAGATGGATAAAACGGTTTTTTGCATTCATTTTTCAGCAACTAACAGGCACAGGTAATCCGGATGAATCCTCTCCGCCCGATACAATCCAGACTGCAAGGCATACCGGTATCATTACCCAAACGGCATCTGTACGGTATCGTCTTTCTCAGCGGCCTGACCCTGCTCACCACCGTGATGCTGCCTTCCCCTCACAACATGAGCGAACAACCGGTCAGGATCAGCATCCCGGCCAGCCTGAACCTGCCGCAGAAAGCCGCCAAAGAGCAGGTCGACAACACCGAATTCTATACCCTGCCCAGCGATGATATCGGCCCGATTGAACCGGTCGATGCCCTGGATGAAATCGCCTCCACCGAACCCGAATGGCAGGAATACGTGGTACAAAATGGCGATACCCTGAGTACCATTTTCAATGGCCTGGGACTGCCCCTGGCCACCATGTACAAATTGCTGGACGCCGACAAGGGTAAAGCTCTCGACGGCATCAAGCCCGGTCAGACCCTGTCGCTGCTGCTCGATGAAGACAATTTGCTGCAGGAGTTCAAGATCAAGCGGGATCTGCTGCATACCCGTATCTTTACCCGCGATGGCGATGGCTACCAGAGCCGGCTCAGAACCGAAGAAAGCAACTGGGAAAGCCGGGCCCTGAGCGGTGTGATCAACGGCAGCTTTTATATCAGTGCCCGAAATGCCGGCCTGTCTGCCAGTCAGATCCAGCGGGTCGCCAACCTGTTCCAGTGGCAGCTCAACTTCGCCAAGGATCTGCGCCAGGGCGACAGCTTCAAGGTGCTGGTACAGCGTGAATACGTGGAGGGTCAGAGCACCGGAAAATCCGAACTGCAGGCGGTGGAACTCACCAACAAGGGCCGTACCTATTACGCCTTTCGCCACGAAGATGGCAAGTTTTACGATGACAAGGGCGAAAGCCTGGAACGGGGCTTCATTCGTATTCCGCTGGAACGTCATGCCCGGCTCAGCTCCAACTTCAACCTGAGCCGCAAACACCCCATTACCGGACGGGTCCAACCCCACAAGGGCACCGACTTTGCAGTACCGACAGGCACACCGGTGCTGGCGCCGGGCGATGGTGTCGTCGTCAAGGCCGTGCGCCATCGTCTGGCCGGCAACTATCTGGTTATCCGTCATGGTCGCCAGTACACCACGCGCTTCCTGCACCTCAGCAAGTTTCTGGTCAAACAGGGTGACACCGTGCGCCGAGGCCAGCGTATTGCTCTATCCGGCAACACCGGTCGTTCCACCGGTCCGCACCTGCATTACGAATTCCACGTCAACAACAGAGCCGTGGACGCCATGCAGGTCAAGTTGCCGATGGCCGATGGCCTGGCCGGTACCGAGAAGAAAACCTTCCTCGCGACCGTGGAGAAATACAAGCGGGAATTTGCCGGCTGACCGGCAGCATCATCCCATGAAAAAAGCGCCTTCAAGGCGCTTTTTTATTACCGGATGCTCCATCGAGCTCTTACTTGGCGTGATACGGCCGGGACAGGCGGTGTACCGACTCGATAAAGGCGCCGGCATGCTCCGGATCCACATCCAGATGAATGCCATGACCCAGGTTGAAGACATGGCCGGGGCCTTCACCAAAGCCTTCCAGAATGGTCGCCACTTCCTGTTCGATGCGGGGAATGGGTGCATAGAGCATGGAAGGATCCATGTTGCCCTGCAGTGCCACCTTGTCGCCGATGCGGCGCTTGGCATCGGCAATATTGATGGTCCAGTCCAGGCCCACCGCATCACAGCCGGTAGCGGCAATCGCTTCCAGCCACTGGCCACCGTTTTTGGTAAACAGGGTCACCGGTACCCGGCGACCTTCGTTTTCGCGGGTCAGACCATCGACTATCTTGGCCATGTACTGCAGCGAGAAGTCATTGTAGTCACGCGGGGTCAACACGCCACCCCAGGTATCGAAGATCATCAGTGACTGGGCACCGGCCGCCACCTGGGCGTTGAGGTAGCTGGTCACGCTGTCGGCCAGCTTGTCGAGCAGCAGATGCAGGGCCTGAGGATCCGCATACATCATTTTCTTGATTTTGGTGAAGGCCTTGGAGCTGCCGCCTTCCACCATATAGGTGGCCAGGGTCCAGGGGCTGCCGGAGAAGCCGATCAGCGGCACTTCGCCCTGCAGTTCACGGCGGATGGTACGCACCGCATTCATCACGTAACCCAGCTCGCCTTCCGGATCCGGAATACCGATTTTCTGCACATCGGCCATGGAAGCTATCGGCCGCTCGAACTTGGGGCCTTCTCCGGTCTCGAAGTACAGTCCCAGCCCCATGGCATCGGGAATGGTCAGAATATCGGAAAACAGGATAGCCGCATCGAGTGGGAACCGGCGCAACGGTTGCAGCGTTACCTCGCAGGCCAGTTCGGCATTCTTGCACAGCGACATAAAGTCACCGGCCTGAGCCCGGGTCGCCTTGTATTCGGGCAGATAGCGGCCCGCCTGGCGCATCATCCATACCGGGGTATAGTCCGTCGGCTGGCGTGAAAGGGCGCGTAAGTAACTGTCATTCTTAAGTGGTTTCATCCCGTCGTTCCAGATCAGGTGGCAAATTGTCCGCATTGTAACATCAGATACCACAATCGGAAAAACTGCGTGAGCACCACCGCAACGGATGAGGGGACCACAAGGATAATAGCGACCCGGCGCCCAAGTTGCTGGTACACCTATTGACCTGTGCCGCGCTTTTCTTTAATGATGAGGGTAGCCACCTGCTCAGGTAGCCCAAGGAGGGAATCATGCTCAGGAAAATGGAACAAACCAAGGCTCAGCTGGCCGGCAAGCACCAGGCGCTGGATACCTTTATCAATGCCCGCCAGAACCTGCTGGTCGAATATATCCGCCTGTCCACCGACAAGAAGACACTGCCGACCGAAGAAGAGCTGGTGGAGTTTTGTGGCCAGCTGGTCGACTATGTCTGCACCGGTCACTTTGAAATCTACGATTATGTGGTGGCCGCCTATGAAGCGGCCCGGGGTAATGCTCGCGTGCTGGCCGAACGCATCTATCCGCTCATCAAGAAAAATACCGATGAGGCGCTGAACTTTCATGACAAATATACCCAGGCCAGTGAAGACACCCTGATGGAACTGGATGGCGATCTCAGCCAACTCGGTGAAATACTCGAAGAACGGTTTGAGCTTGAAGATCGGCTGGTATCGGCCATTTCACTGGTGGATCATCTGGATACCGGCAAAGCCGAACCGGCCTGAACAGGAGCACCCCATGGCTGAACGCCGACTGTTTGCACGCATCGGTTTCGAGGCGGGAGCCTGGTTGATCGACGCCAGCGGCCATCATTATCCGACCCGGGTGCATGACCTCTCCCTGCACGGCGCCCTGACCACGGTGAATGACAACTGGCCAGGGCAGGACGGCGACGAATACGAGCTGCAACTGTCACTGGACGGTCACGGCCAGCGTATCATCATGAAGGCCCGCCAGCGCTATCACCGGGACGGCTACATAGGGCTGGAATGCCTGCAGCTGGATATCGACAGCGCGGGGCATCTGCGCCGGCTGATTGAGCTCAACCTGGCCGACGAGTCGCTGCTTCAGCGCCAGCTGGCGCAATTGGTGACCGAAGACTAGCCGCTCACCGGATTACAGCGCTTCAAGCGCCTCGTCCAGTTTCTTGACGGCGATCACCTCCATGCCTGCGGGCGCCTGCTTGGGCCGGTTGGCCCAGGGCACTATGGCTCGGGTAAAACCATGTTTGGCCGCTTCCATCAGCCGCTCCTGACCCGACGGCACCGGGCGAATTTCTCCCGACAGCCCCACTTCCCCGAATACCACCAGCTCCTGAGGCAAGGCCTTGTCGCGAAAGCTCGACACCAGCGACAGCAACAGCGCCAGATCGGCGCTGGTATCTTCGACCCGCACCCCACCGACGACGTTGACGAACACATCCTGATCCGCCATCTGCAAGCCGCCGTGACGGTGCAACACCGCTAGCAGCATGGCCAGCCGGTTATGCTCCAGGCCGACGGTGACCCGCCGAGGGTTGGCCAGCTGGGAATAATCCACCAGCGCCTGCAACTCCACCAACAGGGGCCGGGTGCCTTCCCAGATCACCATCACCACGGATCCCGTGGTCTGCTCTTCACCCCGACTCAGAAAAATGGCCGAAGGGTTGCTGACTTCTTTCATGCCGGTTTCGGTCATGGCAAACACCCCCAGCTCATTCACCGCCCCGAAGCGGTTCTTGTGGCTGCGCAGCGTCCGAAAGCGGCTGTCGCTGGCACCGTCCAGCAGGATTGAACAGTCGATACAGTGTTCCAGCACCTTGGGGCCGGCCAGAGAGCCATCTTTGGTTACATGGCCCACCATCAGGATCACCACCCCCTGCTGCTTGGCAAAACGGGTCAGCTGGGCCGCCGCCTCTCGCACCTGGCTCACCGACCCCGGTGCCGACTGCACCTCCGCCACGTGCATCACCTGAATGGAGTCGATCACCATCACCGCCGGCCGTTCCTCCCGGGCGGTATGACAGATCTGCTCGACGCTGGTTTCCGACAGCATGCGCAGCTGATCCCGCGGCAACCCCAGGCGCTGGGCCCGCATCGCCACCTGCTGCAGGGATTCTTCACCGGTGACATAAAGCGTCTTCATTCGGCTGGCAAGGCCGCACATCACCTGCAGCAACAGGGTACTCTTGCCCGCGCCCGGATTACCGCCAATCAGAATCGCCGATCCGGCAACCATGCCGCCGCCCAGCACCCGATCCAGCTCTTTGAAGCCACTGTTGATACGGGGGATCTCGGTCAGCGAAATCTCATCCAAGGTTTGCACCTTGCTGTCCTGGGCACCGGCATAACCGGAAAAACGACTGTTGCGGCCGGCAGAGGCCGCCGGGGCCAGCCGGATTTCGCTGATGGTGTTCCACTCCTTGCACTCGGAACACTGTCCCTGCCAGCGGGGAAACTCGCCACCACATTCACCACAGACAAATGCCGTTTTGGACTTGGCCATGCATACTCACTCATTCATTAACGAGCTGTTATACTGGACCAAGTTTTTCACCCACTCAACCCCAGGCAAAGATGGATCTCAGCCCCTACAAGCCCCTGCTCGATAAACTGGTCTCCCTCAGCTACCACCACGATCTGGATGGACTACTGGATAACCTGTTGCCCACCGCCGACAGTCAGACTCGCTTCAAGCTACAGGCAGAGGTTCGTCGCCTCACCAGCCCCTGTCTACGCGTACTGGATCTGCGCAGCCTGTTTCCGGAGCAGTGTCAGCTGGTACGCCATCAGGGCCTGGATCACATGCTGCCGGAGCCTCTGGAGCGCCGTTTCAAGGTACTGCTTGAGGAATTCAACGGAGAATACACCCGCGGCCTGTACGAAGCACTGCTTGCCGAGCTGGCAGCCCTGCGCAAACAACCCGCCCAGTTCAATACTTCCCCCTGGCAGCAGCCGGCGCAGGCACCCGGCGCAAGGAAAACCGCCTGCGCTTCGTGACGCCGGTCCGGCTGCACCTGCAAGATGAGACATTGCAGGGCAACAGCCTGGACATTTCCGCAAACGGCCTGCTGGTGCAGATGCCCTACGCCCGGCGCCTGCCAGAGCAGATCATGGTGTCCTTCCCCGAACTCGGCCAGTTGCCCGGGTTCGGCTGTCTGTCCACACCCAGACGCTATCATCTGAACCAGAGTCCGGACGAGCCGGAGCGTCTCAAGATGCGGCGCATGGACGCAGACGACGACATGCAAGAGGCGCTGACCCGGTTTATCGAGCAAAAGCGCCCTCGGTACGGTCTGGATGCGGAAGATCTGTACAGCACGGCACGCTCTCACTGCTGGGGACGAGTCCTGCTGGACAACAGCCTCAGCCTGCCGCTGTTTTTTGATGGGCAGGGCGAATTGCAGAAAATCCTGAGCAACCGACACCACGGCAAAACCCTGACCACCTGGCAGCAAGACGCCCCCGGCGATCTGCTGACCACCCTGCTGCCTCCAGAACGGATATTACAGATGGGGCGCCAGCCCCTGCGCCCCCTGTTGCTGTATTACTTCCACTATCATGGCCAGAGCCAGCGGTTCCACTTTGTCGCCGACCAGCATGAACTGGAACGGCATCAGGCCTATTCCGTGTTTATTAACGAAGGGCTGCGGGCCGGTACCCTGCACAGCTATTATCTGAGCATTCGCCCGCTGGACTTTACCGATCAGGATACCGAAGCGCTGGATCAACAGAGTGTACGCCGCTTGCAGCAACTGAAATGGCAGCTCTGGCTGACGCCACTGCCGGCGTTAATCGCACCGGTCCCTGCCGAGGTCAAAATCCAGCAACTGGCTCCCTTTATCCGTCAGGCCCGGCCACGCAAGATCAGCGTGACCCCTCTGGCTCAGCAGGCGTCCAAACGACGGGAAGTCCGTTTCAAATATCAGAGTGTGGTGGAGCTGACCATCGCCGGGCAAGTTAAACCCGGACACACGGAAGACGTGTCCAACAGCGGCATAAAAATAATTCTGGACGAGCCGGTACGACTCGATCTTCCCTGTCTGGTTGACATCAACCTGACCGAGCTAAGTACACGCAGCCGCAAGTGGAAACTGAAAAACCTGCCCTACCGGGTCGTCAACCAGAGTGGTAACGGCAAGATCCTGCATCTGCGTATCGAGGGCAAGGAGGAGGCTCACCCGGGCTTTCAGTTCTTCTCCGCCCTGCTCGAACAGAATCAGGACAAACTGCGCGCCCGGCCGGACACCGCCCACGCCCCGGCCTGGCTGACCTGGCTTGCTCGCCAGGCCCTGCAACAGCTCTCGGCCCCCACCTTTATGCTGGGCCGCAACGAAGGGGGATTTTATGTACAGGGCGCCATCGCCAGCCCCTCGCAGGGCGAGCTGATGACGTTTTTATCCAACGACGACCAGCAGGCTCATTTCAGCCGGTTGGTATCGCGCCAGCAACTGCAGTCCATATTCTCCCAACTGCTGCGCCCGGACGGGAACAGCCACCAGTGTCTCGAAATCTGGACCGCCGTGGCGGCAGATAGCAGCGAAAAGCAGTGGCACCGAATGAACCCGGATGCCAGTCAGCGTGCTTTTTTGCTGGATCCCCGCCAGGCCAGGGAGCTTAGAGTCAGCCTGCTTATCGTCAATCGCCTGCAACTGCGGCAACTGGATTATTTCGTACCCGAATGGAACAAGCTGACTCAGACGTCTCTGCACAAGGCCCAGCAGCTGGAACGACAACTGGCGGAGTTGTCCGCCCTGGGCCAGGTCTTTGACATCACCGACATGGTCAGGTGGCGGCAGACACTCAACGCGCCTGCAGCAACCCCAGCACCCCTTCAAGGCTCAGCCGGTTAAGGCACACCGGCGCCTTTTCCTGTACCAGCGGCTTGGCGTGCAAGGCGACGCCCAGGCCGGCCTGAGCCAGCATCAACAGGTCATTGGCACCATCGCCAATGGCAACCGTCTGGCTGATGGGAATATCATATTGCTCGGCCAGCTCAACCAGGATCCGGGCCTTGGCTTCGGCATCCACGATATCGCCAAGCACTTCACCGGTCAGGCGCCCATCGCGAATTTCCAGGGTATTGGCAAAGGCTGCATCCAGACCCAGTGTTTGCTGCAGGTGACCGGTAAAGGGCGTGAAGCCACCAGAAGCCAGCGCCACCTTCCAGCCCATGGCTTTCAGCCCCTCGACCAGGGTAATCAGACCCGGCATCAGTGGCATACGAGCGATAACCTGCTCGATAATGGCGGCATCGGCACCGCTCAGCGCCTTGACCCGCCGGCGCAGGCTTTCGGAAAACGGCAAAGCCCCTTCCATCGCCGCCCGGGTAACGGCGGCCACTTCTTCTCCCACCCCGGCCAGGAGGGCGATTTCATCGATACACTCCATCTGGATAGCGGTGGAGTCCATGTCCATCAGCACCAGCCCCATGGTATCCGCCTGTGGCAGGGCGGGAACACACGCCAGATCCCAGCCATCGGCCACCGCTTGCAGACGCGCCTTGAGCGCCGGTGACCAGGCAGACAAGCGCAGGCTAAGCAGATCCCGCTCTGCAACCAGCTTCACCCCGGAGACTTCTACGATCACGCCTTCTTCGTCCAGTATCTTCAGGCTGTGGTGCAGCGCGGATTTTTCCAGCTGCTCTGCCAGCAGCACCAGATGCCCGCCGGACTCCGCCAGTTGTCCGGGCGTGAGCTGCCCCTGCTGCCAGAGATGAGTGCCGCCAGACAGCATCGGTGCCCAGTCGCGCACCTTCTCGGGTAAAACGTCCATTAACAGTGCCACTTGGAGTTCCTATCTTCACAAAAACCGGCGCTCAGGGTAGCGTATTGCTTTTTCGCCAGGCAAGAGACAATATTGGTCACTATGCGGAAAGTTCTCCCTGTTATATACAAAACCCTGCCAGGGTTACTGATCCTGCTGCTGGTGTCGTTCACCGGCTGGCAATGGCTGCAAGTGACCGAGCTGGGACAACGCTGGCGCCAGCTGCCCCAGCGCACCCTCGCCGGACCGCTCGCGGATTACGCCGAGCTGCAGGCGATTCGAGCCCTGCAGACAAAAGACAACGAGAGCCAGCGTCAGCTGGTGGATGAATTGCTCAGCGCCAGACTGGTGATGGCAGCCCAGCTCTATGATGGTAGCGGACAGCTACTGGCAGGCTCCGGCCTCATCAAGGAAGGGGAGTCGCCCTACATCCGGCCGCTGTATCAGGAAGACAGGCCGGTCGGCTTCCTGCGCCTGCAACTGGCCCCCTCGGACCTGACGGTAGCGCAACGCGGTATCTGGCAACAGCTGCTGCATCACCTGAGCTGGCTGCTGCCGCTCAGTGCTCTGCTGGGCATACTGGCAGGCCTGGGGCTAAAACGCCGGCGGCAAGGCCGGCAGCGGGTGGCGAACACCTCACCGCCGGCGAAGCATTCAGGCTGAGTCGCCCAGGAGCACCGACTCCAGCGCCACCTCCATCATGTCGTTGAAGCTGGTCTCGCGTTCATCGGAGCTCAATGCTTCGTGCCGCAGTATGTGGTCGGACACGGTACAGATGGTCAGCGCGCGGGCGCCGTATTCGGCGGCCACACCGTACAGCCCTGCCGCTTCCATCTCCACCCCCAGAATGCCGTAGTCTTTCATCAATTCGAACAGCTCGGGCTGGGGCGAATAGAACAGGTCGGCCGAGAAGATATTACCCACCCGGACCGGAACGCCACAGATCTTGGCCGCCGCCACCGCCCGGGTGACCAGCTCGAAGTCGGCCAGGGCCGCAAAGTCATGCTCCATGAAACGGATACGATTGACCCTGGAGTCGGTACTGGCACCCAGGCCAATCACCAGATCCCGGAGCGCCACATCATCGCGAACGGCACCACAGGAGCCGACCCGTATCAGGGTGTTGACGCCAAATTCGGTGATCAGCTCCTTGGCATAGATGGATACCGAGGGAATGCCCATGCCGTGGCCCATCACCGAAATGGCCCGGCCTTTGTAGGTACCGGTAAAGCCGAGCATGTTACGTACCTGATTCACCTGCCTGACGTTGGACAGGAAAGTATCGGCAATATAGCGGGCGCGCAGCGGGTCGCCCGGCATCAGTACGGTGTCGGCAAAGTCGCCGCGTTCGGCATTGATATGGGGAGTCGCCATGGGTTACGGGTTCCTTTGTTGGTAAAACGTGAACGCAGCGAGGCGATTAACCAGGCATCCGCTTGAAAGATAGGCTCGCTGCATGATGGTGCGCTGCTCCTGCAGTGCTCAGTCTTGCAAAAACGACGAGCCGTAATCCATGGGGCTGGTGCCGAAGTACCGTGCCAGACTCTGACCGACGTCGGCGAAGGTATCGCGCCCGCCGAGGGAGCCGGGTTCGAGCCCGCCACCAAGGCAGATCACCGGAATATGTTCACGGGTATGCTCGGTGCCCACCCAGGTGGGATCACAGCCATGATCCGCCGTCATGATCAGCAGATCGTCCGGTTGCAGCCTGGCCAGCAGCTCGGGCAAACGGCGGTCGAAGGCTTCCAGCTCGGCCGCATAGCCGGCGATGTTGCGGCGATGACCGAAGCTGGAGTCGAAATCGACGAAGTTGGTCATGATCAGGGTGCGGTCACCGGCCCGCTCGAGCTCGTTCAGGGTGGCATCGAACAGTGCATCCATGCCGGTGGCCTTGACCTTGCGGGTGATGCCGAAGTGGGCATAGATATCCGCTATCTTGCCGATCGACACCACCTCGCCATTTTTTTCTTCCACCAGCTTCTGCAGTACCGTCGGGGCCGGCGGCGCAATGCTGTAATCCCGTCGATTGCCGGTGCGGGCAAAGTCGGCGGCGCATTCGCCGGTAAACGGCCGGGCGATGACCCGACCGATGTTGTAAGGCATCAGCAACTCGCGGGCGAGTTCGCACAATTCATAGAGCCGTTCCAGGCCAAAGTGGTCTTCATGACAGGCAATCTGAAATACCGAGTCGGCCGAGGTGTAGCAGATAGGCTTGCCGCTCCTGATATGCTCTTCACCCAGCTGCTCGAGGATGGTGGTACCCGAGGCATGGCTGTTGCCCAGAATGCCGGGCAGACGAGCCCGCTCGATCAGCTCGTCGAGCAGTGACGGGGGAAAACTGTTGTCGATATCGAGAAAATACCCCCAGTCGAACAGCACCGGCACCCCGGCGAGTTCCCAGTGGCCGGAAGGGGTATCCTTGCCGGAAGACAGCTCCTGGGCGTAGCCGTAGCTGCCGGTGACTTCGGTGGGCAGGGTGACCCCCTCGGCCACCTGGCCGGTGCTGTCCCGGTGCGCGTGAAAAAGGCCAAGCCGGGCGAGATGGGGCAGACTGAGCGGCCCCTTTCGTCCCTTGTCCGCCTCGCCCCGGTTGCAGGCCGCGGCGATATGCCCCAGGGTGTCGGCCCCTTCGTCACCGAAGCGGGCGGCATCGGCCGAGGCGCCAATGCCAAAGGAGTCGAGTACCAGCACTATTGCACGTTTCATTCTGTCTCCAGGTGACTTGTCATCATCAATACCCGGCCATGAATGGTGACCGGCCCCATGGGTAGCCAGCTACCTGTCCGCCACCAAGGAGACCGTATCAGTAGCCGGTTTCTTGCGCCCTCGCATCACCCTCGCCCAGTGTCTGCAGCAGATTATCGAGCAGGCTGGAAGCGCCGAAGCGAAAATGGCGAGGGTTGATCCAGTCGGCCCCCATGACGTTGGCGGCCAGCCGCAGATATTGCTGCGCGTCTTCGGCGGTCCGTACGCCGCCGGCGGCCTTGAAGCCGACATCCTGGCCCGAGTCGCGTATCGCCTTAAGCATAACATCGGCGGACGCCAGAGTGGCATTAACCGGCACCTTGCCGGTGGAGGTTTTGATAAAATCGGCCCCGCCTTCGATGGCAAGCTCGGCGGCCCGCCGGATAACGCGAGGCTCCTGCAGCTCCCCGCTTTCGATAATCACCTTGAGTGTGGCCTCACCACAGGCGGCCCTGCAGGCGCGGACCATCATCAGCCCCACCTGTTCATTCCCCGCCAGCAGAGCCCGCCAGGGGAACACCAGATCCACCTCGTCGGCGCCGGCCGCCACCGCCGCGCGGGTTTCCCGCACGGCAAGTTCGATATCGTCATGACCGTGGGGAAAATTGGTGACGGTGGCAATGCCGACCCGCCCCGAGATCCCCCGTTCATTCAGGGCCTGACGCGCAACCTCGATAAAACGCGGATAGATGCAGACCGCGGCCGGAGTACCGAACGGCGTATCGGCCGCCCTGCACAGCGCGATGATGCCTGCTTCGGTGTCGTCGTCGTTGAGGCTGGTCAGATCCATCAGGCTCAGGGCCTGACAGGCGGCCGCCTGTAATGCCGTTTCAGTCATCATGACTCCCTGCTGTCGAATGGAAGCAACCTCCCACGACCGTGAAATGCCATGGATGATGAGATGGACACCTCTTGTGTAACCGGCGTCGCGATGCGCCATATTTGG
>NZ_MDKE01000005.1 GCF_001870485.1 Oceanisphaera psychrotolerans | reverse complement strand
CCGCCGCTATCCTGCAGGCTGGTCAGGGTTACCACCCGGTTACTGGTGCTCGGAGTATTGCTGTTGTTCTGGTAACTCATGCCGTCAATCAGCGTCTCGGCCGAGGCCGTCGACAGGGTGCCGCCGGTCAGCAACAAAGTGGCGGTGGTGCCGCTGACACTGACGCTGTAGCTGAGGCTATTGCTCGCCGTGCTGCCATTGGTGCCGTGGGTCAGCACGATGGCGGTACCATCGACGTTGAGGCGCTCGTTACTGCCGTCGGTGACGTTACTCACGGTAAAGCTCAGGCCGCTGATGGTCTGACCGGCCTCGACAGTATTGATGTCGGTGCCGCTGAACAGGCCGGCCGCGCTGCCGCCCTCGGTGAAAGTCGGGGCGCTGGCGGTGGCGGTCAGGGTCGGCTCGTCGTTAACAGCGGTAATGGCTACCGTCACCGTACCACTGCCTGTGAGCAGCCCCCCGGTACCTTGCTCTCCCACATTGCCATCAGCGAAACGCCAGTCAAGCTGTACCGAAGCTGGCGGGGTATCGGAATCGTTTGTATAGGCAATCTGACGCATGGCCTCATTGACCAGGCTCTGTGTGGCGTTGCCATTGAAAGAAAACGTCAAAGTACCGCCGGAACAAACGGTGATTGTACCTATGACAGTACCGTTGACCGTCAGGTCGTCTCCCTCCACTAAGACACCAAGCGTACCTGTGGCCGAGAAGTGATCCTCCGCACTGACACCGCCATTGCGCTCAATGGTCAGGGTAGCGCCGGCATAATTGCCGTCATCCAACTCAGCATCGGAAATCTCGACATCATTATCGAGCACGACAGCACCGCCATCTTCGGTGAAATTGACCATCCCCCCCAGCGTTTCGCCACTGAGGTTTATATTAAGGGAGCCATCGCTGTTGTAATGGGCCACCGCAATATCGTCATTGCTGCCATTATGGGCACTGCCGACCAGCACCAGGGCGCCATTATCCAGCAGAGTCATAGCAGATACATAATTATTGGCGTTGCCTACGTCCGTATTGATCTGACCGCTATTGCCAAACGTGCTATCCAGCGATCCGCTGCTGGTAAAGCGTGCCATCACAAAATCGACTCCATTACCGGATATCGACTTGTTGCCGGCAACCAATATCGAGCCATCACTCTGGACGGCCACATCTTTGACCTCAGACCAATCAAGAGCAGTATTGGTTACCACTCCGTTAGTTCCGAAACCTGTATCCAACACCCCAGCCTCGGTAAAGCGCACCAGCGCTACCGACTCGGTTGTAATCATGGTCTTGGTCATCCAGTCCATGTAGTTGCTTTCGGCATAACCGGCGACGACTATCTTGCCATCATCTTGTAGCGCAAGGGACGGCACCGACAGGCTGCCGCCGGTCGCCATGCCCGACGCGGTGACAATGCCATCCCCTCCACCGAAAGTGCTATCCAGCACGCCATTATCGTTGTAGCGCAACACCAGTATATCTGTGCCGTTTGCAACACCGGCCACGACTATCTTGCCATCCGGCTGATGGACAAGACGATAGGCATATTCAGTCGAACTGCCGCTTACGTCGGTTGTCACCAGCCCACCGCTGCCGAAGCTGCTATCGAGCTCACCGGTCGCCGTTAATTGCGCAACAACCACCCGACTGTGCCCGGAGATGGCAATCACAATATTGCCGTCGTGTTCGGAGACACTCCAGCTAGCCTCACTGGTACCGCCCGCATCGATCACCACCACGCCGGCATTGCCGAAACTACTGTCCAGCGAACCGTCGCTGTTGTAACGCAACACGACCACATCGCTGTTACCATTACTCACCTGGGTTTTTCCGGAAACTAGGATTTTTCCGTCACCCTGTACCGTTACGCTATAACCAAAATCATCACCGGCCTCGGTACCATTCGCCGTATTGCCCAGATCCGAAGCGCTGATCCCGGTCCGCACATAACCGTTACCGTCACCAAAACCGGTATCAAGCGAACCATTACTGTTGTAGCGCACCAAGACGATATCATCATCGCTGCCATTCCAGCTGTAACCGGCCACCAGCAATTTGCCGTCGGATTGCGATACCACGCTGTAACCACGGTCAATACCGTCTCCGATGGCCGTTTGGTTGGTGGGGGGCAGAGGCAGACCAAAATTCGGCGCATCGTTAACCGAGTTCACCGTGATTGCGGCATTATCCGTATTTACGGAAAGAGTCCCTTCACCACCGCTATTACCGTCTATGGTCAGGTAATTGCCGGCACGGCTACGGCTTTTGTCCCAGGCATAAAAAGTGATGCCTTCGGTAACTGTGCCGTTAAAGTCGGTATCGGCGAAAAAGCGAATACTGTCGGTGCTGTCCAACAACAATGCTTTTCCGACATTACTGCCGGAGAAATCAAAGGCCGTCCAGGCACCTGAACCGACTTTGTATTGCCAGGTACCATTGCTGTTATCCACGACACTGACAGCAATAGCTTCCACTACATCGCCATCGATATCAGTCATGGAGCCGTCTGCAACAATATCGGCAACCGAGGTACCCAGGTTATCAGCTGCCGGCAGATCTTCGTCGATGCTGAGCAATGCCAGCTCGGGCGTGGTATCCAGTATCGGGGCATCGTTAACCGCGCCGACATTTAACTCATAGGATATATCTGCGCTGTATGTCTCGCCGTCATACCCTTGCCAGTTAAAACCATCTTCACCGTTGAAGTTTTCATCGGGCGTATAGGTCAGCAAATCGTATTGCGCACTGGTAATCACCTGCTCCACAGTGACCGTAGTCCCGGAAAGAGTCAGTGAGCCGTTGGTGGGCAAGGAAGTGATTTTCACCTGTGACAATACGCTACCGCCCGACTTGAAAGCATCGGCAGCAAAGGTATAGGTCTGATCTTCTTCTACGTCGCCGGAGCCAGCCAGAATGGCAGAGTATTCCATGGCGGCAGGTATGATCTCCTGCACCCAGGCATTGTTATATTGCCCACCTTCGGTGCCGGCATTATAAAAATCAAACCCCATATAGATAACGTAGCCGGAGCCATGCTCAATAACGGCAACCGCCGCCTGAGTATCAGTACCATACATGGTGGTAAAATTCTCGACTGATCCCTTATTGATGCCGTCCGTAGCCGAGGGAGCATCCAGGTAGCTTGCCTCCACATTTTCAAACGGCGTGCCGGCGGCATTGGCATCGTTCTTGTACATCTGGGAAGAAGCAGAAACACTACTCAGATCCCAATCGAAAATCAGATTAAGGAAATCGGCATCTTTCGAACCACTGGTGCCGGTCATCATGATCACGCCCCCCTCATTTACCCAGTCACGGAAAATAGTGCGGGCAGACTCGGGAAAGAAAGAGGTATCTGTCGGACTCTGTCTCTCCATGTCGGTCATAAAGAAGAAACCGCTGGCCGCCAGTTTGTCTGCCAGATCAGGGTCGGTAAAGCTGGTAATCGAGGTATCCAGGGTATAGTTGGCACCAGCATCGATTTGCGCCTGTACAATACTGGTCAGATTGGCATTTTCATCGCTCGGCTGGGAACCGCTGCCGTTCAGTCCCGGGTAACTGAACACCGACACCTGCACCGGCTCCGCCAGCACCCCACTATAAGGCTGGACATTCAGTCCTTCGGTTTCAATATCACCCTGTCTGTGCTCCAGCTGCCAATCACCACCCAGCACCTGAGCACCGGTGAGATCGTCCGAGGCCGCCACATCGGCGCCGGTGGCCGTTGCCAAAGCAGTAATAAACGCCTGTCCCTCAGTCGTCGCCACATTGCAACCATAAACCAGCAGATCCCCGTTTTCCGTCAGAGCCTGACCAACCTGATTCAGCGCCTCGCTGTGATCTGCCAGGTTGGCATTGCTGAGGACCACCGAGCCCAGACTCAGCTCGCCGCTGCTGCCATGACTAAGAATATGGATCGCATCATACCCCGAGTTCTGCTGCGCCCACACGGCCAGCTGTGCCAAGCCATCCTGGCTGCCGTCAAGCAGTTGCACCTCGATACCGGCACCAATGCCGTCGACCAGGGTCTGGTAGTCTTCCACGCTGCTGTCGATAAAGGCCACTTCCTTGCGGCCGTTGTTCTGGCTGGGGTCGGCCGCTTGAATCTGGGTCGGCGCCAGCGCCAGGTCACCCTCGCTGAAATGCACGGCCTGGTCCGGGGCGGGTTGATGCACCGGGTCCTGCTGAAAGGCCACATCGGTGGTCATGTCGACGGCGGTGGCCACGGCGGCACCATCAAGCAAGATGCGTGATTCAAGGGCGGTAATCAGCGGCTTGCGACGAAATCCGGGGGAGGTCTTGGCGTTATCTTGCTTGTTCATGGCATCGGTCCCTGGTCGGCAGCGGGCATCCTGTGGCACCCGGCACAAAATATAATGGGGTTACTCTGCGCTGGGCGCAGTGAAATAGGCGGTGGCACTCATGCCCGGCATCAGCTCAGCCGAGGGCGCCAGCTCGGCGCGCAGCAGCAGGGTCTGACTGACCGGATCAATCGCCGGGCTGACGGCAATGATGCTCGCCTCGACTCTGGCACCGGTCTCATCTATCTGCAGCATCAGCGAGGCCGAGGGCCGCAGCCAGCTCAGCCAGGTGGCGGGCACCACCACTTCGGCCTCCAGCCGCTGGTCGGCGACGATTTCGATCAGCTCCTGCTGCTGGCGAATGTTTTCATGCTGGTTGACCAGCACCGTCACCACCTTGCCGTCGTAGGGGGCCTTGATCTGGCAACGTTGGGTGTTGATCCTGGCAATATTCAGCTCGGCCTGGGTCTGGGCGTATTCCGACTGGGCCAGGGCCACATCCAGGCTGCCGATGGAGCGCAGTTCGTTCAGTTGCCGGGCATTATCCAGCTTGATCCCGGCGGCCTTGTTTTCTGCCGCCACCTTGCTGGCCTGCGCTTCATACAGGGCACAATCCAGTCCGACCAGCAGCTCACCCCGCTTGAAACTTGCTCCGGGCCGTTTCGGCAGGCTGGTGACCCGGGCAGCCAGCTCGCCGGACAACACCGCCCGGTCCCAGGCGTTGATCACGGCCCGGGCCTTGTACTCTTCGGCCTGGGCCGGCAACGCCGGCAATAGCAGGGCCGTCAGCAGCAGCCCCTTGTTCCAGAATGGTGTTATCAACTCATGTCACCCGTGCTTGCAGACGCTGTGCTGTTGGCCTGTGCCTGTTCGTTCTCGGCACTCTCTGCCGCAGAGGGAGCCACCGGCTCCACCAGGTCACCGCGCTGCCATCGGGCAAACCGTTCGCCAATGGTATCGGCCAGCTCATCCACGCTGCTGGCGGCGTAATCTTCCGGCAACAAATCCATACCCATGGTCACAAAGATCCGGCCATAGCTGTTTTGCAGATCGGCATAGGCCACATCACGGCGCAACTCGGCCAGCAGGGTATTGAGCGATTCACGGATCAAGTCCAGTTCGGAGGTCCGTTTCATGCGCGCGGCATTGACGGTTTGCTCATTGATGCGGCTGGCCACGTCCAGATAGCGGTCGGCCAGATCAAACGACTTGCGTGACTCGTTATAGCGGATCCGGGCCAGGTGCACCTGAGTCAGCACCGCCATGGATGAGGCCAGACGCTGTTCTTCGGCAAGCGCTTCACGGGTCTTGGCCATGCGGCGCTCGGCGCCCACCTTGAACACGTCGAACAGGTTCCAGCTGACCTGAGCGCCCAGGCTGGTCCAGTCCTGATTGAGCAGATAGTCACTGTTGTCGTAATAGGCGCCCGCGTTGAGGCTGATACCCGGCAGCATTTTCAGGATGGCGGCGCGGGTATCGGCGGCGGAGATGCGCTGCTGGTAATAGGTTTCCACCAGCTCGGGGCGCTGGCTCAGCGCCAGCTCTTCCATGGTTGCCAGCTCTACCGTCAGCTCGGGCACACGGAAGTCAGGTGAGCCAACATCGGCCAGCTCGAATACCGTACCGGGTTTCAGTCCCATCAGCCCGGCCAGCTCCGTTTTGGCGTTGGACAGATCCTGCTTCACCGACTGCAGCGAGCGCAACACATCGAGCAGTTCGCGCTGATAATAAAGCGCCTCCATCGGGGAGCGCAGCTGCAGCAACTCGACCTGGCGCGAATCGTCGAGGGCAGCTGAGGCCTGCTCGATCAGCGGCCCGATTTTCTGCAGCAGTCGCTCGGCCGACACCGCCCGCCAGTAGGCGCCGCGTACATCCTGGGTAATGTTGTGGGTGACCTTGCGCTCCCGCTCCTTCGCAATCAGGTAACGGTCTGCATGTTGCTTGGCACGCACATAGGACAGACCGAAGTCGAGTACATTCCAGCTCAGGGCCAGATCGTAGGTGGAGCGCTGTTTATCCTGAGAAATAGAGTAGGAAGGATTGGAACCCAGTGGACCGGGCTGACCGTCCTGAAATGCCACGCTGGCCGAGGCGGCATAGTTGCTACGCTCGGAATAGCCGGCAGAGGCGGCAAGGCTGGGCAGCATCTCGTGCTGAACCAGATCAATCTGGCCCTGCTCCATGGCCGACTCCAGTGCCTTCAGCTTCTTGTCCCGGTTGTTGCGCACCGCCCGGGCGATGGCATCTTCCAGTCCGATACTGTCCAGGACCTGATCTTGCTCCTGTGCGAGCAGCGTCATGTCTGCCTGTACCGTTGCGCTGACGTTATCAGGAGAAATCGTTTCTGGAGTGACGGCACAGCCAGTAATGGCCAACACCATTGATGAGGCAAGCAGGGTCTTCTTGAACATGTATCAATCTCTTAATTTTCAGATGGAATAAGTATCCACTTTGATACCGTCACCGATAAAAGTAACGAGGGTCGGAGAGCATACGCACCTCACCGTTTTTTAAATAAAATCGGGGAGGTGAAGCAAGGAAGGTCTGCGAAACACCGGCTGGGCACGGGGCCTAATCCGAGGAAGAAATCATCTGAAACGACCATCATCACTGCGTTATCTTCCATGAATAACCACAATCAAAATGCGAGCTTAAAAGCGTCAGTGGATGCTAGCAGCGTTAGACTTTAGTATCAAATGAAAACCTTCGAAAGTTAAACCATTATCGGTAACTTGGCCACTAAAAGTGAACAATATGCTCCATATGGGGCCAAGTTGGTTTCACTTTCTTCAGGGCATCAAGGGCCGGCGGATAAAGGTCTCGTGATTACATTCCAGGCAGCTGATCAGCACCTCCGGATGAGTCACTTCGTGGGAATGGGCGCACAGGGTGCAGTCATAGAGGCCCGGGCCCACCACTTCTCCGGCCCGGTATTCGCCGTGATGCTCCAGCTCGCTGGCCAGCTCCCGCCATTCGAGCTGGCTCTTGTCGGTGATGTCGGCCAGCCAGCCCCACACGGTTTCCTTGATCCGGCGATAGAACAGGCTGTCACGAAATTCGTCGCCGCTGTCTTCCATTTCCGCCAGATCCCGCTTCACGTACTGGGCGATCAGCGCCAGCTCGTCTTTGGTCAGATCGCCGGCCGCCTCCATATAGGCCTGGGTGGTTTCCACCATTTCCCTGATGGTGGTGTCTTCGGTCTGCTGCCAGCGGCGATGCAATTCCTCGACGAAGGCGTCGTAGCCCTTTTTATGTTTTTGTTCGTTATTGTTCATCTTCCCCCCTTGGATACCAAGCCCTGGCGGTGCGGCTATTGTTGCCCTCCCCCCCCTGGGGTATTCTATGGCGATTTATCGCCACGGTTTTTCACCCATTTCACAGATCCGGATGTCACTAATGCAAGAGCAATACATTCCCCAGAACATCGAGCCCGAAGTGCAACGCTTGTGGGCGGAGCAGCAGACCTTCAAGGCCACAGAACAGCCGGGCAAAGACAAGTTCTACTGCCTGTCCATGTTCCCCTACCCCTCGGGTCGACTGCACATGGGGCATGTACGTAACTACACCATAGGTGACGTTATCTCCCGCTACCAACGGCTGCAGGGGAAAAATGTGCTGCAGCCCATCGGCTGGGACGCCTTCGGCCTGCCGGCGGAAAATGCCGCCATCAACAACAAGACGGCACCGGCGCCCTGGACCTATGAAAACATCGACTACATGAAGAACCAGCTCAAGCGGCTGGGCTTCGGTTACGACTGGGATCGGGAGCTGGCCACCTGTACCCCCGAATATTACCGCTGGGAGCAGTGGTTCTTCACCAAGCTGTATGAGAAAGGTCTGGTCTACAAGAAGACCTCTTCCGTCAACTGGTGCCCCAACGACGAAACCGTGCTCGCCAACGAGCAGGTCAACGATGGCTGCTGCTGGCGCTGCGACACCCCGGTGGAACAGAAAGAAATCCCCCAGTGGTTCATCAAGATCACCGAGTACGCCGACGAGCTGCTCAGCGATATCGACAACCTGGAAGAATGGCCCGAGCAGGTCAAGACCATGCAGCGCAACTGGATTGGCCGTAGCGAAGGGGTCACCCTGAGCTTTGCGGTGGCCGACCAGCAACAGTCTTTCGAGGTCTACACCACCCGCCCCGATACCCTGTTCGGCGTGACCTATGTCGGCATCGCCGCCGGTCACCCGCTCGCCGCCCAGGCGGCCGAGCATAATCCGGAACTGGCCGCCTTCATCGACGAATGCAAGCACCACAAGGTGGCCGAAGCCGAAATGGCCACCATGGAGAAAAAGGGCATGGCCACCGGTCTGTACGCGGTACACCCGCTGACCGGCAAACAGGTGCCCATCTGGGTCGCCAACTTCGTGCTGATGGATTACGGCTCCGGCGCCGTAATGGCGGTCCCCGCCCACGATCAGCGCGACTACGAGTTCGCCACCCAGTACGGTCTGGACATCATGCCGGTGATCCGGCCCGCCGATGGCAGCGAGCCGGATATCTCCGAGGCCGCCTTCACCGAAAAAGGCGTCTTGTTCAACTCCGGTGAGTTCGACGGGCTCGACTTCGAACAGGCGTTCGATGCCATCGCCGATGCGTTGATTGCCAAGGATCTCGGTCGCCGCACCGTCAACTTCCGCCTGCGCGACTGGGGCGTGAGCCGCCAGCGTTACTGGGGAGCCCCCATCCCGATGCTGAATCTGGAAGACGGTTCCGTGGTGGGCGCACCGGAAGAGACCCTGCCGGTACTGCTGCCGGAAGACGTGGTGATGGACGGTATCCAGAGCCCGATCAAGGCCGATCCCGAGTGGGCCAAAACCAGCTACAACGGCCAGCCGGCACGGCGCGAAACCGACACCTTCGACACCTTCATGGAGTCGTCCTGGTACTATGCCCGCTACTGCAGCCCGGATTACGATCAGGGCATGCTGGACGTGGAAAAGGCCAACTACTGGCTGCCGGTGGATCAGTATATCGGCGGCATCGAGCACGCATGTATGCACCTGCTGTACGCCCGTTTCTTCCACAAGCTGCTGCGCGACACCGGCCTTGTCGAGTCCGACGAGCCGTTCAAGCGTCTGCTGTGCCAGGGCATGGTGCTGGCCGATGCCTTCTACCATACCGACGACAAAGGCGCCCGCACCTGGGTCAGCCCGCTGGATGTGACTCTGGAGCGGGACGAAAAGGGCCGGGTCAAACGCGCCCTGGATAAAGAGGGCCGCGAGCTGGTGCACACCGGCATGACCAAGATGTCCAAGTCCAAGAACAACGGCATCGACCCGCAGGTGATGGTCGACAAGTACGGCGCCGACACCGTGCGTCTGTTCATGATGTTCGCCTCGCCCGCCGACATGACCCTGGAATGGTCCGATTCCGGCGTGGAAGGCGCGCTGCGCTTCCTCAAGCGCCTGTGGAAACTGGTGTTCGAGCACCAGGCGCTGGGGGCGCCGGAAGCACTGAACCTGGCGGCACTGAACAACGAACAGAAAGCCCTGCGCCGGGATGTGCACAAGACCATCGCCAAGGTGAGCGACGATGTGGGTCGTCGCCAGACCTTCAATACCGCCATTGCCGCCATCATGGAGCTGATGAACAAGCTGGCCAAGGTCGACATGCTGATGCCCAGAATCGCGCCCTGCTGCAGGAAGCACTGGAAGCGGTGACCATCATGCTGCATCCGATTGCGCCCCACACCTGTTTCGAACTGTGGCGTGCCCTGGGCCAGAGCGACATCGACCACGCCCGCTGGCCGGAAGCCGATGCCGATGCCCTGGTGGAAGACGAGAAGCTGGTGGTGGTGCAGGTCAACGGCAAGGTACGCGGTAAAATCACCGTGGCCGCCGATGCGACTCAGGAGGCGGTAGAAGCCGCCGGCCAGGCCGACGACAACGTGGCGCGTCACCTGGATGGCAAGACCATCCGCAAGGTGATCTACGTGCCCGGCAAACTGCTGAACATCGTCGCCAACTAAGAAACCTGAGGGGTGAGGAGTCGGGCGTGAGGAATTACATCTCACTCCTCACGCTTCGCCCCTCATTTCGACGCTTTTAAAGGAGTTTTCATGCTCACTCGAATCAAGGCAGGAATACTGCTCGTGCTGACCTTGCTGCTGGCCGGTTGCGGCTTTCAGCTCCGGGGCGGCGACAACCTGCCCCCTGAACTGCAACGACTGGCATTGGTCGGCGACGACAAGACCCAGTTCTACCGGCTGGTCTCGGCCCGGCTGCAACGTGCCGGCGTACAGCTGGTCGAACCGGACGCCCTCACCCCGATACTGACCATAGCGCCCCTGACGCAAAGCAACAGCGTCGCCTCGGTCAATACCAGCGTCGAAGCGCTCGAATACGCGACCCGTTTCAGTACCCGCTTTACCATCGACATCCCCGAGCAGCCACGCCAGGTGTTTAACGTCACCTTCAACCGCAGCTTCCTCGATAAATCCGAGCAGGCGCTGGCATCGAGCCGCGAACAACAGCAACTGCGCGAGCAGATGGAAATCGAAGCCGCCAAACAGATCATACGTCAGCTCAATCGTCTGTCGTTCTGATGCGCCTCTACCCGGAACAACTGCCGCAGCATCTGCAGGCCGGGCTGGCTCCCTGTTACTTCATTTATGGTGACGAGCCGCTGCTGAAGCAGGAAACGCTAGACACCCTGCGTCAGGCCGCCCGTACCCTGGGCTTCGACGAACGTCATCGGTTCGATGCCGACGAGGGGCTGGACTGGGACGGTATTTTCGCGGCCAGCCAGTCCATGAGCCTGTTCAGCCAGCGGCAGATCATCGAGCTGCATCTGCCGGACAAGCTCGACAAGACCGGCTCGGATCGACTGCGCGAATTGCTGGGGCAGTGCCACGGCGATTTACTGCTGTTGCTCACCGGCCCCCGCCTGAACCAGCAGCAGCAAAAGAGCGCCTGGTTCAAGGCGCTGGCGGCGGCTGGTCCCCAGGTGCCGGTTTTTACCCCGGATGCCCGCCATTTTCCCCGCTGGCTGGCGCAACGGCTGCACCATCATGGCATGAGCGCCGACCCCGAGGCCCTGCACTGGCTGGCCTATGCCTTTGAAGGCAACCTGCTGGCGGTGGCGGGCGAAATTGAAAAACTGGCGTTGCAGGCCCTGCCGCAGCCGTTGACGCTGGCATTGCTGCAGCAACAGGTACAGCCCCACCATCAGTTCAATCCCTTCCAGCTGTTCGACCCCCTGTTGCAGGGCAAGGTCAAACGCGCCTGCCGTATCCTGCTGCAGCTGCGCCAGGAAGGAGTGGAAGCCGGCATGTTGTGCCATCTGCTGGCCCGGGAGCTGAACACCCTGCAACAACTGCAGCTGGGTTTGCAGGGCGGTCAGTCGTTTCATCAACTTGCCGGGGCGCTGCATGTCTGGTCCAGCCGGCAACCACTGATGCAGGCGGCGCTGGGACGATTGCCGCTGGAAAAACTGCAACAGCTGCAGGCCATGCTGGCCGCCGCCGACCGTGCCGTTGCCGCCTTCGATGACGACGAGGCCTGGCGCTGGCTCTACAGCCTCTGCGTCGGCTTTCTTGACAATCAACCTCTGGCCATCAATCCATGACCAAAGCCATCGGCCTGCTGGGCGGCACCTTCGACCCCATTCATATCGGCCATCTGCGCCCCGCCATTCATATTCTGGAACGGCTGGAACTGGCCGAAGTTCGGCTGTTGCCCAATTATATCCCCCCCCACAGAGCCACCCCCGACAGCGCGCCGGAACACCGGCTGGCCATGGTCCGGCTGGCGACCGCACAGACCCCGGGGCTGACTCTGGACGATAGGGAGCTCAGACGAAACCGCCCGTCCTACACCATCGAGACCCTGATCGAGTTGCGTCAGGAACTGCCCGACACACCGTTGTGTTTTCTGATGGGTATGGACTCCCTGTGCAGCCTCGACCGCTGGCATCGCTGGCAGGAGCTGCTCGACCATGCCCACCTGGTGGTCAGTCACCGACCCGGCTGGCGTCCCGACTTCAATCCCGCCGTCACCGCGCTCTACCAACGCCACGGCACCCAGGACAGCGAGCAACTGCATCGTCGCCCGAGTGGTTGTATCTACCTGTTCGACAATCCGGAACTGGACATTTCTTCCACCCAGATCCGTGACTGTATCCGGAACGGGAACAATGCCCAGTATTTGTTGCCTGAACCGGTCGCGGACTATATTCGAGACAAGGGACTCTATCAGAGGCCCGTGTTATAATCCGCCTTCACGTAGAATTGAGGAGACCCTCCCTTGCAAGGTCAAGAACTGCACGCCTTTATTGTCGACAAGCTCGACGATCTCAAAGCCCGCGATATCCAGGTTCTGGACGTCAGCGGTAAATCCAGCATCACCGACTGCATGATCGTCTGCTCCGGTAACTCCAGCCGTCATGTCAACTCCATCGCCGAACATCTGGCCACCGAAGCCAGACACGCCGGCCTGAACCTGCTGAGTGTGGAAGGCAAAGACGCCGGCGAATGGGTGCTGGTCGATCTGGGCGACGTCATCGTGCATGTGATGCAGGAAGAAACCCGCGATTTTTACCAGCTCGAAAAACTCTGGGGTGGCAACAGCGTCGGAGCCGTGGCCTGATGAAATTGCAACTGGTGGCGGTCGGCACCAAGATGCCGGCCTGGGTAACCGCCGGTTTTCAGGAATATCAACGACGCTTCCCCCGGGATCTGCCACTCGAACTGGTCGAGATTGCCGCCGGTAAACGGGGCAAGAATGCCGATATCGACCGTATTCTGCAACGCGAAGGCGAGCAGATGCTGGCGGCCGTGTCCAAATCGGCGCGTATCGTCACCCTCGATATTCCGGGCCGTCCCTGGACCACCGAGCAACTGGCCGGCGAACTCACCCGCTGGCAGCTCGACGGTCGGGATGTAGCCATCCTGATCGGCGGCCCCGAAGGGCTGTCACCCGCCTGCAAGGCTGCTGCCGAGCAGTCCTGGTCGCTGTCGCCACTGACCCTGCCCCATCCGCTGGTGCGCGTGGTCGCTGCCGAAAGCCTGTACCGGGCCTGGAGCATCAATAACAACCATCCCTATCACCGAGAGTAAGCATGGCAAAAGGTCGGGTAAAGATGCGCGATCACGGCGCCGAATCATCCCTGTACTGGCGCCGGGCGGTGATTGCGTTTATGGGCATCGTGCTGCTGATGGGGATATTGTTCGCCAATCTGTATCACCTGCAGATCAACCAGCACCAGATTTATCAGACCCGCTCCAACGATAACCGCATCAAGGTGGTGCCCATCGCCCCGACCCGAGGCCTGATCTACGATCGCAACGGCGTGCTGCTGGCGGAAAACCGCCCCATCTACAGCCTGGAGATCACGCCCGAGCAATCCGAAGATCTTGACGCCACCGTCGACGAGCTGATAGCGCTGCTCGATCTCGATCCCGAAATCAAAGCCCGCTTTCTGGCCGACGTGCGCCGCCAGCGCCGCTTTAACCCCGTGGTACTGGTCAACCGCCTGAGCGAAGAGCAGGTTGCGCTGTTCAGCGTCAATCAGCACCAGTATCCGGGTGCCTCCATCGAGGCCTACCTCAAGCGCTTTTATCCCTACCGGGACACCTTCACCCATGTGATCGGCTATGTGGCGCGCATCAACGACAAGGACGTGGCACGGCTGCGGGAAGACAACAAGCTGCCCAATTATGCCGCCACCCGGGACATCGGCAAGCTGGGAGTGGAGCGTTATTACGAGGATCTGCTCCACGGCCAGGCCGGTTACCAGGAAGTCGAAGTCAACAACCGCGGCCGGGTGATCCGCACCCTCAAGTATCAGCCCCCGATACCGGGCAGTGACATCTACCTCAACGTGGACGTGGCTCTGCAGCAGCAGGCACAGCAACTGATGGCCGGTCGCCGGGGGGCGGCCGTAATCATGACCCCGAAAGACGGCAAGATACTGTCGCTGGTATCGAGCCCCAGCTACGATCCCAACCTGTTCGTGCACGGTATCAGCGGCCCGGAATACCGGGATCTGCTGCACAACCCGGATCGCCCGCTGATCAACCGGGCCAGCCAGGGCATCTATGCGCCGGCCTCTACCGTCAAGCCGCTGTTGGCAGTGATGGGTCTGAACGAAGGCGCCATTACCCCCAACACCCGCTTCTTCGGTGGCCCCTTTTTCCAGATCCCCAATACCAGCCGCAAATTTCGCGACTGGCGCCGCTGGGGCCACGGCTGGATGGATGTTTACCGGGCCATCGAAATCTCCGCCGATACCTTTTTCTATGATCTCGCCTACCGGGTGGGCATAGATAATCTGAACGACTACATGACCCGCTTCGGGTTTGGCCAGTTTTCCGGGGTCGATCTGCACGAAGAAGCCAGCGGCACCATGCCCTCCCGCGACTGGAAGCAGGCGCGCCACAAACAGCCCTGGTATCAGGGAGACACCATTTCGGTCGGCATCGGCCAGGGCTACTGGACCGCCACCCCACTGCAATTGGCCCGGGCGACCGCCATCATGACGGATCATGGCGAAACCATTCATCCCCGACTGCTGCACGGCATTGCCGGGCCCGATGGCATGATTGCCATGCCGGTCAGCAAGGGCGAACCCATCAAGCTGAAACAGGACAGCTTCTGGAACGTCGGCCTCGCCGGCATGTATCGGGTGATTAACGGCCGGGAAGGCACCGCTCGCCGGGCCTTTGCCGATACCCCCTACAAGGCCGGCGGCAAGTCCGGTACCGCCCAGGTGTTCAGCCTGGCCGAAAATCAGCAGTATGATCACGCCAACACCAAGGAGCACCTGCGCGACAATGCCCTGTTCGTGGCTTTTGCCCCCTTCGATAAGCCGGAAGTCGTGGTCTCGGTGGTGCTGGAAAACGCCGGTGGTGGCAGCTCCTACGCCGCCCCCGTCGCCCGGGCCCTGCTCGATCTCTACATGATCCCCGAGCCACTCCAGAACACAGAAGGCGAGAAACAGGATAATGAATAAACATAAGCGTCGTCGCTCGTTATGGGAAATTCTGCATCTGGACTGGCCCCTGCTGCTGGCCCTGCTGATCCTGCTCGGTGCCAGCCTGGCCATTCTCTATTCCGCCTCCGGCGAAAGCCTGGACTCCCTGACTCGCCAGGGCACGCGCATCGGGCTGTCGCTGGTGGTGATGATGGTACTGGCGCAGTTGCCTCCCGGCTTTTACAGCCGCTGGGCGCCACCGGTGTTTATTCTGGGGGTGATACTGCTGATGCTGGTACTGCTGGTGGGGGATATCGGCAAGGGCGCCCAGCGCTGGCTGGAGCTGGGTTCTTTCCGTTTCCAGCCTTCGGAAATTATGAAGCTGGTGATGCCGATGACGATAGCCGCCTATATCAGCCGCTATCCGCTGCCGCCCAGCCTGCTGCATGTGTTTATCGCGCTGGGGCTGGTGCTGTTCCCCACCCTGCTGATCGCCAAACAACCGGATCTGGGCACTTCTCTGCTGGTGGCAGCCTCCGGTTTCTTCGTCATTTTTCTGGCCGGCATGTCCTGGCGACTGATCCTGGCCGCCGTCGTCGCCATCGCCGCCTTTTTGCCGGCATTGTGGTTTTTTCTGATGCACGACTATCAGAAACGACGGGTTCTGACTCTGATCAATCCGGAAAGCGATCCCCTCGCGCCGGTTATCATATCATCCAGTCCAAGATCGCCATCGGCTCGGGCGGCTCTGGGGCAAGGGCTGGCTGCAGGGCACCCAGTCTCAACTGGAGTTTTTGCCCGAACGCCATACCGACTTTATTTTTGCGGTACTGAGCGAGGAGTTCGGCCTGGTTGGCGTCTGCCTGCTGATGCTGCTCTATCTCTTTATCATCGGCCGTGGCCTTTATATCTCGATGCAGGCCCAGGGCGCCTTTCCCCGCCTGCTCGGCGGCGCCCTGACCCTGACCTTTTTCGTGTATGTGTTCGTCAACATCGGCATGGTCAGCGGCCTGTTGCCGGTGGTGGGAGTACCGCTGCCGTTAATCAGTTATGGGGGGACCTCCATGGTGACACTGATGGCCGGATTTGGCATCCTGATGTCCGTGCATACTCATAAGCGCCTGTTGGCCAAATAAAAGGATTACCGAATGCGTCTAGCTCTTCTTTCTGCCGCCTTGCTGTTGACCACCTCGGTAACGGCCGCGGAGCTTGATCCGGAGCAACAGCAATGGCTCGACGAGCTGGCCGGAAAGTTCGAACTGCCCGTCGCCGAGCTGAACGATGCCATGGCGCAAGCCACTTATCAGCTGTCGATTATCGATGCCATGACGCGGCCGGCAGAGGCCAAGCCCTGGCATCAGTACCGGTCCATCTTTCTGACCGACAAGCGGCTGCAGCAGGGTCTGGCGTTCTGGCAGCAACACGCCGAATTGCTGGCCCGGGCCGAGCAGGAACTGCAGGTGCCGGCACAAATCATCACCGCCATCATCGGGGTCGAAACCTTCTACGGCGCCCACATGGGCAGCCACAAGGTGCTGGATGCGCTGTACACCCTGGGTTTTCATTATCCCCCCCGGGGCGAGTTCTTCCGTTCGGAGTTCGCCAATTACCTGCAACTGGCCAAAGAACAGGGCTGGTCGCTGGATGAGCAGAAAGGCTCCTACGCCGGTGCCATGGGCATGGGTCAGTTCATTTCCTCCAGCTACCGCCACTATGCCATCGACTTCGACGGTAACGACGAGCGCAACCTGTTCCAGCCGGTGGATGCCATCGGCAGCGTCGCCAACTATTTTCATCAGCATAAATGGCAACTGGGGGACGATGTCGCCTACCCGGCCCGGGTGACCGATACCGTCGCCGCCGACGCCTTGCTGAGCCCGGCACTGGAGCTGAGTCACAGCTGGGCCGAGCTGGCCACCGCCGGCGTGTTGGTGGAGCAGGAACTGGATGCGGATACCCCGGTCAAACTGATCCGTCTGGACGGGGTTGAAGGCCCGGAATATTGGGTGGTACGACATAACTTTTACGTGATTACCCGTTATAATCGCAGCCCTCTGTACGCCATGGCGGTCTATCAACTCAGTGAACAGCTCAAGCAGGCCCATGAACAGTCTCTCTAAATCCGTTTTGCCGCTGGCCCTGCTCGGGCTCGCCGCCTGCAGCTCTGCCCCCGAGCAGGCCAGGGCAAGAATCAGGACGATGCCTACGATCGGGAAACCGCCGGTGGCCGCTACAGCCTGCGCCAGGACAAGCCGCCCGGAAAGGCTCCTAATCTGGATCACGTCAAGGACGCGGTACCTCGTTATGAGCCCTATACCCGCCAGGGCAACAAGAATTACAATGTCTGGGGCCAGGATTACGAGGTATGGCAGGAGGTGGAAAACTACCAGGACGAGGGCATGGCCTCCTGGTACGGCGCCAAGTTTCATGGTTACCATACCTCCAACGGCGAGGTATATGACATGTACACCATGACCGCCGCCCACAAGAACCTGCCGCTGCCTTCCTTTGTACGCGTCACCAACAAGGAAAACGGCAAGCAGGTAATAGTGCGGGTCAATGATCGCGGCCCCTTCCACGACGGTCGGGTGATCGACCTGTCCTATGCCGCCGCCTACAAACTGGGCATGCTCAATACCGGTACGGCACCGGTCAGGGTAGAGCTGATCAAGGTGGCCCCCAGCGGCAATGAACGTCGTCTGGCCCAGGTGGCCGATGGCCGGCATATCCAGCTGCTGGCCACCCGTTCCGCCGACAAGGCCAAGGAACTTGCTGCCCGCCTGAGCAAAGAGTATGGTTTCCCCGCCCGGGTTGAGCGCCAGTCGGAATGGTACCGTCTGCAGATGGGACCCATTCCGGCCAACAAAACACAAGATACCCTGACCCGACTGCTTGCCGAAGGCTATGCTCAGGCGTATTTTCTGAACTAATCGGTTTTATTTTTCATCTTGCACCGGCAGCTATTGCCTATTTATACAGGGATCCAACAGACGTTATGCGAATGGTTACAACTCTCTCCCCCTTATTGCTCGCCGCCTTTGTATCCTTTTCCGGTCAGGCGCAGACCCAGGCTCCCATGATCCCCGAGGCCCCGGCCATCGCCGCCAAATCCTATGTATTGATGGATTATGCCAGTGGCCAGGTACTGGTTTCTCACCAGGCCGACGAAAAACTGCCGCCGGCAAGCCTGACCAAGATGATGACCTCCTACATTCTGGGTCAGGCCCTGCAGGAAGGTAAGGTCAAGCGGGAAGACATGGTCACCGTGAGCGAGGCGGCCTGGGCCCAGAACTTCCCCGGCTCCTCGGTGATGTTTCTGGAAGTCGGCAAGCAGGTCAGCATCGAGCAGCTGAACAAGGGCATCATCATTCAGTCCGGCAACGATGCCACCGTGGCCGTGGCCGAACACCTGGCCGGCAGCGTCAACTCCTTCGCCGACCTGATGAATGCCTGGGCGGCTCGTCTGGGCATGAACGACAGCCACTTCGTGACCCCGCACGGCCTGCACAGCGAAGACATGTACACCACCGCCTACGACATGGCGCTGCTGGGCCAGGCGCTGATCCGCGATGTGCCGGAAGAATATAAAATCTATTCCGAAAAATCCTTTAACTATAACGGCATTACCCAGCACAACCGCAACTCGCTGCTGTGGGACCAGTCGCTGAATGTAGACGGCATCAAGACCGGCCACGTGGAAGCCGTGGGTTACAACCTGGTGTCTTCCGCCACCAAGGAAGACATGCGCCTGATTGCCGTGGTGATGGGGGCGTCCAACGAACGGATGCGCGCTTCCGAGAGCAAGAAACTGCTGACCTACGGCTTCCGCTTCTATCAGACCGTGACTCCTTATCAGGCGGGCAGCAAGCTGATGGATCAGCGGATCTGGATGGGTGACAAAGACACCGTCGCCCTTGGCGTGGAAAAGACTGTCGCGGTCACCATTCCCCGCGGCCAGGCTCAAAGCCTGCAGGCCGACTTTACCCTCGACAAGGCATTGAAGGCCCCGCTGGCCAAAGGGGAGCAAGTGGGCACCCTGCACCTCAAGCTGGCCGACAAGGATGTCATGACCATACCGCTGGTGGCGCTGGAAGACATTGAACAGGGTGGGCTGTTCAGCCGCCTGATCGACTATATCAAGCTGCTGATCCAGGGAATGTTTAACTGACCGAGCCCGGTGATACTCAGCCAGCAGCCGGGAGAATAAACGCTCCCGGCTTTTTCATGGCCGTCGCGCCTCCGTCACTTGTCGGTTTCGAAACCGGCGGTTTTATGATAAAAATGTGAATCAGGTTATGGAACAATGTCCATCAGCCCCGAATACCGCACGTTGTAAAGGTTGCCATGAATACCAAATTTGATGAGTTACTCGACTTTCCCTGTCGTTTCCCGTTCAAGATACTGGGCCTGGCCGATGAGCGCCTGCCCGACTTGGTGGTGGAAGTGCTGCAACAGCATGTCCCCGGTGATTACAGTCCTCAGGTCCGTCCCAGCAGCAAAGGCACTTATCACGCCGTCAGCGTGCAGGTCACGGTGCACAGCAAAGAGCAGGTTGAATTGCTGTATCAAAAGCTGGGTGAGCTGGATCTGGTCAAGTACGTACTCTAGGACATAGTGATGCCGCAGGAGAAGCTTACGGTCAGGCACTGGGGACAGGCCTCGTACGAGCACGTATGGCATACCATGCAGGCCTTTACCGATCAGCGGGATGCCGATACCGGCGATGAATTCTGGCTGGTCGAACACCTGCCGGTATTCACCCAGGGTCAGGCCGGCAAGGCCGAGCATATCATCAATGTCGGTGATATCCCGCTGGTGCAGACCGACAGAGGCGGCCAGGTCACCTATCATGGCCCGGGGCAGCTGGTACTGTATCTGCTGCTGGACGTGCGTCGCAAACAGCTGGGGGTACGCCACCTGGTCACCGGCATGGAAACCGCTATCGTCAGCCTGCTCGCCGATTATCAGATAGAAGCCTATGCCAAACCCGATGCCCCCGGCGTCTATGTGGGGGACAGTAAAATTGCCTCACTGGGGCTGCGGGTGCGCCGAGGCTGCTCATTTCATGGGCTGGCGCTTAACGTCAACATGGACCTGACTCCCTTTCTGCGGATCAACCCCTGCGGTTATGCCGGCATGGCCATGACGCAGTGTTGCGCCCTGGGTGGACCCCAGACCCTGGAAGAAGCTCAGTCCCGACTGGTACCCTTGCTGGCAGAGCAGCTTGGCTATCAACATCTCTACTACACCACAGAGAAACTGAAATTATGAGTAAACCTGTACGCGTCGAGCCCGGCGTAAAATTGCGTGACGCCGACAAGATGGCCCTGATCCCGGTCAAGTACATGCCGGATGCTGAAGAGGAAGTGTTGCGCAAGCCGGAGTGGATGAAGATCAAGCTTCCTCCCAGTAATCAGCGCATACAGAACCTGAAGAACATCATGCGCGAGAACAAGCTGCATTCGGTTTGTGAGGAGGCGTCCTGCCCCAACCTGCCCGAATGCTTCAACCACGGCACCGCCACCTTCATGATCCTCGGCGCCATCTGTACTCGCCGTTGCCCCTTCTGCGACGTGGCCCACGGCCGCCCGCTGGCGGTGGATCCGGAAGAGCCGGCCAAGCTGGCCAAGACTATCCGGGAGCTGGGTCTCAAATACGTGGTGATCACCTCGGTAGACCGGGATGATCTGCGCGACGGCGGTGCCCAGCACTTCGTCGATTGTATCCGCGCCATTCGCGAGCAGAGCCCGAATACCAAAATCGAGATCCTGACTCCGGACTTCCGCGGCCGCATGGATACCGCATTGGAAATCTTCAAGGACACGCCGCCGGACGTATTCAACCACAATCTGGAAACCGCCCCGCGCCTGTATCGGGTTGCCCGCCCCGGTGCCGATTACAAATGGTCGCTGGAGCTGCTGCGCCGGTTCAAGGAAATGCACCCGCAGGTGGCCACCAAGTCCGGCCTGATGATGGGTCTGGGTGAGACCAACGAAGAAATCGTGGACGTGCTCAAGGATCTGCGCGAGCACAACGTCACCATGCTGACGCTGGGCCAGTATCTGCAGCCAAGCCGCCATCACCTGCCGGTGAAGCGCTATGTGCCGCCCGCCGAGTTTGACGAGCTGAAAGCCGTGGCCGACAGCATCGGCTTCCACCACGCCGCCTGCGGCCCCTTCGTCCGCTCGTCCTATCACGCGGACCTGCAGGCCCAGGGTGTGGAAGTCAAGTAATTGCCCTACCCTCCGCCTTAAAAAAGGAGCCGTTAGGCTCCTTTTTTGTTTCGACAGTACGTGTGAAATCGTTAATTTGCTCATATTTGAGAGGCCTAGCCTAGAGGCGGCCTCTGTTGTCTCTTTTTGGGTATCGAGTTGCCAGTAGCCGTTGCCAACAGGCGACGCCAAGGCGTGAGGACAAAGGGATCTGCTCAGCCGACCATCACATGACAGGGATGTCATGTGTGAGCGTCACATGGATGTGCTTGCAGCGAGTCGGCGGAGCTGGCCCTTTGGCCTCTTTCCGCTTCAAGCAGGCTCTGCTCAGCATGCCCACAACAAAAAAGGAGCCTTTCGGCTCCTTTTTATAACGACTTATCAGGCTGCTCAAGCCTTGCGGCGGGCGCTAACCGCGTCGGCCAGTTGCGCCAGCAAGGCTTCGGTATCCTTCCAACCGATACAGGCATCGGTGATGCTCTGACCGTAGGTCAGCTCGCCACCCGCTTCCAGATCCTGACGGCCTTCCACCAGGTGGCTTTCCACCATCACACCCATGATCGCCTGCTCACCGGCAGCCAGCTGGGCGCAGACATCGTCGGCCACCACCAGCTGGCGCTGATACTGCTTGCTGCTGTTGGCATGGCTGAAATCGATCATCAGCTTCTGCGGCAAGCCGGCTTTTTCCAGCCCCGCGCACACCGCCGCGACATGATCGGCGCTGTAATTGGGCTCCTTGCCGCCGCGCAGAATGATATGACAGTCCGGGTTGCCGGCGGTGGACACGATGGCGGAATGGCCGAACTTGGTCACCGACAAGAAATGGTGCGAGGCACTGGCCGCACCGATGGCATCGGCAGCGACCTTGATGGTGCCGTCGGTGCCGTTCTTGAACCCGACCGGGCAGGACAAACCGGAAGCCAGCTCCCGATGTACCTGAGATTCGGTGGTACGGGCACCGATCGCGCCCCAGCTCATCAGATCCGCCAGATACTGCGGCGTGATCATGTCGAGAAATTCGCTGGCGGTGGGCAGACCCAGATCGTTGAGATCCAGCAGCAGCTTACGACCGATACGCAGGCCGTCGTTGATCTGGAAGCTGTTATCCAGGTAGGGGTCGTTGATCAGCCCTTTCCAGCCGACGGTGGTACGCGGCTTTTCAAAATAGACCCGCATCACGATCTCCAACCGATCCGCATAGTGATCGCGCAATGCCTTGAGCTGTTTGCCATATTCGATGGCGGCGTCGGTATCGTGAATGGAGCAAGGTCCAATTACCACCAGCAGACGATCATCCTCGCCGACCAGAATGCGGTGAATGGCCTGGCGCGATTCAAACACCGTCGCCGAGGCGGTATCGGTCGCCGGATATTTCTCCAGCACCGCTATCGGCGGCAGTAGTTCTTTGATTTCATTGATACGGATATCGTCGGTTTGAAAATGCATGAGCAACCCTGATTACAATTCCGAGCCCCTGGCTCGTTTTATCGAAAAGACTGGTTTTCAATCTATCCCGAGCGGGGGCGACTGTAAACGCCCTATTGCCCGATGACGGCATTTGTTTGATAGGAGATGCCAATGGAAGGAATAAAAAACAACAACTGTATATTTAAATGATAATCGTTATTATTTAAATATCTTCCAACCAGAGATCTGCACCATGCCCAAGACCCTGACCTTCGCCCTCGTCCACTTTACCGTCGCCTTCAGTGTCGCTTACCTGCTTTCCGGTGATCTGCTGGTCGGCGGGCTGATCGCGCTGGTGGAGCCGATGGTCAATACCGTCGCCTATTTCTTTCATGAGAAGGCCTGGAACAAATTTGGCAGCAAGCTGGACAACACGGGGCTTGGGGTGTGAACATGCGCTCAGATCCCTTATATGAGACTGACCATGAGCTATACCCTGACCGACGCCGACAAGGCCGCCGCCCAGAACATGCGTGATGACGAGCGCTTCAACCATTTCGTTTCCCGGGTGTGCGAGCATGACGAGCTCTGGATCCTCACCGACGAACACGGCTGCATGATGCTGACCTCGGATGATGACGAAGACTGCATTCCGGTATGGCCCCATGCGGACTATGCCAAAGAATGGGCGGTAGACGACTGGAGCCAGTGCAAGCCGGAAGCCCTCACCCTTCAGGTATGGCTGAACCGCTGGGTGCCGGGCATGGAAGACGACGAGCTGCTGGTGGCGGTATTCCCTACCTCCGACGCCACCGGCGTGGTGGTCGAGCCCCGAGAACTGCAAGACGCCATCGACCGCAAGAAAAAAGCGGGACGACATAACTGATGCATATCTGGGTAGATGCGGACGCCTGCCCCAAGGTCATTCGCGATATTCTGTTTCGCGCCGCCGAGCGCACCCGGACAGAACTGACCATGGTGGCCAATCACCCTTTGCCGCTGCCGGGTTCTACACTCATCAAACAGCTTCAGGTGCCCAAGGGCTTCGATGTGGCTGACGATGAAATCGTGGCGCGACTCCAGCCCGGCGACATTCTGATCACCGCCGATATTCCGCTGGCGGCCGAGGCACTGGAAAAAGGCGCCCGGGTGCTGAGCCCGCGCGGGGAACCGTTCGACAAGAGCACCATCAGGGCCAAGCTGACCATGCGCGATTTTATGGATACCATGCGGTCCAGCGGCGTGCACACCGGCGGGCCGCCCAGCCTTAATCAGGCCGATCGTCAGGCCTTTGCCAACCTGCTGGATCAGTTGTTGCGTTGAAAACGCTGCTGTGTGAAGCGTGACGTGAGGGAAGCATGTTATATCTCTTCTCGCCTCAGCCTTCACTCTTCACATGTCTTTAAAAACAGAGGTATGCCATGTTCAAGTCTGTTGTTATCGCATTGAGCACCCTTTTGCTCAGCGCCTGTGCCGGTCTCAGCCAGTACAGTGTGTCGGAAGGCGAAATTGAAAAATCGCTTTATACCCTGCTGGAACAGCAGGCACCTCGTTTTACCCAGGGCCTGGTAGAGACCCGGGTCGACAACCTGGATCTGCAGATTGGCCCCGATAACCGTCAGGTGGTGCGCCTGAACCTGCAGGGCGAAACCGCCATCAATGCCCTGATAGCCCGCTTTCCGGCCCAGCTGGATCTGGCCATCGAAGGACGTCCGGTCTATGACCGCCAGCAGAATGCGATTTTCCTGCGAGATCTCAAACTGCTGCAAAGCAAGGTCGATGCCTTCGGCTACAAGGGCGACATGACCGCCGCCTCCGCCGGCATGATGCAGTTACTGCGCGCCGTGCTGGAAAACCAGCCGGTCTACCGGCTCGACGACAGTCGTTACAGCTGGCTGAGCAAGGCGCCGGTGGCCATGGATATCGCCCCCGGTCGCCTGGTGTTCAGCCCCCGCTTCAGCGACTAAATAGCCATAGCCTGTTGTCCGGCATTTGGCCTACAATGGCGGACAACTCGTATCAATCAGCTCAGAACAACAGGCAGGTGTGCTATCAGTACCGCAGTCTTGATGGTGTTTATTCCCACCTTTTTCTTCGTATCGGTCACCCCCGGCATGTGCATGACCCTGGCGCTGTCGCTGGGGATGACGGTCGGGGTGCGCCGCACCCTGTGGATGATGCTCGGCGAGCTGGCAGGCGTGGGCCTGGTGGCCTGCCTGGCGGTGGTCGGCGTGGCCGCCATCATGCTGCAGTATCCGCAGTTGTTCCTGTTGCTCAAATACGGCGGCGGCCTCTATCTGGCCTGGCTCGGCATTCAGCTGTGGCGCTCCCGGGGCAAACTGGCCCTGAACCCGATGGATGCCGGCCCCCGTCATATTCCGGCTCGTACCCTCATCAGCCAGGGCTTCGTGACCGCCATCGCCAACCCCAAGGGCTGGGCCTTTTTCATCGCCCTGTTGCCGCCCTTTATCGATAATCAGGCTCCTCTGGCCGGCCAGCTGCTGGGGCTGGTGTCCATCATACTGGTGCTGGAATTCATGTGCATGCTGCTCTATGCCAGTGGCGGTCGCACCCTGAGCCGGGTACTGCAACAAAAAGGCAAGGTCAAGCTGATGAACCGCATCGCCGGCAGCCTGATGCTGGGTGTGGCCCTGTGGCTGGCAATCGGTTAACGGTGGCTGGCCGTGGGCTGATGTCACGCCAACCCGGCTGGCTGGCGCTGGCCATGGCTCTGCTGGTCATCAGCCTGTGCCTGAGCCAGCGACTGGGCCTGGTGTCCGGCTGTGTGGCTTCGGCTCATCAGAGCGGCGCCGACCAGCTCGCCGCCCCCGATCACCCCGACAACCTCGATAACGAAAGCCAGTGTGATCTATCTGAGCAGCTGCTGAGCAAAGTGTGGAATCAACTGGAGCCACTCTTGATCGGCTTGCTGCTGGTGCTGCCCTGGCTGCCGCTGCCAGGAACACGCTGGTACCGCCGCCTGCGACCTCCCCCCCGGCCTTTTGCCGAGCGACGACGACACCTGGTCTTGTGCGTGTTCCGGGAATGAGATTAACGCCGCCATCTTGTAAGCTTGCGTTAATCCACCGGAGACCCTATTCGTGATCAGAATCTTTACCTTTTTCATCCTGCTGTTAACGGCCGCCTTGCCGCTGCAGGCTGCCGACACCGGCTGGCTGCAGGCACCCGAGCACCCCCCGGTGCAGGTGCGCCTGGTACAGACCGGCCCCTATGATGCGGCCAATAATCATTACCCTGCACTGCTGCAGATACGCCTGGAAGACGACTGGAAAACCTACTGGCGCTCTCCCGGCGAAGGCGGCATCGCGCCCCGTCTGGACTGGCAGTCTTCCGCCAACCTACTTTCGGTCAACTGGCAGTGGCCCCTGCCCGAGCGTTTTACCCTGCTCGGCGTCGAAACCCAGGGCTACCATCACGAGGTCGACTTTCCCCTGCAACTGACCCCGGTCGAGGCTGGACAGGCCGTCACCTTCGATGCCCGGTTGACCCTGCCCAGCTGTACCACCATCTGCGTGCTTACCGAATACCGGCTGCAACTGCCGCTGGAGCCGCTGATGGCGACCGACGAGGTGCTGAATCATCAATACCAACAGGCGGTGTCACGGGTCCCCCGGCCGGCGAGCCTGGTGCAGGCCGAATCGCTGATCTGGGACCCAGCCGCCAAACAACTCGCTATCAGCCTGACCAATCTCCGTGGCTGGCAACAACCGGCGGTATTCGTCGACGAACTCGACAACAGCATCTTCAGTCAGCCACAACTGACGGTCGACGACACCCGGCTGGAAGCCCGCTTCAAGGTCGGCAGCTGGGATCCTGAGCTGGATCTGGATGGACAGGTGGTGGTGATCACCGCCACCGACGAAGGACTGGCCGAAGAGCTGGCCGGGCCCATCACCCGCGGGGCCCTGTCCCCGATGGCGACAGCGGTCCCCTCGCTGGGACTGGTATTGCTCTATGCCCTGCTCGGTGGCCTGATACTCAACATCATGCCCTGTGTGTTGCCGGTGCTGGGGCTCAAACTCAACAGCCTGCTGCTGGGTCAGCGCTCCCGTGCCGAAGTGCGCGCTCCCCTGCTATGGTCTGCCGCCGGTATCATGCTGTCGTTCTGGGCCCTGGCCGGTTTCATGCTGGTACTGACCTGGTCCGGCGCCCAGCTCGGCTGGGGCATCCAGTTCCAGCAGCCGGGTTTTATCGGCTTCATGCTGCTGGTCACCGCCCTGTTTTCGCTTAACCTGTTCGGACTGTTCGAGTTGCGCCTGCCCGCCGCCATCAGTACCTGGCTGGCGACCCGTCCCGGCCATGGCAACGGCGGCCATCTGCTGCAGGGCATGTTCGCCACCCTGCTCGCCACCCCCTGCAGTGCACCCTTCCTGGGGACCGCGGTGGCGGTGGCTCTGGCTTCCTCCCCGCTGGTGCTGATCACCATCTTCACCGGTCTGGGACTGGGCATGGCCATGCCCTGGCTGCTGCTGGCACTGTTTCCGGGCTTTGTCCGCTCGCTGCCCAAACCCGGCCCCTGGATGATCAGGGTGAAATGGCTGTTCGGGCTGATGCTGCTCGCCACCAGCCTGTGGCTGCTGTCGCTGCTGCAGTCCACGCTGGGCAGCACCATTACCCTGTCGCTGGCCGCCGTGCTGATTGTGCTGCCACTATGGTCCTTGCTGCACCATTACGGCCGCCGGGGCCTGGTGTTCGGTCTGGCGGGTGTCATGCTGCTGGGCGCCGTCGGGGGCACCACCGCCTTGCTGACCCAGTCACGCTGGGTCAGCCCGGTAAAAGGTGAACTCAACTGGCAACCGCTGGACCCGGCGCGTATCGAGCGCGAAGTCGCCGCCGGCAAGCGGGTATTCGTCGACATCACCGCCGACTGGTGCATTACCTGCCAGGCCAACAAGATAGGAGTGACCCTGCGTGATCCGGTCTACTCCGCCCTGCAGGAAGAAGATATGGTACTGATGCGGGGCGACTGGACTCGCCCCGATGCGGCCATTACCGACTACCTGCATGCCAACCAGCGTGCCGGGATTCCCTTCAATCAGGTGTTTGGCCCCGGCCTGCCCCATGGCAAGGCGCTGGACGTACTGCTGACCACCCGTCAGGTCCTCGATGCGTTGAATGAGGCACGGCCATGAGCCGGGCCTGGCGCAAACGATTTGGCTCCGCGCTGATCTATCTGCTGCTGCTCGTCACCGTGATCACGGCGGTGGATCTGTGGCGCAGTCGGGATCTGCCCACCGAAGTGGCGGCCCTGGGCCCCCTGACCACACTGAACGGCGACGCGATGGACCTCGATGCCATGAGTCGGCAGCAGCCGGTACTGGTATATGTGTGGGCCAGCTGGTGCGGCGTCTGTCGACTGGTGTCACCCATGGTGAACATGGTCGGAGCCCCCGTGGTCAGCATCGCCATCGCCTCGGGTCCGGATGCGAAGGTCAGCGGCTATGTGCGGGAAAAGGGGTATGAGTTTGCGGTCGTCAACGATGAGGATCATCGGCTGGGACAGACGCTGGGCGTCAGTGTAACGCCCACCCTGATGGTTGCCAGCCAGGGTAAACTGCGCTTTGCCACCGCCGGCATCACCACCCTGCCGGGCATGTACCTGCGGCTGTGGCTGGCCCGGATTAGGGATTAGGGATTAGGGATTAGGGACTAGGGACTAGGGACTGATGACCGGGTTCAACCCCGAGTCATCCATCCCCGGTCCCGGTTTTCAGAACAATACTCGCCGGCCCTTGATACAGTCTCGGCACACGGGCTCGCCCTTCAGGGAACCCAGCACCTCGGGCGCGCAGCGTTTACCGCAGCTGCTGCATTCATGAAACGATTTCAGCCTCAACGCTATGGTGTCCTCCACCAGCGCCAGCAACTGTTCCAGACTGCCACTACACGCATCGATGACCCCCTGAGAACGAGGTTTGACGGTGTGAATATCGTGATGGCGCCATTCCATAGCCGGCAGCAGCACCTCTGCCTTGTCGTGCTGAAACACCACTATCACCAGGGCAGGATCCCCGATAAACAGTGTCTGAGCCCCCTGTACCGGATAGGGTAACTGGCTCTTGAGATACTGTCGCCACGACTCCAGAGTCGGTGACAACGGCATCGCCAACAGCAGGGCATCCAACAACTTGGATGGCATAATACTCCCTCTTCACCAGACAATAACGGCAAGGCCGCCGACTTGTCTGCTCGGCAATTTGCGATTAGTCACGGATCAGATAATCTGCCTGACCTATCCACTTGTAGCTGGTCAACTCTTCCAGCCCCATGGGGCCGCGAGCATGCAGTTTCTGGGTGGATACCGCCACTTCGGCTCCCAGGCCGAACTGGGCGCCATCGGTAAAGCGAGTCGAGGCATTCACATAAACCGCTGCCGAAGGTGCGCCGTTGATAAAGCGCTCGGCGTTGCTCAGGCTGCTGGTGAGAATGGTATCGGAATGACTGGCATTATACTCGCGCAGGTGTGCCAGCGCCTCGTTCACATCGGCGACAATTTTCACCCCCAGTGTCAGCCCCAGCCATTCGGTGTCAAAGTCACCTTCGACGGCGGCCCGCACCCTGGCCGGGCCCGCCCCCAGCAGCGCCAGCGCCTCGGCGTCAGCCACCAGTTCCACCTGCTTTTGCGCCATGGCGGTGCTCAGGGTAGGTAACAGCTCTGCTGCAACGGCCCTGTGTACCAGCAGGGTATCCAGCGAGTTGCAGGCGCTGGGCCTGTGGGTCTTGGCGTTATCGATAACCTTGATCGCACGCACCAGATCGGCACCGTCATCAACAAAGGCATGACTGATGCCAAAGCCGCCGATGATCACCGGAATGGTCGCCTGCTCCTTGCACAGTTGGTGCAAGCCAGGGCCACCACGGGGGATGATCATGTCCACGTACTTGTCGAGCTTGAGCAGGCCACTGACCCACTCCCGACCCGGCTCACCGATATATTGCACCGCGCCTTCCGGTAACCGGTTCAGCGCCAGCGCCTGACGGATCACCTTCACCAGTTCCTGATTGGTATGGAAGGTTTCCCGACCACCGCGCAGAATGCTGGCATTACCGGTTTTCAGGCACAGGGCGGCGATGTCGATGGTAACGTTGGGGCGGGCTTCATAGATCACCCCCACCACGCCCAGCGGGACCCGGCGGCGAGACAGTCGCATGCCGTTTTCCAGCACCCGGGAGTCCAGCTCGCTGCCGACCGGATCCGGCAACGACACCACATTGCGTACATCGTCGGCAATGGCCTTGAGCCGGGCCGGATTCAGCATCAGCCGGTCCAGCATCGCCTCACCGATACCACTTTCCCGGGCGGCCTCCAGATCCCTGGCATTGGCAGCCAGGATCTCGGGGGCGGCGGCTTCGAGGGCATCGGCCATCGTCAGCAAGGCCTGATTCTTGGCCCGCGTCGGGGTTTCGGCCAGGATAAAGGCGGCAGCGCGTGCAGCCTGCCCCATCTGTTCCAGATTCATATTTTCTCCTACAAGAGCACCAGATCGTCGCGGTGAATGGCCACGTTTCCGTAGCCGTAGCCCAGCAGTGATGTGATCTGCTCTGAGTGTTGTCCTTTGATTCGGTTCAGGTCGAGTGCATCGTAACGACAGATACCTCGCGCCAGCTCCCGCCCTTCGGTATTGACGATACGTACCGCCTCACCTCGGCGAAAGCGCCCTTCGATGCGCACGATTCCTTTGGGCAGCAGGCTGGAGCCCTTTTCCCGTACCGCCTTGGCCGCCCCGGCATCGATATGGATTTCGCCGTGGGGAGGAGGGCCGGCCAGGATCCAACGCTTGCGACTTTCGAGTGGCGTGGCCAATGCCGGGAAACGGGTGCCGATACGCTCACCTTCGGCCAGTCGTCCGATCACCTCCGGTACCTGCCCGGTGGCAATCACCACATCGACGCCGGCCCGCCGGGCCACGTCGGCCGCCTGCAATTTGGTGGCCATGCCGCCGGTGCCCAGGCCGCTGATGCTGCCACCGGCCAGTTTGCGCAGGGTGTCATCGATGGTTTGTACTTCTTCAATCAGCTGCGCCTTGGGATCGTGGCGGGGATCGGCGGTAAAGAGCCCTTTCTGATCGGTCAGCAGGATCAACAGATCCGCCTCGGCCAGAATGGCGGCCCGGGCAGACAGGTTATCATTATCTCCCACCTTGATCTCGTTGGTGGCCACCGCATCGTTTTCGTTGATCACCGGAATGATACGGTTATCGAGCAAGGCGCGCAGGGTATCCCGGGCGTTAAGGTAACGCTCCCGGTCTTCCAGATCGGCCCGGGTCAGCAGGATCTGGCCCACGTGCAGCCCGTAAAGGTTGAACAATGACTGCCAGTTCTGGATCAGCTGGGTCTGACCTACCGCGGCCAGCATCTGTTTGTTGGCCATGGTATTGGCCAATTCGGGAAAGCCCAGATGTTCACGCCCGGCGGCAATGGCTGCCGAGGTGACCACAATAATATGATGGCCGGCCCGGTGCAGACTGGCGCACTGACGCACCAATTCTACCATGTGAGCCCGGTCCAGGTGACGGGTGCCGCCGGTGAGCACACTGGTGCCCAGTTTTACAACGATGGTTTTGCCTTTCATGGAACGCCCTGCGGCTCCTTACTAACAGCAATGCCGGCAAAGCCGGCAAGATAATAAAATGAGGCACACCCGGGCCACGGGTAATAACGGCCATCGCCGCAGAGAATGCCGGCTCAGGCTGCGCTCAGCAGATGATTGTTTCCCAGTGCGGGAGAAGGGCGAATACTGAGTGACAGGCTGTTCATACAGCTACCGAGTTTATCGTAAAAATCACGCAGCGTGCGCGCAACCTCCGCTTCGTGCTTTTTGGGCAAGGCCCGTTCTTGCCATTGCCCGCTGGCATCAAAGAAACCGAGCTGGTAATGAAACTCGAAATTCTGGCTGTCCTCGGTCGTCAGCATCAGCCACCACCCCCAGAACTCCCGCGCTTCCGGCAGTGCCTTGGCACTGGCGCAGACCGCCAGACAGTCAAAGAAATACTCCGATTCATTCGACTTCGCCTCCCGCAGATAGGGACCGATAGCGGTAAATTTACGCACTAACTTACGATGAGTAACCGTGTCTGTGGTCATGCAACCTCCCTGTTAACTTAACTATATGTAACGTTTTTTTTAAGCGGGGGTAAAGGCCGCCTGCCGTCCTTGCCGTAAAAAACGTCAGCACCGGGCTGCAGACCCCGGCAAACACCGTCATCATTCACCTCGAGCATCAATAAAAAAGGCTCCCGAGGAGCCTGTTTTATTACACCTTGTCCTGTTCGCACAACGGCGGAACAAAAACCACCCCCATGTCCCAGGGCTGCTCAATCCAGGTATCCTGACCGACTCGCACTTCAAAGTCATCGACCAGCGGTTCGCCTTTGGGCTTGGCAAAGACGGTAATGAATTTGGCTTTAGGATACAGCTCGCGAATGACTTTGGCGGTGTTGCCGGTGTCCACCAGATCGTCGACGATCAGGAAGCCTTCACCATCGCCTTCCACATGCTTGAGTACTTGCAGATCGCTACGCTGCTGATCATGGTCATAGCTGGAGATGCACAGGGTATCGACATGACGGATCCCCAGTTCCCGCGACATGATGGCGGCCGGTACCAGGCCACCACGACTGACCGCAATAATGCCCTTCCACTGACTGGCAGGTAACTGACGCTCGGCCAGCTTACGCGTTTCGCGCTGAAAGGAGTCCCAGGTGACGACGAATTTGTTGGACATAAAAAGAACCTTTGGGTGTTAGCTTTCAAGACAAGATGGACACCGCTGCCCGTTGCGGTGTTTCAGGCACCGCCGATAGGCAGCCAGCCTCAGCCAGACAACGAGCAAACAATGGTCGCATTATAGAGATCACTCCCATTCTTGACCAGAGTTACAACTTTTTATTGCCCGAGCTTTATTCGACCCCGGTTACAGGACCCGGGCTGGGGGAACACTTGCCCATCGTGATGTCGGTCAGGATTATCGCCCGCCGACATTTAATGAATGGATAACCGGAACAAGAGCGCGTTAAGCTGTCGCCTTATCCCGTGGCTCCGTGAACAAGGTATCCCATGTCCTCTATTCGTCAGCTTTCTCCTCACCTGCTGTGGCAATTTTTCGACACCCTGTGCAGCATTCCCCATCCGTCCGGCCACGAGGCCGCGGTGCGCCAATGGATCGCCGACTGGGCCGGCAGCCAGGGGTTGGAAGTCATACAGGACGCCATCGGTAATCTGATAATCCGCAAGGCCGCCACCGCCGGGCTGGAAAGGTGTAAAGGTGTGATCCTGCAAGCCCATATGGACATGGTGCCCCAGGCCAATGCCGACACCGAACATGATTTCACGCAGGATCCGATACAACCTTATATCGACGGCGCCTGGGTGCGGGCCCGGGGCACCACCCTGGGTGCCGATAACGGCATCGGCCTGGCCGCCTGCCTGGCGGTGCTGGCCGATGACAAGGTGCAGCATGGCCCACTGGAGGTGTTGCTGACCATCGATGAAGAAAGTGGCATGACCGGTGCCTTTGGCCTGGCGCCGGGGCTGTTACAGGGCGAGATACTGCTCAACACCGACTCCGAGCAGGACGGTGATGTCTACATGGGGTGCGCCGGCGGGGTCGACGCCAACATCACCCTGCCCTACGAGCAAGAGCCGGTACCGACCGGACACCAGGCCTTGCGCCTGACCATCTCCGGCCTGCGCGGTGGTCACTCCGGCATCAACATTCATCAGGGCCGTGCCAGCGCCAACAAGCTGCTGGCCGAATTGCTGATGGATATCGGCCAGCATGAAACCATTCGCCTGGCCGAGCTGAACGGCGGCACCCTGCGCAATGCCATCGCCCGGGAAGCCAGCGCCCTGCTGACCCTGCCCGCCGATGCAATGGAAACACTGGCCAGGCTTGTCGACACACGCCAACAGCAATACCGGCGCGAATTTGCCGGGGTCGATGATTTTATTGCACTGGAACTGACCCCGGCCGGGTTGCCCGCGCGAGTCATGACCACGGCGTTGCAGCAGCGACTGAGCGCCGCCCTGTTCGCCTGCCCCCATGGGGTGATGGAAATGAGCCGCAGCATGCGGGATGTGGTGCAAACCTCCACCAATCTCGGGGTCATCAGCACCGAAGCCAAGCATATTCATGTGCAGTGCCTGATCCGTTCACTCAGTGATGAGGGCCGGGAGCGGGTCGCCGGCCAGACTCAGGCGGTCTTTCGCCTGGCCGGCGCCGACTGCCACTTTGACGGCGCCTATCCCGGCTGGCAGCCAGATCCGGACTCCGCCGTGATGCAGCTGCTGCTGGATACCCACAAGGCGCTGTTTGGCGTGCAGCCCGAGGTCAAGGTGATCCACGCCGGGCTGGAATGCGGCCTGTTCAAGGCGGCTTACCCCGAGTGGGATATGGTCTCTTTCGGGCCGACCATTCAGGGCGCCCACTCGCCGGACGAACGGGTGCACATCGAAGCGGTTTCCCGCTTCTGGCAATTGCTGGTACGGGTGCTGAAGCAAATACCCGAACGGTAACAACCCGAGGCGTGAAGGGAGTGTCTTGCACCTCACGCCTCCCGGCTTACCGCGTCAGCAACCGACCCTCGGCCGTCGCATTCGGTATTCAAGGGACGCAATTTGGCTTATGCTCTCTGGAATAATTCAATGGAGGCAACCGCCATGAAAAGCGCCCCTTTCTATTTGCTGCTGACCGTGCTGGCCACGCCGGCAATGGCCGGTAATATCTTCAGTGGTATCATCGATTTTGGCCGTGAGGTGCTGGATGAAACCCGCAAGCTGGCCCCCGGGATTCAGGACGACAGACGACAGGAAGCACCGGCCCGTATCACGGCAACGTCACCGGACGACGGCCGCGACAGCCCGGCACTGGAGAGTCCGTCCAACGGCACCACCGTGGTGATAGCCCCACCGCCGGCGGCTTCGCAGCCGGTATCGCCTGCCGCCAATCACGGCTGGCAATTCGTTGAAGAAGATCGGCTGAAATAACAGCCCCTCCTGAGACCCGGCAAGGCTCTCCCGGCCATCGCCTGACGGCTCGGCTTTGCCGGCACAGAGCCAGTCTGATTTTACATTTTATTTCAATATGTTAAGATAGTTAGACTTCAAAGCTTAATGAGAACCTCAACATGAAAACAACATCCATTGCCCTGTTTCTGGCCCTGAGTGCCGGTTATCTGGAAGCCGCTTCGGCCGATACGATAGTGGCCAAAGCCCAGCAAACCACCAAGGTAGCAGCCAAGAGCACTACCGATGCGGATGCTACCCTCGCCGTGACGCCGGACGAGACCGAACCGCACAAGTCCTGACACCAACCCGCCGACTACCAGTTGAAGTTCAGCTGCTCCCCCTGAACAGCCAGCTCATTGCCTTCGTGATATAACTCGACACTGACTCCTATCAGCCTGATCCCCCGTCCTCTGGCACGCTCCCACCCTTCGGCACAGAGCTGCTCGGCTAATTCCGGTTGTGGGCAAAGGCACCGACGAGACAGCGTCGTCTGATTAAAGTCGTCAAACTTCAGCTTGAGACAGAGTCCCTTTATTGTCCGTCCGGCCAGCCGGCGCATCAGCTCGGGCCACAACCGCAGCAGTACCTGTCGTCCCTGCTCCAGATGATGGATATCCTCCGCTAGCGTGGTTTCCACCCCCACCGACTTCCTCACCCGCTCGGTCTGTACCGGACGCTCGTCAATCCCCTGCGCCCGCAGCCACAGCAATTGCCCAAACTTGCCAAAACGACGCACCAGCTCCTGCTCGCCCACCTCTCTCAGCTGACCACAGTGCTCCAGCCCGAGCGCCTTGAGTTTTTCCGTGGTCTTGCGCCCCACGCCGGGAATGCAGGACAAGGGAAGGTCACGCACAAAATCGGCCACCGCCGCGGGAGGCAACACAAAGAGTCCGTTCGGCTTGTTTTGTTCCGAGGCGATTTTGGCCAGCAATTTATTGGGAGCGACGCCGGCAGATGCGGTCAGCTGCAGCTCAAACTCGATGGTACGGCGAATATCTTCCGCAATACGGGTGGCGCTGCCGCCGAACAGGGAGCTGTTGGTCACATCAAGATAGGCTTCATCCAGCGACAGCGGCTCGACCAGATCGGTATAGCGATGAAAGATTTCCCGGATTTGTCTTGAGACCGCCTTGTACTCGGCCATGTTGCCCGGAACCAGTAACAGTTGCGGACACCGTTGCAGCGCCTGATGGCTGGCCATGGCCGAGCGGATGCCATAGGCCCGGGCCGGATAGTTGCAGGTGGCGATGACGCCACGCCGGCTGGCGCTGCCACCGATGGCCAGCGGAATATCGCGCCACTCCGGATGGGCACGCATCTCTACTGCCGCAAAGAAGCAGTCCATGTCGACATGAATGATCTTCCGCATGAGGGCAAAGCGGGGATTGGGGATCAGGGATTCGGGACTCGATCACAGCGCCCCCAGTCCCTAATCACCCGTCCCCAATCCCGGAGGTTAGATGATCCGGTTTTCTTCCAGCATCTGTCGGCGGGCTTCTTCCTTGGCCATTTTTTTCTTGCGGCTTTCGCACGGATCCGGGCAGTCACAGGCTTTTTCCACCCCGATGCTGCCAAGACCGCCACAGGAGCCGGCAATGGTCTTGCGCTGCACGATATAGCCGATGGCCATGGCAAAAATCACCAGCGCAAAGACACCAAAGGTAATCAGAAAATACAGCATATCAACCTCTTAAATACTTCTTGAAGGCGCTGGTCATATCCACTCTGAAGCCCTCATCGGTCTTGGTCAGCAGATAGACTGCCAGCTGATGTTGCTCGGCAAACACCAGGGCTCGCTCGGTACCCATGACCGTCAGCGCGGTCGCTAGTCCATCGGCGATCATACAGGATGGATGTATCACTGTCACCGACGCCAGCTGATGGGTAATGGGCCGGCCGGTCTGGGGATCGATGGTGTGAGACAACCGTTGCCCGTCCAGCTCGTAGTAATTGCGATAGTCGCCGGAGGTCGCCACGCTACTGTTACCGATGGCAATCACCTGCTGTACCGAGCCACTACCGGTTTCCGGTTTTTCCACCGCAATCCGCCAGGGCTGGCCATGGGCATTGAGGCCACTGAGCCGTACCTCACCACCAATTTCCACCAGATGATCGGTCAGTCCCTGTTCCGCCAGATACTCGGATACCACATCCACGCCAAACCCCTTGGCGATGGCCGACAGATCCACGGCGAGTTCGGGCAACTGTTTGTACAGGTACTCCGCTTCGCTATCGACTGTCACCCGCAGATGTTGCAGTCCGGTTCGTTCACGAATCTGTGCCAACTGTTGCAAGCTGGGCACCCGGGTTGGACGGGCATCGGGACCAAAGCCCCACAGGTTGACCAGCGGGCCCACGGTGACATCCAGCGCCCCCTCGGTCATTCGTCCCAATTGCAGCGCCGCCGTGACCACCCGGGCGGTATCCGCCGACACCCTGAAAGGGGTCGGCTCCCCGAACCGATTGAAGCGACTCAGCTCCGAGTCTTCCCGATAGGTGGACATCTGCTCGTTGACCCGCTCCAGCCGGCGGTCGATCTCCGCCTGTAATACCTGGGCCCGGGACTCTTCGGCCCCCACCACCTTGACCGAATAGTAGGTACCCATGGTATTGCCGGTCAGATGCAATTGGGGATGCTCGACCGTCGCCGGTTTACAGGCGACCAATAAAAAGGCCAGCCCCAGGGGGGCCAGCCATTTAGTTACATAAGACATCATCAGTGTTTAACCACCAAAGTCATCCAGCAGAATGTTGTCGTCTTCAACGCCCAGGTTCTTGAGCATGGAGATCACGGCGGCGTTCATCACCGGCGGACCACACATGTAGTATTCACAATCTTCGGGAGCTTCGTGATCCCGCAGATAGTTGTCATACAACACGTTATGGATAAATCCGGTGTAACCGTCCCAGTTGTCATCGGGCTGAGGATCGCTCAACGCCACATGCCACTGGAAGTTCTCGCACTGCTCCTGCAGACCGTCGAAATCTTCCACATAGAACATTTCGCGCTTGGAACGGGCACCGTACCAGAAGCTGATCTTGCGCTTGGAGTTAAGACGCTTGAGCTGGTCGAAGATGTGCGAACGCATCGGCGCCATACCGGCACCACCACCGATAAACACCATTTCTGCATCGGTATCCTTGGCGAAGAATTCACCGAAGGGACCGGAAATGGTGGCCTTGTCACCGGCCTTGAGCGACCAGATGTAGGAAGACATCTTGCCCGGAGGCGCGCTCCAGTTACGTGGCGGCGGGGTCGCGATGCGCACGTTGAGCATGATGATGCCTTCTTCTTCCGGATAGTTGGCCATGGAGTAGGCGCGGATGGTTTCCTCGTCTACTTTGGACTCCAGCTCGAAGATCTTGAACTTGTCCCAGTCTTCCCGGTATTCCTCGGGCACATCGAAGTCTTTGTACTTGACGTGATGGGCAGGCGCTTCAATCTGAATATAACCACCGGCACGGAAAGGCACGCTTTCGCCGTTGGGGATCTTCAGCTTCAGTTCCTTGATGAAGGTCGCCTTGTTATCGTTGGAGATAACTTCGCAATCCCACTTCTTGATGCCGAACACTTCTTCCGGCAGCTCGATTTTCATGTCCTGCTTGACGTTGACCTGACAGGACAGACGCTCGCCTTCACGCGCTTCGCGCTTGGAGATGTGATCCTGTTCGGTAGGCAGAATTTCACCGCCCCCTTCCAGAATGCGCACCCGGCACTGACCACAGGAGCCACCGCCGCCACAGGCAGAAGACACGAAGATACCGTTGGCCGCCAGGGCGCCCAGCAGCTTGCCGCCGGCGCCGGTGGTGATGGCCTTGTCGGGATCGTCGTTGATGCTGATAGTCACATCCCCTTCCGCGACCAGCTTGGACTTGGCAAACAGGATAACGCTTACCAGGACCAGCACGATCACGGTGAACATGACCACGCCTAGAATGATTTCCATCGATTATTCCTTTTCTATCACTGGGGTTACAGAGATATGCCAGAGAAAGACATGAAGCCCAGAGCCATCAGGCCGGCGGAGATAAAGGTAATCCCCAGACCGCGCAGACCATCGGGTACATCCGCATACTTCATCTTCTCGCGCAAACCGGCCAGCAATACGATTGCCAGCATCCAGCCAATGCCGGAGCCAAAGCCGTAGACGATGGACTCGGCGAAGTTATAGTCCCGCTGTACCATGAACGACACGCCACCGAAGATGGCGCAGTTTACGGTGATCAGCGGCAGGAAGATGCCGAGCGCGTTGTAGAGCGCAGGGAAGAACTTGTCCAGCAGCATTTCCAGGATCTGAACCAGAGCCGCAATTACCCCGATAAAGGTAATGAAGTTCAGGAAGCTCAGGTCCACCCCTTCGGCCAGGGCGCCATCTTTCAGGATGAAGTTGTAGATCAGGTTGTTAACCGGTACCGAAATGGTCAGTACCACCGTTACCGCAACCCCCAGACCGAACGAGGTTTTTACCTTCTTGGATACCGCCAGGAAGGTACACATCCCCAGAAAGAAGGCCAGTGCCAGGTTCTCGATGAAGACGGCACGAACAAATAAACTCAGAAAATGTTCCATTTATTAATCCTTCGCCTCCACCTGTTCCGGACGGAAGGTACGCAGTACCCAGATAAATCCACCAATGATGAAGAAGGCACTCGGCGGCAGCAACAGCAGACCGTTGGCCTGATACCAGCCACCGTTCTTGATCAGCGGCAGTATCTCGATGCCGAACCAGGTGCCGGAACCGAACAGCTCACGGACGGTCGCCACCACCAGCAGGATCAGGCCGTAGCCCAGGCCGTTACCGATGCCGTCCAGGAAGGACATCATCGGCGGGCTCTTCATGGCGTAGGCCTCGGCGCGTCCCATCACGATACAGTTGGTGATGATCAGACCCACGAATACCGACAGCTGCTTGGAGATGTCGTAGGCATACGCCTTGAGGATCTGGTCCACCACGATAACCAGAGAGGCGATAATCGCCATCTGGGCGATAATCCGCACCGAGTTCGGGATCTGGTTACGAACCAGCGAGATAAACAGGTTGGAAAACGCCGTTACCGCAATCACTGCCAGCGACATAACAAAGGCGGTTTGCATCTGCGAAGTCACCGCCAGCGCCGAACAAATACCCAACACCTGCAAGGCGATGGGGTTGTTGCCGATGATGGGACCGAACAGAACCTTTTTCATTTCAGCTTTATCAGCCATTGTTCAGCTCTCCTTCACGAACCTTGGCCAGGAAAGGACCGAAGCCCTGCTCACCGAGCCAGAATTCAAAGGTGTGTTGCACGCCGTTGGAAGTCAGGGTAGCGCCAGACAGGCCGTCTACGCTGGAAGGAGCACCTTCGGGGGCTCCCCCTTTCACCACTTTCAGCGCCGGCTGGCCGTTGTCGTCAAACAGCTTCTTGCCGACAAACTGGGCACGCCAGTTGGGGTTTTCCACCTCACCGCCGAGTCCGGGGGTTTCACCCTGCTCGTAGTAGGTGATGCCCTTGATGGTGTTGCCATCGGGTGCAACGGCGACAAACGCATACATGGTAGACCACAGGCCCTGACCATGGATCGGCAGTATGATGCTGTCCAGCTCGCCGTCTTCGTCCTTGGCCATATACACCGGCACCAGATTGGCGCGACGGCGAATACCGGCCGGATCATCACTCGGGCTCAGCTTGATGCTGGTGGACGGCTCCTTGGCCGCGTTGCGCTGGTTGTAGCCCTGTACCGATTTGTCCGAGAACTCACCGGTGGTCAGGTCCAACAGACGAGCATCGATAAAGCGCTCGTAGTTTTCCGCCACATTGGCACGGCCCAGACCGGCCACGTCAACGATATTGGTCTGTACGTCCAGGGCCTGGTTACGCTGCTGGGTCGGCTTCAGCAATACTGCTGCGCCGGATACCACCACAGAGCAAACCAGACAAAGGCCGCCGATCACGGCAAAGGTTCTGCCGATAGTTTCTTTCTTAGCCACGAGCCAGCCTCCGTTTGATATTGGCCTGCACCACGAAGTGGTCGAACAAGGGGGCGAACAGGTTGGCGAACAGAATGGCCAGCATCATGCCTTCGGGGAAGGCCGGGTTAACCACACGGATCAGCACCACCATGACGCCGATCAGCGCGCCGTACCACCATTTACCCTTGTTGGTAAAGGAAGCAGACACCGGGTCGGTCGCCATGAACATCATGCCGAAGGCAAAACCACCCAGCACCAGGTGCCAGTACCAGGGCATGCTGAACATGCTGTTGGTGTCGGAGCCGATGATGTTGAACAGGGTCGCTGTCACCACCATGCCGAGCATCACACCACCCACGATACGCCAGGAGGCAATACCCAGATAGATGATGAACAGGCCGCCCAGCAGGATAGCCAGGGTAGACACCTCACCGATGGAGCCCTGGATGTTACCGATAAAGGCATCCATCCAGCTGATCAGGGTGCCGCTGTTCACGTCCATCAGCGCAGCCTGACCACCGCTGGCCCACTGGCCCAGAGCAGTCGCACCGGAGAAGCCGTCAACGGCAGTCCAGACGGTGTCACCTGAAATCTCGGCCGGATAGGCGAAGAACAGGAAGGCACGGCCGGCCAGGGCCGGGTTGAGGAAGTTCTTGCCGGTACCGCCGAAGATTTCCTTAGCCATAACCACGCCGAAGGTGATACCCAGCGCCGCCTGCCACAGGGGCAGAGTGGCGGGCACAATCAGGGCGAACAGCACGGAGGTCACGAAGAAACCTTCGTTCACTTCGTGCTTGCGCACGGAAGCGAACAGCACTTCCCAAAAGCCACCGACCAGGAACACTGTCAGGTAGATAGGCAGGAAGTAGGTCGCACCCAGCAGCATATTGCTGCCCCAGCCTGCGCCTTCACCCATGGTGGCCCCCAGGCTCTGCGCCAGACCATAGCGCCAGTTGCCATCGATGACCGCCGCCAGTTCAGCCGGGCTGTACAGGTTGGTCAGAGCACTGATCGCCTGACCACCGGTGTTGTACATGCCGAAGAACATGGCCGGAAAGGTCGCCATCCAGACCATGATCATGATGCGCTTCAGATCGATGCTGTCACGCACATGGGCACCGCTGCGGGTCACCATGCCTGGGGTGTAGAGCACGGTTGCGACCGCTTCATACAGGGCGTAAAACTTTTCGTATTTGCCGCCCGGCTCGAAATGGTGTTCGAGCTTTTCCAGAGTGTGTTTCAAGCTCATTACTTAGCCCTCTAGCTCAATCTTGGTCAGACACTGACGCAGGGCCTGGCCGTAATCGTACTTGCCCGGGCACACATAGGTACAGAGCGCCAGATCTTCTTCATCCAGCTCCAGGCAGCCCAGAGTCTGGGCGCTATCGGTATCATTGGACAGCAGATCACGCAGCAGCAGGGTCGGCAGAATATCCAGTGGCATGATGCGCTCGTAGTTGCCGATCGGCACCATTGCACGGGCGGAACCGTTGGTGGTGGTGGTCAGATCGAACAGCTTGCCCTTAGTCAGGTGGCTCAGGTAGGCGCGGGTCACGGAGAACTTGTTGGCACCCGGCGCCAGCCAGCCCATAAATTCTTTCTCGCGGCCTTCGGCCAGTACCGACACCTGCAGGTGGTAACGACCCAGATAGGCGTGAGGCCCATTGGCGGTAGTACCGGACAGCACGGAACCGGAAATAACACGGCTCTCACCATTCTGCAGTTCACCGGCGGTCAGCTCCTCCAGAGAGGCACCGAGGCGGGTACGCAGCAGACGCGGCTTCTGTACCACCGGGCCACCCAGCGCCACCACGCGGTCGGTAAACAGCTCACCGGTGGTGAACAGCTTGCCGAAGGCAATCACGTCCTGGTAATTGATATACCAGACCACCTTGCCGGCCACGACCGGATCGATGAAGTGAATGTGCGTGCCCGGCAGGCCGGCAGGATGCACGCCACTGAACACTTGTTCGGTGATGTTGCTGGCCTGAGCCTGAGGCAGACTGCCTTCGCCCTTACAGACGTGCACCTGGCCTTCGGTCAACCGGCTCAGTACCTGCAGACCATCGGTAAAGGCTTGCGCATTTTCCTTGATGATCAGTTCGGCATTGGCGCTCAGCGGGTTGGTGTCCATGGCGGTGACGAAGATGGAGCGAGGAGTAGAACCGACGGCAGGTACCTTGCTAAAGGGACGAGTGCGCAGCGCCGTCCACAGGCCGGATTCAACCAGCTGTTCGCGGACAGTATCAGGTTCCAGTTTGGAAAGTTCAGCGGAAGCGTATTTTGAGAAAGTAATCTGTTCTTCGCTGTCATCGACGGCAATCACGACCGATTGCAGTACACGTTTGGCACCACGGTTGATTTCAACCACGGTACCAGCGGCGGGAGCTGTGAACTTAACGCCTGGATTCTTCTTGTCTTCGAAGATCACCTGACCTTTTTTGACACGATCCTCTACCTTGACGTGCATGGTAGGGCGCATGCCCACAAACTCCTCGCCCAGCGTAGCAACACGTTTGATGGCAGGGCCATCGTAGATTACTTGCTCTGGGGCCCCGGAAACCGGGAGGTCCAGTCCTTTTTTAATTGTAATCATACTCACTTGCACTACTTGTTAGGGGAAGACAGGTACTTGCCATGTCAGACATGACAACATGCTGATGAGTCGCTACCGGTCTGCCTCTATCCTGTTGAAACAACATGACTACAGTCCGATAACATCCAGCCCGATATAAAAGGCGCATAATTCTAGCACTTTTAACGCGGCGGCTGCCACGGCAATTACCAAAATTTAGCGCCTCTTTCGGGAAAGCCTGCTTGTTCAAAGTTTCGCCTAGCAAAAATAAGGCCATGATATTTGGCTACTTAATTATGCTTTGGTCTCATTGCGAACCGGAGGGACTCACGCCTCGAGGTACGACTATATCCTGAGGGTGGATGACATGCGTGGTCAGCCCGACACGCCGCCCTGACCACGACAGTTGGGACTGTCCGGCACGCCTGCGCGCGCTGCCATTCGGCAGGGGTCAGGGTATGCAACGCCAGGGCGTGAACGCCACCGGCCAGTTCCTCGGCCAGCAACGTATTCAGAGCCCGATGCCGCGCCAGCAATCGCTGACCTTCGAACTGCTCGCTGACCACCACCAGTTTGAAATGGGTCTCCGAGCCCGGCGCCACCCGGTGCATGTAGCTTTCGTTGATCACTTCCAGATGCACGGGCGACAACGCCGCCTGCACCTTGTTCTCGATAAGAGACTGTATCGACATGATTTACTCCTGCATAAACGACAATATCCCAGGACCTGACGATGCCCGCTCCGCTTTCACTCACTCTCACGGTGTCGAGGAAGATAGCGAAAGGTGAGATTGATGCGCTCCCGGTCAACGGCCCCGGCTTTGGGTAGGGCATGCTGCCAATGATGCTGCATTTCGCCCGCCATCACCAGCAGGCTGCCATGGCTCAGCATCAGTTGTCGGCGTTCGCCGTCCTTGTGCCGCAGAGTGAAGCCCCGCGTCGCCCCCAGGCTGATGGAAGCGATGACCGGGTTTGCCCCCAGCTCGGGTTCGTTATCCGCATGCCAGCCCATGCTGTCCTGACCATGACGGTACCGGTTGAGCAAGACGCCGTTGAAGGGCTGCTCGCAGATGACTTGCACTTGCTTTCGAATCTCGTTGACCAGCGGGTGCCAGACTGCAGGTTCTCGGGTTTTGCCGGAATAACGGTACACCGCCTCCCCCATCCAGCAGGACAGCCTGGGCTCGTCGTGCTCCCGTCCGAACAGGCGCAGCCGATGCTGCTGCCAGGGGATCTCTGCCTGCAGTTGCTCGAACCAGGCGTCCGCCTCGGATACGAAGGCATCCGGCCACCACAGCAGCCGCCCCTGAGGCAGGGTGATCCATTGGGGCGACTCGGCCCACAGCTCCATACTGCTTTCCCCCATTAACTGCTAAAATGGCTCTTTTTTCTGTCAGGCCATCGCATCATGAATCATCATTTTCCCCTGCCTCAGGGTGGCGAGCTGTTACTGCATCGTTACCCTCGCCCCGCCCAGCACGGCCTGCAAGCCTGGGATGCGGCCGATGAATATATCATAACCGAGCTGATGACCCGGGAATGGGACCAGACCGCCCCCCTGCTGATCCTCAACGACGGCTTCGGTGCGCTCACCCTGGCACTGCATCATCATCGTCCCTACAGCCTGACCGACTCCCGCATCAGCGAGCTGGCGATGGACGCCAATGCCCGGGACAACGGCCTGGAAAAAAACTGGCTGTCACTGAACAGCCTGGCCGAATTGCCGGGACAGCCGGGGCTGGTGCTGATGAAGCTGCCCAAGACCAACGCCATGCTCGAATATCAACTGGCGGCCCTGAGCCAGGTGATGGGGCCGGACACCCGCCTCGTCGTCGGCGCCAAGGCGCGCGACATTCACAGTTCGACCCTGAAGCTGTTCGAGCACTATATCGGTCCCACCCATACCAGCCTGGCCTGGAAAAAAGCACGACTAATCTTCTGCCAGCGGGACGGTTCCAGAGAGGCAACACCGCTGCCGGCACCGCTGTCGTGGCCGCTGGAAGGCACCGGCTTTACCATTCATAACCATGCCAACGTGTTTTCCCGCATCAGCCTCGATATCGGTGCCCGTTTCATGCTCGAGCACCTGCCCGCCAACCGCCCGGACCGGATCATCGATCTCGGTTGCGGCAACGGCGTACTGGGACTGACGGCATTGGCGCGCAATCCGGATGCCGAGGTCACCTTCGTGGACGAGTCTTACATGGCCATGGCCAGCGCCCGCCTCAATGTCAGCGAAAACCTGCCCGAGGCCGGATCCCGTGCCCGCTTCATGGTCAATAACTGTCTCGACGGCATGGCCGCCGACAGTGCCGATCTGATACTGTGTAATCCGCCGTTTCACCAGCAGCAGGCCATTACCGATCACATCGCCTGGCAAATGTTCGTCGACGCCAAACGGGTGCTGCGCCGTGGCGGCGAGCTGCTGCTGGTTGCCAACCGTCACCTTGATTACCATCAGAAGCTGAAACGACTGTTCGGCAATCAACGAGTGGTGGCATCCAACCGCAAATTCGTTATTCTCAGAGCCATTAAAACCTCGTAAGGAACACTTTCATGAAACCCATCAAATGGTTAACAACCGGTATGCTGGCCCTGAGCCTGACCGCCTGTGCCAGCTACTACCCCATCGCGGTCGATGTCAGCCCCACGGTGGAGGCCAGCGCCGGCGTGTACCGGGGCCAGTCGGTCTCGCTCAGCAGCCAGGATGGCCGCAAGAACGACTACGTCATTCAAATCGAGCAAAAAGACAAGGCACCGGTGGTGGTTGGCGCCAGCAACAACCTCAAGGTGCAGATGGAGCAGGCACTGGCTCAGGGTCTGAGCAATCAGGGCGCCTTTATCGAGAACGGCGCCCGCACCCAGGTAACACTGGAGCTGCAGGAAGTACTGGCCCGGGTGATCCGCGGCCACATCAGCTACGATGTGGTGCAACAGTTGCGGGTGCAACTGACCCTGCAGCGCGATGGTCGTACCATCACCAAGCAATATCGCCGCAGCGCCCAGGCCGAGTTCCCCGGTCGCCTGCATCCGGAACTGGACAAGGTAAAAGAAGCCTTGAACGAACAGCTGTCGTTGCTGGTCAAGGACATGCTGGCCGATCGCGATGTACAACAATTTATCGGGGGTAACTAAATGAAGCGTCTTCTCCTGCTGGCCGCCGGCCTGCTGATGGCCGGCTCGGCGCTGGCCGGGCCCCGGGTCGAGCTGGTCACCAACATGGGCACACTTCAGGTCGAGCTGAACGAGTCTTCAGCGCCGGCGTCGGTGGCCAACTTTCTGCGTTACGTGGATGACGGCAGCTACAACAACAGTCTCTTTCACCGGTTGATCCCCGGCTTTGTGGTACAGGGCGGTGGCTTCGACACCGACCATGAGCCCTTGCCAACCTACGCCCCCGTGATAAACGAGTCCGGCAATGGTCTCTCCAACCTGAGCGGCACCATCGCCATGGCCCGCACTCAGGATCCCGACAGCGCCACCCGTCAGTTTTACATCAATCTCAGCGACAATCTGTCGCTGGATGGCGGCCGCAAGGCCGGTTACACGGTGTTTGGCCGGGTGATCGACGGCGAGCAGGTACTGCAACAGATGGCGCAAGTGCCCACCGGCATGAACCTCAAGCTGCGCGCGCGGGACGTACCGGAGCAGCCCATCATACTGCAACAGGTTCGCCGCCTGGCTCATGGCGACGCGGCCCATTAACGTCTTGAGCAAGGACAGATGGACACAGCAACTGGCGCTCTATGCCGAACGCCGGGTGCTGACCCTGTTTGCCCTGGGTTTTTCCTCCGGCCTGCCGCTGTTGCTGGTGTTTGGTACCCTGTCGTTCTGGCTGCGAGAAGCCGGCGTCAGCCGTACCAGCATCGGTTTCTTCAGCTGGGTCGCCCTGGCCTACGGGGTGAAATGGTTGTGGTCGCCGCTGGTGGACCGTCTTCCCCTGCCCTGGCTGTCACGCCGCATGGGCCGGCGCCGCAGCTGGATGCTGCTGTCGCAGCTGATCATCATGGCGGCGCTGGCCGGCATGGCCTATTCCGATCCGAATACACAAATTGTCAATCTGGCGCTGTTTGCGCTGGCGGTGGCGTTTGCTTCCGCCACCCAGGACATCGTCATCGACGCCTATCGTATCGAGGCCGCCCCCGAGCGGCTGCAGGGAGCCCTGGCCGCCGCCTACATGACCGGCTACCGCCTGGCGATGATCATGGCCGGCGCCGGTGCATTGGCCATTGCCGCCTGGGCCGGCTCCGATCTGGGGTACGATCCTGCCGGCTGGCAAGTCGCCTACCTGTGCATGATGGCCCTGATGCTGGTGGGGGTGATCACCTGCCTGCTGTTGCATGAACCCGACGTCGACCTGCGGCAACAGCAGCAGGCTCAGGCCGACCACCACCAGCAACTGCTCGATCGGGGTTATCCCCGCCCTCTGGCCAGCCTGCTGGCCTTTTTCGCCAGTGCCGTGGTGGCACCTTTTGCCGAATTCTTTCATCGTTTCGGCCGCCAGGCACTGGTGATACTGGCGCTGATCGCCTGTTACCGGGTGTCTGATGTGGTGATGGGCGTGATGGCGAACCCTTTCTATGTGGACATGGGCTTCAGCAAGTCACAGATTGCCACCGTCACCAAGGTATACGGGGTGATCATGACCCTGGTCGGCGCCGCCGTGGGCGGGATCATGGTGAGCCGGTTCGGTACCCTGCGCATCCTGATGCTGGGTGCGGTACTGGCGGCAGGCACCAATCTGATGTTTGCGCTGATGAGTCAGCTCGGCCCCGACGTGCGATTGCTGACGCTGATTATCTCGCTGGACAACCTCAGTGCCGGTATCGCCACCGCCGCCTTTATCACCTATCTGTCCAGCCTGACCAACGTCGCCTTTTCTGCCACCCAGTACGCGCTGTTCAGTTCGGTGATGATGCTGCTGCCCAAGTTTCTGGCCGGCTTTTCGGGAATGGCGGTGGACGCCTATGGCTATGCGCCCTTCTTTATCGGCTCCGCCGCCATCGGCCTGCCGGTGCTGTGGCTGATCCGCCGGGTGGCGAAATCGAGTGTGGGTGAAGGGTAAGAGGAAAAAAACAAACAACTGTCCCCTGTAGGCCCGAATTTATTCGGGCAATGCCTGCATCAGCGCTGGGATCTCCCCGGCCTACAGAGGAAAAGCGTCGGCGTCTCAATCCCGGAAATTGTTGAACTGCAGCGGCTGCTCCTGCTCGCCCTGGCGCAGCAGCGCCATCACCTGCTGCAGATCGTCCCGCTTCTTGCCGGTCACCCGCAGCTGTTCGCCCTGAATGGACGCCTGCACCTTGATCTTGCTGTCCTTTATCTGCTTGACCAGCTTCTTGGCGAGAGCCGTGTCGATACCCTGCCTGAAACCCAGCTCCTGAATATGACGCTTGCCCGAGCGCACTATGCTACCCGGATCCAGCACCCGGACATCGATGCCCCGCTTGATCAAGGCCCCCCGCAGCATATCCCGCATCTGCTGCAGCTGAAGTTCCGCATCGGCACTCAGTTTGACCTTGTCGTCCTTCAGCTCGAAGCTGGCCTCGACTCCGCGAAAATCGAAGCGGGTATCCAGCTCCCGGTTGGCGTTTTCCACCGCATTGCGAACTTCATTCATCTCTACTTCAGACACAATATCAAAAGACGGCATCCTGACTCCTTAAAAACGGTTTTGTTAACCGGCAGCGATAAAAAAACGCTCTGGTAACGACGGCGCTTCGCGGCTAACGTATAGGCTCAAACAAAGCATGATAATAACAAAATTCAGGGGATAGAGTGATGACGGAATGGACCATTCTCGGGGCCGGCGCCCTGGGTTGTGTGATGGCGGGCCTGCTGCGCCAGCGAGGCGAACGGGTCGCCTTGATGCTGTCGGAGCGTCACCGTAGCCATTTTCACCCCAGTCTGGACATGATCACCCTCGGTGGCCGCCACCAGCTGATCCAGACGCAGCCCCGCTTTGCCGAGCAGGCCCGGCAGGCGGAATGCCTGCTGGTATTCACCAAGGCCTATCAGGTAGTGGACGCGTTAACAGGATTGCAGCAGCTGCCCACCACGGCGCCTATAGTGCTGTTGCACAATGGCCTGGGCGCCGCCGAACAGGTACAGGAACTGTTCCCCCATAATCCGCTGATTGCCGGCGTCAGCAGCCACGGCGCCATGAAAGAAGGCGACTGGCTGGTACGCCATACCGGCAAGGGGGAAACCTGGCTGGGGCCGCTGAACGAGGCGGCCCACGCATGGGCTCACCTGGTCAAACCCTTATCGGCGGCGCTGGGGCATGCCGAGTGGAGTGAAGACATCCGGCTGCACCAGCATCGCAAGCTGAGCATCAATGCGGTGATCAACCCGCTCACCGCCTGCCACAATATCCGCAACGGTCAGCTGCTGGAACCCCGCTATGCCGATGTGCTGGAACAGCTGAGCGAAGAGGTCTTTCAGGTGATGGCGAACCTTGGCGAAACCGAAAGCCAGGACGCATTTCGCCGCCGGCTGCAGCAGGTCATTGAGCTGACCGCGACCAACTATTCGTCCATGCATCAGGATCTGGTCCACGGTCGCAAAACCGAGAATGATTACATTACCGGCTACATCCTGGCCCATGCCGGTACGCAGCCGGTGCCGGTCAGCAGCCAGCTCTATCGGGAGATAAAGCGCAGAGGCGGATAAGGCAGGAGCATCTGAGGGGTAAGGCGGGCATCGTGAGGGGCGGCGGGAAGAACGGGTTTTTCACCTCACTCCTCACGCCTCCCCCTCTGAATTAAGGCTTGTATACCTTGACGTTGTCGAAGCCCTGCTCCTTGAGGTGAATAGCCTGCAAGCGGCTCATCACTCCCCGGGCGCAATACAGCAGATAGGTTTTGTCGGGATCCAGCTCGGTAAACTGACTGGCCAGCTTGAAAAACGGCATGGTGACGACTTTATGGCCGGGCACGGTCAGCGGCGCTTCTTCTTCTTCTTCCGGAGCGCGAATGTCGAGGATCACCTCGGCCACATCGGCCCCCTGGCTGAACTCCACTTCCGGCAGTTCCCACTTTTGTTCCAGCTTACGCACATCTTCCACAAAAGAAGCCTGGATGGCGGTGTCGAGCACGCCAAAATCGAAGTTGGCTTCTTCGTGCTCCACCTTGGACAACTTGGCCTTGATGGTGGGGCTCTTGGAAATCACGCCACAGTATTCCGGCATCTTCTCGGCATAGGGAGCGGTGCCAATCTGGCGGGCCACGTCGATGATGTCCTGCTTGTCGGCGGCGATCAGCGGCCGCAGTATCAGGGTGTCGGTCACTCTGTCGATCACGTTGAGGTTGGTGACCGTCTGGCTGGATACCTGGCCCATGGACTCACCGGTGACCAACGCGTTGATCGCCAGCTTTTCGGCCACGGCGGCACCGGCACGCATCATCATCCGCTTCAGCACCACGCCCATGTGGCCGTTATCAACCTTCGCCAGAATTTCGCCGACCACTTCCTCGAAGGGAACAGAGATAAACTTGACCCGGTGCGAAGAGCCGAATTTCTTCCATAGGTAGTACACCACTTCACGGACGCCCGCTTCGTGCTCCGCACCACCGAGGTTGAAGAAACAGTAATGTACCCGGCTGCCCCGCTTGATGAACTGATAGGATGACACGCCGGAGTCATAGCCGCCGGACATCAGGCTGAGCACGCTTTCCTGAGTGGCGATGGGGTAGCCGCCCATGCCCGCATGCTGGTCGCTGACCAGATAGAGGCGTTCGCCGTCCAGCTCCAGATTCACCTGCACATCCGGATTCTTCAGCCTGACCCCGCCGGTCTCACAGCGCTGGTTAAGGCCGCCTCCCACGTAACGTTCCACATCCAGCGAGCTGAACGACTGCTGGCCCCGGCGCTTGGCGCGTACACAGAAGGTTTTACCGGCCAGCTTGTCACCGAACATCTCTTCGGTCAGGGTCAGGATCTCGTCCAGTGACTCCACCTTGCACTCTTTGACTTCCAGAAACGACTGAATACCCGGAATACAGGCCAGCGCTTCTATCATGGCCAGACGATGGGGTTCGGTCAGGATATTGGTGCGGACAATCAGCTTGTCCCAGTCGGACCGGATTTTGATATTCTCATCCAGAGGCTTGAGCACATTACGGATATTGCTCTGCAAGATCTTGCTCATGCGCTGGCGCACCGACTTGCTCTTGATGGTGATTTCTGGATGCAGCTTGATAATAAATTTCATAAATTCGGTACGCCTAGAACAGCAAAAGTAGAACAACACAAAAACGAAAGCCCGGCATTATACACGACAATGCCGGGCCTTTGCTCAAATAATAACGGCAACTGAATAGCGCCTGGCCACTGCCCCCTCTCGTATTTTACTGGGGAGCGAGCAGATCCAACGGCGGTGAAAACTTGGGTTTACCCTGAGAAATGGTGATCTCCACCCGCCGGTTGCGGCGCCGGTTTTCGGAAGTATCGTTGGGCTCCAGCGGCCGGGTTCCTGCCATGCCCAGCACCACCATGCGCTCGCTTTCGAAGCCATCTACCCGCAACAACCGTTCTGCCACCGCCAGCGCCCGCTGGGCCGACAGTTCCCAGTTGGAGCGAAACAGCTCGTTGCTGGTCTGGATATCGTCGGTATGACCCGACACCAGGATCTCGCCGGGAACATCCTTGAGCAGCTCGCCAATTTGACGCACCACCGGCCAGAACTGGGGCTGCAAAAAGGCGGATCCCGCCGAGAAAGAAGCATTTTCCTTGATGCGGATGATCACCTGCTGTCCCAGTGCTTCTATCTCGATGGCATCCTGCTCTATGGACTGACTGAGTTCCTCGGCCAGGGCCTCGGCAAATATCACCATCTGCTGCTCCGTCGGCGCCACCTCCTCCGGCTCCCCGCCATTGAGCTTGCCGCTTTCCCGGCCCTCGCCCGCAGAACGGTCCTGCTCTCCCGGCTGGAAGTCCAGCTCGGCCTGCGTTGAGTCGGTAGTATGCTGCATGATCATGTCGATCGGCGTCGGTTGCGGCTGACCGGGCCTGAATTCCAGGGCGATGACCGAGGTCCCCTTGGGAATGCCGTCCGCCTCGATCAGATTCTGTACCCCGAAGGCATATTTCATGCTGCCGGACACCTGTTTGAACTTGAGCACGTCCATTTCGGCAAAGGCCAGCAGCAACACGAAAAAGCTCATCAGGATGGTGGCCAGATCGGCAAAAGTCGCCATCCAGGCCGGCGCACCGGCCGGTTGGGGCTTGCTCTTCTTCGCCACTACTCCTCCTTCTGCCGCTTGCTGTCGGCCAGGTAGTTTTCCAGCAGTCCCTGTAGTACCCGCGGATTCTGCCCGTCCTGGATCCCCAGCACCGCATCCAGGATCAGGGTGCGGTTAAGCCGCTCTTCCCCGGAGCGCAGCTCAAGCTTGTCGGCGATGGGCAGGGCCACCATATTGGCCAGCATGGCGCCATAAAGGGTGGTCAGCAGCGCAATCGCCATCGCCGGGCCGATGGCCTTGGGATCATCCATGTTCGCCAGCATGGCCACCAGACCGATCAGGGTGCCGATCATGCCCATGGCCGGGGCCACATCGCCCAGTGCCCGAAAGATTTTCGCTCCCTGCTCCTGCCGTTCGGCGGTGAGATCGATGTCTTTTTCCAGCGCCGCCTTCACCACATTCTGCTCATGACCGTCCACCAGCATGTCCACCGCCTTTTGCAGGAAGGGATTGGTGATTTCCGCCTCTTCCAGTGCCAGGAAGCCGCCTTTTCGCGCCGAGTCGGCCAGCACCACCACCCGCTCGATCAGCTCTTCGGGTTTTTCCAGCTTGAACATGAAGGCCTTGGCCGCCACCTTCGCCGCTCCCAGAAACTGGCCCAGATTGAACTTCATCATCACCACGAACAGGGAGCCGATCAACACAATAAAAATCGATGGTACGTCCACATAGAGACCGAGGCTGCCTCCCAGCACCATTGCCATGCCAACAAAGGCCATTCCACCGATCAATCCGATAATCGTTGCCAGATCCAAAGCAAAGTCCTCATTGGTGATTGCATGTTATTGCGGACATAAACGGCGCCAATATTACCTTGTTAGGGCGTGGCTTGTCGCTGTTGGTGTTATCGGCAAGATCGAAAAATCCTTGACCCCGAACCGGGATCGGGCCGATGACGACATCTATATGTTTCGCCAAAAGCGGAACGAGAATGTTACTATTGCCCCCCATTTTGCCGCCTAATGACAGAGGATGCCCGTGGCTACCAAAAAACCGGAAAATATGGATTTTGAAAGCGCCCTCGCAGAACTGGAAGATCTGGTAAACCAGCTGGAAGAAGGTGACCTGAGCCTGGAACAGTCGCTCAAGTCATTCGAGCGTGGCATTCAACTGGTGCGGGCCGGCCAGCACAAGCTGACCCAGGCCGAACAGCAGGTACAGATACTGCTGCAGCAGGACGAAGAGCGGCTACTGGCCTTTTCGCCGGGTCAGGAGGAACGCTGAAGTGGCCTCGATTCCGTTGCAGCAACACTATCAGGAGCGTATCGCGCGGGTACTGACCGAGGCCATCCAGAGCCTCGACGAGCTGGCCCCCGAGCTTAAAGCCGCCATGGAGTACGGCCTGTTGCAGGGCGGTAAAAGAGTGCGTCCCATGCTGGTGTACGCCAGTGGCGAGCTGCTGGGCCAGGCCGATACGGCGGCGCTGGACGCCGCCGCCGCCGCGGTGGAATGCATTCACGCCTATTCATTGATCCATGACGATCTGCCGGCCATGGACGACGACGATCTGCGCCGGGGCCAGCCAACGGTGCACAAGGCCTTTAGCGAGGCCACCGCCATTCTGGCCGGCGATGCACTGCAGACGCTGGCCTTCGAGCTGATCAGCTCGCATCAGGGCTCGCTCGGCGCCGATCGCCGCCTGCGCATGGTGCAGGAGCTGGCCCGGGCCAGCGGCTATGGCGGCATGTGCGGCGGCCAGGCACTGGATATGATGAGTGAAGGCAAGGCCATCGACCGTGCCACCCTGGAACGCCTGCATCGCCACAAGACCGGCGCCCTGATCCGTGCCGCCGTGCGTTTGGGCGCACTCTGTGCCGACAACATGGAAGAAACACACCTGACCGCACTCAGCCATTATGCCGACGCCATCGGCCTGGCGTTTCAGGTACAGGACGATATTCTGGATATCACCGCCGACACCCAGACCCTGGGCAAAACCCAGGGCAAGGATCTGGTGCAGCAAAAAAGCACCTACCCGGCTCTGCTCGGCCTCGACGGTGCCCGCCGGCTGGCGGACGAACTGCACCAGCAGGCATTGTCGGCGCTGGCTGATATCCCCTATCCAACTCAAACACTGGAAGCATTCGCTCACTACATCGTTAAACGCGACTACTAGGGCGAGGATAATAATAAGCTTATGAGTCTGAATATTGCCGATTACCCGACCCTGGCGCTGGCCAATCTGCCCGACGAACTGCGCAGCCTGCCCCAGGAGCGATTGCCCGCCCTGTGCGACGAGCTGAGATCCTACCTGCTGCATTCGGTCAGCCGCAGTAGCGGCCACCTGGCCTCCGGCCTCGGCGTGGTAGAGCTGACCGTGGCCCTGCACTACGTCTACAACACCCCCTTCGATCGTCTGGTATGGGACGTTGGCCACCAGGCCTACCCGCACAAGATCCTCACCGGTCGGCGCGAACGCATGGGCAGCATCCGCCAGTATCAGGGCCTGCACCCCTTTCCCTGGCGGGACGAGAGCGAATACGACACCCTGAGTGTCGGTCATTCCAGCACCAGCATCGGTGCGGCCCTTGGTATGGCCATCGCCGCCAGTCAGGAGCAGAAAGGCCGCAAGGTTGCCGCCATTATCGGTGACGGCGCCATTACCGCCGGCATGGCGTTCGAGGCATTGAATCACGCCGGTGATATTCACAAAGACATGCTGGTGATCCTCAACGACAACGAGATGTCGATTTCGGAGAATGTCGGCGCGCTCAACAATCATCTGGCGCGGATCATGTCCGGCTCGCTGTACAGCAGCCTGCGCGAAGGCGGCAAGAAGGCACTGGAGATACTGCCGCCGCTGAAAGAGCTGGCCCGGCGCACCGAAGAACACCTCAAGGGCATGGTCATTCCCGGCACCCTGTTTGAAGAGTTCGGCTTCAATTATGTCGGCCCCATCGACGGTCACGACATCAACGTTCTGGTCGAGACCCTGCGCAACATGCGCAAGCTCAAGGGCCCACAGTTTCTGCACATCATGACCCGCAAGGGCAAGGGCTATCTGCCGGCCGAGCAGGATCCCATCGGCTATCACGGCGTACCCAAATTCGATCCGGCCGAAAACGTGCTGCCCAAGAGCGCGTCCTCCGGACCCAGCTATTCCACCATTTTCGGCAACTGGCTGTGCGACATGGCCAAGGCCGATGACAAGCTGATGGCCATTACCCCGGCCATGCGCGAAGGCTCCGGCCTGGTGCGCTTTTCGCGGGAATTTCCCAAACGCTATTTCGATGTGGCCATCGCCGAACAGCATGCGGTAACCCTGGCCGCGGGCCTCGCCATCGAGGGCAAGAAACCGGTCGTGGCCATTTACTCCACCTTTCTGCAACGGGCCTACGATCAGCTGATCCACGATGTTGCGCTGCAGGATCTGGACGTGCTGTTTGCCATCGACCGGGCCGGCATCGTCGGCGCCGACGGCCCCACTCACCAGGGCGCCTTCGATCTGAGCTTCATGCGCACCGTGCCCAACATGGTGATCATGACCCCGGCAGACGAAAACGAATGCCGGCAGATGCTCTATACCGGTTATCAGCACCAGGGTCCGGCGGCGGTGCGTTACCCCCGTGGCAACGGTTGCGGCTCGGTCATCCAGGCGCAGATGACGCAACTTGAGCTGGGCAAGGGCCGGGTGATCCGCCAGGCAGCAAGCTCGCCATACTGAACTTCGGCACCCTGCTGGCCGAGGCCGAGGCCGCCGCCGGGCAGCTGGATGCCACCCTGGTGGACATGCGTTTCGTCAAGCCGCTGGACGAAGCGCTGCTGCTGTCGTTGCTGGCGGATCACGACATGCTGGTAACGGTGGAAGAAAACGCCATCATGGGCGGTGCCGGCTCGGCGGTGCTTGAGTGCCTGATGCGCCACAAAAAGCCGGTGCCGGTGCTGAATCTGGGTCTGCCCGATTATTTTATCGAGCAGGGCAGCCAGCAGCAAATCCTGGCCAAGCTGGGCCTGGATGCCGACGGCATGGTGAAGTCCATCCGGGAATATCAGCAGCGCTGATGGCTTAAAGCAGAACGGCGAAGCCGAAGGCTTCGCCGTTCGAATCTCATCGCAATGCGACGAGATTGCTTCAGTTTTTGGAAAAACGCTCTACCAATTGGCGAGCTTTGTAGATATCTCTCTCCAGCGTCCCAGGCTGTTGGCGATCCCTTCTCGATCGAATAACCACACCAGCTCCAACATGCTGAATGCTTTCAACAAAGGCCTCTAAATCATGGTCTTTGCCAACCAAGACTTGAACTGACGTAAACCATTCAATAATGCCTCCGTTCTTCTGTATTCCGAGGCTTGTCCTGAAGTTAACGGTAAGTGTACAGAATTGTCCAAAGCATCAACGGCTGCGTGTATTTTAGTCGTCAGTCCCCTTGATTTTCTAATGGCTTCGGCGTCCTGCGCTGTTTTTTGCTGCACAGTGCTGATGAGCACACACGATACTGCTGTCAACAGTGAGTTGCTCAAAATCAGCCCTCTAGGTAACTTCTCCATTCTCATGAGCCAAGCGAGCTGGTGAGTCCAACGACCATATCGAACGTAAACACGGCGCCAACGGCCATAAAATTCTGGTAAATTTTGCCAGAGTGATCGGCTCACGAGAGAAGCAGATAACTCCTGACTTGAGAAGTAACACCGATCGTGACTGCCAGGTTTCGCTTAGCTACCCGTCAGCAGCAGCCGGGAAAAATCACAGCACTCCTGGGCCAACTGCGCCACATGCTGATTCAGTCCTATCTGCCGATCGGCCCGATGCAGGGCGGCGTAGCGAATGCGGGGTAATCGCGGACTGGTGTCGACAATGCTCAAGGCCCCCTGTTTTACCAGATGGGCCAAACATGCCTTGGGCAAATAACTGATGCCCACCCCGGAAAGTGTGAGCCCCACCTGAACCAGCAGATTATGACTGGTGATGGTTCTTGGCAACTGTATCTGGTGTTCCGCAAGCCAGCGTTCGTAGATCAAACCGGTACCGGAATTAGTGCCCTGGGTCAGTACCGTATAGGCTGCCAGTTGTTTCAGACCGATTCCTTCCTCATGCGGAGCCAGAGAAGGGGTACACATCCATACGTTTTCCACGCTCTTCAGTGGGGTACTGACGAAACGGGCATCGCTGGGCATGTCGGGAACGACAATCAAATCGAGCTGATCATCGCCGAGTTTACGTATCAATTCACTGTTAAGCTCAACCGATGGCTCGATCTGCACCTTGGGATAGGTCCGGCGAATTTCCTCCACCAGCTGAGGCAGCCAGGTCAACGCCGTCAGCTCCGTCACCCCCAGGCGCAGCCGGCGTACCAGCACCGTCTTTGCACTGACACGATCCACGAGTATATCGCGCCGTTCCAGCAGCTCCCTGGCGTAATCGAACAGCTCTTGGCCCTTTTCGGACAAGCGGGCATTGCGCTTGCTACGGTCAAAAATCTGTACATCGAAGGAGTCTTCCAACTCTTGGATACGTTTGGATATGGCCGACTGAGACATATGCAGTTTGTTGGCCGCCGCTTCGAAGCTGCCCAGCTCAACGATCCAGAACAGGGCTTCCAGCTGTTTAAAAGTGATCATGATAAAACATTCTTAAAAGTGATTATTTATAATCATAAAATATCGCTAAAACTATTTATTTTCATCTCCTAATATCGGTCGACAGCTCAGCTGTTGTTTACAGAGTACAAGGTAATAAGGAAGTAAACCATGAGCATGACACATCGTGTTTAAAACGTGCATCACTCAGCGTACAAAGGGAATAGAACATGAAATCCATCAACTTCACTTCTGGTTTATCCACAAAAATATTCTTGGGGTTTACCCTCGGCATGCTGTTCGGATTGGTCATGCCGGAGTGGGGTGTCGCCATCAAGCCCCTTGGCGATGCCTTTATTCGTGCCATCCAGATGCTGATTATCCCCATCGTGTTCTTCAGCGTAGCAGCAGGTATTGCCAATATGGGAGATGTCGGCCGGCTGAAGCGGGTGGGAGGTAAAACCCTCCTTATCTATACCCTGATGACCATAATGGCGGGCGCGTGGGGCTGGGGATTGCCAATGTACTGCAGCCCGGAGTAGGCTTCGAGCACAGTACAACCGCCGCTGTCTCGGCGGTCTCAGCCTCCGAAATTCCGACTCTGGGACAGTTCTTTCTGAGCATGATCCCCGCGAATATTTTTGATGCCATGGCCAAGGGCAATGTGCTGCAGGTGATCCTAATTGCCGTGCTAGTAGGCGTTGCGCTGGTGTTTCTTGGCGAAAAAGCCGAGGGGGTAAAGACCCTCTGCAATCAGCCTCCGACGTAATCCTGAAGATACTTGACATGGTGATGGCGGTGTCGCCTTACGGGGTATTCGCCCTGATGGCCTTTTCCATGGGCAACTATGGTCTGGAGATATTCGATCAAATCGGGCAGTTCATTCTGGCGGACTATGCCGGTCTGCTAGTAGTGTGGCTGTTCGCTTCGGTTATAGTAGCGAGCTACACCAAGGTCAATTACCTCTACCTGCTCAAAAAAATCGCCAAAGTATGGATGGTCACCCTGTCCACCACTAGCAGTGCCGCCACCCTGCCCATGAGCATGCAGGTCACCCGGGAAAACTTTAAAGTGCCCGGCTGGATCACCTCCTTCATGTTACCGCTGGGCGCCACCATCAACCTGATGGGCGCGGCAGTTTACCTCTCGGTGCTGTCGGTATTTGCGGCGGGTTTCTACGGTGTAGAACTGACCATGGCGCAGATGATCAACGTGGTGATGATAGGTACCCTGCTGGCCATGGCAGCCCCCGGCATCCCCGGTGGTGGCATCGTCATGGGCACCTTGATGTTACAGTTGATGAACCTGCCCTTCGAGCTAGTCGGGATCATCGCCGGTATCTACCGGATAATCGACATGGGACACACCACGCTTAACGTTTCCGGCGATGTGCTGGCCACCATGGTCGTGGCCAAAAGCGAGGGGCTACTGCAATGTGATGACCAAGGTATTCCCCATGCCCAGGCAGCAGAGCCATCGGCCCCACTGTTGAACCCATCCAGCAGCGCCTGAACATAAGGCTCATCATCCCCAATCAGGACGCAGCAGGCTCAAGGCCCGCTGCGTCCTTTTTTCATCGGTTTACTTTCTCCTGGCGCTCCCCCCTGCATCCGAAGTTGCCGTATCGGCGCCAGCGAAAACCCGTACTCGACGGAGAGTTGGGAAAGTAAAGTATTGAGGCCATTTGTGGTGTCGGATATCTGCTAATCGGTTCAAAGCCAGCCTCCCGGCATGCTTTCAGCGCCGCCACCCGCCTCCCGGGGCGTGAGAACAAATAGACGGGGACGAGAGTGCAGACTGGTAAGCTCGATGCTGTCTTCTGGGCAATATGCCTTCCCCTCTGCAAGGCGGACCGCATTAGGCTTGCTGGGGAAGCCGAACGTTAATAACGACAACCAAGCCCCTTGAAACATGAATAAAAGGAAAGATAAACCATAAAAACTATTCGCTTTTTTTTATATTACTCTTTTCCTAAGCTGGTTAACGAAAAGACTAACCTGGTGCAACGCATCACATCATTCCCGTGATCGGTGTACTTTCGTGCCAATGAATGGCGAAAAATCAACAGGGTAACCTCATGGAAAATATCCTATCAAAATCCGTTCAAGATGATTTTACTTCACCGTTTGATATTGATTTGCTTGAACAGATACGTTCACAGTTTTGGTTTGCCGATCACTGTCCTTACGCCGGTGAGCGAATTTACTTTGAAAATGCCGGCGGTTCCCTGACGTTAAAATCCGTTATCGAACGGACCACGGAGATAGGTGCAATACCCGATAACGAGCATCGTAACAATGCGGCATCCAAAGCGATGTCGCTCATAGTAGAGCAGGGGTTGAAGGACTTGAGCACCTTTTTTGGCGCCCGCAGCGGAACCGTATTCGGTGGCGAAACCGGGTCCGAGTGTCTGTTCCGCCTGATCCGTAGTGCAGCCCTCGCCGCGCCTTCGGGAGGGAACATTGTCGCAAGCTCGGTTGAGCATCCTTCAACGTACAGTGCCACCCAGCTTTGGGCCGAACGGACTTCAAGGACATGGATAGAGGTCCCCTTCAACACCCGGTCTGGGCTGGTAAGCGCAGAGGATTATGCTGCTTGTGTCACTCCAGACACTAGGATCGCCACCGTAATACACACCAACCCCGTCACCGGCATAGTGATGGACATCAAGTCCATCATCTGTGCCATCCGGGCAATTGCACCGGAATGTTTTATTATCGTCGATGGTATCCAGCATGCCCCGCACGGCTATCTGGAAGTGGATGAATATGGTGCAGATGCCTACGCCGTCTCCATGTATAAGGTTTATTCAAAATTCAATAATGGCTATGCCTGGGTATCGGAGCGAATGAGTCACATTCCTCATGAAAAAATACTGGGAAAACCAAGCGATGCTTGGGAGCTGGGCAGCCGTGACCCGTCAGCGCTGGCTGCGGTTTCAAAGGTAATCCAGTATCTGAGTTGGCTGGGCAAACAGGTTTCACCCGCAGACGATACACGTAACCTGCTAATGGCCGCTGGTGATGCCATGCTGGCACACGAGCATGCATTAATAGCCCGGTTAATGAATGGCACCGCTCAACACCGAGGTCTGTTACACATGCCTGGGGTAAAAGTACTGGGCACCCATGACCTCCGACATCGTGAGGGCGTGGTTTCTTTCGGTGTTGAAGGCCGGGAGTCTTCCGATATCGTCGCCGAGCTGGAAAAGCGGGCAATACGCCTGCACACTCGATCCAGTGATATTTACTCCGGTAATATCCTGCGCCCTCTCGGCCTCGACTCGATTGCGCGCCTTTCTCTGGCTCATTACAACACGCCACAAGAAGTTGATGCATTTCTGTCAGCCATGAATAAACTTATTGGCTCTTGAACCGAAGCCTTGTCGCTACTTATTGATATCCAGAACGGCTTGCTTGGCCATGTTCTGGTAGAGGGCGGAAACATCGACCTCGAACAGCGTATCAAGACTGCGTCCCGGGCATCATCATTGAAGTGTTAAGCAGAATACCGGGACGAAGCCAGCGTTCGGCAGGCTTATCGGCAAGAAACTGGGGCAGTATATGCAGAATGTAGCCATGAATCCCAGGTCATTTATACTCCTCCCTCCCTCACTCTTCATTTTCACCCATAAAAAAACCGCTGCCGGAGCAGCGGTTTTTATTGAAGCACTGAGGCGTTAAACCAGAATTACTTCTTGGATTCGGCTTCTTTGCGTTCTTTGACCTGGGCAACCACTTTTTCGGATACGTTGGCAGGACAGGCGCTGTAGTGCGAGAACTCCATGGAGAACTGACCACGACCAGAGGTCATGGTGCGCAGTGAACCGATGTAACCGAACATTTCGGACAGGGGTACATCAGCCTTGACGCGAACACCGGTCACGCCTGCGTTCTGATCCTTGATCATGCCGCGACGACGGTTAAGGTCACCGATAACATCACCTACGTGATCTTCCGGAGTGAACACGTCAACCTTCATGATCGGCTCAAGCAGTTGCGGCTTGGCTTTGGCGATAGACTGACGGAACGCGCCTTTGGCGGCGATTTCGAACGCGATGGCCGAGGAGTCAACTGCGTGGAAAGCACCATCGGTCAGTTCGAACTCAACGTCCAGCACCGGGAAGCCGGCAATGGTACCGGTCTTCATCATGCTGCCGAAACCTTTCTCGATCGCAGGCCAGAATTCCTTGGGTACGTTACCGCCCACAACGGAAGACTTGAACACGAAACCGGTGTTGGCTTCACCCGGACGGATGATGTAGTCGATCTTACCGTACTGACCGGAACCACCAGACTGCTTCTTGTGGGTGTAGCTGTCTTCCACTTCGGCGGTGATGGTTTCACGGTAGGCCACCTGCGGCTCACCCACGATCAGCTCAACACCGTAGGTACGCTTGAGGATGTCGACCTTAATGTCCAGGTGCAGTTCGCCCATGCCTTTCAGGATGGTTTCGCCTGAATCTTCATCGGTTTCCACGCGGAAAGAAGGATCTTCGGCAATCATCTTGCCGATAGCGATACCCATTTTCTCGGAACCGCCCTTGTCTTTCGGCGCAACGGCGATGGAGATAACCGGCTCGGGGAATACCATGGCTTCCAGGGTACAAGGGTGCTTGACGTCACACAGGGTGTGACCGGTCTGCACGTTCTTCATACCGATGATGGCGATGATGTCACCGGCTTGTGCCGATTCCAGTTCGTTACGTTCGTCAGCCTGCATTTCACACATGCGGCCAACACGCTCGGTTTTACCGGTGGCGCTGTTGAGGATGGTGTCACCCTTCTTGATGCGACCGGAGTAGATACGTACGAAGGTCAGGGCGCCGAAACGGTCATCCATGATCTTGAACGCCAGCGCCTTCAGCGGGGCATCGGCATCAACGATGGCGAATTCGCCGGTTTCATTACCTTCTTCGTCGGTCAGCGGCTGCGGATCAACTTCTACCGGGTCGGGCAGGTAGTCAACCACGGCGTCCAGTACCAGCTGCATGCCCTTGTTTTTGAAGGCAGAACCACAGTAGGTCGGGAACAGGGCCATGGTGCGGGTACCCTTGCGGATACAACGCTTGAGGTCTTCGATGGAGGGCTCTTCACCTTCCATGTAAGCTTCCATCAGGTCATCGTCTTGCTCAACGGCGCTTTCGACCAGCATTTCGCGGTATTCTTCAACCTGGTCAACCATGTCGGCCGGAACGTCTTCGATGGTGTAGTTTTCGGCTTGTCCTGACTCGTCCCAGATCCATGCCTTGCGGGTCAGCAGGTCAACCACGCCCTTGAATTCGTCTTCACGACCGATAGGCAGCACCATCACGATCGGGTTGGCCGCCAGTACGTCACGGGTCTGCTGTACTACGCGCAGGAAGTCGGCGCCGATACGGTCCAGCTTGTTGACGAAGATGATACGCGCAACTTCGGATTCGTTGGCATAGCGCCAGTTGGTTTCGGACTGGGGCTCAACACCGCCGGAACCACAGAATACACCGATACCGCCGTCCAGTACTTTCAGTGAACGGTAAACTTCAACGGTGAAGTCAACGTGTCCAGGGGTGTCGATAACGTTGAAACGGTGATCTTTCCAGAAACAGCTTACGGCCGCAGACTGGATGGTAATACCGCGCTCGGCTTCCTGTTCCATGAAGTCGGTGGTGGACTCACCGTCATGTACTTCACCAAGCTTGTGGATCTTGCCGGTCAGCTTGAGGATACGCTCGGTGGTCGTGGTTTTGCCCGCGTCAACGTGAGCGAAGATACCGATGTTTCTGTATTTGGATAATTCGGTCATGATTCAACTTTAATGATGAGTTTAAGAAGTAGACGGAGCATGTATAAAAGTACTGACACACCGCACATCAGGTTTTTTAGGCGCATATTATGCATTAGAACCTTGCGGGGCGCAAACGCCCGGAGGAGGTTACGAATACTTTTTAAACAGTGCAAACTCCCGGCGGCACGTCGTCGTCGCGTTCCCGCCGACAGACGGGCCGGGAGCCTCCCCTGCCGTCTCCTTTCGGCTGAAAGCAGGGTAAGCCTTCACATTCTTTTCAATGACTTGCATTGGTATCAGAGGGTACCACTGGCAACTTTGTAGTACACCCAGGCGAACAGGCCGGCAAATATCAATAGGGTCAGCAATACCTTGAGCCAGATGAATTTCACCGTTTTCTCTCCAAAGGCACCATAGTGTGGCGCCACTCAGTTAAAGCCTGAATGTCACCCCCGAGCGGGGACTAATCGAGGCCGAGCCGGGCGGCCAGTGTCCAGATAGCCAGTACCACCAGCACCGACATCAACCCCAGATAACTCAGGTTCCAGCGCATGATGCGGAAGGAATCGATACCGTAGCGGCCCTGAAATGCCAGGTTGATGCCGGACAGGGGGCCGGTCGAGGTGCCCACCGCCCAGGATGACAGAAACACCAGCGCCAGCAGGGTATGATCGGGATCAATCGGAGCCAGTATCGAGCCGGCCAGGGCGATGCAGATGATGGGGTGAATCCCCAGCAATGACAGCAACACCGTCGCCAGATAGGTCAGGCTCGCCTCCATGGCCCCGAAACCCTGCAGCGGCAGGGTGCCCCCCCAAGTGGCGAGCAGGGTTTCCAGTCCGTAGCCCAGGACCCCGGCGGCGAGAAACAACGCCAGCTCGTTGCCCATTTGCGGCAGCCGGCCGGTGGCCAGCTGGCCCAGCCCCGTCAGTGGCGAACGCCGGCTGCCGGCGAGGATCAGGATGCTCAGTGTCGGCGCCAGCAGGGTGATCACCGCCAGAATGGACAATTCCGGCCACCATCGATGCAACAGCAGCACCGCCGCCGCCAGCAGCACCGGCAGCAAGAGTCCGCCCACGTGCAGCGGGTAACCCGCAAAAGCGTCCACCGGGGCCGCTTCTTCCCCGCCCTGCTGGCGGGACAGCTGCCAAAACGTCACTACCATGGCCAGCAGCGCCAATGGCATGCTCACCAGCACAACGACGCCAGATTGGCGTTGGGGGCCAGACTCAGCGACACCGCCATGGCGGCGAAGAACGGCGACCAGAACGCGGCCGCGGTAAAGCCGCGGATCAGCACGATGGACTGCTCCCTGCTCAGGCTGCCCCGCCGGGCCAGACGGTCACCGATGATGAACACCGATGACAGATTGATAACGGAACCAAACAGATGCACCGCTCCCAGAGTAGAGGCCACCGCCCGTCGCCCCTTGGGGAAAGGCGCCTCATCCTGTTCACCGGGCCGGTTCACCAGTCCGAGGAAGCTCACCGCCACCAGCATGGACAGCAAATTGCTGTTGCTGGCCACGATACACTGCGCGTCAATCGCCGCTCCCTGCCAGCCGCTCCAGGCCAGGCAGAGTCCACCCGTCACCAGCAACAGCAATGCCTGAGTCCGATTGCGCCGGGCCAGCCCCGGCCACAGCAATAACGCCGAACACCAGTATCCGGCCCCGGCCCAGATGCTCTCCACCGGCAACCCCAGCAACCCTGCCGCCACCAGCGCCATGGCGGCCATGATGAGCCCGCCGGCCAGCCGCCGACGGGAGGCCAGGGTAAAACGTTCGGTCAGTATGGCGAGCAAGGCATGGATTCCATCTTTAAATAGAGCAAGGTGTCGATCATACCGCCCCCACCCTGCCGATGCCTATAGCCGCATACAAAAACGCCATGGTTCACACCATGGCGCCCTGTCGGCCATCGTTTGCCCGTTACTCCTTGTAAATTCTGGGATTGAACACATCCCGCAACCAGTCGCCGAGCAGGTTGATGACCAGCACCAGTATCACCAGATAGATACCGGGGAAGGCGGTAATCCACCAGGATCCGGAGAAGATGTAACTGAAGCCCATGCTGATCAGCGAGCCCAGCGAGGGTTTGTCCACCGGCATGCCCAGCCCCAGAAACGACAGTGCCGCCTCGCTCATGATGGCGTTGGCTACCTGCACCGTGGAGATAACCAGTATCGGCGACAGGCAGTTGGGCAGAATGTGGCGGAACATGATGCGCATGGACTTGAAGCCCATCACCCTGGCCGCCTCCACGTATTCCTTTTTCTTCTCCGCCAGCACGGTGGCGCGAATGGTACGGGCATACTGGGGCCACTCGGCCAGGCCGATGATCACCACCAGCATCAGCACCGCATATTCGGCGTAAAAGTCCGCGCCCAGAGTGGCCTGAAACACCGCCGACACGATAATGGCCACCATCATGGTCGAGAACGACAGCTGCACATCGGCAATCCGCATCAGCAGATTGTCGATGCGACCACCGAAGTAACCGGCAGACAGGCCGACGACGATGCCGATCACCAGTTGCAGCGCCACCGCCCCCAGACCGATGATCAACGACACCCGCGAGCCATAGAGAATGGTGCTCAGAATATCCCTGCCCTGCACATCGGTACCGAGCACAAAGCGCTCGTCGCCCATCTCCTGCCAGCTTGGCGGCAGCTCGGAGTCCAGAATGTCGATGGTCGCCAGGTCGTAAGGGTTGTGCGGCGCGATAACCGGCGACAGCAGGGCCGCCGCCAGCAAGGCCACAAATACCGCGAAGCTGACCATGGCCACCTTGTCGCGCCGAAAATGATACAGAAAGTCCGACTGCATGAAGCGGGCCCAGCGGCTCGGGTTAACGTCTGTCGTCATCATGCTTATCCCTTCGCGGCCAGGTTGACGGTCGGGTTGATCAGACCGTAGATCAAATCGACGATGGTATTGGTCACCACAAAGATAAAACCGACGAAAATCACATAGGTGGTGATCAGCGGTGTATCCACCCGGTTGATGGCGTCGAGAAACAGCAAGCCGATACCCGGCCACTGAAATACCGTCTCGGTCAGTATGGTGTAGGCCACCATGGTACCGATTTGTACCCCGCCCACGGTGATCAGCGGCAGCAGGGTGTTTTTCAGCGCATGGACAAACCAGATACGGTACTTGGCCAGGCCCTTGGCCCAGGCAAACTTGACGTATTCCGCACTCAGCTGCTCCAGCATTTCCGAACGCACCAGCCGGATGAACAACGGCAGCATGATGGACGACAACGCGATGCTCGGCAGTATCAGATTGCGGAAGCCCTGCCAGTTGAACAGGCCCGACTCCCAGCCCAACGGCTGGTCAGCTCACCACGACCATAGGCAGGCAACCAGCCCAGCTCGATGGAAAATACATACATCAGCAAAATGGCGGTCAAAAACACCGGCACCGAAATACCGATGATGCTCACGCCCATGATGGCTTTGGACAGCAGGGAGCGGGGCTTGATGGCGGAATAGACCCCCAGCGGTATGCTGAGCGCAATAATGAGAATGCTGGCGCAAAACACCAGTTCCAGCGTGGCCGGCAACTTCTCGAAGATCACCTCCAATGTCGGCTGCTTGTAAAAGTAGGAGGTGCCGAAGTCCCCCTGCAGCGCGTTGCCGATAAAGCGACCGTACTTGACCAGGAAGGGATCGTTCAGCCCCATTTCGGTACGCATCTGCTGGCGCACCTCTTCGGACACCGACTGGCCGACCAGCTCACGCAAGGGGTCGCCCAGGTTGTCCTGAATCGAAAACGCCACCAGACTGATGACAAACATCACGATCAGCACCTGGAACAGCCGTTTCAGTAAAAAAGTAAGCATCTTGTTGCTTCCAATTGCGGGACTGGAGACCAGGGATTTGGAACCGGGCTAATCCCCACTCCCTAGTCCCCAATCCCGGTTTTTAATCCCAGTCCCAGGGCTTATTCCTTGACGACCAAATCACCCAGATAGGGGAAATCCATGGCATTAACGATAGACTCGGCGTCCAGATTGTTACTCGCCCCCCAGGCCAGGTTCTGCCAGTGCAGTGGTACGAAGGCGGCATCGTCATAAAGTATCTTTTCGGCTCGTTGCAGCATGATGTCGCGCTTGCCGCCATCGGTTTCCAGATTGGCCGACTCGATCAGGGCATCCAGCTCCGGATTCGAGTAATGGCCACAGTTATACTGGCCGCGCCCGGTTTCTTCGTTGCGGGTCATGGTCAAAAACTCGGAAAAATTGGCGGTATCTTCGGTATCCGAGTGCCAGCCAATCATCAGCATGTCGGCGGCGCACTTGTCGAACTCCGGCCAGTACTGGGCCACCGGCAGGGTTTTGAGATCCACCTCGATGTTGATCCGCGCCAGCATCGCCTTGACCGCCTCGGCAATACGGTAGTCGTTCACATAACGGTTGTTGGGCGCGATCATGCTGATCTTGAAGCCATCCTTGTAGCCGGCCTCCTCCATCAGTTGCCTGGCCTTGTCCAGATCATAACGTGGCGTCAGCTCGGGATTGTGCCCCACATAGCCGGCGGGCGCCTGCTGGCCGGCGGTGGTGCCGAAGCCACGCATGATACGTTTGACGATACCGTCCTGATTGATGGCGTAGTTCACCGCCTGGCGCACCCGAACATCCTTGAAGGGCTCGAAGCGCGCCTGATTGAGCTGGAAGGTGATGATACGGGTACCGGCCTCGGTCACCAGCTTGACGCTCGTCGAAGCCTTGACCCGGTCGTGATCGTTGGGTGATACCGGCTTGATAAAGTCCACATCACCGGCCAGCAGCGCCGCAACCCGGGTGGCGTCTTCCTTGATTGGCACCAGGGTCATGTGGTTCACGTTACCGGGTGACCCGGTATCCCAGTAATCGGCGTTGCGCTCGTATTCCACCTTCACTCCCTGCTGGCGAAACTTGAGCTTGAAGGGGCCGGTGCCCGATGTGTTGGTCGAGGCAAAGGAGCTGCCATGCTTGACCACCTCACCCTTGTCCTTGCCGTCGTCCCCGGTGCCGCTGTAGAACTTCGAGTCCATCGGGAACAGGTAGGTCACGGTATTCAGCACCAGCGGAAAGGGCCCCTTGGTCACCAGATCGACGGTGTGGTCGTCGACCTTCTTCGCCTCGGTAAAGGGCTCGAAGATGGCCTTGAAGTCCGGCGACACTTTCAGCCGGTTGAAGGTCCACACCACGTCATCGGCGGTAAAACTGTTGCCGCTGTGAAACTTGACGCCCTGACGCAGGTGAAAACGCATGGTGTTGTCGTCGATACGTTCCCACTTTTCGGCCAGCCGCGGCTCGAATTTGAAGTCTCTGGTCCAGCGTACCAGGGGATCGAACAGCAGATGCGACATTTCCAGCGTGGCGCCGGACAACTGCTCGTGCGGATCCATCGACACCGGATCCGCATCATAGGCGATGGTGATATCCGCCGCCTGTACGCCGAATGCCAGACCGGCCGCCAGCAGCGCCGCCGTTACCTTGTTGAGTCCTTGTTTCATGAAACACTCCGTTGACATCATTAATGTTGGCCCGCATGGGCATTGGAAATGTCCAGGCCTTCCCGTGACATGCCCTTGAATTCGGGCATCAATGCAATCAATGAGCGGCTGTAGGGATCTGCCGCGTCGGTAAACAACTGCTCGGTGGCGGCCACCTCCACCAGGGTGCCTTTTTTCATCACTCCGATGCGATCGCACATCTGCCGGATCACCGGCAAATCGTGGCTGATAAACAGCATGGTCAGCTTGAGCTCATCCTGCAAATCCTTGAGCAAATTCAGAATTTGCGCCTGTACCGACACATCCAGCGCCGAAGTCGGCTCATCGCAGATCAACAGCCGGGGCCGGGTGGCCAGGGCGCGGGCGATGGAGATACGCTGGCGCTGGCCACCGGAAAACTCGTGGGGAAACTTCAGCCCCGCCACCCGTCCCAGGCCGACGTAATCGAGCAGGTCGTCGACGATGCCGCGGATCTGCGCCTCGCTCTGCGCCAGACGGTGGAAGCGAATCGGCTCGGCGATGATGTCCGCCACCCGCATGCGCGGGTTGAGTGACGAATAGGGATTCTGAAACACCATCTGCATCTGCCGACGAAAAGGGCGCCGCTCCCGCTCGCTTTTGATGGCGGTCAGCTCGATGCCTTCGAACCAGATCTGGCCACTGTCGGGCGGATAGAGCCCGGTAATGGCCCGGGCGATGGTGGACTTGCCGGAACCCGACTCCCCCACCAGGCCGAAGGTTTCCCCTTCATTAATCTCGAAGCTGACGTCGTTGGTCGCCTGCAGATACCGGCGGCGGGAAGGAAAAATCGAATCCCTGGTGACGAAGCGCAGGTTACAGTGTTCGACCCGCAACAGCGCCCCCTGGTAGTCACGCTGATCCTGGCTCTGGCCCAGCCAGTGGTGTTTGAGATCCAGGCTGGCCTTTTCCTTGGCATCTTCGATGTAGGACACCAGCGGAAAGCGCCGCAGCTTGACATCGGAACGGGGCACGGCGGAGATCAGGCTGCGGGTATAGTCATGTTCCGGCGTGCCCAGCACCCGGGCGGTAGGGCCGATTTCCATCAGCCGGCCACGATACATCACCGCCACCCGGTCGGTGACGTTGGACACCACCCCCATGTCGTGGGTCACCAGCATGCAGCCCACGTTACGCTCTTTGCACAAGGTGCGGATCAGGGTCAGGATCTGGTCCTGAATCGACACGTCCAGCGCCGTGGTCGGCTCATCGGCAATAATCAGTTCGGGATCACAGGACAGGGCGATGGCAATGACCACCCGCTGCCGCATGCCGCCGGAAAACTGATGCGGATACTGCCCGATACGCTGCTCCGGCTGGGGAATGCCCACGGCATCGAGCAGCGAAATGGCCTTGTGACGGGCCTGCTCCCGGCTCATGTCGGTATTGGCCAGCAGGGTCTCGACCATCTGATATTCCACCGTAAACAGCGGATTGAGCGAGGTCATGGGGTCCTGAAAAATAAAGCCGATACGGCTGCCACGAATGGCACGCATCTCGGCCGGATTCAGGCCGGAGATCTTCTCGTCGTCCAGATAGACTTCGCCACTGGCAATGCAACCGGGCGGACTCAGCAGATCGATGACCGCATTGCCGATGGTTGACTTGCCGGCACCGGACTCGCCGACCACGCCGAGAATTTCGCCTTTTTCGATACTGAAGGACAGGTCGTCCACTGCAGCCATGACGCCATGGCGGGACGGATATTCAATTCGCAGGTGTTTTACGGCTAACAGGGACATGCTCATCCTTAACCGAGGTCTGGCCTCGCTCACGCGTCCTTGGACCGGCCACCCTGAGATGGCAGCCGATGTACTGTTGTCGAGCATGGATAGCCGGCAACAAAAAAGCAACATATCAACGCTATGGTAAAGCTATCTTTATTTCAAGGTAAATCGTGGATATAGGGTCTTAACTCACAAGTTCAGCAATATATTTCAGGGATCCAATGAGCAACAGTTTTTATGACGGAGGCAACCGCTAAGGTCAGGAGGCAGGCACGGGTAAAATAGGGTTTTTAATCTAAAGATGCCGAGTGGCAGGGAGCCACAATGTCAGGGGATAACCAGGCTAGGGTCAGGGGATAACCCGACTCGGCCACGCAGCCCGAATGGCTGCGTGGCCGGTTATTACAGCAGAGCGGCCAGTCCCTGTAGGCAGGCCAGGGCAAAAAGCCCGGCGATAACGTCGTCGAACATGATGCCGAAGCCGCCGTGTATCCGCCGATCGAACCAGCGAATGGGCCAGGGTTTGACGATATCGAACAACCGGAACAGCACGAAGCCCGCCAGTATCCACCAGCCACCGGTCGGTGCCGCGAACATGGTGATGCCGAAGCCGATAATTTCGTCCCAGACGATGGCACCATGGTCATGACGGCCGATGGCCCGGGTAGCCGCATTGCAAATCCAGATGCCGGCAATAAAGCCCAGCACCAGGATCAGCAGATACCAGGGAGCCGACAGCCCCTGTATCAGCAGATAGAGCGGAATCGCCGCCAGGGTCCCCATGGTGCCCGGCATCACCGGGCTCAGGCCGGTGCCAAACCCCAGGGCCAGCAGGTGCAGCGGATTGGACAGTTTCAGAGCCGCCAGCTCGGGCTTTCTCATGCGGGAGTACTCCGGAAATGATCCCAGCTTTGCGTGCTCAGCTGGTAGGAACGCCCTTTGGCCATCAGCTCGACGCCCGGCTCACCGGCGAGCATGCGGCCGACCCGGGTAAACTTGACGCCGCAGTGGGCCAGCGCAGTTTCGAGCTGCCCGCGGTGAATTTCGGGCACGGTAAAGCACAGCTCGTAATCGTCACCGCCGGTCAGTGCCAGCTCCCAGCCCTGCTCCCGCGATACCGAGTCCAGCATGGCGGCACTCAGCGGCAGTCGCTCCAGCTCCAGTTGTGCACGAACGCCGGAGGCGCGCGCCACATGGGCCAGATCGCCGGCCAGACCGTCTGACAGGTCCAGGGCGCTGGAGGCAATGTCTCGCAGCGCCTGTCCCGCCAGAATACGCGGATGAGGGAACTCGAACTTGGTCCGCACAAAGTCCCGATACTGCTCCGGCACCGTTACCTTGCCCTGTATCTGTTGCAGGCCCAGTGCCGCATCCCCCAGGGTGCCGGTGACATAAATGCCATCCCCCACCCGGGCACCGTTGCGCCGCAGTCCCTTGCCTTCCGGCAGGGTGCCGTGGACGGTGACGGTAATCGACAACGGGCCGCGGGTCATATCGCCCCCCACCAGTGCCACGTTGTAATATTCCGCCAGTTCGAAGAAGCCGGCACAAAAACCTTTAATCCAGCTTTCATCGATCTCCGGCAGGGTCAGCGCCAGCGATACCCAGCAAGGATCGGCCCCCATGGCCGCCAGATCGGAAAGGTTGACCGCCAGCGCCTTGTGGCCCAGCGCCATCGGCGCCATATCGGCAAAAAAGTGTACCCCGCTCACCAGGGTATCGGTGCTCACTGCCAGCTGGGAATGAGGCGGTACCTGCAACAGGGCGCAGTCATCCCCCGGCCCCATCAGCACATCCTTGCGGTGGCCGGGGACGGTAAAATAGTGTTTTATTATTTCAAATTCATTCATAAGAAAATGAAAAGCCAGCAGTCGCTGGCTTTTTTCCCGTGCTTATTGTTATTTTTTCAACTGCTTGATGACCTTGTCGAGTACACCATTGACGAACTTGTGGCTCTCTTCGGCGGCAAAGGCCTTGGCCAGTTCGATCGCCTCGTTGATGACAACCCGATAAGGTACATCTTCACGCCGGGTCAGCTCATAGGTGGCCAACCGCAACACCGCCTTGTCCACCACATCCAGCTCGGCCAGCGGACGAGACAGATAAGGTGAATACACCGCATCCAGCTCGGTGGCATGAACCGAGACCCCAAACAGCAGATCGCGGAAATAATCCAGATCCACCCCTTTGGTGTCCTGTTCCAGCGCAAACTGCTGGGCAATATCGGCCACGTTATCCCGGGTCATCTGCCACTGGTAGATGGCCTGGGTAGCGAGACGGCGGGCCTTACGGCGTTCAGACGGTTTCAATGCAGTACTCCTCTTAGTCCAGCGCTTGCAGGACGTTAATCATTTCAAGTGCGCTGAGGGCAGCTTCCGCGCCCTTGTTACCCGCCTTGGTGCCAGCACGCTCTATGGCTTGTTCGATGTTTTCGGTGGTCAGAACCCCGAAGGCAATCGGCACTTCGAAATCCATCATCACACTGGCCATGCCTTTGCTGTTTTCGTTGGCGACCAGATCGAAGTGGTAGGTACCACCACGGATCACGCAGCCGAGGGCCACAATGGCATCATAGTTGCCGCTCTTGGCGAGTTTTTTGCACACCAGTGGCATTTCGATGGCACCCGGTACCCGTACCAGAGTGATATTGTCATCTTTGACCTGGCCCTGACGCTTGAGCACATCCAGTGCACCGGCCACCAGGCTGTCGTTGATAAAGCTGTTGAAACGGGCGACAACGATCGCCACCTTGGCCTCGGGAGTGGCCATCAGCCCTTCGATTACCTTCATGGGAATCCCTGTTTGGACAAAAGTGCGCACATCTTACCACAACCAGAGGGTGACAAAAGACTTAACAGGGGCTCTCTGAGCTGGTCATGTAACGCTGGTCAGCCAACCAGAGATCAGGATTTTTCGTCATCCGCAGACCCGGTTATATCCTGCAACAGACAGACCCGGGTTTCGCCCGGCATATCGACTTCGGCCTGCTCCAGGGTCAGCTTGATGGTCCTGACCACCGCCGCCCGAATCCGGGTCACATCACTTTGCTGACTGCCGGTCCACCAACGCACGCGGATGGTTACCCAGCTGGCGGCCAGATCCCAGGGCAGCGCCTGCACCGCCGGCTCTGCTTCCACTCCATCCAGCCTGGTCACGGCCTCTTTCAGCAACTCACAGGCCCGATCAAGATCATCTTCATAACCGATGCCGATATCGTACTGACTACGCCGATACTCATAGGCGGTTTTCACCAGTACCGCGTTGGTGTAGATATCGCTGTTGGGGATCACGATGCGCCGTCCGTCGTGAGTCTTGATGATGGTGGCCCGGGTTTCGATGCGCTCGACCGTCCCCTCATGACCATTGACCTCGATCTGATCCTTGATGTTGAAGGGCTGACGCAACAGGATCAGCAGGCCCGCCAGCCAGTTTTGCAGAATATCCTTGAAGGCAAAACCGATGGCCACCGAGCTGACCCCCAGGCCGGCAATCAAATCGCCCGGCTTCAGGCTGGGAATGACGATGGTGGCGGCCAGCAGAAACCCCAGCAATACCAGAGTCCACTTGACGAAACCACCCAGTACCTCGCCCAGATTCTCCCGCCCACGGCGATGGCCCTGACGCCGTATCAGCCGCCGACTCAGGGCACCGAGACCATAAAACAGGGCCAGTACCACCAGGGCCAGCAAGATGTTCGGCACCAGGCGAACACCGCCGTCCACCCAGCTGTCGATACGCTCCGTCATGATCCCGAAGTCGAAATCAATCTGTTGTGGCACATCTTCCGGCGAGGCCGCCTCGCTCCTGGCTCCTGTCTGGTCGGACATTATTATCTCTCTTCATTTTCATCGACATGGTTCTCTGAAGCTTATGTAGATGAAACCAGGTTCGCCAATACCGAGGGGGGGTGTCGGCTGCCTTACAGAACCAGACGACTCTGTGCAAACAAATAGAAATGGCATAGAGTAGGACCACTGTCGGCCAACACATTCATTCCTGCGATGAAGCCGCGCAGATCATCTGTATACCGACCAGTCTCAATCCGTTTTCCACCAGAACACAACGAAGGGTGCTTTATGCTGCCAGAACGGCGCGGCGACTTGTTTATTTTAACGGCGACCCTGCTGGCGTCCGCCGGCTGGCTGTTTTCGAAGGAGGCGATTGCCGGCCTGCCCCCCGCCGGCTTTGTTGGCTGGCGCTTCGTGCTGGCGGCACTGCTGCTGCTGCCCTTCTGTTACCGCCAGTTACGCCAGACGTCACCCGAACACCTGCTCAAGGCCGCCGCCATCGGCCTGATGATGACTCTGAACCTGATTTTCTGGATTCAGGCCATCTCCCACAGCGAGGGCATCGGCGAAGGTGCCTTTATCATGAGTCTGTCGATGCTGATGGTGCCCCCCCTGGCCTGGCTGATCTTCAGGGAACGGCCCAGCCGGCAGTTCTGGCTGGCTCTGCCCATCGCCATCGCCGGCCTGTTCCTGCTGACCATGGGCTCGGGCTTGAGTCTGTCGCTCAGCCAGCTGCTGTTCCTGCTGGCATCGCTGTCGCTGGCCCTGTATTTCAACTTCAACAGCCGTTTTGCCCGGCGCATCGACCCCATGGCGCTCACCTGCATTCAACTGGCGGTCACCGGCGTCATGCACCTGATTTACTCCGGCCTGTTCGAACAATGGCCCGACGTCATCGAGGCCGAAATATGGGGCTGGTTTACCGCCAGCGTGTTGCTGGCCACCTCGCTGCGGTTCGTCTGCCAGAGCACCGGGCAAAAATACAGCAACGTGGCCAATGCCGCGCTGATCATGATGCTGGAACCAGTATGGACCGTGTTGATCAGCGTATTCTGGTATCACGAACCCATGCCGATACAGAAAGTGTTTGGCTGTGCGCTGATCCTGCTGGCGCTGCTCAGCTATCGCAGCCGCAGCCTGCTGGCCTGGTATCGTAGCCGCCGGGCGTTGCATCCGGGCAGAAGACAACCCTGAACGGCAAGCCTTTAACCGGCCGCTCCCTTCAGCCGGCCGGCCCCCTTGACCAGCAGTAACACTAGAATCCCCGCCAGAATACCGACGGCAGCGTTCAGCAGCATCGGCGCCAGCCAGTTCAGCGTGCCGCCCAATAACGGCAGCCCCCGAATCCAGTCATGGATCAGGGTATCGGCGCCGGGAATGCCATGCACCAGAATGCCGCCCCCCACCAGAAACATGGCGGCGGTTCCCACCACCGACAGGCCTTTCATCAGATAGGGGCAGGCCGACAACAGGGCACGCCCCAACAGCTGCAGCAGCCCGCTTTTCCGGCTCAGATAGAGGCCCAGATCGTCCAGTTTGACGATAGCCGCCACCAGCCCGTAAACACCAACAGTCATCAGCAAAGCGATACCTGACAGCACCATGACCTGCATGCCGAAGCCGGCTCCGGCAACGGTGCCCAGGGTGATGACGATGATTTCGGCCGACAGAATAAAATCGGTACGAATGGCCCCCTTGATCTTGTCCTGCTCCAGTGCCACCAAATCCTCCGACTCCGGGATCTCGGCCAGGTGAGTGTGTTCTGCCTCTCCCTTGTGCAGCAGGGAATGCACCAGCTTTTCCACCCCCTCGAAGCAGAGAAAGGCGCCGCCCAGCATCAGCAGCGGGATGATGGCCCAGGGTGCCAGGGCACTGATCAACAGCGCCGCCGGCACCAGGATCAGCTTGTTACGCAGCGATCCCCTGGCGACCGCCCACACCACCGGCAGCTCGCGTTCGGCCCGCACCCCGGAAACCTGCTGGGCATTAAGCGCCAGATCATCCCCCAGCACTCCCGCGGTTTTCTTGGCCGCGACCTTGGTCATCAGCGACACGTCGTCAAGTATGGTGGCGATATCATCAATCAGGGTTAACAGGCTGGCACCGGCCATGGCAGTATCCTTTTATGATCAGGTCTCGATCAAAAGTTGATCAGGCTTTGGGCGTTAACGGCTGACCGGTAAACTCGATGCCTTCCCAGCCGTGGTTGATGAAGTTGCGGATATTCTGATGATCCTGTCCGTCCGGATGACCCAGTACATCGTCCCGGTAGAAGGCACCGAAACAGGCCAGGGTCTGCTGCTGGTCGAAGCCCTGCAGCCGGGCAAAGGCAAACAGTTTGCAGGAGCCGTTGTTCTGGCCGGCCTCGTTGTGCAGCTCGCCGTTGGTGAAGGCGGTGGGGGTAAAATCGTACAGGCTCTCGATCACCGCCATGGTGTCGGCAAATTCGACGGTTTCGGGAGTATGTTGCAGTGTGTGCTGCAGGTCGTTCAGGTTCATCTTGTTTCCTTGATAATACGATTAAAAATTAACGCTCTATTAACGTCAGTCAAAGGGCCGGTGTAGCCTGCCTGCTCTGCACGCGCCAGCTCATGCGTCCTGCAGTTGCAGGCAACGGCGCAGGAAGCGGGAGATATCGGCAATTTCGGCGGCGCAGACGCTGTGCTCCATCGGGTAGCTGTGGAACTCGGGCACCAAGCCCCATTGCTGCAACGTCTGGCAGGCCCGCTCGCCCAGCAGCTCGGGCACCACGCCATCGCGACTACCGTGCAGTATCTGCACCGGCAGATACTGGTTGGCATCATGGCGCTGCAGGCTGTCGGCGGTGGCCAGATAGGTGGACATGGCAATCAAACCGGCCAGCGGCTGGGGGTAACTCAAGGCCGCCTCGTAAGCCACGGCACCACCCTGGGAAAATCCGGCCAGCACGATACGTCGGCTGTCGATGCCCTGAGCCAGCTGTTGCTCAATCAGCGCCTGCACCGCCATGGCCGAAGCCCGCAGCTGTACTTCATCCACTTCCCGCTCCAGACTCATGGCCAGAATGTCATACCAGGCCGGCATCGGCAGGCCTCCGTTGATGGTCACCGGGATCTTCGGGGCATGAGGAAAGATAAACCGGATGGCGCTGCCCTGAGGCAAGTCCAGTTCGGGCACGATCGGCTCGAAGTCGTGACCGTCGGCGCCCAGGCCATGCAGCCAGATCACGCAGGCGTCCGGAGTGGGCGCCGTGTCGCGCACAATAACATTCAGTGTGGTCATCTCAGGCTCCGTTCAGAGGATAAAGGGTGATATCGACCAGGATGCTGCCCTGCTCGTCGGCAGCCAGATCCAGGCTGTCTCCCGGTGCCAGTACCCATAACTCGGGCTCGGCGCTCTGGCCCGTCGAATGACGATACAACAAACGTGGCGTCACGCTGTTGCAACGATAAATCTGTCCCGGTGCCAGCTCATGCACCTGCACTCCGGCTCGGCCCCAGCGGCGGTCGCTCATCACATTGAAGTCCAGACACTCACCGTTCAACAAGCGGCACCTCACCGCCTCTTCGCCGGAAAAGGCCATCGGCACGAAGGGAGTATCCAGCGTTTGCTTCGAGCCGTTCATGTCCAGCTCGAAGCCGGCGCCGTCTACCAGCATCAGGATACGGTCGATGCCGGGAAAGAAAGAAAAGGGGCCACTTTGCCCCACACGGGCCATCGACACCCGCAAGCCGAAATCGGTACCCGGCTCACCGGGCAGACGATACAGCTCCCGGGTGACGCCGCCGCCGTTTTTCCAGGGCATGTAGATAAAATTGCTCGGTCCCAGTCGTGTTGCCATTTGCTATCAATCCGTATGCGGTGTCGATGAAAACGCGGCGACAACTAGCGTTGCGCCACCTGCAACCGATCCCGCCCATTCTGCTTGGCCCGGATCAGTGCACTGTCTGCCCTGTAGATGGTGAGATCAATAGCTTCATCGGGGCGGTAGGTGCTCAGCCCTGCACTGACGCTGAGCTGGATCTGCTCGTCTCCCTCCAGTCGCAGGGCTCGTACCGCCTCCATGACCCTTTCCACCATACTGGTCGCCTGCTCCAGTCCGGTATTGGGCAACAACAGCATGAATTCCTCGCCGCCCCAGCGCGCACAGAGATCGTAATCGCGCAGTTGCCGGGAAATGGTATCGGCCATCATGCACAGCACCCGATCCCCCATATCATGACCGAAGGCGTCGTTGATGCGCTTGAAATGATCGGCGTCCAGCATCACCAGAGTGAATGGCTCTCTGCCTCGGCGGCACCGCTCCAGCTCCTCGTGCAGCCGCTCCATCAGCAGTCGTCGATTGGCCAGCCCGGTCAGCGGATCCCGCAGTGCGGCTTTTTTCAGCTGCTCGTTAAGCTCGAGCAGGTTGCGCTGATAACGGTCGGAGATGCGGGTAATTTTTTCCAGCCGCCGCAATTGCCTGTCGTATTGCTGCAACAGATCCTGAGTCTGACCGCGGGCCATGTCGTAGCTGCAGTCGGAAATGCGCAGCAACCGTTCCAACCGGGCTCGCTGTTCCCTGTCCCGCTCCAGTAACAGGCTGAGCAGCGGGAGCAGCGGGTTATCCCGGTGTTCGGGATCCGCCAGCAGCCGCTCCAGTTCGGTATCGTCAGGGAGCCGGTCAGTCATGAGGTACGATATCGAAGGGAAAGGTACAGTCTTCCTTGAATTCTTCGGCCAGCTCCACCACCCGCTCGTTATCCGGGTCGTAACACCAGCGCACCCTGACCTCGCGCCCCCGCCCAAAGGCCGCTTCCAGCATATCGAAGATGTCCATCATCGCCTTGACGCTGCTGGTATTCATGTAAATCAGCCGCAGTTCCAGTTGCAGCGGTATCTCGGAGTGATGCAGAAACTGTTCGACCCATTCGATCACTTCCCCGAAGAACTCGAACGAGTTTTCGGGATACGAGTCCCCCTGCATCGTCATCACGCCGCTGTCCGGGTCGCAGAAAATGGTGGGGGTAGACTGACTACCAGTAATGTTTAATGACTTCATAACCGCTTCCGATTTCGTGCTCATATCACCGCCAACAGACTGAAAAAACCCCGGCCCTCACCGGTCTCGACCAGTTTCGCCGCCATCGGACGAGACGACTTGCGAGCCACATCGAGCAGACCCAGCCCGGCGCCACTATGGTCGTTCGTCATTCGAGGCTGACGTAGCTGGGTCTTGTAAGCCGCCTTCAACTCGGCTTTATCCATCTCGGCCAGTTGCTCGATGCGACGGCACAGGGCCCGACCATCATCCAGTTCTACCTGGTTACCGGCCAGTACCATATAGTGGCCTTCGTCGCTGCGGGCCACCACCACCGTGGCCGACCCTTCGGTTTCAGAGTATGCCGCGCGGGTGGCGTAGTGGCGGATATTCTGGGTCAGTTCGATGTAAACCCCGAACACGTCCATCGCCGCAGCGGGAAGCGCCTTCTCCGCCTGCAGGTAGTTTTTCAGCGCATTACCTATTTCTTCAATCAGACTGCGGGAAATAGGTCCGTTGAAACACAATAGTATCTGATTCTGATTAAACTGTTCTCTTATCGACAGCAGGTCAATGGACAGCATATCAATATCCTTATTTAAACGAATCGACTTTAAACGCGAGCAGGGTCATGTCGTCCCGCTGCGGATGCGTACCCCGGTAATCATCCAGTGCCTGCTTGAGCGCCCTGGCCTGCTCTGCCAGCGGCAGGCGTGAATGGGTCAGCAACAGCTCGCGGAACTGGCTGCTGCCCAGCCCAAAGCCCTTGCTGCCGCCGGCCTGATCCAGATATCCATCGGTGGCCAGGTAATAAATATGGTCGCGCTGCAGTTCAATCACTTGATCTTCAAAATAGGCGTCCCGGCGATCCATCAGGGTTCGCCGGCTGCCCTTGAGCTCTTCCACCCGCTCCCCATCACTGTGATAGAGCGACATCTTGGCACCGGAAAAAACCAGTTGCTGCCGGTCCGGAACCACACTGGCCAGGCCCACGTCCATGTTGGTCGCCAGCCCGCGCGGCAACTCGCCGTCCTGCAGCATGCCTTTCAGGATCTGATCGGCCAGTCGCAGTATAGACGCCGGTGAGTCTATCCCCTGCTCGCGAATGGCATGATCCAGCGCCGCCCGCGCCAGCATGGTCATCAGCGCGCCCGCCACCCCGTGGCCGGCGCAGTCCACCACGCCGACCAGAAAGCGTCCCCGCTCGCCGGGGTGAAAGATATAGAAATCGCCGCCCACCACATCACGCGGATGCCAGAGTACGAAATGATGTTCGCCCAGCATCTGGGTCAGCTGGTGATCCGGCAGAATGGCCCGCTGGATCAGGCTGGCATAATCGATGGAATCGTTGATCTGCTGGTTCGCCAGACGCATTTTCTGGTTGGCTTCTTCCAGCTCGTGAGTACGGCTGCGCACCTTCTGTTCCAACTCTGCAGTATGGGCCTGCACCTTGCTTGCCATCACCCCGAAGGCGGCACTGAGATCACCGATTTCGTCCCCCGATGGCGGCGGCAAAGCAACATCATAACGCCCCTGGGCAATGGCGGTGGCCGAGCCCTGCAACCGTCGCAGCGGGGTCAGCATCAGTCGTTCAACCGCATAGGCCAGCGCCAGCAGCAACACCGCCAGCATCATCACAAAGGCCAGCAGGGCCGTATTGATCCAGCCCTCCTCCAGCACCCGGGCGGCGCCGGGATCGACCGCCGTCACCACATACCAGCCGAGTTCGGGCATGAAGCTGAGGGCCAGCAACTGACGCCGCCCGCTCAGGGTAAGCCAGTCGATGCCGACGCTGTCGGGCTCCGCCCTGGCTTGTGCCATCAATTCCTGCAACCGTTGCCGCTGGCCGGTATCGGCAAGCTGAGCCGGCAAGGTTCGACGCTCGGCATCGGCACCGGTGGCCGAGCCCAGGGCAATCAGCGTGCTGTCCGGGTGCGCCTGAAAAGCGCCTTGCTCGTCGATGATCATCGGCGTGACGCCGGCCTCATCGGTGTTGATAAAGTGCTCGATAAAACGGGTCAAATCGATACCGGTGCCGGCCAGCCCGAGCACCCGGCCCTGCTCTTGCACCAGCACGTTCAGCCAGACCCGGGTCGTTTCCAGACGGGTATCTCTGTTGACATTGATGTTGAACCTGTCGCCGCTGGCCAGTGTATTGAAAAACCAGCGGTCGTCGGGATTGTCGGGATTGAGCCGATATTGCGGTTCGCGGCTGAGAGGGGTATCGGGATCATGGTAGTAATAGCCGCGTGACTCGGCGCCGATCACGAAGAAGGAATGACTGCTGAAGTCCTCGGCAAAGCCTCGGCCTCACGAAACAGCAGGGTTTTGTTCTGCTCGTCGTGCTCGTTCTGCAACCATTGCCGCATGAGCACCGAGTCGGCAAAACGCCGGGCCAGCGCCAGATCCCGGGACAGCGGCACCAGAATGTTCTGCCGGTTAAGCTGGGTAAAATTGCGGGCATAGGCCTTGCCAAAATGTTCCTGCACCCCGGCCATCACCTGCCAGCCGATGCCGCCCGCCGGAATAAAGGCCAGCAGGCAGGCGATCAACAGTGCCCATATGGATTTAGCGCGCAGTCCCCTGCCCCAGATAGCCATTGTTTTCCCTTTGCTCTTTTACTGTCGTTATTCCCTTCGCTCTGTTCGCTATTGTTGACGCAACGGCATGAAAACTCAATCCAATAACCAGAAAAGGCGACAGATTGTAACGAATTACTCGCCCTGAACAGGCGGATTTATTTGAATCGGTTCCGGCAGTGCTTATCGATGGTGAAGATAACACCGGGATGATCGTACCGAGGCAGGATGAACAGGAAGAAGGAAGCAGGCGAAAAAACGGCAAGATAAAGAAAACTGCCGCCCGGGGGGCGGCAGCCGATACAGCTGATCAGTCGATGATGTAATCGACCACTTCCAGGCCGAAGCCGGACAGTGCATGGTAGCGCTTGGGCGAACTGAGCAGCTTCATCTTGCCGACACCCATGGCCTGCAGTATCTGCGAGCCAACGCCGACCCGGCGGGAAGTGCCCTGGCGCTTGGCACCTTCGAGACGTTCACCGCGGTCCACCGCCTCGAACTGGCGTACCAGCGACAACAGGTGATCCGGGGTTTCTTCCCGTCCCAGTATCACCAGTACACCGCCTTCATCGGCGATGCGGGCCATCGATTTGCCCAGCGGCCAGGTCCGGGCCGAGTGACGGTCGGTCATCAGAACGTCGGTGAACATATCGTGGATATGCACCCGCACCAGTGCCGGTACCTCGGGTTTGATCTCGCCCTTTTTCAGCGCGAAATGCACCTGATTGTCGATGGTGTCGCGGAAGGTCACCAGCTCGAAGTCACCGTATTCGGTGGGCAGATTGCAACGCGCCACCTGCTCGATGGTGGTTTCGTTCTGGTTACGGTATTCGATGAGATCGGCGATGGTACCGAGCTTGATACCGTGCTGTTCGGCGAAGACTTCCAGATCCGGGCGACGGGCCATGGTGCCGTCTTCATTGAGGATCTCGACGATGACCGACGAGGGCTCCAGGCCGGCCAGCCGCGCCAGATCACAGCCGGCCTCGGTATGACCGGCACGGGTCAGCACCCCACCGTTCTGGGCCTTGAGCGGAAAGATATGCCCCGGCTGCACCAGATCCGCAGGCTTGGCTTCCTTGGCCACGGCGGTCTGTACCGTATGGGCGCGGTCGGCGGCGGAAATGCCGGTCGTTACCCCTGCCGCGGCCTCGATCGAGACGGTAAAAGCGGTGGAAAACTGCTCGGTGTTGCGGCTGACCATTTGGGGAATATCCAGCTGGCGGCAACGGGCTTCGGTCAGGGTCAGGCAAATCAGGCCCCGGCCGTATTTGGCCATGAAATTGATGTCTTCCGGGCGCACGTGCTCGGAAGCCATGATCAAGTCACCTTCGTTTTCCCGGTCTTCATCGTCCATCAGGATGACCATTTTGCCCTGACGGATATCGTCGATGATTTCCTGGGTACTGCTTAAAGCCATGGGGTTCTCCCTTGTAATCTAACGAGACCGCTTATTTCACAAAACCGCTGGCGGCCAGGGTCGCCAGCGTCAGTCCACCCTGTTGCGGCTCGGACGCAGCGGTCAGCAGACGTTCAAGATAGCGGGCAATAATATCCACCTCAAGGTTTACCTGACGGCCCGGCCGCCAGTTGTCGAGGGTGGTTTCCTTTAATGTATGGGGCACCAGGGTCAGTTTAAAGGCCGCGCCGTCCACATCGTTGACCGTGAGGCTGATGCCGTCCACGGTAATGGAGCCTTTTTCGGCGATATAACGCGCCAGGCCGGCGGGCGCCTCGACCCACAGCTCTATGCTGCTGCCCAGTACCGAGCGGCGGGTGATCCTGCCCACCCCGTCCACATGGCCGGACACGATATGGCCGCCCAGCCGGCTGGTGGCCAGCAGCGCTTTTTCCAGATTTACCGCCTGACCGGTGCGATAGCCGGCAAAACCGGTACGGTCGATGGTTTCGCCGGACACATCGGCACAGTAGTAATCCGTGCCCAGCTCGGTCACGGTCAGACAGACGCCGTTGGTGGCGATGGAGTCGCCAAGCTTCACATCCGACAGGTCCAGCCGGGGGCAATGAATACGGATCACCGACTCATTACCCTGGCGGCGAATGTCGGCCAGTATGCCTGTGGCTTCCACTATTCCGGTAAACATCAGTTTTTTACCCTTGCGGTCAGTTTAAGATCGGTGCCCACCCGGCGGCAGTCACGCCACTCAAGCTCCGGCACCTGGCTCATGGCGGTCAGTTCAGGCAGCTCGAACAGCCCGCGGCTGGCAGTCCCCATCAATTTGGGCGCCTGATACAACACCAGTTCGCCCACCAGTGCCGCGCTCAGCAGGGCACCACTGAGGCGAGCCCCCGCTTCTACCCACAGGTGATTAACCTGACGGCGGCCCAGCTCGGCCAGCAACAGCGGCAGGTCGAGCCGGCCATTGTCTGCCAATGGCAGCACGCATTCTTCCACCTGCTCGCCCAGGCCGCCGGTGATTTCTCCGCGCAGCAACAGTATCGGGCCGGGCTGGGCGAACAGCTTGAGACCGGGGGTCAGACGATTGCGGGTATCGATGATCACCCGCAGCGGCTGGCGTAACGCCGATGCAGCGCTCCCGGCTTCCGAATAGCCTGCCTGCACCGACTCGGGCAATTCGTCCCAGCGTACATTGAGGCTGGCATCGTCGGTCAGCACCGTATCGGCGCCGGACAGGGTGGCGCAGCTCAGGGCGCGATGACGTTGTACGTCACGACGGGCGGCGGGACCGGTGATCCACTTGCTTTCGCCGTTGGCCAGGGCGGTGCGGCCGTCCAGGCTGGCGGCCAGCTTGACGGTGACAAAGGGCAGTCCGGTGCGCATGCGGTGCATGAAACCGGTATTGATGGCCTCGGCCGCCTCACTCATCAGCCCGGCCTCGGCGTCGATGCCAGCATCGGTCAGCATGGCCAGACCACGACCGGCCACCCGGGGGTTGGGATCCACCGAGGCCGCCACCACCCGCGCCACGCCGGCATCGATCAGCCCCTGAGCGCAGGGCGGGGTACGACCGTGATGGGAACAGGGTTCGAGGGTCACATAGGCGGTGGCGCCTCTGGCCGCGGGGCCAGCCTGACGCAGGGCAAAGACCTCGGCGTGGGGGCCGCCGGCTTGCTGGTGATAGCCTTCGCCCACCAGGATGCCGTTTTGCACGATAACGCAGCCCACCGACGGGTTGGGGCTGGTGGTAAAGCGCCCGCGCCGGGCCAGTTCAAGCGCCCGGGACATCCAGCGCGCATCTTCGGAATTAAACACTCATTGCTCCAGTCGGGCTATTTCCTCGCCGAATTGGCGCAAGTCTTCGAAACAGCGATAAACGGAGGCGAAACGGATATAGGCTACCTTGTCGAGCTGTTTCAGCTCTTCCATCACCAGGTTGCCGATAAGTTCTGATTTGACTTCTCGCTCGCCGGTGGCGCGCAACTGGGACTTGATGTGGCTGACCGCCTGCTCGATGGCTTCGGTGCTGACCGGGCGTTTTTCCAACGCCCGCTGCATACCCGCTTCCAGCTTGTCTTCGTTGAAAGGCTCACGAATACCGGTGGTCTTGATCACCTTTGGCATGACCAGTTCGGCGCTCTCGAAGGTGGTAAAGCGCTCCTTGCAGGCGTTGCATTCCCGCCGACGGCGCACCTGCAAACCTTCTCCCACCAGGCGGGAGTCGATGACCTTGGTTTCGGTTGCGTGACAGAAGGGACAGTGCATGGCGCCTCCATGGGCTGAATTCGGTCGTTAGTGTAAATAAGCAGGCATCAGATTGCCAGAATGAAACACGGCTGTAACTTGGTTTGTGACCGGGTACAAAAACGGGGTCCGAAGACCCCGTTTTTCTCATTCATCAACCAGTATGCAATTACGCATAAACCGGATGGCGACGGCAGATTTCCAGCACCTGCTCTTTCACCCGGGCGATGGTGGCGTCGTCGTTGATGTTGTCCAACACGTCACAGATCCAGCCGGCCAGCTCGCGTACGTCGGCTTCCTTGAAGCCACGACGGGTCACCGCCGGGGTACCGATACGGATACCGGAGGTCACGAACGGAGAGCGCGGATCGTTGGGCACGGCGTTCTTGTTCACGGTAATGAAGGCGCGGCCCAGGGCGGCGTCGGCTTCCTTACCGGTGATGTCCTTGTCGATCAGGTCGAGCAGGAACAGGTGGTTGTGAGTACCGCCGGAAACCACCTTGTAACCGCGCTGCTGGAAAGCATCGGCCATGGCCTGGGCGTTCTTCAGCACCTGACCCTGGTATTCCTTGAACTCGGGCTCCATCGCTTCCTTGAAGGCAACGGCCTTGGCAGCGATGATGTGCATCAGCGGGCCGCCCTGGCCACCGGGGAAGACCGCGGAGTTCAGCTTTTTCTCCAGCTCTTCGTTGTTGGCGGCAGACAGCACCAGACCGCCACGGGGGCCGGCCAGGGTCTTGTGGGTAGTGGTGGTTACCACGTGAGCGTGAGCCAGCGGGCTCGGGTAATGACCGGCGGCAATCAGACCGGCAACGTGGGCCATGTCCACCATGAACCAGGCGCCGACCTTGTCGGCGATTTCACGCATGCGCGCCCAGTCGACGATGCCGGAGAAGGCAGAGAAACCACCGATGATCATCTTCGGCTTGTGTTCGACCGCCAGACGCTCCATTTCTTCGTAATCGATCACGCCGGCTTCGTTGATGCCGTAAGGCACGATGTTGTACATCTTGCCGGAGAAGTTGGCGGGAGAGCCGTGAGTCAGGTGACCACCGTGAGCCAGGTTCATGCCCATGACGGTATCGCCGGGCTTGACCAGCGCCATGAACACGGCGGAGTTGGCCTGGGAGCCGGAGTGCGGCTGTACGTTGGCGTAGGTTGCACCAAACAGCTGCTTGGCGCGCTCGATGGCCAGTTCTTCGGCGATGTCGACATATTCACAGCCGCCATAGAAACGCTTGCCCGGATAGCCTTCGGCATACTTGTTGGTCAACTGAGAACCCTGAGCCTGCATCACGCGCGGGCTGGTGTAGTTCTCGGAAGCAATCAGCTCGATGTGCTCTTCCTGACGCTGGGTTTCATCACAGATGGCCTGCCACAGCTGAGGATCATAATCGGCGATATTCATGTCACGCTTTAACATCCGTCTCTCCTGACTCACATGGGGGTGTTTACTGAAATCCCGAGTTTACCCTTTAGGCCGGGTTCGGCCTAGCCCCGGACGCCAGTTAACAACATTTATTTATCTTTAAGTTGAAAATTTTACAAAAAGTTGAAGGGAATGCAACACCGAAACAGCACCACGTTCACCGGAATCGGGGTAGATATAGCCGTTAAACCCGATAGAATGGATGCTTTAGTCGCTAGACCGGCCCTCAGGAGCCGTTGAGGAGAATATGCAAGATTTCATGGTTACTTCGCACCGTCGTGCCGAGCTTTATCACTGGTTTACCGCCCTGTTTGCCGCCCCGCTGGCCGACGACGAGATCTGCGAATTCGATGGTTATGACATGCATGCCTTCCTCGACAGTCTGGCTACCCTGGATCCGCTGCACGAGGCCGCCGAAGCCTTTCGCCGGCAAGCCGGTCGGGTACTGCAACTGGCTCAGCCCCAGGCCGAATTGAGCGAACACTATCGCCGCCTGTTTGATCAGCCTTCGCTGCTCGACACCTCGTCGCTGACTCAACCGGAAGACGAGGCGATGATCATGATGAGCATCTTGCTGCACCAGCACGGTACCCGCCTAGAGGACGACGATCCGCTCAACGCCTGCAACCAGCTGGAAATGATGGCCACCCTGGCCCAGGCTGCCGCCACCTCCGACGACGAAGCCGAACGCATCGCGCTGCTGGACCAGCAGCGCGAGCTGGCCAACCAGTTGTTGATCGACTGGCTGCCGCCCTTTGTCGACGGCTGCGAAAAAAAGGACCCCTTCGGTTTCTACGCCGCCGCCGCCGCGCTGTTGCTGGCCATGTTCAGCATGGATATCCATTATCTCAACAATGTGGCGCAGTAATGGTGGCGCAATAATGGCTTTTAACAAGAACCGCAAGAGCAATCCCTCGCCCAAGACCCGGGAGGAGGCCGAGCGTGTCGCCAGGGCGACCCAGCGTCCGGGCCAGACCAAGGAACAGACCCGGCTCATCGCGCAGGGCATTCAGAAAGGCATAGAAGAGTACAAGAAGCAGCACAAGGCCCGTGCCCGTGCCGCCGACAAGGCCAGAAAGCAGCAGAGCCGCCAGCCACCACAAGACACTGATGCGGGTACCGAGGCCGACCACGGCGTCGACCAGCCGATGCCGGCACCCGCCCGCTCGTCCTGGCTCCCCTGGCTGTTGCTTGCCCTGAGCTGGGCCGGCTTTGCGCTTTACTGGTGGCAGCAACAGTCCGGTTAACCGACAGGAGCCCGACCATGGCATTCAGCTTACCCGAACACAGACACACGGCCTCAGGCCAGGAACGCCGCCTCGGCGTCGAGCTGGAACTGAACGGCCTGCCACTGACCCGGCTGGCCGGGCTGGTGGCCGAACAACTGGATGGTCACCTGCTCCCCCGGTCGGAGTACGAAATCGAAATCGACACCTCGCTCGGCCTCTTCAGGGCCGAGCTGGACTTCGATTATCTCAAGCGGCTGGCCCGGGTTCAGCTCCGGCAACCTCCGGGTGAACTGGAGCAGGCCGCCACCGAACTGCTGGGCACCCTGGCCTTTCAAGTGGTACCGCTGGAGCTGGTCAGCCCGCCACTGCCACTGTCCCGGCTCGACAGCCTGACGCCGCTGTTCGAGCGACTGCGCGCCAGCGGTGCCAAGGGTACCCGCCACGCCCTGCATTACGCCTTTGGCCTGCACCTGAATCCCGAACTGCCGGACACCGACGGCGTCACCCTGCTGCGCTATTTCAAGGCCTACCTGTGTCTGCACGACTGGCTGGAGCAGCACGAAGACATCGTTGCCGCCCGCAAGCTGTCGCCCTATATCCGCGGTTTCGCCAAGGACTACAGCCGACGGGTGATCGACCCCGACTACTGGCCCGATTTGTCACAGTTCAGCGAAGACTACCTGGCCGCCAATCCCAGCCGCAATCGATCGCTGGATTTGCTGCCCATGCTGGCCTGGCACAACGAAGCCCGGGTGCAGGAGGTGGTACAGGATGACAAGGTCAACAAGCGGCCCACCCTGCACTACCGGCTGCCCAACTCCGATATCGACAACCCACTCTGGTCGTTGCAGCACGCCTGGGCAGGATGGCTGCAGGTAGAAGCGTTGGCCAACGATGAAGGCCGGCTGGAACAGCTGTGCCGACACTATGCCGCTCACCTGGACAGCATGACGCCCGACTTTCTCGATCCCTGGAAGCTCAAGGTCACGCCTTGGCTCCGCTGATTGGCGTAACCGGCCCCGACAGCCGGCTGCCACTGGCCTGGTGGGCTACCCGGCTGGCCATTTTTCTGGCCGGTGGCCGGGCGTTGCGGCTGACCCCCGCCACCTTCCTGCCCCACAAGCGGGACAAGCTGCAGGGGCTGATCATCGGTGGCGGCGATGACATCGACGCCGCGCTGTACGGCGATGACACCGGCCGGGCCCCCGCCGATCCCGAACGGGACGCCTTCGAAATAGAACTGATCGAACATGCGCTGGATACCCAGTTGCCGTTGCTCGGCATCTGCCGCGGTGCTCAGCTGATCAACGTGGTGCTCGGCGGCTCCCTGCATTCGGATATCCGGCCGTTGCGCCGCCATACCTCCAACCGACGCACCCCCCTGCCACGCAAGACCGCCATCGGCTGTGGCCAGGGCCGGCTGCATGACATCATTCGCCAACCACGCTGGCGCATCAACAGCCTGCATCATCAGGCCGTCGATCGCCTGGGTGAGGGGCTGAGCATAGTGGCCCGGGATCTGGACGGTTTTGTACAGGCAATAGAAAGCCGAAGCCAGGATCCTCACTATATGCTGGGAGTGCAGTGGCATCCGGAATACCTGCCCTATCTCGGCCATCAGCGCGCCATCTTCCGCACCCTGGTCCGGCTGGCCCGGACAGCCAGACCCGAGCGACTCTATGATTGATTATGTGCTGGTGTTTGCCAGCAGCCTGATCGCCGCCACCATAGCGCCCTTTTATTCCGAGGTGGTGCTGGCGGCGGTGCTGACCCGCCAGCCCGATGCCGCCATGCTGCTGTGGGCCCTGGCCAGCGTCGGCAACACCCTGGGTTCGGTCATCAACTGGTGGCTGGGCAAATACCTGCTGCATTACCGACACAAGCGCTGGTTTCCCATCAAGGACAAACAGCTGGAGCGGGCCCAACGCTGGTTTCAACGTTTCGGAGTCTGGTCGCTGCTGCTGGCCTGGGCGCCGGTGGGCGGCGATGCCCTGACCTTTATCGCCGGCATCATGCGGGTACGGCTGGCGCTGTTCGTGCTGCTGGTGTTCATCGGCAAGGGGCTGCGCTACCTGATCGTGATTTATTTTGCCGAGCAACTGCTGCTGTAATTCGTACGCAGAGAAAAGCATGCGCGCCGGCTCTCCCGGCGCGAAAAACCATCAGCAGACACAGCTCACCCGGAAAAATCACCAGCAAAAGCAACAACATTCAAAAAGAATAATAAACACAGGCGCAACAAGTGATTGTATAGTATTGCCATGTTGTTACTTTCTAGCCAAAAGTCTAATTGATTCAAGCGACCTTATGGGTCACCTTGTTAACGAATGGTTACCGCACCAAGGAGTGGAAGAATGAGTGAAGTCAAGGTTCATCCGGTAAAAGCACACATTGCCAAGGATGCCTTGCTGGACAATGCCAGCTATCAGGCCCTGTATCAGCAATCCATCGACAACCCGGAGGGATTCTGGGGCGAACAGGGCAAAATCCTCGACTGGATCAAACCCTATACCAAGGTGAAGAACACCTCTTACGATCCCGGCCACATCAGCATCAAGTGGTTTGAAGACGGTACTCTTAACCTGTCCGCCAACTGTATCGACCGTCATCTGGCTACCAAGGCGGACGACGTGGCCATCATCTGGGAAGGCGACAGCCCTTACGACGACAAGAACGTCACCTTTCGCGAACTGCATGAACAGGTGTGCCGCTTTGCCAACGTATTGAAGGCTCAGGGCGTGAAAAAAGGTGACGTGGTCAGCATCTACATGCCGATGGTGGTGGAAGCCGCCGTGGCCATGCTGGCCTGTGCCCGCATCGGCGCCGTGCATTCGGTGGTATTCGGCGGCTTCTCTCCCGACGCTCTGGCCAGCCGCATCGCCGACTCCCGGGCCAAGGTGGTGATCACCGCCGACGAAGGCCTGCGTGGCGGCCGCACCGTGGCGCTCAAGGCCAACGTGGATCTGGCCCTGGCCAATCCCAAGGTTACAACCGTCGACGCGGTGATCGTCTATCGCCGTACCGGTGGCGATATTGCCTGGCACGAGTCCAGAGATATCTGGTGGCACGAAGCCACGGCGGAGGCCAGCGCCGATTGTCCGCCCACGGAAATGGCCGCCGAAGATCCGCTGTTTATCCTCTACACTTCCGGCTCCACCGGCACCCCCAAAGGCGTGTTGCACACCACCGGTGGCTACCTGGTGTATGCGGCCATGACCTTCAAGTACGTCTTCGACTACCACGAGGGTGACGTCTACTGGTGTACCGCCGACGTGGGCTGGATCACCGGCCACAGCTACCTGATCTATGGCCCCCTCGCCAACGGCGCGACCACCCTGCTGTTCGAGGGCGTGCCCAACTATCCCAAGACCAACCGCATGGCGCAGATCGTCGACAAGCATCAGGTCAACATTCTCTATACTGCGCCCACCGCCATCCGTGCCTTCATGGCCAAGGGTGACGAAGCGGTGGAGAACACCAGCCGTACCAGCCTGCGCGTGCTGGGTTCGGTGGGCGAACCCATCAACCCGGAAGCCTGGGAATGGTACTACCGGGTGATCGGTGACGAGCGTTGCCCCATCGTCGATACCTGGTGGCAGACCGAGACCGGCGGCATCCTGATCACCCCGTTGCCCGGTGCCACCGATCTCAAGCCCGGCTCCGCCACCCGCCCCTTCTTCGGCGTGCAGCCGGCGCTGGTGGATGGCGAAGGCACCGTGCTCGACGGCGTCACCGACGGCAATCTGGTGATCCTGGACTCCTGGCCCGGCCAGATGCGCACCATCTACGGTGATCACGACCGCTTCGAGCAGACCTACTTCTCGACCTTCCCTGGCACCTATTTCACTGGTGACGGCGCCCGTCGTGACGAAGACGGTTATTACTGGATCACCGGCCGGGTAGACGACGTGCTGAACGTGTCCGGTCACCGCATGGGCACCGCCGAAATTGAATCGGCACTGGTCGCCCACCCGAAAATCGCCGAAGCGGCGGTGGTGGGCGTGCCTCACGAGATCAAGGGCCAGGGTATCTACGCCTACGTCACCCTCAACGCCGGCGAAATCCCCACCGCCGAGTTGCACAAGGAGGTGAAAGACTGGGTACGCAAGGAAATCGGCCCCATCGCCACCCCGGACATCATCCACTGGGCCGAAGGGTTGCCCAAGACCCGCTCCGGCAAGATCATGCGCCGTATTCTGCGCAAGATTGCCACCGGCGAGACCGACTCTCTGGGCGATACCTCTACCCTGGCCGATCCGGCCGTGGTTGACCGCTTGATCGAGGAACGCAGCCGGGTCGCCTGACCGACACGGCATTAACCCATTAAACGCCGCCTGCGGGCGGCGTTGTTGCCACCACGACTCCGAACTCCCGCCCATCCGGCCACCCCGATCGAACCTGCAACTGCATGACCGAAGCTGTCGCACCCACGGCCTTCACTCGCTACATTGCGTCTTGGCGGTATCATCCCGACCGCACCCGATACCGGAAGGCAGTCACCATTACCGGGCTTCAGGCCGCGATCAGTGATTAGACCAGTAAATTGCTGCCAATTTTCACGAAATCACTATAATTGGGCGCGCTGGGTCGAACCGTACGATTTTATTTGCCAGTAATGGGTAAAAACGGCTAGGCTCCCTATTGCTCGATGTTAAACCGCAAGATTGACGAGGATTGCCGCATAATGACCGATAAATTCCGAATTCTGTTGCTGAACGGACCCAATCTTAATCTTCTGGGCCAGCGCGAACCCGGCATCTATGGTCAGAACAGCCTGAACGACATCGTTGCCCGCCTGACCGAACAGGCAGCCGAGCGCGATATCGAACTCAGTCACCTGCAATCCAATGCGGAACATCAACTGATCGACGCCATCCACCAGGCCTATGGCAGGCAGGATTTCATCATCATCAATCCCGCCGCCTTCACTCACACCAGCGTTGCCATCCGAGATGCCCTGCTGGGGGTTAACATCCCCTTTATCGAGGTGCACCTGTCGAATGTGCATGCCCGTGAGCCTTTCCGCCATCACTCTTACCTGGCCGACAAGGCGGTGGGGGTGATTTGTGGCTTCGGCGCCGATGGTTACGAATTTGCCCTGGAAGCGGCGGCTCGTCATCTGACCCGTCGTTAACTCATCAGCACAGTACTAACATAACAAGAGAACGCTCATGGATATTCGTAAAATCAAGAAACTGATCGAACTGGTAGAAGAATCCGGCATCGCCGAGCTGGAAATTTCCGAAGGCGAAGAATCCGTTCGCATCAGCCGTTACGGTAACCCCGGCCAGGTCATGCAGCCCCAGTATCAGATGCAAGCCGCTCCGGCCCCGGCCGCACCTGCTGCTGCACCGGCCGCACCTGCTGCCCCGGCCGCCGAAGCCGCCGCCCCGGCAATGAGCGGTCATGTCATGCGTTCCCCCATGGTCGGTACCTTCTACCGCGCCTCCAGCCCCGGCGCCAAGAACTTTGCCGAAGTCGGCCAGACCGTGAATGCCGGTGACACCCTGTGCATCGTTGAAGCCATGAAAATGATGAACCAGATCGAAGCCGACAAGTCCGGCGTGATCAAGGCCATCCTGATCGACAATGGCCAGCCGGTCGAGTTCGACGAGCCGCTGTTCATCATCGAATAAGGAATTCTCATGCTGGATAAAGTAGTCATCGCCAACCGCGGTGAAATTGCCCTGCGGATCCTGCGCGCCTGTAAAGAACTCGGGATCAAGACGGTCGCGGTACATTCCACCGCCGACCGTGAGCTCAAGCATGTACTGCTGGCGGACGAGTCCATCTGTATCGGTGGCAATCAGTCCCATCAGTCATACCTGAACATTCCCTCCATCATCGCCGCGGCCGAAGTGACCGATGCGGTCGCCATTCACCCGGGTTACGGCTTTCTGGCAGAAAATGCCGACTTTGCCGACCAGGTCGAGAAGTCCGGCTTCGTGTTCATCGGTCCCCGGGGCGACACCATTCGCCTGATGGGCGACAAAGTGTCCGCGATCGAGTCCATGAAGAAAGCCGGCGTGCCCTGTGTGCCCGGCTCCGATGGCCCCATCGGTGACGATGCCAAGAAAAACGCCACCATCGCCAAGCGCATTGGCTATCCGGTGATCATCAAGGCCGCCGGTGGCGGCGGTGGTCGCGGCATGCGCGTGGTACGCAACGAAAGCGAGCTGGAGAAATCCATCGCCATGACCAAGGCCGAGGCGGGTGCAGCCTTCGGCAACGACATGGTGTACATGGAAAAATTCCTGGAAAACCCGCGCCATATCGAGATCCAGGTTCTGGCCGACGGTCAGGGCAAGGCCATCCATCTGGCCGAGCGGGACTGCTCCATGCAGCGCCGCCACCAGAAGGTAGTGGAAGAGGCGCCGGCCCCGGGCATTACCGCCGAAATGCGCAAGTTTATCGGCGATCGCTGCTGCAAGGCCTGTGTCGATATCGGCTACCGTGGCGCCGGTACCTTCGAGTTCCTGTATGAAAACGGCGAGTTCTATTTCATCGAAATGAACACCCGTATCCAGGTAGAGCATCCGGTTACCGAGATGATCACCGGGGTCGATCTGATCAAGGAGCAGCTGCGCGTCGCCGCCGGTCTGCCCCTGTCCATCACCCAGGAGCAGGTCATGGTTCGTGGCCACGCCATCGAGTGCCGGATCAACGCCGAAGACCCGAAGAGCTTCGTGCCGAGTCCGGGCGAGATCACCCGCTTCCACTCTCCGGGTGGCCTGGGTGTGCGCTGGGATTCCCACATTTATGCCGGCTACAAGGTACCGCCCTACTACGATTCCATGATCGGCAAGCTGATCTGCTACGGCGAAAACCGCGACATCGCGATCGCCCGCATGACCCACGCCCTGAACGAGCTGGTAATCGAAGGTATCAAGACCAATATCCCGCTGCATAAAGAAATCATGAGTGATGAAAATTTCCGCAATGGCGGCACCAATATTCATTACCTCGAGAAGAAGCTGGGTCTGTAAGACACTGCTGATGGAAAACGGCGCCTGCGGGCGCCGTTTTTGTTTGTGACGACGGCGTTTTCCCCTCGCCGTCCTTTACCGTTAAAATGGCGCCTCTGCCCCCACCTGAAGAGAGACAGTATGACTATCCATCGCATCAACCCCAGCCAGCGCTGGTCCGACATTACCGTATTCAACGGCATCGCCCATTTCGTCGAAGTACCCGAGTCCGACCTCGACGCCGACATCCAAGGCCAGGCCGCCCAGATCTTCGCCCAGGCCGAGCAGGCCCTCGCCAAGATCAACAGCGACAAGACGCGTCTGCTGTCGGTCACCATCTACCTGACCGACTTCGCCAACCTGCCGGCCTTCAATGCCGCCTGGGATGCCTGGTTCGAACCGAATACGGCCCCCAGCCGCGCCTGCGTCAAGGCGGAACTGGCCAACCCCGACTATCTGGTCGAGCTGGCCTTCGTCGCCGCGGCCGGTGACGGTTACGCCGGCTGACGATGCCAACCGGCGGCAGGGGCTCTCCTGCCGCCGCTGACGGGCGCACCGCGTTGATCCCGGCACGCCCCCGCTGTTATTCTCCGGCCCCCTTCTTGTGGAACATCAAAGATGACCAATATCGTATCCATTGCCCGCCGGGAAGCCGGCCTGAGCGTGGCGCTGGCGCTGCTGTATATGGCCGGCTGGTGGCTGAGCGCCTACGCGGTGCCACCCGGGCTGATGCTGGGCGACTGGCCGCTGTGGTTTGTGCTGAGCTGCCTGTTCAATCCGCTGCTGTTTGTCGGACTCTGTGTACTGATGGTGCGGCTCAGCTTCAGGAACATCATGCTGGAAGACGACCCCGAGTCCGGCCAGGAGCGCAGTCTGGGAGACAAGCCATGAACCTTGAATTGCTGATCCCGCTGGCCTGTTACCTGGCGGTCATGATCGGACTGGGCTTCTGGCTCAGCCGTCGCCCGCAGCAAGGCAGCTTCGTGCAGGACTACTTTCTAGGCAACCGTTCCATGGGCGGCTTTGTGCTGGCCATGACCATGGTGGCCACCTATGCCTCTGCCTCCTCCTTCATCGGCGGGCCCGGTGCGGCCTATCGCATGGGGCTGGGCTGGGTGCTGCTGGCCATGATCCAGGTGCCCACCGTCTGGCTGACCCTGGGCGTGCTGGGCAAGCAGTTCGCTCACATCGCCCGTCGGGTCAACGCGCTGACCATCAACGACATGCTCTATGCCCGCTATCGCAGCCCGCTGGTGGTGATACTGGCGGCACTGGGCCTGCTCGCCGCCTTTGTCGCCACCATGGTGGTGCAGTTCATCGGTGGCGCCCGGCTGCTGGAAACCGTCACCGGCCTGCCCTACCAGGGGGGGCTGATCATCTTCGCCACCACGGTGCTGCTCTACACCCTGATTGGCGGCTTTCGGGCCGTGGTGGTCACCGATGCGGTACAGGGCGTGCTGATGCTGCTGGGCACCCTGGTACTGCTGGCCGGGGTATTGCACGCGGGCGACGGGGCCGGCGCCATGTTCACCGCCCTGGCCGAGATCGATCCGGGCCTGGTAGAGCCCCGGGGGCCGGACGGCTTTCTCGGTGCCAGTTTCATGCTGTCGTTCTGGGTGCTGGTGTGCTTCGGCGTTATCGGTCTGCCCCATTCGGCGGTGCGCTGCCTGGCCTACAAGGACAGCGGCGCCATGCACAAGGGCATTATCATCGGCACCCTGGTGGGGGCCCTGCTGATGTTCGGCATGCATTTCGCCGGCGCCCTCGGTCGGGTGCTGGTGCCCGAACTCACGGTACCCGACAAGGTGATGCCGACCCTGATGCTGACGGTGCTGCCGCCCATCGTGGCCGGGCTGTTTCTGGCCGGCCCCATGGCCGCCATCATGTCGACCATCGACTCCCAGCTGATCCAGGCCTCCGCCACCCTGGTGAAGGATCTGTATCTCAACTACCTGAGCCGTACCCCACCCTCGCCCACCGCCATCAAGCGCGCCAGCCGACTGGTAACCCTGGTACTGGGACTGATCGTACTGTGGGCGGCGCTGAGCCCGCCGGACATGATCATCTGGCTCAATCTGCTGGCGTTCGGCGCCCTGCAGGCCATCTTCTTCTGGCCGCTGGTGCTGGGCCTGTACTGGTGGCGCGGCAACGCCACCGGCGCCCTGGCGTCCATGGTCACCGGCGCCGTCTGCTACGGCCTGCTGACCAGCTTCGGCATCAAGGTGCTGGGATTGCACGCCATCGTGCCCAGCCTGACCCTGTCGGGCCTGGCCTATGTGTTCGGCTCGCTGTTGACAGCGCCCCCCACCACCGAAGTTCGCCAGCTGTTCGGTCGTGACTGACTGATAAAGTCGGACAAAGGGCCCGCTCCGCCGACTCGCCGTAAACCCATATATGGACACCTCGCTTTTCGCAAGTGAGGTTTCCGTGTTTTTGGCTATCAGGATTAACTGCACCCGTATATTCGGCCTGTTTTGATGAGTGAGACTTCTGCTCACTCTGGCCCTAATGAGAACCGCGCCCTTGCTGCCTATCGTCCCTACGGAGTTCAGACTCCTGGGGTTCACCCGGCGTTTGCAAGGGCCGGTTTAACCTGTTGCCTCATACACGTCTACCGCATCGCGTTTTATCGGGGTGTATTACTGCTGCTTTTCCTTCCTGCTTAACGTGGTTTAATGCTGTATCTTCGTTTCAGTTCATGCTGCCCGGTAGTGCTCCTGCCGGAATAACATGACCCAGATAATGCGTGCCAGCTTATTGGCGGTGGCCACGGCAGCGCGTTGCTTGCCTCGTCGCTCCACCAGCTGTTTGGTCCACAGCGATAACCGGTCTTCGGCCTTGTCCAA
>NZ_MDKE01000004.1 GCF_001870485.1 Oceanisphaera psychrotolerans | reverse complement strand
TTTTTTTGTTTCTCAACTACCTGCGAGTGCCCACACAGTTTGCTTGATATATTGTTAAAGAGCGTTGACCTTGTTTCAGGTCAGGGATGCGTATTCTACGCATTCCGTTTTGTTCGTCAAGCGTTGAAGCAAACTTTGTTTCGTTCGTTTCGAACCCTTGTGACCGTTGGCGTGTTGCCCCGTGTCAGTGGATGCGCATTATAGGGACCGCCCGATTTTGCGCAAGGGCTTTTTTGATAAAAACATCGACTCTCTTGCCATCCGAACAAAACTCAAGCAAAAAGGTGTTTTTTAATACATTTGCTCATCATGAACAGCTTCATATGAGCCAACCCTGGTCACCAGCAACTGATCTATCTTGTAACTGTCGATATCAACCACTTCAAATTTGTAGCCCGAATGCAGTACAAAATCGGTGCGTTTGGGGATTTTACGCAGCATGTACATCATGAAGCCGGCGATGGTTTCGTAGTTTTCATCATTGGGAAAGCTGTCGATATCCAGTACGCGCATCACGTCTTCCAGCGGCGTCGAGCCTTCTACCAGCCAGGAGTTGGCATCTCGACACACGATATTATCTTCCTGCGACTGCACCAGCTCACCCATGACAATGCTCATTACATCCTTCAGGGTGATGATACCCACCACCAGCGCATACTCGTTCATGATGATGGCAAAGTCTTCCCCCGCCGTTTTGAAGTGCTCCAGCACCTCATACATGGACAGGGTATCCGGGATGATCAGCGGATTACGGATAATGCCTTCCTTTTGCAAGGAAATCGGCTGCTGGTGCAACACCTGCATCAGAATGTCACGGGAGTCCACATAGCCGACCACCTTGTCCAGACTGTCTTCACACACCAGAAACTTGGCATGGGGGTGCTCGGCAATCTTGGCCTTGATGCTGTCCTGACTCTCGTTGAGGGTAAAGTAAATCAGGCTTTCCCGGGTGGTCATCGCCGAGGTGACGGTGCGAGATTCCATATCAAACACGTTTTCGATCAGATGATGTTCCTGTTCCTGCAAGACCCCGGCCTGGGCACCTGCATCCATCATGGCGATGATGTCTTCCGGCGTGATTTCATCCTTGCGCATGGTTGGCACCTTGAACAAGCGGAAAAACAAGTTGGCCAGTCCGTTGAAAAACCAGACCAGTGGCTTGAGCACCAGGATAAAAAAAGCCATCGGCCGGACGACAGAGATAGCGATCCTTTCCGGAGCTATCATCGCCAGTCGCTTGGGCATGAGATCGGCAAACAGAATAAACAGCGAGGTCACCACGAAAAATGACAGGAAGAACGCCGTTTTTTCAATCCAGACACCGTCAAAGAACGTCCTCAGCAATTCGGTGATAAAAGGTGTGAAGGCGGCTTCACCCAGAATGCCCCCCAGAATTGCCACGGCATTGAGACCTATCTGCACCACGGTAAAAAAGTTTCCCGGTTGCTCCTGCAGCATCAGCACTTTTTCGGCATTGGGATCACCATCGCTGGCGAGCAATCTCAGTTTCATCTTCCGTGATGCGGCCAGGGCGATTTCTGATACCGAAAAAAATGAACTGCCAGCAACCAGCAGAATGAGTATCAGCAGGTTCTCGAATAACGTCATAGTGATGTACACCGGTAAATAAGCAAGGGAAGTAAAGTCAGAAAAAACAGGCTCAGGATATCATGACCTATAAAATTTAACAGAAGCCGACTTCGACTTCGTATTTCGGATAGAATCAACATTGATTTAAAGAAAATGCTATAAATGAAAACATTATCGTCATTCAGGTTTCAATCCGGATAAGAGATCATAATGAGTCCATTTTTCGATTACGATCATTCGAATAATCACTTATGCGATTAACACCATGTTGACAAGACGATGGTTACTCGGCTGGATACTGACTTGCCTGCTGATACCCTGCTGGGCTCAGGGAGAAGACCAGAACTACTGGTCTTTTCAGGAATACCTGGATGCCTTCCCACAACAGCGCTCGCTGTCCGATGCATTTTCGGCACGGATACGGCAACCCGCCGAACCCTTGAACTCATCAACGGCCAGGCCGGTACAGATCGCGATGCTTATTCCGGACCAGCAAATATCGGATTACTGGTCACGCAACCGGAAAACCCTTGGCCTCCGTCTGCAGGAAATAGGCCTGCCCTTTACCCTGCAAAACTACTCATTCCAGCCAGCCAGTACCAACAGGAAACAGGAGCTGCAGCTGGCCGAGGCCCTGAGCAGTGATCCCGACTACCTGATACTGACGCTGAATACGCTGCGCCACCGGGTCCTGATAGACAAGATTCTGGCCCGTGGCCGACCCAAACTCATCCTGATGAATATCACTACCCCGCTGAAATACCGCGGAAATAAACAGCCGTTTTTCTATGTTGGCTTCGATCATGGAGAAGGCACCCGGCTGTTGACCGATGCCATCAACAAAATGACCAGAGAGCAGGCCAGCTACCTGATGCTGTACGGTACCCGGGGTTATGTCAGCCAGGCCAGAGGGGACGAATTTATCCGGCTCACCTCAAACCAGCCCGGTTTTACCCTGCGCCAGGCTTTTTATACTGATATGAGCCATGAAAAAGCCAGCCAGGCGGTGCTGCAGGCGCTGAAGGCCAAGCCGGATATCAACCTGATCTATGCCTGTACCACGGATATCGCCCTCGGGGCCATCGACGCTCTGAAAAAACTGAACAGGGAAGACAAGGTTATCCTCAACGGATGGGGAGGCGGCAGCGCCGAGCTGGATGCTCTGGCCCAGGGCAGCCTGGATTTGACCGTGATGCGCATGAACGATGATAACGGTGTCGCCATCGCGGAAGCCATCCGTCTCGATCAGGAAGGAAAAGCCGATCAGGTACCCCTGGTCTATAGTGGAGACTTCGCCGTCATAGACCAAAAGACCCCCACCGCAGAACTGGAGCGACTCAAAGCCCATGCTTTCCGTTATTCGAAATAACCCTCGCATCAGGCAACTGCTCAGTCTTATGCTGATGGTGTTGCTCCCTGCATTTCTTCTGCTGGCGGTGGCTTTGCTGATGCTGACCTATCACAGCACGGCAAAAATGGTCGATGACAATATTAACCACCAATTACAGGAGACCGGCAGCCTGTTGCAGGGCCGCCTGGACAGCTACCTGAGCGGCCTGGACAGCTTGCTGTCGACCACCGCCGAGCAGCCGGAGCTGGCCGCCATCATCGCCAGTGACGACCGGCACGCTGCCAGGATACAACTGCAGAACACGCTCAATCACAATCACGGTGAATACCTGGACCTGCTGATACTGACGCGACAGGGTCAGTACTGGACCAATATGAACTCTCCCCTCTACATATTGGAACACCGGCTGCAAACGCTGATTGCCGACACCCCCTTCTATAACAAATGGGCCGGTGTCGAGCTGACTCCCTTGCCCGCCCCCTTGACGGCCTTGATACAGCGTTATCCTGTCCTGTCACCGGATTCGGGGCAAATGATAGGCAGCCTGTTCGGAGGCCTGGTACTGAATGACAACCTGACCCTGTTAAGCTTGCTGGGACAGGACACCCAGAACATCAATCTGCAACTGGTCTTGCGCGGAAAGCCGGTAGGGCCAAGCCTCACCAACAGCGATGTTTCAGCCGATATGTTTACCCGGGCGCTGTCCAGCCAGCGCCCCCGAGGCCGGGTACAGGGGCATTATTTCAGTCTGCAGCCCCTGCTTATCAATGGTGAGCAGAGCGAATTACAGCTATTGCTGCTGACCGATGACACCCTGTTCCAGCAATTACGACAGACCTATGGCTACCACAGCCTGCAGGCCTTGATACTGGTCTTGATGATCACCCTCGCCCTGACCCTTTACACGCTGAAACGGCTCACTTCGCCATTGAACGGCCTCGGCCGGTCTGTCGGGCAGGCAGGTCATGGCCACCCCGGCTCTTCTCAGGCCGGGCACATCGAGGAGCTCAAGCTTCCGGGCCCCCGCCTGCAGCAGGCCGACACATCACGGCACCTTCACGGGAATATTCTCGAAAACATGATGGAAGCCGTCGTGATGTTCGATAGTGCCCATCGGCTGATCTATGCCAACCCTGCCTATACCCATATTACCGGCCATCGTCTGGATGAGGTTATCGGCATGACGCTATCCAGCGTGCTACGGATAACACTGGGAGACCAGGCCTGGCAACGTCCATGGCAAAGGGTCGGCGTCACCGGATACTGGCAGGGAGAAGTCGCCAGCCGGTTGAAAAACAGACGCCCCGGCCATCTTTGGTTGTCGATCTCCGCTCTTCAAGATCGCGATGGCGAGACCAGTCACTACATGGTGGTCTTCTCGGACATATCCACCCTCAAGGACTCTCGGGAGCAACCTCGGGATACAACAACCCCTGAGGCAGCAGGCAGACCCACACCGCTGCCAAGCCCGAAAACGGGAACCTGAGCACAGCGGAACCCATAAACAGAAAGCGGTTCCGGCCACGATAACCAGAACCGCCCGAACGGATTCACTCAACCCGACTGTGTGCGTGAAGCGCCTTGTATCAGACCGCCTGCTCCGAGCGCGGCAGCTTGACGGAGATAAGCGTTGCCAGCAGCAGGAATACCAGTGACACCCACAGGCAGGCCTGGATGCCGGCGCTGCCTTGTCCCGCCGACTGGAAGACCCAGCCCGACAGCACGGTGCCGAGCAGGCGGCCCATGGCATTGGACATGTAGTAGAAGCCCACATCCAGCGAGACGCCATCCCTGCCGGCATAGCTGACGATCAGGTAGCTGTGCAGTGATGAATTGACGGCAAACACGGCACCAAACAGCAACAGGCCGCCAATCAGCACAGTGGCGGGATCCAGCTCGATGGTCAGTGCCAGCGCAATCAACCCCGGTATCAGTGTCAGCATCAATGCCCAGAGTGTGGCGGCCCGGCCATCGGGCACCGTTCCCGACGCCTTGCCGGTAATGCGCGGTGCCAGTGCCTGCACCAGGCCGTAACCAATCACCCACAAGGCCAGAAAGCCGCCGGTCTGGCTGTGATTCCAACCCAGTGTCTGGGACAGAAACACCGGCAGCGCCACCACAAACCAGACATCCCGGGCGCCAAAGAGGAACATTCTCGCCGCCGAGAGAATATTGACCGCCCGGCTTTTGGACAGGATGTCGCGGAATCTGGGCTTGTTTTTCGCCTTGCCGAGATCCTGCTTGAGCAATACCAGACTCAGCAGCCACACCAGCGTCAGCGCCATCGCCATCACCGCGATAGCGCCAGCAAAACCCAACCACATGAGCAGTGCTCCCCCCAGGAAGAAGCCGACGCCCTTGAGCGCGTTCTTCGAGCCGGTGAGAAGGGCCACCCACTGGTAGAGTCTGCCCTGAGCCCCGGTGGGTACCAGCAGCTTGATCGAGCTTTTGGCACTCATCTTGTTGAGATCCTTGGCCATGCCCGACAGCGCCTGAGCCACCATCACCCAGGGCACGGTCAACCAGACCGCAGGCACCAGCAGCATGACAAGTGCCACCACCTGCAGGGCGAGGCCAATGTTCATGGTGCGATTAAGGCCCAGATGCGCGCCGAGCCAGCCCCCCACCAGATTGGTGATCACGCCGAAAATCTCGTAGAACAGAAACAGCAGTGCGATCTCCAGTGGTGAATAGCCCAGGCCATGAAAGTGCAGCACCACCAGCATGCGCAGGGCGCCGTCGGTGAGCGTGAAGGCCCAGTAGTTGCCGGTCACCACCAGATACTGGCGAATGGCGGGAGCAAGCCGGGTCAGCATTTATGAACGTCCCACCTTCAGTGCCAGCTCGGCGGTGCGGTTGGAATAGCCCCACTCGTTGTCGTACCAGGCGTAGATTTTCACCTGGGTGCCATTCACCACCAGAGTAGACAGGGCATCGATGATGCTGGAGCGCGGGTCTGTCTTGTAATCGATGGAAACCAGCGGGCGCTCTTCATAGCCCAGAATTCCGTTCAGCTCACCCTCGGCGGCAACTTTCAGCAGGGCATTCACCTCTTCCGCCGTGGTTTCGCGTTCCACTTCAAACACGCAGTCGGTAAGCGACGCATTGGCCAGCGGCACACGGATGGCGTGGCCGTTCAGCTTGCCCTTCAGCTCCGGAAAGATATGGGTAATCGCCGTGGCCGAGCCGGTGGTGGTCGGGATCAGGCTCATGCCACAGGCGCGGGCACGGCGCAGATCCTGGTGCGGCGCATCCAGAATGGTCTGGGTATTGGTGATATCGTGAATGGTGGTCATGGAGCCGTGCCGGATGCCCAGCTGCTCATGGATCACCTTCACCACCGGTGCCAGGCAGTTGGTGGTACAGGACGCCGCGGTCACGATGCGGTGTTGCGCGGGATCATAGAGGTGATCGTTGACCCCCATGACGACATTGAGCACACCCTCTTCCTTGACCGGCGCGGTTACCACCACTCGCTTGACGCCCTGATCAAGGTAGGCCTGCAGCACCGCCTTGCTCTTCATCTTGCCGGAGGCTTCAATCACCAGATCACAGCGCGACCAGTCGGTGTCGGCAATGGTCTTGTTGCTGCTGACGGCGATCCGCGAGGTGCCAATCAGCATGCTGTCGCCGTCTGTGGTGGCATCGTGTTGCCAGCGGCCATGCACCGAATCAAAATTCATCAGATGGGCCAGGGTGGCCGCATCACCGGCGGGGTCGTTGATGTGAATGATTTCGACATCACCCTGCTCAAAGAGTGCCCGCATGGTCAGGCGGCCCATGCGGCCGAAACCGTTAATGCCTACTTTAATGGTCATGGTGTTGCTCCGCTTAACTGTTGACTGAGTTCAGAATATAGGAACGTTGGGCCGGGTGGCTGAAGGCCTTGGGCCGCAGAGCCTGAATGGCCGAGATGGCGTCTTCCGCTGTGTAACCGGCGGCGAGCATCAGTTTGGCCGCCACCAGCCCGGTACGGCCAGAGCCGCCCTTGCAATGCAGGGCCAGGGTGTCACCGGATTGCAGGCGTTGCAGTAGCTCTGCGCCACAGGCATGCCAGGCAAGGTCAAAATCTGCGCCCGGCAGATCATCATCCGGTACCGGAAGATGAAACCAGTCCAGCCCGGCGGCCTGTACGGCCGAGGAAAAGCCCTGCAGGCCTTCATGGCTCAGCTCGGCTTCTGTCATCAGGGTGATGACGGCGGTGGCCCCGCTTGCTTTCAGCTGTGACAGTGATTCGCTCAATGCCACCCCCTGGGTGCCCGGGCAGGGCGTCAGCAACAGGGTGCCCTGCGCAACCGGCAGCGACCAGCACGGGTGAGATGAAACAGACATAACCAATCCTCTTAATGGGCAAACCAGCGATGGGTTCGATTGACGAAATAAACCAGAGACAACATGACGGGCACTTCCACCAATACCCCGACCACGGTGGCCAGTGCCGCCCCCGAGTGCAGCCCGAACAGGGAGATCGCCACCGCCACCGCCAGCTCGAAGAAGTTGGAGGTGCCAATCATGCAGGCCGGGGCCGCCACATTGTGTGGCAGGCGCAACCACCAGGCCGCGGCATAGGCGATGATGAAGATACCGTAGGTCTGGATGAGCAGAGGAATGGCGATCAGACCAATGGTCTGGGGTTGTTCGAGGATGGTTTCAGCCTGAAACCCGAACAGCAGCACTATGGTGGCCAGCAGGCCTAATATCGACCAGGGCTTGAGAGTATGTAAAAAGGTGTTGAGACGAACACCACTCCCGTTGCGCTCCAGCCGGTGGCGAGTCCATACTCCGGCCACCAGCGGCAATACCACATACAGCACGACGGACAGCAGCAGTGTTTGCCAGGGTACCTGGATATCGCTGACACCCAGCAGGAAGGCGGCGATCGGCGCAAAGGCGAAGATCATGATAATATCGTTGACCGATACCTGCACCAGGGTGTAATTGGGATCCCCTCGGGTCAGCTGACTCCAGACAAACACCATGGCGGTGCAAGGGGCCACCCCCAGCAGGATCATGCCGGCGATATATTCACCGGCACTGTGCGGATCGACCCAGTCGGCAAAGAGCACCCGAAAAAACAGCCAGCCCAGCGCCGCCATGGTGAACGGTTTGATCAGCCAGTTGATGATCAGCGTCAGCACCAGTCCCTTCGGCTTCTTGCCACATCCTTGATGGCACTGAAGTCTATCTGCACCATCATCGGGTAGATCATCACCCAGATGAACAGCGCCACCACCAGATTAACGTGAGCGAGCTCCAGCCGTGCGATGGCACCAAATAGCTCAGGAACCAGATTGCCCAACCCCACGCCGGAGAGAATGCACAGTGCGACCCAGAGGGTGAGATAGCGCTCGAATATACCCATATGAATCGTTACCCCTTAGATGGAACGCTGGTTGACACGGGCGGAGAGCTTCTCGGCATTTTCGACCCGCTCGGAGTAGCGGTTGGTGAGGTAATCGCTGCTGCCCCGGGTCAGCAGGGTAAATTTCATCAGCTCCTCCATCACATCGACAATGCGGTTGTAATAGGCGGAGGGCTTCATGCGGTCATTGTCGTCAAATTCCATAAAGGCCTTGGCCACGGAAGACTGATTGGGGATGGTGATCATCCGCATCCAACGCCCGAGAATGCGCATCTGGTTGACCGCATTGAAACTCTGGGAGCCGCCACTGACCTGCATCACGGCCAGAGTCTTGCCCTGGGTCGGGCGCACGGCCCCGATGCTGAGCGGGACCCAGTCGAGCTGCGCCTTCATCACCGATGTCATGGCGCCATGGCGTTCCGGCGAACACCACACCATGCCCTCGCTCCACTGCACCAGCTCCCGTAACTCCTGCACCTTGGGGTGGCTGTCATCGGCATCGTCCGGCAAGGGCAGACCGCTGGGGTCAAAGGTGCGGGTCTCCGCGCCAAAGGCACGCAGCAGGCGGCTCGCCTCTTCGGTGACCAGGCGGCTGAAGGAGCGTTGACGCAAGGATCCATATAACAGCAGAATTCTTGGCGCATGGTCGGGCCCTGGCGCCATAAGGGCGTCATGATCCAGCGCCGAAAACCGTTCGGCATCCAGATTGGGCAGATCGTTTATGTCATATGCCATTGAGGCTCTCCTCACTACAGATGTTGCCTTCCGAAGACGGGCGGGACTTCATTCCGCCAAGGCGCGTACGGGGGTATTCCAGCAATTGTGGATTGTGTTCCAGGGTGTCTTTCAGAATGTTCCGCATCCAGTCGTTCATTAGGGGGTGAATGCGATAGAACACCCACTGGCCCTGCCGCCTGTCCAGCAGCAAGCCCGCCTTGCGCAACTGGCTCAGGTGCCGTGAGATCTTGGGCTGAGGCAATTCCAGTGCTGCCATCAGTTCACACACGCACAGCTCTCCTTCCTGCTCGATCAGCAGCATGCTCAGGAGGCGGGTTTCATCCGCCAGCGACTTGAAAAAGTCCAGCGGCTCAATGGTCTTGACCTCGGATTTCACCGCCTTGCTGTTAACCAGCACAAACAGCCGTATCCGCTCACTGATTTCCTGCAGTGTGAGTGCAAACGCCTTGGGGTCGCTGCTGGCCTTGGGGTCGGGGAAGTCCCATGCCATCACAACGCCGCTGCCGGGCCAGTGCCGGCATTCCCGATGGGCCTTGTCGCACAGGCTGATCACGAAGTCGAAATGCTGATCTTCAAGACGCTCGATCGACTTGGATGCCAGCCCTGTGATGTCCAGCCCGAAGTCCTGCAGTACCTGCAGGGTGCGCGAATCCACCTCGGAAGGGGCAGTGCCGGCACTGAACACTTCGAAATCGTCGCCACCAAAGTGACGCAGCAGGGCTTCCGCCATCTGCGAGCGGGCGGAATTGGCCGTACAGACAAACAGGACTCGTTTCATGGCATACCCAGCTATTCCCGATGTAGTTGGCTAGATATTACATCTGAAAAATAAGATATTCAATTTAATGCATATATAATTTTACGTATATGTCGTCATGGCCAGCGAGTACGACAAGCCTGGTTTCGTAACCGAATGGAAAATAGTCGTCTGCGGGGGATGAAGGAGGATCAGAGGGTGGGCATTACCGGCTGTTTTCAATGATGAGACCTTATTGTGTGGGATGACACTTTACTTTCATCCCACACAGTTGTGGGAGAGTAATAAAGTATCATACTGTAAATCCCTACAGCTCCCAGTATGCAACCCCCTAAACTACTCCCTGCCAAAATAAAGTATCATACTCATCAGTCGATTATATCCTCGGAACATCGGCTTATGAATAATAAAGATTCATACTGCATCTGGTACTCTATAAGTAATTCTAAGCTCAATGGCGAAGGTATTCGTTATCGCCGCCGCAATGGAGTGTAACGCTGCTTTGGTTGGCTGAAGAAATTAAGAAGAATGTAAAAACACTATGAAAAGTTACAATGTACGCCATAGCCTTTATAAAGCTCGGTTTATTTGCCCACTACTAGTGACAAATACCATCAAGCCCAGGGTGAGAGCATGAGTGTCTGCTTTTTTAATCACCCCCGTTTTTATCGCTCAATATTTCGGGAGCCCCCTATCAAAGTGGACAAATTACGAACAATCACAGTGTCCTGTATTTTGAAAAGTGTGATCTATGTTCGTTCATGATCTCGCCCTGCCCCCAAGCCGCACTTGTGCATAAATAAAATACTTTACAAGTACACCCTAGGCTCTGTGCCGTAGGCAAAGATTTCGCTTTTATATCGCTTATCCCACATAAATAACTACTCTTATATGCGCCGTCGTTTATTAATCTAGCGGCAGTTCCTGTCGGAAAGAGGCCTGCAACCATTCAGCTTTCGGCTGACCTTGACCGACCTAAACTACCACCGGTTTAATCGCCACTGAGCAGCAGCAAGTTCAAACTCAACTCTTACGCTTCATTAGTTCCGGGTTTGGATGGTTGACACCACAGACATACCCACGCGTAGTTTATCCGCCTCAGGCTGACCAGAATCCACGCGAATGCGTAAGGGGAAACGTTGCACAATTTTGGTAAAGTTGCCAGTTGCATTGTGTGGCGCAATGGCAGAGTAGCTGACCCCACTAGCAGGGCCTAAGCTTTCTACTGTCCCTTTCAGGGCGACGCCGGGCAAGGCATCTACTTTGATGTCCACCGTTTGCCCTGTTTGGATATGAGCCAATTGCGTTTCGCGATAGTTCGCTTGGATATAGACGGCATCAAGTGGAACAATTGCCAGCAGTGGGGTACCGGTATTGACGAAGGCTCCGACACGAACCGATTTCTGTCCCACGGTACCGTCAACTGGGGCCGTGATGCGCGTGTAGGACAATTTTAATTCCGCTGCGGCTTGAGCGGCCTGGGCTTGGGCTAGCGCTGCTTTGGCCTTTTCCAGTTCAGCTTGCAGAATAGCCACCTGCTGCTGGGCCGCTTTTAGTCCCGCCTTGTTCTTCTCTTGGCTCGCCCGACGGATATTCAACTGTGATTGGGCCTGTTGCATGGCTTGGACAGTACCTGAACCATCAGCGGCCAGGTTGCGATAGCGTTCGTGGTTAGCTCTCGCCAATACTAACTCGGCCTCATCCATGGCAACGACTGCCTGCGCTTGGTGTATCGCGTTTTGCTGCTGTGCCAGACGAGCTTCCAGACTGGCGACACTGGCGTTGGCACTGGCAACTTGTGCTTTAGCGGCATCCACGGCGACGACGAAATCCCGGTCGTCAATGGTCGCGAGCAAGTTCCCTTCCTTCACCTGCTGGTTCTCCTCCACGAATACCTGGCCGACCTTCCCAGCAACCTGTGGGACAACAAAAGTGAAGTCTGCCTGTACATAAGCATCTTTTGTGGACTGACTTGATGTGCTTGATTCTGGCCGATTGAGATAAAGCACACAGCCTATCGCGACTGCCAATAGCAGTACTGCACTGGTGATTTTGGCTTTCTTTGGCAATGCATGATGAAATGATCCTTATGAAGATGATGATAAAGGAGTACTGGCCTGCAGGTCAGGCGCAGGGATGTAGGTCAGCCGCAGCACGAAAGGAATCAAGAGCAGTGCCAGAATCCCCAAGGCGCGATAGGCATCCGCCACCGACAGCACCAATGCTTGTTGGCTGATAATGCCCACCAACTGAGACGGCTCAGGCACCGATGGGAGAGAGGACCCAGCTAGCGCGGCATGATCCAGCAACATTTCCCCGTGAAAGCGTCCGCGAACCGCCAGGGACTGCCCGACCACGGCACCGCCTATCAATGAGCCCAGAGCGCGCAGCGTATTGATGGTTCCCGACACATAAGGGCCTTCACTAGGGTGCACCACACTGGTGGCAAGGAACAGCATTGATACCACCGCCATGGGCTGGCCGAGTGCTTGCAGCATCTGTACCATCACGAACTGATCCCGATTCCAATCTGGGGTAAGCCGACTGCCCGAGAAACACGCTAGCGCAATCAAAAGCAGGCCAAGGCTGAAAACGAAGCGAGCATCGACCCATTTCTGGTAAAGCAAGACCGCTACTACTGAGCCAAAGATCAGTTGCGGCAAGGCGATAATCAAACCAATGGGAGCTATCTGCTGGGGGCGGTAATCCTGTAATGGCCCGAGGTAGTGCATTGGCAACATCACCCCGGAGCTCATAACCACCAGCAGAAAGATAAACAGTGTAAAGCTCAGTCCCAGGTTGCGCCGCCCCAGCAATTGCAACTTGATGAACGGCGAAGGGTGGTACCATTCAGTAAGTAGATAGACACCCAGCAAAGTGAAACCAGCCACCAATGACACGACAATCAGGGGGGAGTTGAGCCAATCAAGCCGCACTCCCTGATCCAGAACGACCGCAATAAGACCCAACGCAGGCGCACCTAGTGCCAGGCCAACCCAGTTGGCTTGCCGGAAACGCCCGGTCTGAATGGTATCCTTCGGCAGTCCCCAGGCAATCAGCCCACCTGCGATAAGGGCCAAGGGTATGATCTGCCAATACACCCAGCGCCAGTCGAGCAGCCCGTCAGTCCAATGCCCAGCCAACCAGATCGACACATTGGGTGCGAAGGTAGCCGTCAGTGCATACAACGCCAGACCATGTAGCCGTATATGGAGCGGGAGGAATTTCAATGCCGCCATCATCAACAAGGGAATCATGGTTCCGCTGGCGACACCTTGCACGAAGCGTAGGGCGAGCAATAGGTCGAGACGCTGAATAAAGGGCATCACCGCGGCCAATAATGCGCAGGTGCCAATCATCCACAGCTCAAAGCGCCGCATGGACAGCGTAATGGCAAACCAGGCAGCAAAGGGCATGGCGATCAATTCCCCTGCGCTATACACCGTTGTGAGCCATGACGCATCGTCCAGGCCGAAGCCCAGCACACCGCGCACATCCGCCAACGCCAGCGCACCGACACGGTTGTTCAAGCCCGACATCATGGCGGCGATAAGAATCCCCACCAGCCCAGCGATCGCACGCTTTGAAGGCTTTGCTGCTACAGGGGACGGACTTGGGGTCGATGGCAATGCTGTGGTAGTCATTGAGCAACCTTCAAAGGTGAAACTACCGATGACACGGCCACCGCCGGCTGACTATCGACGGAAGCTTGCAGTGCAGTGTCAAATGCATCTGGGCTCCATCCGCCTCCCAACGATTTGTAGAGGTTGACCAAAACAAGCGTTGCATTGGTCGCACTGGTATTCAACCGGCTTTCACTGGCAAGCACATTGCGTTGGGCCGATAAGACCCTCAGATAGTCAGCCGCACCTTCCTGATACCTTCGCTCGGCAGCATGCAGTGCCTGTTTGCTCTCCTCGTACGAAACGAATAGGTTCCCGTGGATATTGTGCTGTGAGGCCCACGCATCCAAGGCGTTGTCCACTTCATGCCAGGCCTTCAACACCGTTTGACGATATGAGAGAGCAGCTGTTTTTTGCCGTGCTTCATTCAGAGCCAATCTTTGTTTCAAGCGCCCTCCCTGAAAAATAGGGAGGTAGACGGTTGGGCCAACGGAGAAAAAACGCGAGTCCCAACTGTCGAGTTCGTCAGCCTCGAAGGCCTCTACGCCCACTCTCCCTCTCAAACCGACCCGGGGATAGAAATCTGCCTTGGCGACACCAATAGCTGCTGTTGCCGCATGAAGCTGGGCTTCGGCCCGCTGGATATCCGGCCTCCTGTGTGCCAATTCAGAAGGAACACCCACTGGCACACGGGTTGGCAACGAAGGTAAAGGCATGGTCTCAAGCAACTGTGTATCAAGTGCGCGCGGCTCCTCACCCAGCAATAGGGCGAGCGCATTCATCAACGTATTTCGGCGTTGGATCAGCTCGGGAATCATGGCTTTGATCGTCGCCACCTGCGCACGGGAGGAAGACACCTCGAAGCGAGTGGCGACACCGTTTCCTTCGCGACTTTCCGTCAGTTCCAGGGTGCGTTCGGCCACTGACTGGTTTTGTCGTGTGATGTCCAGTTGTGCCTGCGTTCCACGCAATTGAAGATAGACCCTGGCCACTTCGGCAGATAATGCGACTTGTGCCGCCTCGCGATCGTACACCGTGGCTTCGAACGCAGCTGCTGCGCCCTCACGAGCACGCCGCGCACGACCCCACAGATCGATTTCCCAACTGGCATCGAATCCCAGTTGCCAGAAATCGTTTGCATTCGTTGGCGCACCAAGCGCGGCGAATCGACCGTGTTCACTGAGAGCGTTGCGAGAATAACTGGCGCTTGCTCCAACACTGGGATGTAACTGTGAAGAAGCGATGCCCAGTTGTGCCCGGCTTTGTTCAATACGTTCCGATGCTATTTTCAGGCCCAGGTTGTCGACCTGTGCACGATCCTGCAGGTCGGTCAGTATTGGATCATTGAACAATGTCCACCATTGAACGGGAACGTTCACTGCTAACAGTTCGTGAAGGGACGCGTTGTCCGTTCCGGACGACAGTCGAGCATTGGCAAGCCTGTCGTCGGGCTTGACGAAATCGGGGCCTACCGCGCAACCGGCCAGTAGAAGCATGCTTAGCGCCGCGCTGGCTCTAAACAGTCGTGGTGAAAATAACGGTTGTGACGTCATATGAGCCTACAAAAAATCAAACCGAACCGCTCGGTTCGAGTTAAAATAAAAAGACAAGACTGTGACAAGATTTATTCGCTATTAGCGTGGCCATCTCGCGCTCCTCAAACGATGGAACACCTTGAATCGTACCGAGCGGTTTGGTACGATGTCAAGCCTCAATCAATACATCAACGCCTGGAAGCTGATCAGATGCGACAAGCCAATCCACCTGAGAGTGTTTCATCCCCGAATGAAGCCAAACTGAGCGGCAAGGCACTTACTGTCCTGCTGGCTGCAAGGAATGTCTTCTTGGCCCATGGCTTCAGCGCCGCAACAACTGATATGATTCAACGAGAGGCAGGTGTCTCTAAATCCACGGTCTACGCGCATTTTGCCAATAAGGAAACGCTCTTTGCCGCAGTAATTGAAGCGGAATGCACCGCGCATACACAAAGATTGAAGGAGATAGAGTTCCATTCAACACTCTTGGGTGAAGCCTTGACCACTTTGGCGAAAACCTACCTGGATATTGTGCTTTCCCCTTCGGGATTGGCATTGTTTCGTGCCGTGGTGTCAGAGGGACTACGTTTTCCTAAACTAGCACAAACTTTCTACCAGGCCGGGCCACAGGTCATAACGGCCATGGTGTCCGAGCAACTGGCAAGTGCAGCGGCTTCTGGTGAGGTTGATCTTAGAGAAATAGGTCCAGATACAGCCGCCAGCCTTTTTATCAACTTGGTTCGTAGTGAACCTCAACTACGGTGTTTTACTCATCCAGAAGCGACAGCATCGGCAGTACAGATTGACCATTGGGTAAATACTACCGTTACGACATTCATGCGTGCCTACGGGTGTGGGGAGAAAGATAAAGCGATCAAAGGGGAATCCCAGTTGTGACACAAGAAATGCCTTGTGTTCCCAAGGAGAAAATTCACTCCAACCCTTTGAATCAACTTACACCTTGGCACCCACCTCCAACCCGTTGCTTGCCGGTGACACCTTGCTGAAGCTGACCGAGTGCTGCGGCGTTCCGGCAAGTGACATTATTATCCGGTAGTACTCAACCTCAAAAACACTCTTTCAGCCCACTTATTAATGTCCTCAGCAATAAGTGCTCCTGGCTTATCAGACTTCTGGTGTGGAATCCAGGTGTGGTTTTCCGTACCGACCAGATTATCCAAATGCTGCTTCGGCCAGGATAAAGATGCCTTAAGCAACTGCTTTTCTATCTCAAACAAGTGAGGCTCTATGTCGCCAATGGCTTTGGCCAAGATCACTTTAGTCGACAAGGCCTTGCTTGCATCCGAGGTATCGACTTCCAGCAGATAGTACCCTGTGAGGCCAGCTGTAACATGGGATATCGACATACATCTCGGATTTTGATCAGTTTCCAGTATATGCTTTTTGCATTTTCCTATACTCGGCAGCTTTCTGAGCTGGTAGGTGATGACCTGAAAGCCATATCTATCCTCAAGCAAACCGAGCATTTTTAAGTAACTCTTGAATTTATTCAGATACAGGTAAGCATCATCAGTTTGATCATCAAGATTGTTCCACTCGGCGCTTGTCAGATGTCCGTATGGCCCTTGCTCTTCGGTACTGACGTCCTTGTAAGCCTCGCCCAGCTCGCCATCATCCTGGCGGCCTTTCCCCGTGGTTTTTCTCTTTTTGCTGATCTTCGACGTCTCCACCGCACGATTGAACTCGAGCTCCGTCGTGTTTTCCCTGATCATGACCGGCTTGTTTTCCCGGCTTCCTTCCGCCGCATCATCCACGTTATACCCAGGCGGCCGCTCAGCAGCAGAGCCTGCTACCACTCCTTTCCCGGTGACTTGAGTGAAAAACTTGGGACTATAAAACTCGATATGCTCTGGTAAGTTGGCGGGAATATTTATTATGCTGGTGACCTCATAAACCAAGAGTGTTTGGCTTTCCGGATCAAAATTGCCTTTCAACTTCAGGCTGGCTCCTTCCAATGCTGGAGGCTCGAACTGAAAGGTCCATATTCTGTATTGCCCTTTATCTTCTCCCTCACGCAACTGAATATTTCCAATGCTGTCATATGAATGTCTGGCACCTGCATCCATCAGCAACCAGGCAAGTACCCGGCGATAGCCATAATCGTTAAACAGCTCTGCCGGACAATTGCAGGTATCCAGTACGTTGATGATGGCCTTTTCCCACACGTTGTCGTACTCAACTGTGAACTCATTATTCAATACGTCGTGAATTACCGAAGAACGGGCCAGATAGCCATTATGAAAAAAGAGCGCCCTCGCCAGTTCGAACTGGGGAAGATAGATCCTGGTACCGTCCGGATGGTGGAACACGAAGCAATGTTGCTTGGTTTCCTGATGCAACCGCCGTTCAATGGCTGGGCAGTTACCAAGTTCATCATCTCGCCATTCACGAGTTGAGGTTATTATAAAGGTTATCTCGTAATTCTTGCGGTAATAGTCTTTGGTTGGATTGATTATTTTCTTGCGTATCAAAATTGGTGCATTGGAAAGAGAAATCGCATCCTTTCCATGCTCCTTGCTGGGGTAGATGCTTAAGTTGATCCCCCACCTGACTCCGTCCATTCTGCAGAAAAAATCGCCAATCCCGTTGAGCCAGGTATCGTCCTTGAACCCTTTCAGGTAGGTGCTGCTGTTCAAATTTCGAGTACCTCCTCAATAAATCGACGGGCCAGGTTGGTAAGCCGCTGCTCGCTCAAGCCAGCTCCCCTCAGCACCTGCCAACGTTTCAGTGGCTCGTCATCCCGTGTTATGTGTATGACGGTGCGGGTGATTCTTCTTATTTGATATTCAAATATACTTTCACAGTACCGAGCAAAAAACAAACTACACAAAGGTAGCACATCCAGGTGTTTTTCAACGCTTGCCTTGTGCTCTAATTGATTTAAATACCAGTTCATCGATCGCCTGGGAGCTTTCAGTTGCACCTCGCTCTGCTCTCGAAGATCTATCAGCCTCCTGACCGCTCGCCTGTCCCGCTGAGCCCAACTAACCTTGGGCTGATGCTCATATTCCGGCTTTCTGTGAGCTTCGTTGATCTTCATTAACCAGTCTCTGTCACGGCGGTAGAGCCAGGCATAAATACTCCCGTATCCATGCCTGCGGGCACGCTTGGTGCCATGCTGTGCGACTACAGCCAGCCATTTGTTTCGGTATTCGTTCAGCTGAGCCTTATCCGTCCCCTTCAACGCCTCGTTAAAAGCCTTTGCAGCCGGATTAAACCCAACAACGATTCGCAAGACATCAGCCAGCTTCCAGCCTGACTCCAATAAGGCATGGAGTACAACCAAATGCTCGAGATAGCTGAACGCCTTGCGGTGCTTTCGGAACATATTGCGCAGCCAGCAGGGTTCACCGCCATTAGGCAACAGTCCGTACTGGCCAAGCCACATTTCTCCCCAGAACTCGACGATCCTGTTAACAACCAAATCGTGGCGTACTTGAGTGCCTCTGTTTAGATGGTTATCAGCCGCCAGGTTTCGATACCACAGGCTCCACTGGCAAAGTTCAGGTACAGACCCACTCTTAAGCTTCAGCAATTCTCTTACGCTGTTGAGTATCAAGTCACTTTGCCAGCTTCCGGGCTGCTGTACGACCGATGGGCAAGCACTCTCACTGGCGGCCTGGAAAAGATGTCTGTGCATATCGTGACGACGAATATCAGATTCGACCAGTAATCCGTGTACCGAACAACTCTCAGCCCCGGCTACCTGCCAGTCTCTCCGCCAGTAACACTCCCCATACAGGTTGATCTGTTCTTTTATGCAACCAGGGCAATATCTGAGAAATGCAGGTTGCTTGATCCGGGAAGCTGCAACTCCAGCCGTGAGATGAACCGTACTTTTTCTGTTTGCTATGAGCTCACGGGTCAGGCACCTGCGCCGTTCTTCATCGATAAATGGAGCATAAAGGGGGAAGAGGGTATGTTCATAAAGCAGGTCGCCCGGCGTGATTCCAACAACTTCGGGATAGAGATCTGCTATGCATTTCAGATGACCGGGTAAATCAGGAGTCGCGATAATCTTGGTATCGCCAAATACCTCCTGCAGCAATTTTTTCGGCGACACTATGCCGCTGTGTATCCCGTACCTCGCGATGGTGCTGTACAAAAGCTCGTCGCAATAAGGCAGAGGGAAACCCAGCATGTCACCCTACTTTCTTCAACCAACTCGGCACATCGAACAGCTCCTTGCCGTACATCAAGTCGTCGTAAAGTCGCCCCTTTTCAGTCTGGGAGAATTTGAACCTCAAATCTTCGGAAGGCAGCGTGTGCCAGTTGGAAGGTTTCATCTTCTCGATTTGGGCCTTCTTGGGCTTGGGTGGTTCGGAGTACCACTCCAGTATGAGCTTGCTCAATTCCGGCAAGGAAAGGTTTGGATGCTGTTTGAAGGCATTTTCGATCAGGGGTTGCAGCAGCTCCGATTCACAGCCCATCGCCTGCAGCATGTTATACAACCGCAGTGCCTTATCGTTACCGTTGAAGGCCGGGTCGATTTCCTTTTCGGCCTGCCGTTCGTCGATCCGCTTTCTCAGCTCAAGAAGGCGTTTGTCCATCGCCGGCAACTGCAGGTCAGAATATTTGACGATAAGCTCAGGATCTCCCCTGCGCAGGGCATCCAGCATGGGGTGCACCGGCTTCAGTTCCTGCTCATACACGGTACGCAGCAGTTTAACGGTTATTCGCTCCAGACCGGTCGATATGGCCCGCATCTGTGCCAGGACAAACAGCTTAACCACGATATCGAGCACGCCCTGTGACAGTTCGAACCAGCAATCACGAATTTCTTCGCTCAGTACCTCGTCACGGTGAGTCAGCCACTGGTATTGCCAGAGCTTGTCGGTAAAAGCCTGCCATTCGGTTTTTCTTGGCTTGCCGGTCTTGGGATCGACCCTGCCCGGCTCTCGCTGTACCGGCTCCCAGAACAACGAGCCGAATCCGGCGCTACGCCTGCCGGCCTGCAGTTCCATTTCAAATATGGATCTGGCCTTGGGCGTGCCGACCATAATCACGGGAACACCGATCACGTTTACCAGAGCAACAAAAAACTCCAGCATGGCTTCCTTGCTGATCGAACGCTTCAGCGTCAGTCGCTGTATTTCGTCGATAACCAAAACACCAAGCGCCCGCTGTGTTGCCACCTGCCCCATCAGCGATAGGAGCACTTCGGTGCTGTGGCGCTTGCGTGCATACTTCTCCTCGTAGCCGGTACTGAGTGTACGATCAACCTCGCGGAAAAAGTTCAGGCACAGACTCTTCAGCGAACCGTCAGAGGGACACTCGATTCTCAGATAGGTCAGCTGAACAAAATTGTATTCTTGGTGGTAAATGGCCTGCGGGTAGGTTGCCAGGATCCGGTTGATGGTCGAACTCTTACCGCTGCCGGAACAACCGATCAGCGACAGACTTTTGGCGGTAGAATTTGATTGAGCGAAGCGGAAGTCGTTTGTAGCACCGGACATGATGCGCTGGTAGCCTTCCTGCATCCTCTTATTCAACGAACCGTCCGCTATGTTGCGGCCCACATAGCCTCCGCGGATCATCACCGATATTTTCTCTTCCAGCTGCTTATGGATCGACAAAGGCTGGAAGAAGTCGTCAAGCAGTGCACTGATCTGGTGGGCACGAAGATGCCCTTTTTCATAGCAATCCTGTGGGTTGAATGTGAGCTTGCCGGTCAGCTTAACCTTGAGCGCTTGCAGATCCATGATGGGTGGAAGGGCCTCGATTAACGGATTACCACGATAACGATCGAGACCCGGGTCGATGTAAACGGCATCAACAAAGTTTTCTGGCAAAGGCATCAGTCGTCCTCAAACAATTCGTCGATGTAATCCGGATAGTCCAGATCCGGCTCGGATTCGGAAATATGAATAACCTTTCCTGAAGGCTGGCTTTTATCCGTGTCAGGACGATACGCCTTCTCGGATCGCTCCCTTTCCTTTTCCTTGCGTTTGTTTTCGTTTATGTCTCTGATCCGCTGAGCATTGGAGATGCCGGATGTATCAGGTGCCGACTTTTCAGCATGCGCGATTTTGTCGATGACAAATTCCTCGTGCTGTCGCTTTTTAGAACCCGAAAGCACTTTGGCCTTGGCCATCGTTTTCTTCTGTTCGTCTCTGATCTGCCAGACATCCCAGAACGAAGCGCCCCGAAATTCCCGGGATATATCAGCCAGGTTGCAAGTCCAGTACTTGATGCTGTCCTTTTCCGGGAAAAGGTAGATTTGATCGGCAACCATAGGATCGTAGGCAGCTGCAATACTCGCCGGCCGTTTAACACCCCGGCCCCGGTGTAACCAGCCCTGCTGCAACAGCTCCGATGAAGTGTAATAGATGCCGAACATACAGGCCCCTTTATCGGATATGGTAGCCCTTTGTCGCGGTAACAGGGCTACACGCAGGGCATCCGGATCAGCCTGATGCAAACGTCCGGTTCTGTGCTGCAAGCCCCAGTTCCACAGGTGAATGGGAGTGGAGGGCAAATCCGCAGGCATGTCAGCATCCCGGTCGTACTTCTCCAGGAGGGCATATTGGTTGTGGTAGAGCACGGACGACAAGATGATCTGAGCGAAATCCCTTACTGTCAGCTTGGCATCCAGCCGGTAATCCTTTCCGCCTCGCTTTTTTACCTTGGTGCCGGATACAAAACCGGGCACGAAAGGACCGAAGGACGCCTGTATCGCCTTGAAATTGCGCTCCACTATACCTTTGGCATCGCCCCGATAAGGCGGCGTATTTTCTATTCTGACCGTAAAATTGCTTTCCAGGCTTTCTATCTGATGCCCCAGCAGTTCACCTCTGTCTGCCAGTATGGCATCCGGAAGACCCACACACGGCCAGTCCTCGAGAGTGATATCGAACTCCAGATTCCTGCAATGGCCCGTTTTATCCGTCACTGCCATATACAGGGCTTGCATGGCCGCTACATAGGAAGGGGTCTCGAACCCTATGTAGAAGCCGGCCACCATGCGGCTGAATACGTCAATCACCATGTAGACCACGGGCCGGCCAACGATGTTTCCCCGTTCGCTGTCGGAAACCACATAGATATCGGCAATGGTAGCGTCGATTTCGTAGCGGGAGCCGGGACCAAGCACCTGGGTATTCGCCGTACTGTGCAAAGGCCTGATGTCCTTGTTGTATTCAATATTCGACACGCGCTTGCTAAGCGTTTCCGTCTGGCAATATTCGCGTTTGTAGAAGTGCATCATCTGCCAATTGCTGGGCAGCTCCTCTTCCGGAACATCCGGAAAATAGTTGCGATACAAAGTCTGAAAGCGGCGATAAGCATAGGGAAAAGAGTGCCCCTTATCCTTCAGCAGGTATCTGTCTATGGCCATACGGAACAGGCGTTCAGTAAACTCGTCTACTTTGGCTCCGACTCCCGGCATGTCCCTGCGAGGACGCCCCAGTTTCTTGTCTTTGGCAATCCGTCGTTGACCCTTGCCCCCTGAGTGCTTGTAGTCAGGCAACAGAGCATTCGGCATCTGCCCCCGCTGCCAGTATCGCCGGGCTAGCCGGTACAGCGTCTGCTTGGTAGAACCCTTTTCGGCAAGAATGCTGTTTATCACTTTGCCCCGGCTTTTCGGCTCAAAGAAATCGGGCAGCTCAAGCAGAGGTTTGATCAGAGCATAGTTATTATTCCGTTTGGTTCTGGCGATACTGCCCTCCTGCGGGGATTCAAAGGCAAGTTCCTTGCAAGGGTCTTCCGTACGCTGCAAATTCTCCAGCTCTATGGCTTCTACCAGCTCACCGACCGACGTGATCTCAGGAAAGGCCGAGTCATCGTCTATGTCGATCCAGACCAGATGCTCGCCGAGCAGTTGAAGCACACGGTAACGGCGTTCACCGATCTGTAGCACCTCATTGATTCGAAACAAGATACACCTCCCGGATAAACCCCAGATCTCCGGCTTTCAAGTCCTTCGCTTTAAGCTTGGTGGTAGGAATAAAAATATCGAAGGTAAAATAGCGCTTGGCCAACAACCGCCTCACCTCGTAAAGCGATTCGCCAAGTGGCAAGCTGTAGGCTGCATCCAGTTCCTTACAGATAGCGAGTACTGTCTTGTTCGGGTTCCTTTCGAAGTGATGGGCGTAGAACTCGATCTGCTGCAACGTCAGCTCTTCATCCTCTTCTTCCTCCCGCTGTGCCTGATAGAACCACTTGATGTTTTGAGTCACCACGGCTGGCACATCTGCTTCCGTGACCAGATACCAGGGCAGGGCCTTCTCCTTCCAATATCGGCGCTCCAGTTCCAGCTTTTCCACCGTTCGAACATCGTTAAGCGCCTCTCGGTATTTCGCCTGCAGCACAAACCTGGACTCTTTTTCATCGGCCGAGTCCACCAAAAAGTCCGACGACATATACTGATCGACCCCCGCAATACACGGGTGCTTTATTCCGGCCTCAGTGGCCAGCTGACGGGTAACATCTCTTTCAAGGGGAAACTGCTCGCGGACTTGGGTAATGTCGCTGTGCCACTCCAGAAGCAGAAAGACGGAAAGTTCGAGATCGGATAACAGGTGGTGGGTACGCCTGGATTTGTGGCCGAAGACGCGATGGACCCGCCCCAGGGAAGGCAAATCCCTAACCGTCAGCCAGGGTTTGTAGTCAGCATGCTGGCCGCTGCCTCGACCTTCTTTCATCCACCTTGCAAACAAGGCTTCAGTAAATCTCTTATTGTGTGACGCCATGAAAAAACCGCCGGACTCTGCTCATTAAACGAGCATAGAATCGGCGGTTTCAGTATGCAACTTTATTTCTTAGTATGATACTTTAATACTTAGTATGATACTTTATTACTCTCCCACAACAGTTATCGGCAGTACGCTACGGATTATTCCACCGTAACGGATTTTGCCAGGTTACGGGGCTGGTCCACGTCTGTGCCCTTGATCAACGCCACATAGTAGGACAACAGTTGCATCGGCACCGTGTAGACGATGGGGGCAATCGCCTCGTCCACATGGTTGAGCTGCATCACCCGCATGGTGCCATCGCCCTTGAAGCCGGCCTGCTTGTCGGCAAACACATAGAGAATGCCGCCCCGGGCACGCACTTCTTCCACGTTGGATTTCAGTTTTTCCAGCAGGTCGTTGTTGGGCGCCACCACGATGATCGGCATGTCGGCGTCGATCAGCGCCAGCGGGCCATGCTTGAGCTCGCCGGCGGCATAGGCCTCGGCATGGATATAGGAAATTTCCTTCATCTTGAGCGCCCCTTCCATGGCGATGGGGTACTGATCGCCCCGCCCCAGGAACAGGCTGTGCTGCTTGTCGGCAAATTCTTCTGCCAGCGCTTCGATGTCCTTGGCCAGGGCCAGAGTATCGGCGATATGGGCCGGCAGGCTGCGCAGCGACTGTACCAGGCCGGCTTCGGTCGCAGCATCCATGTTGCCACGGCAGCGACCGACGGCGGCCACCAGCATCAGCAGTCCCGCCAGCTGGGTGGTAAACGCCTTGGTGGAGGCCACACCGATTTCGGCACCGGCCCGGGTCATGAAGGCCAGATCCGACTCCCGCACCAGGGATGAACCGGGCACATTGCAGATGGCTAGGCTGCCCATGAAGCCGGACTCCTTGGCCAGGCGCAGCGCCGCCAGGGTGTCAGCGGTCTCGCCACTCTGGGACAGGGTGATCAGCAGGCTGTTCGGCCGCACCACCGACTTGCGGTAGCGGAATTCGGAGGCAATTTCGATATCGCAAGACACCCCGGCCAGGGCTTCGAACCAGTATTTGGCCACCATGCCGGAGTGATAGGAAGTACCACAGGCGATCAACTGGATGTGCTCGACCTTTTCGAAGATGGCGCGAGCACCATTACCGAAGGACTCCACCACCACCGCCGAGTCGGTGATCCGGCCTTCCAGGGTATCGGTGATCGACTTGGGCTGCTCGTAGATTTCCTTCAGCATATGGTGACGGTATTCACCCTTGTCACCCGCATCATGGGTGACGTCGGACTCCAGCTCGTCGCGCACCACCGGGTTACCGTCGACATCGTAGACATGAACTTCACGCCGAGTCACTTCGGCCACGTCGCCCTCTTCGAGGAACAGGAAGCGACGGGTGACCGGCAGCAGTGCCAGCTGATCGGAGGCGATGAAGTTTTCGCCCAGGCCTAGCCCGATCACCAGCGGCGAGCCCGAACGGGCCACCACGACGCGCGATGGGTCCCGGGTATCCATCAGCACGGTACCGTAGGCGCCTCGCAGTTCCTTGACGGTCGTCTGCAGCGCACTCAGCAGTGAATCGCAGTGTTGACGGTGATGATGCACCAGGTGTGCAATGACTTCGGTGTCGGTGTCGGAGCTGAACTCATAACCTCTGGCCTGCAGCTCGGCCCGCAACTCCTCGTGATTTTCGATGATGCCGTTATGTACCACCACGATATTGCCGGATACATGGGGATGAGCATTGCGTTCGGACGGTTCACCATGGGTGGCCCAGCGGGTGTGGGCAATACCGGTACCGCCGGTCAGCGGCTGTTCGTTCAGCGCATCGGCCAGGGCCTGCACCTTGCCCAGGCGGCGTAACCGGCCCAGCTGTCCCTCACCGTCGATCACCGCGACCCCGGCAGAGTCATAACCACGATATTCAAGACGGCGCAGGCCTTCTACCAGAATCTCCGCCACATCACGCTGGGCTACTGCCCCTACAATTCCGCACATAATCGTTTCCTCAGGATTAGGGGGCAATAACCAGGTTAATGCCCTTCAGCTCTATCTGTTGTTGAAAGTCTTCGGATATTCCCTTGTCGGTCACCAGGGTATGAATGGCGCTCCAGGGCAGTTCCAGATTGGGGATCTTGCGGCCTAGCTTGTCCGACTCCACCATCACCACCACTTCCCGGGCCACTTCCGCCATCACCCGCGACAGGCCCGTCAGTTCGTTGAAGGTAGTGGTGCCTCGCTCGAGATCAATACCGTCGGCACCGATAAACAGCTGGTCGAAATCGTAGGATCTCAGCACCAGCTCGGCGACCTGGCCCTGAAACGACTCGGAGGTCGCATCCCAGGTACCGCCGGTCATCAGCAGGGTCGGCTCCGGCTCCAGTTCGCGCAGGGCATTGGCAATATTCAGCGAGTTGGTCATCACGATCAGGCCGTGCTTCTGGCCCAGTTCGCCCAGCAGCGCCGCCGTGGTGCTGCCGCTGTCGATGATGATGCGGTTATGGTCACGGATCCGTCCGGCCGCGGCATGGGCAATGGCCTGCTTTCGTTTCGAAACCGGCTCGCTCGCATTCTCCGTCACCATTTCGCTCGGCACCGGCACGGCCCCGCCATAGCGACGCAGCAGGAGACCGTTTTTTTCCAGGGCGGTCAGATCCTTGCGAATGGTGACTTCGGAGGTTTCAAAACGCTGCGACAGCTCGTCGACGGTCACTTCGCCCTGCTCGTTGAGCAGGCTGACGATGGTATGACGGCGTTGTTGGGTGTTTCGTTTCGACATGACTCGTCTAAGTTTCGATTTGAAACTTAATGCTAGCAGATCAAAAGATAAGGGATCAATCGATAGTTTCGGAAAGGGGGATTTGCTGATTCAGACAACGTCGGACAAAGGGCCAGCTCCGGCGTCGCCTGTTAGTGATGCCAACAGCTAACTCGGGCGTCAATAAGAGGCAACAGGGTTGCCTCTTTATCCCACTAGCTGATTTGTGACCAAAAAACAGGCTTACGGCTTTTTCTTAACGGGCCGGTGCCAATCTTTGATATGACGCTGGCGCACCCGGGTTATGACCAGTTCGCCTTCGGCCACGTCCTTGGTGACCGTGCTGCCCGCGCCCAGGGTGGCGTTCTTGCCGATACGCACCGGGGCCACCAGCTGGGAATCGGAACCGACGAAGACGCCGTCTTCGATCACGGTCTGGAACTTGTTCACCCCGTCGTAGTTGCAGGTGATGGTACCGGCACCGATGTTGACCCCGGCACCGATCTCCGCATCGCCCAGGTAGCTCAAGTGACCGGCCTTGGACCCCTTGCCCAGGCGGGACTTTTTCATTTCGACGAAGTTGCCGACATGGGCATCCTCGGCCAGCACGGCGCCGGGGCGCAGGCGGGCGAAGGGACCGGCACTGCTGGCGCTGCCCAGCTCGGCCTGCTCGATGATGGAATAGGGCTTGATCACTACATCGTCACCTATCACGCAGTCCTTGAGGATAGCGCCGGCACCGATACTGACTCTGTTACCCAGGGTGACCTTGCCTTCGATGACCACGTTGACGTCGATGGTGACCTCTTCGCCCACGGTAAGCGTACCGCGCAGATCGAAGCGGGCCGGATCCAGCAGGGTCACGCCCTCGCGCATCAGCCGCTCGGCCTGCATTTTCTGATAGGCCCGCTCCAGTCCGGCCAGCTGTACCCGATCGTTGGCGCCTTCCACTTCGGCAGTGCTGGCCGGATGCACGGTGGCAATCTCGCAGCCGTCGGCATGGGCCATGGCGAAGATATCGGTGAGGTAGTATTCACCCTGGGCGTTGTTGTTGTTCAAGGCACCCAGCCAGCGCTTGAGCTGGCCGGCTTCGGCCACCAGCACCCCGGTGTTGACCTCGTTGATGGCCAGCTGCTCGGCATTGGCGTCTTTCTGCTCGACGATGCCCACTACCTGGCCATTTTCCCGCACGATACGGCCATAGCCGGTGGGGTTGTCGAGTTTGACCGTCAGCAGAGCAACACCGCCGGTTGGCTGCGCCGCCAGCAACGCCTGCAGGGTCTGCGGCTGCAGCAGCGGAGTATCGCCATAGAGCACCAGTACCCGGTCGGTATCGTTGATTTCCGGCAATGCCACCGCCACCGCATGGCCGGTGCCCAGCTGCTCGGCCTGGTGCACCCAGCCGATGCCCGGCTCATCGATACGCGCCTTGAGCTGATCGGCACCGTGGCCATAGACCAGATGAATGCCGTCTACCTCGCCGGCCCGGGCCGCCGCTATCACGTGGCTGACCATGGGTTGCCCCGCCACCGGGTGCAATACCTTGGGTAAGGACGAACGCATGCGGGTGCCCTTGCCCGCCGCCAGAATCACTGCCTGTGTTGTCATTAGAATTCATATCCCGTCATAAAAAACTGCCGTCATTCTGATTTTTTTATAAAAAAAAAGCGACCCTGAGGTCGCTTTTTTACGCACGGCTATTAACGCACGTTATCTTTTAACCAACTGCAGCACGCGCAGTTTCGCCATAGCCCGGGCCAGATCGGCGGCCGCTTCTGCATAATCCACATCGTGTGAGGAATTCTGCAGTTTGGCTTCCGCCGCTCGTTTGGCTTCTTCGGCCTTGGCTTTATCCAGATCTTCGGCGCGAATCGCAGTGTCGGCCAAAACCATGACACTGCTGCCCTGCACTTCCAGCATGCCGCCGGAAACATACAGAACTTCTTGCTGGCCGGCCTTGGTAACGTATTGCACCAGGCCGGGACGGATAGCCGTCAGCAAGGGGGCATGTCCGTAACGGATCCCCAATTCACCCTCAGAGCCGGAGACAGTCACCGCACTGACAGAGCCGGAGTACAAACGCTCCTCGGCACTGACGATGTCCAGGTGAAAGCTATATTCAGCCATCAGGTCCTCCTTCGAGGCTTACAGTTTCTTGGCTTTCTCGACGGCTTCGTCGATGGAACCAACCATGTAGAACGCCTGCTCGGGCATCGAGTCGTAGTCACCGTCCAGAATGCCTTTGAAACCAGCGATGGTATCTTTCAGGGACACGTACTTACCGGGAGAACCGGTGAATACTTCGGCCACGAAGAAAGGCTGAGACAGGAAACGCTCGATTTTACGGGCACGGGATACAGTCAGTTTGTCGTCTTCAGACAGTTCGTCCATACCCAGGATGGCGATGATGTCTTTCAGCTCTTTATAGCGCTGCAGCACGGTCTGTACGCCACGGGCAACAGAGTAGTGCTCTTCACCAACAACCTGCGGATCCAGCTGACGGCTGGTGGAGTCCAGCGGATCAACGGCCGGGTAGATACCCAGGGCGGCGATCTGACGGCTCAGTACCACGGTAGCGTCCAGGTGGGCGAAGGTGGTCGCCGGAGACGGATCGGTCAAGTCATCCGCAGGCACGTAAACGGCCTGTACGGAGGTGATGGAACCGGTCTTGGTGGAGGTGATACGCTCCTGCAGAACACCCATCTCTTCGGCCAGCGTCGGCTGGTAACCTACCGCTGAAGGCATACGGCCCAGCAGTGCGGATACTTCGGTACCGGCCAGAGTGTAACGATAGATGTTATCCACGAAGAACAGTACGTCACGACCTTCGTCACGGAACTTCTCGGCCATGGTCAGACCGGTCAGTGCCACGCGCAGACGGTTTCCTGGCGGCTCGTTCATCTGACCGTATACCAGCGATACCTTGTCGATAACGTTGGAGTCGGTCATTTCGTGGTAGAAGTCGTTACCTTCACGGGTCCGCTCACCTACACCGGCAAATACGGAGTAACCGCTGTGCTCGATGGCGATGTTACGGATCAGTTCCATCATGTTTACGGTTTTACCAACACCGGCACCACCGAACAGACCAACCTTACCACCCTTGGCGAACGGACATACCAGGTCGATAACCTTGATGCCGGTTTCCAGCAGCTCGGTGCTGTTCGCCTGCTCTTCGTAGCTGGGCGCTTCACGGTGGATAGACCAGCGGTCTTCTTCACCGATAGGACCCTTCTCGTCGATGGGGTTACCCAGCACGTCCATGATACGGCCCAGAGTCTGAGTACCGACCGGAACCTTGATGGGGTTGTTGGTGTTTTCGATTTCCAGACCGCGGCGCAGGCCGTCGGAGGAACCCATGACGATACAGCGCACAACGCCGCCGCCGATTTGCTGCTGAACTTCCAGAACCAGGCCCTGGCTCTGGCCTTCAGTCGTGATCTTCAGCGCATCGTATACGTGGGGAACCGCATCTTGCGGGAATTCCACGTCTACTACGGCGCCGATGATTTGGACTATGATACCCTTACTCATGTCAAATCCTCTAAACCTTTGAATACCCTTGCCTTATACGGCACCGGCCCCGGCAACAATCTCACTCAGCTCTTGGGTAATCGCAGCCTGACGGGCTTTGTTATACACCAATTGCAGATCTTCTATCAGACTGCCGGCATTATCGGTGGCGGCTTTCATGGCAACCATCCGTGCAGCCTGCTCACTGGCCAGGTTTTCTACTACGCCCTGATACACCTGTGCTTCCACAAAGCGTACCAGCAGCTTGTCCAACAACGATTTTGGATCAGGCTCGTAGAGATAATCCCAGCTGTGGCTGGCTACGGTTTCTTCCGATGCAGGTAAGGGCAACAGTTGATCGACCTTGGGTTTCTGAATCATGGTGTTTTCAAACTTGTTGTACACCAGATACAGCTTGTCTATCTCACCCTTGTCGTACGCCTCCAGCATGACATTGACGGAGCCAATCAGCTCAGACAGCGACGGGTTATCACCCAGTCCACTGGCCTGTGCGACGACTTTGCCGCCATGGCGGTTGAAAAAGCTCACCGCCTTGCTGCCAATCAGAGCCAGGTCTACACCCACGCCCTTGTCGGCCCATGTCTTCATGTCGGTGATGGCTTTCTTGAACAGGTTAATGTTCAAACCACCACAGAGGCCACGATCGGTCGAGATGATAATAAACCCAACGCGCTTGACCTCACGGTCTGCCAGATAGGGGTGCTTGTATTCCAAGTTCCCCTGCGCGATGTGGCCGATCACCTTGCGTATGGTTTCAGCGTATGGACGGCTGTGGTCCATGCGATCCTGCGCCTTGCGCATTTTCGAGGCGGCCACCATCTCCATAGCGCTGGTGATCTTCTGAGTGTTTTTAACACTCCCGATCTTGCTACGTATTTCTTTTGCGCCGGCCATGTCGCTTCTCCAATTCAGGTGGCAGCATACGCTGCCACATGGTTACCAGGACTGGGTAGCCTTGAAGCTATCCAGCAACGCAGTCAGCTTGGCAACAACATCTTTGTTGAAGTCAGCTTTCTCGTTGATCTCCGCCATCAGGGCGGCATGTTCTGAATCGGCATAAGCGAGCAGGGCGGCTTCGAACGTGGTGATGAGCTTCAGCTCAACATCGTCCAGGTAGCCATTTTCGGCGGCGAACAGAACCAGACCCTGTTCGGCGACGGACATCGGACGGTATTGCTTCTGCTTCATCAGCTCGGTCACTTTCTGACCGTGGCTCAGCTGCTTGCGAGTGGCCTCATCCAGGTCGGAAGAGAACTGCGCAAAGGCCGCCAGTTCGCGGTACTGAGCCAGAGCGGTACGGATACCACCGGACAGCTTCTTGATGATCTTGGTCTGCGCAGCACCACCAACACGGGATACGGAGATACCCGGGTCAACCGCCGGACGAATACCGGAGTTGAACAGCTCGGTGGTCAGGAAGATCTGACCATCGGTGATGGAGATTACGTTGGTCGGTACGAAGGCAGAAACGTCACCAGCCTGGGTTTCGATGATCGGCAGCGCGGTCAGAGAACCGGTCTTGCCTTTCACTTCACCATTGGTGAACTTCTCTACGTAGTCGACGGACACGCGAGAAGCGCGTTCCAGCAGACGGGAGTGCAGGTAGAAAACGTCACCGGGGTAAGCTTCACGACCCGGCGGACGACGCAGCAGCAGAGAGATCTGACGGTAAGCAACGGCCTGCTTGGACAGGTCATCGTATACGATCAGTGCATCTTCACCACGGTCGCGGAAGAATTCACCCATGGCACAACCGGAGTAGGGTGCCAGGTACTGCAGGGCAGCGGACTCGGAGGCAGAAGCCACCACGACGATGGTGTTCGCCAGAGCGCCGTGCTCTTCCAGCTTGCGTACCACGTTAGAGATGGTGGACGCTTTCTGGCCGATGGCCACGTACACACACTTAACGCCGGAGTCTTTCTGGTTGATGATGGCATCGACGGCCAGGGCAGTTTTACCTACCTGACGGTCACCGATGATCAGCTCACGCTGACCACGACCAACCGGGATCATGGCATCAACGGCTTTATAACCGGTTTGCAGCGGCTGATCGACCGACTGACGATCGATAACGCCCGGTGCAATTACTTCTACCGGAGAGAAGGTATCGGCTTCAATTGCGCCTTTACCGTCGATCGGCTCACCCAGGGTGTTAACCACACGACCCAGCAGGTTGCGACCTACCGGTACTTCCAGGATACGGCCGGTGGACTGAACCTTCATGCCTTCGGCCAGATCCGCATAGGGACCCATAACCACGGCACCTACGGAGTCACGCTCCAGGTTCAATGCCAGAGCGTAACGACCGCCCGGCAGTTCAATCATTTCACCTTGCATGATATCAGCAAGGCCGTGAACACGAATGATGCCATCGCTTACAGAGACGATGGTACCTTCGTTTCGTGCTTCACTGACAACGTTGAATTGCTCGATACGCTGTTTTATCAGCTCGGCAATTTCAGTTGAATTCAGTTGCATGCTCTATTCCCCAATCAAGATTGCAGCGTTTCAGCCAAGCGGGACAGCCTGCCCCGAACACTTCCGTCGATTACCATGTCACCGGCTTTGATGATGATGCCGGCCATCAGGCTCTTATCGACGCTGCAATTCAGCTTCACCTTGCGCTCCAGGCGCTTTTCAAGTGAAGCCTGAATCTTGGCCATTTGTTGCTTGGTCAGTTTGGCAGCAGAAACCACATCGGCTTCCACTTCCCGGTCCAGCTCCGCCTTCATCGCGGCGAATTCCAGTACCACTGCTGGCAACACACTCAAGCGTCCGTTTGCGGCCATCGCCTTTATCAGGTTCTGGCCTTGCTCATCGAGCTGTTCGCCACAGACAGCCAAAAACACGTCGGCCATCTTTTCCGCGTTCAGATTGCCGTTGATAACCTCGTCCATCTGTTTGTTTTGCACCACTTCGGCGGCAAAACTCAGCATGGTCAACCAGTTATCAACCGCTTTTTTCTCAACGGCAAAATCGAAAGCTGCTTTGGCATAGGGGCGAGCAATGGTTTTCATTTCCATAGCTCTATGTCCCTTACAGTTCAGCTACTACTTTCTCAACAATGTCGCTGTTGGCAGCGGCATCAATCTGACGCTCGAGGATCTTCTCTGCACCCACCAGGGCAAGAGCAGCAACCTGCTTACGCAGTTCCTCTTTGACACGATTGCGTTCGGCTTCAACTTCCGCCTGGGCCTGTGCCAAAATTTTCTCACGCTCGGCCTGAGCTTCACGTGTAGCATCCTCGACGATCTGGGCCTTGCGCTTGTTCGCCTGCTCAACAATTTGAGCGGACTGCAGCTTGGCTTCTTTCAACTGTTCGGTTGCATTGTTTTGTGCCAGAGCCAGGTCTTTCTTGGCCCGTTCCGCCGAGGACAAACCTTCGGCGATTTCTTTCTGGCGACTTTCAATGGCAGCCATGATGGGCGGCCATACAAACTTCATGCAAAACCAAACGAACAGGATAAACGCGATCGTTTGACCGAGGATTGTTGCGTTCATGTTCATCGCAACTCTCCTTTAAAATGGTTAGCAGACTGATTGATAGACCGAGCCATTAAGCTACGGCGAAGATCAGATACAGAGCCATACCAACGGTGATCATGGGGATGGCGTCAACCAGACCAACCACGATAAAGAAGTTGCCGCGCAGGGCAGGCAGCATGTCCGGCTGGCGAGCCGCACTTTCCAGGAATTTGCCACCCAGCATAGAGATACCGATAGCACCACCGATAGAAGCCAGACCCAGCATAAGAGCGGCAGCGATGAAAATCATTTCCATTTTTTTTCTCCAATTGTTAGCGGTTAGAACGACTGCTTGTTAATATGTTGTTATCTTTTTGTTATTAATGTTCTTCATAAGCCATCGACAGATAGACGACGGTCAGGATCATGAAGATGAAAGCCTGCAGGGTGATGACCAGAATATGGAAAATCGCCCACGGCACATTAAGGACCCATTGAGACCACCACGGCAGCAGACCGGCGATGAGGATGAAGATCATCTCACCGGCATACATGTTGCCGAACAGTCGCAAACCCAGGGAGATGGGCTTGGCGATCATGGATACGGTCTCAAGCACCAAGTTAACGGGAATCATGGACCAATGGTTCAGCGGTTGCATGGTCAGCTCTTTAACGAAGCCGGACACGCCTTTCATCCTGATGCTGTAGAAAATGATCAGGAAGAAGACACCGAACGCCATGGACATGGTGATGTTAACATCGGCGGAAGGAACAACCCTCAGGTAGGGAACACCCAGCAATTGAGCACCATAGGGCAGATAGTCGACCGGGATAAGGTCCATCAGGTTCATCAGGAAGACCCAGACAAAAATGGTCAGCGCCAGGGGCGCAATCAACGCACTCTTGCCATGGAAGACGTCCTTGACGGATTTATCCACGAATTCAACCAGCAGCTCAACGGCACATTGCAACTTGCCCGGAACTCCACTTGTTGCACGAGATGCAACCTTGTTGAAGCCCCACAAGAACAGCATTCCCAGGACAACGGAAACAAGCAAAGAATCGATATTTAACGCCCAAAAACCCGAACCAACCTGCAGATGTTGCAGATGGTGAGAGATATAACCCTGGGAAGTTAAGACATCTCCTGTTGCAGCCATGTGTTTTCCTAGTAACGGTTGTTGAGAGTGAATGAAAGAATCCACTGCATCAGCAATGCTAGGGCGTAAGCCGTATACAGAGGAGCATGAAGCACCTCCATGTACTTGAGCGCTATCACAAACAACAAGATAGTGCTGCCAAACTTAATCCCTGCCCCGCTGTAAAAGTCCGCCACAACACTGCGTGGCGTGGCGCGCCCGGCGCTGAACGCCAGAACCCGTACGCTGAACAGACATTGGGGAACCCAGTAGATTCCGCCCCCAATGAGGGCGGAACGAGCGGCTGCCTCTCCCTGCAGATGAAAAAACAGGGTGGCGACAGCCACCACCAGGAGCAATTGACCAGACAAAATCACCAGCGCCACTTGCTTGTCGCTCAGGTGCCACTTCATTTGCTTCACAAACACTCCTGACACAGTTAGGGGCTTGCTGGCCACACCGAGGTGTTGTCAGGTAAGCCCCAAAAAAGCAGGTCAAATTATACCCGTGAACGGCGTAAATGCAATTGCAGTAAAACCTTATTTTTAACGGCTTACTGCGGTTTTCCCGACCATTTACAACGAGTTAAATTGATTGAACATTTACTACATCTCAGATTTCGGGATTATCGTTAATTCCGAAAAAATGACTTATTTTATCCAACTCATTCAAAGAGTTATAAGAGATCACCAGTTTACCCTTCTCCTTGTGGGTAGATCTGATTTCTACTTTTGATCCTAGTTTTTCACCGATTTCCTGCTCAAGCTGGCTCATCAGCAAGGATCTCGGTTGTTCGACTTTCTCTTTTTTCGGCGCCAGGCTCCGCTTGACCAGACTTTCGGTTTCTCGCACCGTCAGCGCTTTCTGGGCCACCAGCCGGGCCAGCTCGGTCTGTTGTTCGCCGCTAATCGCCAGTAACGCCCGGGCGTGGCCCATCTCCAGCGAGCCATGCTCCACCAGTTGTTTCACGTCGTCGTTGAGCTGGGCAAGACGCAACAGGTTGGAGACGGTGCTGCGACTCTTGCCGACCGCTTCGGCCACCGACTGGTGGGTAAAACCGAATTCGTCGATCAACCGCGACAGGGCCCGGGACTCTTCGATGACGTTGAGATCTTCGCGCTGGATATTCTCGATAAGACCGATGGCCATGGCTTCCCGATCGGCCACGTCCTTGATCAAACAGGGTATCTGACTCAGGCCGGCGATACGTGCCGCCCGCCAACGCCGCTCACCGGCCAGGATCTCGTAACCGCCGGATTCCAGTGCGCGCACCACGATGGGCTGAATGATGCCTTGCTGACGGATAGACGTTGCCAGTTCTTCCAGCGCCACCTGGGACATGTCCCGGCGTGGCTGATATTTGCCCGGTTGCAACTCGTTCAAGGCCAGGGTTTGCAGTTCGCCGTTGGCGCCGGGTTGAGAATGGACATCGGCCTGATGCTGACGCAGGTTGGCGGCCGAACTGGTGCTGAGCAGGGCATCCAGGCCCTTGCCCAGGCCGCGTCGTTTGATGGTCATGCTGTTTGTTCCGAAGGTTCATTAGAATCCATTGCCAGTTCTTCCCGGCGCAGGATTTCACCGGCCAGGGCGAGATAAGCCTTGGCTCCCAATGACGACTTGTCGTAATACATCGCCGGAGTACCGAAGCTGGGTGCCTCGGCCAGACGGACGTTACGGGGAATGACGGTACGATAGACCTTGTCGCCGAAGTGCGATTTAAGCTGATCGGACACCTCATTGGACAACCGGTTGCGATGATCGAACATGGTACGCAGTATGCCTTCGATCCTGAGCGCCGGATTGACCACCGACGCCAGCTTGCTGATGGTGTCCACCAGGGCGGTCAGCCCTTCCAGGGCGAAATATTCGCACTGCATCGGTACCAGCACCGAATCCGCCGCCGACATGGCGTTCACCGTCAGCAGGTTGAGGGAAGGGGGGCAGTCGATAAAAATATAATCGTAATAATCGCGGACCGGCGCCAAGGCATTGCGCAACCGCACCTCGCGAGCGAAAAACTCCATCAGCTTGATTTCGGCGGCGGTGACGTCGCCGTTGCCGGCAATCAGATCATAACCGCCGCTGGTTTCCCGCTCGACCACCTGCTCGACCGGCACCTCATCCACCAACAGTTCATAGGCGGTATTGGCGACCTGATACTTGTCGATGCCGCTGGCCATGGTGGCATTGCCTGGGGATCCAGATCTATCACCAGTACCTTGCGCTTGGTCGCGGCCATGGAGGCAGCGAGATTGACACAGGTTGTGGTTTTGCCGACCCCACCTTTCTGGTTGGCAATGGCGATGACTTTTCCCACCGAATACCTCTACTGGCTGGCTAGTTTGATGACCACCAGATGGCGGTCTCCTTCCTGCTCGGGCACGGTTAACGGATAAACCCGGTCCAACGCGAGATGAGCAGGCAATGATTGTAACTCCTGCTCCGGATATTGTCCCTTCAACGCCAGAAAACGACCTTCGGGAGCCGGCAGATGAGCGCACCAGCTTACCATGTCATCCAGCGAAGCAAAGGCCCGGCTCAGCACACCATCGAACTTTTGCTCGGGCTGAAAGGCTTCCACCCGGCTCTGCACCGCTTCGACGTTGGTCAGCCCCAGCTGATGCACCACCATGCGGATAAAACGGATGCGCTTGCCCAGGCTGTCGAGCAGCACGAACTGCTTGTCGGGATTGATGATGGCCAGCGGCAGTCCCGGCAGGCCGGGACCGGTGCCCACATCGATAAAACGCCGGCCCTGCAGGTAAGGGCTTACTACCAGGCTGTCCACGATATGACGGCCCAGCATGGCCTCCGGGTCCCGCACCGAGGTCAGGTTGAAGGCCTTGTTCCACTTGTCCAGCAAGGCAACCAGAGCTAGCAGCTTGTCGGTCTGTTCCGGGGTCACCGAGAGCTCGGTCTTGCCGAGCAATCGTTGCAGCTTGTCGTGCATATTGTCGTTCATCACCGCCCTCACGCCGACTTGCGCAGCAGGCCGCGCTTCTTGAGATGTACCAGCAGAATCGAAATCGCCGCCGGCGTGACGCCGGCAATGCGCGAGGCCATCCCTAAGGTTTCGGGTCTGGCCTGATTGAGCTTGGCGATCACCTCATGGGACAGTCCGGGGACTTCGGCATAATCCAGATCCAGCGGCAGGCGGGTGTGCTCGTTGCGCAGGTGCTTCTGGATTTCGTCTTTCTGCCGCTCGATGTAACCGGCGTACTTGATCTGGATTTCCACCTGCTCGGCAGCCTGTTCGTGCTCGATACCGGGACCGATGCCTTCCACCGCCATCAGGCTGGCGTAATTCACCTCGGGCCGGCGCAGCAGCTCTTCCAGATTGTGCTCGCGACTGAGCGGAGTTTTCAGTAATTCGTTCAGCGCCGGTGCGGCGGCATGAGCGGGGCTGATCCAGTTTTCCCGCAGGCGCTGGTTTTCCTGGGTAATGCGTTCCATCTTGTCGCAGAACAGGGCCCAGCGGTGATCGTCGACCAGACCCAGATTGCGGCCTTCTTCGGTCAGACGGATGTCCGCATTGTCTTCCCGCAGCAGCAGACGATACTCGGCCCGGCTGGTAAACATGCGGTAGGGTTCCTGGGTACCCAGGGTGGACAGGTCATCCATCATCACGCCCATGTAGGCCTGATCCCGACGCGGTGACCAGGCGTCCTTGTCGAAGGCACGCAGGGCGGCGTTCAGACCGGCAAGCAGTCCCTGGGCTCCGGCTTCTTCGTAACCGGTGGTGCCGTTGATCTGGCCGGCGAAAAACAGGTTATGCAGGCACTTGTTTTCCATGTTGATCTTCAGATCACGAGGATCGAAATAATCGTATTCGATCGCATAGCCGGGTCGCATGATATGCGCCTGTTCGAAGCCCTTGATCGAACGCACGATCGCCAGCTGAACGTCGAAAGGCAGGCTGGTGGAAATGCCGTTGGGATACAGCTCGGTGCTGGTCAGGCCCTCCGGTTCAACGAAGATCTGATGGGAGTTCTTGTCGGCAAACCGCATGATCTTGTCTTCGATCGAGGGGCAATAGCGAGGGCCGATCCCTTCGATCACCCCCGCATACATAGGGCTGCGATCCAGGTTTTTGCGGATCACCTCATGGGTCTGCTCATTGGTGTGAGTGATGTAACAGGGGATCTGTTGCGGATGATCCTCACGGCTGCCGATAAACGAAAAGACCGGCGTCGGGTTATCACCTGGTTGAACCTGCATTACCGAAAAATCCACGCTGTTGGCATCGATTCTGGGCGGGGTACCGGTTTTCAGTCGATCGATACGCAGCGGCAGTTCGCGCAGACGCTGGGCGAGGGCGACAGAGGGAGGATCACCGGCTCGTCCGCCCTTGTAGTTGTCCATGCCGATGTGGATCAGGCCGTTCAGAAAAGTCCCTACGGTCAATACCACGGTTTTGGCGCGGAATTTAAGGCCGGTCTGGGTCACGACACCGACCACGGTATCGCCTTCCAGCAGCAGATCATCACAGGCCTGCTGGAAGATCTTCAGATTTGGCTGGTTTTCCAGACGGGTTCTGACGGCCTGACGATACAGCTGCCGATCGGCCTGAGCCCGGGTGGCGCGAACGGCCGGTCCTTTGGAAGCGTTGAGTGTTCTGAACTGGATCCCGGCGTTGTCGGCAGCCTGGCCCATGATCCCGCCCAGGGCATCGATCTCCTTGACCAGATGGCCCTTGCCGATACCCCCGATCGCCGGGTTGCACGACATTTGTCCCAGGGTATCTATGTTATGGGTCAATAACAGGGTGTTTGCCCCCATACGTGCAGCTGCAGCGGCCGCTTCTGTGCCGGCATGACCACCGCCCACGACAATGACGTCAAACCATTCTTCATATTGCATAACAGATACTCTTGAAACATGCAGGTGTAAGGATCCCGAAGGGCGGATATTTTAGCTGTTTTACCGAACGGATGGAAACCGGATCGAGAGGATCTCGTGATCGTTAATAGATCTTAGATCTCTAGATCGATCTTCTGTTAGATCTATTATTAGTCTCGTCCAGATCTGTGAATAACCGTTTTTTGATCTTTAAGATCATGCGGTTACTTGCGATCGATTGATGTGGACAACCTTCCCGGAGCTCGGTTTGGACCGGTGGGTAACCCGGCATGTTATCAACAGGTGGCCGCGGATATTTATTTCATTAATAGGATAACTATAGGTTTAACACCGGTTTACAGCCTAGTTATGCACATGGCTTGGTGTTTCACCGGGATGAGGACGAATGGATCTGGCGGCGGGATCTGTTGATAACTTGGTGGAAAGAAATGATGCCGGTTGCGGATCTTCGGGTAAATCGATCCGCAACGTGAGGGAAATAACCAGGATCTAGCGGTGGGACAGCCAGTGATCCAGCCACTTTCCGGCGATCTGCTCCGGTGGATCCGGCTGGCTGACATCTATTTCCAACCGATCCCCGATCCGCTGTGCACCCAGATCCTCAAGCTGTCGATCGAGTATCTGGATGGCATAACAGAAGGTATCGTACGCGGAATCGCCCAAACCGAGCGCCAGATACGGCAGTCCGGTCAAATCCGGTTGCTGTTCATCCAGCTGGCGGGAGAGAGGCTGAATATTGTCGGGCAGATCACCGGCGCCATGGGTAGAACAGACCAGCAGCAGGTAGTGATCGGGTCTGATCAAGATGTGATCAAGCTGGGGAGAAGTGTGAATAACCGTTTGATGACCACGGTTTTGCAGGATCCCGGCCAGTTCATCGGCCAGATCTTCCGCATTGCCGAGGGTGGAGCCCACCAGCAGAGTGAAGTGACTCATACAGTTCCTTGATAAAGACAATTCCGGCGATATTAACACCATATGAGCGGCGCGACGGTACCGGATATGAGCCGTTCAGGCACGGTATCGGCCCCGAACGGTCATCATGGCGTTGCCTGCGATGACCGGATTTGCTGCCTAGCCTCCAACTGATTTCAAATGAAACTCTTTGCCTTCAAAACTCAGGATCACGCCGCGGGGAGTGATGCTTTGCAGGCGCAATGACCCGAGTTGCTGGCCTTCGCGCAGCATCTGCCCGTTGATGCTGGCCATCCGGCTGCTGGCGGTTTTCGAGTAGATGTGAACCGACAGCGAAAGCTCGGGCAGCTTCGCCCTGATACTGGCCGGCAGTTCACGCAGATCCGGCACGCCGGGATCGAATTCCGGCTCGGGAATCACTGCGGGCTCGGGAGACGGCATGGGTTCGGACTGGGCACTACCCGTGGTGGGTGCATCCGTGTCGCCGGCCGGCGGAGCAGGGTTCATGCTCAGGGCGGGAGGATCATCCAGCAGGATGCGTACCGGTGCGGAGTCAATCACTATCGGCGTTCTGGCCGTGGTAGGGGCAGCCACTGTCGTCTCCTCGGGAACAGGATAGGGATTCGGTAAAGGGATGACTTGCTGAGGTGCTTGCAACCAGCTTGCGCCGATTTTACCCAAGCCATATCCCAGCATCAGCGCCAGCAGCACACCGGCCAGCAGCCACCATAACCGGCGTCGAGAACGGGGAGCCGGCGGTACAACTGCGGTGCCGGCCGGTATGCCCATTTCCGCCGATGGAGTCTGCCGGCCTCGCTGGCGTTCCGATTGTTTGAGCGCATCAAGGATGTAGGACACTGGTTATCTCCTGTTGGCCTGCGAGTCCGGGCAAGTCGTTCAACTGAGTGGCACTGAGATAAATGCTGGTTTGCGGCCCGAAAATGCCATCGGCCGTCAGCCCCCTGCTGTGTTGAAATGCCCTGATATCACCGACGAGTAGCTCATCGTAATGCCGGTTTTGACGGCGCGGCTCTCGTCCTTGCCAGCGTGCCATTTGCTGCTCCAGCCAGATGACGGTTTCTTCTCGGCTACCGGGATGGAGTGGCGCCTGATAATGCGGCGGCAATTGCCACAACAGCACGTAGCTGTGGGGCCAGCTGGCGGTGAGCTCCGTCAGCGACATCTGCTTGAGCTGACCGCCGACCATCAGTTCTGCCCGATCGTCATCGAGACGGGTCAGGGTGGCATAAACGGCGCCTTTTGCCGGGTGCTCCAGGCGAAAAATGACCGGGTGATTCTGTTGCCGCACCGTGGCGAGATCGCCGCTCTGAAAGGCGCATTCCAGTCGATGCCGGCGAGCAAAAGGGCACACCACGGGATCTTCGGCCGGGTCGTAATCAAGCCCCCATAGCGAGAACAGGTGCCGATATGCCATGACCTGGCTTAAATCGGTGGTCAGGGCGGCAGGCCATTGCCATGGATCCTGTGGTGGGCTGACATCCTTGTGGGCCGGTGCAGACTTGCTAGGCTGTTCTGGCGCGGCCGGCCCCGGAGTGCTGGCGATGGTGGTGCCCGTACGCCATTCCGGTTGTGGAGACGGTGACCCGGTATCGATGGCTGGCGGCGTTGGCGCTGCCGGCCAGCGGATGTCGGCCAGAGCCGGCCAGGGAGACTGGGCCAGCCAGCCGCCGGTGACGACCAGGGCGAGCAGGCCGGCGGCAACGGCGCTTCGCGGCCAGCGCGAGCGTGGCGGCGAAGCGCCCAGTACCTCGACGGCGGCGCGGTTGAGGGTGGCCAGATCGACCCGGGGCAGCCGTTGTACATAGGCCCCCAGCAAGGCCCGGTCGCAGATCACATTGATGAGCCTGGGCACGCCGCCGGTCAGGCGATACAGCCGGCGCAGGCTGTTGTGCTGGAACAGTGCCGCCTCTATGCCCGCCACCGACAGCCGGTGGGCAATATAGGCTTTCATTTCCGTGAAGGTAAGGGGACCCAGATGATAACGGGCGGTGATCCGCTGGGACAACTGGCGCAGTTCGGGCTGTCGTAGCTTGTCTGCCAGTTCCGGCTGCCCCAGCAGGATAATCTGCAACAGCTTGTGGGTATCGGTTTCCAGATTGGTCAGCAGCCGGATCTGCTCCAGCACCTCGGTGGAGAGATTCTGTGCTTCGTCGATGATCAGCACCGTCTGGCGGCCCCGGGCATGGGTATCGAGCAGGTGATGATGAATGGCATCGGTCAGCTGCTGTCCATGGGACGGCTCAGGCACCGTTATTGCCAGTTCCCGACAGAGGGCGGCCAGCAATTCCAGCACCGAACAGCCGGGATTGAGAATAAATGCCAGATCGGTCTGCTCCGGCACCTGTTCCAGCAGGCAGCGACAGACGGTGGTCTTGCCGGTGCCGACTTCACCGGTCAGCAGCACAAAGCCGCCGTGGCAGACGAGCCCATACTGCAAGTGAGCCAGCGCCTCCCGGTGTTGCTGGCTGAGGTAGAGAAAACGCGGATCGGGCGCTATGGAAAAAGGCAGATCGCTGAGGCCGAAATAAGTGCCGTACATGGTGATCATCCCTGAATCTACATAGCTGTAAATATAGAAGCCGCCAGCCCAACCCGCTCAGCCGGTGACGTGGTCTTAGCATGCGGGAGCCATTTCGGCTGTACTAAACTGGTTGATATCTGTTCAAGGATGGCGATGGATAATGACAACAGAACCCATAACTCAATGCCGGGCACGTGAACCGCAGCAAACACCGAGAAAGGTACTTTACCTCGATTGGTTATCGTCTCGGGAAGAGGGCGTGACCGATTTGCTGGATGACTGGCAAGTGATCCGGGTTGGCTCGGTCCAGGAGGCGCGTGCGGCCATGCAGGACTGCGTGTTTCGAGTGGCGCTGGTGCGTTTTGACAAGCTGGACCGTGAACGGAAAGTGGCCTTCGAACAGCTGGTGGAAGCATCGCCGCCACTGTACTGGATTGCCCTGCTCGATGCGGACAGCATAGAGCAGGACGGTTTCAGCCAGCTTATCTATGACTATTTCTTCGACTATTACACCCTGCCGCTCACCGACAAGATGCATTTTCTGTCGGCCACCCTGGGCCATGCCTATGGTCTGGGCGACTTGTGCGATGCCGAGCATGAGCAGCGACGCTACCGGGAAGAATGCCAGATGGTGGGTGCCAGCCCGGCCATCAGGCTGGTGTTCAGCCAGATCCGCAAGGTAGCGGGGGTGGATGCCACCGTGCTGATCACCGGCAGCAGCGGCACCGGCAAGGAGCTGATCGCCCGGGCCATTCATCAGCGTTCCCGTCGTCACAAGGGACCCTTTGTGGCACTGAACTGCGGCGCCCTGCCGGAAAATCTGGTGCAGGCCGAGCTGTTTGGTCATGAAAAGGGCGCCTTTACCGGCGCCCATTGCCGCAAGACAGGTCGGATTGAAGCCGCCATGGGCGGCACCCTGTTTCTCGATGAAATTGGCGATTTACCGCTGCCATTGCAGGTAAACCTGCTGCGCTTTCTGCAGGAAGAAACCATAGAGCGGCTGGGCGGTCATGAAACCCTGTATATCGATGCCCGGGTCATTGCCGCCACCCACCGGGATCTGGAGCAAGAAATAAAAGAAGGCGCCTTTCGGGAGGATCTCTACTACCGGCTGAATGTGCTCAGCATTGAAGTGCCGGACCTCAAGGAACGGGACGGAGATATCGAGTTGCTGGCCAACTTCTTCTTTCGCAAGTTTACCGAGGGGCAAAACCACAAGGTCAGAGGCTTCAGCCGCAAGGCCACCGCCGCCATGAACCGGCACGACTGGCCGGGCAATGTGCGCGAGCTGATCAACCGGGTACGCAAGGCCATAGTGATGAGTGACAACCGCTTGATTACCGCCGCCGATCTGGGGCTGGAGCACACCGGGGACGGAGAGAGCGGAGGGCCGGTACCGACACTGGAGCAGGCCCGCCATCAGGCCGAACGGCAGGCCATTCGGCGCAGCCTGAAAAAAGCCGGCCATAATATGACCTCTGCCGCCCGGCTGCTGGGGGTGTCGCGGGTTACCCTGTACCGACTGATGGAAAAGCATCAGTTGCATGAAGCAGCAAAAGATTGAGTCTGTTTCTTGTGGTTAACAGTTTTCGAGAAGACGACGTTTAAGATGAGTAAAAGTATCTGATTATATTGGGATATTAAAATATGGTGTAAAACTTGCCTTGTTTATTTCATGGGTAGCATAACCGGCATCGCAAAGATGACTCCATGAAGCATGCAAGAGTGAAACAAATACCGCCAGCAGACGAAGAAAGAAAAAAACTCGGTCGGGTATGGATTCGTTGTGGCTCGCGTTTTTACTGCCGTTATTACCCTCGCCGTCATTGCTGCCCGTACATTACCCTATGGGATGAAGTTCATCACCGATCTTGAAACTCGTCGAACAGGTGATATAGCCCAGTTTCATTCGGAAATAACCATGACAAAAACTGACCCTGTGAAATCAGCAATGCGACGAGGCCTGATTTAACTGATTAAAAAACAACCAGTTGAGTTATTCCATCGATATTAGTCACTTAACATTTCATGATCATATTCAATAGAATCCATGTGCTTTTAATTTAACCGTTGTGGTTATTTTTATACCAATATGGAATAAAAAGTAACCAGATCGGAATGCTATAGTGCCCGCCGTTCGGTTGCCTGAGCACCATTTGAGTGTCTTGCCACCGCCATTCGCCAGAGCAGTAAAACTGCCATCCTGGTATGTAAAGCATTATTAAAGATTTGAATGGCCCCTTTATTGGGGCAGGCATTCTTATGTATTTTTTTGGGAGAAATCGATGCGCCTCTCCAGGCCTATTATTGTCTTTTTTCTGGCAGCCAGTGGCGTTGCCGCTGCGTTGAGCACGTCAGTATCCGCTTTTGCCGGTTCGGAACATGAGGAGTATTCCGCAGCCGAAACTTCGGCCGCCGCCGCGCAAGATGCCCGCCAGCGGGCAGAGCAGCAGACAGGCGCCCTGCTGGCGCAATACCGGCACTGGCAGGCCGCCGCCAATGGCGCCGACAAGTCCCGCGCTCAGCAACAACTGGCCGAGCTGGCTCAGAGCCGTGCGCAGTTACTGGTCGAGCTGGTACAAACGGATCCGTGGGCGGTGCTGGACACAGCCATTTCCGAGCAACAGCGTCAGGGCATGCCGGCCGATATTCGGACCATGCTGGAGCAACGTTTCGAGCTGGAAGGTGAGCTGGAAGCGCTCTATGAAGATCATGTCGATGGTAGTCACCGGCTGCTGCACCGCCTGAAGACGGCAGATGGGGAGGAAGTCACCCTGCTTGCCACCGACAACCAGGCCGAACTGCCTCACGGCAGTCGGGTCAAGGCCAAGGGCTGGTTGCTGCCCAAGGCGGAAGGGGTAGTAGACGAGACCGGGGTGGTGGATGGCGGGCTGCAATTACTACAAATCGGTGGTGATGGCACCGCAACCGGCTCCTCGGTGATGTCGAGCGCCGGCCCCAGTCTGGGCGAACAAAAGACCCTGGTGATGCTGGTCAACTTTACAGACAAAGCCGAACAGCCATATACCAGGGAGGAGGCTAGTCAGCTGGTGTTCGGCCAGGTCGATGCCTATTATCAGGAGAATACCTACGGTCGTAGCTGGTTGACGGGAGAGGTGGCGGGTTGGTTCACCATACCGCTGTCCAGCCAGGTCTGTGACGTGAAGACACTGGCTGCCCAGGCTCAGGATGAGGCTGTCGAAGCCGGTGTCGAATTGTCTCAATACAATCGTTATGTCTATGTTTTTCCAAATAATTTCTGTCATTTTTCCGGCTTGGCCAGCGTGGGGGGGACTCCTTCCCAAGCCTGGATAAACGAAAGCTTGTCCTTGCCGGTGATGGCCCACGAATACGGCCATAATCTGGGGGCCCCTCATGCCCACTCCCTGATGTGTAACGATGGCACCAGTGTCGGCGGCGGCGGCGGAGCCGTTGGTGTAAACCCCTGGCCAAACTGCACCAACCTGGAATACGGCGATGGCCTGGATGTGATGGGCTGGGCACCTTCCGGCCATTTCAATGCGATGCAAAAGCAGCGGCTGGGCTGGTTGGATGACGAACAAGTGCTGACCGTGATCGACAGCGGCCAGTACACCCTGTCTCCGGTGGCGGCTCAACAGGCCGGAGTCAAGGCCCTGAAGATATTGAAAAATATCAATGAGAACGGGCGCAAGACCTGGTATTACCTGGAATATCGCCAACCCATCGGCTTCGATGGTTCTATCGCGGCTGCGGATAGCATGATGGATACGGAAAATGTAACCAATGGGGTGACGGTACGGGTGCACTACGAAGGGGGGGCTTCCAATGGCGTCTATCTGCTGGATATGACGCCGGAAACCAATGTTGACCTCTACACCCGGGATCCGGCGCTGGAGGCGGGCAGCACCTTTGTCGATCCGGATGGCCTGCTCGAGTTTACCCCGATTAGGGTCGATGGCACCGAAGCTGTCGTCGATATCCGTCTGTTCGATAGCCCCTGTGTCAGCCAGCCGGCGGTTGTTGAGGCCATATCAGCAAGCCAGCAGGGCGCTCCGGGAGAGACCCTGAACTACCAGTTACAGGTAACTAACCCCAATGGCGTTGATTGTGGCTCACTGGATATTACCCTTGACGTTCAGGGGCCGACCGGCTGGTCGGTACAGCTGACCGACAGTCTGTTGTCATTGGCTCCGGGCGAGACGGTCACCACCAGTTTGGCGGTGACTTCGGCCGCCGATGCCGCCTCGGGTGAGCATGGCATCACAGTCAGAGCCTGGAGTGGCGAGGCCGAGGCCGGCACCCAGCTGATCTATCATGTCACAGCCGACAGCCTGCCGCCGGTGGCGGTGGACGATGAGGCCCAGATGGACAGCAAGCAGCCGATCGTTATCTATGTGCTCAATAACGACTGGGATCCGGCCAATGCCCCCTTGCGGGTAGCCGAGGTTACCCAGGGGGCCAAGGGCAGCGTGGTGATCAATGGCGATGGCAGCCTGAGCTATACACCGGCGCGCAATTTCAAAGACGGTGACAGCTTCGACTATCAGATCACCAACGGCAGTCACAATGCCCAGGCCAGGGTCCGCATCAGCCTGACCGGTACCGGCGGCACCGGCGGTGGGCCGGGTAAGGGTAAAAAATAGCTTATAAAAAAAAGCGGTGGCATTGCGCCACCGCGTTTATTTTTGCCCCAGACAGGATTACTGGGCTGTGGTCTTGGCGGGCAGGGTGACGCTCACCACTTCGCACCCATGGGTGACGGCCTTGTAGTTATTGTCGCCCTGGTAGGCAGCCAGGTAAGAGACATGGCTGGTTGCATTCAGCGCCTTGACGATCACTTCATCTGTGCTCAGCAGACGGGCGATCAGCTCGCCGCTGATGTCCACGAGAGACACGCCGGTGATGGTTTTCAGGGCAGTACCGGTGCAATTATTAGTACCATAGACGGTAAAGTCGACCACCCCGCTGGGCTCGCCCACACCGATGATGGTGTTACCATCCCCTTCGACCTTGGCCTGATCCAGCAGTATGACATGGGTCTCTATGCTGGGGTTGCGCTTGGCGATGGTCAGGTCTTCGCACGGAGCCTGGGCGGGAGCATAGTTGGTATCCCCGCTATAGCTGGCTCTGATCGAAAGATCTCGGGTATTGGCGGTGGACAGATAACCGACGGTGCTGTAGTCGTCGGATTCGGTGGTTGCCAACACACCCGAGCCGCTCAGGACTTTACTGCTGTGGGTGGCCAGCACAGTTCCGTCGCAGGTGGCATTGTCATAGAAGACAAAGGTGACCGTTCCGGTGGGCAGCAAGTTATTGCCACCGGTGACCTTGGCCAGATCGTGGAGACTGATGCCGACGGCCTGGATGGTGTCCTGTATATCAGGACTGTGGCCGGTTCCCTCGTGGATTTCGGTGGCCACGGTGGGCGTCAGTGTCTCGACGAACAATTCTTCGCAGTGATAGGCGGAGCTCGGTACCGGGCTGTTGGCGGCAGCGACAAAGCGCACCAGATAGGCGAAGGCCCCCGGGTTCGGAGAATCGCTATCGGTATCGCTGGGGAAGCCCGCATCTTCACTGGTCAGGCCATTGGATTCCACCTGTACGCTGTTGGTCGTGCCGTCCAGGGTGTAGTCCACGGCGGTGGAGTAATTAGCCAGAGCATCGGGCAGCGGATCGACCGGGTCGCCGTTTGTATCGAGCAGATCGAGACAGGTGGCGGCGTAGGTATCGAAGGTCACTGTACCCAGCACCTGCAGGCCGGTAGGGCCGGAGAAGCTGACAGTGGCCAAGTCATGGATGCCCGTGCCGGCACTGATGTTGCCCCCTTGCAGGTCTGTCACATGGTCGGCGCCCGAGTGGATGGCGGTACTGATGTTGGTAGAGCAGACCGGGAAGGAATCCAGCACGAAGTCCTTGAGGGTGGCGGTAAAGCTGCTGGAGGAGCGGGTCTCGGCCATGAAGCTGGCGAAGCAGCTGTCGCCCGGGATCAGTTGGGTCAGGTTGATGCCCCCTTCGAAGAAACTTTCAAACGGAAAGGCACCGACCAAGCCGTTCTTGGCGGTATAGGGCCAGGGCGAGGTCTCGGTAACCTCGTTGGTGATGGCGCAGGCCTCATCTATGCCGCCGTTGTTACAGATGGCGCCGTCGCCGGACTCCCCGGCGATCAGACGCAGATTCTTGGCTATACACTGGCCCGGCTGGGGGTTGTTGTTGGCGGCTTTGGAGCAGCCGGGCTCGCCAGCTCCGCTAAATTCGCCATTGCCGACCCATTCCACCACCTGGATCAGGGGCACGGCGTTGTTGGCCTGGGGGAAGTTCACCAGCACCAGGGTATCGCCCAGCTGGTGGTTCCCGCTGAAGCTGCCGTCGTCCTCGGCCTTCACTTCGTCCTTAAAGAACCAGAAGCCCATAAAGGCATCGCCCACGTTGCTGAAACGGTCGGCGCCGAAGTAGAGGATTCGGTCTCCTGTTGCTGAATCCGTATAGGAAGCGGCATAGGCGTTGGTGATATCGTCCTTGTCGGGCACAGAGCCGTTTTTATGGCTCCAGTCGCCGATAGGCTGGATATCCTTTTTACCCCCGTCAAAGATAGTCACCGGGGCCGCATCGGGGTTGACCCCGGTAAAGACCTCGGGTGAGCCACCGTTGTTGAGCCCTCCATTATAGAGGGTTTGCCAGTCATCCGGCGGTGGCGGCATGACATCCTGAAGGGCGTTGCCGTCCAGTTCAAACAGGCCGAGATCTTCCACCGGCACGGACATGGCCGGTAGCGATCCCATACATAGCAAGGCTCCCAGTAACCAGGCAGAGATAGTGCCTGGCAAGTTATCTATTCGTTGCATGTTATACCTCCAGACCAAGGCATCCGCCTTGATATACGAAAATGCCGGATATCCGATGAAGGAAAAACTCCGGGCTGTTTCGGCCTGGTGTGAGCCATAAGTCACCTAAGCCCACAATCAGGTTGATGTTTTTTGCTAATCCCTATTTAGCTTTTAACATCGAGATAGACGGTTAAATACCCTGCCAGTGCAATGTGCCACTCCGGATAACGAGTTCACTTTCACTGTGACTGTGTATTAATCAGCCACAAAGAGAGCTGTTTTTTCAATTTCCGGTTAGTCCGGCAAGGTGAGGTATAATAAGCAATATTTGGTCCATGTTTTTAACTTATTGTTTTTTATTGTTTTTTATTGTTTATATGATGTCGGGTTTATCTTGGTGTTACATTTTTGATACATGTAGGGTGGTGGTTTAACAAATAATCCTTTTTTTTCAATTAATTAATCTTTTTTAAAACTGTTAATTCTTGCTGTGGGGCGAGGAAATTGTGGCAACTACAAGGGGGAATGGCTGCAATATTCAGTAAAAAGAAGGGGTGGCTAATGCCACCCCTCGTGCTCTGTTTATTCCTGGTTAGTTACTCTGTTGCTTGTGCATCACACTCTTCGCCCTGGCAGGTACACAGCGGGCATTCGGCTACCCATTCATTGTTTATCTCATCCCAGCTATAGGTGCTATCCGAGTCTTCAACCGGTGTTTTACTCCATTTACCCTTAGCTTCAACCCTCACCTGATTGAAGAAAGCGGTAGAGTTGGGATCGTAGAAATCCTGCAACGCTTCATTCAGAGGATGAAGTGAATTTCTATCATGGCCTCTTGGCACATCCGGGTAATAACAGAGCTTGCCTTTGCTATCCGGGTCATAACTATTGATCCATTCGGACAGGTTGATTTCCTTACCCGGATAAAGAATTGCATTATCCAGGGTGTATCCACCCTCTCCTGCAAGCAAGTCGATAGACTCATCGTGCACGCGGATGTATTTCAGCGGTTCGGTACTCTTGTTGTAAATGACAATGGACGGGCAGACCCGCACCGCCAGTAGATCGCCCAGATCGGTGGAAAGCGACTGCAGGTGCACGCTGTTTTCCACGCAGGTTTTTTCAACCTTCACCCTGGTTTTATGCACAAATTTGCATTGACTGTAGGGATCCGATTCGGCTGAATCACTGACCTTTGTTCCGAGTGAGGTTTCGCCTCGTGCATAGATGGTATTTTTGAGGTTAGGCTCATCGGTTCTACACCGGACGATGAGTGTTGCCGACTCGTCCTTGTTCAGGTCTAGGTTATCAACAGGAACAAATTCGCCTTTTGTCAGTGCGATTTTGGGATTGATTGGATCGCCGTTTATTTTGGTGACCTTGCAGTTATCAAGGGTTTCTTTTAAGGCGATGTCGCCGAGTGTTACATTGCCCGCGTTGGTTACAACCACTGTGTTGGTAGCAATAAAACCATCATAGGTCTCGGTTATATCCTGAGCGGTACAGACCTTGCTGACTTCAATTTTCGCCTTGACCGGATCATAACAGAAGGCCACATGGCTGACCCCTGCCCGGTTGCCACCCTTGTTATCAGGGGCATATAAACCCTCTCCTTTTTCTACCGGAGGGGAGTAGTTGAATACGTGGGTACTGCTGCCACCGGCCACGGCAACTTCATGCACCAGACCTTCATGTATCGACCAGTCAAAGGTTTTATTGCTGCCGCCCGTTAACTTGAACACGACACCGGTTGCTGGATCTTCATACCCGTCGTAGGAAAAACCATTTTCTATATCTATCTTGAAGCCGACCAAGCCATCCGAGCATTGATGCTTGTAGTTTGGTATAGCTATGGGGTCCCCTGGTTTTATGGTGTCTCCTGGTTCTGGGGTGGTCCCCGCAACGGGCATACTGAATGCCATTATCAGGGTACAGACACTGGCTACCGAAAGGGATCGCAGCGTTGCACCGGCTGCACCCGGTTTATAGTCACTTCGTAAGAACATGACACTTTCTCCTTATCCTACGACAAAACCCACTCCCCCAATGAATGGAGAAGCAGCTCGGAGGGCTGCCCAGGTAGACGCAGTATTTATGCCATAAGTCATATCTTGTTGATTTGTATTGTGTGATTTCATTGGAGGGAGCAAGGAGAGACGTAAGTTGTAAAGGCTGGTTAATACTCCTTTTCACGAAAAGTTTAAGTAATTAATTTTATTGAATAATTTTTAGCTTTAACCTGTTGCAGGGATGATACAGAAAAATGGGCATACAGCCGGCGGCAAGGGGCTGTATGCCTGATTGTTTTTTACATCGCCACCTGCTGCAGCTTGCTGCGATATTCCTGGGTCACGGCGCGGGCATCGGCCGGATTGGCCACGGCGGTGGGGGTGATCAGTACCACCAGTTCGGTGCGCTTCACGTTGGTGCCGCTGCTGCCGAACAGCCAGCCCAGCACCGGCACATGGCGAATGCCGGGCACGCCCTGGCTGTCCTGGGACTTGTTCTCGCGGATCAGCCCGCCCAGTACCAGCGTCTCGCCGCTCTGCACCGCCACCCGGGTATCTATTTTGCGTTGGGTGATGGTCGGCGACTGAATATTGGAGCTGGTGGTGGTGGCCACGTCGTTCACCTCCTGCACCAGTTCCAGCACCACCATGCCGCCGGCGTTTACCCGCGGGGTCACCTCCAGCAGCACGCCGGTGTCCCGGTACTGGATGGTACTGGTCACGTTGCCCACGTCGCTGTTGAGATTGGTGGTTTCCGAGGTTCGAATGGGCACCTGATCCCCCACCCGGATCAACGCCTTCTGGTTGTCCAGCACCATCAGCGAGGGTGAGGAAATCACATTCACCTTGGAATCGCTGGCCAGGGCCGTGAGCAGGGCGCGGGTACCGCTGGCATTGAACACCTCGTAGCTGGCGCTCACATCCAGACCGCCGTCGAAGGGGGAGGGAATCGGCAACGAGCCGATGGCGCCCACCCCGCTGCGGCCGCCCCCCAGCCGGTTCTTGAAATACCATTGCAGGCCGTAGCGCAGCTCGTCATCCAGGCTCACCTCCACTATGGTCGCCTCCACCAGTACCTGCAGCGGCAGCTGATCCAGCCGCTTGATGGCCTGCTCCACCTTCTGGTAATCGGCACTGGCGGCCATGACCACCAGGGCGTTGCGTTCGGTGTCGGCAATCACGCTCACTTCGCCCACGTCCAGGTTGGCGGCGTTGATGCCGGTGGCGATTTGCAGCGGCGCGCCGTCTTCCGCCGGTGGCGTGGTCGGCGGCAGGGAGGAGCCGGCGCTGTTGCGGCGCTGGCTGTCGAACAACTGGTTGAGCAGGGTGGCCAGGTGATCGGCCTTGCCGTTCTGCACGTGGTACACATACATGTTGAGGCCACGCGGGTTTTCGGCCCTATCCAGCCGTTCTATCCACACTCGGGCGTCGGTCAGGTAGCGTTCCTGCGGGGTGATCACCAGCAGGGCGTTCAGTCGCTCTATCGGCAGATAACGTACCATGCCGGCCAGCGGGCCTTCGGCCTGGTCGCCGAAAATCGCCTGCAGTTCGCTGGCGATCACGTCGGCGCTGCTGGCCTGCAGCCGGAACAACCCGACCGACATGCCGCGCAACTGATCCACATCGAACAGATTGACGGTGTCGCGAATGTTGACCAGTTCGTCACGGCTGCCGACCAGGGTGAGCATGTTGCGTCTGTCGTCCACCATCATGGCGCCCTGGCGTGGCTTGACCGGTTCGAGAATTTTTTCCATTTCCCGGGCGCCAATGTAGCGCAGCGGCAAAATCAGCATCTGGTAGCCGCGTTCGGCGGTGGTCGTCAGTTGTGGATTGAGGGCCGAGGTAGGAACCTCGGAAGCCGGTACCACGGTATAGAGGCCGTTGCTGTGCACCAGAGCGGCTCCGTGGGTCTGCAACAGGCTTTCCAGGGTCGGCAGCAGGGCTTCTTCCCGGATCGGGGTGTTGGTCTGCAGATATACCTGGCCGCGCACCCGCTCGTCCAGCGAATAGTTGAGCTGCAGGATATCGCCGAGCACGGTTTTCACCACCTCGGCGATGTCGGAGCCCTGAAAATTGAGGGTGATGTCGCCGGGGGCGGCGGTGTTCACCGGCGTCTGACTGGTCTGGCCGAGTTTGACGAAGTTTCCCGAGCCGCGGTAAATCTCGGAACGGGTGGCCGGGCGCGTGCCCGGGTCGGCCGCGGTGGCGACTGCACGGGGGGGATGTTCATCGTGACGGGAAGGCAACCGTACCGGATCGTAATCGCTGGTCATGCTGGCCTGGCCCCAGGGTTTGTCGAGCGCGGCCCTGTCTCCGGTCGGATTGGTACAGGCGATCAGCAGCAGGCAGGAGACGCTGATAAACAGCCATGTAGTCTGGTGTGAGTTGGTCATTGTGACTCCCCGTTACTTCCCTGTGTGTTGTCTTCATCCGCTTCGGTTGTTTCTGCAGCGTCGGTGTCCGGTGCGGGGTTTGCTTCGTTCGGATTGTGCTGAGCGTCGGCAGGCACCGCCGGGTCGGCGGCCGGCCGGGTCGAGGGTTGCCGGGGTTCCCACAGCTCCAGTCGCAGGGTCTGGCTGCCGTCGCTCAGGGTCACGGTATCCATCCCTATCTCTTCCAGCTGCCAGTTGCCGTCCAGATACATGCCGGTCTTGATGCGCGCCCGCCCCGCTCCCTGGCGTTCGCTGAACAGGGCCAGTTGCTGGTCGTCTTCCCATACCACGCCGCTCAGCCGCCATTTCTCGCGCATGGCGGCGGCGCTCTCGCTGACGCTTTCCTCTTCTTCGTCTGGCTGCGGCCGGCGCGAGTCGTCAAACAGGGGCCGTGCCATGATTTCCTCGAATTGTTTGAGGGGGGGATAGGCCGGTGTCGGGGCGCCATCGTCCTGCGCCCGGGTAGGCGGCAGCCACAGTACCGGCACGGCCAGCAACAACACCCAGGATTTCATAAACAACCCCCTGTGTTTCACAAACAAGCAGGGCTTCATAGCGCCTCCCTTTGGGTATAACCGACCAGATCGAAGCGAACATCGAGTGAGGGGATCTGCCGTGTGTTCGCCCTCTGGCGGCGGATCACCCTGTTGCTATTGTTGCGGGCTGTGGCCCGCCGGGGATTGGCGGTGATCACCAGATCGTGCATGAACAGGGCCTGATCCCCCGACTCGATCGCATGGATCAGGGGCACCAGTTGATCGATTTCGCTGCGCAGGTGAACCCGCAGCATCACGCCTTGCAGCGGACTTTCGGTATCGGGCTGGGCATTCTGAATACTGACCAGCTGGCCGCCGCTGCGGCTGACCAGCCGGTTCAGGTGCTGCTGCAGCCAGGCAGAAGCCAGGCTGGGGCGGCGCTCCGGCAGATAAAGGCCGGTATCGGGAGTGGCGTCGCGCAGCTGCTGCAACGCCTGTTCGGTCTGTTCCAGTTCGGCCGACAGCCGCTGATAGCGATGGAGCCGGTCTTCAAGCTGGTGAATGACGGCCCCCTGTTGCAGAAACAGGCCGAGCAGAGGCTTGATAACCAGGCTGAATACCAGCAGCAGAACCGCGATCAGCAGGCCCAGGGCCACCGCCTGTTGCTGGCGCTGACTGAGGTTGATCATGATCCCTCCTCGCCGAAACGGGCATCGATCATGAAGCGATCCTTGCTGGTGGCCGGGTTATTGGTTACCGGTGAACTGAAGCGCACATCGAAGAACAAGGGTGAGGCTTCCAGAATGCCGATAAGCTCGGAGGCATTGGCCGACTCGCCGCGCAGTTGCACCCTGCCGTCGCGCAGTTCGAAACGGCTGAGCCAGGTGTGGTCGGGTAGCTGGCGGGTCAGGGCATCCAGCAGTGACAGGGCCGAAGGCTGCCGGGCTCGTGCCTGCGCCAGAAACAGCCGGCTTTGCTGCAGCTCTTGCAGTTGTCGTTTGAGTTCGGCGGCCTGCTCGGCCCGTTGCCGGGGGATGTCCAGTTGGGCATTCAAAGCCTCGATACGGTTCTGTCGCTGGTAAAGCGGCACGGCAATCAGCAGGAACAGCATCAGCAGCACCAGGGCACCCTGCAGGGTCTTCAATCGCCGGGCCTTGCTGATGGCGGCGCCAGGTGGTACCGGTAGCTGAATCACCGGCGCCTGTGGATGTTCGGCATCGGTCAGGGCGGTGGGCACCAGCCCGAGCTGGTTCAGTTCGGCCAGTTGCGGGTCCACCTGTGCTCGCGGTGCCAGCAGCAGGTCAACCTGGATGAGGGGTTGCCGTTTATCCCGGGCGGCGATGCGATAGCCAAAATAGACCTGTTCGGCACTAAAAGGGGTGTGCCGGTCCATCTCGAAGCGCAGTACATCATCCAGGTTGCCGGCGGTGGCCGCAGGCAGGGAGATGCGGGTACAGAGCACGTCCTTGCCGTTGAGGCACAGTCGGATGCTGTCTGCCTGGCGCAGCATCTCTGTCAGCAACCGGCTTTGCTCTGGGGTATCGTCCAGCAGCAGTTGTTCGCCGCCCGGCTCCAGCTCCAGCCGATAATGTTCCTGCCCGGGATAAATGAGCAGTCGTTGTTTCTGGCTGAGCAGACGGTGACTGATGGATGCGGGCAACAGGCTGAATAACTGCCGGCTCCACCATTGCCAGAAAGCAGACAGGGGCTGCCAGAGTAACCGGCCGTAATGAAACAGCTGCTGGGTGAACTTTTCCCCATCCATAGGGATCTCCGTTAGGCGTCCGGCTCGGTGAACAGCGGGATGAATTCCTGTGTTATCTGTTCCAGAATGGGTTGACCGCGACGGTTAAGCAGGCTGGCTGTCAGCCGGTAGCGATAAACTGTATTCATTCGAGCTTCTGTATGAACAGTGTAGTTGACCCCCGATGAGCCGCCAGAGAGCAAGGCGCGGGGGAACATATCCGTGGCGGGCAAGGGCTGACCGGCTGCATGATTACGGCGCCGGTCGGCGATAAACTGATCGACGGTGACCTCGTCGGTGCCCGGCAGCGCCAGCAGTACCTGGCGCGGGGCGTAAAGCGGATTGATGCTGTTGCGCGGATTTTTCAGGGTCAGACTGTGCCGGATCCGCCGGTAAATGGCGGGCGTCATGTCCAGCACGCGCAGTACTTCGTCCACCGTTCGGAAGGGGGCGTTGCTCGGGCCGTAATCCAGGCCGGCAGCCAGGTAGTCGTCAGCCTCGGCCCCGTTGAGCCGGCGCAGATCGTCGCCGTCGCGCCAGTCCATGATGGCATCCACCAGCCGGGCGCGCAGGTCGTCGTCCACCCCGGCGGTGGCCAGCAGGCCGTCGAGCAGCTCGGGACCGGCGGCGTTGAGGTCGATGCGACCGTTTTCGTTGAACAGGGCCACCCGAACATCGATGTCGTCCAGCCGGATCAGATAGGGGCTACCATCGGCCAGCCAGGGTTGCTGCTCCTGCGGTTGCGCCAGCATCAGCAGCGCCAGTTGCACGCCGGCATCGGCGGCATGGCGAACCTGGGCGGCATGAGCGATGTTACCGCTCTGCCGGGCCTGGCTGCGGCTGTTCAAAGACAGGCCGGTGGCCAGCAGGGTCAGCAGGGTCAATACCCACAGCACGCTGATCAGGGCTATGCCCCGGTTGCGTTCAATATTCATCCTTGATCTCGTAACGGTGCCGGCGGGAGGCGACCACCAGGGGCGGCCAGTCCGGACCCAGCTGCAGGCGGATCAGGGCTGGCAGTTGATCCTGCTCCAGCCACTCGGGTTGCCAGGTCGGTATGTTCTGCTCTTCTGCCGGCAGGTAATGCAGGCTGAATGACGCTATCTCCAGTTCCAGCAGGGGGGGGATCAGCTCCGGCTGGCGAAAGTCGTCCAGCAGCCGGTACCAGTCGAAGGCCGGCGCCTGCTCCTGCGGCTCCGTTTCAACAACCAGTGGCTGTGATTTGAGCGACAGAACCGGGTGATCGGGATCGGACTGGTCCAGTGCCAGATAGAACCAGACCGGTTCGACGGAAGTGCTCAGTCGCCGGGGTTGCGGGGCCAGAAACACCAGCGATTGCTCGGTTCCCTGAAAGGACAGCAGCGGGGCCTGCCGTTGATTCGGCACCTCTCGCGCCTCTGCCTGCTCCAGCAGATTGCGCAAAAACAGTTGCAGTTGTACCTGCTCGCTGATGTCGGCATTACGCTCGCCGACCGTTTCCCAGGCCCTGCCAGCGAGCCGAAAGCCGCCGAACATCAGCCCCGAGAGCAGGGTCAGCAGGGTCAGGGAGACCACCAGTTCCAGCAGGGTAAAGCCGTGTTGCCGCTTCATCTGGCCTCCTGCCTGACCAGTCGCAGGGTGGTGAGCTGGTAGTGCCGGTCATGGATACCCCAGCCCACCACCACCGACAGCCGATAGGGGAGCAGCAGGGATTGGTTGTCCATCAGCTCCCGGGTATCGAATTCCTCGACTCGGGTTTCCCACCAGTAGTGGTCGTCAAACCAGCCCTGCTCGCGGCCCGGTTGCAGTGTGGTGCCGGCATACAGTTCGGTCAGTTTCGACTCCGCCAGCAGCATGGCTTTCTGCTGCTGCTGGGCTGACTGGGTGGTACGAATGGCCAGCGAAAAGATATTGAGCAGCACCCCCAGGGTGATGGTCAGTATGGTAAAGGCCACCAGCACTTCCAGCAGTGAAAATCCCCGTTGTATGAACATGTGTTGTCTAGTCATGGAGGCTTACCCGGCCGGTCAGCCAGTTCACGTCGATCCGGTAGTGCCGCCCGTTGCCGGCGATGTGCAGGGTGCCGCCACTGGCGCTGCCATCCGGATAGAACACCGGACCGGTATCATCGTTATCAATGATGCCATCGAATGACACTGCTATCTGTTCCGGCCAGGGAGAGGCTTTTTGCCGCCCGGTCATCCGGGAATGGCGGGCATCGGGGTCGAGCTCCACCCTTACCTCATCACCGGTGGCAATGGCCTGGCTGCGGGCCAGCCTGAGCAGGGCGGCGGTTTGCCGGCTGTAGCTTTTCAGCTCGGCTCCCGGCAGCAGGGCGGCGAAGCGGGGCATGGCCACGGCCAGCAGCAGGCTGGCCAGGGTCAGCACCACCAGCAGTTCCAGCAGGGTAAAACCCGTTTGGTGTGGATTATTCCCAGCTGACCACGTCCTGATCCTCACCGCTGCCTCCCTGCTGGTTGTCCGCGCCCAGGCTGAACAGATCGAACTCCCCCTGTTGTCCGGGGGCGCGATACTGGTAGTCGTTGCCCCAGGGATCCTGAGGAATGGTCTTCTTGGTCAGATAGGGGCCGTTCCAGCCCCGGGCGTTGGCCGGGGCGCTGACCAGGGCATTGAGCCCTTCGCTGGTCGTGGGGTAGCGGCCTACTTCCAGCCGGTACAGATCCAGCGCCGTACCGAGTTCCTTGATCTGCAGGGAGGCGGTCTTGGTCTTGGAGCCGCTGAGCTGGCGCAGGACCTGGGGGCCGACCAGACTGGCCAGCAGGCCGAGGATCACCAGCACCACCAGCAGTTCGAGCAGGGTGAAACCCTGCCATGACGTTTTGTGTTGATAACGCACCTTTACCTCCCTATATGCCTATATGGGCAATTCGTTGATACTGAGGATAGCGACCAGAATGGAGATGATGATGCCGGCGATGAGCACGCCGAGGCCGACAATCAGCACCGGCTCGAGAATGGTCAGCATCCGCTGGATGGCATTTTCCACTTCCCGGTCATAGCGGTCGGCGACCTTCAGCAGCATGTCTTCCAGCTGGCCGGTTTCTTCACCAACCCGGATCATCTGTATCGCCAGTGGTGGAAACTGGCCCGAGGCCTGCAGCGGATCGGCCAGTCGCTTGCCTTCCTTCAGGCTGCTGGCCGCCTCGCCGAGGGTCCGGGCCAGCAGGTGATTGCCTACCGTGTCCCGGGCAATGGTGAGTGCGTTGAGCAGGGGGACCCCGCCTTTCATCAGGGTGCCGAGACTGCGGCTGAAGCGGGCGACTTCCAGCCGGCGGATCAGCTCTCCGGCCAGGGGCAGGCGCAGCTTGAAGCTGTCCCAGGCCAGGCGTGGCTCGGGCCTGGCCAGCAGGCGCTGGCCGGCAATCAACGCCAGCAACAGGGCCAGCAGCAGCCACAGCCCCATGTCACGCAGAAACTCGGCACTGCCGATCACGATACGGGTAGACAACGGCATGGTCTGCCCCATGTCGGCAAACAGCTGCTGGAACTGGGGGATGACGTAGGTCAGGATGATCAGCAGCGATACCGCCGATACCAGCACCAGTATGATGGGGTAAATCAGAGCCGACAGGGCTTTTTCCCTGAGCTGACGGCTGCGCTCCAGGTAGACTGCCAGCTCGGCCAGCCCCTGCTCCAGGTTGCCGGAGATTTCGGCGGCCCGGATCATGTTCAGATAGAAGGGAGAAAAGTCCTCCCCCTGTTCGGCCAGTACCACCGACAGGCCTTGTCCACGCTGAATGCCTTCGCGGATCTGGCCGAGCAGACGAATATCGCCGGTCTGACCGCGCACCTGGATCATGATGCCCAGGGCCCGTTCCAGGGGGATGCCGGCCTTCAGCAGGGCGGCCAGATCCTGGGTCAGGGCCTGGATCTGGCGCTCGCCGGTGCGCCGTCGGTGCAGCCAGCCGGTCCCCGCTGAATGGCTTTGTCCGGCATCCTGCACCACGCTGAGCGGGATCAGCCCCCGCTGTTGCAGCTGCCGCACTATGGCCTGCTGGTCCTGTCCTTCGAGCCGGCCTTCCTGAGGCTCGCCATTCTGGTTCACCGCCTTGAAATAATACAGCGCCACCTCATGCCCCCTGGGTGACCCGAATCACCTCTTCGATATTGGTGATGCCGTGCAGGGCCTTGTGCAGGCCGTCTCCGTACATGGTGGTCATGCCGTTGCGGATGGCCGCCTCCTGAATCTTGCCGGCGTCGGCATGGCTCAGCACCAGTTTGCGAATGTCGTCGTTCATGACCAGCAGCTCTTGAATGGCCAGACGACCGTGGTAGCCGGTGCCGGCACAGTGGGGGCAGCCGACGGGCCTGTGCAGATGAATGGACTCACCCGGGTTTAGCGGTGTCAGCTTCAGTTCTCGCACCAACTCCGGCAATGGCTGGTAGCGCTCCTTGCAGTGGGCGCACAGCACCCGTACCAGCCGCTGCCCTATTACTCCGTTGAGGGTGGAGGTGAGCAGGTAGTCTTCCACGCCCATTTCCAGCAGTCGGGTGACGCTGCTGGCGGCGTCGTTGGTGTGCAGGGTCGACAGCACCAGGTGTCCGGTGAGCGCCGACTGCACGCAGATACGGGCGGTTTCCAGATCCCGCATTTCCCCGACCATGATGACGTCGGGATCCTGACGAACGATGGAGCGCAGGGCACTGGCGAAGGTCAGCCCGATGGCCGGCTTGACGTGGATTTGGTTGACCCCTTCAAGCTGGTATTCCACCGGATCTTCCACCGTGATCAGCTTGAGCTCGGTGGTATTCAGCTGGTTGAGGGCGGTGTAGAGCGTGGTGGTTTTACCGCTGCCGGTAGGGCCGGTCACCATCACCATGCCGTGGGGGATTTTCAATACCTGCTGAAAGCGCCGTTTGGTGTGTTCGGAAAATCCCAGGGCATCGAAATCAAGAATGACACTCTCCCGGTTGAGCAGTCGCATGACCAGGCTTTCGCCGTGCATGGTGGGGACGGTGGAGACCCGGATATCCAGCTCCATGCCCTGTATTTTGAGCTCGATACGGCCATCCTGGGGCAGGCGTCGCTCGGCGATATTGAGCCGGGCCATGATCTTGATGCGGGAGATAATGGCCGGGGTCATGTTTACCGGCGGGGCTTCGCTTTGTTGTAGCACGCCGTCGATGCGGTAGCGGATGTTGAGCCGGTTTTCGAACGGCTCGACATGAATGTCGGAGGCGCGCAGATCCACCGCCTTCTGGATGATCAGGTTGACCAGGCGGATCACCGGTGCCTCGCTGGCCATGTCCTTGAGCTGGGCGATGCTTTCTTCCGTTTCTTCCTCCTGCTGTACCGCAGAGAGGATATCGCCCATTTTGCTCTGCCCTTCACCGTAGAGACGCTCGATGGTAGAGGTGACTTCCGAGCTGACTCCCACCTGCAGCCGCACCGGTTGCTGGCACATCATGCCATGGCGCGAACGGAGAAGTCGTCTCTGGGGTCGACCATGGCCAGCACCAGTTCATCTTTCTCCTGCCGCAATGGCACCAGGTGATGTTCTTTCAGGAATCGGTAGGGCAGCTCGATGTCGAGAGGAGAAGAAAGCGGGTAGTCCTCGGTGGAGGTCAGCGGCAGTCGGGTCAGATCGGACAGGCATCTGGCCAGCTCGCGTTCCGATATCATGCCCAGATTCAACAGCAACGCCGTCAGCGAGCCGCTGTCGGTCTGTGTTTGGCGCATTCGCTCCAGGCGGGCAAGTTCTTTATCCGAGATGTGTCCCTGCTCTATCAGGGCTTGTCCCAGTTGTGTATCGTCGACCGCAAAAAGAGACTCTTTCGTATCCATCCGCTGTTTCTCCCTGTACCTCGGATCAAGCATAGACGGCTTTAAGCGATCGCTGGCCAAGTGAATTGCGCCGAAATAAACGCCGGGAATGAATAAATATTCTGTCTTTTATTTACTTTATGCCATTGACCGAATATGACATCCATATTTCAATAGCGCCGGGTCTCAGCATGTACCCGAGAGAAAGTTATTCTAAAAATAACAAGGAAGACATCGTGACGTATATTCATGACACCATTGCCAAACTCAAGAAAACCAGCCCGGCTCAGGCAGAATTCTATCAGGCGGTGGAGGAGGTACTGGACTCGCTGCAGCCCATCCTGGAAAGCAGTGAAAAGTATCAGTTGCATTCCATTATCGAGCGGATGATCGAGCCCGAGCGCCAGATCATGTTCCGCGTTCCCTGGGTTGATGATCAGGGCAAGGTGCAGGTCAACAAGGGTTATCGCATCGAGTTCAACTCGGCCCTGGGGCCCTATAAAGGTGGTTTGCGCTTTCACCCCAGCGTTAACGCCGGCATCATCAAGTTTCTCGGTTTTGAACAAATCTTCAAGAATGCCCTGACCGGTCTGCCGATCGGCGGCGGCAAGGGCGGTGCCAACTTCGATCCCAAGGGCAAGTCTGACGGCGAAATCATGCGTTTCTGCCAGTCCTTCATCAACGAACTGTATCGTCACATCGGCCCGACCACCGACGTGCCCGCCGGTGATATCGGCGTGGGTGCCCGCGAAATCGGCTACATGTTCGGCCAGTACAAGCGCCTGACCGGCAATTACGACGGTGTCTTTACCGGCAAGAGCCTGCTATGGGGCGGTTCTCTGGTTCGCAAGGAAGCGACTGGTTACGGCTGTGTCTATTTTGCCCAGTACATGCTGGAAGCCAAGGGCGACACTCTGTCCGGCAAGCGCTGCCTGGTGTCCGGCGCCGGCAACGTGGCCATCTATACCATCGAGAAACTGTATCAACTGGGTGCGGTTCCGGTGAGCTGCTCCGATTCCAGTGGCACCATCTATCACGAAGCCGGTGTGAATCTGGATACCCTGAAAGATCTGAAGGAAGTGCGCAAGGTGCGTCTGAACGAATATCTGACCGCGCATCCGGATGCCCGTTTCATTCCGGTCGCCGACTATCCGGCCGATGGTAACGCGGTATGGCGCCTGCCTGCCGATCTGGCGTTCCCCTGTGCCACCCAGAACGAGCTTGGCGAAGCCGATGCCAAGGCACTGATCGCCAACGGCTGTATCGGAGTATCGGAAGGGGCCAATATGCCTTCCACCCAGGATGCGGTAGAAGTGTTCCTGGATGCCAGAATCCATTACGGACCGGGCAAGGCCGCCAATGCCGGCGGTGTGGCCACCAGTCAGTTGGAAATGGCGCAGAATGCCAGCATGCAGCGTTGGAGCTTCGAGGAAGTAGACGAGAAGCTGAAGGTGATCATGAAGAACATCTTCCTGAGTGCCAGCGAAACCGCGGCCGAGTTTGGCAAACCCCACAACCTGATGCTGGGTGCCAATATCGCCGGCTTCCGCAAGGTAGCCGACGCCATGATTGAGCAAGGCGTAGTGTAAGCGAGCATCCGCTTTATCAACGTCTAAAAGCCCGGTATTCCGGGCTTTTATTTTTTGTGGCGCCAGAAACTCAGCGTTCGGCTGCGACCACCGAAATTTCCACCAGCAGCTCGGGACGGGCCATGGCGGCCTCCACGCAGGCACGGGCCGGGGCATGACCTTCCGGCACCCAGGCATCCCATACCGCGTTCATGGCGGTAAAATCGGCCATGGTATTCAGGTAGATGGTGGCGGACAGTATATGCTCGCGGCTGGAACCGGCTTCCTGCAGCAGCTCATCCACTTTTTCCAGCATGGTGGCGGTTTGCTCGGTGATGTCCTTGGTGGCATCCTTGCAGACCTGGCCGCACAGATAGATGGTGCCGTTGTGCTTGACGATACGGCTCATGCGCTGGCCAATCTGCTGACGTTCGATGGTCATTTGTACTCCGTTATAACGATGAAAATGGCAGTATGTATCAAACCTTACCGATTGAACTGCGGTTGTAAACTGATTGTGATGAGCAAGGTGAAATTATATGGCGGTGATCACGGGACTGAATCTTTATCCGATTAAATCGGCGGCGGCGGTCAGGGTGGAGCAGGCCTGGGTCTCCCGCGAGGGATTGGGCGGTGATCGCCGCTACATGCTGGCCAGGCCCGACGGCAGCTTCGTGACCGCCCGTACCCATCCTCGCATCCAGTCCATCGTGGTGACGCCGGTATCCGGTGGTCTGGATCTGCGGTACCGCGATAAGCAGCTGGCGGTACGCCAGCGGCAGTTTGGGCAGCAGCCGGTCACCACGGCGGTGTGGGGCGATGAATTTACCGCCTGGAGTACGCACCCGGACTATGACGCCTGGTTCAGCCAGATCCTGGAACAACCGGTGCAGTTACTCTGGGTGGGTGAACAATCGGGCCGTTACCGGGACAAGCTGAATACCTCGGTCAGCTTTGCCGACGGCTACCCGCTGCTGCTGATTTCGGAAGCCTCGCTCGCCGATCTCAATCTGCGTGCCGATGCCCGGCTGGAAATGTCCCAGTTTCGTACCAATCTGGTGGTGAGGGGCAGCCGGCCATTCGAGGAAGATGGCTGGCGGCGCATCCGTATCGGCACGGTGGAATTTGTGGTGGCCAAGCCCTGCAGCCGCTGTGTGATGACTACCATAGAACCGGGTAGTGAACACTTCAACCGCATGAAGGAACCGCTGGCCACGTTGCTGCGTTATCGGCGGGGCGGGGACGGCGAGGTCTATTTCGGTCAGAACCTGGTGCCGCTCAATGAAGGCGAGATCCGGCTGGACGACGAAATAGAGGTGCTGGAATACGCATCGGCGCCCCTTTATCCGGATACGGCGCCCAGGCGCCGGCCATTGCGGTGTGTGGCCCGCGAGCCTCTGGCGCGGGACATGGACACCTACTGGCTGGAGGCGGCAGACGGCAAGCCGCTGAGCGACTACCAGCCGGGTCAGCACCTGCCGGTGGCCCTGGACATAGACGGGCAGCGGCAGCTGCGCTATTACACCCTGAGTTCCAGTCCGACCCGCCCGGGTCGTTACGCTATCAGCGTGAAACGCCAGCCCGACGGCCGGGTCTCCAACTGGCTGGCCGAGACATTGCAGCCGGGCTGCGAGCTGCTGGCGCACGAGCCGGCCGGTGACTTTACCCTCGAAGCGGCCGCGCGTTATCTGCTGTTGTCCGCCGGCTCCGGTGTCACGCCCATGCTGTCGATGGTGCGTGCGCTGGCGGACAGGAAGCAGTTGCAGGATCTGGTGTTCGTTCATGTGTGCCGCAGTGAAGCCGACATTCCCGCCAGAGGCGAACTGGAACAGCTGGCCGCCGAGCACCCTGGTCTGCAGCTGGAGTTTGTGCTGACCCGGCCGGAGCGGGGCGAGGGTGGTCGTCTTACCCTGGCCCAGCTGGCAACGGTGCCGGCCTTGCAGCAACGTCGGGTCTATCTCTGTGGCCCGGCGGGTTTCATGCAGCAGGCGCGCAGCTGGCTGCTGGCACTGGGGGTACCGGTGGGCATGCTGCAGCAGGAGTATTTTGCCGGTCCGCAAAGCGAGACTGTTTCACGTGAAACACGAAGCCTGAATATTCGTATCGGTGAACGGGAATTTGTCGGCAACAACCGGCAGGATTTGCTGACCCAGGCGGAAGGACAGGGCATGAACCTGCCCTGGTCCTGTCGGGCCGGCATCTGCGGCAGCTGCAAGCAGACCCTCGCATCCGGCGAGGTGGATCAGCCCGAGGCCCCGGCCTTGTCGGCGGCGGAGCGAGCAGCCGGGGTGATCCTGACCTGCTGCTGTGTGCCCCTGTCGGATGTCACCCTGTTGTGACGAGTAAAACGTAACCTCACATCATTACTGACTCGCTGCATCCACCAGGTAGAGAATGGACTCGTAGTTGATGCCGCTGTGGTGGCTGAGGCCCAGTTCGCAGGTGCGGCTGTTGCTGACCCCGCGGGTGCAGCCGGCCGGTATCTGCTCCTTCAATGGCTTGAGGGCGGCGGCGTTGAGTTCCGGAGTGGTAAATCCCTTGTCGCCGGCAAAGCCGCAGCATTCGATGTGTTCCGGCACCACCACCTCGGTGGCACAGCGCCGGGCCAGTTCCAGCATCCTGTCGGCCAGCCCCATACGCCGGCTGCTGCAGGTGATGTGCAGCATCACGGTTTCTTCCACCGGTGTCAGCGTCAGCCTGTCCATCGCCTGCTCCAGCACAAAGGTCACCGGTTCATGGATCCTGAGTGGCAGGGTAAAGCCGTCCTGACCGAGTTTGGCGCAGGGGCTGGTGTCCATCAGCACCGGCCAGCGGCCCTGCTCCGAGGCCTGCCACAGGCTCGCCTCCAGCTCGCGCGTCTTGTCGTCGGCCACTCCGCTCATGCCCTTGCTCTGATAAGGCATGCCACAACACAGGTTGTTGAGATCCCGGGGCAATATGATGTCGAAGCCGGCTTTTTCCAGTACCGCCTGAGTGACTTCGGTCAGCGACCGGCGGTCACGGGCATCCGGCGACTGGCCGAGGGTGCGGCTGGCGCAGGAGGGGAAATACACCACCTTGGGCCGCCCCTGATCCGAAGCCTGTGGTCGATGCCGGTTGGCGGCCGGCGTTTCCGGCAACCACAGCGGCACCTTGTCATGACTCAGCTTGCGCAGACCCCGGTTCAGGCTGCTCATGGTGCCATTCCCCAGCAGCCTGCGGCCCAGATCGGCGCTGTTCAGACCGATGGCCACCGCTTTGGTGGTGGTGGTGAAGTGATCGGCACTCCAGCGCGCGATGGACTCGAATTTCCGGTAGCGGGCGGTACGCAGCTTGCGCACCAGATTGCCGGTGTTGATACCCACGGGGCAGCGCTGTTCGCAGAGGCCGGTGGCGGCACAGGTGTCCAGTCCCTGATATTCAAATACCCGCTGCAGCGAGTCGTCGATGGCGTCGCCGTCGGCCTCCCGGCGCTGCAGTTCACGATAGAGCACGATGCGCTGGCGCGGCGTCAGGCTCAGATCCCGGGACGGACACACCGCCTCGCAGAAGCCGCATTCGATACACTTGTCGACGATGTCGTCGGCGGCGGGCAGAGGTTTGAGGTTTTTCAGATGAGACTGCCGGTCCTCGTTGAGGATGACTCCCGGATTGAGGATACCCGCGGGATCCAGCAGCGCCTTGATGCGTTGCATCAGCGCGTAACCTTCCTTGCCCCATTCCAGTTCTACATAGGGGGCCATGTTGCGACCGGTGCCGTGTTCGGCCTTGAGCGAGCCCTGATACTCCACCGCCACCAGTTGGGCCACCGCGTCCATGAAGTCGCCGTAGCGATCCAGTTCTTCCTGGGAGTCGAAGCCCTGGGTGAACACAAAATGCAGGTTGCCGGCCAGGGCATGGCCGAAGATGATGGCCTCATCGTAGCCGAAGCGGTCGAACAGTTCGGTCAAGCTGCGTACCGCCGGCGCCAGTTGTTCCACGTGAAACGCCACGTCTTCGATGATCACCGTAGTGCCGGTTTCACGCACCGCACCGACCGCCGGAAACATGCCCTTGCGCATGGCCCACAGGCTGGCACAGACCTTCTTGTCCTGGGTGAAGGGAACTTCGTTGCATCGCTCGAATCCGGCCACCGTCGTCATCGCCTGCTCGCACTGCGCCAGCAGCTGGGCTTCGTTTTCGCCATGCACTTCAATCAGCAGGGCGGCCGCTTCCAGATCCAGATCTCTGACAAAGGCCGGCATGCCGGCCTTGTCGGCGATGGAGCGCAATGCCCGGCCGTCCATCAGTTCTACCGCCGCCACCGAGGTGTGGGCCAGTTCGGTCACCGCCAGGCAGGTGGTTTCGATATCCGGGTAAACCAGCAGGCAGGACGCCTTGAACGGATGGTCGGGCACCGTGTGGTAACTGACTTCGGCGATAAAGCCGAGGGTGCCTTCCGAGCCGATCATCAGGTGGGCCAGGATGTCGAAGGGGTCTTCGAAGTCCACCAGCGCGTTGAGGCTGTAACCGGTGGTGTTCTTGAGCCGGTACTTGTGACGAATACGCTCGGCCAGTTCGGGGTTGGCCCTGGTTTCTTCCGCCAGTTGCCGCAGGCCGGCCAGCAGCGCCGGCTGTTGTTCGGCAAAGCGGGCCCGGCTTTGTTCATTCCGGGTATCGAGTGTGGTGCCATCGGCCAGCACCAGACTCAGGCCATCCAGGGTGCGATAGGAATTCTGGGCGGTACCACAGCACATGCCCGAGGCGTTGTTGGCGGCGATGCCGCCTATCTTGCAGCTGTTGATGGACGCCGGGTCGGGACCTATCTTGCGGCCGAAGGGGGCCAGGTATTTATTGGCATCGGCCCCGATCACGCCGGGTTGCAGGGCTATTCTATGGCCGTCGTCCAGAATGTGGTGCTGGCGCCAGTCGTCGGTGAGGGTGATCAGCACCGAGTCGGACACCGCCTGGCCCGACAGGCTGGTGCCGGCGGCGCGAAAGGTGCAGTGAACCTGGTACTCGCCACACCGCTGCAACACCCGCACTACTTCTTCCAGGCTGCTCAGGCGCAACACCATCTTGGGCAACAGGCGGTAAAAGCTGGCGTCGGTACCGTAGGCCAGGCAGAGGGAGCTGTCGGTAATGATTCGCTCGGCGGGCAGAAACTGGGCCAGAGCATCAAGCAGCAGGCGGTAACGATGTTCCATCAAAGGTCCTCTAGCATCAGAACTAAAAGTGGTTTCGGTATTGGCGTCGTCATCAGGCATCGGTTATCAGGCATCCTCCAGGATCAGCACCAGTAGCTGGCTGGGTCCGTGGGCGCCATAGGCCAGGGTTTGCTGAATATCGGCGGTCTTGGACGGTCCCGAGACCAGCAGCAGGTTGGTGGGCATAGCGCCGGCCCAGTGCTGGTCGGCCATCATCGCCGGCAGGTTGGGGTACAGGGTCGAGGCCTTGAGAATGGCGATATGACAGGGCGGCACCAGTGACAGGGTACGAGGTTCTGCCGGCCCGGGCCAGAGTACCAGGCTGCCGGTGGCGGCAATGGCGCCGTGACAACCGGTAATGCCGGCATCGACCCGGTTGAACAGCTCGTCTTTCCACTGCTCCAGCGACTGGTCGAATAGCCGCTGTTCGGCGCAGTCGGCCAGGGCCTCAGTGAGCTCGGCATGAAAGTCTCCGCCGGTGCCGGTGGCGATACGTTTCAGTCCCATCTGTTCTATCCGGGTCTTCAGGGTGGTGATCAGTTCAGCGCGGTTCAGTCTGAGTACCTCGGCGTGATTCTGCTGCAGCAGTTCGGTCAACCGGGTCAGCATGGCGCTACGGTCGGTGTTATCCCAGACCGGGTAGTCCGGATTATTGACCGGCAGCGGCTTGATCTCTGCCTGGCGCAGTCGGTTGAGTATGGCGTTGCGGGCGGTCGACATTATTTGTTCCTCTCGGCCATCAGTTCACGCAGGGTTCTGGCGGCGGGTCTGGGGGCGGTGCGGCAACGGGTCCAGGGGCCCAGTTTGCTCGGGATCAGGCCGCGCAGGCGGGTGGCGCACCAGCTCATCACGCGGTACAGCGCAGGCGTGCGGGTGAGCAGGCCGAAACTGCGCCAGATAAAGGCCTCGGTATTGCTGCTGGCGGAGTTTTGGCCGCGTAGTACCGGTACCCCGGGGCGGGGCTCCTGCTTGGCCTCGCGCCGCAGCCGTTGCAACAGTTCGGGAATGGGAATACGTACCGGGCAGACTTCGCCGCAGGCGCCACAGAGACTGGAGGCGGTGGGCAGCTCCCGGGTCGCCTCCAGCCCCATCAGGTGGGGCGAAATAATCTTGCCGATGGGGCCGGGATAGACGGTGCCATAGGCATGGCCGCCGATGCGGGTGTAGACCGGACAGTGATTCATGCAGGCGCCGCAGCGAATGCACTGCAGCGTCTTGCGCATTTCTTCGTCCACGAAGGCCTGGCTGCGACCGTTGTCGAGCAGCACCAGATGCACTTCTCTGGGGCCATCCAGCTCGTCGTGCTTGCGGGGGCCGCTGATCATGTTGAAGTAGGTGGTAATAGTCTGGCCAGTTGCCGAGCGGGTGAGAGCGCTGAACAGCGGCGGTACGTCGGCCAGAAACTCCACCACCTTTTCGATACCGGTGATGGCGATATGTACCTCGGGCACAGTAGTGCACATGCGCCCGTTGCCTTCGTTTTCCACCAGACACAGGGTGCCGGTTTCGGCCACCGCGAAGTTGACGCCCGACACCCCGATGTGGGCGCTACGGAATTTCTCGCGCAACACATTACGTCCGGTCCGGATCAGGGTATCCACGTCCAGGGTGTGTTTGAAGCCGGGCACGTGCTCGGCAAACAGGTCCGCTACCTGCTGCTTGTTCTTGTGGATGGCGGGCATGATGATGTGCGAGGGGGTCTCGTCGCCGAGCTGGACGATGTATTCGCCCATGTCGCTTTCCAGGCAGTCGATGCCTTCCTTCGCCATGGCGTGGTTCAGCTCGATCTCTTCGCTCACCATGGACTTGCCTTTCACCACCTGGGTGCCGCCATGAGACTGGATGATGTCGGCGAAGAGGGCATTGGCCTGTTCGGCGTTCTCGGCCCAGTGCACCCGAATGCCGTTGGCGATGCAATTGGCTTCCAGTTGCTCCAGCAGTGCCGGCAGCTTGCTCAGACAGCGCTGACGGATGGCTTCGGCCCGGTCGCGGATGGCGCTTTCTTCATCCGGATCGGCGAAGGCGGTCTGGCGTTTGTCGCGCAGATAGTCCATGGCGCCACGGAAGTTGGCGCGCAGTTCGGGATTGGCCAGGGCGGCCTCGGCCTGGGGATGAAACAGCTGGGGTTTATTGTGCATGATGTCCCTCCAGCCGGCTCAGCAGGAAGGTGGCCAAGTGTGTCCCTTTGAGTGCTTTGCCTGATATTCCAGGGCGCCGTTGATGTTGAGCAGGCAACCCCAGTCGGCACTGATGAGCTGCTCCGCGCCAGCTTCGCTCAGGTGTTGGGTCTTGTCTTGCACCATGGCTTCGCTGATCGCCGGATGGCGCACCGAGAAGGTGCCGCCGAAGCCGCAGCACTCGCTTTCGTAGGCCTGTTCACGCAGTTCCACACGCTCCAGCTGGCTCAACAGCTGGCGGGCGGTGTTGTGAACTTTCATTTCCCGGCGGGCGGCGCAGGAGGTATGCAATACCACCGAGGTGGCCGGGCCCTGATCGCTGAGCCGGATGCGGCATACCTGCACCAGAAACTCGGTGAGTTCGAATACCCGATCACAAAATTGGTTAACCACCGCTTCCTGCTCGCTGCCGGCGAACAGCCGGCGGTAGTGATGGTGCATCATGCCGCCGCAGGAACCGGACAGCACGATCACCGGCCAGGGGGCGGGGAACAGTGCCATCTGGCTCAGGGCCGTGGTTTTGGCGTCATCTTCGTAGCCGGATGAATAGGCCGGCTGGCCGCAGCAGGTTTGCTTGGGCACATAGATGACCTCGACGCCGGCCAGTTCCAGCAGACGGATGGCATCCATCCCGCTCCGGGGGGAGAACATGTCCACCAGGCAGGTGGCGTAGACATATACCTTTTCTGGCTTGGCCGGATAGATGCGAATAGCTGACGACATAAGGCAATTCCTTCAAATAACACTGTTTTAGCTGTTGCCTGCCGGTCTGGTGCCGACCGGCAGGCAACGCAACTCAAGACAACTTCAGCAGGGGATCCGAAATACCCAGTCCATAGATGGCAATCATGCCGATGACGCCGAGGGCCACCAGATAGTAGAGGGTGGGCAGGGCGGTCTTGCGCAAGGTGGTGCCTTCCCGACCGAGCAGGCCGACGGTGGCCGAGGCCGCGACCACGTTGTGAATGGCGATCATGTTGCCGGCCGCCGCTCCCACCGCCTGCAGCGCCACCACCATGGCGGTGGATACGTTCAGCGTCTGGGCGACCTCGAACTGGAACTGGGAAAACATCATGTTGGACACGGTATTGGAACCGGCGATAAAGGCCCCCAGGGCACCGATGACCCCGCTGATGGCCGGGAAGAAATCACCGACCAGGTCGGCGGCAACCTTGGCGGTCATCACCGGCATGCTGGCAATGTCGGCCTCGTTGACCCCGGAGTTGATGAAGATCCTCACCATGGGCACGGTGAACATCAGCACGAAGCCGGCGCCGAGCAGGGTGCGGGAAGACTCGGCGACGGCCGGGACGAAGGCGGCAAGCGAGCGGGTCTGGCTCAATACCGCCACAAGGGAAACGAACACCAGAATGCCGCCGGGCAGGTACAGGGGCTGGATGCTGGCGCTGATACCGGCTTCGCCCAGAATATTGTTGAAGGCGATACTCCAGCTGGTGAGCAGGCCCTTGAAACTGTCACTGGTGCGGCTCAGTACCAGCAGCACCGGGAGCAGCAGATAAGGGAACCAGGCGAGGCCCAGTCCGATGGGGTGCTGTTTCAGATCTTCTTTGTTAATGGTGAGCGAGCCCAGCCATTCTGCCGGCCAGCTTTTTTCTTCCGGGAACTCGAAGGAGCTCTTGGGGACCAGAAAGCCTTTACGCGTGGCGGTGACGACGATGGCCAGACCCACCAGGCCGCCGACCAGAGAAGGAAATTCCGGGCCGAGCAGAACACCGGTAAGGGCGTAAGGCACGGTAAAGGCCAGACCCGCGAAGATGGCAAACGGCAGTATGTCGAGGCCTTCTTTCCAGCTCTTGTTCTTGCCGAAGAAGCGGGTCAGCATCATGCACATGAACAGGGGCATCAGGATGCCGATGATGGCGTGGGTGACCGCCACGTTGCTGGTCACGGTTTGCAGATAGTCTTGCCAGCCGGAGCCGGCGGTGGTCAGGGTGGTGTTGATGGCGGCGTTATCCAGGCCGCTGGTCACGCCGACGATGATGGGGGTGCCCACGGCACCGAACGACACCGGTGTGCTCTGGATCATCATGCCCATCAGTACCGCCGCCAGAGCCGGGAAGCCCAGCGCCACCATCAGCGGCGCGGCCACGGCGGCGGGAGTACCAAAGCCGGAGGCGCCCTCGATAAAGCAGCCGAAGCACCAGGCGACGATAATGGCCTGGATGCGGCGATCCGGTGAGATGGCGGTGAAGCCGTTGCGAATGGTGGTGATGGCGCCGGTATGCTTCAGGGTATTCAGCAACAGGATGGCGCCGAAGATAATCCACAGCAACGAGATGGAAATCGCCAGCCCCTGCAGGCTGGAGGCGATCACCCGGGTGCCATTCATGTCCCATACCAGCAGAGCGACGAGCACGGTCAGGATAAATGCCAGGGGCATGGCGCGCTTGGCCGGCCATTGCAGGCCGACCAGCAGAATGGCGGCGAGCACGATGGGCGAAAATGCCAGCAGTGCCAGTAGGGAATCATTCAGCATAACGGTTCCTTCCTTGATTATGTCTTGGTGGCCATCACAGGCATACTCTTACTCTAGAGCAGGATGGTGACCGGGTTGTTAACGTGATGTAACTTTATCCCCTTGTCTTTTGTGGATATATAGATTTAATGAAACCAATTGTTTCCAAAAGTGGATGAATGATGCCGAAAACCGATGATCTGATTCTGTTTGCCCAGGTGGTTGAATTAGGCTCCTTCAGTAAGGCGGCCGACGCCAACGGCCTGACCAACTCGGTGGTGAGCAAGCGTATCGCCCGGCTGGAAAAGGAGTTGGGCAGTACCCTGATCCACCGCACCACGCGGCGCTTGACGCTGAGTGAGGCCGGACAGGTGTTGTACCAGCGTGCCCGCCTGGTGGCACTGGCCGCTCAGGAAGCATTTGACGCCGTTACCGGCTACAGCCAGTCGCTGCAGGGGCATATCAGGATGTCGGTTCCCACCATTTCCGGCGAGTTGTTGCTGGCGGAGGCGGTCGCGAATTTTGTGAACTGCATCCGGCTATTTCGGTGGATATGTCGCTGGAGAATCGTTTCGTGGACTTGATTGGAGAGGGGTATGATCTGGTGATTCGTACCGGGCACCTGGACGATTCCAACCTGATCGCGCGTCATATCCTGGATTCACATTGGACCATCTGTGCCGCTCCTGCGTATATTAGTCGCCGTGGCAAGCCCCAGGTGCCGGAGGATCTGTTAGAGCATAACTGTCTTATCTACAGCTATCAGGAGAGCGGGGCCCGTGACTGGCTGTTCAACCGGTATGGCGAAGTTTATCCGCTGCGGGTGAGCGGCAACTTTTCCACCAACAATGCCGCCGCCCTGCGCAGGGCGGCCCTGGCTGGCCATGGCCTGGCGTACGTGCCCCGTTGTCTGGTTTACTCCGACCTGCAGTCCGGGCAGCTTGTCGAGCTGTTACCCCGGCAGGTCGGCAAGATACTGGGGATTTATGCCGTCTACTCCTACAGTCGCCAGCCACCGCGCAAAATAAAGCTGTTGATCGAGTATATCCGTTCCCGTTACATGGATATCAAGCATTACTTTTAACGAGGTTGACCCATGATTAAGACCGCCGTGATTGGCTACGGCCAGTCCGCCAGTATTTTCCATCTGCCCTTTATCGACTGTCTGCCCGAATTCGAGCTGGTGGCCATCAGTACCTCCAAGCCGGAAAGGGCGGCGAAAGACTGGCCCGAGGTGAAGGTGTATACCGACGTGGATCAGATGCTGGCCGAATCCGGCGCCCGGCTGGTGGTGATCACCGCGCCCAACGAGGTGCATTACGAGCTGGGTCGCAAGGCGCTGAACCTGGGGCTGCACGTGGTGATGGAAAACCCTTGTGTTACCCAGCTGCACCAAGGCGCCGAGCTGATGCGGCTGGCCGATAGCAACAAGCTGTGCCTGATCCCCTTTCATAATCGCCGCTGGGACAGCGATTTTCTCACCCTGCGCAAACTGCTGGCCGACGAGACCCTGGGGCCCATTCACGGCTTCGAGTCCCACTTCGACCGCTTCCGGCCGCGGGTGCGGGAAGAGAAGCCCGGGGTGGGGGCCGGTGTCTGGTTCGATCTGGGCGGGCACCTGGTGGATCAGGTGCTGGTGTTGTTCGGCAAGCCACTGGCGGTGACTGCGCGTTGCCTGTCGATGCGGCCCGGATCCGAGGTGACCGATTACTTCCATGTGCAGCTGCATTATTCCGACAAGGAAGTGCTGCTGCATTCCAGCCCCTATCATCCGGGACCGACCCTGCGCTTCAAGCTGCAGGGCGAGCGCGGCTGTTACATCAAGCGCGGTTTCGATCCCCAGGAAGAGCGGCTGCAGGACGGCATAGTGCCGGACTCGCCCTATCTGGCCAAGGAAGCCGAATCCGATTACGGCATCTTCTATTCCGATGATGAGCCGCAGGTGATCGAGTCGGAAATCGGGGGGTATCGTTATTTCTATGAGGGCACCGCCAAGGCCATTCGTGGTGAGGGCCCGCTGCCGGTGACCATGCAGGATGCGCTGGATGGCCTCAATATCATCAACCTGGCCGAAAAAAGCTCGACGGAGGGACGCACCCTGCCGTTGACCGCCACCAGCTTCGGCTAGGCTCGGCAGCAATGACAACGGCGACCCTGGGGTCGCCGTTTTAGTTTTACTGGGTGTCGAATGCTTGGTTCGGTTTATTTGCCAATCAGGATATAGGCGATGATCAGGGCGGCGATAAACAGGGTTTCCAGTATCACCAGCAGCACCGGTTTCCAGCCCACCGAGAGAATGTCCTTGAGCTGGGTACGCACGCCCAGGGCGGCGATGGCGGTCAGCAGCAGCCAGGAAGAACTGCCGGCCAGCGGCTGGCTGATGCTGCTCGGGATCCAGCCCAGGCTGTTGAGAATGAACAGGGCCACAAAGCCGAGCAGAAAACCGGGAATGGCCACGCCCTTGCTGCCCTGATCTTCACCTCTCTGGCGGGCGGCCCGACGGATCAGGATGCCGATGGTCATCACGATGGGCACCAGCATGGCGACGCGCAACAGCTTGACGAAGGTGCTGAGATCGCCCACTTCGCTGGACATGCTGTAGCCGGCGCCGACCACCTGGGCCACGTCGTGAATGGTAGCGCCGATAAAGAGCCCGGCTTCCTGCGGGGTCAGACCCAGGCTGCTGCTGATCATCGGATAGAAGATCATGGCCAGGGTACTGAGGGTGGTGACGCTGATCACGGTGAACAGGGTATCGCGCTTGGCCTGTTCGTCCTGTTTCAGCACGCTGCTGATGGCCATGGCCGCCGAAGCGCCGCAAATGGCGACCGAGCCGCCGGTGAGGGTACCGAAGGAGGACGAAAAGCCCAGCAGGCGTGCCATGACCACACCAAAACCGATGGTCAGTACCACCGCCGAGCACACCATCAGCAGGGGGGACCAGCCGAGGGTCAGCACGTCACTGAAGGTAATGCGCAGCCCGAGCATGGCCACACCGAGGCGAAGCACCGTCTTGGCGGAAAGCTCCAGCCCGGGCAGACAGACGGACTCCTGACTCAGAAAATTGAATGCCAATCCGAGCAGCAGCGCCATCAGCATGGCGGGAGCACCGTAATGTTCCGACAGGAGCTGGCGGCGATACCGATGGTGACCGCTACGCATACCCCGGGAAAGTAGCGTTTTCTCACCTTTTCTATCTGTTGCAACATACCCACCACCTGGTTACCGGTTTCCACAGCCATGTGTTCCGTCCTTGCTGTTAGTCTAGGTTGACGGCGCTCCCACGGTTCGCTTTGCACGCGGATATTATAGGAGGCCTTGATAAGTCCATGGTATGAGTCGGCAATGGGGGGATCTAATGCCTTTTTATAGCGGCCCCGTTACTTTTCTGCATACAATGCGGCATCAAGCGATTAACGGGTGATGCATGGAAAGCAAATGGCTGCACGATTTTGTTGCCCTGGCCGAGCAGGGTAATTTTTCCAAGGCAGCGGAAGTCCGCTTTGTGACCCAGCCGGCGTTCAGCCGGCGTATTCGTTCACTGGAAAACTGGATGGGGGTGCCGCTGGTGCAGCGAGATCGCCATCCCATGGTGTTGACCGCCGCGGGTGAAAACTTTCTGGAACAGGCCCGGCTGTTGCTGTCCCAGATTTACGGTATCCGTGGCCAGTTGCGTCAGAGCCTGAACGAACATCACAGCCTGAATTTCATGGCCCAGCCTTCGCTGGCGGTGACCTTCTTTCCCGGCTGGATCCACCGCCTGCGTCCGCAACTGGGAGACAGCCTGATCCGCCTGAATACCGGTCATTATCAGGATGCCCTCGAGCAGTTCATGGCCGGCTCGGTCGACTTTCTGCTGTGTTTTTCCTGTGACGAGGTGAGCCCGGAGCTGAAGCGTCCCGATGTGGAACGACGGGTGGTGGGGCAGGATCGCATGGTGCTGGTGTCGGCGGCCGATGCCGATGGACTTCCCTTGCACGGGCTGTCGACCGCACAACCGTTGCGGTTGCTGCTGTATCCGCCAACGTCGTTTCTGGGCGATCTTGTCCAGCGTAAATGCCTGCCGGCCCTGAGTGAACAAGCCTGGCGACCGGTATGCGAAAATGCCCTGGGCGAGGGGCTCAAGGCGCTGGCGCTGCAGGGGGACGGCGCCAGCTTTTTGCCGGCGAGTCTGGTCCGGGAAGAGCTGGCGCAGGGACGGCTGGTGGAATTGCCGTTGTCGGCATGGGTACGGCTGGATATCGAACTGTGTTGCCGGCAACCCTTTCGCTCCGAACAGGTGGCGCTGTGCTGGCAACAGATCTGCCAGACGGTCACCTAGCGGGGGGCAGTCACCCGGTCAGCAGGAGCTGCCGACCGGGCTGAGGCATCCATCCGTACTGGTGGGCGCTTACTCGGCGCCGTGGCGCCGCTGCAGCGCCAGCCCCTGGAGGAAGTTGCGCAGGAACTGATCGCCACAGGGTTGATAATGCTTGTGACCGGGCTTGCGGAACAGCGAGGTCAGCTCGGGCTTTCTGACGGTGAAACCGGCCAGGGCCAGCAACCCGAGAATGTCTTCCTCTTTCAATTCCAGCGCTACGCGCAGCTTCTTGAACACCTGGTTGTTGATGGGCTCGGCCTGCTCCGGGCGCGGTGCCGGGCCACCTTCGCGCGGGCCGCGATTCTTCAGGATCAGACCGTCCAGAAACCCCAGAATTTGCTTGTCGCTGCAGCTGTGGTAGTTGGCATCTTCTTCCTTGGCCAGCAGCGCCAGAAACTGTGCTTCGTCGATGGCGATGTCACCCAGACCGAACAGCGCGATGGCTTGTTTGTCGTTCAGATCCAGGGCATAACGGATGCGGCGCAGAATATCGTTATTGGTCATTGCCGCCTTGCTCCTCTGCTTTCACTTCCGCTTTTTTCACGCGAATTTTCTGACCATCCACTTCCATGCCGTTCAGGCTCTTGATGGCCGCCTTGGCCTGGGATGGATTGGGCATGAAGGCGAAGCCGAAGCCCTTGGAATTGTTGGTGCTGGGATCCATGACCAGATGGAAGTAATGCACCAGGCCGTAAGGTGCCAGCAGAGCCAGTACCTTGTCTTCTGTGGTGAGGCGGGACAGGCCCCGGATCATGATTTTCATGGTGTCTCCAGTATGACGCCGGTGCGAAATACAAGGGTGTGATGGCTAAACAAGCGCGGCTGTGATGGCGCAAAAGGGCGGCGAGTGTAACAGATTCGCCGACCGGCGTCTGCCCCGCCACTGGTTGCAATATAGTTCACCGGGCAGGCCATTGCGCTGCTGGCTCCATCAGCCTGGGTAGGTTGGTGCTAATCAAATCCTGCATGGAAGACAAAGCTGTGGCCCGGGCTTTTATGCATATCAAGGAGAGAGTGATGCCGGTGACGATAGATACGGTGGTGGCCTTTTCTCACCATCCCCTGGCGCCTGCCGCCAGCGAGCCGCCTCCCGAGCGACGGCTCGAAGGTACGCCCAGACAGGGAACCGCCAATTACTTTACCGACAGCACCAGGCAGCTGGATGCGGGCTTCTGGGAAAGTGAACCGGGCAAGTGGCATGCGGTGAGCGAGCGCAACGAGTTCTGCTATATCCTGGAGGGCTATGTGCGCATCGCCGACGAGCAGGGTAACAGCAAGGATTTCCGCAAGGGAGACGCCTTCATGATCCCCTATGGTTTCAAGGGGACCTGGCAGGTACTGGAATTCACCAAGAAATACTATGTGATTTTCGTGCCCGAATCCCGGTGAGGCGGTGATTCGTCCCCGATGACCGGGTTGGTAAAGGACAAGGCCGGAAAAGGGCCAGTCGCTGACGTAGCGGCTGGCCCTTTTTGTCATGCAGGCGGCTTGTCGGAGCCAGACGGGAACGGCCCGGGAGGGCCGCTCCCGGGTCATCAGCTTTCGAGGCTGCGGATGCGCTGGCGCAGTATCGAGAAGTCGAACGGCTGGCGGTTCGGCACCAGCATCAGCAGGCCGGATACCAGCACCGGCACCAGAGTGGCCAGCAGGAAGGACTCCAGCAGGTAGCGGATGGGCTCTCCCGGCGCCGGGAACAGCCAGAGGCCGGCGATCAGACCGGCCAGGGTGCTGAGTACGGCGTTATAGCTCTGATAGCGGGCGTTGTAGAAGCCGAAGAACACCGGGAAGGCGGCGGCGCAGCACAGCAGATCGGCAAGCAGGAACAGATAGAGCACGCTGAAGCCCTGAGAGGCGACGATCAGCACCGGAACGGACAACAGCATGATCAGCCAGCGCGACAGGCCAAGCAGCTTGTGGGCGCTGATGTTCGGCAGCAGGCGACGCAGGTCCACCACTATCATGCTGGAAATACCGCTGATGGTGGAGTCGGCACTGCTCATGATCAGCGCCAGCCCGAAGGGCAGCAGGCCGATGGCAAACCACAGCGGCATGTTTGGCATCAGCACGCTGAACAGGGCCACCGAGCCGTCTCCGGGCAGCCCCAGTCCCACGAATACCAGCCCGAACAGGCCCATGATGAAGATGATGGGGAAGCTGAGCACGCCGCTCAGAATGAAGCTGTTGCGGATCACCTTGTTGTCTCTGGCGGCAAACACCCGCTGCCAGGTGCCCTGATAAAAGAGGCCGGTCAGTACCACCGCAATGAAAAAGGTCAGACCGGATTTCAGGCCGGTGGTATCGAGCGGATTCAGCAAATGCGGGGCTTTTTCCTGCAGCCCGGCCAGGGCCGGTGCCAGACCGCCGGCGGCCTGCCAGCCGAACAGGATCAGCAGCAGCAGAAACGGCAGTATCACCAGCATCTGCACCCGGTCGGTGAAAATGGTGACCCTAAGCCCGCCGTACAGGGTATAGATCAGGGTGGCGCCCATCACTATGGTGGCGGTGACCCACAGCGGCACCGGCGCCAGCAGCGCCACCATCTGGGCGATGGCGGTGAGGCCGGCGGTGAGCGAGATAAACAGGTAGAACATCATGATCACCAGCACAAAGCCGTACATGCTGCGGCCATAGCGGCCGAGCACGAACTCGGTAAGGGTGTGGCCTTCGGGCATCAGCGTGCGGATGCGGCTGCCCAGCGGAATCATGATAAGCCTGGGCGCCATTGCGCCCAGGGCATAGCCGGTAATGGCTCCCACGCCACCCCAGGTGGCGGCCTGGGCGGGGCCAAACAGGATCCAGGTGCCCATGGTGGTGGCCAGCAGAGTCAGCATGGTGGCGGTGCTGTTCTGGCTGTTGCGGGCCACGACGAAGTCTTCCAGCTTGTCTTGCCGGCGGCGGGCATAGAGCAGGCCGGGAATGGCAAAGACGGCGGCAAATAAACAAAGCCACAGAACCGTGGCGGTGGTGTCCAGCATGATGTTCTCCCTTTGCCCGTTACGGACAGGCATGGCGGTGGTAGTCATTCATTGGCTACAGGGCGCCGGGCAATGGCAGGCAGATCGGGAGGGAGAGTGAGGATCAGTCATTTCCTTCCCTTCGCCGGCATTATCCGGATCAGGTTCGAAGGGTTACTGCGTGTTATCGCAGAGTCTCAGCCCGCAAGGGCTCCCCCAGGAATAGCGCCAGAGTAGGGACGCAGCCCTGGCTTGTCAATTGCCAGTCCGGCCCGCTCGATAGGGACAGTCGGTACCGGAGGCGCAAGCGCCACAGATGACGCCCACAAAAAAACGCGGCAGGGCCGCGTTTGTATTTCGGCAGCGCGGCTGGCTTATTTCACCAGCCAGTCGATGGTTTCACCGGCGCGGATCGGTACCAGCTGGTCGCCGCCCAGGGGCAGGGTGTCGTCGACGGTCCAGCTTTCCCTTACCAGGGTGATGGTGTCTTCATTGCGCGGCAGGCCGTAAAAATCCGGGCCGTAGTGGCTGGCAAAGGCTTCCAGCTTGTCCAGTGCACCGGCTTCTTCGAAGGCTTCGGCGTAGAGTTCTATCGCGGCGTGCGAGGTATAGGCGCCGGCACAGCCGCAGGCCGCTTCCTTGCGGTGCTGGAAGTGGGGGGCCGAATCGGTACCCATGAAGAATTTCTTGTTGCCGCTGGTGGCAGCCCGCACCAGTGCCTGCTGGTGGGTGTTGCGCTTGAGAATGGGCAGACAGTAGAAATGCGGGCGAATGCCGCCCGCCAGCATGTGGTTGCGATTGAACAGCAGGTGATGGGCGGTGATGGTGGCTGCCACGTTGTCGCCGGCCTGTTCCACGAAGTTCACCGCGTGTTCGGTGGTGATGTGCTCCAGCACGATTTTCAGCTGCGGGAAGTCGCGCACCACATCCGGCAGAACGGTGTCGAGGAAGACCTTTTCCCGGTCGAAGATATCGATGCGCGAGTCGGTCACCTCACCGTGCAGCAGCAGCAGGGTGCCGGTTTCCTGCATGGCTTCCAGCACCGGGTAGATGTTTTTCACATCGGTCACGCCGGAGTCGGAGTTGGTGGTGGCGCCGGCCGGGTAGAGCTTGCAGGCCATGATCTTGCCGGTGGCTTTCGCCTTGCGGATTTCCTGCGGATCCGTGTTGTCGGTCAGGTAGATGCTCATCAGCGGTTCGAACCGGCTGCCCTGCGGGCGCACCGCCAGAATGCGGTCGCGGTAGGCCAGCGCCATCTCGGTGGTGGTGGCCGGTGGCAGCAGGTTGGGCATGACGAGGGCGCGGCCCAGATAGCGGCTGGCATCGCGAACGGTATCTTTCAGCTGTTCGCCATCGCGCAGGTGCAGGTGCCAGTCGTCGGGGCGGGTGATGGTCAGTGTGGTCGTGTTTGCGGTCGTTTTTGCGGTCATAGTCGGCTCGGCGGGTTATCCATTACATCCAGAGTTTCATTATCCACTTCCCGCAGGGTTTCACCAAACTTCTGAAAATGTGAGGGGTAAACAGGCGGCCCCGATGGTGGTTTTTCTAGCCCTCACGGCACCCGCTCTCGGGCTATTAAACCCGAGCGGGGGTGTGCTATGGTCTGAATGTGACACGGGGTGTCCTGCGGCCAAAGGCCGGCAGGGCTGAGAACACACCCGTCGAACCTGATCCAGTTCATACTGGCGAAGGGATGTCAGCCAGCCGGCTAGCGGCATATTCTGCCCGTCCATGCCTTCGCCTCTAACAAGAGGTAGCAATGCAAACTTCCATCAATCTGAACGAACAGCTGGTGCTGGTTACCGGTGGCGGACGCGGCCTGGGCGAACATCTGGTGCGGGCTTTTCTGCGTGAAGGCGCGCGGGTGGTGATCAACTATCTGAACAGCGCCGAGGCCGCCGAAAAACTGGCGGCAGAGGCGCCCGGCCGGGCGCTGGCGGTGCAGGCGGATGTGTCCGATGCCGGCGCGGTGCAGGCCATGTTCGCCCACGCCCGGGAGCATTTCGGCAGCCCGATCACCACAGTAGTCAACAACGCCCTGCCGGCTTTCTCCTTCAACGGTGATGGCCGGGCCAATGCCGATCAGCTGCGCTGGGAAGATCTCAACCAGCAGCTGGAAGGCGTGGTCAGGGGCGCACTCAACACCACCCAGGCGGCACTGCCCGGCATGCGCGAGGCGGGCTTCGGCCGTATCGTCAACGTCGGTACCAACCTGTTCCAGAATCCGGTGGTGCCTTATCACGATTACACCGCCGCCAAGGCGGCGTTGCTGTCGCTGACCCGCACCCTGTCACAGGATCTGGGCCCGGACGGCATTACCGTCAACATGGTGTCCGGCGGTCTGCTGCGCACCACCGATGCCTCTGCCGCCACGCCCGAGGCGGTGTTCGACTACATCGCCGCCGCTACCCCGCTGCGGCGGGTGACCACGCCGGCGGAATTTGCCGATGCCACCCTGTTCTTCGCCTCGCCCTGGTCTCGCTCGGTCACCGGCCAGAATCTGGTGGTGGATGGCGGTCTGGTGAAAAACTGATGACGGCGGAATCACGGATGATGCACCTCAACCTGTTTCTGCTCGGTTGTGGGCATCACAAGGGGGCCTGGCGTCACCCGGCCTCATCGGTGGAACAGCTGGGAGATATCCGTTATTACGAGCGGCTGGCGCAGACCGCCGAGCGCGGCAAGCTGGACGCGGTGTTCTTCGCCGACGGCCAGTCGGCGGGCAATGTGGCCGACGGCAGCCACTGGTTTCTGGAGCCACTCACGGCCATGGCGGCCATGAGCCGGGCCACCGACCGCATCGGCCTGATCAGCACCGTCTCCAGCACCTTTTACACCCCCTTTCATGCGGCCCGGCTGGTGGCCTCGCTGGATCATATTTCCGGTGGCCGGGTCGGCTGGAACGTGGTGACCTCGATGTTCGATGTGGAGGCGCGCAACCACGGCTATGAGACCATGCCAGGCCATGCGGAGCGTTATCGCCGTGCCGATGAATTTGTGGAGGCGGTGCTCAAGCTGTGGGATTCCTGGCAGGCAGATGCGCTGACCTTAGACCGGCAGGGCCATTATGCGGATCCGGCCAGGGTGCAGCCCATCAATCATCACGGCGAATTCTTCCTGGTGGACGGGCCGCTCAATGTGCCGCGTCCGCCCCAGGGCCACCCGGTGCTGTTCCAGGCCGGTGCCTCGGAGCAGGGACGGGAGCTGGCCGCCCGGCGCGCCGAAGCCATCTACGCGGTGGCCTACGATCTGCCGGCGGCTCAGGACTACTACCGGGACATCAAGCGGCGGGTGCAGCAAGCGGGCAGAACCGCGGCTGTGCCCATCATGCCGGGGCTGGTGACCTATGTGGCCTCGACCGAAGCCGAGGCCAAAGCCAAACAGCGGGAGCTGGACGAATTGCTGCCGGTGGAAGCCTCGTTGCGCCAGCTCGGACTTTTTACCGAGCAGGACTGCATGAGCTGGGAGCTGGACGCACCGGTGCCGGCACTGCCTTCGCTGGAGGCCTTCACCGGCCCCAAGGGCCGCTACGGCACCATATTGCGGATCATCGAAACCGAGCAACCCACGGTGCGCCAGCTGCTGGGGCGGTTGGCGGCTGGCGGCGGCCACTGCACCATGGTCGGCACCCCGGAGCAGATTGCCGACAGGATGGAAAACTGGTTCCGCAACGAAGGTGCCGACGGCTTCAACCTGATGCCGCCCTCGCTGCCTGCCGGTATCGAGGATTTCGTCGAACAGGTAGTACCGGAACTGCAGCGCCGCGGCCTGTTCCGTACCGAATATCAGGGTTCCACCCTGCGCGATCATCTGGGGTTGCCCCGGCCCGAGTAAGCCTAATGTCGACGGCACACTATCATCTTCTGTGTCGTCGACTACCCTGATAACACTGATAGGATGAAGCCGGTGCTTCGACATACAATTCGGCCCTGCTGCCTCTGAAGCGACATGATCCTATGGTTAGTCAGATTGGTACAAGCGTGTGTTCTGTAACGAACAAGGAGTCGATATGCGTATTCTGATGGTACTGACCTCCCACGACCAGTTGGGGGATACCGGCGAGAAAACCGGTTTCTGGCTGGAGGAGTTTGCCGCCCCTTATTACGTGTTCAAGGATGCGGGCGCCACCATCACCCTGGTTTCACCCAAGGGCGGCCAGCCGCCGCTGGATCCGAAAAGCGATGCAACCGATGCCCAAACCGCTGCTACCGAGCGTTTTCGGGCAGATCCGGCCGCCCAGGCGGAGCTGGCCAGCACCCACAAGCTGGCCGAGGTGTCGGCAGCCGATTTTGATGCGGTGTTTTATCCCGGTGGCCACGGTCCCCTGTGGGATCTGGCGGAAGATGCCGACTCCATCGCGCTGATCGAGTCTTTTGCCGCGGCCAGCAAACCGGTGGCGGCGGTGTGCCATGCTCCGGCGGTGCTGCGCCATGTCCGTTCTGGCACCGGCAAACCCCTGGTGGACGGCAAGCGGGTGACCGGCTTTACCAACAGCGAAGAAGCCGCGGTGCAGCTGACCGACATAGTGCCTTTTCTGGTGGAGGATATGCTCCGGAAAAACGGCGGCGACTATCGCAAGGCCGATGACTGGCATCCTCATGTGGAAACCGACGGCCTGCTGGTGACCGGTCAGAACCCGGCCTCTTCCGAGCCTGCCGCCGAGGCCTTGCTGGCCCTGTTGAAGCATTAAGTTGAAGCACTGACGCTTCAGCCCGGCGGCGACAGCCGCCGCTCCAACCGTTGAAACATGGCGTCGATCAGGATGGCCACCAATGCCACCATGATGCCGCCCTGCAGCACGAAAGCCATGTTGTCGGTCAGCAGGCCGGCGATGATTACTTCCCCGAACCCCTTGGCCGCCACCGTCGACCCTATGGTGGCGGTACCGATGCTGATCACCAGTGAAATACGGATACCGGCGATGATCATCGGCAGCGCCAGCGGCAGCTCCACCGACAACAGTTGCTGGCGCGGGCTCATGCCCATGCCGCGCGCCGCCTCGCGCACGCTGGCGGGCACCTGCTGCAGGCCGGTGACGGTATTTTCATAGATCGGCAGCATGCCGTAGAGAAACAGTGCCACCAGAGTCGGTGTCAGACCGAAGCCCAGCGCCGGCACCGCCAGCGCCAGCACCGCCACCGGCGGAAAGGTCTGGCCCAGGTTGGCGATGGCCCGTGCCAGGGGCAGAAACTCCCGGCCGGCGGCACGGGTGACCAGAATGCCGCCACCCAGGGCCACCAGGGTGGCGGCGGCGATGGCGATGAATACCGCCGCCAGATGCCAGATCAGCAGGTTGAGGAAGCTGTCGCGGGGATAGATGGCAGGGGCCCGGGCATCGACCAGCGGGCGAAACAGCGGCTCCAGCCATGGCATCTTCAGGGTCATGATCAGCAACAGCAGCAGGGGGAGACCGATGGCCAGCCAGCCGCGAACAGAGGAGATCTTCATGCTCTGGCGCCCTGTTGCAGCAGATCATGCATGGTGACTCGACCGATGGGGGTGCCGTCGGCATCCACCACCTGCAGTTGTTCCGCCTGCTCCCAGATCAGCAGCGCCATGGCGTCGCGCAGGTTGGCGTTGGCCTCGATGGTGGGGGCCGGTGACGGCGATGGCTGTTGCTGTTGTTGCAAAGACAGGGGAGTCATCACCTGGCTCACCGGCTTGATGGCAAGCAAATGCAGGGAGCGGTCCATTCCGCCCACCAGACTCTGCACGAAGCCCTCTCGTGGATGGCGTAACAGGGTCTCGGGGGTATCCAGCTGCAGCAGCTCGCCCTTGTCCATCACCGCGATGACATCGGCCATCTTCATCGCTTCTTCCAGATCGTGAGTCACCATGATGATGGTAATGCCCAGCAGCTTCTGCACCCGCAACAATTCATCCTGCAGCAGCTCCCGGGTCAGTGGATCCAGGGCGCCGAAGGGTTCGTCCATCAGCAGCAGTTCCGGCCGGGCGGCGAGGGCACGGGCCACGCCCACCCGTTGCTGTTCGCCGCCCGACAGCTGGTGCGGATATTTGCCGGCAAAGGTGGCGGCATCCAGCTTGAACAGGGTCAGCAGCTCGGTGACCCGCGCATCGATATCCGCCTTTTTCCAGCCCAGCAGCCGGGGCACGGTGGCAATGTTCTGATGGATGCTGCGGTGCGGAAAGAGTCCCACCCCCTGGATCACGTAGCCGATGCGCCGCCGGAGCTGCTCCGGCGGCAGGCTGGTAACATCCTGATTGTTGATCAGGATCTGGCCGCCGCTGGGCTCTATCAGCCGGTTGATCATGCGCAGGGTGGTGGACTTGCCGCAGCCGGAAGTACCGACCAGCATGCAGAACTGGCCGCGATCTACCTTGAGCGAGAGGTTATTGACGGCCATTTGTGCGCCAAACTGTTTGCTGAGTGCTTTTACTTCGATCATGCTTTGCCGCCTCGTTGCAGGGCTATCAGGGTGTCGATGACGATGGCGAACAAAAAGGCCAGCACCAGGGTCGGCACGGCGCCGAGGATCACGAGGTCGGTGGCGGTCTGGCCCAGTCCCTGGAAGATATAGGTGCCGAAGCCGCCACCGCCCACCAGGGCCGCCACCGCCACCAGGCCGATGTTCATGGTCACCACCACTCGCAGGCCGGTGAGGATCACCGGCATGGCCAGCGGAAACTCCACCTGCCACAGTCGCTGGCGGGCATTCATGCCCATGCCGGTGGCGGCTTCCCGCACCCGGGCGTCTATCTTGTCGAAGCCCAGGGCCGTATTGCTGACGATGGGCAGCAGCGAATAGAAGAACAGCGCTATCACCGCCGGTGCGGCGCCGATGCCGCGGATACCCAGCTCGGCCAGCAGCGGGTAGCCGGTGGCGAGCAGGCTGAGGGGGATCATCAGCAGGCCGAACATGGCCAGACTGGGAATGGTCTGCAGGACATTGAGCACCGGAAAGACCATGGCCTTGAGGCGGGCCGAGCGATGACTACGCACCCCCAGCGGAATGCCGACCAGCACCGCCGGCACTATGCTGCCGAGCGACAGCTGCAGATGGCGCACCGCCTGGCCCCAGAAGTCGGTCTGGTTGTGATATTCCCGCAGCAGCGACAGATCGTCCCAGTGGCCGGCGGCCAGCAGGGCCATCACCGCCGTCATTATCAGGGTCACCAGCGCCAGCCGGGGCAGGGGACGCAAGGCCAGCTTGATGGCGGCGTCGGTGATCAGCAGCGCCAGCCAGAATATCGCCAGCCAGAAGCCGGCGTTGAGGGAAACCCGGGCCAGGGGGCTGGCATCGCTTAGCTGCTGGGATGCGCCGGCGCCGACGGCATACATCAGCGCCATCAGCGTTATCAGGGTCAGCACCAAACGGATGCGTATTGCCGTTTTGAACAGGGATGTCAGGCTGGTAAGCACTAACATCAGCAGCAGTGGCATCAGGGTATTGAGGCTGGCTGCCTCCAGCAGGCCGAGGCGCTGGCCGGGCATGATACGGTTGGGTTGCAGGCTGACGAAGGGCAGGGCAAACAGCGACAGCAGCAGGGCGAACCCGAGTATGCCGCCGACCTTGTCCAGATTGGAAAACTTCAAAAAAGACTCCTGGCACAGACTTAAAAAAACCGCCGATTTATATTGCTGTCTCTCAGCAGCAACCGAGGTGCTGGTGGTAATGCAGACAGGCGACACCAGAGCGTAAAGGAGGACAAAGGGATCTGCTCCGCCGACCTTCTGTTTCAGGGATGAAACAGAGAGCGTACATGGATGTACTTGCAGCGAGTCGGCGGAGTGGACCCTTTGTCCGATGCGTACACGTTTAACGGTGTTATTGGCAATTTTCACGCATCTTTAATCCGATGGCATCAGTCCTTCAAAAAGCCCTTGTCGGACAGGTAGCTTCTGGCGACGGCCTGGGCGCTTTCACCACCGATGGCGATGCGGCTGTTCAGCTGCTGCAGGGTCTTGACGTCCAGCGACTGGAAGATGGGTTCCAGTATGCCGGCGATCTCGGGGTGTGCCTGCAGGGTTTGCTGGCGCACTATGGGTGCCGGGGCGTAGACCGGTTGCACGCCCTTGTCGTCTTCCATGACCACCAGGCCGACCGAGGCGATGGCGCCGTCGGTGCCGTATACCATGGCGGCATTGGTGTTGTCGGTCTGCAGCGCCGCCGCCTTGATGGTGGCGGCGGTGTTACCACCGGACAGCACCAGCAGTTGATCGTCGCTCAGGGTGAAGTCATAGGTCTGCTGAAAGGCGGGCAAGACCGCCGGGCTGGAGACGAACTCGGCCGAGGCGGCCAGCTTGACCTCGCCCCCCTGGCTGACGTAGCGGCCGAAGTCGGACATGGTATGTAACTGGTTACTATCGGCGATATCCTGACGCAGCGCGATGGCCCAGGTGTTGTTGGCGTTGGCCGGCGTCAGCCACACCAGCTGGTGCTGGTCGTAATCCAGCTGTTTGGCCAGATCGTAACCCTGCTGAAAGTCTTTCCATACCGCGTCTTCTTCCCGTTGGTGAAAGAAGGCGGCGTTGCCGGTGTATTCCGGATAGATATCGATTTCGCCGGAGATGATGGCCTTGCGTACTATGGGGGTACCGCCCAGTTGAGAACGATTCTCTACCTCGAGTCCTGCATTTTCCAGCGCCAGATAGATAACATTGCCCAACAGGCCGCCTTCGGTGTCGATCTTGGAAGACACCACTATGGAGTCGGCGGCCAGAGCGGGCTGAGCCACGGCCATGGAAAGGGTAAACACGGCCGAAGCCAGCGACTTTTTCATGTCGTTTTTCCTTGTCTTGAGAATGGGTCCCGAATGCATAAGGATACTCTATGCAAAGCCAGACCCTCGGTAAACCGTTAACCGGTATTTGCGGTTCGCCTTGCTCAGCTCCTGGGCTGATTGTCTCGGCGGCCCCTTGGCTCATTTTTGTCGTTTTTCGCGATCCGCAGCCGCAATGGTCGCCAGATGCCGTGGCTGGAGAAGCAACCCCAGCCCCAGCGCAACCAGTTCAGCAGGGCGAAAGCCAGCCACAGTGCCCAGGCCAGCATCAGCAACCGGTACACCAGCAGCGGCACCGACAGCACCCAGGCCTGGGGCAGCGCGGCCTCGCTTCGATCCTGATACCAGCGCAGGGTACTGGCATAGGAGTTGTTGCCGCTGATCTGCATGTCGGGCAGGCCCAGCAGGCCCTGTTGTATGGCATAGAACAGATAGCTCAGGGCCGCGATGGTCAGCAGCACCAGGCCGATTTGGACCAGATTGAACAGCCGGCCGCTTCCGCATGCTGCCAGCGACCACGCAGGCCGAGGGCCAGCAGCCAGGCCACCACCATCAGCGCCATCCACAAGGGCACCTGGGTCAGTCCTATGCCCAGCAGTAGCCAGTGATGCAGGCGCAGCGGGGTGAAGGAGACCCGGCTCAGCCCGACGGCCAGCAGCAGGGTGATGGTCAGCAGGCTCCAGAACAGCACCGCCGGACCCATCCGCGGACCCATGGCGAACAGGATCCAGCGGTCCCGGCCCAGTTCCAGCTCGATGTTGTTGTTGACGCTGGCGCTGCCCGGCTCGATGTTCGGCGTATAGAGCAGCGGGCTGATGCCGTCATTGTGGCGCCAGTGGACGTCCAGGGTCTGGGCGCCCGGCGTCAGCGGAAAGGTCAGGGTCTGGCCCTGCAGACGGATCGGCTGGGCCTTGCCGTCGATAGTCACCGCCAGCAGTTCCACCTTGTCGGGCAGTTGCAGGCTGTGCTGGCCGCCCTGGCTGCTGCGCAGGTGCAGTCGCAGGCTGGCGTCGATTGCGCGCTTGCCGGGTTGCACCTTTAACCGGGTGTGATCGATGGTCAGGGTTTGACCGTCGACTCCGGCGGGGCGGCTGATATCGAGCCTGAGCTGCTCTCCGGGCCAGGGCCGCCATTCCGGCAGCCAGTTACCGGTCTGATCCTGATGATGGATCACCGGTATGCCGCTGCTCTCCAGATGCCAGATCGGGCTGATATCCACGCGCCAGGTTTCGGTCCAGCGACGGGTGTCGGGCGCAGTCAGGATGAGGTGCGGTATTTTCTCCAGACGGGACTGCCAGTATGCCTGTTGCTGGCTGGCGGCAAGATCGAGCATGACCTTGCCGTCCTGTACGCGCACGCCGTCGGTGAGTACCGACTCACCCGGCAGCAGCGGTATCTCCAGTGAGATAGGTTGTCCGGCCGGCGATTGGCGGGAGACCCGGGTTTCGACCATCCAGTCCAGATCGAGCCGCAGTATCCGCTCCACCCGGACAAAATCCGGCAGCATGCCGGGCTCCAGTCTGTTGTGCTCCGCCGCGGCGCTTTGCGGGCGGATCCGGTTCAACTGCAGCTGATCGCCGGGCACACCATTTTCATCCACCCCTTGCAGGGCCCAGCCATCCATCTGTGTTTCTATCCGATGAGGGCGCAGGCTCAGGGGCAGCTGTACGCCGTCCTGCTCGGGCAGGGGTCCACTCAGCCTGACCCGGTGAATGCCCGCCGACAGCGGCAGATAAAGGGTGCCGGTTCTATCACGCAGCAGCGCCTCGGCCACTACCCCCTCTATCAGTACCCGGCGCGGCATCCAGTGATCGGTGTTGGCCGGCAGGGGCACGGCGACCGCTTCCTGGGCATGTACTTCCAGTTCGGCATCGAGTTGTTGCGGGCTGACAGTCAGGCGCAGAATGGATATCTGGGCACAGTCAGGCAGGCAGTCGGGCGGAGCCAGCAGCCGGGTTTTCAGTTGCTCGAGCAGCCGGGCATCCGGCATGTCCGCCCGGGCCGGGCTCGGCAGGGTCAACAACAGCAGCAGCGAAACCGGCAGCCATATCGGCACCAGAGCCGACAACAGGCCCTGTTGCAGATGGAAGCCGCGACCACGGCTGAAGCTTACCCCCGCCATACGCAGTACCAGCAGGCTGACCAGTGCCACCCGCAGCAGGTTCAGCAGCAGATTGATGCCGGGTGACAGCAGCACCAGCCGGATCTGCTGATCCCGTTGCACCGGGCCGTTCCAGCTTAGCTCGACGCTGTTCCATTGCCAGTTCGGCAGGCCGGGGCCGGTTTGCACCCGGGCATCGGGATCGAGTTGCGTCAGCGGTTTGCCCTGGCCGGAGGCATAGGACGAGGCCTGCCGCTTGTCGGCCAGTTCCCGCAACGGTGCCGTGGCCGGTAATGTCTGTTCGGCGCCGGTGGTCATTTCCATCGGGGCTTCGGCTTCGACGGGAAAGGGGTTATAGGCCGAGGCCTGCGCCAGCTGCGGGTACATGGCGGTGCGCACCTCGGCCACCATGAAGGGAATGGCGATCAGCAGCAGCACCAGCAGACTGAGATTGCGATAACCGATCATCCCCTGTCGCAGCCGGCCGGCGGGCAGCACCCGCAGCAGCGCCGTGGCCGCCAGCAGATGCAGCCAGACCCAGCGCGGTGGCCCCATGCCGGTGGACTGGTGCCAGATCAGAACCAGGGTCAGCAGGGCCAGCAAGCCCCATTGCCAGCCCCAGAGGCGATAGGCGGCCAGGGCGGCGATCAGCACCAGAAACAAATCCAGCAGGGTCCAGCGTTGCAGCCAGGTACTGGGGGCGTTATCCATGCCCGAGGCGGAAAAGAGCTTCCAGCCCGGCGGCAGGTGCAGCCGGGTGTGCAGGCTTTGCAGGTCGGTATCCCAGCCCACCGCCGGCAGGGTGCGGATGTCCCCCTCATAGCGGCTGTCGGCACTGAGATTGAGCGCCCCCCGACGGACTTCCACGCCCAGCCGGTCCGAGTCTTCCTGACGGGTAATAAACTGGGGCTGGCCGTCGATGGAAACCCGGCCCAGTTGCAGGGCCGGGGTGGTTTCCAGCCGCCAGCCCCGGGTCATGCGGCCGGTGATGCTGTCCTGCACCGTGTAGCCACCCCCGTCGAAATCCAGCCACAGCTGGCGCTGCAGGCCGAGCCGATCCGGCTCTGGCTCCCGGTCGCCGCGCCGGATCACCCTGAGCTGCATCTGTTCACCCTGGCCGAGCTGGTAGGCGGGCAGACGTTGCCAGTCTTGCGGCAGACTGGTTTGCTGTGGATCGATGGCGACCAAATTCTCGACCTCGACCAGCCGCAGCTGATTGACGGCCTGGAACACCCAGACTTCCTGTTCCGGCCAGGGAGCGGGCACGGTGGGCGCGGCGAGGCGGGTCACCGGGTCCGGATGACGGCTGAGCAGGCGGATGCTCCAGCGACCGGGGCGTACCTGTACCCGCAAGCGGCCGTCGGGTTCGAGCCTGGCGGGCAGGGGGCTGTCGAGTTGCAGCGGGATCTGCTGGTCGAGCAGCATCGGGCCCAGCAGCAGTTCGCGTTGCTCACCGGCCACCTCCAGATTGAGCAGGGTGGTGATCTGCAGGGGAATGTTGTCTTCGACCTTGCGATACACCTGCAGCGTCAGTGCATCTCCCCGAGGGGGGGTATCCTCGGCACCGGCCTTGCGTTGGCCGAGCCAGAGGCGGCCTGTTTTATCCAGTTCCGGCCACGCTACCTGTTTATTATTGATAGTGAGTGCCAGCAAGCCGGTGGCGGGGTTGAGGGGCAACGTTGTCGGCAATCGGGTCCACTGCCATTGGCCTTCGATGAGATGTTTCCCGGCGGGCAGCTTGATTCGGGGTGTGCCCTTGTCCGCCGATACCGGCATCGGTTCGCCGTTAACGGTGATCTGCTGGGGCCAGTATTTATGGTCGCCGGGCAGTCGCACCCAGCTTTCCCGATAGAGTTGCCATTGCTGGCTGAAGCGACCGCCGTTATCACTCAGGTTCAGCGCCAGCCGGGTGGGCCAGGCGCACTGGTAGGCGGTCCCCTGATGGTAGACAAAGGGGCAGTGACGCTGTTCTTCGCCGTGCAGTACCCAGTCAATCCAGGGTTGCAGCGGAGCAGGTACCTGCTCCGGACTCAGGGCCCTGCCCGTGAACGGCAGCAAGGTCAACATCAACAAGAAAACCATGGTGACGGGGCGCATAGGGTTCCTTCCTTGGCAGCGACGGCGATATCGGCATTGTTATGAGCCTGATGGTCGGTTGGCAACGATGTGGCCGATAGATTATCAAGCGTAGCAGGAGCTGGCAGGAAATAGAGTCAAACGGCAATAGATCTGGGTTGCCTTAACGGTCGACATTCTCCGAGGGATGGCTGTCTGGTGCGGGGAGAAGACGGCTTTTTTATTTCGAAACGTAATTTTATAGCTTCTTATATATCCAAAAATAGCATAAAAGCGGGTTCATATGTGTCGGCTGTTGCAAAATGCTGCACTTTTGGTTTTTTTCTAGTCGGTTCTGCTATAAAGTCGCAGCGTCTTTAGCGTATGAGATGGATTTTCGCCCATCAAAGGATGACTATGAACCAAACACAACCTCTTCTGCTTCGGGTCGCCAACAGCGGCAGCCTGGTCACTCAAATCCTGATCGGCATCATCGCCGGTACCCTGCTGGCAGTTGCATCGCCGGCCACCGCCACCTCGGTCGGCCTGTTGGGCAGCCTGTTTGTCAGCGCGCTCAAGGCCGTGGCGCCGGTGCTGGTGTTCGTGCTGGTGGCCTCGTCCATCGCCAACCACAAGCAGGGCAACCAGACCAGCATCAAGCCGATACTGTCGTTGTACCTGCTGGGTACCTTTGCCGCCGCTCTGACCGCGGTGGTGATGAGCTTTGTCTTCCCCACCGAGCTGGTGCTGGTGACCAGCGGCGCCGAGGCCTCTCCGCCCGAGGGCATCGGTGAGGTGATGCAGACCCTGCTGTTCAAGGTAGTGGATAATCCCGTCAATGCGCTGCTGACCGGTAACTTCATCGGTGTGCTGGCCTGGGCCATCGGCCTGGGTCTGGCCATGCGTCATGGTGCCGACTCCACCAAGCACCTGTTCCGGGATGTTGCCAACGGCGTGTCCGGCATCGTCAAGTTCGTGATCCGGCTGGCGCCTGTCGGTATTTTCGGCCTGGTGGCCAGCACCATCGCCGACACCGGCTTCGAGGCCCTGTGGGGTTACGCCCAGCTGCTGGCGGTACTGATCGGCTCCATGATGATCATCGCCCTGGTGATGAACCCGCTGATCGTCTATTACAAGATCCGTCGCAATCCTTATCCGCTGGTGTTCAAGTGCCTGCGTGAGAGCGGCGTGACCGCCTTCTTCACCCGCAGCTCCGCCGCCAACATTCCGGTCAACATGGACCTGTGCAAGCGGCTGGATCTGCATGAAGACACCTATTCGGTGTCCATCCCGCTGGGAGCCACCATCAACATGGGCGGCGCCGCCATCACCATTACCGTGCTGACCCTGGCCGCGGTGCATACTCTGGGTATCGAGGTAGACATCGCCACCGCCCTGCTGCTGAGTGTGATCGCATCTGTTTCTGCCTGTGGCGCCTCCGGCGTGGCCGGTGGCTCGCTGCTGCTGATCCCGCTGGCCTGCAGCCTGTTCGGTATCTCCAACGAGGTGGCGATGCAGGTGGTGGCCGTGGGCTTCATCATCGGCGTGCTGCAGGATTCGGCAGAAACCGGCCTCAACAGCTCTACCGACGTGCTGTTTACCGCCGCCGCCTGCCAGGCCGATCAGCACAAGGCCTGAACCGACAGTAAACCATCCCGGTAATCCAAAGGCCGGTTGGCGCACGCCAACCGGCCTTTTGCATTTCATGCCTGACGACGCTGGTGGCCGGATCAGCCTGACTTTTTGGCGGCAAGCTGCTGTTTTGCCGCTGCCGGCAACTGGCTGAAACGCTCGCCCAGGGTCAGTTCCAGCTGGCGGAGGCGGCGTTGCAGCTCGGCCTGCTGGGGTGCGGCTACCGTTTCCAGCAATTCATGGAGTGCCAGATATTCCTTGCGTGCTTCCAGCTCCGGCGGCAGGAAACCGGCGTTTTTCAGCAGCCGGTAGCCGGCACGCAGCGGCTCGGGAACCTGGTTGTCGTCTTCCAGTACCAGCGGTTTGCCGGCACCGGGAAGGTTATCGAGCTGACCTTCCCGCCGGGCCTTGTCGATGGCCTGTTCGGCCAGCTTGTCGATTAACCACATGTTGCCTCCTGTCTGTGGCAGAGGGGGTGACCGGCCTATCCGCCGAAAAAGAAAAACCAGATTGGCACCGGCGCCACGGCCAGGGCTGTCAGCATAATAAAACCGTGAAAGGGGATCAGCCTGCTCATGCCCACCACCAGGCCGATGCCGCCGCCGCCGCCAATCAGGGTATTGCCCGGCAGGTTGAGGGCGGCGGCAATGGTCAGGTAGCGGTATTTCAGCAGCAGCGGTGCGATGCGTCTGGGGAGCCGCTCGCCGAGCAGGGCCAGCCGTTGTTGCCGGCCCAGGGGAGCCAGCTGTCTGACCAGATCGCCGGCCTGGTACAGGTGCAGCCAGTTCAGCAGGCAGCGGATCAGGGGAGGCGGAATGAGCCAACCGATCAGGAAGCTGAGCGACAGGGCGGCAAGGGTGCACAGGTAAACCAGCAGGGCGCCCTCGCTGCCCAGCAGCATCATCAACGCCAGCCCGATTTCTATGCCGGGCATGAAGGGTATCGCCATCAGCAGAATATAGAGGCAGGCTGCCGTCAGTATCACCAAACCGATCAGCGTATCGTGCCGGGGAAACAGCTGCAGGTTGAGCTGGCGGGCCAGCCAGCCGCCCCCTATGTTCAGCACGATGATAATGCCGACCAGCAGGGCGAGTCGGAGGTAGCGGGCCAGTCGGCTATTTCCGTCAGGATCTTGATGTGAGTCAGTCATATACGCCTTTCACGAGCATGGCATGCCTTATTGCTAAAGGGTGCCTCTGAACCAGTATTCCCGGCGGGTATTCCAGTACCAGCGTTCCTTGGTCCAGACAAAGCCGACCTCGGCGGTGCGGCCCTTCACCACCCCTTGCCAGCTTATCTTGCCGTGGGTCGGACTCTCGGTCACCGCGGTGAAATGAATGGCACCGTCAACTTCGGTGGTTGAATACTCTGCACTCCCGAAATGATAGGGCTCGCAGGACACCGAGGTGAACAGGCCGTCGTGAAAGGTGATTTCCTCGTGTTCATCCGGGTCGAGGGGCTTGCCCGCCTCGCCATTGAGGCCGACAAAGCTCATCCCGTCCAGTAGTCCTGGCGTGGCCTGCACGCCGCTCGGGACCGTCCCCAGCAGGGCGATCAGCAGGCCATACCGAAGCAGGATGTTCATCGGGCGCCTCCAGCAGGCGGGAAAAATATCGCATCAGAGTGTGCGCTCACTTTCCATTTTAGCAGGCTGAGCCGCCCGGAGGGCGGCTAGTCGGCGGTCTGGTTGTCCCGGCTCAGTTTGAGGTAGACCCCCAGGCCGGCCAGCATGGCCACCGCGGCCATCAGCATCCATACCGCATTGATCAGCTGGTTGCCGCCATCGCCGTCGAGCAGAGACTTGAACATCAGCAGCAGGGCTTCGATAGAAACCGCAATGATGATGGCCGCCATGAAGCGGGAGATGGTGCGCCGGGTCGAGTCGTGATGGTGGATATCCTTGTTCACCAGCACCTCTTCCTCGAGGATGGTCTTGCCCAGGTCGAAAATCGACATCCCCAGGGTGATCAGGATAACGGTGCCGAAGGCGCCGGTCGCGATATTGCTGTCTTCATCGAACACCGACACCAGAGATTCGAACGCCGAATACAACAACAGCGCCGCCACCAGGATCAGCAGGCCGCCGATCAGGCCGTAGATCCACTGGAAGTAGTGATGGCAGCGAAAGCGCATCTCGTCGCCGTTGAGGTAGGAAATCAGGCGGCGCAGGTTGAAGTTGATCACCAGGTAACCGCGATCGCGGCCTTGCTCGTCCACCAGATGCTGTACCACCGATATGGCCAGTTGATGGGTGGCATTCGACAGGTAGGGGCTGGTGACCACAACGGCATTGGCCTGCTGTTTTGCGGCCAGCACATAGGGACGCTGGCTGCGGTCACTGCCCTTGCCCAGCGAACGGCGCTGGCGCTCGCTCATGGTGGGGCTGTTGGCGGAGTCCATCAGCTGGATGCCGTCGCTGTCCAGACTGTAAAGCAGCTCAACAAAGGGATAGGCCCGGCTGAGGTAGTCGATGCTCTGCTGTTGGGCCTGACTGTCCTGCAACAGCGCAGGCCCGTTCAGGCTGGTCATGATCGATTCCATCAGGCTGTGGATGACGGACTCGTATTGCTGGTACTGCTCCAGCAGGCGGAAATGATTGTGGGTGCTCACGGCTGAGGGGTTCTCTGGCTTGCAATGGGTGAATGCTGAGGTCACGACTGTAGCGCAAGTAGATGACAGTATTCGATATGGAAACCAGATAATTGTTAAGGATGTGATCTCGTCGGGAGCAGGGCTGCTGGCTGATGTTGGGCAGCGGGGCGCCGCTCAACAGGGATCAGGCCAGCTCGTCGTCGCCGCCGGCAGGCTCCGGGTCTGGAGAACGTAAAAAGGCCGGTGAGTAATTCCAAGCCATTCCCCTTTCGTGTGCATAAGGTGAGTGGTTGATAACACATGGATGCACATCCATACTGTATTTACATACAGCTAATGGGTGGCATCCATGGGACAGATATCCGGCCAAGCACCTCAACCAAGGGTTCCAGAGAAAACCGCAGATAATGTCGATCTGAACGTCTGCGTGAACCCAACTTGCCAAAACTTCAACATATCCCCTACCCAGAGTAGAAAAGACCCACACTACAAACTGACAGGAATGAAAAAAGAATCATGCATTCAGTGTGTTAGCTGTGGTCGTATCTACATGATAAAGAGCAACATTGCTGTCTCTGAAGAGGTAGAGCGACTTCGTTACAAACCAGTATTATCCAAGGTCTACCGGCAGGATGGATTCGGCTGCCACAACATAGAATGCCCACAATTTGGGCTCTATGCTGATGCACCTAGCACTCTTTACCGCCGTAGAGGACTGACTTCTGCGGGTCATCCTCGGTTCCAATGCAAGGCATGTGACACCACCTT
>NZ_MDKE01000003.1 GCF_001870485.1 Oceanisphaera psychrotolerans | reverse complement strand
CAAGGTTGAAGCCACCGAGCCGAAAGCCGAAGCCGCCGAGCCCAAGGTTGAAGCCACCGAGCCGAAAGCCGAAGCCGCCGAGCCCAAGGTTGAAGCCGTTGAGCCCAAGGCCGAAGCCGTCACGCCCAAGGTTGAAGCCGCCGCGCCCAGGCCTGCAGCGCAAGCGACGTCGGCCACCGGCCTGTACTCGCGTGCCCGTCAGGCTTCCGCCCCCATGGTCAAACCGACAGTAGTGGCACAGCCTGCTTACGTTAAGCCGGAATATCCGCCGCTGCAGCGCCAGACCGTCGCCACCAGCGGCCGCCAGGCCGGTAGTGCCGCCGCGCGCAATACCGCCTCCGCGCCCATGACCAAACCGGAGTAACCTTACTCCACTAAAAAAGGCTCCTTCGGGAGCCTTTTTATTTGTCTGTTTTTTATTCTCAACGCGTCCTTAACTGCGTCAGCACACCGGCACAGGCCGATTCAATCAAATCCAATACTCGTTCGAAGCCCTCTTCTTCATCGTAATAGGGATCCGGCACTTCCTGCTCCGGCCCTCATGATAACTCAGCAACAACTTGAGCTTGTGCTGATACTCGGGCGGACACAGCGCCTTGAGGTCGGCCAGGTTACTGTGATCCGCCGCCAGGATCAGATCGAAGGCAAGAAAATCATCCGCCCTTACCTGACGGGCGGTGATCCCACTGAAATCATAACCTCTGCTTTCTCCTGTGACCCGAGCGCGCTGGTCGGGCATCGCCCCGCGGTGATAACCGATGGTCCCGGCAGAATCGATGATGATGTTCACCCCGGCCCGTGTCGCCTGCTGGCGCAACACCGCCTCGGCGGTGGGCGAACGGCAAATATTACCCATGCAGACCATCAACACACTGGGTTGGCTTTTATTGTTCAATGGGTGTCTCCTCGCTTCAGATATCATCGCCCTTGGTTACCCCATCACAGGTGGCGATGAGTCAAGGGGTCTGAAAACATTCTGAGCAAGTCATACCGTAAAAACAACCAGGCGGCAACACTCGGGCAAAGGGATCTGCTCAGCCGACCATCCGCACCACGGATGGTGCGGCTGAGCCTCCAAGGATGGATTTACGGCGAGTCGGCGGAGTAGACCCTTTGTCCGAGATGGGCATGACCGTCAAAAAGATCGAATATTTAATGCGATGGGTATAAATACACCGCCGCTTTCAGACTGAAACTCACAAGGCGTGAGCGCAGGCCGAAGCGACGGCGTTTGGCAGCCAGCGTTACAGGCCCAGTTTGTCGAGCAGGCCCGGCAACTTGTCACCGAGCTTGTCGCCCAGTTTCTCACCCAGCTTTTCGTTGAGCTTGCGCTTGACCCGCTCGGCTTCCTTGTCGGCCTTGTCGCGTAAATAGAGGTCAAACACCTGCTGCAGATCCAGGCTGTATTTCGGCTGCTGGTAACTGCCACCGATGCGCACCGGCAGTATGATGTTTCTGAGCTCGCTCAGCTCTTCCCCGTCCTGGCCCTTGAGGCTGCCGACGATGGCGGTGTTAAGCAGCACATCGAGCGACTCGTCGAGCAGACTGGTTTCACCCTCGCCATCGATACGTAACAGCGGAGATGCCATCTGCAGGTTATCGGTGCTCACCTTGCCCTTCGCGATGGCAAAGTCGGCCGTCAGGGCGCTGAAATCGGTTTGCTCAACGGCGTCTTCCTCCGGTAACGGCAGTCCCTTCACCCTGGCGTGTGCCCGGCGGATCAACGCGGCGATATTCACGCCGTGCAGGGCACCATCGGCCACGTTAAGCTCGGTATTGCCCTTCACGCTGCGCTTGATGGCGTCGGCGGTCAGGCCGGTACCACTCAGGTCCAGAGCCAGATCCGCCCGCCCCTCCAGGTAGTCGATGCCGGCGGCCGCGGTCAGCAGCTCCCGGGCATTGACCCCGGTCAGCGTTTTCTGCACCCGAAAACGGGCCGGATGGGCATTGACGTCCAGCTCACCACTGGCGTCAATGTTGCCCTCATACAGGCGGGCCTGTATCTGATCGAGCTTCACCTTGCCCTGATCCACCTTCACCTTGATGGTCAGCTGTTCCAGTTCCATTCCCTGCACCAGCACCTTGTCTGCGGCCAGCTGGCCTTCGACCCTGAGGCGCTTCAGTACCGACAGGTCCGGCTCACCGGCAACGGTAGAGGCAGGCAGCGTCGATTTGGCGGTAGAAGTGCCGTCAGCAGCTTCGTCATCAACCGATACCGGGCTCCATTCAGCCTGCAGGGCGTCCACGTCCAGCAGCGCCGTGTTCAGGTTGAAACGCAGATCCGGGATGGCGTCATGTCGCACCGACAGTGCGCCGGTCACATCCAGTGATCCCAGTTTCAGGGTCATGTCGCTGAACTCGGCCAGCTTGCGTTCGAGATCATAAGCCAGGTTGCCCTGCAGACGCAGTTGCTTGTTATCGGGAATGGCGCGACCGGTGGCGTCGACATCCAGCTTGAGCGCATCCAGCCGAAGGCGATCGAATTCCGGCGCCAGCCACAACTGGCCCGCGGCATCGATATTGGCCTGGATCTCGTCGCTGAACAGATTGCCAGACAGACTCAGGGGCACCGCCTTGCCGGGCGCAAATTCATCGAGTTTGAAGTTGACCCGATTGAGGCGCGTCAGGGTATTGCTGACGTCGTTCTGCACCACTACCTCGGCATCCACCACCTGCACTCCGGCCAGGCTGATGCTCATCGGCTGACGGGATCCATCCGCATTGGCTGACTCGTCGGCGGCATCATTACTCTTGTCCGGGCCGGTTGCGGCCGACAGGGTACGCAGATCGTCGATATTGGTCACGCCATCGGCGCGGGTGATCAGATGCAACCGAGCATTACCCAGCACCGCCTCGCCGATCTCCAGCCGGTTATCGAGCAACGGCTTAAGCCCCACGTCCAAGCTGACTTCACCGACGGACAGGGTATTGCCGGCGGCAAAACCGGGCGGATTGAGCAAGGCGGTATCGGTCAGGGTAAAACCGATGGAAGGAAAGAAGCGCCAGCTCAAATCACCGTTAATCACCAGGGTACGACCGGTTTTTTCTCTGGTCTGTTCAATCAGTACCCGCTTGACCCTGTCGGTGTCCACCACCTGGGTCAGAATCACCAGCGCCAGCAACAGCAGCAGTAGCAGCGCCCCTGCGCCGTAGAGTAGCTTTTTCATTTAGTCATCCTGTCTTGATGTTCAGTCCTGATTGATGCGGCTGGCATCCGCCCCCTGCTGCGCCTTGTACTTGGCGCTGGCACGGCTCATGTAAGGCCGCTCCGCCGGGCCGGACATGGTTTCGAAATTGAGCGCACCAATCACCATCTTCGGGCGCAGCGCCAGCGGCAGCTTGCCGCTGTTGTAGAACTCCAGCACGATGCGCCCGGACCAGCCCGGATCGATGCGGTGGGCCGTCACGTGCACCATGAGCCCGAGCCGGGCCAGAGAGGAGCGGCCATCCAGCCAGCCGACGATGTTATCGGGCAGGGTGACAGATTCAAGTGTTACCGCCAGTGCCAGTTCACCCGGGTGCAGGAAGAACGCCTCGCCATCGGGGATGACAATTTCATCACTCATCACCCGGTTGATGGCCTCGGACACCTGCCCCTTGGGGCCGCTCAGATCGATATAGGGGGCGGTATGATCCTGAAACACCCGGAATTCGTTGCCCAGCAGCACATCGACGCTCACGCCGCTGATCCGGTCGGGGTCCGGAGCCGGACTGATATGAATTAAACCCTCGGCCAGATAACGCTTGATATCCCGGTCACAAAGACGCATGAAAACTCCTTCACTCAAAGTTGATGCCAGCCACGGCAGCGACGGCGCTTGCCGCGGTGCGCACGGTTCAAGGTCATGCCGCTGCTGCGTGGTGGTAATGCAGTTAAACCTGCCGGGTATAAAGGCGGGTAGGAATGGTGTTGCCACTGAAATACAGACCCGCGGCCACCCGGGCGGCGATGTTCAGATAACGTTGGGCCAGCGGCCCCTCTGGCTCGGTCACCAGCACCGGTGTGCCCTTGTCCATCTGCCGGCCGATGGTCGCGTCCAGCGGCAACTGGCCAAGCAGTGGCACCTGATGCTCGCCGGAGACCTTCAGGCCACCGCCTTCGCCGAACAGGGCTTCCTGATGGCCACACTGGCTGCACAGGTGGTAGCTCATGTTTTCCACCACCCCCAGTACCGGAATATCGACCTTGCGGAACATGCTGATGCCCTTGACGGCATCGGCCAGCGCCACGTTCTGCGGCGTGGTCACCACCAGGCGCCGGTGGTCGGTACCTGCTGGGCGATGGTGATCTGAATGTCGCCGGTGCCCGGTGGCAGATCCACCACCAGATAGTCGAGATCGCCCCAGCGGGTTTCGCGCAATATCTGCGCCAGCGCCTTGCTGGCCATGGGGCCGCGCCAGACGGTGGCATCCCCGGCACCAACCAGAAAGCCGATGCTGTTGGCCTTGATGCCATGCGCCAGCACCGGCGCCATGGTCTTGCCATCGTCACTTTCCGGCCGGGCGTCACTCACGCCCAGCATCATCGGAATGGAAGGCCCGTAGACATCGGCATCCAGCAGACCCACCCGGGCACCGAGTCGGCTCAGTGCCAGCGCCAGGTTGACGGCGGTGGTGGACTTGCCTACCCCGCCCTTGCCGGACGACACCGCGATGATATTACGCACACCCGGGACGGCCTGAGCCTCGTTGGCCGGCGCCAGGGTCGCCACCTCGTGACTCAGTTGCCAGCGGACCGATTGCGCGCCACTCAACCGGCACAGATCGGCATCCAGGGCTTTCAGCCCGGTTTCAAGATCGTAATCGACGAAGGGCAGCGCCAGCGAGATCACCAGGGTGTTCTGCTCCAGCGCCACGCCACGGACAAAACCGGCACTGACCGGATCCTGCGCCCAGTGCGGCGGCCTGAACCGGGCCAGCCGGGCATTAATCTGTTCATTATTCATGCTGTGTTGCCTGCTGACGAATCTGTTCTGCACTCTACCAAAAAGCCCGCAGCGGCGAAACGCCGGGCCGAGGCGATATGCGGCTTTGCGGGCCGGATGTCGTAGATATATCGGCCATATACCGGGGTGGGACCATGGTAAAAACCCGGTGCGGGCTCTTTGGCCGGAAAAAGCCGCCAAAGTGTGTATAACCGAAAAAAACTCGGGTAACATGCTCTGTCCCACGTAATTGACTCAACAGAATGGAAATTATGGCTACCGAACCTCGTAAGATACTTGTCACCTGCGCCCTGCCCTATGCCAACGGTTCCATCCACCTTGGCCATATGCTGGAGCACATTCAGGCCGATATCTGGGTTCGTTATCAGCGAATGCGTGGCCATCAGGTTCATTTTATCTGTGCCGACGACGCCCACGGCACCCCCATCATGCTCAAGGCCCAGCAGCTGGGTGTGGATACCGAGCAGATGATTGCCGCCGTGCAGCAGGAGCACAAGGCCGATTTCGACCGTTTCAACATCGGCTTCGACAACTATCACTCGACCCACAGCACCGAGAACCGCGAATTTGCCGAGCTGATCTACGGCCGTCTCAAGAGCAACGGTTTCATCGAAAACCGCACCATTTCCCAGCTCTACGATCCGGAACAGAACATGTTTCTGCCGGACCGTTTCGTCAAGGGCACCTGCCCCAGTTGCAAGGCGGAAGATCAGTATGGCGACAACTGCGAAGTGTGCGGCGCCACCTACAGCCCGGCGGAGCTGATTGACCCGCGCTCGGCCGTGTCCGGCGCCACCCCGGTGATGAAAGACACCGAACATTTCTTCTTCGACCTGCCCCAGTTCGACGGCATGCTCAAGGCCTGGACCCGCTCCGGCGCCCTGCAGGAAGAAATGGCCAACAAACTGGAGGAATGGTTCGAGTCCGGGCTGCAGCAGTGGGACATTACCCGCGATGCGCCCTACTTCGGTTTCGAGATCCCCGATGCACCGGGCAAATACTTCTACGTATGGCTCGATGCGCCCATCGGCTACATGGGCTCGTTCAAGAACTACTGCGACAAGCGCGGCGATCTGAGCTTCGACGAATACTGGAACAAGAGCAGCAGCACCGAGCTGTATCACTTCATCGGCAAGGACATCGTCTACTTCCACAGCCTGTTCTGGCCGGCCATGCTGGAAGGCAGCGATTTCCGCAAGCCGACCAACATCTTCGTGCACGGTTATGTGACGGTGAATGGTGCCAAGATGTCCAAGTCCAAGGGCACCTTCATCAAGGCCGATACCTACCTCAATCACCTGGATCCCGAGTGCCTGCGTTATTACTACGCCGCCAAGCTGTCCAGCCGCATCGACGATCTGGACCTGAACCTGGACGACTTCGTGGCCCGGGTGAACAGTGACGTGGTCAACAAGCTGGTCAACCTGGCCTCGCGCAACGCCGGCTTCATCGCCAAGCGCTTCGACGGCCAGCTTGCCGGCGACTGCGCCGAGCCCGAGCTGTATGCCGAGTTTGCCGCGGCCGCCGAGCGCATCGGTCAGGCTTATGAACAGCGCGAATTCGGCCGTGCCATCCGCGAGATCATGGCGCTGGCCGACAAGGCCAACCGTTATGTGGACGACAAAGCGCCCTGGGTACTGGCCAAGCAGGAAGGCAAAGACGCCGAGCTGCAGGCGGTGTGCTCCATGGGTCTGAACCTGTTCCGGGTGTTGATGACCTACCTCAAGCCGGTGATGCCCAAGCTGACCGAACGCGCCGAGGCTTTCCTGAACTGCGAACTGAGCTGGAACGCCGTGAACGAACCGCTGCTTGACCACGGCGTGAACAAATTCAATGCCCTGTTCAGCCGCATCGACGCCGACAAGGTCGCCGCCATGGTCGAAGCCTCGAAGGAAGATCTGGCCGCCGAGCAGGCCCAGGTCAAACAGGCCACCGGCCCCCTGGCCGACGACCCCATCGGCGAGACCATCGGCTTCGACGACTTTGCCAAGGTCGATCTGCGCGTGGCGTTGATCAAGAAAGCCGAAGCGGTGCCCAAGGCCGAGAAACTGCTGCGGCTGGAACTGGATCTGGGCGGCGAGACCCGTCAGGTGTTCGCCGGCATCAAGTCCGCCTACAACCCGGAAGATCTGGAAGGCAAGCTCACCGTCATGGTCGCCAACCTGGCCCCGCGCAAGATGCGCTTCGGCCTGAGCGAAGGCATGGTGCTGGCCGCCGGCCCCGGTGGCAAGGATCTGTGGATCCTCGAGCCCCACGACGGCGCCCAGCCCGGCATGCGGATCAAATAAAGCCAGCCCCTTCGGGGAGCGGTAAGACAAAAGCCCGGTTTTCACCGGGCTTTTTCGCTTCACGCCTTATACCTCTCCCCTCCCGGCAAGGCGTATCATCAACATTCGATGATGTTGACCGCCAGGCCGCCGCGAGCGGTTTCCTTGTATTTGGTCTTCATGTCCATGCCGGTTTCGCGCATGGTCTTGATCACCTTGTCCAGCGATACCTTGTGTTCCCCGTCGCCACGCATGGCCAGCCGGCTGGCATTGATGGCCTTGACCGAGCCCATGGCGTTACGTTCGATACAGGGCACCTGTACCAGCCCCCCGACCGGATCGCAGGTTAACCCCAGGTTGTGCTCCATGCCGATTTCGGCGGCGTTTTCCACATGCTCTATGGTTCCGCCCACCACGGCGGTCAGCGCCGCGGCCGCCATGGAGCAGGCCACGCCCACTTCGCCCTGGCAACCCACTTCGGCGCCGGAGATGGAGGCATTTTCCTTGTACAGGATACCGATGGCGGCGGCGGTCAGGAAATACTGTACCAGCACGTCGTCATCCACCGGCTGCACGAACTTGTCGTAGTAATGCAGCACCGCCGGAATGATGCCCGCCGCGCCGTTGGTCGGCGCCGTGACCACCCGGCCACCGGCGGCGTTTTCTTCGTTGACCGCCATGGCAAACAGGTCCACCCACTCCATCACGCTCAGCGGATCCTTGTTATAGTGGGACTCACTGGTCAGACGGCGATACAACGACGGGGCTCGGCGACGTACCTTGAGGCCACCGGGCAGAATGCCTTCGGTCTTGCAGCCACGCGAGACACAGGCCTTCATCACGCTCCACAGCTTGCGCAGGCCTTCGATAATTTCTTCTTCGCTGCGGTTGACCTTTTCGTTGGCCATCATCAGGCTGCTGATCGACATGCCGTTTTCACGACACAGCTGCAACAACTGATCACCGCTCTTGAACGGAAAGGGGGCCGGTTTGGCACTGGACTCGGCCGCGGCGCTGGCCTTGGTGTGGGCGAACTCTTCCGCCTTGACGATAAAGCCGCCCCCAATGGAATAGTAGGACTGCTCATGTAACAGCCGATCGCCCTCGAAGGCACGGCAGGTCATGCCGTTGCTGTGCAACGGCAGGGTCTTGCGGCGATGAAAGACGATGGCGCCGCTACGGGGAAACGCCGCCGGGTGGCGCTGGTTGAGCAATATTTCCTGGCTGGACTCGACCCGCTCCAGAAAGCCCGGGATCATGTCCACATCCACGCTTTCCGGATCGAAACCGCCCAAGCCCAGGATCACCGCCTTACCGGTACCATGGCCGATACCGGTCTGGCCCAGAGAGCCGAACAGCTCGACCTCGACCCGGCTGGTCCGGGTCAGAATATCCTGCTTTGCCATGGCTTCTACAAAGTCATGCGCCGCCCGCATCGGCCCCACGGTATGGGAAGAGGACGGACCGATACCAATACTGAACATATCGAACACGCTGATCATGGCAACACTCCAAACGCACTTGGGTTATAAAATACAACCGGGTTAACGGATCAGGGTTGAGCGGAATCCACACCGGGCTACCCACTCAACTATTATTGAATGATTGTAGAATTATTTGAGAGAAGACCCAACAAAATTTTAACCGCGGCCAGAACAGCCAACCGGGATTTGTGATGGTGATCGCCCGTCAGCGGGCAATCTGTCGTGCAAGCTGGTGAATAACGGCGGCGGTGATGCCCCAGATCCAGATGCCATGCCAGCGAATGAACACCACCCGATGCCAGCGGCCCTTGCGGCGCAGGGTAAACAGATGGTGGTGGCGCAGATCCAGCACGTAATCCAGCGGTACCCGGAACAGCTCTTCAACCTCCGCCGGATTAAGCACAAACTCCGGCTGGCCTTCGATCACACCGACGAAAGGCGTCAGCGCGAAGCCCGATACCGTATGCTGGGCCCGCAGCCGCGCCAGCTGGCGGCACCGCTCGGGCGCCAGCCCGATCTCTTCAAAGCTTTCACGCAGCGCCGTGTGCCACAGGCTGGAGTCGGTGCTGTCCGCCCGGCCACCGGGAAAGCTGACCTGACCCGGGTGCTGGCGCAGATGGCGGCTGCGCCGGGTCAGCACCAGCTCCAGCCCCTGCTCCGCCTGCAGCAAGGGAACCAGCACCGCCGCCGGATAGGCGTGATCCGGCAGATGCGGATCCGCCGTCGGCGGCAACAGCTTGATGCGGGTTTCCAGCTCAAGCAGGGTCACAGGGCTTCCAGCACCGGCAGTATCTTGCCCAGCTTGTCGAACAGCTCCTGGTATTCCGCCGCCGCTTCCGAGTCGGCCACCACGCCACCACCGGCCCAGCAATAAAGCCGATTCTGCTCGGCCAGCAGGGTGCGGATGGTAATGCTGGTATCCATGCGGCCGTGAGCGCTGAGATAGCCGATGCTGCCGCAATAGCCGTGACGCCGATGCGGCTCCAGCTCTTCGATGATTTCCATCGCCCGCACCTTGGGCGCGCCGGTGATGGAACCACCGGGAAAGGTCGCCGCCAGCAGTTCGGTGCCGTCCAGCCCCTCCGCCAGCTCGCCGGTAATGGTCGACACCAGATGATGCACCGCCGGAAACGACTCGATGGCGAACAGCGAAGGCACCCGCACCGTGCCGGGCACACAGACCCGGCCGATATCGTTGCGCAGCAGGTCCACTATCATCAGGTTTTCGGCACGGTCTTTCGGTGCCTCACGCAGTTCCCGGGCGAAACCCCGGTCTTCGGCCTCGGTGCTGCCTCGCGGCCGGGTGCCCTTGATGGGCTTGGTTTCGACCCGACGCCCCTCGAGGGCGATAAAGCGCTCGGGCGACAGGCTCAGCACCGTGCTGCCGGGCAATTGCAGAAAGGCGGAAAAAGGCGCCCGGTTGTGTTCGCTCAAATGACGATAAGCCTGCCAGGCGTCCCCGCTGAAACCGGTGTTGAAACGCAGGGTCAGATTGATCTGGTAACAGTCGCCGGCCTGCAGATACTGCTGTACCCGATTGAAACTTTCTTCATACTCGGCCGCCGTTTTATTGGCCATCCAGGCACCGGTCAGGTGAAAGGGCTCCGGGGTGGGTGCCTGTTGTGCCTGCCACCAGGCTAGCCGCGTGGCCAGACTGGGCTCGTCGCCCAGCACCAGCAGATGGGCCTGCTCCTGTTCGCGGTCGATGACCCAGGCCCAGTCGAAGATGCCCACCGCCATGTCCGGGGTCGCCAGCTCGTTGATGGCCAGCGCCGGCAGTCGCTCCAGCCGTCGGCCCAGATCGTAACAAAACAGGCCCAGGGCACCGCCGGCAAAGGGCAGATGCTGCCAGTCGGCGGACAGTTCTAGCTCACCCAGCAGCCGCCGTTGCCAGTGTTTGAGCAGGGTAAAGGGGCAATCGGTGGAGGTGACGACACCGTTCTGATGATCGATCACCGTTTCCTCGCCGCGGGTCACCAGCGTGGCCAGCGGCTGGGCGCTGATGATATGAAAGCGGCTGTCGCCGCCGACCGGAGCGGCTGACTCCAGCAGCATGGCCCAGGGCCGTTCGGCAATCGGAGAAAAAAAATCATGCACCGAGCCGGAAAACGGCTGGCTGTGAATGTGCAAAGGCAGTCCCATTAATGTAATCCACTCGACAATTTTGGCATCCCGGCCGGCGCTCAGGCTGGTCAGCCGGGGGCTGCTAAGCGTATCATAGCGGCACTTATAACAATACAGAGCTAACGCCGATAACCCATGAGGAAGCCATGAGCATTATCAAGAAGCAGGACTTTATCGACTCCGTTGCCGACGCGCTGCAATACATCTCCTACTACCACCCGCTGGACTTTGTGCAGGCACTGGAAAAAGCCTACGAAAAAGAGCAGAGCCAGGCCGCCAAAGACGCCATCGCCCAGATCCTGATCAACTCGCGCATGTCAGCCGAAGGTCACCGTCCCCTGTGCCAGGACACCGGTATCGTCACCTGTTTCGTGAAAATCGGCATGCAGGTTCAGTGGGAAAGCGACATGACGGTGCAGGAAATGGTGGATGAAGGGGTGCGCCGCGCCTACAACAACCCCGATAACCCCCTGCGCGCTTCCATCGTGGCCGATCCCGCCGGTCGCCGTATCAACACCAAAGACAATGCCCCCGCCGTGGTGCACATCGACATGGTGCCCGGCGATCATGTGGAAGTGGCCATCGCCGCCAAGGGTGGCGGCTCCGAGAACAAGTCCAAGATGGTAATGCTCAACCCGTCCGACGACATCGTGGAATGGGTGCTGAAGACCCTGCCCACCATGGGTGCCGGCTGGTGCCCGCCCGGCATGCTCGGCATCGGCATCGGCGGCACCGCCGAAAAGGCCGCGGTGCTGGCCAAGGAATCGCTGATGGATCCGGTCGACATTCACGAGCTGATCGAACGTGGCGCCGAAACCACCGAAGAAAAGCTGCGGCTGGAAATCTTCGAGAAGGCCAACAAGCTGGGCATTGGCGCCCAGGGCCTGGGTGGCCTCACCACCGTGGTCGACATCAAGATCAAGTCCGCCCCTACCCACGCCGCCTCCAAGCCGGTGGTGATGATCCCCAACTGCGCCGCCACCCGCCATGTGCACTTCCATCTGGACGGCTCCGGCCCCGCCGAGCTGACCCCGCCGAAGCTGGAAGACTGGCCGGAAGTCACCTGGGAAGTGGGCGAAAACGTGCGCCGGGTCAATCTGGACACCGTGACCCGTGCCGACATTGCCGACTGGAAGATGGGCGAAACCGTACTCTTGTCCGGCAAGCTGCTTACCGGCCGCGACGCCGCCCACAAGCGGATTCAGGAAATGCTCAACAACGGCGAAGCACTGCCGGTCGATTTCAAGGATCGCTTCATCTATTACGTGGGCCCGGTTGATGCCATCGGTAACGAAGCGGTTGGTCCCGCCGGCCCCACCACCTCCACCCGCATGGACAAGTTCACCGACATGATGCTGGAGCAGGCCGGCCTGATGGGCATGGTCGGCAAGGCCGAGCGTGGCCCGGCCACCGTCGACGCCATCCAGAAGCACAAAGCCGTTTACCTGATGGCCGTGGGTGGCGCCGCCTATCTGGTGGCCAAGGCGGTGAAAAAGGCCAAGGTGCTGGCGTTTGAAGATCTGGGAATGGAAGCCATCTACGAATTCGAGGTGGAAGACATGCCGGTCACGGTGGCGGTCGACAGTGAAGGCAACAACGCCCATGTCGCCGGCCCCGCCATCTGGCAGGCCAAAATCGAAGAGCTGGATGCCAAGCTGAAAGCCTGAGCACCCGCTGATTAACGACCAAGCCCGGCCCTGCCGGGCTTTTTTGTATGCATTGGATAACGGATATCGTGTTTGTCGGGTCGAATATATTCAACCAAGAGTTTGACACGCGGACCCGCTGGTCCAATAAACCGGCCCCTAGGAGACGGACAAGCTTGCAGTTGTTGTAGCCGCGGCTTTAGCTGGCGGATCAGACAACGCAGAGCTATCAGATCCGGTGCCGTTTCTGAGCACGCCGATTCATATGCTGGTTTGCGCCGCATAAATGGGCGCCTACGGGTGCATGGTGCTCAGCCGGTCACGAAGCCCTGATGTTGGGCTAAAGACACGTCTTCCTCGGTGATGCCGTCCACCACGGCGGTGTCGGGACCCTGTCTCAGCCAGCTCACCAGTTGCCGCACCCTGGCGGCCTCGCCTTCGGCAAACACTTCCACTCTTCCGTCCGGCAGGTTACGGGCATAACCGCGCACGCCCAGCTTCTCCGCCTCGCACTGGGTGTAAAAGCGAAAGCTCACTCCCTGTACGGTCCCGCTGACCCGGATTATTTTTGCGATCTCGGCCATCTTGTTCTCTCCCTGTTTGTGTTTTACTTCGCGCGCCCCTAGAATTATGCCCCTTTTATTGTTAGCAGCGCCAGCCTATGACCACCTCCATTACCCTTATCGCCGGACGGGAAAAGTCCCTTCTGCGTCGTCACCCCTGGGTGTTTTCCCGTGCCGTCGACAAGGTACAGGGCCAGCCCAATGCCGGTGATACCGTCGATATTCTCAGCCACAACGGCCAGTGGCTCGGTCGCGGTTTTTATTCGCCCCAGTCCCAGATCCGCGCCCGGGTATGGACCTTCGATCAGAATGAAGTGGTCGACGAGGCGTTCTTTCTGCGCCGCCTGGAACGCGCCAAGGCCAGCCGCCAGCCGCTGATTGCGGAGCAGGGCCTCACCGGTTACCGCCTCTGCGCCGCCGAGTCCGACGGCCTGCCCGGCATTACCATCGATGTCTACGCCAAGGTGGTGGTCTGCCAGCTGCTGAGCACCGGTGCCGAGCGCTGGCGTAGTGCCATCGTCACGGCGCTGACCACCCTCTACCCGGATAGCTGCATCTATGAGCGTTCCGACGTGGCAGTACGCAAGAAAGAAGGTCTGAAAGAACGCAAGGGCCTGCTGGCGGGCACCCTGCCAGAACAGCCGGTGGTCATCGAAGAGAACAACGGCGTACGTATCCTGGTCGACGTAGAGCAGGGTCACAAGACCGGCTTTTATCTGGATCAGCGCGACAACCGCCGTATCGCCGGCCGTTACTGTCAGGACAAGCGAGTACTCAACTGCTTCAGCTACACCGGCACCTTCGGGGTGTACGCACTCAAGGGTGGCGCCAGCGAGGTGGTGAACGTGGACATGTCCGAGTCGGCGCTGGCACTGGCCCGGCAGAATGTCGAACTGAACCAGCTGGACCTGAGCCGGGCCAGATTCGAACAGGCCGACGTGTTCAAGCTGCTGCGCCAGTACCGGGATCAGGGCCAGCGTTTCGACGTGATCGTGCTGGACCCGCCCAAGTTCGCCGAAAGCAAGGCCCAGCTCAACGGCGCCTGCCGTGGTTATAAAGACATCAATATGCTGGCCTTTCAACTGCTCAATGCCGGCGGTGTAATGCTGACCTTCTCCTGCTCCGGTCTGATGACTCAGGATCTGTTCCAGAAAATCGTCGCCGACGCCGCCCTGGATGCCGGCCGTGACGCCCAGATCCTGGAGCGACTGAATCAGGCCGCCGACCATCCCATCGGTACCGCCTATCCGGAAGGCCACTACCTGAAAGGACTGGTGGTTCGGGCCTGGTAAAGGTGTGAGCGTAAGAGGCAACACCGAGTTGCCTGCAGATAGTGCCAACAGACGACTCTGTAGCATCAAGAAGGGCAAAGAGATCGGCTCAGCCGACCGTCACATGACAGGGACGTCATGTGCTGAGCGTGACAAGAAGGTGCTTGAGCGAGTCGGCTGAGCTGGCTCTTTGTCCGTCTTCGCCCGCATTGTCATCATACCCAAAGCCTCTCCCTAGCTTCCCAACGGATGCGCTCCCTGCCCATAAGCGTTACTATATGGCCTTTCCGTTAGTGACTCCAAGGAAGCCCAAGTGGAACCTATTCGCCTGACCCAATACAGCCACGGCGCCGGCTGCGGCTGCAAGATTTCCCCCAAAGTTCTCGACACCATACTGCACAGCCAGCTGCCCCGCTTCACCGACCAGAGTCTGGTGGTCGGTAACGACAGCCGGGACGACGCCGCCGTGGTCGACATTGGCAACGGCATGGGCATTATCTCCACCACCGACTTCTTCATGCCGATAGTGGACGACCCCTTCACCTTCGGCCGCATCGCCGCCACCAACGCCATCAGCGACATCTATGCCATGGGCGGGACGCCCATCGTGGCCATCGCCATTCTCGGCTGGCCGGTCAACCTGCTGGCACCGGAAGTGGCCCAGCAGGTGATCGACGGTGGCCGTCAGGCCTGTCACGACGCCGGCATTTCACTGGCCGGGGGGCACAGCATCGATGCGCCCGAGCCCATCTTCGGGCTGGCGGTCACCGGCCAGATTGCACTCGACCAGGTCAAACGCAACGACACCGCCGCCGCCGGCGACCTGCTGTTTCTGACCAAACCGCTCGGCATCGGCATTCTGTCTACCGCCCAGAAAAAAGGCGTACTGCAGGATGAGCACGCCACCCTGGCCGCCGAGGCCATGTGCCAGCTCAACAAGCCGGGTCAGGATTTCGCGACGCTCGAAGGGGTGAGCGCCATGACCGATGTCACCGGTTTCGGCCTCATGGGGCACCTGCTGGAGGTGTGTGAAGGCGCCGATGTCAGCGCAACACTCAACATGGCCGACATACCGCTGCTGCCCGCCGTCGATCACTACCTGCAGGCCGGCGCCGTGCCCGGCGGCACCCTGCGCAACCTGGACGCCTATGGCCACAAGCTGGCCCCGCTCACTCAGCGCCAGCAGCATATTCTGTGCGATCCCCAGACCAGCGGTGGCCTGCTGGTGGCGGTACGCCCCGACGCGGTCGACGCCTTCCTGACCCTGGCCGCCAGGCATTCCCTGCAACTCTCTCCCATCGGCGAGCTGACCACCGCCGGCGAACATCGCATCGAGGTGACGGGTGAGTGAGCCAGACCACATGACCGAGCTGACCGCCGACTACGACCGGCTGCTGGGCGACGATATCCCGCTGCTGGATCTACGTGCTCCGGTGGAGTTTGTCGAAGGCGCCTTTCCGACGGCCTGCAATCTGCCGCTGATGAGCGACGAAGAACGGGCCCGGGTCGGCACCTGCTACAAGCAGCAGGGCCAGGCGGCGGCCATCGAGCTCGGCCACCGGCTGGTGGCCGGTGAGTTGCGCGAGCAACGACTGCAGGGCTGGCTCGACTGGCTGGAACAGCACCCGACCGGCGTTATCTACTGTTTTCGCGGCGGCCTGCGCAGCCAGACGGTACAGCAGTGGCTGCGGGACGCCGGCCGCCCCGTCACCCGGGTCGAGGGCGGTTACAAGGCGCTGCGGCGTCACCTGCTGCAAGAGATTGAAACCGGCTTTGAACAACCGGGATTCGTGCTGTCGGGCCTGACCGGTAGCGGCAAGACCGACTGGCTGGCCCGCACCCCGCTGGCGCTGGATCTGGAAGGCTACGCTCATCACAGGGGCTCCAGCTTCGGCCACTGGGGCGAGCCCCAGCCCACCCCCATCGACTTCGAAAACCGGCTGGCCATCGCCCGACTCAAGCAGCGTCGGGCCGGCATCGGCAGCTGGCTGGTGGAAGACGAAAGCGCCATGATCGGCCGTTGCCCGGTGCCGAAGAGCCTGTACCTGCGCATGCAGCGCACGCCCATTTTGTTGCTGGAGGTGCCCTTCGATCAGCGGGTACGCCAGATCCAGCACGATTATGTGGATGTGATGCAACGCCACTTCAACGACGACATGGAACGACTGGAGGCCTATCTGCAGGACAGCCTCAAGCGGCTGTACAAGCGTCTCGGCGATCGGGACTGGCGCCGGCTGTCGCAGCAGATGACCGATGCCGTCAAACAGCAGCAGCTGGGCTTTGGCAGTGACGGCCATCAGGAATGGATCGCCGAGCTGCTCGGCCGCTATTACGACCCCATCTATCGACGACACCAGGTCGACAAGGAAGAACGTATCATCAAGCGCGGCGAAGCCGATGAGCTGGCCGAATGGCTGGCCAACCAACCCGAAGCCCAGACTGCGCAATCCTGAGTATTATGTTAAAGGAAATCTAGACCGATGCTGAACCGAATCACCCTGCCGGTGACTCCCTTCGACCAGAACTGCAGCCTGTTATGGTGCAGCGAGACCAACAAGGCCGCCCTGATCGATCCGGGCGGTGAAACCGAACGGCTGCTGGCGGCCATTGCCGAGCGCGGCCTGACGCTGGAGTCCATTCTGCTGACCCACGGCCACCTGGACCATGTGGGCGCCACCGGCGAGCTGATTGCCCGGACGGGCGTACCGGTAACAGGCCCGGGGTCAGACGATGCCTTCTGGATAGAGGGTCTGCCACAACAGGTGCAGATGTTCGGGTTTGATCCCGTGTCCGGGTTTACGCCCGACCGTTGGCTCAACCAGGGCGACACCGTGACCGTGGGTAACGAACAACTGGATGTCCATCACTGCCCCGGCCATACCCCGGGCCACGTGGTGTTTGTACATGAAGCACAGCGGCTGGCCTTTGTGGGCGATGTGCTGTTCAACGGTGGCGTCGGGCGCAGCGACTTTCCCCGTGGCGACCACGCCACCCTGATCAACGCCATTACCCATACCCTGCTGCCGCTGGGCGACGATATCACCTTCGTGCCCGGTCACGGACCGGAAAGCACCTTCGGCCACGAGCGGCTGCACAACCCCTATTTGCGCTAAGCCTGTTTGACTACCTATTGGTCACGGCACAAAGAGGCAACCCTGTTGCCTCTTCCTGGTCGCTGAACCATCTGCTGGCACGCCAACCGTCGATGCCGGCACCTCACCCGCCCCATCCGCCCGAACAGCCTCGTCTCCCAACCCCAGGCCGGAACGGCATACCACGAAAACGACCACCGCCTGCAGGCACCCATGGAGGCGGCGCGGCTCGCAGGATCGCGCGCAAACATTGGATTGCTCGATAACGAACATTAACGGACCGGGGGCAAATTAAGACACAAACGGAAATCCCCCCAACACCGAACAAGTCAGCATAAACACAGCCCTAAAACAGTCATAAATGCCGAGCACGTACAGCCCCTTCAACAACACTGGCTCTTTTCGAAGATAAAAGCTCAAAAAATAGTGACCAATAACACATTTTTAACAAGTTTAACTGTTCGAATACGAGCAAAAGAACGAAAATCGCCGCATTGGATAACGTTAGATACATAAAGGAGTCAGAATATGTCCATCAAACGACCGGGTACCCTGTTCGGAGAATGTGTGGCAGAGTTTATCGGCACCGGCTTGCTGATTTTCTTCGGCGCCGGCTGCGTGGCCGCACTGGTGGTGGCCAATGCCAGCTTCGGACTCTGGGAAATCAGCATCAGCTGGGGCGTGGGTGTGGCCATCGCCATTTATGTGGCGGGCGGTGTTTCCGGCGCCCACCTCAACCCCGCGGTCACCCTGGCCCTGACCCTGTTCCGGGGCTTCGACAAACACAAGGTACTGCCCTTCATTGGCGCACAGATGGCGGGCGCTTTCTCGGCTGCCGCCCTCGTTTACGGCCTGTATCAGCCACTGTTTCTCGAATGGGAGCAAAGCACCGGCATCATCCGGGGAAGCCAGGAAAGTCTGGCGCTGGCCGGGATCTTCTCTACTTACCCGCACAGTCTGCTGTCCAACGGGCACGCCTTTCTGGTCGAAGTCACCATCACCGCCGTGTTGATGATGGCAATACTCGCCCTGGTGGACGAGCGCAACGGTGGCCCCAAAGGCATGGGCGCGGCACTGCTGATCGGCCTGCTGATCGCCGTGATCGGCGCCGCCACCGGCCCCTTGACCGGCTTTGCCATGAACCCGGCCCGTGACTTCGGCCCCAAACTGTTTGCCTGGCTGGCCGGCTGGGGAGACATGGCGCTTTCCGGCGGACGCGACAACCCCTATTTCTGGGTGCCGATACTCGGCCCCGTCGCCGGTGCCTGTCTGGGCGCCTGGTTGTACGATAACGCCATCGCCCGCTTCCTGCCCGCGGCGCAATCCGAAGAAAACACCAATACTTCTCAGCAGGGGCAGCAGGCCGAAGCCTGAGCCCGACTCGACAAGGAGACAGCGAAATGTCACAAGCCAAACAGTATGTGGTTGCTCTGGATCAGGGTACCACTTCGTCCCGCGCCATCATCTTCGACGAAAACGCCACCATCCAGAGCGTGGCCCAACGGGAATTTGGCCAGATTTACCCCCAGGCCGGCTGGGTCGAGCATGACCCGATGGAAATCTGGGCCAGTCAGCGTTCCACCCTGACCGAGGTACTGGCCAAGACCGGCATCAATGCGGATCAGATTGCCGCCATCGGCATCACCAACCAGCGCGAAACCACGGTGGTGTGGGAAAAGAGCACCGGCAAGCCGGTATACAACGCCATCGTCTGGCAATGCCGCCGTACCGCCGACATCTGTGAGCAATTGAAGGCTCGCGGGCTGACCGACTACATCCGGGAAAACACCGGTCTGGTGCTGGACGCCTATTTCTCCGGTACCAAGCTCAAGTGGATACTGGACAACGTGGACGGAGCCCGGGAAATGGCCAGCAACGGCGAGCTGCTGTTCGGCACCATAGATACCTGGCTGATCTGGAAACTGACCGAAGGCCGGGTACACGTCACCGACTACACCAACGCCTCGCGTACCATGCTGTTCAACATCAACAGCCTGGAATGGGACGAGAAACTGCTGGATGAATTGGGCATTCCCGCGTCCATGCTGCCCGAAGTGCGCTCTTCCAGCGAGGTGTACGGCAAAACCAATATCGGCGGCAAGGGCGGCACCCGCATCCCCATCGCCGGCATCGCCGGCGACCAGCAGGCGGCGCTATTCGGCCAGTTGTGCTTTAACAAGGGCATGGCCAAGAACACCTATGGTACCGGCTGCTTCCTGCTGATGAACACCGGCGAGAAAAAGGTCAACTCCAGCCACGGTCTGCTCACCACCCTGGCGGTAGGCGCCAAGGGAGAAGTCAACTACGCCCTGGAGGGCTCCGTGTTCATGGGCGGTGCCACCATTCAGTGGCTGCGGGACGAACTGGGCCTCATTCGCGAGGCGGACGATACCGGCTACTTCGCCGAGAAGGTAGCCGACACCAACGGTGTCTACCTAGTACCGGCCTTCGTTGGCCTCGGCGCCCCCTATTGGGATCCTTACGCCCGCGGTACCCTGATGGGCCTGACCCGGGGCGTGAACCGCAACCATATCATCCGGGCCGCACTGGAGGCGATCGCCTACCAGAGCCGGGATGTGCTGGAGGCCATGCAGGAAGATTCCGGTCTCCGGCTGGCCACGCTCAAAGTGGACGGCGGCGCCGTGGCCAACGACTTCCTGATGCAGTTCCAGTCAGATATCACCAACGCCAGGGTAGAACGCCCCAAACAGACCGAGACCACCGCCATGGGCGCGGCCTTCCTCGCCGGCCTGGCGGTGGGCGTATGGCAAAGCACCGATGAGCTGGCCAACAAGTTCTCCGTCGACCGGGAGTTCAAACCCAATATGGACAAAGACACCCGCGCCACCCTGTACAGCGGCTGGCAGAAGGCGGTGACACGCTCGCTGGACTGGGCCGAGCACTGAGAGCAACACATACGCAACAAGGGCGCCATCAGGCGCCCTTTTCAGTTTGGTCGATAACGCCGGTACGCAGCCCCTTTCCACCAAAGGGCGCTTCACCGATAGGAACAGATCAAACCTCGTTGCAGGCGGACTCACTCGGTGATGTGGCAGGCCACCTGATGTTCGTCCATGATTTTCTGCAGCGCCGTGGGAGGGGCCGCGTCGGTGAACAGGGCGGTGATTTGGCTGATATTGCCCATATTGACCATGGCGCTACGGCCGAACTTGCTTTGATCCGCCGCCAGAAACACCTGCCGGCTGTTGCTGATGATGGCCTGGGCAATACGCACCTCGTGATAATCGAATTCGAGCAGAGAGCCGTCGGTATCGATACCGGAAATGCCGATGATGCCGTAGTCGGTGCGAAACTGCTGCACGAAGTCCCGAGTCGCCTCACCGACGATACCACCGTCCCGATTGCGCACCTCGCCACCGGCGATGATCACGGTAAAGTCTTCCTTCTGACTGAGAATGCTGGCCACATGGATGTTATTGGTGATAACCCGCAACTCCTGGTGGTCAAGCAGCGCTCTGGCCACCGCCTCCGTGGTGGTACCGATGTCGATGAACAGCGAAGCGCCGTCAGGAATTTCGGCGGCAATGGCCCGGCCAATGCCGTCTTTCTCCCGGGCATACATCACCTTGCGGGAATCATAGGCGGCGTTGACCGTGCTCGACATCAGAGAAGCGCCGCCATGATGACGGCGGATACGGTTGTGCTCGGCCAGGTCATTCAAATCGCGACGAATAGTCTGCGGGCTCACATCAAACTGGGCGACCAGATCTTCGGTGCTGGCAAAACCTTTGTGTTTCAGCAACTCGAGGATCTGTTGATGGCGCAGGGTTTGCTTCACGCGGTAACTCCCTGTAATGGATGAAACTTTACGCTCGATTGTACTCGTTCCACCACCAAAAGCACAGACAGGCGCGCAAAGGCCATGCCATCTCACCTCGACCGGTCCGGAACCACCCGCCATGATGGCAAAGAACACACTCTATTGTTGAACACTGTCGCAAAGAACCAAAAAACACATCATTCTCTTCGTTTATGTTTGAATATTTTCCTTTTCGAATATTATAATCCGTATATCGAGATTGAACCCATACCCAAGGCAACAGGGCCGCGGTGCCGAAAGGAGAACAAAGCATGACTTCAGAGCAAACTATTCATGATCTGCTGGTAGTTGGTGGTGGCGTCAACGGCACCGGCATCGCCATGGATGCAGCAGGCAGAGGCTTGAAGGTGGTGCTGTGCGAAATGAACGATCTGGCGTCTGCGACGTCGTCCAACAGCAGCAAACTGATCCATGGCGGACTGCGCTATCTCGAACATTACGAATTCCGGCTGGTGAAGGAAGCGTTGGCCGAGCGGGAATCCCTGCTGCGCAATGCCCCTCACATCATGTGGCCGCTGCGGTTTCGCCTGCCCCATCGCCCCCATCTTCGCCCGGCCTGGATGATCCGTATCGGTTTGTTCCTTTACGACCACCTGGCCAAGCGTGAACGCCTGGCCGGCTCCAACGGCCTTCGTTTTGGTGAAAACAGCTCGCTGGTGGGCGAAATCAAAAAGGGGTTCGAGTATTCCGATGGCTGGGTCGATGATGCCCGTCTGGTGGTGCTCTGCGCCATGGCGGCGCGCAATCATGGCGCGGACATCCGCACTCGCACCCGCTGCATCCGGGCCGAACGGCAGGATGGCCTGTGGAAGGTAACCCTGCAGCACAACGACAGCGGAGAGCGGCAAACACTGCGGGTGAGGGCATTGATCAATGCCGCCGGCCCCTGGGCCAGCAAGCTGTTCGACGAGACCATGAGCCTCAAGGCGCCCAAGAAAATACGCCTGGTCAAGGGCAGCCACATCATAGTGCCGCGCCTGCATGACGAACCCGAAGCCTACATACTGCAGAACGAAGATAACCGCATCGTGTTCGTGATCCCCTATGAAGACAACTTCTCCCTGATCGGCACCACCGACGTGGACTATCAGGGCAATCCATCGGAGGCGGCGATCAGCGCGGAGGAAGTGGACTATCTGTGCGCCGTGGTCAATGACCATTTCAAGCGCAAGATAAGCGCAGACGATGTGGTGTGGACCTATTCCGGGGTCAGGCCGCTGATGGACGATGAGCGGGGCGAAGCCCAGAAAGCCTCGCGTGACTACACCTTCGAGGTGGACGCGCCGCAGGGCGAGGCGCCGTTGCTGTCGATTTTCGGCGGCAAGATCACCACCTATCGCAAACTGGCGGAGGCCGCCACCAATGCCATCTGTCGCTTCTTTCCCGAGGCAAGCGGCCCCTGGACCAAGGAAGCCACGCTGCCGGGTGGTAATTTCGAGCATCATGACAGCCTGAATGCGTCACTGAAACGCCAGTTCCCCTGGCTGCCAGAGGCCATGTGCCAGCGTTTTGTACGCACCTATGGCAACCTGTGCCACCACTTCCTCGACGGCTGCACCCGGCTGGAAGATCTGGGGCCGGTCCTCGGCGCCACGCTGCACCAGAAGGAAGTGGACTACCTGATCGAGCATGAATGGGCGGTCACGCTGGAAGACATCATCTGGCGCCGCACCAAGCTCGGCCTTTACCTGACCGAGGCGGAAAAAAGCCGCCTGCAGCAATACCTGTACGGCCGCCAGCCCCAGTCACAGCGCCTGGCCGGCTGAACACGGCCTGACCGGCGTCCGCCCCAGGGCGGAGGCCGGTAAAAGCAGTCGTTCTGAACCGTCAGCAGGCCATATGGCCTGCTGACGGTTTGCTTTTCCCCTCTGCTACCACCCGGTTCACTCCAGAACCGCATCGGCTCAATCGTCCCAGTCGTCGTCATCGTCGTCGACCGGCTGATCATTGGCATCGATCACCACCGCCGGTGCCAGCACCGAAATGGTTGCCAGCAAGACACGCCGGGGCTGCCAGTTGCCGACAAAACCGAAGCGATAACAGTCGTCATCCAGCTTGAATCTGTCTTCGGCCTGGGTGCCCAGGGTCTCGTGGATGGTCGCCAGCTCCTGTTCGTTCAGTGACAGATCCAGGGTAAAGGCGATAATGGCGCCGTCGTGGCCGGGCAGCTTGCCCTTGTTGACCGCCCGCACCCGCTCGCGCGGCAAGGCCACCGCCTGTTTGTCGCTGCCGTTCACCAGATACAAATGCTCACTGTCGAAGGCCAGGTTGATCAACCGTTGCCGGCTCCAGCTGGCCGGCCACAGGCTCAGCAACAGCACGGTGCCGCCGAAGATCAGGCCGACCCAGTGGATAAGGCCAAAACCGGTTTGTGCATCCCACAGCGACACCCCCACCGCCACCAGGCTGGCCAGCAGCACCAGCGAATGGATCAGGTAAAAGCGCCAGGCGGGCGGGCTCAGCACAAACTCCAGCGGTTGTTCCAGTAGCTGCGGCAGGGGTAGGCGCTGCACGGTCATGTTGTTATTCCATCTGTCAAAAGGGGCATCACCCTAGCAAAAAAAACCGCAACCATAAATAATGGTGACATGCGGTCGTTCGGGAGCACGGAAATGATTAAATGGATCGGGTTATTGTTATGGCTGCCCAGTCTGGTCTGGGCCGAGGCCATCGGCAGTTATGCCGCCGGTTGCCAGCTGAACGCCCGGCCGCTGCCCGCCTCCGGGCCCGGTTTTTATGTGATCCGCGCCAACCGCGAGCGTTTCTATGGCCAGCCGCCGCTGATCGATTATTTGCAGGATTTGGGGCGTCACGTCCGGCAGGCCGGCCTGCCGCCGATGCTGGTCGCCGACATTGCCATGGAGCGCGGCGGTCCCTTCCGGTCTGGCCATCGCAGCCATCAGACCGGGCTCGATGCCGATATCTGGCTGCGCCCGCCCCCCAGGAACCCGGACACCCGACGGCTGGAGCGCATCAAGGCGGTCGATATGGTGGATCATCGCTACTATATCCTCAACGCCCATTTTCGCGATCCACAACGCCAGCTGATCGCCCTGGCGGCGCAGGATGAGCGGGTCAGCCGTATTTTCGTGCACCCCCTGATCAAGAGCGCCATGTGCCGGGCCTACGGCGAGGCCGACTGGCTGGGCAAACTCCGCCCCTGGTTTGGTCATTCCAGCCATTTTCATGTACGGCTGCACTGCCCGCCAGGAGATAACCAGTGCGAGCCCCAGGCCGCCGTGCCCGCCGGCACCGGCTGTGGCCGCGAGCTGGCCAGCTGGCTGAACGACAAGGCGGGCGCCATCCCCGCCGGTTCGCGCCCACCCTATCGCCCCGTTCTGCCCGAGAGGTGCATCGGCTGGGTGCGTTGAGGCTTACCGTTAGCTCACCTGTTGTTTAATCCGATGGGTATCAACTGCTCTTCAATACTGGTTTCAACCAGCGTCAGGTTTCGCTCGAACTGACTGATCAACGGCGTCAGTCCGGCCTGTTGCCCGGCCTTGCACACGGTTTCCAGCTCGGCGCAGCTGTCCGCAAACGCCAGCGCGCCGACGGTTCGGGCGGCAGACTTCAACTGATGGGCTATCGCCCCCACTTGCCGGGCATCCCCCTTGATATAGGCCTCACGCAATGCTATTGCCGACCGACGGAGCGACACCTGAAAATCCGACAACACCGCCTGTATGATCTGCTCGTCATCACCGACCAGCTCCCTCAGCACCGACAGCTCCACCACCGTCGATGACGGCACCCGCTCCGGCGCCTCGACGGCGACTTCCCTGGCGCCGGGGAGCCAGTGATGCAGCATATCCCCCAGCACGTCCAGCTGAATTGGTTTGCTCAGGCAATCATCGAACCCCGACCCATCGATGATACGCTGACGCACACTGAGCACATCGGCGGTCAGGGCGATAATCGGCAGGTGCCTCCCCTTGCCTTCTTCCTGCCGGATTGCCCTGGCCAACTGCAAGCCATCCATCTGCGGCATATGCAGATCGGTCAGCAACAAGGCAAATTCACCCTGCCGCCAGCGTTGCAGAGCGTCCTGGCCGTTCGCCGCCACCTCGGCGCGATAGCCCAGCAACGCCAGCTGATGCAGAATGACCTTCTGGTTGGTGGTGTCGTCTTCCGCCACCAGGATCAACTGGCCCTTGCCCCTCGCCTCGGCCACCGTCGCGCCCGGGTCACCGGCTCTCCGACCGGCACCTCCGCCTTGCCGGCCGCCATCAGCACCGCCTGCTGCAACCGTTGTTGTTCGAGAAAATCACCGTCGAGGGTCAACAGATCATGATGCACCCACCTGGGCTGGCGACGACGCCCCCGGGTCAGCCACAACAGACGCCCGGACGGCAGGCCGGCGCCGGACAACAGCGCATCATCATCGACGTCGCTGTCATGGATCAGCACGGGATCGTCCCACTCGGCGGCCATGGCCTCGGCCTGCTGCCGGCTGTCCGCCACCCGCACCCGGGCACCGGCGGCCGTCAGCAGGGTCTGGATATCCTCGGCGCGTTCGGTCTCACCGCCGATCAGCACGCAGTCGACTCCGCTCAACGGCGCCTGCTGCACCACCGGCTCCGGATCGAGCAGGGGCAGCCTGATGGTAAATGTCGACCCCAGCCCCGGCCGGCTGTCGAGGGAAATCTGCCCTTGCATCATATCCACCAGCCGTTGGCAGATGGCCAGGCCCAGGCCCGAGCCGCCAAAGCGCCGGGTAGTGGAGCTTTCCGCCTGTACAAAGGGACGGAACAGCTCCTGCTGCATGGCGGGATCGATGCCGATGCCGTTATCGATCACCCGCACCCGCAGCCACCGGGAATTCACACCTAGCGTGATCCGGAGCCGGACCCGACCACGCAGCTCATCGCGATCGGCACTGAACTTGATGGCATTACCGAGCAGGTTGTAAATCAGCTGGCGCAGCCGGGTCGGATCGCCCTCGATCATCTGTGGTACCTCGGGCCCGATATAGCAGGTCACATCCACCTGCTTGTCGATGGCCATCGGATACAGGGTGGCGCAGACGCCTTCCACCAGCGGACTCAGCGCAAAGCGGGTGCGCTCCAGCTCGAGCCGCCCGGCCTCTATCTTGGAAAAGTCGAGAATATCGTCGATCAGGCTCAGCAGCGACAGGGCCGAGTCCCTGATGATGTGAATGGTATCCCGCTGGCCGCTGTCGGTACTCTGCCGTTCGAGCACCTCCAGCATTCCCAGCACCCCGTTCATGGGAGTACGAATTTCATGGCTCATGGTCGCCAGAAACTCCGACTTGGCCTGACTCGCCCGTTCCGCCTCGCGGCGGGCGACGTGCAGTTCCTCGGTACTCTCGGCGACCCGGCGCCGGATATGCAGGCTCTGCTCGACGGACACCAGGGCAAAGGATATCGCCAGCAGCAGGATGATCATGGCGGCGATGATGTACACCGTCATCATCACGGACTGACCCGCCGCCAGCAAGGGCGCCGGGGTCCAGCTCTCCAGCAGGAAGCGGGCATCACCCAGCGGCTCCGGATGCAGCTGCCACTCAGGTGGTCGTTCTGCCTGCGAGGGCAGGCGCTGATCCAGCAACAGGCTGGCATTCCCTTCACCATCAATCAGGGTGAGCCGGCTGAGCAGGCCGCCTTCCGCCCCCTTCCCGGCCAGAGCCGTGATCAGGCCCTCCATCCGGATAAAGCCAACGGCAAACCCCCGCAAGGCAACGTGGCGTTCATCGGCCAATGCCCGCCTGTCCGCCTCCCCCTGGCGGTAAACCGGCACCAACAGCCGCCAGTGGCCGATGGATTCATCATCATAGAGGTGACAGGCGCAACCCTGTACCAGCACCGGCTGCATGCTGATTGCCGCCCGCATCATCGCCGAGCGGAGCACGGGGGCACTGCCCAGATCCAGGCCGGTGGGCGGCATGGCTGCCGTTTTGCCATGAAAGCTCAGGGGAAAATAAGTGTCTCGCGCCAACACCGGAATAAAACCGTCTTCCCCGTCCGGCTCCACCAGCCGAAAGCCTGACAGCCCCCGGCGCCGCATATCCGCTACCAGCGAGTGCCGGGCATCGGCCGCCACCATGGGCACCCAGGCCAGCCCCTGCACCACACCGCTGTCCAGTATCCGTTGTGAAAAACGGCTGAACTGGGCCTGGGTAATGGCGCCACTGCTGGAGACAAAATCCGCCACCGAATCCACGGCCTGCTGCTGGCGCAGTAAATGCCCTTCCAGATATTCATGCAACACTTCGCCGGCCGTCCCGATATCTTGTCGCCGCTCGGCCTGCTCCGCCCGCTGCAGCAGGGTGAAGCCCAAGGTGGTCAGAACAACCACCAGCAGCGGCAAAAACAGCAGCTTGCGGGCAAGCAAGCTGCGCTCCTGATAGAGACCGGACCACAGGGGCAGCAGCAGGGCCGCCACCAGCAGCACGCCGAAGGTATCGCCGGCCCACCAGGTCATCCAGCTGGCGGCGATCAATTCGATCTGCAATCCCTCGAACAGGGCCAGGTTGACCACCCCCGTGGTCGCAGCCACAGCGCTGGCGACCGGCCCGGCCAGCAACAGCCGATGCAGTACCTGGCTTTCCTTCAGGTTGCCCCGTTCGGGCGCGACCAGCGGATTCAGCCAGCGGGCACCCAGCAAGGCACTCAGGGTCATGCCTATCGACGGCAACACGCTGAACAGAACCGCAAACAAGGTCGCCGGCTGGTCGATCAGCAGGGTTCTTTGAAACAGCGAAACACAGAAGGCCCCCAGCCAGACTGCCGGCCAGTAGCGGTTTCCCCACAGCAACAATGCAAACAACGCCAGGCCGGCGGCGGGCCAGAGCAACGAGGCTCGTACTGGTGGCCCTGCCAGCCATTGACCCAGGCCGGCCAGGACCAGATAGCCAAGCACTATCAGAGCGGCCTTGATCCAGGAGAAGGCCTCGTCTGGCCTGTGCCTACGGTGGTCCTGATCCTGTGCGGTCTGGGGTGCTTCCTGCATGCGGTTCATGTCTCCTGATTTAAGGGGGCGGCTGGCTGACAAGGCCAGCCTGGATCCGCCGCCGGCAGCCATTGCTGCAGCTTGGCGGCCAGCACATCCAGCCGTACCGGCTTGGTCAGGTAGTCGTCCACCCCCCGAGGTCGTTCGGCCTGTGACCGTGCACTCAACACATCGGCGGTCAGCATGATGATGGGCAGCGGATGTCCCTGCTGCCGTCGACGGATGGCGCCGGCCAGCTGATAGCCGTCCATCTCCGGCATGTGCAGATCGGTGAGCAATAACACAAACCCGCCCTGTTGCCAGCGCCGCAGCGCCTCCCGACCATTAACCGCCAGCTCGGCCTGATAACCGAGTAACGCCAACTGGCGCAGTATCACCTTTTGGTTGACGGCATCGTCTTCCGCCACCAGGATCCGTGCCCCCGTGACTGCCGGTACCCTGATGGTCCGGGCAGGCACAACCAGACCAGGCCCGGGTTCTGCCCACCCACTCTGCGGCGTCACCGCCTGTACCGGCAGGCTCAGGGTAAACACGGCCCCCGCGCCAAGAGCACTGTCGACCCGAATGTCGCCGCCCATCATCTCCACCAGTCGCCGGCAGATGGTCAGTCCCAGGCCGGTGCCTCCAAAACGACGGGTAGTGGAGCTTTCCAGCTGAATAAACGGCTGGAACAAGGCTGCCTGCTGCTCGGGGGCAATGCCGATGCCGTTGTCGGCCACCTGCAATGACAGCCGCAGCGGCTCCCGGCTCTCCCGTTCGACCCGCAGCCGCACCTGCCCCCGCAGACCGGGGCGACCCGCACTGAATTTGATGGCATTGCCCAGCAGGTTGTAGAGCAGCTGACGCAAGCGCAGCGGATCCCCGCCACACTCGGCCGGCACCGCCTTATCGATCTCGCAACTGATGTCCACCTGCCTGGCCGACGCCATCGGCTGCAGGCTGAGGTGCACGCTCTCCACCAGCTTGTGAATATTCATCCGGGTTTGCTCGAGCTCAAGCAGACCCGCCTCGATTTTCGAAAAGTCGAGGATGTCGTCGATCAGTTGCAACAGTGATTGCGCCGAGGTTCTGATGATACCCACCGTCTCGTTGCGGGTGTCGATGTCATGCTGGTGCGGCAGCAATTCGGCCATGCCGAGAATGCCGTTCATGGGGGTACGGATTTCATGGCTCATGTTGGCGAGAAAGTCGGATTTGGCCTGATTGGCCTGTTCCGCCGCACGGCGGGCCTCGTCCAGTTCGCGGGTTCTGTCCGCCACCAGGCGTCGGGTACGGATGCTCTGGCCGATGACATTGGTGGTAAATGAGGTCACCAGCAGCAACAGCAATACCACCCCCACGATAAACAGCTTCATCATGGGGGACTGGCCCGGCTGCCAGGGCAGCGGCGCCCAGCTTTCCAGTTCGAGCCGGGTATCACCGAGCCATTGGGGGCCAAGCTGCCAGTCGGCCCGTATGCCCTCGTGCACCGCCCCTCGCTGATCCAGCAGCGTCAGCGGCTGGCCCTGCTGAGTCAGGGTCAGCCGGCTGGAGAGTCCAACCTGAGTGGAGCGCTCGGCCAGACCAAGCACCAGCTCCCTTGCATGAACAAAGCCCACGGCAACCCCCAGCAAGGCCTGCCGTCGCGCCGCAGGCGACGCCGGCTCAGCATCAAAGCCGGGCCGGTACACGGGAACAAAGAGACGCCAGGCACCCCCCTTGACTGTTTCCAAAGGGGCTTTCCACAGTTGCAGCACCGGCAGGCCACTGGCGGCGGCCTGGGTGATTGCCGCCATACAGTCCGCCTTGGCACCCAGATCCTCCCCGATGACGGGGGCATACTCCGGCGCCGAGGCGGCAAAAACAAACGGATAGTATTCGGCGCGGGCCGAGGCCGGCACAAAATCCCCCCGGGCGTTTTTCTCGAGCAGATGAAACTCCGGCCAGCTATGCTGAGCGATAGCTGACTCGAATACCTCGCGGTCGGTGGCCCGCACCCTGGGTACCCAGGCCAGTCCCTTCACTACCCCGCTGTTGATCAGCCGCCGGGTAAGGCGGACAAACTCGGCCTGATCAAGGTCATCATCCCCCGAGGCCACATCGGCCACCTCGTACACCGCCTCCTGCTGGCGCAACAGGCTGCTTTCGAGGTACTCATGCAGCACCTCGCCGGACACATTGATATGCTGTCGATGCTCCGACTGCTCCATGCGCCCAAGCAGCATCAGGCCGATCACCGACACTATGATCACCAGCAGGGGTAAAAACATCATCTTGAGCACACTGGCCGTGGTTTCACGGTAGGCGTCGGACAACAGAGGCAGCAGGAAGGGGGCTATCATCAGCACCCCCAGAGTATCGGCCGACCACCAGGCCAGCCAGTTGCCGAGCAACAGTTCGACCGACAGGCCACCGAACAGATACATGGTGGTGATGCCCGCCGTGGCCGACAGGGTACAGGCCACCGGGGCGGCCAGTACCAGCCGCAGCAGGACTTCCCCTTCCCGCTCGGCCTGGCGGCGCGAGTCGGCCAGAGGGGCCAGCCAGACCGCCCCCAACCAGGCCCCCAGGGTGGCCGCCACCGCCGGAATGGCGGTCATCAGCATCACCGCCAGGCCCGGATCATCGCCGGTCAACCAGGTATTGTGCAGAAAATCCGCCCCAAAGCCGCCCAGCCAGACTGCCGGCCAGTACTGCCGGCCCCAGATCAACAGGCCAAACAGCGCCAGCCCGGCGGCAGGCCAGATCGGCGCCGCATACACGGGCGGGGTGGCCAGCCACATGCCCAACCAGGCCAGCACGGCATAACCCAGTATCAAGGCGCAGGAACGCCACAGCGGGCGAAGCCAGGGACGGGCACCAGCCCATGCTTGGCTGTCGTCCAACGTCGGCGATGGTACGGCAGTCATGATTATGGTTCCCGGGGGGGCGGTAGCCGGTTCATTTGATCATGCCACTGGTCAAGCCAGGCGCTGATTTGTCCGGCCGGCATGGGCCGGGCGATAAAGTACCCCTGAGCCAGCCGGCATCTGCCCGTCTGCTTCAGGTAGTTCCAGTCATCGGCATCTTCCACGCCTTCGGCCACGGTGCTCATGCCCAGTTGCTCGGCCATGCCCAGAATAGCGTCAAAAATGGTCTTGCGGGTTGGATCCCGGTTGGCTTCATGCACAAAACTGCGATCTATCTTGAGCTCGCTGAACGGAATGTCTCTCAGCTGGGCGAGGGAGGAATAACCGGTACCGAAATCATCGATAGAGAGGCCAATGCGCTTCAAACGCAGCCGGGTCAGGTATCGAGCGCCTTCAGGGGCTCCGCCATCAGCTGGCTTTCTGTCACTTCCAGGGTCAGCTGCTCCAGCGGCATGCCGGTTTCCGCCGCCAACCGGGTAACAAAGTCGGGAAACAACAGCGAGCTGATATTATCCATGCTGACATTGACGGCGATATTGAAATCGAGGCCCTGTTGTCGCCACTGACGAGCATCATGCAGTGCCTGACGCATCACGCAACGGGTCAACTCGTCGATAAGCCCATGCTGCTCGGCCACCGGGATAAACAGATCGGGATAGATAAGGCCATGCCGGGGGTGCTGCCAGCGCACCAGCGCCTCGACCCCATCCACCGCTCCGCTGGCCAGCACCACCTTCGGCTGATAATGATTGATCAGTTCGCCGGCGGCGATGCCCCTGACCAGGTCGTCCGGGTTGCACAACTCACCAAGCCCTCCGTTCAGCGTTGCGGGTGAGGGCTGAGTCTGCGCTAAAATCTGGCTCAGGTGTTGAAGGGAAATCGGCTTCTGGATCGCGTCGAGCACATTCAACCCATGCCCCCTGGCCAGAGATTGAGCCGTCGACAGAATTCGTTCGTCTTCGCCACTGAGCAACAGCAGCTTGCCTGAATAACCGATACGAGCCAGATGACGGACACACTCGATACCATCCATATCCGGCATTTGCAGATCCAGTATCACCAGGCCAATAGTACCGTCGTCCTGCCTCATCAAGCTCAACGCCTGCTCGGCAGAGGTGCAGGCAATAATTTCCTTGCTACTGGCAAGCGTAAGCTGGCGCTTCAATACCTGGAGCATAAAAGGATCATCGTCGACCACCAGTATTTTCATATCGGACTCGTACCCCTACTCATCTTTGTTATTAATTGTTAGTTGATAGTTGATGCCCGGCTATCTTCACTCAGTATTTCGGAAAGACAGTCCTCGACTCGTTTTGTCTGCGACTCGAACTGCATGAACAGAGGAGCCAGTTCACTCTGGGTACGGTGTTGGCTCTGTACTTCCAGTTCCGCGCACAACTCCGCCAACCGCAATGCACCGACCACACGGGAAGAGGACTTTAGCCGATGTGCCAGTTCGGCAATCGAAGCAAGGTCACCTTCCTGATGGGCAGTAAAAAGCGCACTGCCTGCATCCAGCAGCCCGACCTGGTAGGCGGCCAGCAGCTCACGGATCACCTCCTGGTCAGTACCGATCTGGCCATACAAGACCGAGAGTTCCAGCACCGGTTCTTCGGTTTCCGTTGCTTGCATAGATTCCAGCGGCGGAGAGTCAGACAGCCACTTCTGTAACGTGGCGCCGAGCATATCGAGGCTGATGGGTTTGGTCAGGTAATCATCCAGATCCGAGTTTTCGTGCTTTCCGAGCCGTAACACATCGGCGGTCAGCGCCAGAATCGGCATCGGTGGTCCCTGCTCTTCCCGGCGGATGGCCGCCGCCAGTTGATAGCCATCCATTTCCGGCATATGCAGATCGGTCAGTAGCAGAGAAAACCCGCCATTACGCCACTGCTGCAAAGCCTGGTAACCGTCTTCAGCCACGACCGAACCATAGCCCAGCAACGCAAGTTGCTGCCGTATCACTTTCCGGTTGGTCGGATCATCCTCCGCCACCAGTATCAACTGCTCCCGCTGTTGAACCGCCGTCCCCGGGGACAACGCATCATCCGTTTCTGGGTCTGCCGAGACCGTCTCCGCCAGCACCGGCCCAACGGCAACGGGTTCAGGCACCGGCTGTACCGGCAGCATCAGGGTAAAGGTCGTCCCCTTTCCGGGAGTACTCTGTACGCTGATATCACCCTGCATCATGTCAACCAGCCGCCGACAGATGGCCAGCCCCAGACCGGAACCACCGAAGTGGCGAGTCGTCGAACTTTCGGCCTGAACAAAGGGGTTGAACACATCGGCCTGCAGTTCGGGGGGGATACCGATGCCGTTATCATTGACCGCCAGCTTCAGACACCACGGTTCCCTGCTGTGCAGCTCGATGCTGAGTTCTGCCAGCCCGGGCTGCTCCGGACGACCGGCACTGAACTTGATGGCATTGCCCAGCAGGTTATAGAAGATCTGACGCAGTCGTACCGGATCCCCATAGATCTGTTGCGGCACATCCGGGGCAATACGGCAACTGACGGCCACCCGCTTGTCTTCGGCCGTGGGCATCAATACCGTGCAGACTTCTTTTATCAGCGGATCGAGCGCCAACGGCAGCTGCTCCAGCTCCAGCCGCCCCGCCTCTATTTTCGAAAAGTCCAGAATATCGTCAATCAGGCTCAACAAGGTTCTGCCCGAATCCCTGATAATATCAATCAGCTCTTCAAGCCCGGACTGAGTATTCTGCCGTTCCAGCACGTCGAGCATGCCCAGCACACCGTTCATGGGGGTGCGCATTTCATGACTCATGGTCGCCAGAAAGTCCGACTTGGCACGGTTGGCCCGCTCCGCCTCCCGTTGAGCGGCCCCGAGCTCGACGGTCCGCGCTTCCACCCGAATTTCCAGCTCTTCAGCCTGTTGTGCCATCGACAGTTCCGCCATTTTACGGGCGCTAATATCATCGTGACTGACCACTACCCAGACCTTGCCAGCCTCGGCCAGCCGGGTGATACGGCAATGAAACCATCTCTGATGATCCGGGCCGTGACAGTCGTATTCGAAGCCGGCATCCGTGCGCAGCCCGGCTATCACCTCACCAATAAGGCCGGCGACATTGAGACCGTTTTCCTGCTCATAATCACACTGAGCCAGGTAGTTTTTTCCCTCGCTCACCGCGGCCACATCGCCACCATTGGCGGTCGCAAAGCGACGCCAGCCCCGATTGGTTTGCAGTATCATCCCCTGTTGATCGAGTACGGCAATATGGGAGGGCAAGGCATCAATCACTCCCCTGATGAAATGTTCACTGTCCTGCAGCTGACGTGTCCGCCTTGCTACCCGCTCCTCCAGCTGCTGGTTCAATTCGTGCAGTGCCTGCTCACTGCGCAACAACGCTACTTCAACCTGCCGGCGGGCGCTGATGTCCACCGCCGAGGGGATCAGCTTAAGCACTTTCCCCTGTTCATCCCGCACTGGCACCAGAATGAAATCCATGGTCATCAGGGTGCCATCGGCGGCCACCAGCTCAAGATCATGACGTACCACTTCGCCGGCGGCGGCCATGCGGATGTCTGCGCGCAACCGGGCCTGCAACGCCGCCGAATGAGTAAACCAGGGGGTCTGTTCGAAGGGCCGGTCGAGCACCTCTTCACGCCGTAAATCAAATGTTTCCAGTGCGGTCCCGTTGCACTCCAGCAGGGTGCCGTCCGGAGTCATTTCCCCCACAAAAACGGGCATGGCATCGATAATGCCACGCAACCTGGCTTCCGACCGAGCTATCTTCAGGGTTCGTTCGGCGACCTGACGGCCGATGCGAACATGCTGTCCCGCCGCCGACAACACATACACCGATAACAGCAACAAGATGATCACGCAGCCCATCAAGTAGATCTTCATGGCAGTGGAATTGCCTGGAATCCAGGGCTGCAGATCCCAACTGGTCAGCCGCAAGGCATTGCCGACCAGAGATTCCACGTGGCTGTTCAACAGGGTATAGGATGGATTATGCGCCGGCATAGTGCCGCTCAGGGGCAGATAGTTGCCATCCGGATGAGTGAGGCCGACCCCCATTCCCAGTTGCGCGGCCTGTTGCTGCAACGGCTGATAGATGTCATCCAGGTAAATCAGGCCCACGGCAAAGCCACGCAACGCGGCGCGACGGTCGGCCAGGGTGGCCGACTCGGGCACAAATCCGGCTTGATAGACGGGAAAGAACAAGCGGTAATCGTCGTTGCGCTCACTATCGGCACCGTATAGAGCTGCCGGATTTCCAGCACCGGCAGCCCGGTATCTCTGGCCTGACGGATCACGGCCAGGGCGTCGGGGTGGTAACCGAGATCCAGCCCCAGGGCCGGTGCCGGGCTCCCCGGACGCAACTCCGAATACAGCAAGGGATAATGCTCGCTGGCCTCTGCGGCCGCCACCAGCCGACCCTGGTCATCGACCTGGCGGATGGTAAAGCGGGTCAGGCCGCTCTGCCTGACCTCCTGTTCCATTGCGACGCGTTCGCTCCCCGCAAGCCGGGGCGCCCAGCCCAGGCCACCGATATCGTTGTTGTCACGCACCATCCTGTGCGTGAAACGGGCAAAGTCTTCCCGGCTGACCCGTTCACTGGCATTGAACAAACTGGCCACCGACTCCACCGCTCGCGTCTGGGTCAGCAACCATTGCCCCAGGGTTTGATTCATGCGGAGGCTATCCTGATATTTCTCCTGCTGATGCAACACCCGATTGCTGTGGGCCAGCCAATGGTAGCCGCCCAGCATCAACAGGCTGGTCACCAGCAAGGGTAAAATAATCTGCCAACGGTGCGCGCGCCAGATTTGACCGGTTGCCGGTATAAAAGCCACCGACAAAGACAACACCAGCAGCACGCCCAGGCTGTCACCGGCCCACCAGCTGAACCAACGGGAGCTCAGTACCGCCAGCGCTTCTTCCTGCAGAAAATAAAATCCCGCCATGGCAAAGGTGGCCGAGATCAGGCTCGCCAGTGGGCCGGCCAGCACCAGCAAGGCACAGCAGCCCGATGCCCGTTCGAAGCGTGCCCGGGCATCGAAATAGGGTTGGATCAGCCGAAAAGCCACCCAGGCCTGCAAGGCCACAGCCAGACCGACCACCAGCGACATCCAAGCAAGCATGGGGAACAATCCATCCTCCTGTATGACCTGCAACGCGAAGGCACTGGCGGCACCCAGCCCGATCCCAGGCCAGCTACGCGGCCCCCACACCATGAGCCCGACCAGCGCTGCCCCCGCCGCCGGCCACAGGGGCAGCGAGAACATAAATGAAAACATCAGCGGCTGTTCAAGCCACAGCGTCAACTGCGCCAGAGAGACATACATCAGCGCCTGTAGCAGGATACCTGACAGCAGACTGCGTTCCTTGCCGACACTGTCAGCCAAATCCGCATCCGGGGCAGAGCCACGAAATAAGGGCAAGCGCATATTATTGAAGGCTCCAGGATAAAATTAAAAAACAGCAGTATGGATATGGATAAAGAATTTTTTCCTAGAGTAATGTATCCGATTACGGATGAATAGAACTCGATACCCGCTCCAGCTGCTTTAATAACAACTAAACCGATACATTTTGAATAAAAGAAATACTTCTATATGAAATCATTCAGTTAAATGGAGACATCCCATCGGCTTATCCGGTTTCTTTCCACCGATGACGATGAATACCAGAAAGCAGCGATAAATAAGGCACGGTAAAAATACCCATCGAGTAACTACAGACATCATCCCCGCGCAAGGAGCCGGAAATGACAGCTGAACCTCCTCTTTACGATCTGCTGGTCATTGGTGGTGGCGTTAACGGCGTCGGCATCGCGATGGACGCGGCGGGCCGGGGTCTTCAGGTCAAGTTATGCGAAATGAACGACCTGGCATCAGCCACCTCCTCGAACAGCAGCAACTGATCCACGGCGGCCTGCGTTATCTGGAGCATTATGAATTCGGCCTGGTCAAAAAGGCGCTGGCGGAGCGGGAGTTATTGCTGAAGAATGCGCCCCATATCATGTGGCCGCTGCGCTTTCGCCTGCCCCATCGCCCACACCTGCGTCCGGCCTGGATGATCCGCGCCGGCCTCTTTCTCTATGACCACCTCGCCCGGCGCGAGCGGCTGCCCGGATCCTGCGCCATTCGCTTCGACCAAAACAGCCCGCTGCAGCCTTACCTTAATCGCGGCTTTGAATATTCCGACGGCTGGGTGGACGATGCCCGGCTGGTGGTGCTGTGTGCCATGGCCGCCCGCAACCAGGGCGCGGAGATCGCCACCCGTACCCGCTGCATCCGGGCACAACGTCACCAGGGTCTGTGGTACATCACCCTGCAAGACACCGCGACCGGAGCGCAGCAGCAGTGCCGCAGCCGGGTGCTGGTCAACGCCGCCGGCCCCTGGGCCAGCAGGCTCTTTGCCGAGACCATTCCCCTGCCCGCGCCCCAACAGCTGCGACTGGTCAAGGGCAGTCATATCGTGGTGCCGCGACTGCACGACGGCCCCGAAGCCTATATGCTGCAAAACGAAGATCGTCGCATCGTCTTTGTGCTGCCCTACCTGGACCGGTTTTCACTGATCGGCACCACCGATGTGGACTACGAGGGCGATCCGGCCGAGGTACAGATCAGCGAACGGGAAGTGGATTACCTGTGCACCCTGGTCAACGACCATTTCAAACGGCAGATAAGCCCGGCGGACGTGGTATGGCGTTATTCCGGCGTACGCCCCTTGATCAGCAACGAGGGTGGCGAGGCGCAGCAGGCCTCGCGCGATTATCGCTTCGAGCTGGACGCGCCCGCCAATGACGCGCCGCTGCTGTCGGTATTTGGTGGCAAACTCACCACCTATCGTCTGCTGGCCGAGGCCGCCACCAGTGCCCTCTGCCGGTTTTTTCCCGAAGCCGGTCCGCCCTGGACCCACCACGCCGTGCTGCCCGGCGGCAACTTCCATTCGCCACCCCGGCTGGCTGCCGCCCTGCAACGGCACTACCCCTGGCTGCCGGCTGCCCTGCAACAACGCCTGGTACGCAGCTACGGCACCCTGTGCCATCGGTTTTTGCATGGCTGTGAACAGCTGGACGATCTGGGAGAGGCCTTTGGCGCCGGCTTGTATCAGAAAGAGGTGGATTACCTGATGGAACAGGAGTGGGCCAGAACCGTGGACGATATTCTCTGGCGCCGCTCCAAGTTGGGGCTTGAACTGCAGGATGAGGAACGGGCCCGCCTGCAACGCTATCTGCAGACCCGCTTGACGAACAACTCTGTCCGATGAAAAACAAGACCTGATGCCAGTTCAGGGCTGTCTGTCGGCCAGCAACGCCGTCATGTCGGTCACCGACAGCGGCCGATAAAAATAATATCCCTGCACCGTGAGGGGGCCAAAGTCTCTCAGCAACGCCAGCTGTGACGCCTGCTCAACCCCTTCCACCACCAGACTCAGCGACAGCTGCTGTGCCAGGCTGGCAATGGTTTTCAGCAGCACGAAGGCGCGCGTATTATGGCAGGCCTCGACCATGAAGCTGCGGTCGATTTTGAGCTCATCCAGCGGGTACCGGTGCAGGCAGGACATCGCCGAATAACCGGTGCCAAAGTCGTCCAGAGAAATGCAGAACCCCTGCCGCCGCAAGCGTTTCAGCATGGCCACGCATGAGTCTTTATGCTCCATCATGGTGGTTTCGGTCACTTCCAGCTTCAGGCGGTTGGCCGTGATCCCCGCCTCATTCACACACGCCTGCAACCAGTCGGAAAAATCCGCCTGACCGAACTGCTGGGCGCTGAGGTTGACGGACACCACCGGCAACCGGGAATAGTGGTACTGCCACTGTGCCACCTGAGCGCAAACCTGCTCGATCACCCAGCGGTCCAGTCGCACCGAGAGGCCGTTTTTCTCGGCCACCGGAATAAACTCGCCCGGAGATATCGCCCCCAGTTGCGGGTGCTGCCAGCGCAACAAGGCTTCCAGCGCCCTGATGGTGCCCGTATCCGGGCAGACCTGAGGCTGATAATGCAGGCTGAGGCCTTCACCCGTGCCGGTGTTCAGTATGTGGTACAGGCCCTGCTCGATGAGCAGTTCCCGATGGTGCAGGACATGCTCGCGTTGATCCACAAACTGAAAACGATTGCGCCCGTCCCGCTTGGCCATGGCATGCGCATGCTCCGCCGCCTGCAACAAGCCGGTGCTCTCGGCCGCATCCCGCGGATAATTGGCGATGCCGATACTCGGTTGCAGGCTGACCACATTCTGATCGGCCAGCACTATCGGTTGGGCCAGCAGGCCCAGCAGCTTGTCGGCCAGCTGGGCCATGGCGGTGTTTTGCGCCCGGCTGTGACGCAACACCGCAAACTGATCGCCTTGCAGCCGCACCAGGGTATCGGCCTCGTCTACCGCCGCCTGCAGCGTACGAGCCTGCTGACGCAGCACGTCATCACCCCAGGTCAGGCCGAGTTGCTCGTTAACGGGCCGCAGGCGACCGATATCGAGCACCATCAGCCCCACTTCTATCTGGTTGCGCTCGGCTTCGGCCAGCGCCTGTTCGAGCCGGCTGGTCAACAACTGGCGATTACCCAGCTGAGTAAGCGGATCTTTGAAGGTAAACAGCATACGTTCGCGCTTGGGGCCGGCGATCGCGGTAAGGTCGTGGCCGATGGCCACCCGGTGAGTGATTTCACCGTCGTCATCGGTCAAGGTATTGATAGTAAGCCACTGCAGATAGACTTCTCCCGACTTGCGCCGGTTCCATATCTGGCCGCTCCAGCTGCCGCTGTCTTGCAGTTGCATGCGCATCTGCCGGTAAAAGTCGGGAGAGTGCCGTGCCGACTGTACCAGCCGGGGGGTCTGCCCCAGTGCCTCTTCGGCACTATAACCGGTGATGTGGGTAAAGGCGGCGTTCACCCGCTGAATAATGCTGTTGGCATCCGTGACCATGATCAATTCGAGCGAATGCTCGAGCACATGCTCCAGCAGTTGCCGTTTGAATTGCAAGGCGCGCTCCAGGGGCCGAGAAGATAATCCGGTAGATTCCTGCCAGCTTTCCAGGGAGGTGATTGAATTCTGCACGATTCGGGAATCCTTACCTGATTCTTCAAGTCATTGTTCTAGCTGAGAAATAATAATATTCAAACACATACAAGGCAAACTGAGGGGCCACCATACTGGTACGGCCGCCCCTGCTCCGGAGATTAACGGGCCACTTCCCGGCGGTTGAACACCCGATCGTTGCCGCGCTTGCGCGGATCTTCGGTGATATTCAGTCTGGCCGATGGATGGGCCAGAGCGCCGTCCTTGTGAGGCTGTAACCACAGGGGAACTTCCATACTCACCTTGCCACTCCACGCCTTGTCGTAGGCGCTCACTTCTATCGACTGATCTGCTACCGTCAGTGTCAACGGCGGAGACGGCATGTCAGGTACATCAAGCACAGCTGACGGCTGCAACACATAAGTAAATGTGGTGTCTTCGGCCACGGTACCAGTGTCGGTCGAGTAGTAATTCAGGTGGGTCGGCATTTTTCCTTCCAGACCAAGCGGTAACTCGAGATCTTCCAGTGTCAGATAGCCGAAGCGCAATTTATCGTCTGCATCCGCCAGCGTGGTTTCACCGTTTACGCCCAGGGTTTGGTCATGCCCCTTTATGGTCAGCTCCAATGGCAGATTCAGACCGGTTTCGGCAAAGGGCTGGTCTTTAATGAATGACAGACTGTCAGGATCCAGTTCTATCCGATGCTGCCCCGGCTCGGGCTCGGAGTAAGAAAGTGCCAATTCGGAATATGACAAGGTGGTATCCAGCTCGACCCGACTATTACCAGAGGCCTTGAGGCCACCGGCAAATTCACCGCTGTAACTGGGCAAGGCCGAGCCGTCAATATCCAGCCCTTTCACCACAAAGCCGGGTATTGCTTCAAACTCAACAGACTCCTGCTGCCCGGCATAAACCACATCACCGGAAATATCGCCGGCTATGATTTGTTCTACGCTAAGCGATGCGGGCACGGTGCGGCCGATGATTGCAGTATCGCCTTGGGTTTGTTTGTCACCACAATCGGGAGCATAAGAAACACAGTGTTGATTCACCGTGGCTTGTACCAAAGCCACATCATCAAAGAGAATTTCATCATCGAAACTGGAAAGGAAATGTTCGTTAACTTGCACTGCTTTGTCATTGGGCAGTACAAACTTATAATAGGTGAGTTCCGAACCTTTTGTTTTGTTACTGCCGTCGACACCATAAGAAACAAAGTTTAACGATAAAGAGGTTTCTTCACTGGCCTTGGCCAGTACAGGACAGCCTGAGTGCTCCGCATAGCTAAATGTCTCCCCTACTTCCGGGCATTTGGCAGGTGACGTTACTTCCACCATGTAGGGCACAAACTTAAGACTGACACTCTGAGCAGCTTGTCCTTCTATCTGTGGATCCAGGGTCAATGTGAGTGATGCTGCTTGGTCATGCTTGATGTAAAGCTCGGTGTTTAATGGTAATGAATATGTGCTACCGCTTATAAGATCTTTGTAATCGCCATCACTTCCAGTCACGGCTTTATAAGACAGGGCTCCAGCATCATAGCTAACCTTGAAATCTTGGGCGGTATTAGTGGCGGTGCTTTCGATGAGTATTTTTGCGGCATTATCACCTTCACCATATACGTAACCAATTGAACTTGTTGGTGATAAATCATACTCGAATTCTTCTTCATCAATCCAATTAAAATCGAATGAGCATGTATCCCGGCTATCAATCGTCGCATTGGCTTTCACATCCTGATTCGTTGAGCTTACGCGCCCACAAAAGCCAGTGTGTGGTGTTTGTATTGTCACATCACCTGTAGCATAAAGGTAGCCGTAAAACTCACCCTTTATATCTGCATCACCTTCAACAAAAATCAAGACGCCATCATCTACCCCACCAACTTTACCATTTGGCTTAACCTCGAAATCACCATTGATGATATAAAACTTTCCATTACCATCGAACGTACTCCAGTTATTCACGGTATAGTCACTATTCTTTATTTCAACTTTTTCTTTTGCTTTGTATAGCTCTAAATCTGCCTTAGGCGTATTCTCATACTTAGACGAAGGTGGGACGGAACAGGGATATCCATAACAACGTTTATCATCTTTTTTTCCACTATCGACATACGTAAAGTTAACCTCCCCACTGTCATCATTTTTCCCTTCTCCATATATGAAGGAATTATTATGAATATTTATATAACCATCACTATGGCTCTGCACCGTATAGGGGAAAATCTCTTCGATGGTCTGCGCCAGGCCGGATGCACTCCAGCATAGAGGGACAAAAAGCAGAACCTTTAAATACTTCATTCAATCACCTCGACTTCTATGTTGCGGATCACCGTCAGTTGACCGGTGTTACAAGTCCCTGTGGCGATGACATTCACCTGGGTGACGCCGGCGCTCGTGCTGCTCTCCGGGACCATGGCGATTCCTGTACAGCCCGCCACGTCTGTCGTGACGGCACTGCTGGCTGTAATAACGTCCAGCAGTTCAAACACCTTTTGCTCCAGCACCGACTCGGCGGCCAGCCGGGCCTTCAGTGCCAAGGCTTCGTATACCAGCTGCTGACTGCTCTGGCCCGACAGCGTGGCCATCCCGGCCATCAGCGCCGCCATCACCAGGATGATGAACAACACGCTCAGCAGCATGCTGCCGCGCTGCCTTGAGTGAGCACCGGGGTTGATATCAGGGCTCATAAATCACCTGGACTTGACTGGGTAGCACCAGCTCACCTTCTCGGGTCGGCATCGACAGCGTCATCCATAGTAACTGAAGAGACTCATCATAGTCTGAAAATAGCGGCCCGGATTTGATGTTGGTCAACATCAGGGTTTTGTCAGACCAGTCGCTGGTTCCTTCTTTTATCTCGCGCCAGAGGTTACCGTCATCGTCCAGACAGAATCGAACCTGATACCGATACAGCAGGACATAACGATTACCCTGGCCCTCCCAGTCAAAGCTGACTCCTGACGCGAAGGCATCGGAGAATAACAGCACGGCTTGCGCCGAGCTTTGATCCTTCAACGCCGCCACGTTGTCCGGCAGTACCTCGGGGTAATCCTGCCAGACGGCCTCGCCGCTGTCGGCACGTACCGCCAGGTTGACACCATCGATAATGTCTTCCTGCAGTATCAGCGGAACAATAAACTGCGCGGTACCATCGGTTACCTGACCGAGATATTTGCCTGAGGCCAGCACCGGCACGAAGGAGACACAACGATTGGCGGCGCCGTCATAAGAGCCGATATAGACGCTGGGGCTGTAGGCCAGGCCGAGTTCGCGCCGGATACGTTCCATGGCAAAACGGGCGCCGGCCAGGGCCTGACCGCGCTCGGCGGTACCGACATAGCTCGTGGCCATGTCGGCGATGAACCGGGTGCCAAAGACGGCGCCGATGCCGATGAGCACCAGCACGATAACCAGCTCCAGCAGGGTAAAGCCACGCGCCTTCATCGGATGTTGTACCGGTGCAGGGTAAAGGACAGGGTCGTCCCCTGGTCGATAGCGACTTTTATCTCTACCCGTTTGAAAATATTGTCGGGGTCATCCTCGTTAACCGACACACAGGTTTCTACCGTAAAGCGTCGATAAAGCTGTGCTTCCGGCAAGTCCAGCTGAGCGGCCAGCGCCTCACCACCAACGGCACCCACGGCTCCCTTCTCACCGTCATTACACCAGAGCTGAAAATCATCCACCACGGCAAAGCTGCTCACCTCATCGGATGCCGATGCCTGCGGACTGTTGGCACAGGCTGGCACGCCATCGATACCACAACGCTCCTGTGCGACGGGATTATTATTGGCGTCGTATTTTACCGCCACGATTTGCTCGGCCAGGGCTTCGGCCAGTGACACCGCCCTGAACTGAAACACCGGGTCCAGCTGGCGGGGCTGACTGAGAAAAAACAGCCCGGCACCGACCAGCACGATGGCCAGTATCACCAACCCCAGCACATATTCCAGCAGGCTGATGCCACGCTGACCACCAGGAACGAGCAAGACGTCAGGGCGCATGAATATAGCCCTCGGGTTCGATGTACACGACCTTGTCGCCCAGGGTAATCATCATCGCCGTATTCAGCGGTACCGGCCCCGAGGACCTATGCAGATAGGGCCGCCCCAGACGGCTATCGTTACTCAGGTAAGCAGACGCTGCCGCCGGCTTGCCAAATTGCACGACCAGCGGCAGCGTGTAGGAAAGAGAGGGCTCAACCGTCATGGTCAGTCCGGTTTTGCCCACAAACAGGCCTTGTTGCTCGGCTGTGGTTAACTGCTCGCTCGTTAACAACGCGGCAGAATCACAGTCATCGGAAAGTGAAAAACCACTTTGGGTAATCACCACCCGACCGCATTGCTCTATACCCATATCACTGACCAAGGCACCCGGGTCATTCATGGCCCTGAGTTGCGCCAGCCGCAGCAGGCCCATCAGATTGTCGGCCTGCAACCGCTGCTCGAAGTTACCGCCCACCGGCAGGCGTGGCAAGGCCACCGCCGCCAGTATGCCGGTCAGCACCAGCACCAGTATCAGTTCGATGAGGGTGAAACCACGGAGTTTAGTCATGGGGTTAAAAAAGGCGGCCTAAGCCGCCTTTCATTTATCTAATTAGCATCCGGAAGTATCAGATGAAACTGTTGCCGCAGCAGTAGACGTCGCAGCCTTATACACAACTTTGCAAGTAGTAGTCGCATCATCTTCGTCAGCACCAATCCGTGCTGTTGGAGCGATGGTGATAGTTGCACCCGCGGTTTCACCACCACCAATAGAACGGAAAGCAGCAGTAGTTCCCGCATCGGAAACATCAAGTTCCTGAAGCATCGCAATGATGCCGGTAGCATTAGCTGTAGGAAAACCATGAATGAAGTTTACATTTGTTCCATCTATTTCAATAGGTGTGGGAGCATCTGTATTGTCTTGACCTTTCAAAATCGCCTTGGTGTTCGCTAAGGTCAGACCAGATTGAATTGAGCCTTTCAAAGCATTAACGTTGGCGCCATACGCATCTCCCTGCAGGTTGATGAAACGCGGTGCAGCCACGGCACCCAGAATGCCTAAAATCACGATCACGATAACCAGTTCGATCAGGGTAAAACCCGCTGTTTTCTTCATGCTTTCCTCATCTCTTGATGTCATTAACTTGTTGGTAACAATGCTATTTTACGGATAAACCATCGTTCAAATACTACGCTCGGATGATACTGATCAGGTGCGGGGCAATCCAGTCCTTTCAGCTGAAAACACAACATCCCCAGCATTTTTGTGGATTAAGGGGCTCTGGCCTTTGACTCGCCACTGTTACCCCTTGACCTTTACCCTTTGACGACGTTCACCATGTCCCACATGGGGGTGAAGATGCCCAGCGCCAGGATCAGTACCATGACGGAGATGCCGACGATCAGGATGGGCTCGATCTTGGACGTCAGGTTACTGATGTCGTAGTCCACCTCTTCTTCGTAGAAGCGGCCCGCTTCCATCACCATTTCGTCCACCCGGCCGGTTTCTTCCCCCACCCGGAACATCTGCAAGATCAGGGCGTAAAGACCCGACTCTCGGCGGCCACCGCCGACAGGCTGCTGCCTGATGACAGCCCCTCGCCCATGCCGAGAATGGCCCGGGTCAGCCAGGCATTACCGGTGGCGGTGCCGGCCAGGGTCAGCACCCGGACGATGGGCACGCCGGCGGCCAGCATCATGGCAAAACTGCGGCAGAAACGGGCCAGCAGAATGCGTTTGATCAACGGCCCGACGATGGGAATACGCAACTGCCACCGATGCCAGCGCAGCCGCCCGGCCGGAGTACTGATATAACGCCACAGCAACAGCCACCCCGCCAGCAGCGCCACCACCATGTGGCCGAAGTACTGGGTAAAGAAGGCCGACGAGCCGATAAGAAAACGGGTGGTCCAGGGCAAATCGGCGCCCAGCCGGGCAAAAATGCCGCTGAAGGCCGGGATCACATAGATGTTCAGCACCGTCATGGCGGCGACCATGGCGATACAGACGAACATCGGGTAACGGATGGCGGCCTTCACCCGGCGGCGGGTATCCAGCTCCAGCTGATAATAATGGGCCAGCTGCAAGAAGGCCTGCTCCAGCTGACCGGTGCTCTCGCCCACTTCCACCAGTGACACAAACAGCGAATTGAACAGATGGGGATGGGCCGCCAGGGCGTTGGCCAGGGTCTGGCCCTGGTTAAGGGCCGAGGCCACCTCGTCCAGCGCCAGGGTCAGCACCTTGTTGTCGGTGGTGTCACGCAGCCCTTCCACGATACGCAGAATGGGAATGCCGGCCCGGGTCAGGGAAGCGAACTGACGGCTCAGGATCAGCAGGGCTTCGGGCTTGACCCCGCCCTGCAGAAACTGGCGCAGCTGTATCCCGGTTTGGGTGCCGGTCCGGGTTTCCCTGATCTCGACCGGCATCAGGCCGGCATTGATCAGGCTGTCGGCCGCCGCCTGGGACGAGGCGGCTTCCAGCCGGCCTTCGTTGAGCTGTCCCTGACGGTTACGGGCCCGGTATTGATAAAACGCCACTATTCCACCCACTCGGCCAGACGCAGCACTTCGCTCAGCGCAATGTCGCCCTTCAGGGCCAGTTGCAGGGCAGAGCGGGCCAGGGTGGTGTAGTCGGGCTGAGCCGCCACCAGCTGGTTGAAGCGTTCGATATTCTGCTCGCGCAGGGTATCTGCCATGTCCTGGGTGATCTCGAGCCATTCATAGACCCCCACCCGCCCCTTGTGGCCGCTGTGGCTGCAGCTGGCACAACCGACTCCCTGATAAAAGCGGTGATCGGTCAGCTCGGGGGCCAGATACTGCAGAAACTGGCGCTGGTGTGGCTCCGGCGGGTGTTCCTGCTTGCAATGTTCGCACAGGCGGCGCACCAGCCGCTGCGCCAGTATCGCCTTCAGGGTGCTGGCCACCAGATAACCGGGCACGCCCATGTCCATCAGCCGTACCGCCGAGCTGGGCGCATCGTTGGTGTGCAGGGTCGAAAGCACCAGATGGCCGGTCAGGGCCCCGCGCATGGCAATCTCGGCGGTTTCCTGATCCCGCATCTCGCCGATCAGCAGGATGTCGGGATCCTGTCGCAGGCTGGTACGCAGGATACGGGCAAAGGTCAGGCCGGCCTTGACGTTTACCTGCACCTGATTGACCCGCGGCAACTGGTATTCGACCGGATCTTCGGCGGTGATGATCTTGCGATCCGGGGTATTGAGCTCGTTCAGGGCACCGTAGAGGGTGGTGGTTTTACCACTGCCGGTGGGCCCGGTGACCAGAATAATGCCGTTGGGGCTGGCAAGCCGTCGGCGAAAGGCACCGAGCAACGCCGGGGGCATGCCCGCCTGGTCCAGGCGGCGAATCCCCTGAGACTGATCCAGCAATCGCAACACCACCGCCTCGCCAAACTGCACCGGCATGGTGGCCATACGCACATCCACCGGACTGTTCTTGATTTTGAGCGCAAAACGACCATCCTGCGGCAGGCGGCGCTCGGCGATGTCCAGTCCGGCCATCAGCTTGAGTCGAGAAACCAGCGCCGGGGCGATGCCCACTTCTTTCAGCTCGGTTTCCTGCAACAGGCCATCGACCCGCATCCGCAGCCGGATCAGGCTCTTGTCGGGCTCGATATGAATATCGGACGCCCCTACCTGCAAGGCGTCTTCGAACAGCGAATACAACAGCTTGGCCACGGTGGCGTCGCTGTCATCCAGCCCCGCCGCCTCCAGCGCCGGCCGGCCGGGGCTGTTCTCGCCCTGCAACTGCTCGGCCAGGTTGGCAATGTCGTCGGTACGCCGGTACAGCTGATCATACAATGCCAGCAACTGCCCATGGGGCGCCACCGCCAGCTGCACTTCCCGCGGGGCCAGCAGATTACCGATGGCATCCTGGGTGTCCAGATCCGCCGGATCCGACAGCACCACCCGGGCCTGCTGGTCATCGGCCGCGATCACCAGCGCCCGGTGGCGGCGGGCATACACTTCCGAAAGCAGCTTGACCGCCTCGCGGTCGATGCTGGCCTTGTTCAAATCCAGCAACGGCAAATCCAGCTGCTCGGCCACGAAGCCGAGCAGCTCCAGCTCACTCAAGATGCCCATCTGCACCAGTAGGGAGCCAATACGGCCCCCTTCACGCTGCTGCTGCTGTAATACCGCATCGAGCTGGGCGGAGGTGATCACGCCGTGTTCGATCAGCAGTTCGCCGAGGCGCTTAGTGAGTTTGCGCTGTACCATGATGCTCCAGTTGCTGTTCAACAAAACGCAGCGAGGCCATGCCCAGATCGGCGCTGGCACGGGCCTGTTGAAAGGCCCAGACAAAGTCTTCGCCCAGTTGCTGCTGGCATAGCCCCAGCCCCAGCCACCAGGCGCCCGCCCGGCTTTCGGCCAGCAACCGACGATAGGTATCTACCGCCTGTACACATTGGCCGCCACGCCGGGCCATGTCCGCCTTCAGGCTGTAATAATCGAGATGCGCCGGCAGCGGTGGCTGACTTTCATCAAGCACCTGCAGCGCCGCCTGATAACGCTCCTGCTCCGCCAGTAGCCGGGCCAGGGTCAGACGCATATCGGCATGATCCGGCGCCAGCTCCAGCCCTTGTTGCAGCCGATCCCGTGCCTGATCCAGGGCGCCACGGCCAAACAGCAGCGCCGCCAGCCGTAACCGGATGGCGTGTGCATCGGGATACTCGCTCAGTGCCTGACCCAGACGATATTCGGCCCGGGCCCAGTCACCGGCGGCCAGGGCACTTTCGGCCTGCTGCTCCTGCTCACGCAGCCAGTCGGCCCGGCTCAGTGACACCTCGCTGATGCTGAGCGAACTCTCGACCGCCGGCAGCGGTTCGGCCTGCTGCCAGCTGTCGGTGAAGTCTGCAGCCGACGCCGAATGTTCCTCGGCCTGACTTACCCCGTGCCAGAGCGATAACAGCGCGGCCAGCACGCCCAGATAAGGAGTTTTCTTCATAATGCGCCCGAACTGATGGTCGACAGGATACCCGATTTAGGCGGATACCACTTTTCCAGCAGATCACGCGAGCGCTGCAACTCGGTCTGCCAGGTGGCGTCATTCACCACCACCGGACGCAGCATGATCACCAGCTCGCTTTTCGTGGTGGCCAGTTTACGGTTCTTGAACAGATTACCCAGCACCGGGATCTCGCTGAGCACCGGTACCCCGGAATTCTGCTCGCTCTGGGTTTCCTGCATCAGGCCACCGATGATGATCAGCTCCCCGGAGCGGGCCTCGACGATGGTATCCGACTCCCTGATGGTGCTGCTTGCCAACGGCAGAGAGACCGACAAATCCTCACCATACTGGATGACCTTGGTCACATCCGACACCTCGCTCACCGAGGGGTGAATATGCAGCAGCACCTTGTTGTCTTCCGCAATCTGCGGCGTGACATCGAGAGAGATACCGGAGAAAAAGGGCGTCAGCTCGATGTCGGGGGTGGTTTCACTGGTGGAGCTGTTGGTGGTGGTGGTCAGCGAGAAATCGGTAACGAAGTACTCGTCGGTACCGACCTTGATCACCGCCTTCTGATTGTTGCTGGTAGTCACCCGGGGGTTGGACAAGGTATTCACTTCACCCTGGGTCTGCAACAGGCTGATGACGGACGAAAAGTTACCATCGGTGATATTGAAGACCACACCGCCCCCCAGCAATTCGGCCAGCGGGTTGAGCTGAACGGTGCTCGCAGGATAAGACGACACGTTACCGGCCGTGACCAGCGGCGTGGCTGAACGGCTGGCCGTGCTGCCCGCACTCAGGTTGTCCCAGTCGATGCCCTGCTCGAAGCCGTCACTCAGTTCCACCTCGATGATCCGCGCCTCCAGGATCACCTGACGCTTGAGCTGACGCTCGGCCCGTTGCAGAAAATCCTCGACCAGCGCCAGCTCGTCGGGTGCGGCGCGCACGCTCACCAGACCCGCCTGGGGGTTGGTGACCACTACCCGGCCGTCTTCGCTGCCGATCAGCCGGCCCAGGGCCGACTCCAGACTGGCCCAGAAATCGTTGCTGGACTCGGTGTTGATACGGGTGGAACTGTTGCCTTCACTGCTACCATTTTCTCCGTTCGACAGGCTGCTGCCGCTGATGGCGGTTTGCGACTGACCATCGCGCGACAGCATCAGATAATTCACGTTGAAGGTGCGAGTACGCACCCCGTTGGGATGCACCTGATACACCCCGCCCTGTTGCTCTATGCCATAACCGTACAAGCGGGAAATGGCGGTCAGGGTGTCGGTCAGGGTCGCCTGACGCAGATTCAGACTGATGGTGCCGTTCACCTCCGGGTGCACCGCAATGCTGATGTTGTGCTGGCTGGCCAGGGCATTGAAAAAGCTTGCCGCCTCCACGTTGTTGGCCGCGATATTGAACCGGCGCTGCCGTGGCTCGGCGCTGATCGAGGCCCGGGCAGGCCGGGCGTTGCGCAATTCCTGCTCTACCGCCGCCGGCACCGGATCGGGATAGGTGCGCAGGGCTTCATCCAGCGCATCTTTGGGTAAAGTTCCATCCGGCGCGTTTACACAGGCGGCCAGCGAAGCCCCCAGCAAAGCCACCGCAAAAGGTCGTGTCATGAGGTTCATTGGCTACTCAGGGTTGATAATGAGGAAAACAGCGTCAGGGTCAGGGGTTCACCCTCCCCTCCCAGCACCACATGATTCGATTGAATACGCTCCAGCCGGTAGCCGGCGACCGCATCGCCGAGCTGATAGTACCGGCCATCGATAATGGCGCTGGCCCGGGCACCGCCGGTGAAAATGGCCTCCAGCCGCGGGACACCTTGCCGGGATGCCACCTGGGGCTCGGTGATCTCTGGTTCCATCGAGGTCAGCGGGCGGCTGGGATCCTGCAGCCCGCTGGCGCTGCTCAGCACCAGCAGCAATAACGAATTAACCACGCAACAGCTCCTTGTGTTGGCTGATGGTAAAAAAATCGAGCCGGATGATGGCCTCGGGATACTGTTCCAGTTCGAATTGCAGACCGCGCCAGAAAATACGCCCCGACAACTGCTCCAGCCGCTGTACATAGTCGAGCAGCGCCATATAGCTGCCGCTCAGGTGCAGGCTCAGATCGTGTCGGTACAGTTTTTCTTCACCTTCATCACGGCTCATCAATTTGGGGGGCTGATTGCTCAACTCGCGCAACTCGAGCCCCTGGCCTTGTTCGAGAATGGTCAGCAGCAGAGCCGACATCTGCTCCGGCCCCACCAGGGTACGCATGCGCTGGTCGACGTTTTCATTGAGTCGGTTCAGCCGACGATTCAGCCGTTCCAGTTGCTGATTGCGATCATTGTTCGACAACCGGGCGATAGCCTGGGTGAGTTCATCGCGCAGTTGCTGCTGCTGATCCAGCTGGCGGTTAAGCCCTTGCCGCTCCTGCTCCAGCCGCAGCACGCCGGCCTGAAGCGTCGCTTCGTAAACAGACAGACACAGCCAGATCACCAGCGCCCAGCTGGCCGCCAGTATCAGCCAGCGCTCCCGGCCGGACAGCGCCATGAAGCGATCGCGCCATTCGGCCAGCTGCAGGGTTAACCGGCTCATGGGGTGACCTCCGCACTGTAAAGGCTGAAGCCAAGACCCCCGTCTGTCTGCCGACTGATGTCAAGCTGACCAAAACCGTGACCTCGCAGGCTGTCGCGCTGCTCGAAGCCCAGGATCCAGGCCGGCACCGCGCTGGCACTGGCGGCCTCTCCCTGCAACACCATGCGCTTGCCTTCCAGGATCAGGCCCTGCAACGCCACTCCCTGCCAGGGAATCCGCGCCAGATCGTTGAGAATGGTGGCATAAGACACGAAGCTTTCCTGATTCAGGACGCCCAGCAAGCGCTGCCGTGCGCGTATATTCTGCTCCAGCCGCTCACGCTGGCCGTCGTCCTGCAGGCGGTTCAGCGTAGCCAGCCCCTCGCGCAACCGGTTCAGATCCGCTTCACCGGATGAAACCGCCGCCTGCAGGGCCCGATTCTGTTGCTGTAACTGATGCTGGCTGAAACCGGCATAGGCGAACACCAGCCCCCACAGCAACACAATCGCCAGGCTGCCCCGCCACAACAGCGTCAGTGAAGCCGGATCCCGGGAAGGCTTGAGCGCAGCCTGATAAAACTCGACGCGACGTTTCACTCTTTTTCCTCCCGCAAGATGCCCAGCGCCGGCAGGCTGATCGGGCTCAGGGTGTCGCTGGTCAGGGATTGAGACTCGATATTGAACACCTGGCTGATGGCCGCCTGAACCGCCGGGGTCACCCGCTGAGGCAAGGCCAGATACCAGCGATTGGGGGCATTGAGCTTGAGCTGCCCGACGGCATAGTCGATGCTGCGCTGCAGCTCCAGTAGCAGGTTGTCGAACACGAACTGATCCACCGCCATCTGCTCGTCATCCAGCGCCTGAAAGCCGCGAATGGTACGGGAAAAGTTCCACTGCCGCTGGTGAATAAAGGTCAGGGTCAGTTCCTGCCCCGGCACCTTGTGCAACAGCAAGCCCCGTTCTTCCGGTTCCAGTAGGTTGGTCATGGCCAGTTCATCCACGCCGATGGTGGCGATCTCGCACTGGGGCGTGACCGCCTTGACCAGCCCCGCCAGCCGTTCGCGCTCGCTGCTGTATACCGCGATGCGGGGCTGCCCGGTCGGGCTCGCCGGCAAGGTGATGTAGTCGAACAACAGACTGTCCAGTGGCTCGTTGACCAGCTCGCGCATGCACCAGGGCAAGGCCTGGGCCAGCTCGTCGTCGGGCATGGCGGGCTTTTCCATCTGGGTCTGCTGATACCAGTGACGGTTCAGCACCAGATGCAGTCGTCGACCCTGCCATTGCTGCTCGTCCAGCAAGGCACGCAGCGCAGTGGCGGCCGGCTCGGCATTGCCGACTTCCCGCTGCACCACCTGTTGCGGTTGGAGCTCATCGACAGCCAGCAGGCTGTTGTGCGTGATATAGATACCCACCGATGAAGACGCTCTGGCGGATTTGAACCAACGGGGAATAAAAGCCATCTGCACCGTACAAGAAGAATGAAAGGGCCAGTATAAACAGATAAAAGCGTTTTATAAACAAGCCATTATAACGACCAATATCAGCTTTTATCGAGACCCTGTCGTGAGTGAATGCGCGTTGATCAAAATCAATGTTTTTACAGCTAACCGGTACTGGCTCATGAAATTAATGCCATGGTACTGGCTCATGAAATTAATGCCATGGTACTGGCTCATGAAATTAATGCCATGCGAGCCTCATCAGAGATAGGTCAGGCTCAGGTAGATCACCAGCGGAATGGTCAACACCGAGATGCCATTACCGAGCAGGACGATGCTGGCCATTTTATCGGGCTGGCAGCGATATTGTTCGCACAATAAATAGTTGAGCACCGCGGGCGGCAACATCACCGACAGCGCCAGCAGCCGCAGCCAGTCCGCCCCCAGCGGCAACCACCAGGCCACCAGCAGCAGGCTCGCCGCCCCCACCAGCAGGTACGCCAGGTTGACCCGCAGCGCCAGCCCAAGATCGCCCATTTCGCCGCACGACAGTCGTACGCCCAGGGCAAACAGCATCAGCGGCACTGCTATCTGACCCAGCAGGCTGGCACTGGTATAAACAAATTCGGGCAACAGGGCCGGATGATCCGCCAGCAGCATGCCCAGCAGCGCAGACCAGATAATGGGGTTTTTCAGCCATTGCCCGCGACCGGCCTCCCGCGACAGGATAAAGAGCCCGAGCGAAAAATGAACCAGGTTGGACAACACAAACAGAATGATGATGGCGCCGAGCTGATCCTCGCCATAGGCCAACAGCATCAGCGGTATACCGATGTTGCCGGTGTTGCGAAACATGCCGCCCAGTACCAAGGTGCGTCGCTCCAGGCCCTGAAAACGAAACAGACACAGCAACAGGCCCGGCAGCAGAATGACCAGTACTCCGGCCAGCATCAGCGGCCAGCTGGTACCCAGTCGTACCGGATTGTCGATAAGAGCGGAAAACACCAGTGCCGGGCAGAACACCGCCACATTGGCCTGGTTGACAAAGCCCATGTCGGCATTGTGCTGGCGTCGGCCGAAGGCGAAGCCTACCGCCACTACCGCAAACACGGGCACCACGATATTGAGCAGGGTAGAAAGCATATGGAAACACAAAAGGCGCCAGTATGGCGCCTTGCTATGGTGCTGTCCACAGCCGGAAACGGCTGCGGTGTCGGCGCCGTTCTTTAACCGTAGCGGCTGAAGCCCAGGCCGCTGTCGTCGATTTCCGGCTGCTTGCCGCTGATCAGATCGGCAATCAATTTGCCGGAACCGGCGCCCATGGTCCAGCCCAGGGTACCGTGACCGGTATTCAGCCACAGGTTCTTGTAACGGGTGGCACCGATAATGGGGGTGCCGTCCGGCGTCATGGGGCGGAACCCGGTCCAGAACACGGCTTCGTCGACCTTGCCGCCTTCGGGGAACAGGCTGGTCACCGACTGGGCGATGGTTTCCCGGCGGGCATTGGGCAGATCGGCATTGAAGTCGGCCAGCTCGGCGGTGCCGGCGGCGCGAATGCGGTTGTCGAAGCGGGTAATGGCAACCTTGTAGGTTTCATCCATGACCGTGGACTGAGGCGCATCGGCATCGTTCTTGACGTCAATCGTCAGCGAGTAACCCTTGATCGGATAGATGGGCAGGCGGATCCCCAGCGGGCTGAGCAGGAAAGGAGAATAGCTGCCCATGCACACCAGAACCTGATCGGCGGTTTCCAGACCGTTGCCGGTCTGCACGCCGCGAATTTGATCGCCATCGCTGACCAGTGCCTTAATCTCGGTATCGAACTTGAACACCACTCCGTTTTCCTGGCACTTTTTCACCAGCGCCTTGGTGAACAGGTTGCAGTCGCCGGTCTGATCATCCGGAAAGTGCAGTCCCCCCACCAGCTTGTGCTTCACCCGGGCCAGGGCCGGCTCGCGGGCGATACACTCGTCGACGTTCAGCATGGCGTGGGCCACGTTGAATTCCTGCAATACCTTGATGTCCTTGGCGGCGTCATCAATCTGCTTCTGGGTGCGGAATACCTGGAGCAGGCCCTGCTTGCGGCTTTCGAACGGCAGTTTCAGTTCCTGCTGCAGGTTGTTGATGCACTGACGGCTGTATTCGGATACCCGCACCATACGCGACTTGTTGACGCCGTAGGATTTTTCGTTGCAGTTGGCCAGCATCGACAGCATAAACTGCCACTGCGCCGGATTGAGGCTCGGACGCACCTTGAGGGGAGCATGAGACTGGAACATCCATTTGATGGCTTTCTGGGGAATACCGGGAGCAGCCCAGGGGGAGGACATGCCGAAAGACAGCTGGCCGGCGTTGGCGAAGCTGGTTTCTTCGGCCGCATCGGACTGGCGATCGAGTACCACTACCTCATGGCCCTGCTGAGACAGATACCAGGCGCTGGTTACACCGACAACACCACTACCCAATACTAATACTTTCATAACACTCCCCTACCAAGATGCTTGTATATCGACAATATCATCTAAAAATTAAATAAAATCCAGAGTAAAACAGGGAGCCAAATCCGTCGGGAGCGAACGGATCACCGGCAGTAAATTCGGGGCTTCCATCTTTATCTGAGCGCGGTTTTTTGAGCAGACCAATAATTCACTAAAAATAAAAAAAATAGAACAATAAACTGGCTTAATGGCAAATGTGACGAAGATCTCAATTCCGTAAAGACAATCGGTCAGCATCGATCCGGTGCCGAGCTTTACCGTTGTTTACCGTAGTTGCGCCAGCAGCTCGCCGAGGGCCGTCAGTTGTTCCGGCTCGGGACGCTGTTCCTGCTGCAGCAACAACGACAGACTGCGCGCCCTGGCCGCCAGAGTATCGAGCTCACAGGCCTCGGCCTGCTCGGCAAGCTCGCCGACCACGTCCCGGGCCTCTTGCCAGTCCCGGGTGGCCAGGGCGGCCTGCACTAGCCAGACATCATCCTGATGCTGTTCGGCAAAACGGGCTCGTCGCGCTTCCCGCTCGGCGCTGCCGGCTGATGACACCCGTTCCGGTTCCGGCTCGGCCGGCGTCGGCAGCAAGGCCACCGCACCGGAGGCCGGACTGGCGGCCATCGCCTGGGTCAGAGCCTGATAAAGCTCGAAACGATTGACCGGCTTGGTAACATAGCCGTTCATGCCCGCATTCAGGCAGGCTTCCCGGTCGCCGCGCATGGCACTGGCGGTCAGTGCCACGATGGGAATATCGTGATGTACCCTGAGCTTGCGGATCTGGCGGGTCGCCGCCACCCCGTCCAGTATCGGCATCTGCAGATCCATCAGAATGGCATCGAAACGACGCCGGGCCATCTGCTCAACGGCCTGGCGACCGTTGTCGGCCAGCGTCACCGATACCTCAACCTGCTTCAGAAACTCCACGATAAGCTGCTGATTCATCCGGTTGTCTTCTGCCAGTAATATCTGCTTCCTCGCCAGGCAAGCACGATAAAACGCCAGATCCGGCGCCAGGGTCTCCCAGTCGGCCACCGGCGTCGCCCCTTCGCTCAGCAGTTGGCTCAGGCAATGGCGCAAGCTGTGCTCGGTGACCGGCTTGGACAGGTAATGGTCGATACCCAGGGCACGCATCTGCCCGGAGGGGCGATCCCGCCCGAAGGCACTGATGATAACCACCGCCACATGATGCAGCTGTGGTTGCTGCACCAGATAGCGGGCCAGATCCAGGCCGTTATCCTGCCCCAGACGGCAGTCGATCAGCGCCAGCCTGATCTCGCTGCCGCGTTTGTGGAGTATCTCCTTGGCACTGGTTATGTCCTGCGCACAATACACCACCATACCCAGCCGCTGGAGCCCACGGCTGATCACCTCGAGTACCAGCGCATTATCGTCCACCAGCAGCACCTTCTGCCCCATCGCCACCTCGCATGATACCGGCTCGGTCTGCAGGCCGGATACCGGCTGTAACGGCAGGCTGACGGTGAAGGTCGAGCCCCGGCCCGGCTGGCTCTCTACCCGGATATCTCCCCCCATCAGCTGCACCAGATGATGGCTGATGCTCAGACCCAGGCCGCTGCCGCCGTATTTGCGGGTGGTGCTGGTATCGATCTGGGTAAAGCTCTGAAACAATCGGTCGAGTTGATCGCGCATGATACCGATGCCGGTATCCCTGACCGCGAAACACAAGCGGGGTTCGGGTTCCTGCTCCACCGACACCGTCAGTACCACCTCGCCACGCTCGGTAAACTTCACCGCATTGCTGACCAGATTGACCAGCACCTGACCCAGCCGCAGCGGATCGCCACGCAGGCAATCCGGCACCTCGGGAGCCTTGTTGATAATGACCTCCAGCTGCTTTTGTTCGGACATATCGGCGAAGAGCCCGGACAGTCGTTCGAGCTGTTCATCGAGATCAAATTCGATATCTTCCAGCTCCAGTTTGCCCGCCTCCACCTTGGTCAGATCCAGAATGTCGTTGATCAGCAACAGCAGGTTTTCGGAAGAGTTCTTGATTTTCTTCAGATATTCGGCCTGCTGCACGTCCAGTGGTGTCTGCTGCAACAGGGAAGAAAAACCGATAATGGCGTTCATGGGAGTGCGAATTTCGTGACTCATGTTGGCCAGAAAGTCGGCTTTGGCCCGGGCCAGTGCGAACGAGGCCTGACTGCTTTCCCGCAGCTGCCGGTTGCTCCCCGCCAGCCATACCAGCCCCAGACTGAAAGACAACAGCAGCACCAGAGCCAGCACCGTGAGCAGGGTTTCCCAGCAGGATTCGGCCTGCTGCTGCCACACCGTTTTCTGTGTGCGCAGCACGGCAATATCATCTACCACAATCTGCTCGCGCAGGCGGATCATCTCTTCCAGGCTGTGTCGGTAAAATTGGTGGTAATAGAAGAACTCCCGCTGCTCGAGCGGAGCGCTTTGCTGCAAACGTTCGGCTTCATCCTCGAGCGCGTACACAAATAACAGGCTGGGCGCATTCAGATACAGCCGGCTGCGTTGCACCAACTGCTCGAAAGCCGCGCCGTTCGACAAGGGGGCGGCCCGCTGCACGCTGTCGGTAATGGCCTGCATGTGGTAGCGACTGCGAACATCCGCATCCTGCAAGGCTCGCAGCTTGCCCAGATAACGATTCAACTCGTCGATCACGGCGTCGAGGCTGCTCTCTGGCCGGCTCAGCCTTCGAGATACCGTACAAAACTCACTACCTGCAACGACAGCGTCCTGACCCGTTCATTCCGCAGGAGGCCGTTTTCGGCGTCGATGTTCACCCGGTGTTGCAGATGACGCAGGGCTTCCAGTACCGGCTCTGCCTGCTGTTGCAGCGCCAGATAATAGCGATGCTGACGATACTGGTTGACGCCATAAGTCATCAGCAACAGCAGCACCATCAGCCCGCACAGCAATATCGTCCAGCGTGGCACCGAAAAAACACGTCGTTTTGCCAACGCCATCATCTTTTGTGTCCGCCGACTGGTGATATACTCACAACCTTATAAAAAACAATTACATAACGAGAAAAAGACATGTCTGACGAGATTCCGCAGCAAAGTGTTAATATGAGGGCAAAGTGGGGCATTCTCTGCGCCAGCCTGATCCTGTTTCTGCTCTTGCTGAATACACTGCCTTATGAGCCCGGCGTCAACAAGGGGCTGAGCCTGCTGGTGTTTATTGCCGTGCTCTGGCTGACCGAAGCCACTCATATTACCATCACCGCCCTCCTGGTGCCGCTGTTGGCCACCCTGCTCGGCATTTTGAACACCAATGACGCCTTGAGCAATTTTTCCAACTCCATCATCTTTCTGTTTCTGGGCGGTTTTGCACTGGCGGCGGCCATGCACAGCCAACAGCTCGACCGGCTGATTGCCGGCCGGATCCTGCAACTGGCCAGGGGTCGGCTGGGTGTGGCCGTCTTGTTGCTGTTTACCACCGCCGCCTTTCTGTCCATGTGGATCAGCAATACCGCCACCACCGCCATGATGCTGCCGCTGGCACTGGGCCTGCTGAGCTGTCTGGATGAGCAGCGCCATCGCAGCACCTATGTCTTTGTGCTGCTGGGCGTGGCCTACAGCGCCAGCATCGGTGGTATCGCCACCCTGGTCGGCAGTCCGCCCAACGCCATCGCTGCCGCCGAAGTCGGTTTGAGCTTCAGCGAATGGATGGCACTGGGCCTGCCCATTACCCTGCTGCTGCTGCCGGTGGCCATTCTGGTACTGTATCTGATCTTCCGTCCCAAACTCGGCGAACGTATCGAGATGACCGAGGTGCACATCAACCTGACCGGTCAGCGCAAGATCACCCTCGCTATCTTTGCTCTGACGGTGTTGCTGTGGATTTTCTCCGGCACCCTGTCCAGGGTCCTGGGCGGCCTGGCGGCCTTCGATTCTCTGGTGGCGCTGCTGGCCATCGCCCTGATCGGAATCACCCGGGTAGCCCACTGGAAACACATAGAAAAACACACCGATTGGGGCGTGCTGCTGTTGTTTGGTGGTGGCCTGACCCTGAGTCATGTACTGAAGGAAACCGGTACCAGCCTGTTTCTGGCCCATCATCTGGCCGAGATGCTGGGTAACGCCAATCCCTTTGTGATCCTGCTGGCCGTGACCGCCTTCGTGGTGTTCCTGACCGAGCTGGCCTCCAACACCGCCAGTGCGGCGCTGTTGATTCCGGTGTTCGTGGCGGTAGCGAGGGCCTGGGGCTGACGCCGGTCATGGTGGCCTCGGTCATTGCGGTGTCCGCCTCCTGTGCCTTCATGCTGCCGGTGGCTACCCCGCCCAATGCCATCGTGTTCGGCTCCGGCCACATCCGCCAGAAGGATATGATGAAGGCCGGTTTTGTGCTCAACCTGGCCTGTATCGGCATGCTGGCGGGGTATTTCTTCCTCTTCGGCTGATCCTTGCCCAAGCAGTCACTACCGATGCTGCAGACACAAAAAAGCCGCTGAACGTCAGCGGCTTTTTTATCGGGCGCATCCTTGCTGGAGATTATTGTTGCCAGAACGGCTTGCTGATTTCCTGATAGCGGTCGGATTCGTTCAGTCCGATGTCTTTCAGCAGATAACTCGGCAGTTCGGCGAGCTCGCGGCGAGTACGGGTACGGTGCAACCACAGGCCGAAAGTGCTCAACAGGTTCAGTTGAGTTGTAGCTTTATGAGCCGTTGTTTTATGAACCGTAGTTTGCTGGAAATGTGACTGGTCTTGGGTCTGGAATTTTAGGGTGATCATGATGCGCCTCCTGAGCTGATTTCGGGCACAGGATAGTGAGCACCCGACCCCGGATCAACCCACTTTTATTCGATCACAGCATTAGCTTTTATAATAGGTTAACGACGGACAGAGACGGATAAACAATGCATTATCACTGGCTTAACAGGCTCTGCTCACACCCGGCTCACCGCTCTGCCATTAAAAAACCGCAATAAAACATAAAGCAGCATCAAAGCCTGCTTTTTTATTCAGAACCTTAAAAATAACACCTTGTTTTTCAATCGCTTTGCTGACAGCCAACGCATAAACACCGAACAGCACCCACTGCTGCCGAACCGGAGCCTTAACGACGATTATTCTTAAAATGCAAAAAACACAGATAAACCAGCAATGAGGGAATAATCAAAACATCACACTGCATTAACAATAAAAAATAACAAGAATAACCAAAAAAAACTGACTCAACCCTTGGTTATAGGGCAAATATACGCCAGACCGGCAAGCAGGCGCGTTGATTTTATGGCGGCGCCTCCCTACTCTGCGCTCCGTTTGTTTATCCTTAACATCTGATACGTCCTGATTTGGAGTCCTTATGAAACGAGAACAATGGGGTTCTCGCACCGGCTTTATCCTCGCCGCCGTCGGCTCTGCCGTCGGCCTGGGTAACATCTGGCGCTTCCCTTACATGGCTTATGAGAATGGCGGCGGTGCCTTTTTCATTCCTTACCTGTTTGCCATGCTGACCGCGGGCATTCCCTTCATGATCCTGGAGTTTACCCTGGGTCACAAATACCGCTCCGGCGCCCCCAAGACCCTGAAAGCCCTCAACAACCGTTTCGAGTGGCTGGGCTGGTTTCAGGTCATGATCTCGGCCATCATCGCCTTCTATTATGTGGTGGTGATCGCCTGGGCCATTTCCTATGCCTATTTTGCCTTCACCCAGGCCTGGGGCGAAGACAGCAACGGCTTCTTCTTCGGTGAGTTTCTGGGCCTGGCCGACGGCAGTGCACCGTCCAACCTGGGTGGCCTGCAATGGCACCTGTTGCTGCCGCTGTGCCTGGCCTGGGCCGCCAGCTTTTTCGCCACCTACCGGGGCGTGAAAGGCGGTATCGAAAAGGTCAACAAGGTATTGATGCCGCTGCTGTTTGTGATGGTATTGCTGCTGATTGGCCGCATCGTATTCCTGCCCGGCGCGCTGAACGGCATCAACTGGCTGCTGGAGCCCGACTTCAGCAAGATCTGGGATCTCAAGGTATGGTCTGCCGCCTACGGTCAGATTTTCTTCACCCTGAGTGTCGGCTTTGCCATCATGCTGTCCTACGCCAGCTATCTGCCGGAAAAATCCGACATCAACAACAACGCCTTCATGACGGTACTGATGAACTGCGGCTTCTCCATGCTGGCCGGCATCATGATCTTCGGTGCCCTCGGCTACATGGCCAACGCCCAGGACAAGGAACTGACCGAAGTGGTGAGCTCCGGCGTCGGCCTGGCCTTCGTGACCCTGCCCACCGCCATCAACCTGCTGCCCGCCCCCGGCGTGATGGGACCGCTGTTCTTCCTGGCGCTGGTGTTTGCCGGCATCAGCTCCCACATCTCCATCTCCGAAGCCGTCACCACCGGCCTGATGGACAAGCTGGGCTGGAGCCGCCAGAAAACTGCCACCATTTTCTGCTCTACCGGCCTGGTAGTCAGCCTGCTGTTCATCACCCAGGGTGGCCTGCTGCTACTGGATCTGGTGGACTATTTCATCAACAACATCGCCCTGCTCGGTTCCTGCCTGCTGGAACTGTTGCTGGTCGGCTGGCTGTGCCGGCTGGAAGACTTCCGTGGCCATGCCAACCGGCTGTCCGAGTTCACCATCGGCGCCTGGTGGACCATCTGCATCCGCTTTGTGTCCATCGGTATTCTGGTGGTGATCCTGTTCAACAACATTCTGGGTGCCTTCCGCGAAAACTACGGCGGCTACTCCAATAATGAAGTGACCTTCATCGGCTGGGGCATGATTGCACTGATGCTGGTGGTCGCCATCATCATCAACGCCAGCAGCAAGAAGGAGACCACCGTATGAGCACCGGAGCCATCATCATGATGCTGATCGGACTCGGCATCACCTGGGGCGGCGCCGCCCTCTGCATTCGCCGGGCGATGAAGTCCAAAGCAAAATAACGCACCAAGGCAGCCGAGAGGCTGCCTTTTTTCAGCCTTGTGTCATGCCAATCCCGCAGTTCAGAGACAACACAGTTGTCTCCGCCGACACGCTGTAAATACATCCGTGTACGCTCAGCCGCTTCATCCCTGAAGCGGACGGTCGGCCGAGGCAATCTCTGTTGTCTCTTCTTGAATACCGAGTTGCCTGCTGACGTCGCTAAAAGGCAGCGCCGGAGCATCACTGGCACGTCGGAGGAGCGGGCCCTTTGGCCGATGTACAGGCTACCAGCAAACCATTTCATACACTTGAACTCGCCCCCGAAGGTGATCTCGGCCCCGACTAGGGGTATCCTTGCGCGTTTTCATCCATGCAGGTAGTCATAATGGACTGGGATCCCCATGTTACCGGGCGTAATGCCGTGCTGGCGCAGCTGGCCGGCCTGGTCGACATCACCACGCCGCGGTGGCCGACCCTGGCCGAGCTGAACCAGGCTCTGGCCGCCAATTTGCCGGTGCGTTTTATCGATGAGGGCCATTTTGCCGAGCTGAACTGTTACTACGAGCAGGCGGTGGCCCAGTGCATGGTACCGACCCGCAGCGCCAACTGGCATGACTTGTTCGGTGCCGTGATCTGGGCGCTGTTTCCCCGTACCAAGGCGTTGCTCAACCGGCTGCACATGGCCGATATCGCCAGCGTCGGACTCGGCACGCGCACGCCACGGCGCGACCGGATCACCCACTTCGACGAATGCGGCCTGGTACTGGCGGTAAAGGATAAAACAGAGGCAGAACACTGGCTGCGGGAACACGACTGGCAACGGCTATTTTTGAGCGAACGTCACCGCTGGGGAAAAGACTGGCAACCCTTTGTCTTCGGCCATGCCTTGTACGAGCAGGCACTGGCGCCCTTTATCGGCATGACCGGTAAATGCGTGGTGCTGGAGCTGGACAGTACCTTCTTTACATTGCCCGCAACCCGACGTTATCCGCTGCTGGATGCCCGGCTGGCGGCCCACCTCGAACAGGATGCGTTGTTCGACCGGCCGCGCCCGCTGTTGCCACTGCCGTTGCTGGGCATCCCCGACTGGTGGCCGGCCAATGACGACCCTGCCTTTTACCAGAACCGGGATTACTTCCGCCCCCGGCGTAACAGGTGATTTCACTCGGTTTTTTTCTTACACTTGCCGCCTTGTCATCGAAAGGAAGTTGTTATGTCCGGGTCCGATCCTGTTTATGACCTTGAATTCAAACGTCATTATCTGCACCCCAGATACTGGCCAACCTGGCTGTCCATCGGTTTGCTGTGGCTGCTGGCCTGGTTGCCGGTGCGAGTGCGCGATGCCGTCGCCGGTGCTCTTGCGCCCTTGCTGGTGAGGCTTGCCAAGAAACAGTGCTATATCGCCCGAACCAATATCCGGCTGTGTTTTCCCGAGCTGCCCGACCATGACGTCGAGCAGATGCTACTGGACTCCATTCGTACCGGGCTGATGACCTTCATGGGTTATGGCGAGTGGACCGCTCGCAGCCGTGACTATCTGCAAGGCCGTTTCGTGATTCAGGGGCAGGAACACCTGGATGCCTGCCTGGCGGCAGACGAAAAAATCATCTTCATGATCCCCCACACCTGGGCCATCGACGCCGGCGGCCTTTATCTCACCTCGCTGGGCCTGCCCATGTGCACCATGATGCACAGCGCCAAGAACGAGGTGTTTGACTGGTTCATCAACCGCCAGCGGGCACGGTTCGACGGCATCGTCTACGAACGCGACGCGGGCATCAAGGCGGTGATCAAGACCATCAAGAACGGCAAGCATTTCTTCTATCTGCCGGATCAGGATCACGGTCGGGAAGCCAGCCTCTTCGTGCCCTTTTTTGCCGAGCTCAAGGCTACCCTGCCGGCCTTGCCCAAGCTGGTAAAACTCACCGGTGCCAGGGTAATACCGGTGCTCAGCGTCTACAACGCCAAACAGCATCGCTACGAGCTGATCATTCGCCCCGCCATGGCGCCCTACCCCACTGCCGACATCACCGCCGATACCCGGGCGATGAACGCGGAAATAGAAGCCCTGCTCGGGGAATGGCCCGAGCAGTACATGTGGTTCCTGAAATACTTTCAGACCCAGATCGACAGTGACAAGGGCCGTTACGAGGCGGGAATCCGGGAGATCAGGAAACGATGAGCTGGCTGGAATACCTGCTGCTGATTGCCACCGGCCTGCTGGTGATGTGGCTGGTGGCCCGTATCGATGACTGGCTGATCGCCAGGGAACATGAGGAGTGAGGGATAAAACGTGGGGAGGCAAGCGTTCCCTTTCTCCTCACGCTTCACCCTCACCCTCTTCAGCCCGGGAAAAGCAGGAACTTGGCGCCGACCAGCAGTAAAAATACCGCAAAGGCACGTTTTAGTACCGGGGCCGACAGCTTGTGCGCCAGTATGGCGCCGAAACGGGCGAAGGGCATGCTGGCCAGGCTGATGCCGATCATCGCCGGCAGGTAGACATAACCCCAGGCTTCGTCCGGCAAGCCTGATGTGCCATGCCGTGTACCACGTAGCTGAGCGCCCCGACCAGCGCGATGGGAAAGCCGCACACCGACGATACCGCCACCGCCCGCTGCATGGGCACCGAACACCAGCTGAGAAACGGCACCGTCAGCGAGCCACCGCCGATACCGAAAATACCCGAGGCCCAGCCGATAATGCCGCCCACCGCCACCTGCACCGGCTTGCCGGGCAGCCGGGCGCCGCCCTTGGGTGCCAGACCAAACAACATCTGCGCCGCCATCAGCCAGGCGAACAAACCAATCAGACGCTGCAACAGAGGGCCAGAGAGCTTGTCGGCGGTATAACCGCCCAGCCAGGCCCCCACCACGATACCGACGGACAGCAACGCCGCCAGACGCCAGTCGATGGCTCGGCGACCATGGTGGGTATGAATGGCGCTCAACGAAGTGAACATGATGGTGGCCAGCGAGGTCCCCACCGCCATGTGGGTCACCAGATCACCGCCGATCCCCTGCAATTTAAAGCTGATAATCAGCACCGGCACGATAATGAGCCCACCGCCCACACCAAACAATCCGGCCAGGGTGCCGGCAAAGGCCCCCAGAGCCAGATACATCAACCAGATCATATTGAATCCCTAAAAAGACAAAGGCCATAAACTACCTAAGGCGGCGCGAAAAACCAACCGGCATCGGCGCCAACCGACGATTTAACCACTCCTCAGTCCAGCAGCTCGATTTCCAGCAGCACTACTTCGCGACTGCTGTCCTTGAGCAAGTGATACTTGTCACCCTCCCCTGGGGTATTCGAGCTGGGTGATGGCTGCAACGGGCTGGCGGGGAGAAGATCCGGGGGCTTGTGACATGAGCAACTCTCATGTTGGCCTTGATTAATGGAACGAGGAATCATACGGGGTCGAACGAGTCACTTCCATGGCCTGGATCGAGTTATGACAACCTCTTTGCCAACCATGATGCCTTACAGTCGATCACGGCCCAGACTGATCACCACCCGGCGGTTGGTGTCTCGCCCTTCCGGAGTATGGTTGTCTGCGACGGGACGACGCTCGCCATGACCTTCCAGACTGATGGCCCCCTCGGGAAGCCCCAGTGCCATGAACTGTTCCTTGATGGCCTCGGCCCGGCGCACCGACAACTGCTTGTTGTGGTAGGCGGTCCCAAAACTGTCGGTATAGGTATTGATCACCACTTCACCGATATTGGGATCGGCCTTCACATAGTCGGCAATCATCGCCAGTCGCTGGCTGGAATGGGCAGTTAACTCATCGTTGTTGTTGACGTAATTGAGCACGCTGAAGGCAATATCCTCGAAGCTGTAGGGCAACAGGTTGGCCTGACAGTCGAGAAAGGCGGCGTAACGGGCACGAAAGTTGACCGAGGACAACCCGACACCGGTCGTCTGGTCATTACGATACCAGTCATCGAAATAAAAGGTCGGCCAGCGCCCTTCGCTCAGTTCATCCAGCATCACCCAGGCCGACTGTTGCTCGACCATGGCATCGAACTGCTGATAAAACGTCACCTTGGTCAGGTGACGCGACGTCCGCCCCGGCTGCCATTGCGGCGGCTCGCTCTTCAGCGCGGCCGACTGGGTGCGCGCCATCGCCTTCAGCGGGGTGAGCGCAAACACCAGGTTGATGTTTTTGGACGCCCGGCTGATAAAGGCGCCGGCGCCAAAGCCGGGAATGGGATGCTCCAGCCGGCACTCCACCGCCGAGTCGGAGGTGAGCCGCCACAAAGACTGTTCCATATTCGCCATATAGGTCCGAGGCTGAGCCCAGGTGCCGGTGCACAGGGTCAACCCTGCAACTAGAAAGATAATGCGCACGTCAGCTCTCCTGTTCATCGTTACGCATGTTATCGGCACCTTCGGCCAACTCTTTAGTGCTGCAGTGCGATACCGGCCTGCTCACCGTAATCCCTGATTTCTCGCGTCAGCACCGCTTTTTCTTCCGGCGACAGCCAGCAGGCTTCAACCCCGTTGAGCGCCAGTTGCAACAATTCCTCATTGCTGGCTCCCAGCCCCTGTTGCAGCGCCTCAAAATTGGCATTCATGTAGCCGCCAAAATAGGCCGGATCATCGGAGTTGACGGTGACGCACAGTCCCGCGTGCAGCAGCTGGAGCATGGGGTGCTCGGCCATGCTCTTTATGACGTTCAGTTTGAGGTTGGACAAGGGGCACACGGTAAGGGGAATACGTTCCTGGGCCAGCCGGGCCATCAATGGCGGATCGGTAATGGCCGCCACCCCGTGATCGATACGCTCGACCTGCAGAATATCCAGCGCATCACGAATATAGCCGGCCGGCCCTTCTTCACCGGCATGGGCCACCAGCCGATATCCCTGTTCCCGGGCGGCGGCATAAACCTGACTGAACTTGGTCGGCGGATTGCCCTTTTCCGCCGAGTCGAGGCCGATGCCCGACAGTTGTTGACGGAAGGGTTCGGCATGATGCAGGGTCTCGAAGGCCTCCGCTTCCGACAGATGACGCAGAAACGACATGATCAGGCGACTGGTCAGCCCCCACTGCTGCCGGGCCTGCTCCAGCGCCCGATGAATGCCGCTCACCACCGCGGCCAGGGGCACACCACGCCCGGTATGGGCCTGGGGGTCGAAAAAGATCTCCACGTGGCGTACCCGGTCGGCATAGGCCCGCACAAGATAAGCCCAGGTCAGATCGAAAAAATCCTGCTCGGTCAGCAAGACCTGCATGCCCTGATAGTACACATCGAGAAAAGACTGCAGGTCTGCAAACTGGTAGGCCGCCTTGAGGGCGCTTTCATCCTGGTAATCGAGGGTGATACCATTGCGCCTGGCCAGAGCAAACACCATTTCCGGCTCCAGGGTTCCCTCTATATGCAGGTGCAGCTCCACCTTGGGCAATTCACTGATAAACGTGGACATGGCGTTTCTCCGCTATTTAAAAACCGCTTGTTGATGAACCGGTGACTGATGAACTGTTCGCTTGTTAACCGACTGTTTATCAACCGATAAGTGACGAGTCGGTGGTTGAAGCGAGCTCCGAAAACCCATTAGGTTAAAGATAACAAAATTTCGGTCACGACAGTCGCCCAAAAATAACCGAAAGGTCAAAAACATGCCTCACCCGGGCCAACATCCGCTCATTCATCGCTGATACGCCCGACAACATCACCATGGGAACGCCCGAACGATGCTTTCTTTTTTAAAACGCTGTTTCCGCTGGTTGCTGGGCCTGCTGATCCTGGCCCCGCTACTGCTGACCCTGCTGTATCGTTACGTGCCGGTGCCGGTCACCCCGCTGATGGTGATCCGCCTGTTTGAAGGTGAATCCCTGTCCAAAGACTGGCAACCCTCTTCCCGCCTTTCCGGCCACCTGAAAATGGCGGTGATTGCGGCCGAAGACAATAAGTTTTGTCGCCACCGGGGCTTCGACTGGGATGCCTTTGCCGATGTATTCAGCGAATTCCGCCATCAGGGCCGGTTGCGCGGCGGCAGCACCATTACCATGCAAACCGCCAAAAACCTGTACCTGTGGCCGGGCCGCAGTGTCACCCGCAAGGTGCTGGAAGCGATTTACACCCCCATGCTGGAACTGATCTTGCCGAAAGACCGCATCCTGACCCTGTATCTGAACATCGCCGAGTTTGGCCCCGGTATCTACGGTGCCGAGGCGGCGGCCAACGCCTACTTCAATACCTCCGCCGACCGGCTCACTCGCCACCAGGCCGCCCTGCTCGCCGCCGTACTGCCCAATCCCCGGGTGTATCATGCCAGCCGACCATCGACCTACGTCCAGCGGCGAGCCACCACCATTGGGCAACGCATGAATCAGCTCGGTCCCCTGCTCGGCTGCGTGGATAGGTAATAAAACGGTGACGCTGGTCATCAATTTGTCATAGCTGCGCTGACAGTAGAAAAAGACCGGAGCTCGCTCCGGCCTACCAGATACGGGTTTCAAGGAGAGCATGAGTGGACAAGAAAAACCTGATTTGCGATATCGACGGCGTCATTCTGCATAACAACGACCTGATTCCGGGCGCCGACAGCTTTGTGCGCCGGGTACTGGAGCAAGACATCAACCTGCTGTTTCTCACCAATTACCCGGCTCAGACCCCCCGGGATCTGCAAAACCGCTTCTATTCTGCCGGCATCGAAGTACCGGAAAGCTGTTTTTATACCTCGGCCATGGCCACCGCCGATTTTCTCAAACGCCAGAGTGGCGAAAAAGCCTATGTCATCGGTGAAGGCGCCCTGATCCACGAGTTGTACAAGGCCGGCTTTACCATTACCGATATCGACCCCGACTTCGTGGTGGTGGGTGAAACCCGCAACTACAACTGGAGCATGATCCAGATGGCGGCCCGCTTCGTGTCCGAGGGAGCCCGTTTTATTGCTACCAATCCGGATACCCATGGCCCGCACATGCACCCGGCCTGCGGTGCGCTCTGCGCCCCCATCGAACGCATGACCGGCAAGAAGCCGTTTTATGTCGGCAAACCCAGCGCCTGGATAGTACGGGCCGCGCTCAATCACATGGATGCCCACTCGGAAAACACCCTGATCGTCGGTGACAACCTGCGCACCGATATTCTGGCCGGCTTTCAGGCCGGGCTCGAAACGGTACTGGTGCTGACCGGCGTCAGTCAGGTCGCGGACATTGACAAAATGCCGTTCCGTCCGCAGCATGTTTATTCATCCGTCGCCGATATCGACCTGTTCTGACTCAGTAATAATAAGAAGCACTAATGGATCCCATTTTTATCGCTATTGCCTTTGGCTGCGGCCTGGCTGTTTATCTGGTTAACCTTCCCCCCCTGATTGGTTTTCTGGCCGCGGGCTTCGTGCTCAACGCCATGGGTTATGAAAGCAATGCCACCCTCGATACCCTCGCCAACCTGGGGGTCACGCTGCTGCTGTTCAGCATCGGACTCAAGCTGGACATCAAGACCCTGCTGAAAAAAGAAGTCTGGGGCACGGCCACCGGCCATATTATTTTTTCGACCCTGCTGTTTACCCTGGTGTTACTGGCGATAAAAACCATCGGCTTCAGCCTGGCACTGGAGCTGGAATGGCGCCAGGCCATGCTGATGGGCTTTGCGCTCAGTTTTTCCAGTACCGTCTTTGCGGTCAAGGTGCTGGAAGAGCGCAGTGACATGAACACCTTCTATGGTCGTATCGCCATCGGCGTGCTGGTCATGCAGGACCTGTTCGCGGTGGCCTTTTTAACCGTCTCCAGCGGCAAGGTTCCCAGCCCCTGGGCGCTGGGCCTGCTGGTGCTGCTGCCGTTGCTGCGGCCGCTGTTTTTCAGGGTACTGGAGCGCAGCGGTCACGGCGAGCTGCAAACCCTGTTTGCGGTGTTTCTGGCGCTGGTGGTGGGCGTGGGTGGCTTCGAACTGGTCGGGCTCAAGGGCGATCTGGGGGCACTGGTCATCGGCATGATGCTGGCCTCCCATTACAGCGCCTCGTCGCTGGCCAAGTCCCTGTTCAACATGAAAGAGCTGTTTCTGGTGGCGTTTTTCCTGAGCATCGGCCTCAACGGCATGCCCACCATCGACGCCCTGTGGATTGCGGCCATACTGCTGCTGGTGATGCCGCTGAAAAGCCTGCTGTACTTCCTGTTTTACAAACGCTGCGGCCTGCGCATCCGTACCTCGTTGCTGGCCACCTTCAGTCTGACCAACTATTCGGAGTTCGGCCTCATCGTTGCCGCCCTGGCGGCCAAGCAGGGCCTGCTCAGCAACGACTGGGTGATTGTCGCCTCCATCGCACTGGCGGTGTCCTTCATGGTGTCGGCCCCCCTGAACGCCGAAAATGAAAACATCTATCGCCGCTTGATGAGTCGCTTCCAACCCAGGGAAACACTGCATCTGCACCCGGACGACATGCCCATTCAGCTAGGTGATGTCAAGGTGCTGATTATCGGGATGGGCCGTATCGGCCAGGGCGCCTACATGGAGCTGGAACAACGTTATCCGGGCCAGTTGCTGGGTATCGACAGCGACAAGAAAAAGATCCGGCTATTGCAGGAGCTGAACATCAATGCCCTGGAAGGCGACGCATCGGACTCGGATTTCTGGGACAAGACCAATATCAGCGAACAGCTGGAATATATCTTCCTGGCCATGCCGAACCATGCGGGTAACCTCTACGCCCTGGAGCAGATCCGTCATAACCACTTCAAAGGCAAGGTGGCGGCCATTATCTGCTACCCGGAAGAAGGCGCCCAGCTCAGAGACATGGGCGCGGACGATATCTTCAATATCTACGAAGAGGCCGGCAGCGGTTTTGCCCGCCACGTCATAGAAAGCACCGGCTAACCGCAAGCAAGACCGGGCCGAGCGGTTACCTGCCCGGCCCTTCGCTTCATGTCAGTGTCCGCTCTCACCCTTGTCATAGGGGTAATGGATATGACCGAAACGAATCACCAAAATGGTGATGGCCAGCACCAAAGCGGCGCCTGCCACCGTGATCAAACGCCAGCTGTCCATGCCCTTCATGTCCAGGATCAGGTAACGTGCCAGTGCCACTATGGAGATATACAGCGGGATCCGGATCGGCAGCTTGCCGGACTGCAGATAAATGGCCACCATGGCCAGCACTTCCAGATAGATGAACATCAGCAGCAGATCCGCCAGGGTCACGGCCCGGGCCATCCACATGGTGTGCACTTCCATCCCTACCGCCACCAGCGTGGCAAGCGCCACCAGCAGCAGCCCTATATACTGCAAGCCATGCAGCAGTTGACTACTCAGAATCCTCATGTTGTACATATTACATCCCCTGATCTTGTGAAAACATTAGACTTTATAAAGCAAAAAGCGCACCAACTCTTTGATTTGGGCTCAATCTTGTTCCCGATGGCCTTAGTATCTATAATACCGGCTCTGAGAATGACAAAGCTTATAAAAATTAATTATTTATGACATTTATGAATAAAGTGATTACGCCGCCCTAGCCCTGTCGTTGTCATGTCCTGTGGCGTCCCGTATTCGCCGTTCTCTATATCTGCCCCTGTGTTTCGGCCGCTGCCGTCCGTTTATGCCGGGGTATGATCCACCGCCCCTATCTACCTGCAACCTTGGAACAACAATCATGCTGCCCAGTCTCAAGCAAACCTGGTTCTTCAACATAAGGGGAGACGTGCTCGCCGGCCTGGTGGTCGCCCTGGCGCTGATCCCGGAAGCCATTGCCTTCTCCATTATCGCCGGCGTCGACCCTAAAATCGGTCTCTATGCCTCCTTCAGCATGGCCGTGGTCATCGCCTTCGCCGGTGGCCGTCCGGGCATGATCTCCGCCGCCACCGGCGCCATGGCGCTGCTGATGGTGACCCTGGTCAGGGAACATGGCCTGCAATATCTGCTGGCCGCCACCCTGCTGTGCGGGGTACTGCAGATCCTCGCCGGCTATTTGCGCCTGGGTGAACTGATGCGCTTCGTGTCCCGCTCCGTGGTCACCGGCTTCGTCAACGCCCTCGCCATCCTGATCTTTCTGGCCCAGCTGCCCGAACTGACCAACGTCACCTGGCATGTCTATGCCATGACCGCCGCCGGCCTGGGCATCATCTACCTGTTGCCGCTGGTGCCGGTGGTGGGCAGGCTGCTGCCCTCCCCGCTGGTGTGCATTATCAGCCTGACCCTGGTTGCCATTGCCTTCGGTATCGATGTACGCACCGTGGGTGACATGGGCGAACTGCCGGACAGCCTGCCGGTATTCCTGTGGCCCGAGGTGCCGCTCAACCTCGAGACCCTGGCCATTATCTTCCCCTACTCGCTGTCGCTGGCGATCGTGGGTCTGCTCGAGTCGATGATGACCGCCACCATAGTGGACGATCTGACCGACACCAAGAGTGACAAGAACCGGGAATGCAAGGGCCAGGGGCTGGCCAACATTGCCACCGGTGCCCTGGGCGGCATGGCCGGTTGCGCCATGATTGGCCAGTCGGTGATCAACGTCAAATCCGGCGGCCGCGGCCGGCTTTCTACCCTGGTGGCGGGCGTGGTGCTGCTGATCATGGTGGTATTCCTCGGCCCCTGGGTCTCCCAGATCCCGATGGCGGCGCTGGTGGCGGTGATGATCATGGTCTCTATCGGTACCTTCAGCTGGAGTTCCATCATCAACCTGAAAGCCCATCCCGGCAGTTCCAGCGTGGTGATGATTGCCACCGTCGCCACCGTGGTATACAGCCACAATCTGGCTTATGGTGTGCTGGTGGGGGTACTGCTCAGCGCCCTGTTCTTCGCCAACAAGGTGGGGCAGATCCTGTATGTGGGCTCCGAAAAAGCCGACGACGGCACCCGGGAATACCGGGTGGTGGGTCAGGTGTTCTTTACCTCCGCCGAGCAGTTTGTCGCCGCCTTCGACTTCAAGGAAGTGGTCGGCCGGGTACGTATCGATCTGAGCCGGGCCCACTTCTGGGATATTACCGCCATCAGTGCCCTGGACAAGGTGATACTGACCTTCCGCCGGGACGGTACCGACGTCGACATCATCGGTCTGAATGAAGCCAGCGCCACCCTGGTGGATCGCTTTGCCGAGCACAACGATCCCAAGGCTGTCGAAAAGCTGATGGGCCACTAAGAGAGGAAATTGTATGACGACCAATGTAATGGCCTGTATCGACGGCTCCAGCCACGCCAGCGCGGTATGCGACTGCGCCAGCTGGGCCAGCCTGCGTCTCGAAGCACCACTGATCTTTCTGCATGTACAAGACAAGGAAAGCGCCCCGGTCAAAAGTGATTTCAGTGGCAGCATTGGCCTGGGCAGCCAGGAGCACCTGCTGGAACAACTGGCCGAGCTGGATGCCCGGCGCAGTAAACTGGCCGTGGAGCAGGGCCAGCTGATGCTCGAAGCGGCCCGGGACCGCGCCATGGTTGCCGGGGTGACGGCACCGACGACCTTGCAGCGCCACGGCGACCTGGTCGACACCCTGGTCGAATTCGAGCCCGATACCCGACTGCTGGTACTGGGCCGTCACGGCGAAGCGTCCGCTTCCCCCTTTGCTCATCTCGGCAGTCATGTCGAGCAGGTGATCCGCGCGCTGCATCGCCCCATTCTGGTGACTCAGGGTGAATTCAAGGCGCCACAAAAAGTCATGCTGGCGTTTGATGGCAGCGCCACCACCCGCAAGGGAGTGGAAATGCTGGCCCAGAGCCGCTGTTCAAGGGGCTTGAGCTGCATATCGTGCTGGTCGGGGCCGACACCGATGATCACCGGGAACAGCTCAAGTGGGCCTTTGATGTGCTGAACCAGTCCGGTATCGATGCCAGGACGCACATCGTGGCCGGTGACGTGGACCAGGTGCTGCCGGCGTATCAGCAGGAGCATGACATCGACATGATGGTCATGGGCGCCTACGGTCATTCCCGCATTCGCCAGCTGCTGGTCGGCAGTACCACCACCGCCATGATCGGTTCTGCCCGGGTACCGCTGCTGATCCTGCGCTAACACTTATCCCGCACTAAAAAAACCACCGGGGGCACATGGCCCCCGGTGGTTTTTCATATCTCAGTCCTGTCGTCCGGAAAACGTCGTTCTCCGTCCGTCGGGTTACGCCACGCCCTGCTCGCGCAGGTATTCTTCGTAGCTGCCGCTGAAGTTGCGGATACCGTTCTCGCTCAGCTCCAGGATGCGGGTGGCCAGCGAAGACACGAACTCCCGGTCGTGAGACACGAAGATCAGGGTGCCCTGATACATCTCCAGCGCCATGTTAAGCGACTCGATAGACTCCATATCCAGGTGGTTGGTGGGTTCATCCATCACCAGAATGTTGGGCTTTTGCAGCATCAGCTTGCCAAACAGCATGCGACCCTGTTCACCACCGGACAGTACGCCCACCTTTTTCTTGATGTCGTCCTGGCTGAACAGCAGACGACCCAGTACGCCGCGGATGGTCTGCTCGTCGTCGCCTTCCTGCTGCCACTGGCTCATCCAGTCGAACACCGTGATGTCCATGTCGAAGTCGGTAGCGTGATCCTGGGCGTAGTAACCGATGCTGGCGTTTTCCGACCACTTGAACTGACCGCTGCTGGGGGCCATTTCACCGACCAGGGTCTTGACCAGGGTGGATTTACCGATGCCGTTGGTACCCAGGATGGCGATGCGCTCGCCCACTTCCACCAGCATGTTCAGGTTCTTGAACAGCGGCGTCTCGCCATAGCCCTGAGCCAGCTGTTCCACTTCCAGTATGTTGCGATACAGTTTTTTCTCCTGCTCGAAACGGATGAAGGGATTCTGCCGGCTGGAGGCCTTCACTTCTTCCAGCTTGATTTTTTCGATCTGCTTGGCGCGGGAGGTGGCCTGACGGGCCTTGGAGGCGTTGGCGCTGAAACGGGCCACAAACGACTGCAGATCGGCAATCTGGGCCTTTTTCTTGGCGTTGTCGGACATCAGTCGCTCGCGGGCCTGGGTAGAGGCCAGCATGTAGTCGTCGTAGTTGCCCGGATAGACCCGCAGCTCGCCGTAGTCCAGATCCGCCATATGGGTACAGACGCTGTTCAGGAAGTGACGATCGTGCGAAATGATGATCATGGTGCTGTTGCGCTCGTTCAGCGCCCCTTCCAGCCAGCGGATGGTGTCGATGTCCAGGTTGTTGGTCGGTTCGTCGAGCAGCAGCACGTCCGGGTTGGAAAACAGCGCCTGCGCCAGCAGCACCCGCAGTTTCCAGCCCGGCGCCACTTCGCTCATGGGGCCAAAGTGCTGTTCGACCGCAATGCCCACGCCCAGCAACAGTTCACCGGCCCGTGCCTCGGCGGTGTAGCCATCGTACTCCGCCACCTTGCCTTCCAGCTCCGCCGCTCTCATGTAGTCGTCGTCGCTGGCTTCCAGGTTGGCGTAAATGGCGTCACGTTCCTGAATGGCGGCCCACAGCTCGCCATGTCCCATCATCACCACGTCCAGTACGCGCGCCTCTTCGTAGGCGAACTGATCCTGGCGCAGCTTGCCCAGCCGCTCGTTGACATCCAGGCTGACATTGCCGGCACTGGGCTCCAGATCGCCACCCAGGATCTTCATGAAGGTGGACTTGCCGCAACCGTTGGCGCCGATCAGGCCATAACGGTTGCCGTCACCGAATTTGACGGAGATATTTTCAAACAGCGGCTTGGCGCCGAATTGCATGGTGATGTTGTTGGTGGAAATCAAGAAGCAGACTCACAGTTAACGAAATGAAAAAGGCGCGATCGCCAGAGGGTGCCAAGGATACCGGCAGTGGGCCCAAAGTTCAAAGAGTGTGCAATATTAATGGCCATAAGGGCGCCAATTGGGTGGTTTTCAGCGGTAACAGGCGACTCTGCAGCATCAGGTGGACAAAGGGATCTGCTCCGCCGACCATCACATGACAGGGACGTCATGTGCTGAGCGTCACAAGGATGTGCCCGGAGCGGGTCGTCGGAGCGGGCTCTTTGTTCGGAATTGATATGATCATCGAATAAATCGATCATTTAATGGGATGGCTATGACTGCATAAAATAGGAATAAGCCGCGTTTTTTTATATCATATTGGCCTATTTCAAGGTCAGCCTATGGAGAGCATGGTGCACTCAGATTATATTACTGCCGCCCTGATTGCCGAGGTGGAAGCCATTGCCCGGGATGCGGGTGCCGCCATCATGGAGATTTATGGCAGGGAATTTTCCATCGAGGAAAAAGCCGATCATTCACCGCTGACCGAGGCCGATGCCGCCGCCCATCGGCTGATTGACGCGCGCCTGCATCGCCTGGCACTGGCATTGCCGGTACTGTCGGAGGAAGACACCGAACAGTTTGACGGCCCCGATGCACAGGGCCGTTACTGGCTGGTGGACCCGCTCGACGGTACCAAGGAATTCATCAAGCGTAACGGCGAGTTCACCGTCAATATCGCACTGATCGAGCAGGGCACGCCGGTACTGGGCGTGGTCTATGCCCCGGCGCTGGAGCTGTGCTACACCGCCGCCCGCGGCTTTGGCGCCAGCAAGACCGATGCCGAGGGCAATAAAACAGTGATTAACGTGGCCAGGCATCAACCCGGTACGCCCTGGCGGGTGGTGGGCAGTCGCTCCCACGCCGGTGACGCCATGCCACTGTTGCTGGAACAGCTGGGTGAGCACGAACTGGTGGCCATGGGCAGTTCGCTCAAGTTGTGCCTGGTGGCCGAAGGCGCCGCCGACGTCTATCCGCGGCTGGACCCCACCTCGCTGTGGGACACCGCCGCCGCCCATTGTGTGGCAGAGCAGGCCGGCGGCCGGGTGATCCGGCTCAACGGCCAGCCGCTCGGCTACGCCAATCCGCAGCAGTTGCTCAACCCCCATTTTCTGGTTGTGGGCAGCAGCAATCGGGACTGGCCAGCGTTATTTTAAAGAAATGAGCGGCGCGCACGAAGAGAGTGCCGGGATACCACCCCCGACACGCTTCGAGCAATATATGGACACCTCGTCCCTATGACGCTCAGCAAATGCCATCTGACCGCCAGGGATGGCGGGAATGCCGGAACGGCAGGAGCATTTTCCGGCCCTGGCATTTGACGGTCGGCTAAGGCAATTCCTGCGGCCCCTTCCATGACCCGCCGTTGTCTGTTGGGGTTACCAGTCAGACAACACCGTTGCTGACTTATCTCGCCACCAACACATCGCAGGGCAAGGTACTGAGGAAGCTGGTGGCCACGCTGCCGATCAGCAGCCGGCTGATCCCCTGACGTCCGTGCGTCCCCAACACCAGCAGTTGCGGACAATGCCGCTCCACCGCCTCGTTCAGACAGGCCTGTACACCGCCCGCCATGATCTCGGTGCGGATCCGGCTGTGGTCGTCCTCGGCCAGAAAATGGGCCATCTCGGTGTTGACCTCATTGCGGATACGCGTCTTCTGCTGCTCAATCATGGTGTCCATGTCCTGCTCATCGTGGTGCACGAAGCCGTTAAACGGCGGTTCGAAGACATGTACCAGCCGGATGTCTGCCTCCGGCGCCAGCCACAAACCGGCCTGCAACGCGTGGTGCGAACTGCGGGAAAAATCCGTTGCCGCCAGCACCTGCGCGTAAGCACCGGCAACGTCGGTACTGACCATCAGCAAGGGGATATCGCAATGGCGCAGCAATCGTTCGGCCGTGGTCCCGACAAAGAGATCCCGTAACGGCTCGATATGATGCCGCCCCACGATCAGCAGATCGGCCTTCAGCTCGGCAACTTTCTTGCCCAGGGTCCGGTAGGGTTTACCCATTAACACATGGCAGCCGCCCCGAGCCTTCAGCTCCTCGGGCAAGAGATCGAAAAAAACGGCCAGGGCGCTTTCCGCAGCCTTTTTCAGCCGGTGGCGCACCGAAATTTCCACCATGGGCTCATACAGGGTGAGTGCATCATCCACCACATGGACCAGGTGCAGGCTGGCCTTGAGCCGAACGGCAAGCTCAACGGCTCTTTTTACCACCAGCATCGAATCCTGTTCCAGATCGATAGCAGCAAGCAGCGTTTTCATGTCGACGTTCCTTGTATCGGAGATAAACAGTAACTCTGGTGACAACAACTATTGTGACAGTAGCAAAGGAAGCCCAAGATGGCTCCCTGGTGAACATATGATGAGCATTTCCGCTTTCGACGCCAAAATCAACCCCAGCCGGGCCTGGTTACCCGGGGACGGCGGTCGTATCCGGCTTTTGATGTTCCTCACCCAAGCTTTGGTTTACACTAGCCACCCTTCAAGCCCCACTTTCAGGAATATCAGTGTTAACAGCAGAAATCGCCATGCGCTGGCTAACCGCCGGCTACATCGACCATTACATCTGTGAAAACTGTCACGGCATCCACCTTTCCGAACTGCAGGGGCAGGACGGTGTACTGGAAAGCCGACTGTTCGTTGAACATGAAGATGCCATTCTCACCACCGAAATCGAGGTGCGCCCCACCGCCCTGCTGGCACTGGTGGCCGACCTTGGCCGGCTGAACATGAACTACCCCAGCCTGAAGGTGTTTGTCGATATCGTCGACGACAATCTGCCCCGCCTGATCGTGGCCGACTACCTGCACACCCAGGCCGGCATGGATCAGCCTCAGTTTCTGTGGATAGTGCAGCAAACCATGATGGCGACCCAGCAACTGCTGCTCGAAATCACCGAGCTCGGCTTCCTGATGCAGGACGACGAACCGCAGAAAACCCCCTCGGCTGTGCACTAAGCCCGCAACTTGCTCAGGCTTAAGCCAGTCGCACGCTTTTTTAGTGAAAAGCCTTGAACAAGCACCGGCAAGCCGTTAAATTACGCCCCGTTCCCAAGCGGGGCCGGTCAGGCAAGACCGTCACCAAACGCCGAATAGGGTGAAGGTAACATCCGCAACAAAATCCGGTAAAATCTGGTGAGGTGTCCGAGTGACTGCCCAAGGCGAAGCCTGAAAAAGGTCAAAAGCCACGGAGCGAGCTCCGTCAGTCCGAGGACATGAATCATCAGCAAGCACAGAGTGAAAACAACACTCTTTAATAAAATTTACGGTGAGGTGTCCGAGTGGCTGAAGGAGCACGCCTGGAAAGTGTGTATACGGCAACGTATCGAGGGTTCGAATCCCTCCCTCACCGCCACATAGAAACCCCGAGCAGCAATGCTCGGGGTTTTTTAATGTCTGCAACACCCCGGTTCGCCGCCCGCCCCTGCCCTAGCCTGACAAAGGGCGCTCCGAACAGTATTCTTACCTCTCACATGCAGTTTTTCTTTCTGGCTACCCGAGTCGCAATGGGTGTACATAGGCGCTCCTGATGGAGGCTTCGATGTGAATACGGTTGTACGGCTTGAACATGATTTTACCCGGATAGTGGATGCCATTGCCGGGCCCGGTATCGGGCTTTTTCCCGACTTTCTGGATGCCGACATGGTGGCGGCCCTGCGCCATGATCTGGCGACCCTGCCCCCCTGGGAGCTGACCCCCGCGGGCATTGGCCGCGAGCAGCGGCAACAGACCAATGAGCAGGTTCGTACCGATAAAACCCGCTGGCTGGACGGTGATACTCCGATACAGCGCCGTTATCTGGCGCTGATGGCCGATCTGCAGCAGCAACTGAATCGCCAGCTGTTTATGGGGCTGAAAGACTACGAGTGCCACTATGCGCTTTATCAGAACGGTGATTTTTACAAGAAGCACCTGGATGCCTTTCGCGGCCGCAGCAATCGTCGGCTCACCACGGTGCTCTACCTTAACGAAGACTGGCAAGCCACCGATGGCGGCGAGCTGCTGATCTACCCCCAGCGCAGCAAAACCGTCATGCACCGGGTCTTGCCACAGGCCGGCACCCTGGTGTGCTTTCTGTCGGAAGACTTTCCGCACGAGGTGCTGCCGGCATCGCGAGACAGGCTCAGCATTGCCGGCTGGTTTCGTATCGACGACCCGGTCGCACCGGCGAGTCGGCTGCAATCGACACCCGTTATATAATCGTCAAAATAAGGCGCATTTTTTTAGTCATTTAAAAAATAAAGCCACTTAATATCCCGATTTGAAATTCAAGTGGCTTTTTTTATCACTTTTCATCATTTTTGCTTTTCATCCCGGTGTCACTCTGCCAACCTGAGCCCATTCTCAAAAGGCAAGACATTAAGGAAGATCTCATGTGTTCTATTTTCGGCATTCTTGAACTCAAATCCGAACCCGCCGCCCTGCGCAGCAAAGCCCTGGAGCTGTCCAAGCTGCTGCGTCACCGCGGCCCTGACTGGTCCGGCGTTTACAGCAGTGATAACGCCATTCTGGTCCATGAACGGCTGGCTATCGTCGGTCTGGACAGCGGTGCCCAGCCACTGCTGAACCCGGCCAAGACCCATGCCCTGGCGGTGAACGGCGAGATCTACAACCATAAAGAGCTGGAAGCCACCCTGACCTGCGGGTTCGAGTTTCAGACCCAGTCCGACTGCGAGATCATCCTGGGTCTGTACCAGGAAAAAGGCCCCGAGTTCCTCGACGATCTGAACGGCATCTTCGCCTTCGTGTTGTACGATGAAGAGCAGGACGCCTACCTGATCGGCCGGGATCACATGGGTATCATCCCTCTCTATACCGGCCATGACGAAGACGGCAACTTCTATGTCGCTTCGGAAATGAAAGCCCTGACCCCGGTGTGCAAGACCATCGAGGAATTCCCTCCCGGCCACCTGCTGTACAGCAAGGAAGGCCAGCCACGCCAGTATTACAAGCGCGACTGGGAAAGCTATGACGCGGTCAAGGACAACACCTCCAGCGTGACCGAGCTGCACGACGCCCTGACCGCCGCGGTCAAGCGTCAGCTGATGTGCGACGTACCCTACGGCGTGCTGCTGTCCGGTGGCCTGGACTCCTCCGTGATCTCCGCCATCGCCAAGCAGTTTGCCTCACGCCGCATCGAGGACAACGAACAGTCCGAAGCCTGGTGGCCCCAGCTGCACTCCTTCGCCGTCGGCCTGGAAGGCGCACCGGATCTGGTGGCCGCCCGCAAGGTCGCCGACCATCTGGGCACCATTCACCACGAACTGCACTACACGGTACAGGAAGGCCTGGATGCCCTGCGCGAGGTGATCTATCACCTGGAAACCTATGATGTCACCACCATCCGCGCCTCTACCCCCATGTACCTGATGTCCCGCCGCATCAAGGCCATGGGCATCAAGATGGTGCTCTCCGGCGAGGGCTCCGACGAGCTGTTCGGTGGCTACCTGTATTTCCACAAGGCGCCCAACGCCCGGGAATTCCACGAAGAAACCGTGCGCAAGCTGCAGGCCCTGCACATGTTCGACTGCCTGCGCGCCAACAAGTCGATGGCGGCCTGGGGCGTCGAAGCCGCGTGCCTTTCCTCGACAAGGAATTCATGGACGTGGCCATGCGCCTCAACCCGGCCGACAAGATGTGCGGCAACGGCAAGATGGAAAAACACATTTTGCGTGAAGCCTTCAGCGATATGCTGCCCCACGAGGTCGCCTGGCGTCAGAAAGAGCAGTTCTCCGACGGTGTTGGCTATTCCTGGATCGACAGTCTCAAGGAAATGGTGGAAGCAGAAGTTACCGATCAGATGATGGCGACCGCGGCATTCCGCTTCCCGTTCAGCACCCCGACCACCAAGGAAGCCTATTATTACCGCTCGATCTTCGAGTCGCATTTCCCTCAGGAGTCTGCCGCCAAGTGCGTGCCTTCCGGCCCGTCAGTAGCCTGTTCTACCCCCACGGCACTGGAGTGGGACGAGCAGTGGAAAAACATGGCCGATCCGTCAGGCCGCGCGGTCAAGGGCGTACACAGCAAGTCCTACTAAACGAATAAACGGAGCGGCGGTGTGCCGCCGCTCCATTTCCCGCATGGTTCCAAATCCACAATATCTTTAACGCCAGCCCCCGGTTCCCTTCCTTCTCGCGCCGTCATTGGCGATAATGACGCCCATTTTGCACTTCCAAGGCCATGACATGCTGGAATCTCTCGAACTCGACCCTATGCTGCTACTGCTGGCGGCGCTGGCCTGCTTTGTCGGCGCCTATGTACAGACCGCCATCGGTTTTGGCATGGCTATTATTGCCGCCCCCATACTGTTTTACCTGAGCCCGGCACTGGTGCCCGCTCCGCTGATGCTGGTGCTGCTGGTGATGTGCCTGCTGAATGGCTGGCGCTTTCGCAAGGGACTGGAGCTCAACCTGCTGGCGCCGGCGCTGCTGGCCCGTATTCCCGGCTGTGCCCTGGGAGTCGTGCTGCTGGCGCTGGTCTCTCAACAATCGCTGGCCATTCTTATCGCCATTACCATCATGCTGGGGGTACTGGTTCGGCTGAAAGACATCGCCCTGCCGATGAACCGCACCAACCTCGCCATCGGTGGCTTTATGTCCGGCGTGATGGGTACCAGCACCACCATCGGCGGCCCACCCATGGTGCTGGTGTTGCACGGCGCCGACATACATCGTATTCGCGCCAACCTGGCCGGCTTCTTCGTGGTGTCCACCCTGATGTCGGTCGGCGCCCTGATCCTGGGTGGCTACCTTTCCCTGCATCACGTTAAACTGGCTCTGCCGCTGGTCCCCGCCACCTTTCTCGGCAACTGGGTGGCGGCCCGGACCCTGCATCTGGTCTCCCGTCCGGTGATGCACTACGGCTCTTTGCTGCTTTGTACCTTTGCCGTTATTGGCATGTTAATCAACACTTTTTCCTGATGCATGGCCTAAACCCACAGCATCTGTGGCATTGTTAAACGCGGCATAAAGTCCGATAATACCGGCCGTTATTTATTATCCGCCGAGTGATCATGTCTGAATACCTGCTGCTGTTTGTCGGCACCGTGCTGGTCAACAACTTCGTGCTGGTCAAGTTTCTCGGGCTCTGTCCCTTCATGGGCGTGTCCGGGAAACTCGAAACCGCCATCGGCATGGGCCTGGCCACCACCTTCGTGCTGACCCTGGCCGCCGCCTGCTCCTATCTGGTCAACCAGTATATTCTGCTGCCTTTAGACCTGCTGTATCTGCGTACCCTGTCGTTTATTCTGGTCATCGCCGTGGTAGTGCAATTCACCGAAATGGTGGTGCACAAGACCAGCCCCACCCTGTACCGGCTGCTGGGCATTTTTCTGCCGCTGATCACCACCAACTGCGCGGTGCTGGGTGTGGCGCTGCTCAACATCAACGAACAGCACAATTTCATGCAGAGTCTGGTATACGGCTTTGGCGCGGCGCTGGGCTTTTCGCTGGTGCTGGTGCTGTTTGCCGCCATGCGCGAGCGCCTGGCCGGGGCCGATGTGCCGGCTCCCTTCAGGGGCGCGGCGCTGGCAATGATCACCGCCGGCCTGATGTCACTGGCCTTCATGGGCTTTACCGGACTGGTCAAGTTGTAATATGAGCAATATTCTAATCGCCATCGCGGTGCTGGCCCTGCTGGCCCTGATCTTCGGCCTGATCCTGGGCTATGCCGCCGTCCGGTTCCGGGTGGAATCCGATCCCATCGTCGAGCAGCTGGACGAACTGCTGCCCCAGACCCAGTGTGGTCAGTGCGGCTATCCCGGCTGCAAGCCTTATGCGGAAGCCGTGGCCAACGGTGACGACATCAACAAGTGTGTGCCCGGTGGCGACGCCACCATGCGCAAGATCGCCGATCTGATGGGCGTCGAGCCCCAGGCCATGGGCGAGGAAGCCGCCGAGCCCGAGAAAAAGGTCGCCTTTATTCACGAAGACATGTGCATCGGCTGCACCAAGTGCATTCAGGCCTGCCCGGTGGATGCCATCGTCGGTGCCACCAAGGCGCTGCACACGGTGATTGCAGACGAATGCACCGGCTGCGATCTGTGCGTGGATCCCTGCCCCACCGATTGCATCGAGATGATTCCGCTCTCGGTCACCCCCGATAACTGGAAATGGCAACTGCCGCCCATCGCCATCAAGCAGGTAGATTAAGATGTCGCTGTTACAGGATCTCAACGCAGGCAAGCTGCATACCTTTCATGGCGGCATTCATCCGCCCGAGCGCAAGGCGCCGGCCAACCTCACGCCCATCAGCCATGCCGGCCTGCCGGAAGAACTGATTTTGCAGGTGCGCCAGCACATCGGCCAGCCGGCCCGAGTCAAGGTACAAGTCGGTGAACGGGTGCTCAGGGGCCAGCCCCTGACCGAGCCACTCAACCCCATGATGGTACCGGTGCATGCGCCCACCTCGGGCACCGTGGCCGCCATCGAAGACCGCCCCCTGTGCCACCCCTCGGGGCTGGACGGTCTGTGCATCGTAGTCAAACCCGACGGCGAAGATCAGTGGCGCCCCCGCTATCCGATAGCCGACTTCCGCTTGCTGGGCGCCGACGTGCTGCTGGAGCGGATCCACCAGGCCGGGATCGCCGGCCTCGGCGGGGCCGGCTTTCCGGCCCACGTCAAGCTGAGACCCCGCAAGAAAAAAATAGAGGCCCTGATCATCAATGGGGTGGAATGCGAGCCCTATATCAGCGCCGACGATAGGCTGATGCGCGAGCACCCGGCCGAAATACTGATGGGCGTGGAGATACTGCGCCACATCGTGCAGCCGCAGCTCACCATTCTGGCGGTGGAAGACAACAAGCCCGAGGCGCTGGCGGCGCTGCGCGCGGTCAACCGGGACGAGAACCTGCTGATTGTGGCGGTGCCCACCAAGTACCCGTCCGGCGGTGAAAAACAGCTGATCGAAATCCTCACAGGCCTGCAGGTGCCCCGCAACGGCCTGCCCGCCGACATCGGCATCGTGGTGCAGAACGTGGGCACGGCTTATGCGGTCAAACAGGCCATCATCGACGACGAACCGCTGACCCGCCGGGTGGTTACCCTGGCAGGCGACGCCTTCGGCGAACCCGGCAATACCTGGGTGCACATCGGCACCCCGGTACGCCACCTGCTGCAACGCTACGGCCTGACGCCGGAGCCCGAGCAGCGCATCATCATGGGCGGCCCCATGATGGGCTTTACCCTGCACAGCGCCGCCGCCCCCATCATCAAGGGCAGCAACTGCTTGCTGGCACCCAGGCAGGCCGAGCTGGCGCCACCGGCGGAAGAAATGGCCTGCATTCGCTGCAGCAACTGCGCCGATGCCTGCCCCGCCAATCTGTTGCCCCAGCAGTTATACTGGTATGCCCGCAGCCAGGATCACGACAAGCTCAACAGCCACCACCTGTTCGACTGCATCGAATGCGGCGCCTGCGCCTATGTGTGCCCCAGCACCATACCGCTGGTGCAGTATTACCGGGTGGCCAAGGCCGATATTCGCCATGCGCAGCGCGAAGCCGAGCTGGCCGAACGTGCCAAACTGCGCTTCGAGGCCCGCCAGCAACGGCTGGCCCGGGAGAAAGAAGAGCGTCAGGCCCGACAGGCAAAAGCCGCCAGTGAGCGCAAGGCGCGCATGGCCGAACAGGCCAAAGCCGGGGGCGACGATCCGGTGGCCGCCGCCCTGGCCCGGGTCAAGGCCCGCCAGCAGGAGCAAGGCCCCGACGACATGGCCGCCGCCCGCACCGCCCGCAAGGAAGAAGCCCGCCGCAACCGGGAACTGAAGCAGGCCCAGGCCGCCGGGACCACTGACAACACGGCCACCGGCGATACGAATACCGCCCCCAACGACGGCGCCGCCAACGATAAAAAATCCGCCGTGGCCGCCGCCGTTGCCCGGGCCAAGGCCCGTAAAGCCGCGCAGGACGATGGTGTGCCAGCGTCTGCACCTGCCGATGACAGCGTCGCGGCCAAGGATAAAAAATCCGCCGTGGCCGACGCCGCAGCTCCGACAGACAACACCAACGACGACCCGAAAAAAGCCGCCGTGGCTGCTGCCGTGGCTCGTGCCAAGCGCGCAAGGCCGCACAGGAGGCGGGGGCAACCCCCAGGGCCGAGGCGCCGGCAGAGAAAACCGGCAGCGCAGTGACTGACGACGGCGCGTCGGCCGACGATAAAAAAGCCGCCGTGGCTGCTGCCGTCGCTCGAGCCAAGGCGCGCAAAGCCGCTCAGGAAGCGGATGCCACGCCCCAGTCGGAAGCGCCGGCGGCGCTTACCGGCGGTACGGCGACTGGCGACAGCGCCGCAGCCAACGACAAGCAAGCCGCCATCAAGGCCGCCGTCGCCCGGGCCAAGGCGCGCAAGGCCGAACAGGCCGCTGCCGCGGCAAAACCGGCATCCAGCACCGGGGCCGAACCGGCGAAAACCGAGGCGCCGGCACCGGCCGATGCCGCGGCTGACGACAAGAAAGCCGCCATCAAGGCCGCGGTCGCTCGCGCCAAAGCGCGCAAGGCCGCCCTGGCAGAAGCACAAAAACAGGCGGCATCCACCCCATCCGATCGAGAAGACGAGTCCTAATGGCGTTTACAATCAGCAGCTCACCCCATGATCGCGCTCCGCTCGACACCGCCACCCTGATGCGGCGGGTCTGTTACTGCCTGATACCGGGCATCCTTGCCCAGTGCTGGTTTTTCGGCTGGGGCAGCCTGATCCAAATCCTGCTGGCGGTGCTCACCGCCTACGGCGCCGAGGCGCTGGTACTGGCCCTGCGCGGTCGTCCTCTGCGCCAGCTGAAAGACAACTCGGCGCTGCTGACCGCCCTGCTGATCGGCATCGCCCTGCCGTCGCTGGCGCCCTGGTGGCTGGTGGTAATCGGCACCGCCTTCGCCATTATCGTGGCCAAGCAGCTTTATGGCGGCATCGGCCAGAACCTGTTCAATCCGGCCATGGTCGCCTACGTGCTGCTGCTGGTGTCGTTTCCGCTACACATGACCAGCTGGCTGCCGCCGCTGGAACTGCAGCTGTATCCGGTCACCTTCGCCGACAGCCTGTCTGCCATCTTCACCGGCTTTACCCTGGACGGTTTCAGCCCGCACCAGCTGCGCGAACTGGCCGATGGCACCACCATGGCCACCCCGCTCGACACCCTTAAAACCGGCTTTACCCAGGGTCATACCGGCGGCGAAATTCTGTCCTCCCCGGTATTCGGCGGCCTGGCCGGCATCGGCTGGCAGTGGGTCAACCTGGCCTATCTGGCCGGCGGTCTGATGCTGCTGCGGTTGAAACTCATCAGCTGGCCCATTCCGGTGGCCATTCTCGGCAGCCTGCTACTGTTCAGTCTGCTGGGCTTTCTGGTCGCCCCGGACGGCACCGCCAGCCCCATGATGCACCTGCTGTCGGGGGCCACCATGATCGGTGCCTTCTTCATCGCCACCGATCCGGTGTCGGCCTCCACCACCTTCCGCGGCCGTTTGATCTACGGCGTGCTGATCGGCCTGCTGATATACCTGATCCGCACCTTCGGCGGTTATCCGGACGCGGTGGCCTTCGCGGTACTGCTGGCCAACATTACGGTGCCGATGATCGATGCGCTGACCAAACCCACCACCTATGGAGCGGCCCGCTGATGCTGGACATGATGCGCAAGAACGGGTTGACGCTGGCGCTGTTCGCCCTCGGCTGCACCGCCTTCGTGGCTTTTACCCACAGCCTGACCAGAGACACCATCATCGAGCAGGAGCAGGCCCAGCTGTTGCGGGTGCTGGACGAGCTGCTGCCTGCCGACAGCCACGACGAGCCCCTGTTCGATCACTGCGTGATGCTGACCAGCGAGCCGTTCCTGGGCAGCCGCGATGCCCTGCCGGTGTTTACGGCGATGAAAGACGGTCAGCCCAGCGGCTATGCCATCGAGGCCGTGGCGCCCGACGGCTACAGCGGCGAGATCAAGCTGGTGGTGGGTATCAATATCGACGGCACCCTGAACGGGGTGCGGGTACTCAACCATAATGAAACCCCGGGCCTGGGTGACAAGATCGAGCTGAAAAAATCCTCCTGGGTACTCGACTTCAACGGCCAGTCGCTGCAGGGTGAAGAAGACCCCCGCTGGGCGGTACGCAGCGACGGCGGCCAGTTCGACGCCTTTACCGGCGCCACCATCACCCCCAGAGCCGTGGTCAAGGCAGTGCGCAAGGTGCTGATGCTGGTACAGCAGCAGCCCGGATTGCTGAGCCAGGCCCCTTCTTGTGGAGAATCCCTGTGAGCGAACAACACAAAGACATCATCCGCCAGGGGCTGTGGAGCAACAACCCGGCACTGGTGCAGATCCTGGGCCTCTGCCCGGTGCTGGCGGTAACCAGCACCCTGACCAACGCCATGGGGCTGGGCATCGCCACCATGCTGGTATTGATTGGCTCCAACCTCACCGTCTCTCTGGTGCGCCAGTGGGTGCCGGCTGAGGTGCGCATCCCCATCTATGTGATGATCATCGCCAGCCTGGTGACCAGCGTGCAGCTGCTGATGAACGCCTATACCTACGGGCTGTATCAGTCGCTGGGCATCTTTATTCCGCTGATCGTCACCAACTGCGTGATCATCGGCCGGGCCGAGGCCTTCGCCTCCAAGACCACCCCGGGGCTGGCGGCACTGGACGGCCTGATGATGGGCCTAGGCTTCACCGCCGTGCTGCTGGTCCTGGGCGGCCTGCGCGAACTGCTGGGCCAGGGTACCCTGTTCGACGGCGCCGAGCTGCTGCTGGGCGACTGGGCGGCGAGCCTGCGCATCGACGTATTGCACCTGGATAACGGCTTTCTGCTGGCGATACTGCCCCCCGGCGCCTTTATCGGCCTGGGACTGATGATCGCCGCCAAGAACTGGCTGGACGGCCGGCTGGCGGCCCGTCAGGCCCCGGCACCCAAGACCGAAGTTACCCGAGCGCGAGTTACCTCGTTATGAACATGGAAAAACGTCGCCAGATCCTGGAACGACTGCGGGCGGAAAATCCGCACCCCACCACCGAGCTGAATTTTCGCAACCCGTTCGAACTGCTGATTGCGGTGCTGCTGTCGGCCCAGGCCACGGACGTGAGCGTGAACAAGGCCACCATCGGCCTCTTTGCCGCCGGCCCCACTCCCGCCGCCATGCTGGCGCTGGGGGTAGAGGGCGTCAAGGAACACATCAAGACCATCGGTCTGTTCAACACCAAGGCCGAGAACGTGATCAAGACCTGCGCCATACTGCAGGAACAACACGGCGGCGAAGTACCGGAAAACCGGGAAGCGCTGGAAGCCCTGCCTGGCGTGGGCCGCAAAACCGCCAACGTGGTGCTCAACACCGCCTTCGGCTGGCCCACCATCGCCGTGGACACCCATATTTTCCGGCTGTCCAACCGCACCCGCTTCGCCCCGGGAAAAAACGTGGACGAAGTGGAGCTAAAGCTGCTGAAATGGGTGCCGGCGGAGTTCAAACAGGATGTGCACCACTGGTTTATCCTGCACGGACGCTACACCTGTCTGGCCCGCAAGCCGCGCTGCGGTTCTTGCGTGATCGAAGACCTGTGTGAATACAAAGAAAAACAATATCCCGATGGTTGATAGCCATAAAGGGAAACACCCGACCTTTACATCACTCTGGGAGTATTAATCATGCGTATACTGCACACCATGCTGCGCGTCGGCAATCTCGACAAGTCCATCGCCTTCTATACCGATATCATGGGCATGAAACTGCTGCGCACCAGCGAAAACACCGAATATCAGTACACTCTGGCCTTCGTCGGTTACGGCGAGGAAAAGGACGAGGCGGTGCTGGAGCTGACCTACAACTGGGGCACCGAGCAGTATGATCTGGGCAACGCCTATGGCCATATCGCCATCGAAGCCAACGACATCTACGGCATGTGCGAGCAGATCCGTGCCGCCGGCGGCAAGGTCACCCGCGAGCCGGGCCCGGTCAAGGGCGGCACCACCGTCATCGCCTTCGTGGAAGATCCGGACGGCTACAAGATTGAGCTGATTGCCAAAGACGACGCCGGCAAGGGCCTGGGGGAATAACTCCCGAGCCATAAACGGTAAGCCAAAAAAGGAGCCAAAGGCTCCTTTTCTTTGTCGTACCCGCATATCCCAACACCGATGTTTGGCTGGGCTCCAGACTAATCTGTAGGCGCCGCTTTAGCCGGCGCGAACCCACAAACGGCGCTGTGTTTGAAGAATCGGTGCTGTCCGCTCCGGCAGCTGAAGCGCCGGCTACAACACCAGAATACCCACACGGGGTCGGATCGCCTCACGCCAGTCAGCGTACCGGCAGTTCCACGTCTTCGAACAGCTTGTCGATTTCTTCCGGCGACTTCAGGGTGACCGCCCTGTCTACCCGCTCCCGGGTCAGGTGGGGGGCAAACCGTTCCATGAAGTCGTACATGTAGCTGCGCAGGAAAGTGCCCTTGCGAAAGCCTATCTTGGTGGTGCTGGAGGCAAACAGATGGCTGGCATCTATCGCCACCAGATCATTATCCTGCACCGGGTCCACCGCCATGCTGGCCAGCACGCCAATGCCAATGCCCAGTCGCACATAGGTCTTGATCACGTCGGCATCGGTGGCGGTAAACACCACCCTGGGCTCGAAGCCGGCCCGGCTGAACGCATTGTCCAGCTCTGAGCGACCGGTGAAGCCAAACACGTAGGTCACCAGCGAATAATGGGCAATATCGGCAATCTCCGGCTTGTCGATGGTGGCCAGCGGATGATCCCTCGGCACCAGAATGCAACGGTTCCAGTGGTAACAGGGCAGCATGATCAAGTCCTGATACAAATGCATCGCCTCGGTAGCAATGGCAAAGTCCGACGCGCCCTTGGCTACCGACTCGCTGATCTGCACCGGCGTGCCCTGATGCATGTGCAGCGACACCTTCGGGTAGCGTTTGATGAAACCCTTGATCACGTCCGGCAGTGCATAGCGGGCCTGGGTGTGGGTGGTCGAAATGTTGAGCGAGCCCTGATCCGGATGGGTATGCTGACTCGCCACCGCCTTGATGCTTTCGACCTTGCCCAGAATTTCGCTGGAAATACGGATGATGTCCTTGCCCGCCGGGGTCACCTGGGTCAGATGCTTGCCACTACGCTCAAACACCTGGATCCCCAGTTCATCTTCCAGCATCCGCACCTGCTTGCTGATCCCGGGTTGAGAGGTGTAGAGGCTCTCGGCGGTAGCGGACACGTTCAGATTGTGATTGGCAACTTCGACGATATAGCGCAACTGCTGCAGTTTCATGGCGGCTCAAGAATTAAGGTGACGTAGCTAAATATTATCAGACCCTGTACAAAGATCCTCTTTGTCATGTGCTAATAACCAGGAGTTATATGCTAATTGTCTGAACCATCATCGATTTTATGCCGTTAACCCGATGGACGTTAGCCAAAGCCCCATGACTGGGGTAACATTTCCTCCCTGTTTTCTACCCCAATCGAGCCGCCGACAGATGACGCTGACCCTGATCCTCATAGCCATAGGCGCCCTGCTGTTTCTGATCATTATCTACAATATTCTTCAACAGTACCGGCAGAAGCAGGAAGCAGAAAAGCGCACCTTGTTGCTCAAACACAAAAATATCATCAACGAAACCGATGAATTGCTGCTGCACGCCAGCCAGCTGCCGTTCAGCAAGGCGCTGGTGATGGTGCTGTACAATCGTATTCTGTACAGCCTGCAAACCATGCAGCAACAGGACCCAACCAGTGCCCAGATCAAATCTCGCCGGATCAATATCGAGCAACAGCTGCAGCAGGTAAAAGAACATTACCAGATGGAACAAACCACTCTGAAAGCGCCCGAGTCAGATCAGCAGGCGATTCATATGCTGCAAATCGTCAAACGGTTACGGGCCTTGCTGCGCATCGAGCACAACAAGGGCAAGCTGGGTAACCAGACCTTTGTGGTGGAAGATCGCCACCTGGAGCTGATGCAGCTCAAAATCAACCTGGTCAACCTGGCCAAGCGTGCCCAGATGGCGCTGAACAATAAAGACAGCAACATGGCTCGCCAGATGCTGACCAAAGGTCTGAGTGTGCTGGAACAGGTGCCCGACAAGGATGATCAGCTCAAGAGCCTCGAAGAAAACCTGCAACAACGACTGAGCGAGCTGACCCAGACACAGAGCCAGGCCATACAGGAGCAAAAAGCCCGCGCGGAAGAGCAGGAAAAGTCCGAACTCGATCTGTTGTTTGAGCCCAAGAAAAAATGGTGAGCCCGATGCCGATACTGGACGACGTGCTGGGCGATCACCGCCGTTTTCTGCATGCGCTGCAACAGGGCCTGTGCAGTCACGGCCTGCCGACGACCCTGGGCCCCATGGATCACGTCTGCTATCGGGCCGCCGACCAGCAGGAGTACCTGCAACTGCGTACCACTCTGTCCCGGTTCGGCGAATGCCTGGTAGAGGGCATGATTGGCAACAGGCCCATCATCACCTTTCAGCTGCATCAACCGCTGGCAAGCCCCTTCGGGCCGGTACCCTGCATCGAACTGGCCGCCCCCAAGGCCGGCAAGCCGCACTGGCACGGCCTGGAGCACGGCGAAATCGTGGTAAACAGCCTGGACCGCTTGCAGCAGGACTACCCGGAGGTGCCCTTCAACACCAGCGGGCTGCAGGGCCCGACACCCGAGCTGACCCTGTCCCTGCCGCCCTATCAGGTCAAGTTTCATCAACGCAGCCTGGCCGACACCATCGCCCTCGAAATCGCCCGCGGCGAGGTAGTGCCGGTACCCGTCGATTACTGGTTAAAAGACCGGCCATAAGCAATTCGCTGTAAACAAGACCACGCCGCCTGTAGGCCCGAATTTATTCGGGAAATGCTGCCATCGGCGGTGGGATCTTCCCGTTGAAACGGGGCCTACAAATGACTCGGGAAGCTACTCGTTTCCAGCTTGTCGCTTATGGCTGTTAACGTTGTGTTCCGTTCCCGGCGCAGCAGCCGCAGGCTGAGGCCCGCCGTCACCAGCAGCACCAGCATCATGCCCAGCGCCACCCCGGGCAGCCCGGCCCGGCTCCAGAAGGGATACAGATAAAGCCCGCCCAGGCTGGCGCCCAGATAGTAAAACACCAGATATAAAGACGACGCCAGTGCCCGGTGCTGCTGTACGCTACGCCCCACCCAGCTGCTGGCGCAGGCATGAGCCAGGAAGAAGGCGAAGCTGTCCACCAGCAGCGCCAGCAGTATCAGCGGCAGGCGTTCGCTGAGCAGGCCGAGATTGCCGACAGCCATGATGCCGATGGCCCCCAGCAGGGTGCGACACAGTCCGAAACGGTTGATCAGCCAGCCGCTGATGCCGGAGGCGAAGGTACCGGTAAGGTAGGTCAGAAACAGCAAACCCAGCGCCGCCGGCGCCATGTGGATGGGCGGCGCCGCCAGATAGAAGGCCACATAGGTGTACTGATTCAGGAACACCATGAAGTTGAGCCCGCCCACCAGATACACCGGCCACAGCAGCGGATTGCGGACATGGCCCAACAGCGCACTCATGCCCTCGTCTTTACCGGCTGGCACAAAATGCCGGGAAGCGGGCAGCCACTTCAGCAGCGGCAGCCACAGCAGCAGGCTGAGTGCGCCCAGCACCAGAAAGCTGGTCTGCCAGCCGCCGAACCATGGATCTCCCCCCAGTTCGCTCCACTGCTCTCCCCATTGTGCCAGCAAGCCACCGAATACCCGCCCGGCGATGCCGCCCAGAGAATTGGCGGCGATATAGATGCCGATGCTGGTCACCAGGGCCCTGGGGGTGAACTCCTCACCCATGTAGGCCACCGCCGTGGCCGGCAGCCCGGCCAGAAAAAAACCTTGCAGGCCCCGTGCCACCAGCAGCCAGCCGAAACCCGGCAATGATGCCATCACCAGGCTCAGCACTATGGCCACCAGCAGGCAACCCAGCATCACCGGCTTGCGCCCCCGCCGGTCGGCCACCCGGGCCCAGAACAGCAGGCCGACGGCCAGCCCCAGGGTGGATACAGACAAGGCCCAACTGGCGGACAGCGCCGACAGTTCGAAGTCCCGGGCCAGCAGCGGCAGCAGCGGCTGGGTCAGATAGAGATTGATGAACACCAGCATGGAGCCCAGGTCCAGTGCCAGGGTGGCACGCCACCAGAGTGGGGTTTTCAGATCGATCATGGCTTACTCCCGGAGCAGAACCTTGACCTTAATCCCCACCTGCGTATAAATGAAATATATAAAATTTATGACAAAAATAACCAAACCTTATGATTGAAACCAAATGGCTACGCCAGTTTGCCGCCGTGGCCCGGGAGGGCAGCATCACCCGCGCCGCCGAGCGGCTGCACCTGGCCCAGCCCGCCGTGACCATGACCATCAAGAAGCTGGAACAGCAGCTTGGCATCCGGTTGTTCGACCGTCGCCAGGGCCGCATGCAGCTCACCGCCGAAGGTGAGCGACTCCATCAGCACGCCGAGCAGATCCTCAACGCCCTCACCCTGGCAGAGCAGGACATGGCGGCACTGCACGACCTCAACAGCGGCGAAGTCTGTATCGGTATCCCCAGCATGCTGGGCTCCTTTTACTTTCCGCCGCTGTTGATGGCGTTCAAGCACAAGTATCCGGGGCTGTCGATACGGGTGATCGAAGCCGGCACCCAGGATGTACTGGCCCAACTGTGCCAGGGCCGGCTTGGGCTCGGCATTGTACTGACATCGACCCTGCCGCCGACCCTGACCGGCCAGCCCCTGCTGCGGGAAGAAATGGTGGCGGTGGTCAATGGCGATCATCCTGCCCGCCATCAGGCTGCCATCGCCATCGACGACTTTCTCGGTCAGGAGCTGGCGGTGTTTCGCCACGGTTTCTTTCACCGGGAATATATCGACGAAATGGCACGCCGGACCGGCATCCGCCCCCATATCGGCTTCGAGAGCAACCTGATCCCGCTGTTAAAGGCGGTGGTGCGCCAGGGCTTTGCCATCACCACCTTTCTGCGCATGGTGATCAAGGACGACCCCGACCTGTTCCCGGTATCTTTTGCCGAGCCCTACTTTCTCGACCTCTGCCTGGCCTGGCCCAACGACCGCCGCCTGTCCCGGGCCGAGCAGGCCTTTATCGACTTTATTCGAACGGAACATCGCCTCTTTACAGCTTCACCCGAAGACGTTATAACATAACAAAATCAACCGGAGTTTGTTATGTCGCTCAAACCGTTAGCCCTCGCCCTGCCCCTGTTGCCCTTCTGCCTGCTCGCCCAGCCTCTGCCCGGCGTACACGAACACGGTTTCGGCCGCCTCAGTCTGGCCCTGGATCAACAACAACTGGTGCTGGAGCTGCTGGTGCCGGCGGCGGACGTGGTCGGCTTCGAACATGCCCCCACCGATGAGGCGGAGCAAGCGCAGCTGACCGATGCACTCAAGCGGGTACAACAGGCCGACACGCTGTTTCATCTGTCCGAGGCCGCCGCCTGCCAGTTGAACACCAGCCGAGTGCTCGAGGAAGACACCGATGCCCATGAGCTGGAAGAACATGCTGACGAGCCCGAGCATAAGCATGGGCATCATGAAAACGAGCATGCCGATGAACATCATCATGAGCATCATGATGATGAACCTGGCCACAACGACGTGCTGGTGCAGTACCGCTATCGGTGCCAACAGCCCCTGGCGCTGAACCGACTCTCTACCACGCTGTTCGAGCAGTTTCCCAGCCTGACCCGTGTCGAGCTGCAGGGCATAGTGCCGGCCGGCCAGATAGCCACCACCCTCAGTCCCGAACAGCCTGCCTTCAGCTGGTAAGCGTTCATGAACACACTGATATCGATAACCAATCTCCGCTTCGCCTGGCCCGGTCAGCCCGCCATGCTGCAGATCCCGCATTTTGAACTGGCCGCCGGTGAGCGGCTTTTCATCAAGGGCCCCAGCGGCAGCGGCAAGAGCACCCTGCTCGGCCTGCTGGCCGGCATCCAGCAGGCCGACAGTGGCCAACTGCGGGTACTGGATCGGGAGCTGTCTCGCCTGTCGGGCCGGGAGCGGGATCGTTTTCGGGCCGACCATCTGGGCTACATCTTTCAGCAATTCAACCTGCTGCCCTTTCTGTCGGTCACCGAAAACGTCACCTCGGCCCTGATTTTCTCCCGTCACAAACGCCGCCGGTTGCAGGCTCCGCCACGGCCGAGGCCGAACGACTGCTGAGCGAGCTGCAACTGCCGCCGACGCTGTGGTCGCAGCCGGTGCACAAGTTAAGCATCGGCCAGCAACAGCGGGTGGCGGCGGCGCGCGCCTTGATTGGCCGCCCCGAGCTTATCATCGCCGACGAGCCCACCTCGGCGCTGGACGCCGACAGCCGGGCCACCTTTATCGAACTGCTGTTCCGGGAATGCCGCCGCCAGCACAGTACCCTGGTGTTTGTCAGCCACGACCCGGCCCTGGAGCCGCTGTTTTCCCGGGTCGTTTCCCTCTGTGAACTGAACGAGTCCGCAAAATGTTGATACTGGCATTGAAAAGTCTCTGGGCCCGGCGGCTGACCGCCGGCCTGACGCTGTCGGCCATCGCCATCAGCGTGATGCTGCTGGTGGGAGTGGAAAAAGTACGGGTGGAGCTGAAAGACAGCTTCGCCCGCACCCTGTCCGGCACCGATCTCATCGTCGGCGCCCGTACCGGCCAGATCAATCTGCTGCTGTATTCGGTGTTCCGTTTGGGTAACCCGACCAACAACATCAGCTGGGACAGCTACCAGCGTATCAGCCAGCAGAAACACGTGGCCTGGACCATTCCCATCGCCCTGGGCGACTCTCATAAGGGCTTTCGGGTGCTGGGCACCAACCAGGATTACTTCCGCCATTACGCCTATGGCCGCAACCAGCCACTGACAATGGCCGAGGGCCGCCCCTTCGGCGACACCTTCGAGGCGGTGATCGGCGCCGACGTGGCGAACACCCTGGGCTACCGGCCGGGCGATCCCCTCATCATCGCCCACGGCGCCGGCAACACCTCGTTCAGCCAGCACGACGACCTGCCCTTTACCCTGGTCGGCATTCTGGCGCCCACCGGCACCCCGGTCGACAAAACGGTGCATGTGCGACTGGACGGGCTGGAGGCCATCCATCTCGGTTGGCAGAGTGGCCGCCAGACCCGCTCGCTGTCACCCGAACAGCTCCGCGCCGCCGATCTCACCCCCGACTCCATTACCGCCTTTCTGGTGGGCATGAACAGCAAGGTGCAGATCTTCGGGCTGCAACGCGCCATCAACGGTTATCGGGCCGAGCCGCTGTCGGCCATTCTGCCGGGCAGCGCCCTGCACGAGCTGTGGATCCTGCTCGGCATCGCCGAGAAAGCCATCGCCTTCATCGCCCTGTTCGTGGTGGTGGCCGGCCTGCTGGGCATGCTGACCACCCTGCTGGCGGGGCTCTCGGCCCGCCGTCGGGAGCTGGCCATACTGCGCGCCCTGGGGGCCGGGCCGCGTCATCTCTTTGGCCTGCTGGCACTGGAAGCCGCCCTGCTCACCGCCCTTGGCGTATTGCTGGGCCTGGCGTTACTATATGGCTCGCTGCAACTGCTGGCCCCCCTGGTGCAGGCGCAATATGGTCTTTTGCTTTACCCGGGTCTGCCCGAGGCGGGCGAATGGCGTCTTGTGGGCCTGACCCTGCTGGCGGGCATGATCATCGGCCTGCTGCCGGCGGCACGGGCCTATGGGTATTCGGTTAACGACGGAATGAGTATCAACCACTGATGAAGTATCACACACTGATGAAATATATTGCCGTCTTGCTCGCCACTCTGGCGCTGCTGGCCCCCCGGGCCTGGGCCGACGACTATTCGCTGCTGGAATGGGACGATCTGATCCCGCTGGAAGAACAGCTGAATCCGCCGCCGTTTCCCGAGGTGGATCACGAGGATGAATTTGCCATTCCGGCCCAGCCCATCGGCAAGGTGGTGCCGACCCTGAACGGCCGCAAGGTGCGCCTGCCCGGTTTTGTGGTGCCGCTGGAAGGCGACAGCAAGCAGATCACCACCTTCTTGCTGGTACCCTACTTCGGTGCCTGCATTCACGTGCCGCCGCCGCCCACCAACCAGATAGTCCATGTGGAATACCCGACCGGCGCCCAGGTCGATGACCTCTGGGACGCGGTCTGGGTCACCGGCACCCTGCGCACCGTCGGCGCCAGCCATGAAATGGGCGACGCCGCCTATTCGCTGGAAGGCACCAGCGTGGAGCCCTACAACCTTTAATCTCGGGTCACAAATCTGCAGGTTGGTCGCCCCCTGCAAAGAGACGGCAAGGTTGCCGCCTCGATCACCCGGGTGCGCCCCAGCGCCTGCCGTTGGCAGGCCGCCCGCCGGGCCGGGTCTTCGATGCCGTCTTCTGCCTTGACAGTTCGATACTGACTCACAGAGCCGCTCTACGGTTTCATCTTTCCCTACCGGTTTCCCTGCAGGGGATTGGCTCGCTACCGTCGATAGCAAACACCAGCACTGTAATAAAGACGTCGCTGGCTGCGACTCTGTTACCACTACACAGACAAACAACACAGACAATTCTGGCGGCGCAACGCCGGTGGCGTTAGAGTCTAATTAATGGGAAAGGCCCGTCACCAAACAAGAGTCATTATGGATCAGAAACATAGCACCACACACCCACTGCTGTCCGAAGAGCTGCGTCGCCAGATGCTGCGGTTTGCCACCCTGCAGCTGAACGATGCCGCCCTGGCGGAAGACGCGGTACAGGAGGCGCTTCTCGGTGCCTTCAAGTACGCCGACAGTTTTACCGGCCGTGCGGCCTACAAGAACTGGGTGTTCGCCATTCTCAAGCACAAGATTGTCGATGTGATCCGCAAAAACCAGCGCCTGGTCACCATCAGCAGTCTCGGCAGCGACGACAGTTCGGATCTGGAAGAGCAATTGTTCAACCGCCGGGGCATGTGGCACAAGGAAGAGCGACCGGTGGAATGGAGCGCCCCCGAGAACAGCCGGGAAGACGACGAATTCTGGACCCTGTTCGAATTGTGCCTGGACAAGCTGCCGCCCAATCAGGGCCGCAGCTTCATGATGCGCGAGTTTGTCGGGCTGGAAAGCCATGAAATCTGCCGCGAGCTGGAATTGACCGTGAGCAACCTCAATGTGCTGATGTACCGGGCCCGGCTACGACTGCGCGAATGCCTGGAAAACACCTGGCAACAACAAGGAGACCGCCAATGCTGACCTGTCACAAAGCTACCCGATTAATGTCCGAAAGCCAGGATCGCCCGCTCAGTACCGGCGAAAAAATCTCGTTGGCACTGCACACCATGATGTGCAAGGGCTGTCGCAATTTCGAGCGGCAATTGCCGGTGATACGATCGCTGGCCAGAGCCTACGTCGCCAGGCCCGATGATAAATCGAGCGACAAACCCGACCAGGACCCCCAACGATGAAGGAAGCATGATGTGAGCCGTACGGCCTGAGCGGGAGACAAGAAGAAGAGGCAGCGGCGCTGCCTCTTTATACAACCACAGCCGCAGGCTTTGCTCCCCGCCCCCGCCAGGCTACAATCCCCGCTTTTGCCGCCTTTTTACCCATTCTTTGCCAACCTTTTTACCAAAGTAGAGTGACTATGCGCCTGATACTGGCCCCGATGGAAGGGGTGCTGGACCACCTGATGCGGGATCTGCTGACCCGCCTCAATCCCTTCGACCTGTGCGTAACCGAGTTTGTGCGCGTGGTCGACATGCGTCTGCCACCCCGGGTATTCTACCGGCTGTGTCCCGAGCTGCATCATGGATGCCGCACCCCGGCCGGTACCCCGGTGCGCATTCAGCTGCTGGGTCAGGAGCCGGACTGGTTGGCGGAAAACGCCGATCAGGCCTGTCGCCTCGGTGCCGAGGGCATCGATCTCAACTTCGGCTGCCCGGCCAAGACCGTGAACAAACACCGAGGCGGCGCCGCCCTGCTCGGAGACAGCGAACGGCTGTATCGCATCGCCCGGGCGGTGCGCGCCGCCGTGCCGGCGCACCTGCCGGTGAGCGCCAAGATCCGCCTGGGGCTGGAAGAACGGGACTCCTATCTGGAAAACAGTCAGGCCCTGGCCGAGGGCGGCATCAGCGAGCTGGCGGTGCATGCCCGCAGCAAGAAAGACGGCTATCGCCCCCCCGCCTGGTGGCCGCTGGTGGCCGAAATAAAACAGGCGCTGTCGATACCGGTGGTGGTGAACGGCGAAGTCTGGAACGCCGAACAGGCCGCGCTGGCGCAACAGCAAAGCGGCTGTCAGGACGTCATGCTGGGCCGGGGCGCACTGGCGCTGCCCAATCTGGCGGCCACCATCAAGCACGGCGCCGCGCCCATGAGCTGGTCGGCGGTGATCGCGCTATTGCTGGACTATTCGGCGCAGGAGGTGGAAGGCAACAAGGCCGTCTATTACCCCAACCGCATCAAGCAATGGCTGAGCTACCTCAAGCTGTACTACCCCGAAGCCCAGGATTTGTTCGGCCGTATTCGCACCCTGAAGCAAACCGACGATATTCGCCGGGTGTTGCGTGAGGGGTGAGGCGTTGGCCGTGAGGAGGACGTCATCTCCGCGAAAGCGGAGCTCCATGGCACTGGGCACTGGATTCCCGCCTTCGCGGGAATGACGCAGCAGAAGTAGCCGGCGCTTCAGCTGCCGGATCAGACGATGCCGATGCGACAGATATGGCATTGTTTGTCGGTTTGCGCCGGCTAAAGCCGCGCCTGCAGCCGAATGCGGCTCACTTATCCATTCTATTGATTTGCATCATGATGTTAACAAGTTACCAACCCTATACTGGCTGGCAACTTCCCTCCGACCGGATGTGATCATGAGCAGCAATATCACCCTATGCGAGCTGGAGCAGCGCCTGCAGGCGGAGGCGGCACAACGGCGTCAGGCTCTGTGGCAGGCATTGCAACCTCTGGATGCCTCTCTGGCCGCCGCCCTGCGGCAATTGCCACCGGACGAATGGGCCGACTACCCGGCACTGGCCGCCTGGCCACAGTTACAGCCTCAACTCAACGCCCTCAAACAGGTGGACGCCGCCCTGTGCCAGTGGCAGCTAGGCCTCTATGGCCTGTGCAGCGACTGCGAAGCGGAACTGACCGGGGATCAACTATGGCAGGATCCCTGCCGTCAGCGCTGCGATCCCTGCGAACAGAAATACCGCAAGGCCCAGCACGGCAGTTGGCAGCTATAACGTGAGGTGTGAGGTGTGAGGTGTGAGGTGTGAGGTGTGAGGTGTGAGGTGTGAGGTGTGAGGTGTGAGGTGTGAGGTGTATATCGTTGCACATCTTTAAAACTAAAAAAGCCGGCTTGCGCCTAATGCCGATCAGTTAAGCCAGATCGCTTGACGATCCCGCTCAGAAGATCAAAAT
>NZ_MDKE01000002.1 GCF_001870485.1 Oceanisphaera psychrotolerans | reverse complement strand
CTGGGGTGACCGACGGGGCTCGAACCCGCGACAACCGGAATCACAATCCGGGACTCTACCAACTGAGCTACGGTCACCAATACTACTTTTCGTCCAATACCAGATGGCGCGCCCGACAGGATTCGAACCTGTGACCTCTGCCTCCGGAGGGCAGCGCTCTATCCAGCTGAGCTACGGGCGCTCTACATTTGGACGCTGCGAATACTAAGGTTCACCCCCTTTCTTGTCCAGCACTTTTTCACAATAAAGCACCGAGTGCTGATTTTACCGGCAGGATGCTGATTTTTTTGGCTAGACTGGCGGTAGGTGTCACGGATGCCGATTGACTTATAGAAGAAAAGATCTAGAATCCCCAAAAAATGAATGAACGTTCATTCACAAGTCATCTCATACGGTAACGCGGTAATCTCATGTCCGACAAACGCGAACGCATTCTCAGTGCAGCAGAAACCCTGATCGCCCGCTGCGGCTTTCAGGGCATGTCGATGCACCTGGTGGCTCAGCATGCTGGCGTCGCCACCGGCACCATCTATCGTTATTTTGCCGATAAAGAAACCCTGCTGCGCTGTGTGCACGAAGAGCGGATGCAGGAGATTGGAAACCGCGTCACCCGGGGACTCGATCCCGGGGCGAGCTGCTACGACCAGTTTCGCACCCTCTGGCTGAATACCATCCACTGCCTGCTCGACAGCCCGGATTGCCTGCTCTACCGGGTGCAATATGAAGCCTCACCGCTGTTCAGCAAGGAAGAAGACCAGGAACTGCACGACCGTTACTTCAAACCCGTGTTCGAATTTTTCGAACAGGGCCTCGAAGAGGGCCTGTTCCGGGAGCTGCCGGCCGAGGTGTTGTGCGGCATGACCCTGGAAAATCTGCTGCTGCTGACCCAGAAACACACCAAGGGACGTATCGATTTGCACGAAGGGCTGTATGAATCTCTGATCGATGCCAACTGGAACGCCATCCTGAAACGATAAACATTTGCGGAGCAATCTGATGAAAAAATGGACCCTGTCCATGCTGCTGATAGTCATAGTGATTTTTGGCAGCGTGATCGGCTTTAACCTGTTCAAGCAAGAGAAAATGGCACAGTTTTTCGCCAATCAGCCCGTGCCCAGCTTCCCGGTCACCACCCGGACGGTGGAGGCAGTCGACTGGTCCCCCAGCATTGCCGCCATCGGTTTTATCGAGCCCATTCAGGGTATCAACGTCAGTAACGAATCGGCCGGCATTGTGCGTACCATTCACTTCGAATCAGGCCAACAGGTTGCCACCGGCGATATTCTGCTTGAACTGGATGCCGATGTAGAAAAAGCAAACCTGCGCAGTACCCAGGGCCGCCTGCCAGCGGTGAAGGCCAATCTGGAGCGGATGCGCCAGCTCTACTCCCGCGGCTCGGTCTCCAAGGGCCAGCTGGATGATGCCCAGGCCAGTTATCAGGAGCTGCAGGGTCAGGTTGACTCACTCAAGGCCACCATAGAAAGACGCACCATTCGTGCCCCCTTCGATGGCGTCATGGGCATCCGTAATGCCTTTCTCGGTCAGTACCTGAATGCGGGCACCGATATCGCCCGACTGGAAGACATCAGCCAGTTCCGCATTCGCTTTACCATTCCCCAGACCCGGATTGCCGACATCAAGGTGGGGCAGACGCTGAACATCTTCGTCGATGCCTATCCGGAGACGCCGTTCGAGGGCGAGATCACCGCCATCGAACCCCAGATTAATCCGGAGTCGGGCGTGGTACAGGTGCAGGCCAGCATCCCCAATCAGGATGGCAAACTGCGCTCGGGCATGTTCGCCAAGCTGAACGTCAACCTGCCGACCCTCGCCGGTCAGCTGCTGGTGCCCCAGCATGCCATCAACTTTACCCTCTATGGTCAGACCGTCTATGTGGTGGAAGAGCAGCAGAACGATGACGGCGACACCGTGCTGGTCGCCCGGCAACGGGTGGTGGAAGTCGCCGAACGTGAAGCCGATTTTGCCCGCGTGACCAAAGGCCTGAAATCCGGCGAGACCATCGTTACTTCGGGCCAGGTGCGCCTGTCCAACGGCAGTCTCGTCAAGCCGGTGGAAAGCGATGCCCTCGACACCCCCGAATCGGCCCCCCTGCTGTAAGCGGAGAACCTGATGCGCTTTACCGATATCTTTATCAAACGGCCGGTACTGGCCGTCTCGATCAGCCTGCTGATCGTCCTGCTCGGGCTGCAGGCCCTGCAGAAAATGCAGGTGCGTGAATACCCGGAGATGACCAATACCGTGGTCACCGTCAGCACCAGCTACTTCGGCGCCAGTGCCGACCTGATCCAAGGCTTTATTACCCAGCCTCTGGAGCAGGCCATCGCCCAGGCCGACAACATCGACTTCATGAACTCCTCCAGCACCAACGGCAGCTCCACGATCACGGTGCAGATGAAGCTGAACACCGACCCCAATGCGGCACTGTCGGATATACTGGCACGGGTCAACTCGGTGCGTTCCGAGCTGCCTCAGGAGGCAGAAGACCCCAGCCTGGAGATGAGTACGGGGTCGTCAACCTCGATCATGTATATCGCCTTCAGCAGTGACGAGCTCAATTCCCCCCAGATCAACGACTACCTGGAACGGGTGGTGCAGCCCCAGTTCTACTCGGTGGACGGGGTAGCCAAGCTCAACCTGTTCGGTGGCACCCAGTTCGCCCTGCGTATCTGGCTGGATCCGCTGCGTATGGCGGCCCATCAGCTGACCGCCAGCGAAATCCTGTCGGTGCTGCAGGCCAACAACTATCAGTCGGCGGCCGGTCAGTCGACCGGTTATTTCATGCTCTACAACAGCGACATCAACTCCCAGGTCGAGAACACCGAACAGCTGGAGTCGCTGGTGGTTGCCACCCGGGATGATGCCGTGGTGCGGCTGCGCGACGTGGCCAAGGTATCGCTGGAAAAAAGCCACGATGTGGTGCGCGCCCTGGCCAACGGTGAGCCAGCGGTAATCATCGGTGTCGATCCCACCCCCTCCGCCAACCCGCTGGATGTGGCCGACAATGTGCGGATCATGTTGCCGGAGCTTGAGCGCAACATGCCCGACACCATCAAGATGAAGCTGCTGTACGACGCCACCGACGCCATCAACGAGTCCATCGCCGAGGTGCTCAAGACCATACTCGAGGCCTCGCTGATCGTGCTCGTGGTCATTACCCTGTTCCTGGGCTCGCTGCGCGCCGTACTGATCCCCATCATCACCATCCCCCTGTCGCTGATCGGGGTGGTCATGCTGATGAGCATGTTCGGCTTCAGCATCAACCTGATGACGCTGCTGGCCATGGTACTGGCCATCGGTCTGGTGGTGGATGACGCCATCGTGGTGGTGGAAAACGTCGACCGGCACATCAAGGCCGGCGAACCGCCCTACCGAGCCGCCATCCTCGGCACCCGGGAAATTGCCCTGCCGGTGATCACCATGACCATCACCCTGGCGGCGGTCTATGCGCCCATCGCGCTGATGAGCGGCATTACCGGTTCCCTGTTCAAAGAATTTGCCCTCACCCTGGCCGGTGCCGTGTTCATCTCGGGCATAGTGGCGCTGACCCTGTCGCCGATGATGTGCTCGAAATTGCTCAAGGCCCACGACAACCCTGACCGCTTCGAACAGGGGGTGGAAAACACCCTGAACAGGATTACCGCCATCTACGCCCGCATGCTGGATGCGGTGCTGCAAAAACGTCCCGTGGTGATAGCCTTTGCCCTGCTGGTGTTCGCGACCATGCCGGTACTGTTCAGCTTCATTCCCAGCGAACTAGCCCCCAATGAAGACCGTGGCGTCTTCATGATGATGGCCAAGGCCCCCAATACCGCCAACCTCGACTATATCGAGAGCAACATGCGCCAGGCGGTAGGTATCCTCAACCAGGACGATGCCGTCGGTACCTCGATAACCCTGTCCGGCGTGCCCAATGCCAACCAGGGCCTGGGGGTCGCCGTGCTCAAACCCTGGAGCCAGCGGGATGCCCAGCAAGACGTCATGGGTCGCCTCAGTCCCCAGCTGCAGACCATACCGGCGGTGGCCATCAGCGCCTTCCCGCGGCCCGAGCTGCCCGGGGTTTCCAGCGGCCTGCCGGTACAGTATGTGCTGACCACTCCCAACAACTTCGAGAGCCTGTATGAAGTGGCCGCCGAGATGCTGGGCAAGGTCCGCCAGAGCCCGCTGTTTGTCTACAGCGAGCTGAACCTGGCGTTCGACTCGGGCACCATGAAAATCGAGGTCAACCGGGACAAGGCCGGCGCCTACGGCGTCACCATGCAGGATATCGCCATTACCCTGTCCACCATGATGAGTGACGGCTACGTCAACCGGGTCGATCTGGATGGCCGCAGCTACGAGGTCATTCCCCAGGTTGCCCGGGAAAACCGCCTCAATCCGGACTCCATCAACGACTATTATGTGCGCGCCAACAACGGCGACATGGTACCGCTGGCCAATCTGGTGTCGATCACCATGGAAGCCGAGCCCCGCGCCCTGCCCCACTACAACCAGCTGAACTCGGCCACCATCGGCGCCGTGCTCACCCCCGGGGTATCCATGGGCGATGCCATCGGCTTTCTGGAGCAGGAAGTCACCGCCCAGCTGCCCAGCGGCTACAACCACGACTATCTGGGAGCGGCCCGCCAGTTCGTGACCGAAGGCGATGCCCTGTACATGACCTTTTTGCTGGCGCTGTTCATCATCTTCCTGGTGCTGGCGTCCCAGTTCGAGAGTGTGCGTGACCCGCTGGTGATCATGGTGTCGGTGCCGCTGGCCATTTCCGGCGCCTGGTGGCGCTGGCCTGGGGCCTGGGTACCATGAACATCTATACCCAGGTGGGGCTGATCACCCTGGTCGGCATCATCACCAAGCACGGCATTCTGATGTGCGAGGTGGCCAAGGAAGAGCAACTGCATAACGGCCGCGACCGCACCGACGCCATCCGTATCGCGGCTCGCGTCCGCCTGCGCGCCATCCTGATGACCACCGCCGCCATGGTGGCCGGCCTGATCCCGCTGCTGTTCGCGGTCGGTGCCGGTGCCATCTCCCGCTTCGGCATGGGCATCGTCATCGTCTCGGGTCTGAGCATAGGTACCCTGTTCACCCTGTTCGTGCTGCCGGTGATCTACACCTTCCTGGCTTCACGGCACAAACCCTTGCCGGTATTCGATGAAAGCCAGACGCCCAAGGCACAGGGTAATCATTAAGCAAAGCTCGATGTAATATCAATCGAAGGGCTGCCTCGTGCAGCCCTTCCTTTATTACGGCGGTCATTGGATAGTAAGCTGACCTTGTCACACCGGAGGGAATCATCATGTTGCTGTGGATACTGTTGCTGGGGCTGGTCATCGGTCTGGTGTTACTGCTGGTACATCAGGGCCGCACTCAGAGCGAAGTCGACGAGCGTCTGCAGGAGCTGGAAGCGGAAAACCACCGGCTGCGCGAGCGGGTCCGAATTCTGGAGGAGCTCACGCTGGAAGAAGAAAAACGCCGCCCCTTCGACGAACTGCAATAGCCGGCCGCTTACCCCTTGCTCCCCGCCCCCTGGCTTCCTACACTGGCCTATTCTCTGCACGGTTGATAACAGTTGATAACAGTTGATAACAACAATGAAAGATCAAAAGAAAGCCTATCTGTTCGGGCTGGGGGCCGTGGCCTGCTGGTCGACGGTGGCCACCGCCTTCAAGCTCTCGCTGAACTATTTTTCGCCGGCTCAGCTGTTGCTGGTGGCCACCGCCAGCTCCATCCTGGTGCTGCTGGGGCTGCTTTCCTACCAGGGCAAGCTGGCCTTGCTTGGCACTTATCTACGCGCCCGGCCCGGTTTTTATCTGCTGCTCGGCCTGCTCAACCCGGCACTCTATTACCTGATCCTGTTCCAGGCCTATGACCGGCTGCCGGCACAACAGGCACAAACGCTCAACTACACCTGGGCCATTACGCTTACCCTGCTGGCGGTGCCCTTCCTGGGTCAGAAAATCCGCCGACAGGACTGGGTCGCCATCGTGCTCGGTTATCTGGGCGCCATGGTCATCGCCACCAAGGGCAACGTGCTCAGCCTGGATTTTGACGATCCCCTCGGCGTAGCCCTGGCGCTGATCTCCACCCTGATCTGGGCAAGCTACTGGATACTCAACACCCGCAATCAGGGTGATCCGCTGGTGGCGCTGACCCTGAGCTTCATCCTGGCACTGCCGATTATTACCCTGGCCACCGCCATCTGGTCTGATTTCAACCTGACCGCCTGGCAAGGCTGGGTTGGCGCCATCTATGTGGGCATGTTTGAAATGGGCTTCGCCTTCGTGATGTGGCTGATGGCCATGCGCCATGCGGAAAATACCGCCCGTATCTCCAACCTGATCTTCATCTCGCCGTTCGCTTCGCTGCTGCTGCTGCGTTTTCTGGTGGGCGAAGAAATCTACCCCGCCACCCTGGTCGGGTTGTCGATGATAGTGGTGGCGTTGTTGATCCAGCAATTGAAGGTCAAGCCGCGGTTTGCCAACCCTTCGCAGGCGGAGTAGAGTGAGTCAATCGCAAACCCTATACAATTCCAGATGAACCGGGCCCCCTGCAAATCCCTGATCCAGCCGGCTGCACTGCCCGACCTGTGCAGCCTTGGCCATGGTCGTGACCCCCAGCGGGAGCGGCGCCAATTTGAAGCCGCCGTCCGGTTGAAACAACATATCGCATCGGCGGATCAGTCCATCACGCAACTGCTTAATTCTCGCTAAGGAGCCACCATGACGCATGCTTCTCGTCTTGCCGCCGTGCGCAACAGCATGGCACAACAGGGTCTGGACGCCTTTATCGTGCCCCATGACGACGAACACCTGGGCGAATACATTCCCCCCCATGCCGAGCGACTGGACTGGATCAGCGGCTTCAACGGCTCGGCCGGCGCCGCCGTGCTGCTGGCCGACAAGGCTGCGGTGTTCGTGGATGGCCGCTATACGGTGCAGGTGCGTCACCAGTGCGATCCGGCACTGTTCAGCTTTCACCACCTGATCGCCGATCCCTATCTGGACTGGCTGAGCGCCGAGCTGACCGCCGGCAGCCGGGTCGGCTTCGATCCCAGGTTGCACAGCCACCACTGGCATCAGCGCGCCGAGGCCAGACTGGCTGCCAGCAACATCACGCTGGTACCGGTCACGGCAAATCTGATCGATCTGCACTGGCACGACCAACCGGTGCCAGACTGTCGCCCTGCGTTACTGCTCGACCAGGAATACAGCGGCCAGCACAGCGAGGCCAAACGCAATCGCCTTGCCGACACCCTGGCCGCCGACCGGGTCGATGCTCAGTTGCTGACCCAGGCCGAGCCCATCAACTGGCTGCTGAATATTCGCGGCCGAGATATCGACTGCCTGCCGGTGGTACTGAGCTTTGCGCTGCTGCACCAGAATGGTGAAGTGCAGCTGTTTGCGGACACCGACAAGTTCGAGGATCTGGACCTGACCGCTCACTGCGGCCAGGGGGTGGCCCTGTTACCCATCGGTGAACTGGAAACGGCACTGCAAACACTGGGCGAACAAGGCGCCCGGGTGCAACTCGATCCGCACACCGCCAACGCCTGGAGCACCCTGATGCTGAGCCAGGCCGGGGCCGAGCTGGTATTTGCCGAAGACCCCTGCATGTTGCCCAAGGCCTGCAAGAACCCGGTAGAAGTAAACGGCAGTCGCGCCGCCCATCTGCGCGATGGCGCCGCCGTGTGTCGCTTTCTGGCCTGGCTGGACCGCCGGACAGCCGAGCCCCATCCCGAGCAGGAAGACGAAGGCACCCTCGCCGACCAGCTGGCGGCCTTTCGTCGCCAGAACCCGGAATTTGTGGAGCCGAGTTTCAACACCATCTCGGCACTGGGGCCCAATGCCGCCATGTGCCATTACCACCACGACAACGGCACTCCCCGTGCCCTGGGTCAGGATGCCATTTATCTGGTCGACTCCGGCGGCCAGTATCTGGACGGCACCACCGACATCACCCGTACGGTGGCCGTCGGCCAGCCCGATGACGAAATGCGCAAGCTGTTCACCCTGGTGTTGCGTGGCCATATCGATCTGGCCTGCGCCCGCTTTCCGGCCGGTACCGGCGGCCAGCAACTGGATGCCCTGGCACGCATGCCCCTGTGGCAACAAGGTTACAACTTCGACCACGGTACCGGCCACGGCGTGGGCCATTACCTCAGCGTGCACGAAGGGCCCCAGCGGATCTCGCCCAAAGGCAGCATGGTGCCGCTCACTACCGGCATGATCGTGTCCAACGAACCCGGCTATTACCGGGAAGACGGTTTCGGCATTCGCTGCGAAAATCTGCAGGTGGTGCAGCCCGCACACACCCGGGGGGATATCCCGGTCTTCGAATTTGAAACCCTGACCTTTGTACCCTTCGACGCCCGACTGCTGGATCTCGACTGGCTCGAGCCCAAACATGTCCAGTGGCTCAACAACTACCACAAGGCGGTATGGGAAAAAATCAGCCCGCAACTGAGCGGTAGTGATCTCACCTGGCTGGAACAAGCCACCAGGCCGCTGTAAGCCCCTGGGCGGTAATTTGCCGCCCCTGCTCAATATTCGGTAAACTGCCCCGAATCTTGTCGTGCGAGTATGCTCTTGCAGGACCGCCTTATTAACCGGGTTTATCTATGCCACTAGCCAAAAACTACCGAGCCTTGCTGGAGCGCCTGCCAACGCTGGCGGTAAATGCCGATCAGGTGCAGATACTGCATTCTGCCCATGCCTTCCGGCAGCGGTTGCTGGAACTGATCGCCAACGCCCAGCACCGTATTTACCTGGCGGCGCTCTACCTGCAGAACGACGCCGCCGGCCGTGAAATTCTGACCGCTCTTTATGAAGCCAAACAGGCTCGCCCCGAGCTGGATATTCGTCTGTTCGTCGACTTTCACCGGGCCCAGCGCGGCCTGATTGGCCATCAGGGCCAGGGTGGCAATCACCAGATGTATCAGGAATTTGCCGCCCGCTATCCGGAGCCTGTGGGCATTTACGGTGTGCCGGTCAAGGGCCGGGAAATACTGGGGGTGCTGCACCTCAAGGGCTTCGTGTTCGACGATACCCTGCTGTATTCCGGTGCCAGTATCAACGATATCTATCTGAACCAGCAGGACCGCTATCGCTGTGATCGCTACCATCAGTTCACCGACGCCAGACTGGCGGACACCATGGTCGACTATATGGACCGGCTGTTTGCCGATAACCCGGCAGTGCCTTTACTGACCGATAGCCAGATCCCCAGAGCCCGCCAGCTGCGTCATGCCATCCGCCAGTTCAAGCAGCAAATGAGGCGCACCCGCTACGAATTCACCCACCGGCCCCGCCAGTCTGGTCAGGTGGCGGTCACCCCGCTGGCCGGGCTGGGCAAGCTCGGCAACCGGTTGAACCGCGCCATTCGCACCCTGCTACGCGGTACCCGGGAAAAACTGTTTATCTGCACACCCTACTTCAACCTGCCCAAGCCGCTGGCCAAGGACATTCGCAGCCTGTTGAAGAAAGGGGTCGAGGTCACACTGGTGATCGGCGACAAGACCGCCAACGACTTTTATATTCCGCCGGATGAGCCGTTCCGTACCATCGGCGGCCTGCCCTATCTGTACGAGACCAATCTGCGCCGTTTTGCCCGCGCGAATCAGACCTATATCTATCAGGGCAAGCTCAACATCATGCTGTGGCATCATGATCGTAACTCCTACCATCTCAAGGGGTTATTCGTCGATGATGATCTGGCGATGATTACCGGCAATAACCTCAACCCCCGCGCCTGGGGCCTGGATCTGGAGAACGGTCTCCTGCTGCAGGATCCGGAGCAACTGCTGCACGCACCTTTCGCAGCAGAAAAGGCCAATATTCTCGCACACTGCCGCCGGCTGGAGCACTTCACGGAAATTGAAGAGCTGGCGGATTATCCCGCCCCGGTACAGAAACTGCTGAAGCGGGTCCAGCGCACCCAGGCCAACGTGCTGCTCAAGCGTCTGCTGTAACATCCGGGATTCGGGACTGGGGACTGGCCAGTCCCCTTTTAATCCCGGCTTTGCTATTCTCTGTAAATATTTACAGTGAAGGGCCGTTATGAATCTGGACAAGATGTCCCTCAGCCTGCTCAAGGGCGTTGGCGAGAAGATGCTGGAAAAACTGCACCGGTTAGGCCTGGAAACGGTGCAGGACCTGCTGTTTCATCTGCCGCTGCGCTACGAAGATCGCACTCATATCTGTCCCATCGCCGGGTTGATGCCCGGTATGCACACCTCGGTGGTGGGCGAAATCGTCGACAGCAACATCAGCTACGGCCGCAAGCGCATGCTGATCTGCCGGATGCGTGACGACAGCGGCACCCTGACCCTGCGCTTCTTCAACTTTGCCGCCGCCCAGAAAAACAGCCTGACGGCCGGTACCCGGCTGCGGGCCTTCGGCGAGATCAGGCCCGGTCATCACGGCCTGGAGATTATTCACCCGGAATACACCCTGTTGCAGGGCGACCAGCCCGCCAGTGCCGAGGCCAGCCTGACCCCGGTGTACGGCACCACCGAGGGACTGCGCCAGATAAGCCTGCGCCAGCTCACCGACCAGGCGCTGGCACTACTGGAGCAGCAGCCGCTGCAGGAATGGCTGCCCGACGGTCTCTACGACCGACAGTTGGGCCTTAACGAGGCCGTACGCCTGCTGCACCGGCCGCCGCCGGATGTCGCCCTGTTCGAACTGGAGCGGGGCCAGCACCCGGCCCAGCAACGACTGGTGATGGAAGAACTGCTGGCCCACAACCTGTCGGTGCTCAAGGTGCGCGAGCAGAGTCAGTCCCACCAGGCCCGGAGCCTGGCGCATCCCGGCCGGCTGATTGACGACTTTCTGGCCCGGCTGCCGTTCTCGCCCACGGTTGCCCAGCAGCGGGTGGTGGCAGAGATCGGTGCCGATCTGCAGAAAAACGTGCCCATGATGCGGCTGGTACAGGGCGATGTCGGGTCCGGCAAGACTCTGGTGGCGGCACTGGCGGCCCTGCAGGTGATCGGAAATCAGGGCCAGGTGGCCTTGATGGCGCCGACCGAACTGCTGGCCGAGCAGCATGCCAACAACTTCGCCGCCTGGCTGGCGCCACTCGGAATTCAGGTCGGCTGGCTGGCGGGCAAGGTAAAGGGCAAGGCCCGGGCCGAGCAGCTGGAACGGCTGGCCAGCGGCGAGCTGGGCATGATCGTCGGCACCCATGCGCTGTTCCAGGAGCAGGTGCAGTTCAACGCCCTGGAGCTGGTGATCATCGATGAACAGCATCGCTTCGGGGTGCATCAGCGGCTGGCCCTGCGCGAGAAAGGCAGCCAGGGCGAGGTCTATCCCCATCAGCTGATCATGACCGCCACCCCCATTCCCCGCACCCTGGCGATGACCGCCTACGCGGATCTGGACACCTCCATCATCGATGAGCTGCCGCCGGGCCGCACCCCGGTGACCACAGTCGCCATGCCCGATACTCGCCGCGAGGACATCGTCGCCCGGGTACGCGAGGTATGTCGGGAGCAGGGCCGCCAGGCCTACTGGGTCTGCACCCTGATCGACGAGTCGGAAGTACTGGAATGTCAGGCGGCAGAGGATACCGCCGCCGAGCTGACCGCTCAGTTGCCGGAGCTGAAGGTCGGGCTGGTGCACGGGCGGATGAAGGCGGCGGAAAAGCAGCAGGTGATGGCCGATTTCAAGGACGGCAAGCTGGATCTGCTGGTTGCCACCACGGTAATCGAGGTGGGGGTGGACGTGCCCAATGCCTCGCTGATGATCATCGAAAATCCGGAGCGCCTCGGCCTGGCCCAGCTGCATCAGCTGCGCGGCCGGGTCGGTCGGGGCGCCGTCGCCTCCCACTGTGTGCTGCTCTATCACGCGCCCCTGACCAAGACCGCCGGTCAGCGGCTGGGGGTACTGCGCGATACCAACGACGGCTTCGTCATCGCCCAGAAAGACCTGGAAATCCGCGGCCCGGGCGAGCTGCTCGGCACCCGCCAGACCGGGCTGGCGGATCTTAAAATTGCCGATCTGGTGCGCGATCAGGCCCTGTTGCCCGAGGTGCAGCGCCTGGCCCGCTACCTGGCCGACCGCCACCCGGCGGTGGTAGAACCGCTGATCCGTCGCTGGCTGGGGCAGCGGGATCACTACGGCAAAGTCTAGGGCTGCTTTGGGTCACCAATCGTGCATGCAGCGACCAAAGGGCCCGCTCCGCCGACTCGCTACGAGTACATCCATGTAAGCTCAGACATGCCATCCATGGCATGTCATGGTCGGCGGAACAGATCCCTTTGGCCTCCTGAAACGCCAATATCGCTTGATGGAGCCACCAGCAGGCGCCTCTTTAGCGATGAAAAGACTGGCCATGTATGGCAGGCTATTTCCGCCCCAGTTCAAGCTATGTATGATACAAGTATCGGATTTTAAAGGGATACACCATGAAGAAGCTGGCCAGATATCTGTTGGTGTTCGTGCTGCTGCTGCTGCTGGCCGGCTGGCTGCTGCTGAGTGTCTTTGATGCCAACCAGCTGAAAAAGCCGGTGCTGGGCTGGCTCAACGAGCACACCGAGCTGGACTTGTCGATCGGCAGCCTGGAATTCAACCCCCTGCATCCCTATACCCTGCTGGCGGAAGAGGTACGGCTGGGTGACTGGTTCAGCGCCCGCCAGTTGTATCTGCAACTGGCCACGCTGTCACCGCTGGCGGGCCAGACCCGCATCGCCACCCTAGACGTCATCGACGGCAAGCTGCAGCTGGACAAGGTCTCCGAGCTGGATCTGCCGGACAACCTGGCCAATATCACCATCGACGAGCTGAACACCAAAAACCTGACGCTGGCCTGGGATGGCTGGGAGGCTCAGGGCGCGAACCTCACCCTGAGCCGGTGGCAGCCCAGGCGCCAGGGGGAATGGCAGTGGTGGTCGGATCTGACCCTGAGCGGTCAGATCCGTCAGCTGTCTCACCCCTGGCTGGAGATGTCACAAATCAACCTCGCCGGCCGTATCAGCCAGCAGCAGCTGATGCTGGATCAGGTACAGAGCCGGTTGTTCGATGGCCTGTTCGATTCGGCGCTGACACTGGATCGTTCGACGCGGGAACTGACCCTGAACGAGCCGCAGTTCAACCATAACCAGCTGCAGTTCGAACAACCGCCTCGGCTCGATAAAGCGTGGACCCTGCTGCTCAACCGGGCCCGGCTCAAGGATGTCAGCATCACCAGCCCGACCCTGACCGCCAACGGCATCGACGGTCATCTTCGCTACCTCGAATGGCAAGACGGCGGCCTGCCCGAAGCCAGAGGCGAATGGCAGGCACGGGAAGCGGTACTGGACTGGCTGCGGCTGGACGAGCATCAGGGCCAGCTGCTGAGCAGCCGTGAACAGTTGGGGCTCACCCTCAGGGGCAAGGCCTACGAGGGCACCGTCGACACCGAGCTGCGCTGGTATCCACTGCAGGGACGGCTGGATATCGATAATCTGCAGTTGCTGGGCAGCAAGCTTATCTGGCAGCCGGATCTGAACTGGCCGGTGCCGGACCTCCGCATTCACAAACTCAACCTGAGCCAGACTGAACTGCTGTCGATGGATCCCAGGCTGCCGCTGTCACTGTTGGACGGACAGCTTTTTATCACCGACCTGGCCTGGTCCACGGCCCAGTGGCGGCCGCTCAGCGAACAGGCCCGGATCGAAGGCAACTGGAGCGAGCTGGCCTTCGACAGCCTGATCACCCGTCACGGCGCTGTCGAGGCCCGGCTCGATGACACCCGGCTGCTGCTGGATAACCTGAGCGGGGATTTCCTCGACGGCGAGATCCGCCTCGACGGCAGCATCGGACTCTATCCACCGCACCGGGGCCAGTTACGACTGGAAGGTCAGGAGCTGGAATTACGGCGATTAAGCCAGTGGCTGCAGGCAGAACGCGACTTTTCCGGGCGGCTGGATATCAGTGCCGATCTCACCGGTGCCGTTCGGCAGCCCGCCAGCTGGGAAGGCTCACTGGCGCTGGATGGCCGGGATATCTTCATCGAAAAACTGGGACTGGACGACTGGCTGAAGCATCGACTGGGCGAAGACTATGGCCGCCCAACTCGGGTCGACCCGATATTGGCGGCCCTGGATCTGGAACAAAGCGATGGTTTTATCTATCACACCGAGCTGAAAGGGCCGGTCCGGCAGGGCCGCTGGCAGCTGGACGGCAGTGCCCTGCAGAGCGTTCGTCACCTGCTGGCGGTTCGCGGAGCGCTGAACTTCGCCGGAAGCTGGCAGCTGGAGCTCGGCGCCATCAATGACCAGGGCTGCCGGGAACTGGCCATTCGACTGGAAGATCAATGGCAGACGCCGCGCCTGCGGCTGTTCCAACCCAAGCTGCCCACCCCCTGCCAGCCCTGGTACAAAGGCCCGGTGCCCTACCCTGCCGCCGGTCTGCCCGGCGGACTGGTAGAGTCGGTACGCAAGCTCAAGCGCGAGGATTAAGGAGCGGAGATCAGTGCGGCAGAATCACATAACGACCGGTGAAGGTCGCCGCCTTCTGTTCGCCGCTGTACAGGGTCACGTTCAGTTCGACCCTTACCCGCTCCCCCTTCTGCAACGGCAACAGTTGCTCCCGCAGCCGGCCCTGTACCTCGGCGGTAGGCTGATCCCATACCGGGGTCAGATATTTGATGTCACCACTGCCCTGCACTATGTCGCCGCTGAGGCCGAACTCCTGCATCTGCAACCAGATCAGCCCCCAGCCGGTCAACACGCACTGGCTATAGATACTGCCGGCGAACATCGATTCATGCAGGTTCAGGTTGGCAGTGAGGTTGGCCTTGGTCTTGAATCGGCTGCCGGTGTACTGAATGATCTTGACGCCCATTTTCTCACTGATGGGTATGCGTCGGTGCCACTGGCGCTGCAGTTCGTCACACAGCTCGGGGCAATGGCGGATCTGATGAATCGAGGTCAGCGCCTTGATCATCTGCCGATGGGGGATTTTGCCGAAACTGATGGGACCTTCCCCCACCACGGTAAAACCGCAGCGGCCGTAAAACGCCACCGCCTCTTCCCGGGCGTTCATCACCAGCCGGCGCACCCCCTGCTGCCGCGCCACCTGTTCCAGCGCCTGCACCATACGGGTACCCAGACCCTGGTCGCGCCAATCGGGCGCCACCGCCATAAAACGGATCTGGGCCTCGTCACCGCTGACATACAGGCGACCAATGGCGACCAGATTGCCGCTGTTGTCCACCATCATCCGATGGTGGGCATACTCGTCGAATTCATCTCGCTCCGAGCCTCTGGGCTGTTGCCAGGGCTTGCGCAGCAGCTGCCAGCGCAGCAGGTAATAGGCTTCAAGTTCCGCTTCCGTTTGCGGGGTGACCACCTGATACATGGTCTGCTCCTGTTGTCATCATTCCGGGATATCTGGCCGTGGGAGACGGCAGAGGTTTAGTTGGCTGCGTCAGACCTGCAGCCAGAAGGTGACGGGGCCGTCGTTGGTCAGCGTTACCTGCATATCGGCGGCAAAACGGCCCGATTCGGTGGTAATTCCCTGAACTCGCGCCGCCATCACGAAATAGTCGTACCAGTGTTCGGCGTCCTTCGGCGCGGCGCCACGGGAAAAGCTGGGCCGCAGGCCGCTGTTGGTGTCGGCGGCGAGGGTAAACTGCGACACCACCAGCAGGCTGCCACCGGCCTGACGCAGGTTCAGGTTCATCTTGCCGGCTTCGTCACTGAACACCCGATAACCGAGTACCTTGTTCAGTAACTTGTCCGCTCGGCTCTTGTCGTCATCCCGCTCCACGCCCAGCAACACCAGCAGACCGGGGCCGATGGCGCCCAAGGTCTCGTCGGCCACCACAACCGAGGCCGAACTCACTCTCTGGATCAGGGCTATCATGCCTGCGCTAACTCCTTCGCCATATGATCGGTGGCTTTCACCAACGCGTCTATGATACCCGGTTCGAAGGCGGAATGTCCGGCTCCCGGCACGATTTGCAGCATTAATTCGGGCCAGTGCGCGGCCAGTTCGGTGGCACCGGCAGCCTTGCAGATGACATCGTAGCGGCCATGTATCAGCACGGCGGGCAGACTCCTAACCTTGTCTAGCGCGCGGATAATATAGTTTTCCTCTACAAAACAGTTATTTACGAAGTAATGGCACTCTATGCGCGCCAACGCCAGGGCGCTGTGTGCCTCGCCGTAATGGCTTTCTGCGTCCATTCTCGGTAGCAGAGTCGCAATGCGTCCTTCCCAGATGGCCCAGGCCCTGGCTGCCTGCAGCCGGGCCACTTCGTTACTGCTGGTCAGCAACCGGTAGTACCGGCTCAACAGGTGACGGGCATCGCCGTCCAGCGGAAGCAGAAATTCCCGGTAATAGTCCGGGAACAACTGAGCGGCCCCCCCATCGGGCTGATAGAGCCAGTGCAGATCCTGCTGGCGGCCCAGAAAGAGACCGCGCAGCACCAGCCCCAATACCCGCCCGGGATGCTCGATGGCATAAAACAGGGCCAGGGTCGAGCCCCAGGAACCACCGAACACCAGCCAGGACTCCACGCCCACGGCCTCGCGGATCAGCTCCATGTCCGCCACCAGTGCCTGAGTATGGTTATCAGCCAGCTCTGCATGAGGCTCAGACTGACCGGCACCACGCTGATCGAACAGGATGATGCGGTACCGTTCGGGATCGAAAAAACGCCGGTGTTCGGGACTGGTGCCGGCGCCTGGCCCCCCGTGGACCAGCACCACCGGAATGCCGAGCGGGTTGCCGCTTTCTTCCACATAGATCCGGTGTCGCTCCGACACCTGCAGCCACTGCTGGCGATGGGCGCTAATACTCGGGTACAGGGTTCGCATCACTCGTTATCCTCGGTATCGTCGGTGTCATCCGCCTTAAAGCTTAGCCCCTGGGAACGCTCATAGTCACCGAGGCTGGCCGTCATCTCGGCCCCCAGCAGGGCAATCAGCCAGCTCAGATAGACCCAGACAAAGAGGATAGGAATGGTGGCCAGGGCGCCGTAGATCGCCTCGTAGGAAGGAAACTGGGTGATATAAAAAGCAAAGGCCCGTTTGGCCAGCTCGAACAGCAGTGCCGCCACCAGGGCCCCGCAGATGGCATGGCTGAACCGCACTCTCACGTTGGGCACGACCATATAAAACACCACGAACATCAGGGTCGACAGCAGGAAAGGCAGCAGTCCCAGCAGCAGAGTCCCGGCCCCCAGAACGGTATCGGCCTGGAACACGCGCATGGAAGTAATGTAGGAGGTCACGGCCAGGCTGGCCCCGGCGAGAATAGGCCCCAGGGTCAGTATCATCCAGTAGGTGGAAAAAGCCACCGACCAGCGCCGCTTCTGGGTAACCCGCCAGATATGATTGAAATTATCATCGATGGCCGAGATCAGCAGCATGGCGGTCACCGCCAGTGCCGCCACCCCCACCGCCGTCATCCTGGAGGCGTTGTCGACAAAGCCCTGGATATTTTCCTGCACCACATCACCGGCGGCCGGCACGAAATTGGTGAACACGAAATTCTGAATGGTTTCCTGCAATTCACCGAACATGGGAAATGCCGACATCATGGCGAACACCACGGCGATCATCGGCACCAGCGACAGCAGGGTGATATAGGCCAGGTAACCGGCAGTGACCGTCAGCCGGTCCTGCTGTACCCGTTTAAGCATGAAGCAGCCGAAACTCAGGCCATGTTCGCGAATAAAATGCAGCCGATGAACAATCTGCGCGACAACTTGATTCATGGAGACCTCGTTTCGCCAATAAGAGACTTCCATTGTGGCAAATTAGTCAGGCACAGTGCCAGCCGGATCTGGTTGATGCCGCAAATCGTGGCCGCGCCGGGACCCAGATACAACAAAGGGCGCCGAGGCGCCCTTTCACTTTTATTCAACTCGGCGGCTGAACTTATGCACGACCGGCACGTTTACGGTCGTTTTCACCCAGCAGACGCTTGCGAATACGGATGTGGTTGGGAGTTACTTCAACCAGCTCGTCATCATCGATGAATTCCAGAGCCTGCTCCAGTGTCATTCTGATCGGCGTTACCAGGGTCAGCGCCTCATCGGTACCGGCGGCACGGATGTTGGTCAGCTGCTTGCCCTTGAGGCAGTTTACGGTCAGGTCGTTGGAGCGGTTGTGAATACCGATCACCATGCCTTCGTACACCTCGGTGGCGTGCTCGATAAACAGGCGACCACGCTCCTGCAGGTTGAACAGGGCGTAGGCCAGGGCCTTGCCCTTGCCGTTGGAGATCAACACACCGTTGATGCGCTGACCGATGTTGCCACCCTTGTGCGGACCGTAATGGTCGAAGGTGTGGTACATCAGGCCGGAACCGGAGGTCAGGGTCATGAACTCGGTCTGGAAGCCGATCAGGCCACGGGCGGGAACGATGAAGTCGATACGTACACGGCCCTTGCCATCCGGCACCATGTTGGTCATCTCGGCCTTGCGCTCGCCCAGCTTCTCCATCACGGAACCCTGGCTTTCTTCTTCCACGTCCACGGTCAGGGTTTCGAAGGGTTCCATTTTGACGCCGTCTTCTTCCTTCAGAATAACTTCGGGGCGAGACACCGCCAGTTCGAAGCCTTCACGACGCATGTTTTCGATCAGGATGCCCAGGTGCAGTTCGCCCCGGCCAGATACGCGGAACTTGTCGGGATCACCGGTTTCTTCCACACGCAGGGCCACGTTGTGCACCAGCTCGGAAGTCAGACGCTCCAGAATGTTACGAGAAGTCACATACTTGCCGTCCTGGCCGGCGAAGGGCGAGGTGTTGACCTGGAAGGTCATGGTCACGGTCGGTTCGTCGACCGACAGCGCCGGCAGTGCTTCGGCTGAACCCTGAGCACAGACGGTGTCGGAAATTTTCAGCTCACCCAGACCGGTAATGGCCACGATGTCGCCGGCATTGGCGGAGGCCACTTCGTGACGCTTCAGGCCCAGATAGCCCATGACCTGGCCGATTTTACCGTTGCGGGTCTTGCCATCGGCACCGACGACGGTCACCTGCTGGTTGACCTTGACGGTACCGCGCTTGATGCGGCCGATACCGATAACGCCCACATAGGAAGAGTAATCCAGCTGGGAGATCTGCATCTGCAGCGGACCTTCCAGGTCGGCGTCGGGCGGCGGAACCTGATCGACGATGGTCTGGAACAGGGCGGTCATGTCTTCGGCCGGGGTATCGGCGTCCAGAGATGCCCAGCCGTTCAGGCCGGAAGCGTAAACCACCTGGAAGTCGAGCTGTTCGTCGGTCGCACCCAGGTTGTCGAACAGGTCGAAGACCTGATCCATCACCCAGTCGGGACGTGCGCCGGGCTTGTCGACCTTGTTGATGATAACGATAGGCTTCAGGCCCTGGGCAAACGCCTTCTGGGTCACGAAGCGGGTCTGCGGCATGGGACCTTCCTGGGCATCGACCAGCAGCAGTACCGAGTCAACCATCGACATTACCCGCTCTACTTCACCGCCGAAATCGGCGTGTCCGGGGGTGTCCACGATGTTGATGCGGAATTCCTGTTCTTCGGGAGACTTCCAGCGCAGGGCGGTGTTCTTGGCAAGAATGGTAATGCCGCGCTCCCGCTCTATATCGTTGGAGTCCATGACCCGCTCTTCCGCTTCACCGCGGCTTTCCAGGGTGCCGGACTGTTGCAGCAGCTTGTCCACCAGGGTGGTCTTGCCATGGTCAACGTGAGCGATGATAGCGATATTACGTAAGTTTTCTAACATTCCTGCCTCAAAATACCGGGGGTGGGTAAAAAATGGTCGGTCATTTTACTCGGCCACCTCGGATCTGCCTAGAAGAATTGAAAATTACTGCTCAACAGCTTTCCAAGCGCCACCGAATGCACCATGATGGTCAACGCCAGATCCAAATGCACCAAAAAGATCCATCAACGCACCAATTAAGTGCATTATGGCGGTCGTTGGTGCGCGTATACCAGAGTAGAACCCCAGTATGACAAGCATTTGGCAATGTGGCACAGTTTTCGCTTTGTATTTCTCTGTATAGTTGGCAACTGATGAATTTGTTCATCAAACATCAAACCCTAGGATGATTATTTTTGGAGGTCGAAATCCATGTCAGTAGAAAACGTAATGGACATGATCAAGGAACACGATGTCAAATTCATCGATCTGCGTTTTACCGATACCAAAGGTAAAGAGCAGCACGTGAGTATTCCGGTCAACCAGATTAACGAAGATTTCTTTGAAGACGGTAAAATGTTCGATGGCTCTTCCATCGGCGGCTGGAAAACCATCAACGAATCCGACATGGTGCTGATGCCCGATCCGGCTTCCGCAGTGATGGACCCCTTCACCGAAGACGCTACCCTGAACATTCGCTGCGACGTACTCGAGCCGAGCACCATGCAGGGCTACGACCGTGACCCGCGCTCCATCTCCAAGCGCGCCGAAGAATATCTGGTGTCTACCGGCATCGCCGACACCGTGTTGATCGGTCCCGAGCCCGAATTCTTCATGTTCGACGACGTCCGTTTCCACACCGACATGGCCGGCAGCTTCTTCAAAATTGACGATTCAGAAGCCAAATGGAACTCCGGCAGTGAATATGCCGAAGGCAACAAGGGTCACCGTCCCGGCGTGAAAGGCGGTTATTTCCCGGTTGCTCCGGTGGATTCCTCTCAGGACATCCGCTCTGCCATGTGTCTGATCATGGAAGAAATGGGCCTGGTGGTTGAAGCGCACCACCACGAGGTAGCGACTGCGGGCCAGAACGAAATTGCCTGTAAATTCAACACTCTGACCCTGAAGGCCGACGAAATCCAGATCTACAAGTATGTAGTTCACAACGTCGCCCACGCCTTCAACAAGACTGCGACCTTCATGCCCAAGCCGCTGGTAGGTGATAACGGTTCCGGTATGCACGTGCACCAGTCTCTGGCCAAGAACGGCGAAAACCTGTTTGCCGGCGACCTGTACGGTGGCCTGTCCGAAACCGCACTGTTCTACATCGGCGGTATCATCAAGCACGCCCGCGCCCTGAACGCCATCACCAACCCGTCCACCAACTCCTACAAGCGTCTGGTGCCCGGCTTCGAAGCCCCGGTTATGCTGGCCTACTCTGCCCGTAACCGTTCTGCGTCCATCCGTATCCCGCTGGTCAGCTCACCCAAGGCTCGCCGCATCGAGACCCGCTTCCCGGATCCGGCCGCCAACCCTTACCTGTGCTTCGCCGCCCTGCTGATGGCCGGCCTGGACGGTATCCAGAACAAGATCCACCCGGGCGATGCCATGGACAAGGACTTGTACGACCTGCCGGCCGAAGAAGCCGCCGAGATCCCGACTGTGGCCGTGTCTCTGGACAACGCCCTGGACAACCTGGATCAGGATCGCGAGTTCCTGACCCGTGGCGGTGTGTTCAGCGACGAGTTCATCGACGCCTACATCAAGCTCAAGCGTAAAGAAACCGAAATCATCAACATGGCGACTCACCCGCTCGAGTTCGACCTGTACTACTCGGTCTAATATCGCCGTTGGTGCTTCCGTCCAAGAAGAGCCGCAGACGTTCAGGTTGAACTCCGACGGACGGCGACACGCTGAAAATGAAAGGCCCGGGAAACCGGGCCTTTTTACGTTTGGTTTACGGGGAGCCGGCGGAGCGGGCCCTTTGCTCACACGCCTCACGCCACATTACCCCAGAATCTCGTGCCGGGTAGCAGGAAACAGGTTGAGCATCTTGTGTACCAGATACACACAGCACAGGGTCAACAGAATGGCGATGGTCATCGAGCTCATTCGATACAAGGCGCTGTACACCAGATCGTGCTCTGGTGACACATACTGGCCAAACAGAATGCCCACCGTGGTCAGGCCGGCAAAGCCGACTCCGGGCATGCCCTCCTTGACGTGCCAGCGCGCAAATACCATGGCGCACAACCAGAATGACAGCGTCAGCAGCAGCAGGTTGTGGTAATAGCGGTATAAAAACAGCTGGGTCAGCAGCCCCAGCGCACAGCCGAGCAAGGTGCCCATGCAGCGCTGACGACCCGACTGCACCGCGCCGACAAAACTCATGGGAAACAGTACCAGCACCGTCGCCACCTGGGCCGAGAGCGAGTCCACCAGATCGACCGTCTGAAACACCGTGAAGCTGAGGGTCGCTACGATGGCCCCCAGCAGTGCCTGATGGCGGATGATATTATCGCTCTTGACGGGCAGCGCCCGCGCCACCAGCGGCTCGCGATTGGGCAGCACCGCATAGGCGATGTACGCCAGCGCGACCGATAACACCGAGGCGGTGATATTGCTCATCGCCATGTCTGCCAGATCAAACTGCCGGTAGCTGGAAAAATGCAGCATGATGCTGAGGCTGACGCAACCCGAGGCGCCAAACAGCAGCATGGGCCCCCTGGCCATCAGCAGGAAGCGGCCCAGAAACAGACAGAACACCACCACCGTAAAGGCCGGCGGCCAATGACTAAGCAGGCCGGGTAGCACCATGATTTCGAGCGAGGTCAGCAACGACGAACCGATAAACTGCAGGCTGACGAAGCGGTTCAGCACCGGCACCATGCCCAGCAACAACATGGGATAGACGGTGAAGAAGACGCCGAAGTTCCAGTTCATCATCTTGGCTATCAGCATACCGGCGGCGCTGCCAAAGGCGATACGCAGACAGACGCGCAGCCGATCCGGGGTCAGTTCCATCGTCATCGCCTCAATACAGGTAACGCAGCAAACTGACCACTCGCGCCTGCATGGCGGCCAGACCATGCAGCACCGGATTGTCGACCGGATACAGCTGCACCGTGGCCTTGGCGCCGGTGGCCAGTGGCGGCCAGGTGTCATCCAGTGCAATATGGGTACGCAGCCGCTGGGCGTCGCGCACCCAGCGATCGGAGTTGACCGGCTGGGCCAGCAGTCCGTCGGCCGCCTGCTGACCTTCTCGAACCCCGCTGTCGATGCTGGTGACGTGACCGGCGAAGATTTGTCCCGGCAGGGCATCGAAGATGATGTCTACCGGGGTACCGGATTGCACATGGCGCAGGCTTTTCTCGCGCAAGTCTGCACTCACCCAGGCCTGCTCCGAAATCAGCGCCATCAGCGGCTGGCCAGCCGCCGCATGCTGACCCTGGCGCAACTGCAGGTTGCCGATGCGGCCGCGACTTTCCGCCTGAACCCGGGTGCGAGCCAGGTCGAGTCGAGCCTGGCGCAAGGCCACCTCGGCCTGTTCGACCGCAAGAGCAGCCGCCGTCAGTGCCTGCTCTGCCTCCTGCCGGCGAGCTTCGGCCACGGTGAGCGCATCACGGACCAGACCGACGCTGGTATTGGCCTGATCCAGCTGTTGCTGCGACATATGACCCTGTCGATGCAAGCGGGCTATCCGTTCCGCCTCCCGGGCCTGCTCATGCACTTGCAGTTCGGCTCTGTGAGCCTCGGCCTTCACTTCCGCCAGACCGGACTGCGCTCTGTCTTGTGCAACTTGCGCCTGACTCTTCGCCAGCTCGGCCCGCTTGACCGCCAGTTGATAATCGCTGTCGTCCAGTTCAAACAGCAGCTGCCCCGACTCTACTCGCTGATTATTGGTGACATGCACCCGGCTGACCTGGCCGGAGACCCGGGCCGAGACCGGCACCACATAGCGCTGCAGGCGGGCTTCCGGTGTCATCGGCATATAGTTGTCGGCGATAACGAAATAAACAAAAAGCAGAAAAAAGGCGCTCAGGGCCACTTTTATCCAGCGGCTGAAACTCTGTTCTGGCGTCATGATGACCTCGGTTGCGTTATTCTTTGTGGCCACAGATCCCGTTGAGGTTCTGGTTGATGTGCTCCACCATGCGGTTGAATTCCCTGATCTCCTGTTCACTCAGACCCGCCAGCACCTGCTGGCGGGTCTGGTCCAGCACCGCGTCCATCTCGTCCATCAACGGGCGCACCGCCGGCGTCAGGTGCACTCTCTTGCCACGGCGATCATCGGCACAGGTGCGACGCTCTACCAGCCCCAGCTGTTCCAGCCCGTCCAGGGTGCGTACCAGTGACGGACTTTCCACCCCCACCCGACGCGCCAGCTGATGTTGCTGGATACCGTCTTCATATTTCAGATGTGTCAGGGTGATCCAGCGGCTTTGGGTCAGTCCCAGCGGCTTGAGCCGCTCATCATTAAGCCAGCGCCACTGCCGAACCAGACAGGCCAGAGACATTCCCAGAGTTTTCATCGCCATCTCCAAATTAGTTAGCGCGCTAATTATGATCTTGATAACTATATTATTCAAATCCCTGACTGTATCACTCAGCCCCTTGACGCATTCTGGCAAATGGCAGGTTTCTTGCATTATTCCGATACAAGTAGCGGCACCAGTACGGGGCATGCCTGCGCCACTGTGCCCTGAGCGGCAGGGGCGCCGAATTCGGGTTAGAATGCATGCACCATGGTGGTGCAAATGCAGACGAGAGGAAAAAAAGTGTCGGGATCCCAGCCAGGTGCACAAACGATTATCGATAACCTGCTCACGGCGGTGCTGGTGGTAGACGCCGAGATGCAGGTTCATTTTGCCAACACCGCCGCCGAGCAGCTGCTGCCGCTGAGCAAGCGCCGACTGCAGGCGATGCCGCTTAACCTGCTGGAAGAGGATATCTCGCTCGATATTCAGCGCATCAAACACTGCATCAACACCGAGCAGGGATTTACCGACAGCGAAGTCCAGCTGATGATCGACGGCGATCCACGCTGGGTTGAAGTCAGCGTTACCCCCCTGCCCCAGCCTTTACCAGCCCGGGAACCGGCACGGTCCCAGGCACTGATCGAATTGAGGCTGATCGACCAGCAGAAAAAAATCAGTCAGGAGCTGCAACAACGAGCTCAGCAACAGGCGGCGCGAGAGCTGGTCCGCGGTCTGGCCCACGAAATCAAGAACCCGCTGGGGGGCCTGCGCGGCGCCGCCCAGTTACTGGAACGGGAACTGCCGCGGGAAGAACTGAAGGAATTTACCCAACTGATTATCGCCCAGGCGGATCGGCTACGTAACCTAGTCGACCGGCTGCTGGGGCCACAACGCCCCGGCCAGCGTCAGGTTACCAACCTGCATTCGGTACTGGAGCAGGTACGTCGGCTGGTCGCGATGGAAATTCCGTCCGGCATCACCCTCAGCCGGGATTACGACCCCAGCATTCCCGACTTCGAAATGGATCCGGAGCAACTGCAACAGGCCCTGCTCAATATCGTGCGCAACGCCGCCGAGGTACTGGGCGATCGCGGTCATATTCAAATCAGAACCCGCACCGCCTTTCAGGTCATGCTGCAGGGCCGCCGTTACCGGCTGGCCGCCGAGATCCGCATCATCGACGACGGCCCCGGTATTCCCGAGCCCCTGCGCGATACCCTGTTCTATCCCATGGTGACCGGGCGCGAAGGCGGTACCGGCCTGGGGCTGTCCATCGCCCAGGATCTGATCCATCAGCATCAGGGCCGCATCGAGACTCAGAGCCGGCCCGGGCGCACCGAATTTATCATTTATCTGCCGTTACGCCGCTAGGAGAGCCTTATGACAGAACAAGTATGGATAGTTGATGACGACAGCTCGATTCGCTGGGTACTGGAGCGCGCCCTGGGTCAGGCCGGCTTCGACTGCCAGAGCTTCAACGACGGCGAAAGCGTGCTGGCGGCACTGTCCCGCAGCCAGCCCAGCGTGGTGGTGTCCGATATTCGCATGGGGGGCATGGATGGCCTGACCCTGCTCGGCGCCATTCACGAACAGGTGCCCCAGCTGCCGGTCATCATCATGACCGCCCATTCGGATCTGGACAGCGCGGTCAGCGCCTATCAGCACGGCGCCTTCGAATACCTGCCCAAACCCTTCGATATCGACGAGGCGGTGATCCTGGTGCAACGTGCCATGGCCCACCTGCGGGAAAGCAAAAGCAAGGCCCGGGTCGCCGAACTGGACACCCTCAATGCCCCCGAGATCATCGGCGAAGCCCCGGCGATGCAGGAGGTGTTTCGCGCCATCGGCCGCCTGGCCCGCTCCTCCATCTCGGTACTGATCAACGGCCAGAGCGGTACCGGCAAGGAACTGGTGGCTCATGCGCTGCACAAGCACAGCCCACGCGCCAAGAGCCCCTTTATTGCACTGAACATGGCGGCCATCCCGAAGGATTTGATTGAATCTGAATTGTTCGGCCATGAAAAGGGCTCCTTCACCGGCGCCAACAGCGTCCGTCAGGGTCGCTTCGAACAGGCCAACGGTGGCACTCTCTTCCTCGACGAGATCGGTGACATGCCGCTGGATATCCAGACCCGGCTGTTGCGGGTGCTGTCCGATGGCCAGTTCTACCGGGTCGGTGGCCACCAGCCGATCAAGGTGGACGTACGCATCATCGCCGCTACCCACCAGGATCTGGAGCTGAAGGTAGAGGATGGCGATTTCCGTGAAGATCTGTTCCACCGGCTCAACGTGATCCGCGTCCATATGCCGGCACTGAAAGATCGAAGAGAAGACATTCCCAAGCTGGCCCGTCACTTCCTGACCAAGGCTGCGAAGGAGCTGAGCGTGGAAGCCAAGAGCCTGCATCCGGATACCCAGTCCTATCTGCAATCCCTGTCCTGGCCCGGTAATGTGCGTCAGCTGGAAAACGTCTGCCGCTGGCTGACGGTCATGGCCTCGGGCCAGGAGGTACTGGTCGCCGACCTGCCCCCGGAGCTGATGCAGAAAGAGCGGGAAAAAGAAACCGGTAGTGCCGGGCAAGACTGGCGCCAGGCGCTGCAGGACTGGGCCCGGCAGGAGCTGGCCCGTGGCCAGCAGGATTTGCTGGCCGATGCCATGCCCGAATTCGAGCGCATCCTGCTCGACTGCGCCCTGAGCCATACTCAGGGCCACAAGCAGGATGCGGCACGCCTGCTCGGCTGGGGTCGCAATACCCTGACCCGCAAGCTGAAAGAGTTGCATGGTGACGACAACCTGACCGAGGATAAAGGCTAGGGTCTGTCCCCCATCACGAGGAAAACGTCATGATCGATCCCAGCCTGCCCCTGCTCGACCTGCACCGCCACCTGGATGGCAATATCCGCCCCGCGACCATACTGGAGCTGGGTCAGTCCTTTAACATGACGCTGCCTGCCACCACCCTGGGCGGGCTGCGCCCTCATGTGCAGGTGCTGGATAACGCCCCGGACCTGATGTCCTTTCTCGCCAAGCTGGACTGGGGCGTCAAGGTGCTGGGCAGCTACGACGCCTGTCGTCGGATCGCCTATGAAAATATCGAAGATCTGCAAAACGCCGGCATCGACTACGCCGAGCTGCGTTTTAGCCCCGGCTACATGGCGATGAGCCACCGGCTTGACCCCCAGGGGGTAGTGGAAGCGGTGATCGACGGCGTGGCTGCCGGCAGCCGGGATTTCGGCATTCCGGTCAAGCTCATCGGCATCATGAGCCGCACCTTCGGCCAGCAGGCGTGCGAGCAGGAGCTGGCCGCCTGTCTGGCCCACAGAGACAAGCTGGTAGCCATGGATCTGGCCGGTGACGAACTGGGCTTTCCCGGTGATTTGTTCGAGGACCATTTCAGGCGGGTGCGCCACGCCGGTCTGCATGTCACCGTGCATGCCGGCGAGGCCGCCGGCAGTGACAGCATCTGGCAGGCCATCCGCGAGCTGGGCGCCGAGCGTATCGGCCATGGCGTCAAGGCGGTGGAGGATGACACCCTGCTCGACTACCTGGCCGAGCGACGCATCGGCATCGAGACCTGCCTGACCTCCAACCTGCAGACCAGCACGGTCGCCGAGCTGCACCATCACCCCATTCACCGTTTTCTGGACCGGGGCATCGCGGTCTGTCTGAATACCGACGATCCGGCGGTGGAAGGCATAGAGCTGCGCCATGAATACACGGACGCGGCGGCCAAGGCCGGCCTGACCGCCGCCCAGACCCGCCAGTGCCAGGAAAACGCGCTGGAAATGGCCTTTATCAGCGCCGAGGAGAAAGCCGCCCTGCTGCTGGCCAGCGCCGAGCGGGAGTGAAAACGGGGACTGGGGACTGGGGACTGGGGACTGGGGACTGAAAAGGATAAAATCCCTAATCCCCGCTGTTAATCAGATCACCCGCGAGAACTGCTGCATCCGGGCCTGACGGCGCAGGTGCACGTCGAAGCACATGCAGATATTGCGGATCAGCAGTTGCCCCCTGGGCGCGACCCTGATGGCGTCCTCGGTCAGGGTGACCAGGCCGTCGTCAATGAAGCTCTGCAACAGTTTGAGATCGTCGGCGAAGTAGTCGGCGAAGCGGATGCCGTACTGCCGCTCCAGCGGGGCCAGTTCCAGCTCGAAGTTGCATATCAGCGTCTTGATCAGATCCCGGCGCAGACAATCGTCGTCGTTCAGCGCATAGCCGACGGTCTGGGCATGACCCAGTTCATCCAGCTGGCCGTAGTAGCGCTTCAATTCCTTGTGGTTCTGGGAATAGGCGTCGCCGATCATGCTGATGGCCGACACCCCCAGCCCCAGCAAATCACAGTCACCCTGGGTGGTATAACCCTGAAAGTTGCGGTGCAGCTCGCCCTCGCGCTGGGCCACCGCCAGGCTGTCGTCCGGCAGCGCGAAGTGATCCATGCCGATAAACTGATACCCCTGAGCCGTGAGGTAGCCGATGCTGTCCTGCAGCATCGCCAGCTTCTTCGCCGGTGCCGGCATATCGGCCTCGTTCAGCTTGCGCTGGGCGGAGAAGCGGCTCGGCAGGTGGGCATAGTTGAACACCGACAGGCGGGCCGGTTTCATCGCCACCACCTGCTCCAGGGTATGTTGAAAGCTCTCCAGGGTCTGCAGCGGCAGGCCGTAGATCAGATCCAGATTGGTGGAACCAAAGCCCAGCTCGGCGGCCCGGCTGACCAGAGCCTTGATGAAGTCGTTATCCTGCTCCCGGTTGACGACCCGTTGTACGTCCTTGTTGAAGTCCTGCACCCCCAGGCTGATGCGATTGAAGCCTTCTTCTCGCAGCACGTCCAGCAGGCTCAGTTCGATGCGGCGCGGGTCGATTTCGATGCTGAATTCGCCCTGCTCGGCAAAGTTGAAGTGCCGGCGCAACAGGCCGTTCAGTCGGCGGATCTGGGGAGCGGTCAGGAAGGTGGGAGTGCCGCCGCCCCAGTGCAGCTGGGTCACGGTGCGCTCACGAAAGAGCGGCGCCAGACGCGCGATTTCCCGTTCCAGATAATCCAGGTACAGGTCGGCCTTGCCCTGATGGCGGGTGATGACCTTGTTGCAGCCACAGTAGTAGCACAGCTTGTGACAGAAGGGGATATGGACATAGAGCGACAGTGGCCGCCCGGGATAACGACCGGCGGCCACTTCGAGCTCCGCCATGCCAAAGTCCTCGTTGAACTCCAGCGCCGTGGGGTAGGACGTATAACGCGGCCCCGAATAATTGTATTTCTCGATCAGGGCCTGATCCCACTCAATCTGTGCTGACATTATCTCTCCCCGGTCAGCGACCGGGCAGTTCCAGGCTGGCCAGCCGCGTTACCTCGATTTTGATTTGTGCTTCCAGTTCCTGTTCGAAACCGGCGCGTTGCAGATCCATGCGCATGATTTCATTGCGCTTGTATTGCTTGCGGGCCTCGTGGGTCGGCATTTCCTTCACCCGTTCATACAGGTCATAAAGACCCGGATATTCGGCGGCAAAGTCTTTCGGCCGAGCAAACTGCAGGGTGTTGAGCAGGTTGGTCAGACGAATGGCGCCTTCCGACAGATTGCACTGGTCCTGACTCACAGCCAGGGCAATGGTGTGGATACTGTCCAGAATACGCAGGTTACGCCGGTGGATGGCCTGCTCTCGCCGCTGGGTTTGCTGCTTCAGCCGCGCCAGCAGCTGCCCCGCATAGACTGCCAGACCCACAATGATGACGCCGCCCACAAGGGCGGCTATCAACCAGGGTGAGATCATGACTTATCTTCCTTGTCTTCATATTGTGCAGGATCAATTTCTGCGTCCATAAAGCGGGTCCAGAGATCGTCGCCTTCCACCAGGTCTTCATCGTCCTCTTCCAGCAGGCCGAGTTCTTCCAGCAGTTGCTGATGACGGGCCAGGGTCTTGTCCAGCCAGCCGGCATCCTCCTTGCCCAGCTTCTCGCCCGCATCCACTCTGTCCAGCAGGGTATTGAGCCGCTCGTTGTTTTCCAGCTGTTCCAGTTCCTGCTCCGGCGTCAACACCTCCACATTGGGGGCGAAAACCGGCGTCACCCTGGCCGGTTTCGGCGCCTTGGCAGGCTTGGCCGCTTGGTACTGGTTTCTTCCGGCACCAGCGCTATCGGCTTTTTCGAACCCAGACGCGGATCCCGGGGTGCCTTGGTACCGGTGTTCTGCTGACCCGCGTCGCCGGGGTTATGCCGGGAGCCGGGCGCCAGCCCCTTGCGTTTGGCCTTGCGCTTGCGATCCTTGCTCTGCTCGGCATTTTCCCGACTTTCCTTGCGGGCTCCGATCTGGCCCGGAACTCGGGCCTTTTTAATACGTGTCATACAGACTCCGGTGTTTGCAGAAGTATCACATCGGCACCGATGAATTCGATACCGAGCCCGTCCCGTGCCGCCAGCCAGAGAAAGGTTTCCCGACTGAAAAAACTGACATGGGTGGGATCCTGTTTGTAATGCCAGTTGGCAAATGCCGCCTGGTCTCGGGCCAGCTTGGTCATGATGGCCAGCCAGCCTCCGGGTCGGAGCAGGGCCAGCAACTGCTGCCATTCCCTGCCCGGCCGGTAAAAATGTTCTATCGCTTCGGTACAGCAGACAAAGTCGTAGTCTCGCTGCAACCGGGCCGGATAATGCGCATAGTAAGGATCATAGGTAGTAGTGGCAAAGCCTGCTTCATTGAGCATCGCCGCCAGCGCCGGACCGGGCCCACAACCGAAATCGATGCCTTCGCTGCCGGCAGGAAGACGGGACATCAGCGGATCCGCCAGCCGCGCCAGAAAACGCCGATAACCGGCATCATCGGTCTGATTTTCATGCAGGTCATATTCGGCCTTCTCCGCCGCCGCATCCAGTCGGCACCCGGGCTCGACGAAGATCAGCCGGCACCGGCTGCAGCGATGGTAGCGACGCCGAAGATCCTGCCAGAACAGGGAAGTCTCGATATGATCACAGAGGGGACAACTCAGGTCGTGCGACAGGGCAGACATGGGGGAAACCAGAGAAAGCAGGGGGCACCAGGCCCCCGGAATGATAGTATTAACGCAGACCAGCTACGTACTGAGACAGTACGTCGATATCGTTGTCGGTCAGCTTGCCGGCAACACCGCGCATCATGGCGTTGTGATCGTTTTCACGCTCGCCACTGCGGAACATCTTCAGCTGGGCCGCAATGTAGGCCGGATACTGGCCGGACAGTCTCGGGAATCCGGCAGATTCCAGACCTTCGCCACGGGGGCCGTGACAGGCGGCACAGGCCGTTACGCCACGCTCGATGTCACCGCCACGGTACAGGGCTTCACCCTGGGCGATCACGTCTTCGGGAGTAGCAATCGGGGTGATGGACTGGCTGGCAAAATAGGCTGCCAGATCGGCCATGTCCTGTTCGGACAGGGGCATGGCCATGCCGCCCATGATGGCGTTGGCCCGGCCGTTACCACCGGTAGCGGCAGCCTTGAACGCGGCCAATTGCTTGGCCAGATAAGAGGCATGCTGACCGGCCAGTTTGGGATACATATCGGTCGGGCTGTTGCCATCGGCACCGTGACAGGCTGCACAGGTAGCGGCTTTGGCCTTACCAGCTTCGACGTCGCCCTGGGCCTGCGCAACACCGACCACTCCGAGCATTAAGGCTATCGTGAGAATAATTTTTTTCATGACGTTCCGACTTCTCGTTGTAAGAGCTTCCAGATCACATACCTACGAGGGCATGTTACAATGCGATTCAAAAAACGGCACCATTCTACACGATTTTGCGAGAAAGTAAGCAAAGCGGGCTCAGATCCCAGGGGAATTCATATTGAATAACAAGCAGATAAATTTTAACACCGCCCGCTTTATTACCAGCGCGCCCAATATCACCCAGATGCCGGAAGACAGCGGCGTAGAGATAGCCTTTGCCGGTCGCTCCAACGCCGGGAAATCCTCCGCATTAAACGCCATAACACAGCAGAAAAGTCTGGCTCGGACCAGTAAAACCCCCGGTCGCACCCAGCTGATCAACGTATTCGAGCTGAGCCCGGGCAAACGGCTGGTCGACCTGCCCGGTTACGGTTACGCCAAGGTACCGGAAGAAATGAAGCTGAAATGGCAGCAAGCCCTGTCGGTATACCTGCAACAGCGCGAAAGCCTGAAGGGGCTGGTGGTACTGATGGATATCCGTCATCCGCTCAAGGACATCGACCAGCAACTGCTGCAATGGGCCAGCGAAAGCAATCTGCCGGTACTGGCGCTGCTGACCAAGAGTGACAAGCTCAAGCCGGGCCCTCGCAAGTCCGAAGTGCTGCGGGTGCGGGAAGCCGTGACCGTCTTTGGTGGCGACATCCGGGTTGAATCCTTCAGCTCGCTCAAGGGCCTGGGCCTCGATAGAGCCAGGGAAGTCCTGAGCGAGTGGTTGCTGCAGGACGATGGTGAAGCCATAGACGAGCAAGCATAATCACCGCCCCACCAACATCACCTTTGCCAGGAATGATATGCACAAAACCAGAACGCAATTTGTGGCCGATGCCATCAGAACCAAGATTCTACGCGGCGAAATAAAAGGCGGCTCGGCCCTGCGCCAGGATGCCCTGGCAAAGGAATTCGACGTTAGCCGTATACCGGTTCGTGAGGCTTTACTCACCCTGGAAGCCGAGGGTCTGGTGGAATTCGAAGCCCACAAGGGAGCCTACGCCACCGAGCTGTCGGCTCCCAAGATCCTGGAGCTGTTCGAACTGCGGGTATTGCTGGAATGCCACATCCTTGCTGCTGCCATTCCCAGATTAACCAAAGAAAAACTGGATGCTGCCGAAGAGCTGCTCATTCAGCTGGATCATCTGCTGGATACCTCAAGCCAGATCGATCACTGGAGTGATCATAACTTCGCTTTTCACCGCGCCCTGTACGATGCAGCTGAAAAACCGGAAACCATGGCTCTGATCACCCAGTTGAATACCCAGTCCGACCGTTATATCAGAATTCACTTACTGCATGCCGCCGGCGTACACAAAGCCGAGGCGGAGCACAGAGAACTGTTAGAACTGTGCCGCCGTGGCGATATTTCCGCCGCCTGCGATCTGCTGCGGCGCCACATTCTGGTTGCGGCCGATGATATCGTCGCCCTACTACATCAACAACAGCAACAGGGTTGCTGACAACACTGGAAACCTAATGCGCCTCGATCGTTTTTTATGTGAAAGCACAGGCCTGACCCGCTCTGTGGCCAAAAAGGCCCTGCACCGAGGTGATGTCACCGTCGACGGCCTCGTGGTCAAAAAGAGCGACCAGCAGATCAACGGGCAGGAAGTACGTCTCGAAGGTCGTCTGCTGGTCGCGCCGGGGCCGCGCTATCTGCTGTTGCACAAACCCGCCGGTTATATCAGTTCCACCCAGGATGAAGACCATCCCTGTGTGCTGCAACTGCTACCGCCGGAGCTGCGCCGCGGTCTGCAGTGTGCCGGCCGGCTGGACGTAGATACTACCGGCCTGTTGCTGCTGACCGACGACGGCCAGTGGTCCCATCGCCTGCGCTCACCCAAAAAAGCCTGCAACAAGGTGTATCAGGTCGACCTGTCCGATCCGCTGGCAAGTGACGTCACCCAGCGTTTCGCCGAAGGCGTGGAGCTGCACGGCGAAGACAAGGCTACCTTGCCGGCCACCCTGGAAGTGCTCACTCCCACCCGGGTACTGCTGACCATACAGGAAGGAAAATACCACCAGGTGAAGCGGATGTTTGCCGCCGTCGGCAACCACGTCATGGGCCTGCACCGGCTGCAAATCGGAGACATAGTACTGGATGACAGCCTGGCTCCGGGCGAGTGGCGACACCTGACAGCGGAAGAAATCGCCAGTATATAAGTATCACCCCATGAAAATGGCGCCTGTTGGCGCCATTTTCATCTCTGCTGTTGCAATGTTTAACTCGCTATCAAGCTGGGCAGATAGGTAGCTGCCATCGGAAACACCACCACCGACAACAAGACCAGTAACTGCAGGATAACGAAGGGCATCACCCCCTGGTACATGTGCCTGTACGTCATATCATCCGGTGCTATGGACTTCAGGTAAAAAATCGAAGGTGCCATTGGTGGAGTCAGATAAGAAGTCTGTATCACTACCATAAACATCACTGCGAACCAGATAGGATCTATGCCGGCCGTTTTTATAAGTGGCGTAAAGATAGGGACAAAAATCAGCACAATCGAGATCCAGTCCAGCACGAAACCGGCCAGAAAAATCACCGCCATCAGGATAAAGGTAAGCTGATAGACACCGATATCCAGGCTGTTAATGGCATCGACGATCATCCAGCCGCCGCCGGAAACCGCGAAGATACTGGTGAACATGGTTCCGCCAACCACAATCATCATAATCATGGCGGTGATCTGTATCGTGGTTTTCAAGGCACCGATAAAACTGGGCCAGGACAACTCGCGAAAAACCAGGGCAATCAGCGCCGCACCGGCAGCGCCTACCGCAGCCGCCTCTGTCGGTGATGCAATACCCAGTAGCAGAGAACCCAGTACCGAGCTGATCAACAACAGGGGGGGCAAGATGGCCTTGGCAGTAATCAGCAGTTTTTCTGACCATGCCACTTCCTGTTCCAGTATCACCGCCGGCCCCAGATCTTTCTTGAAATAACAGGCGACAACCATATAGATCATGAAGAAGGCCACCATCATTATCCCGGGGATCAGACTGGCCGCAAACAACTGGCCGATCGACAACTGGGCCATAGAGGCATAAACCACCACCACAATGGAAGGCGGAATAATGGTGCCGAGAGAACCGCCAGCACAGACGGTACCCGCCATTAGTCCCTTGTTGTATTTATATTTGGCCATGGCAGGCAAGGCCATCATGCCCACGACGATTTCCACCGCGCCTACCACGCCCGAAGCGGCGGCAAAGATGGCACACATCACTATGGTAGACAACGCCAGACCGCCAGGTAAACGACCAAACCACAGTTGTAATGCCTGAAACAACCGGAGCGCCAGCCCCGTCTTTTCCAGAATGGCTCCCATTAATATGAATAATGGAATAGATGACAGGGTGAAATTTGATGCGGTATGTAATATGGCGCCATAGAGCTGGCTAAACAGCAGATCACCAAAGGTAACAAAGCCGAATATTACCGAGGTTACTATCAGTGATAGCGCCACGGGAATACCGAGAAAAACAAATACAAACAGGATGATAAACATCCACAATGGAATTAATTCAGTCATGACTCATCTCATCCTTGGTGACCGATTCGCCAGGGGTCTTATCCCCCTGTAAATATCTGATTCCGTCTATATAGACCTGCAGGGTAAATACCATCAAACCGATGGCGATGGCACCATAGAAAGGCCAGACCAGAGGCGACCAGGGACTGACACTTTCCACTTCACCCGTTACCCATGCACTGATGGCTTTCTCTCCTGCTACATAACTCAGGAAGAAAAATGACGGCCCTATCATGAAGAAATAAAAAAACAGATTGATGAGCTGTTGATACCGCAAGGCGAGCCTGGCAGAAAGGAAATCGATTCTTACATGGGCTTCCACCTTGAGCGAGTAACCACTTGCCAGTAAAAACAAGGCGCCATTGAGCATATAGGATATGTCAAATGACCATAATGTCGGCGCACCAAACACATAGCGGGAGACTACTTCATACAGGATAGAACTCACCAGCATTACGACCATGGCCATAGATATTTTTGCCAATAAATCGGAGATACCATCGAGACGTAAAAACAACGCATTCATAATTTTCACCCTATTAACAAGTGACGCCACACAGCTTCACTTGTCATTCCTCAAACAACCCTTCATTCAAAAATACAGGACCAGTCTGTAACAGACAGACAGCCCTGCATCTTGAATCAGGGGGTTATCGGTAAGCTATTTAATCTCTTACCAGTACGGATGAATTTCTAGACCAGCGCTTCTGATAATCCTGGTAATCCTTGAGCAGGCCTCTCATTTTTTTATTTCCTTTCTCGGCCTGCTCACTGGCACGTGCTTCCATCCAATGATGACCATAGCCTCGTATTTGTGCAATGACATCCTGATCCAGAGTGATAACTTCGGTGCCATATTCCTTGTATTTATCCATGGCCTTCATGTCTTCGTGAGCAAAGTGAAGATAGGACTCCATTGTCGTCAGACGAGCGGCATCTTCGATACGCCCCTGTAATTCGGAGGAAAGCGCATCCCAGGTTTCCTGTTTCACAAAAAACTCCCACACAAAGGTGGGCTGGTGAATGCCGGGAGTAATAATATAAGGCGCAACTTCATGGAACCCTTCCATGATATTCGAGCCCGGAGTAGCCCATTCCACCGCATCGACCCCTTTCCGTTGCAGCAGTGTATATATCTCGCCAGGTGGCACGACAGTAGGGACACCTTTGAGATAATTTTTCAATACCCCGGCCCAGGCACCGGAGGTGCGGTACTTGAGATTTTCAAAATCGGAAATGCCGTGAATCGGTTTATTGGCATGTGCCAGTATTTCCGAGGTACCCAGTCCTACTAGCATAGTATGTAGACCCATGGTTTCCTGCCGATATTGCTGCAGGCTTTCCAGTCCGCCACCCTCATATAGCCAGGTGATGGTGGCCTCGGGCGACATACCACCGGGAAAACCGGCAAAAATGGCATTGGTCGGATCCTGATTGACCAAATAGGAAGGGGTAGAGTGTCCCGCTTCTACAATACCATCCTGCACCGCTTCATATACCTGAAATGCCGGCACCACTACACCGGCACCAAAGGTTCTCAACTTGATTTCTCCTTCGGAATATACCTTAAGATGTTCACTGAAACGTTGCAGGAAGTTATTGTAGAAAAAGGATCCTTCCGGCACAGAAGTTGGAACCTTCCAGGTCACTTCCTTGGCTGCTACAGCCGGCGCGGCAAAAAGTACACAAGCTGTAATAATGGCACCACAGGAATTAGCTAATTTCATTTTCATATCCTTTTGAAAAATCTATTATTGTTTCACATGTAATGGGAAACAATGTTACGAAAATAATAAGCATAAGATTAAAGGGTTAATTTATTAATAATGGCGTCATCCATTCGTCTGACGCCATGCTATTAACTATTTATTCAGGCCTGGTTATACCAGATGGTTTTCTTTTGCAGATATTGATCCATGGCCTCAAGACCGTTATCTCTGCCGCCGAAACCGGACTGACCATAACCGCCGAAGGGGGTGGTAATGTCCCCCTCACTGAAGCAGTTGATGGAAACCGTACCCGCCTTCAGCGCCCGGGACACCCGATGGGCTCGTCCCATATGGCTGGTATAGAGGGAAGCGGCCAGGCCGTACTGAGTCTGATTGGCCAGAGAGACCGCCTCTTCTTCAGTGGAAAACTCGGTCACTGCCAGTACCGGGCCAAACACCTCGTCTCGGAACAGTATCATGTCGGCACTGACCTCATCGAAGATGGTCGGCTCCACAAAGAGACCGGCACCAAGGGCGGGGGTATTGCCGCCGTAACGCAGCCGGGCACCCTGCTCTCTGGCCTGCTCGACCATGGCCTTCACCTTGTTGAAATGCACCGGCTCCACCATGGGCCCGACCATGGTGTCCGTGTCCTTGGGATCACCCAGTTTCCAGCCGGACAGACGGGAACACAGCTTGTCCAGCAGCGGTTCCTTGATGCCCTTCTGCACCAGCAAACGAGAGCCGCAACTGCAGTTTTCACCCATGTTCCAGAAGGCTGCCGCCAGCACATCGTCGACGATAGAGTCCAGGTCTTCTACATCATCGAATACCAGCTGCGGGCTCTTGCCGCCACACTCGAGCACCACTTCTTTCAGGTTGCTCTGGGCCGAATACTGCAGGAACAGACGGCCGACCTCGGTCGAGCCGGTGAAAGACACCATATCCACATCCGGGTGCAACCCCAGTGGCATACCGGTTTGCTCACCCAGACCCGTTACCAGCTGCAGCGCCCCTTCCGGGATACCTGCCTGATGGGCCAACTGCACCATGCGCCAGGCACTCAGCGAGGTTTGCTCGGCTGGCTTCACAATCACCGAGTTACCGGTTACCAGCGCCGGACCCACCTTCCAGGCAAACATCTGCGCCGGAAAGTTCCAAGGCAATACGGCGGCAACCACACCGATGGGCTCATTGACCACCAGGCCCAGAGTGTCATCCCCGGTCGGCGCCACCTTGCCAAACACCTTGTCTACCGCTTCCGCATACCAGGCCAGGGTGTTGATGGTTTCCGGAATATCGGTGTTCAGACACTCGGTGATCGGCTTGCCGCCATCCACACAATCCAGCGCCGCCAGCTCTTCCCGGTTTTGTTCCAGCAGCGCAACCCAGGCTTGCATGCGTTGCTTGCGCTCGGCCGGGGCCAGCTTGCGCCATTCGCCTTGCTCGAAGCTGGTTCGAGCGGCAGCCACCGCCAGGTTAACTTGCTCTTCGGTACAGGCTTCAACCTGACCGATAACAGATTCATCAAAGGGATCTCGAGCTTCCAGTGTCTGATTACCAGGCGTATAGCCGACGATAATGGCATCGGCCCGTAATTCACCCTGCTTTGCCCTGGCAAAAACATTTTCCACTTGTACTGACATGCCGAATCTCCTTATTTCAGTGCCTGGGTCAGCAGAGCTAAAAATTCGTCTTCATCCTGCTTGCTCACCGGATACAGAGGCGCTCTGACCGGGCCCACCGGATAACCGATATGGCCGCAACCCAGCTTGGCTTTCTGGTTATAACCACCGGACTCCATGTTCTGCAGCACCGGTAAGATGCGGGCCATGATGCTCCTGACCTGCTGCCAGTCGCCGGCCTTGGACGCTTCGATTATGTTGACGTGATCGGCGGCCAGGTAGTTGGCGCCGCCGCCAATCCAGGAGCGGGCGCCCCAGAACATATAGTCCGCACCCTGGTCATCGGAGCCACACACCACTTCAAAATCTTCCAGGCCCAGATTGAGCAGGGTCACGGCGCGGGTAAAGTCGCCGCTGCTTTCCTTGATGCCGACGATATTGGGATCCCTGGCCAACACCTTGATGGCCTCGATGCCGATCTCCACCCCGGAGCGAGCCGGAAAGTTGTACATGATGATCGGCATGCCTGCTTCACGACTCACGGTCTGGTAATGGGCGATAATTTCGTCCTGCTCCGGCAAACAGTAGATGGGGGGCGCCAGCATCAGAGCCTGATAGCCCAGCTCCCTCGCTTCCAGCGCCTTGGCAATGGATCCTGCCGAGTGAGTGTCGTTAACACCGGCCACCAGTAACGCCTTGTCACCCACTTCTTTGGCAATAAAGGCCATCAGCTCACGGCGCTCGGCCTGGCTCAGGGCGTAATACTCACCGGTGGTGCCGCAAGCGACGATGCCGCTGACACCGGCTTCCAGTTGGTGGGCCAGCAGCGCCGCCAATGCCGGGTAATCGATATGGCCGTCTTGAGCAAACGGGGTGACTACCGGAACCATTACACCTTCGATTTTCATTATGCATATCCTTATCGTGATGAAGGGCCTGAGCACAGGCCCGGAAAAGTGAGTTATGAAGAAGCCTTAGCCAGAGGCAGGCTCTCTTCGGATTCGTCTGCAGGCAGGGAGCTGCCTGGACCGGTGCGCCAGACGGCGATGTTGGCGTAGCCGTAAATCAGCGAGATGATCAGCACCAGGAAATGGAACCAGAGGAAAGGCAGATAGCTGAGGGTGCTGACCCCCAGAGTGGTAGCCATGAAGACACCACCATCGGACCAGGGCACCATGGGCGTGGTGATGGTACCGCCGGCCTCGGCGTTGCGGGACAACACCCGACGGTCGATACCCTGCTTGTCGTAGTTTTTCTCGGTAATGGTGCTGGCGGTGATCAGCGACACATAGGCCGCACCACCGAAGAAGTTGCCGAAGAAACCGCCCAGCAGGGTCGACAAGGTCAGCCGGCCGGCATTGCTGGCCCAGGACAGAAAGCCGTTACAGATCACGGTCAGAACGCCGATGCGGTCCATCAGCCCGCCCAGCCCTAGGGCGAACAACACCAGGGCAATGACACCGAACATGGACTCGATACCGCCCCGATTCAGCAGAGTGTTGAGGAAGTCGACGTCAGAGCTCATGGCATTGCCAAAGTAGGCGGTATTAACCGCATCCAGCGCCGCCATGTCCTGGAACAGCACGGCACAGATGATGCCCAGCACGGCGCCGAAGCTAATCACCGGGATGGATGGCTTGCGCATGGCCAGCAGGATGATCACCATCAGCGTCGGCAGCAGCAGATACCAGCTGATGTTGAACTGCTCGGCCAGGGCTACCATGGCCGCATCCGCCCGGCTGGTGTCGGCGGCACCGTCAACGTAGAAATACCCCACCCCCAGAAACAGCAGGCTGGCAATCAGGGCAGAAGGCGCGCTGACATAGAGCATGGACTTGATATGATCGATCAGGTCGACCCGGCAAAGAGAAGCCGTCATCACGGTGGTGTCGGACAGCGGCGACAGCTTGTCACCCACATAGGCCCCGGAAATGACAGCCCCGGCCACCAGCGGCATCGGGATGCCGAAGCTGTGGCCGATGCCCATCATGGCGATACCGGCGGTGCCTGCGGTACCGAACGAGGTCCCGGTCGCCAGCGAGGTCAGGGCACAGATGATAAAGGCCGCAAAAAGAAAAATACTGGGGCTCATCACCGACAGGCCGTAATAGATGATGCTGGGCACTATGCCGCCGGCAATCCAGGTGCCGATCAGGGCACCGACGGTGATCAACACCAGCACGGCTTCCATGCCGTTATGAATCCCTTTCAACAAACCTTTCTGAATCGTTTCATATCCCAGTCCCAGCCGGATACCCAGGCCGATCACCAGAAACCAGGACACGAACAGTGCCAGTTGTATGGGCAGACCCCACACATTCAAAAATAAATACATGACGCCGATAAAGGCGCCAGCAGGCCCAGCACTTCAAAGCCGCTGGGAAGGCGGATCCGATCCGCCGGAGTTGACTGCTTGATATCCATATACATTCTCCCTGTTGTGCTACGAGTCCGGTTACATTTCTGAGCCGGGCAGGCAAACACTGTGGTTTAAGGTGTGCGAGGGTGGTAATTGCCCAAACCGCGCAAGGCGGAAAGGAGCTATATCGAGCCCGGACGGTTTTCCCGACAACAGGCCCAGAATGAGTTGGGCGGTAACCGCCGCTTGTGTCAGCCCCAGATGATGATGGCCCAGGGCCAGCAGCAGGCGGCCCTGTGGACCAACCCGGTCGATCACCGGTAATGAATCGGGTAAAGAAGGCCGGCAGCCCATCCAGGGGGTCGCGCCCTGGGTATCCAGCTGCCGCTCGAACAGCGCATCCGCGTGGTGCACCAGCCCCCAAGCCCGTCGATAGTCCGGCGTCTTATGCAGGCCGGCAAATTCCACCGTGCCGGCCAGCCGCAGCCCGCCCGTCATCGGCGTCATGATGAATTTGCGTTCCAGGGAGCTGACCGCCATCGGCAGACGTCCGGGTTCGGCCGGTAGCATCAGGTGATAGCCCCGCTCGGTATCCATAGGTATCTTGATACCGGCCAGCTCCCTGACCAGAGGCGCGGACCAGGCACCGGCGGCAACCAGCACCCGCTTGGCGAACAGCTTGCCTTTGCTGGTATTCAGCTCGATACCGTTGTCCAGACAGCGCCCGCCATGAACGTCGGCCTGCTGTCGTTCCATACCTGCGGCCTGCGCCTGTACAAAAAGCTGTGCTACCAGTTGATAAGGGTCGGTCACATGGCCGGTCGCGGGGAAAAACAGACCACCGCTTACCGCGGGTGACAGACCACCAACCTGCCGACGCAATGTATGTGCAGACCAGGGATCACTTGATATCCCCAGCTTGCCCAGCACCTGCGCATGCCGCTGCAACTCGGCGAAGGCAGACTCGCTTTCACACACCAGCAAAGAGCCATCTTCCTTCAGCAACCGGTTCAGACCCGCCTGCTGTAACAACTGCTGCCAGGCCGACAGGCTGGCTTCATTCAGCAAGCGCAATCCGGCGCTGCTGTTACGCTGGGCCTCGGGCCGCATATTGGCCACCAGTTTCAGCAGCCAAGGAGCGATGCGGGGCAGATAACGCCAGTCCAGACGCAGAGGACCCAGCGGATCCAGCAACATGCGCGGCAACTGCTGCAGCACGGCGGGTGAGGCCAGGGGTAACACCTGCTCGGTGGCGATATGGCCGGCATTCCCGAACGAGGCGCCCTGTCCAATTTCATTCTTCTCCAGCAGCAATACCCTGTAGCCGGCCTGAGTTAACTGCCAGGCGCAGGTAACGCCGATAATTCCACCACCGATGACCACCAAATCGTGATTCAGCTCTTGCATCTGAGTATCCCTTCACCAAATTCCTTGATTGTATAAAATATACAATTTATACCTAGATGCCAGAGCCACTGGTTAATGAGTTGTAAAATCATGATCCAGATCTCATAAGTCGATATCATTACAAGGAGAGACATCAGATGCGCGAAGGTACTTTTTTCTGTATAGATGCCCACACATGTGGAAACCCGGTAAGGTTGGTAGCAGGAGGTTATCCTGCCTTACAAGGCAGAAACATGAGCGAGAAGCGGCAGGATTTTCTGGCTCACCACGACTGGATTCGCCAGGCACTGATGTTCGAGCCTCGGGGGCATTCGATGATGTCCGGCTCCGTCCTTTACCCCCCGTGCAGCGAACAGGCCGATGCTTCCATCCTGTTTATCGAGACCAGCGGCTGTCTGCCCATGTGTGGCCACGGCACCATAGGCACCGTCACCAGCGCCATCGAGCATGGCCTGATCAGGCCGAAAACACCGGGCAAACTGATTCTGGACGTGCCTGCAGGGCAAATCCGTATCGACTATGAACAAAACGGTAACAAGGTAGAAAAGGTGCGCATCTATAACGTGGCCAGTTATCTGGCGCACAAGGATGTGACCATAGAGGTGGAAGGGTTGGGAAAACTGACCGTCGATGTCTCCTATGGCGGCAATTACTACACCATCGTCGATCCACAGGCCAACTTTCCAGGTTTAGAGTCATTCAGTGCCGATCAGGTGCTGCATTATTCACCCAAAGTACGGGAGGCGATCAACAAGGTGGTGGACTGCGTGCATCCGCTGGATCCTACCGTGCGCGGTGCCAGCCATGTAATGTGGACCGGCCAGCCGACCCGGCCGGGTGCCCATGCCCGCAATGCGGTGTTCTATGGCGATCGCGCTATCGACCGCTCTCCCTGCGGTACCGGCACCAGCGCCCGCATGGCACAATGGGTGGCCAGAGGCAAACTGGGGGTGGGTGAAGAGTTTGTACACGAAAGCATTATCGGCAGCCTGTTCGTCGGGAGGGTGGAAAGCGAAGCCCGTGTCGGGGACTCCCCGGCCATCATGCCCAGCATTCAAGGCTGGGCCCGGGTCACCGGCCACAACACCATCTGGGTGGACAGCGACGATCCCTACGCCTACGGCTTTGAAGTAAAGTAATAAAGAAGGGGGCCTCATAGCGATGCAATGCTTGCCTGACCATGAGATGAGCTGCCTTGCAAGCCGACTTCTACGTCTGGAATCGCGCAGCAGAGCCCCCTTAAATGACTTGTATGCAGGCATGTGTGGACACGCTGTCCTCGCTTGCCTGCAACCTTGTCAGTGTATGTCAGGAGCCGCCGGTATCTCGAGCCAGAAACAGGCGCCCTGCCCCGGCGTCGATTCGAAGCCCACACTTCCCTCCATACGCTCCATCAACTCCCGGGTAATGGCCAGTCCCAGCCCGGTACCGCCTTTCTTGCGGGTATCCGAGCTGTCTGCCTGAGCAAATTTCTGGAAGATGCGCGAGCGAAAGTTCTCGGGAACACCCTCACCCCGATCTCGCACCAGAATGCGCAGTGCCTCGGGACCACGCCATTCGGTCGAGATGGTCACCTGGCCATGATCCGGCGAAAACTTGATGGCGTTGGACTGCAGATTGGACAACGCCTGCAACAGCCGGTCCCGGTCGGCCACGATGCGGGCATCGGACACCATGGCTGCCGGTTCGAGCCGAACCCCCCGCTCCTTGCCCAGCGGGCGGTTCATTTCCATCGCGTCATGCACCACCCCGGTCAGATCATGAACCTGCAGATCGAACTCCATTTTACCGGCCACCAGTTTTTCCATATCGAGCAAATCGTTGATCAGCAGGTTCAGGCGCCGGCTGTTGTTATGGGCCACCTGTACCATCTGCATGGCCTTGTCCGGCAGTTCGCCCAGCACGCCCTGGGTCAGCAGCCCGAGCGAACCGGTAATGGAGGTCAGCGGCGTGCGCAGCTCATGACTCACCGTGGCCACAAACTCCTTTTGCATCAGCTCCACCTGCTTCAGCTCGGTAATGTCCTCGACAAAAGACCACAGCAGACTTTTGCCTTCGGCATCGCGGACCAACATCCCCCGCTGGCGGACCGGAAAACGTGACCCATCCCAGCGGGTGTATTCTTTTTCATAGGGCGGATAACTGCCATGAAGTTTCAGTTGCTCCAGCGCCTGCTGGTCTGCCGCATGGTATTCCTCCGGGGTGAGCACGCGATAGTCCAGCGCCAGCAGATGCTCCTTGTCGAACCCGGTCGCGTCCAGCAGGGCCTGGTTGACATCGATAAAGTCACCGGTCAGAAAATCATTGAGGGCGATACCGATGGATGACAGCTCAAACAGGCCGCGCAGTCGCTGTTCGCTATCGGCCTGCGCCAGCTCCGCCTGTTTTTCATGCTGGATATCGGTGATATAGCCATGCCAGATGGTACTGCCATCTTCCAGTCGCTCGGGCCGGGCCCGTCCTTCCACCCAGTGCAGGGAGCCGTCGGCCTGCTGCACCCGGTACTGGGTGTGCCAGGTATCAAGCTGCCGCTCCGAGCGCCGGATCGATTCGACCACCGAAGCCAGATCGGCAGCATGAATCCGGTCGAAGAGCACGCTGGCATCCTCTCGTGCCGCCTGCGGCGTCACCCGATAAATCTGCTCGATGCCCCCACTGCAATAGGGCATGGTACTGCGGCCATCCGGCCAGAGCCGGTACTGATACAACATGCCGGGCAGTTGCTCTACCAGCTTGTCCAGGCGTTCCTGATGCGCCTTGTGACTCAACAGTTCCCCCAGCCAGTGTGCCAGCAGGCCGAGAAACATGCGGTCGGTGTCATCGAAAGGCCGTTCTCGCACCGAGCCGGACGAGAAGTTGAGGGTCCCGAACAGCTGCCCGTCCACTTCCAGCCGAATGGCGATATAGGTCTCCAACCCCATGTTCCGGTAGCATGACGCCTGCCGGTAAGGCGACGCGCCCATATTATCGATCGCCAGCATCCCCGTTTGCTGCAGCAGCAAATTACAGTAGGTTTGCTCCACCGCCAGGTGCAAACCGGGTTCGATACCCGTTTCGACCGGTGCCGACGCCCAGCGTACCGCATACACCTCTCCGACGATCTCGCTGACGATGCCGACCTCGAGCCGCAGATAATCACGGCCCAGTGTCAGCGCCTGATGGATTTTCTCATCCAGGGTGCCGGTCAGGTCGAACGCCATGCGGTTGAGCAGCGCCAGCGCCTGATTCTTGCGCTCCAGTTCGACCAGCGCCTCGCGCTCGGCACTGACATCCATATGGGTTCCATACATCATCAGCGGCAGCCCCTCTTCGGTGCGGCTGAACAATTGCCCCCGGCTGTGCACCCAGACCCAGTGTCCGGCCTTGTGCTTCATCCGACACCTGCATTCATAGACTGGCTGGAGCCCCTCAATATGCTGCTCCATCAGCGCCGTGGCCTGAGCCAGGTCATCCGGATGGATCCGTTGCCTCCAGGTGTCCAGGTTCTGCGCTCCCAGCTCCGCCAGCCGGTAGCCCAGCATCTCGGCCCAGCGCTCGTTGAAGACACAGTCGCCGCTCTGCAGGTTGCACTGCCAGGTGCCGATATTGGCGCCTTCGATAATCAGTTGCGCGTGGTATTCACTGGCCTTGAGAGAGCTTCTCAGCTCGGCCAGCTGCCGATGGTTGACCAGCTCTTCCACACAGTCGGCCAGCTCCCTCAGCAGCGCCGCATCTTTGGCACCGAAGGTACGCGGCAGGCTGTCGATAATGCAGAGCGTGCCTATCCGGTGGCCATCGAGCGTACGCAGCGGTGCGCCGGCATAAAAGCGGATATGGGGTGCCTGCAGCACCAGCGGATTATCGAAGAAGCGTGGATCCTGCAGGGCGTTTTCCACCACAAAAACGTCCTGATCCAGAATGGCATGACCGCAGAAGGAGATATCCCGCCCGGTTTCACAGACATCCACCCCCTGAGCCGATTTGAACCACTGCCGCTCGCGATCTACCAGCGACACCAGAGCGATCTCGACGCCAAAACTCTGCCTGGCGACGCTGGTCAACCGGTCGAAGCGGGCCTCGGGCGGCGTATCCAGCAGCCCGGTGTTGAACAAGGCCTGCAGCCGCTGCCATTCATTGGTTGGTACAGATGGCGTGATCATCGCCTGTTTCCTCGTCTGGCTGAATCTCGGCACCGCCATGGTCGTCCGGTGCCATCACCGGTAATTCCACCCACAGGTGAGCGCCATCACTGTTGTAAAAACCGATATGGCCCTGCATCTGCTCGACCAATTCCTTGCAGATGGCCAGCCCGAGCCCGGTGCCCTTGCTCGCCCGCATGGTACCGTATTCGGCCTGGGCAAAACGCTCGAACAGCCGCTCGTGAAAGCTGTCGGGAATGCCTTCTCCCTGATCGCTGACCGTCAGGCGCAGCCGCCCCTGCGATATTGGCTCGGCCCTTACCGTGACCCAGCCGCCGGGGGGAGAAAACTTGATGGCATTGCTGATCAGGTTGTCCAGTATCTGTCGCAGACGCAGTGGGTCGAGGCGGGCGGGGAGTGGCACCGCAGTCTGACTGCGCAACTGCACCCGGTGGCTCCGGGCCAGAGGCTCGTTGCCGGAGATCGCCTCCTGCACCAGCTCGGCCACGAGGCAAGACACCGGCACCAACTCCATCTTGCCGGCCCTCAGCTTGTTGAAATCCAGCAGGTCATTGATGATGGTCTGCAGCCGCTCGCCGTTGCGTAACGCCAGTGCCGTCAGCTCGTCGGCCTTTTCCGGCAGCACTCCCGTCGCCCCCGACTGCACCAGCTTGAGGGCACCATTGATGGAGGTCAGGGGAGTACGTAATTCATGGCTGACCACCGCCACAAAATCATCCTTTACCTCGCTCAGCGCCTTGCGCTCCGCCGTCAGCTGGTTGAAGGCCCGGGCCAGGCTCACCACCTCGCTGACGCCGCTTTCCGACAACGGCCGGTTGTCGCCACCATGGGTGGCCATCACCCGGATCTGACGCGTCATGGACTCCAGCGGTCGCATCGAGGTCCAGGCCAGCCAGAACGCCACCAGCGCCAGAGCGCCACCAATCAGCACGCTGATGCCCGCAAAACGCAGAAAGAAGGCTCTGGCCGGCGCTATCGCCTGTTCATAGGACACGGCGCGTACAAACACCCAGCCCAGCTGATGCAGGTGAGTGGAGGCGAACACCCATCGCCGATGATCACTCCGCTCGGTCACCCCGAGACGGAACCCGGACAGGGCCGCATCGATCAGCGGGTCTTGCCGAGGCGCGGGCAGCGGCTGCAAATCGGCCGACAGGTCGGCACCGTTGTAGACATAAACCAGGTTGTCGGTATCCAGTATCTTGAACACAACGCCGTCACGCAGAGCCTCGGCGAGCCGCTGCTCCGGCAGAATGGAGGTTTTCGCCAGATTGACCACACCACTGAGCACACCGAGCAGGTCGCCATCATCCGAGAGAATAGGACTCAGAAAAGAGATCAGCGGCGCCCCCGTGGTACGACCGATAATGGGATGACTGATCACCGGCTGACGGGTCTCGAACAGCTGCTGGAAATGGGCTCTGTCCGCATAGTTGGTCCCCAGTCGCTCCGGCACCATTATGCTTTCGGCAATGGCGGTACCGTCGCTGTCCATCACCACGATGCCATCAGGAAAAAACGACCCCAGATTCCGCTGCCGCTCCAACTTGGCGGTCAGTACCGGTGCCGGATCGAGCATGGTTCCGTTGGATAGCTGGGCGCTGACGCTTTCCAGTGCATTCATGCGCAATGCCAGCGTTTGTTCCACCTGTTCCGCCGACCTGATCGCTTCCCGGGCCTGGTGCTCGCTGTGCAATTGTTCGAAATCTCCCACCAGCGAGTGGTAGGCCGTGGCCAATACCGCCATCACGGTAAGCAGGGCCCCGGCCAGAATAATGAGTGCAATTCGTCCCTTGAGCGATAACCGCATGAACCCTCTTCCTTGTCGTGAGCGGGAGCGACCGATACTGTATAGCCACCGTTGTTGCCGCACAGAAGTTGTTGCCGAACAGAATAAGTCCCATACGAAACTTTATCAGCATATACTGGCTCTGCCTATTTAACCCGGCCTGGGCCATGAGACACAAGATTAACACTGGAGGATCGGATGACGTCTGACCTTATCGCCATGGATCATCGGCTGACCGCGCTGAAAGCGCGGTTTGCCGATAGAACGGCAAGCCAGCTGAACAGCATGATCGAGAACGTAGAGACATGGCAGCGCGGCGGCATCCATCATGACAGCCTGGAGGCCCTCTACCAGTTGCTCCACCGGCTGGCGGGTTCCTCGGGCACCTTTGGCTTTCCCAGGCTGGGTCGGCAGGCAAGCCAGCTGGAACAACGTATCAAGCCGCTGCTGGAGAGTCCCGATTTTTCCGCTTCCCGGGCCCGGGACATCATCGATGCCCGTTTTATGGAGCGGCTGTGCCAGCTGGCCCAGTTACTGGAAGACGGGGAGCAGAACGCCCCCCCGTCACCGATACCGCAACAGCCCAATCTTTCCACCGTGCGGGCCACCGAAGTGTTGGTGCTGGGTGAAGAGCTGGCCGGGCTGGCGTCAGCCCTGGACCACCACGGCTTTCGCTTTCATCTGGCGGCCATGACCACCGATATCCCGGAGCACCACTGGCACGAAGGCAACACCATAGTGACCTCGAGTCACCACCTGAAGCAGGTTGCCGCCTGGAACAAGGCGCTGTCGCTGCGTTTGCAGCAAAAAGAAGCGACCATACTCTGCATCGGGTCGGATGACGACTTTTCCGCCCGCTACCGGCTGGCCGAACTGGGTGCCAGCGGGCTCTTTACCCTGCCGGTCGATGTACCCAGGCTGGCGGAGCGCATAGAGCAGCTTAATCGTGAACGGCAGGAAGCCAGTACCGGCAAGGTGCTGCTGCTGGATGATGATGAAGAACTGACCGAACATTATCGACTGGTACTCACCAACGCCGGCATGAGTGTAAGGATCATGTCCCGCCCCGATGGCCTCCTGAACACACTGGCGGAATTCAGGCCCGATATCGTGCTGATGGATATCCATATGCCCCCCTTTTCCGGCATCACCCTGGCCCGGATGATCCGTTTTGAGCCCGAATGGCTGAGCCTGCCGATCATCTACCTGTCCTCGGAGCAGGACAGAGACGAGCAGCTCAGCGCACTGGCTCAAGGCGCCGATGAATTTATCACCAAGCCGATTTCCGACCGGCTGCTGATCCGTACCGTGCGCATCCTGTGTTACCGGGCCCGCCAGCTATCCAAGCTGGTATCCTGCGATGGCCTGACCGGCCTGCTCAATCACTCCCATATCAAACAGGCGCTGGGCCATGAACATGCCCGGGTGCAGCGACAGGGACATGACACCATCGTCGCCATGCTGGATCTGGATCATTTCAAGGCCGTCAACGACACCCATGGCCATGCCATCGGCGATCAGGTCATCAAGGCCCTGGCCACCCTGCTGCAGAAGAGGCTGCGCGATACCGACCACCTGGGCCGCTACGGTGGTGAGGAGTTTGTGGTGATTCTACCGGAATGTGAACTGCCCCAGGCCACGGCCATGTTCGAGGAGATCTGCCGTCATTTTTCCGATCTGACGTTCAGCAGCCCCGAGGGCCAGTTTCACGTGACGGTCAGCATCGGCCTCGCCAGGCTGAACCAGTTTTCACTGGCCGAGCAGGCCTTGAATGCCGCCGACGAGGCGCTTTACGAGAGAAAGCGACAGGGTCGCAACGGCGTCAGCTGCTATGCTTCCATTACCTCGCCGCCGGATGATGAATAAGCCATGGATGTGCTGCTCTTGGAGGACGATCTGTTAACCGCCGAATTAATCCAGACCGTGCTGCAGGGTTCGACGCCCGGCGTCCGGATCCTCCTGACATTCAATGTAGCGGAGGCAGGGCTGCCTGGACCAAACAACCGGTTCAACTGGTTCTCTGTGACTGGAATCTGCCGGACGGCTGCGGACTGGAGCTGATTAAATTTATTCGCGGCACCGGTAGCCTCGTCCCCATCGTCGTCATCAGCGCCAACTCCGACCGGGAGAGCGTGACGATGGCGGTGCGTCATGGTATCAGCGACTTTATCGCCAAACCCTTCGATGTGCCCACGCTGCAGCAACGGCTGTTGCCGCTGCTGGCCGCCAATGACGCCGACGAACCGCCGGCCTCTGTCCCCCTGCTGGAAGCCTGGTTTGACCGTACGCAGACAGAGCCACTCCGCCTGCCGAGCAGTCTGGATCCGAATGCCATATTGCCATTGCTGACCAAAAGCAGCGAGCTGGCGGCAAAGGATCTGGTACCACTGTGGAAAAACGAAACGACACTGACCGCCAGACTGCTGCATCTGGCCAACAGCGCATCACTGAGGCGCAGCGGCAAACCGGTTTCGCGGCTGGATGAGGCCATCACCGCCCTGGGGGTGGACATGTCGCTGCGCTGCGCCATGGCGCTGGCCCTCGATATCACCGGCACCCTGCACGACGAACGTCTGATTGAGCGGGCCCGCCAGTATATGACCACCGCCGAGCAGGTCGCGTCCATCGCCCGGGCCATGGCCCTGAGCCTCGGTCTGGACGGTCTGAGCTGCTATACTGCCGGTCTGCTGAGCCGGATCGGAGAGCTGGCGGTACTACGTACGCTGCAGGATTTCATCACCCAGGGCGGTACCCTGGACGAAGGTGATATAGCACCGCAGCTCTCGCAATGGGGGCCGGCCTATGGCAACCGGCTCAAACAGCAGTGGGGACTGCCGCTATCGGTGCGCGAGCTGGTCGGCGCCATACATGTAGCGCCCACCCACACCACCAAACGCTCCCTGCTGATCATGCACCTCGCCGCACTCAGAGTCTCATCCCGATTGCAGGGTCCCGAGGCCTTGCGCATGCTGCGCCAGGCGGGACTGGAACCCGAAAAATGGCTGGCCGAAATGCCGCCGGCATCACCAACTCAACAAGGATGTCACCATGAACAAGACCACCCCTGAACGCATCCTCTATGTGGAAGACGATGAAGACATTCGCGAGATAGCCCAGCTGTCGCTGGAAATGGTCGGCGGTTTCACGGTGCTGCTGTGCGATTCTGGCGAGCAGGCGCTCGAGCAGATCGGTGCCTTTCAGCCGGATCTGATCCTGCTGGATGTGATGATGCCGGGCATGGATGGCCCCTCGACCCTGACCGCCCTGCGCCAGCAACCCGAGTGGGCCCAGACGCCGGTGGCGTTCATGACGGCCAAAATACAGCCGCAGGAAATAGCCGCCTACAAGGCGATGGGGGCGCTGGATGTGATTGCCAAACCCTTCGATCCCATCCAGCTGCCCGAGCAGATAAAAGCCATCTGGCAGCTGAGCCGTCAGCCGTCAGCCTAGGCGACTTGCCGCCGGTGTCAGTCTTCTTCCCGCTTGCGGGGCGAGCTGCCCAGCCGGTGCGTCTTGAGATCGTAGCGTTCCTTGATGACGTCCTTGACCGTCCCTTCCCACAGCTTGATCCCCACAAAGTAACCGGCCCGGGCCAGCACATGGGCCGCCACCGGCGCCGTCACTATCACGAACACCACCACCGCCAGGGCGCGCACCACCACACTGGTGTCATGGGCATAAAACACCGCCACCCCGCAGGCCATCAGACCGGCGCCCAGGGCACCGGCCTTGCTGGTGGCATGCATCCGGGTCAGCAGATCGGGCATGCGGATAATGCCGATGCCGGACAGCAGCATCAGCAGGGAGCCGAGCAGCATCAGCAGGCTGGTAATGATTTCAGTCATCATCGCGTTGGCCTCCCCGTTCCAGATAGCGGGCAAAGCCCACCGCCGCCATGAAGGAGGTCAGCGCCATGACGATGGCCACGTCGATAAACTGCGGGCTGTCGTAGGCCACACTGTAGAGCAGAATAAAGCCCACCGTCATCGAGGCGATCACTTCCAGCGCCACCACCCGATCCGGCAGGGTCGGGCCACGCAGCAGCCGCACCGCCGCCAGCACCAGCCCCAGACTCAAAAAAACAAACGATAAGGTTACAGCAACATCAAACATCGGCTTATCCCAACAAGTCCAGCACACGGGCCTCCAGGGCCTTGAATTCCGCCAGCTGGCGGGCCTCGTTATCCAGATACATCAGATGTACATACAGCACCTTGCGGTCGCTGGACACATCCAGTGCCAGCGACCCCGGGGTGGCGGTGATCAGATTGGCAAACATGGTGATACCGGCGTCATCCTTGAGATCCAGCGGAATGGCGATCACCCCGGGCCGCATCAGATGCGTCGGCGTGATCACATCGTAGGCCACCCGGGCGTTGGCCTTGATCAGATCCCAGATAAAAAACAGAATAAAACTGATTATTCTGGGCAGTTTGCCGAAGTAGCGGGCAAACATGGGTTTGTCTCGCGCCACATAGGCCAGCACCAGATAACTCAGTATCATGCCGGCCACCAGGTTACCTATGGTATAGGTGCCGGACAGTATGACCCAGACCAGGGCCAGCAGCATATTCCAACCAAAGGCTCTCATCGGCTTGCTCCCAGTACCGCTTCGATATAACCGGCCGGTGACAGCAGCTGATCCGCCGTCGCCAGCGCCAGCTGTACAAACCACTCGGCACCAAAGCCGATGGCCAGGGTGGTCAGCGCCAGGCACAGCACCGGCAGGTACAGCACATAGCGGTTCGGATCCTCGGCTCCACGCAGGGCTTTGGCTTCTTCCGGCAAGGGCTTCCAGAAGGCTTCGGCCCAGATTTTGACCATGGAGTACAGGGTCAGCAGACCCACGATCAGGGCGATGGTCACCATCAGCCAGGATTCGGCCTGCAAACCGGCCTTGATCACCGTGTACTTGGCGAAAAAGCCCGACAACGGCGGCAGACCGGCCAGTGACATGGCCGGGATCAGAAACAGCAGCGCCAGCCAGGGCGCAGATCGGTACAGACCGCCCAGCCGGGCCAGCTCATAGCTACCATGATAGCGGTACATGATGCCGCTGATCAGAAACAGGTTGGTCTTCACGATGATGTGATGAAAGATGTAGAAGACGCCACCGGCAATGGCCAGCGGCGTAAACAGCGCCAGCCCCACCAGCATGTAGCCAATCTGGCTGACGATATGGAAAGAGAGGATACGGCGCACTTCGAACTGGGCCGCCGCCCCCAGCACCCCGGTCAGCATGGTGAACACCCCCATGCCCATCAGGATGGTATGGTGAGTCAGGCCGACGTCCTGCACGAAGATCAGGCTGAACACCCGATACAGCGCATAGACCCCCACCTTGGTCAGCAGGCCGGCGAACACCGCCGATATGGCCACCGGTGGCGTATGGTAGGAGGCTGGCAGCCAGAAGAACAGCGGAAAGGCCGCCGCCTTGATGCCGAAGGCCACCAGAAACAGCATGGCGATCACCGTCACCAGCCCCGGTTGCTCGCCATTACCCAGCTTCAATGCCAGATCCGCCATGTTCAGGGTGCCGGCATAGCCATAAAGCAGGCCCACCGCGGTCAGGAACAGCGCCGACGACAGCAGGTTGAGCGTCACGTACTTGAGCGCCCCTTCCATCTGCGCCCGCTCTCCCCCCAGGATCAGCAGCCCGAAGGAAGCCACCAGCATGATTTCGAACCACACATAGAGGTTGAAGATATCGCCGGTGAGAAAGGCCCCGACCACGCCGGCCAGCATCAGGTGCAGCAGCGGATAATACCCGAAGGCCTCGTGGCTGCGGCTCATGGTGGCCAGCGAGTAGACCGCCACCGCTAGTCCGATGACCCCGGTCACCACCACCATGATGGCACTGAGCAGATCGGCCACCAGCGTAATACCGTACGGCGCCGGCCAGTTACCGATATAGGCGACCAGAATGCCCTGTTGGCGTACCTGGCTGAACAGATAGATGGATGCCAGCAGCAGACCACTGCCGGAAAACACCGAAATCCAGCGCTGCACCAGCCGCCAGCGCCAGCAGGTGAGCGTCAGGGCGCCGGCCAGCATGGGGATAAAAATGGGTAAGATAACGGCTATGTTCACGAGTCTGTGCTCTTCATTTCGTTCATGTCATCGGCACCGATGACTTCATAGGCTCGATGGATCAGCACCACGGCGAATGCCAATACCCCGAAGCTGATGACGATGGCCGTCAGGATCAGCGCCTGAGGCAGGGGATCGGCGGTGACCCCGACCGGATGATAGAGACCTTCCGGGATCAGGGGCGGCGCGCCCCGTACCAGCCCGCCCCCGGTCAGGATCAGCAGGTTGGCGGCGTTGGACAGGATCATCAGCCCGATCACCAGTTTGACGATGCTGCGCCTGAGCATCATGAACAGCGAGGTGGCATAGAGACCACCGATCACGAAAGCAAACAGGTTTTCCATTTATTCCTCCACCTTGTCCAGCGACAGCATGATGGTCGACACCACCCCGATCACCACCAGATAAACACCGATATCGAACAGCAGCGGGGTACTCAGACTGAGTTCACCGATGCCTGGTACATAGAGGGTCCACCACTGGCTGGTCAGAAAAGGCTGGCCATGCAACAGCATGCCCAGCAGGCCGCTCAATAGCGCCAGCAACAGGCCGACACCCATCAGCAGCTGGCTTTCCACCTTCATCAGCTTCTTGGTGCTGCTGGCATCGAAGGCAAACAGATGCAGGGCAAAGGCACTGGACGCCACCAGGCCGGCGATAAAGCCGCCCCCGGGTTCGTTATGACCGCGCAACAGCAGAAAGATGGACGACAACAGCAGCAGCGGTACCAGCAGACGGGTCGCGGTCTGCAGGATAATGGAAGTATCGGATCTCATTTCTGGGTCTCCCAGCGGAAACGGATCATGGCATTGACGCCGATCGCCGCCAGTGCCAGTACAAAAATTTCACCCAGGGTATCCAGGGCCCTGAAATCGACCAGAATGACGTTGACGATGTTGCGCCCGTGGGCCACCGTGTAGCTGTTTTCCACCAGATAGGCGGTAATGCCCTCGCCCGGCAGAGAAGACTGGTTCACGGTGAGCACCATCATGGTAACCAGCACCCCGAAGGCCCCGGCCACGGTGGCATCACGCAGGCGCACCAACGGGCTCGACAGATCCTGAAAGCCGGGCAGACGGAACAGCACCAGCACCAGCAGGATCACGGTCAGGGTCTCGATCAATACCTGGGTAATGGCCAGATCCGGCGCACTGAAGAAGACGTAAATCATCGCCATGGCGAAGCCCAGCACCCCTATCGCCGCCACCGCTCCCAGTCGCAAATGAGTGGCACTGGCATAGACCACCGCCACCAGCATCAGCAGGCTGATCACCACCTCGTAGAAATGTACGCCCTCGAACGACAGCGAATAGACAAAGGCATCTTCCGACCAGAAGGCGTAGGCCAGCAAGGCGATGATGGTCACCAGTATGGTCAGAATATAGTTGGTCATGTAGCCGTTCTGCAGCACCCGGGTCTGGCCACGGGCCAGCCACACCAGGCCATCCATCATCCGTTCATAGCCGCGCTCGGGGCCGTAGGCCAGCGGGTGCATGGCGGTGGCCAGGGGATTGCGCAACCGCTCCCAGTAACGGTACAGCAAACCGCCCCCCACCAGTGCCAGGGCGCTGAGCAACAAGGGCAGGTTAAGACCGTGCCACAGCGCCAGATCCAGTTCCGCCGCCGGTGCACCGGCGATGGCGGTGACGGCCGCCTGCAGCAAAGGCTCTGCCAGACCGGGCAGGATCCCCAGCAGCAGGCCAAGCGAGGCCAGCACCGAAAAGCCCAGCCGCATCGACAGCGGTGCTTCGTGGGGCGTTTTGGGCGTGGGCTTCAGGGTGCCATAGAAGGGCTTTATCGCCACCAGCGCCGCGGCGGCCACGATACCGATGGCGGTGATCACCGACAGCGCCGTCAGCAAAGGAGCCAGCCAGGTCGCTCCCAGCGCCGATTCGAACATCAGCTCCTTGGCGATAAAACCGAACAGCGGCGGAATACCGGCCAGCGACAGCGCCGCAGGGTGATAAACAAGGCGGTCTGGGGCATGGCGCTGCGCAGACCGCTCAGCTCGCGCACATCCTTGGTGCCGGTTTCATGATCCAGGGTACCCGCCGCCATGAACAGCGCCCCCTTGTAGAGCGCGTGCGCCAGCAGAAACACCATGGCCGCCTCCAGCGCATGAGGGGTGCCGATGCCGATCAGCATGGTCAGGGTGCCCAGCGCCATGACGGTAGAAAAGGCGAGAATACGCTTGAGATCGGTGCTGCATACCGCCATCAGGGCGCCGACCGTCATGGTTACGCCGCCAAACAGCGACAGCGTCAGCATCCAGGCCTCGTTGCCGGCCATCATCGGCTGCAGCCGGGCCATCAGATAGACCCCGGCCTTGACCATGGTGGCCGAATGCAGATAGGCGCTGACCGGGGTCGGCGCCGCCATAGCATTGGGCAGCCAGAAGTGAAAGGGGGTCTGGGCCGACTTGGTAAAGGTACCCAGCAGAATAAGCACCATCATCGCCAGAAACAGCGGCTGCTGCTGTACGTCCGTACCCTGGGTCAGCAGCTCGTGCAACTCGAAACTGCCACCGAGATGGCCCAGCAGTATCAGTCCGGCCATCAGCGCCAGACCGCCACCGGCCGTGATAAAGAATCCCTGCAGTGCCGCCTTGCGCGCCTTTTCCTGCTCGTGGTTGAAGCCAATCAGCAGATAGGAGGTGAAGCTGGTCAGCTCCCAGAACACAAACAGCGAAATCAGGTTGCTGGACAGCACCAGTCCCAGCATGGCGCCCATGAACGCCAGCAGATACATCAGCAACTTGTGAATGTCTTTGTGGCCCTGCAGATAGCGGCCGGCGTAAATGAAGATAAAGGTGCCGATGCCGGTGATCAGCAGCGCAAACATCAGGCTGAGACCGTCGAGCATGAAATTGAGATTGATACCCAGACTGGGGATCCAGTCGTAGTGGTGCAGCACGGTCTGACCGCCGGTGACCGCAGGCCAGAACCCCAGGAAATATCCGAACAGGGTCGCCGGCAAAATAGCCAGGCACCAACCGATCCTGTCGCCCAGCAAGGGCATGAGACGAGGCACCAGCATCGCCAGAACAAAACCGGCTATCACAGCAACAAGCATAGGAAAACGCCTCCTTTCTATGCCTGTTCAGGCAACAGAATGAGCTAAAAAAGGGGGGAGAAACAGCACGGTAGCAGGCTATAGTAAGGAAGTAATTTGATTAACTTTCAATCGGTTAATCTATTATTTTTGAATTTTTATAGCAGCCGATACTACAAGTCGCACCGTTAAAACGCAAGCAGAGCCGGATTCATCGGCTCTGGGTGCCAATCCGTTTCCGAGCACGACTCAGCGCGCGAAAAAATGCTCCACCGGCCCCCGCCCCTGGCCGATACGCAGGTTGCTGCCCGCCAGAATGGCCTTGTCGATATAATGCTTGGCGGTGGACACCGCCATCTCCAGTGCCAGCCCCTGACCCAGATAGCAGGCCAGCGCCGCCGAGAGGGTACAGCCGGTGCCATGGGTGTTGGCCGTGATCACCCGGGGGGTATCGAAGCAGCGCACCTCGCCACCGCTCAGCAGCCAGTCCGGGCTGCGCGATTCCTGCTGCAGAAAGCCGCCCTTGAGCAGCACGGCGGCACAGTCCAGGTTGCCAAGCCCCTCGAACAGCGATTCCACCCCGGACAGAGTCGCGGGCAGGCGCGCGCCGATCAGCGCCGCCGCTTCCGGCAGATTGGGGGTAATCACATCGGCCAGCGGCAGCAGCTCCTGACGCAGGCTGTTCACCGCATCCTCCGCCAGCAACATGTCGCCATTGGCGCTGACCATCACCGGATCCACCACCAGATGGGCCGGGCGATAACGACGCAAGACCTCGGCCACGGTACCGATGGTGGCGCTGTCGCCGAGCATGCCGACCTTGACCGCCGTGACCTGCAGATCGCCGAACACCGCCTCCAGCTGGGCCCGGATCATCTCCTGGGGCACCGGATGAACGGCGCTGACGCCACGGGTATTCTGGGCGGTAAGGGCGGTGATCACCGAGCAGGCATAGCCACCGGTGGCAGAAATGGCCTTGATGTCGGCCTGAATGCCGGCGCCACCACCGCTGTCGGATCCGGCGATGGTGAGCACTATCGGCTTGTGACGTGAGTGGGTGTTACTTGAACGGTCGTGACTGGTCATATCCTTATGGTCCTCCGGGCGAAGGCACCACCGGCAAACTGACGTTTGCCCGTTAGTTTCCTACGCCAGCATTAACTGGATCAGGTACAGCGGGTCCGGTATCGATACCGTCTCAGCCTGGCGGCTCCCCGACTAACAATCGCTCGATAATAGCGACCCCGGCTGGCAAATACCAGCCAGAAGCCGAGAGGGACAAGGTGTGAGAGCGGTCTTCACACCTTGCCCCTCACGTCTTACCTCTCACGCAATGGTTAATGCGCCTGATCCCAGTTGTCCCCTTCACCGGCCTCCACCAGCAAGGGCACATCCAGGCTGACCGCCTGCTCCATCAGCGTGCGGATCTGCTCCTTGAAGGCCGCTACCTTGTCTTCGCGGATTTCGAACACCAGTTCATCGTGTACCTGCATCAGCATGCGCACCTCATCATCGGCTTGCTGCTCCAGCCAGCCGGCGACCTTGATCATCGCCTTCTTGATGATATCGGCGGCGGTACCCTGCATGGGCGCGTTGATGGCCGCCCGTTCGGCCCCCTTGCGGCGAGCGCCGTTCTTGGCGTTGATTTCCGGCAGGTACAGCCGGCGACCGAACAGGGTAGACACATAGCCCTTGTCCGCGGCCAGGGTACGGGTGTCTTCCATGTAGCGCAGCACCCCCGGATAGCGCTCGAAGTAGATATCCATGTAGGCCTGGGATTCGGCGCGGGGAATGCCGAGCTGGCGCGACAGGCCGAAGGCGCTCATGCCGTAGATCAGGCCGAAGTTGATGGCCTTGGCCCGGCGGCGCTGCTCGGTGGTGACCTGATCCAGCGCCACCCCGAACACCTCGGCGGCCGTCGCCTTGTGAATATCCAGCCCCCGGGCAAAGGCATCGAGCAGACCCTTGTCCTGAGACAGGTGCGCCATGATCCTCAGCTCAATCTGGGAGTAATCCGCCGCCACCAGCTTGTAACCGGGCGCGGCCACGAAGGCCTGACGAATGCGGCGCCCTTCCGGGGTACGGATGGGAATGTTCTGCAGGTTTGGATCCGACGACGACAGCCGGCCGGTGGCGGTATTGGCCTGGTGATAGGAGGTGTGAATGCGGCCGCTGTGTTCGTTGACCATCAGCGGCAACTTGTCGGTATAGGTGGACTTGAGCTTGCTCAGCGCCCGATATTCCATCAGCAGTTTGGGCAGCGGATAGTCCAGAGCCAGCTCCTGCAGCACTTCTTCGGCGGTGGACGGCGCGCCCTTGGGGGTTTTCTTCAGCACCGGCAGTTCGAGCTTGTTGAACAGGATCTCGCCCAGCTGCTTGGGAGAACCGAGGTTGAAGGGTTCGCCGGCCAGTTCATGAGCTTCCAGCTCCAGCTCTTTCAGCCGGGTGGCGATCTCGTCGCTCTGAATGGCCAGCAGCCCGCTGTCGATACGCACCCCGGTGTATTCCATCTGCGCCAGTATCGGCACCAGCGGCATTTCAATTTCCTCGAACACCTGCTGCAGCTCGGGCTCGGCCGCCAGCTGTGCCGCCAGATGATGATGCAGCCGCAGGGTAATGTCGGCGTCTTCCGCCGCATAGGGGGCCGCCTGCTCCAGCGGTATCTGGTTGAAGGTCAGTTGCTTGGCGCCCTTGCCGGCAATCGACTCGAACGAGATGGTGTTATGGTTGAGGAAAAACGCCGCCATACTGTCCATGTCGTGGCGGGTCTGCACCGAGTTGAGTACATACGACTCCAGCATGGTGTCCATGCCGATCCCCTTCAGCTCGATACCGTGGTTTTTCAGTACATTGGCATCGTACTTCAGATTCTGGCCCAGCTTGATGAGCCCTGCGTCTTCCAGCAGCGGCTTGAGCGCCCCCAGCACTACTTCTTCACTCAGTTGTTCGGGCGCATCCAGATAGTCGTGGCCGAAGGGCACATAGGCGGCCTGACCCGGCTCGATGGCAAACGACACCCCCACGACCCGGGCATCCCGGTAATTGAGGCTGGTGGTTTCGGTATCGAAGGCGAAATAAGGCGCCTGCTTCAGCCGCCCGATCCAGTCATTCAACTGCGCCTCGGTGTCGATGGTCTGATAATCGGTGGCCATCGCCGGAGCCGGCTCTGGCGCAGGCTCGTCACTCTGATCCGGCTCCAACTCTGCCAGCAGGTTGCGGAATTCATATTCCCGGTAGAGTGCCTTCAGGGCCTCGGTGTCCGGTGCGCTCTGCTGCAGATCCGCCGGGCCCCATTCCAGTGCCACATCGGTCTTGATGGTCGCCAGCACGCGTGACAGCTTGACCATGTCCTCATGCTCGACAAATTTGGCAGCGAAGGTCTTGGAGCCGCGAAAGCCCAGGGCCGCGACCTTGTCGGTGTTGGCGGCGATCTCGTCGATCGACCCCAGCCCCTGCAGCAACGCCAGCGCGGTTTTTTCACCCACCCCGGGCATGCCCGGAATGTTGTCCACCTTGTCGCCGACCAGTGCCAGCAGATCCACGATCAGCTCCGGCGGCACGCCGAATTTCTCCACCACGCCGTCTCTGTCCATGAAACTGTTCTTCATGGTGTCCATCAGCAACACATGATCCGATACCAGCTGGGCCATATCCTTGTCGCCGGTGCTGATCACCACGTCCAGCTGCTGTTCGGTAGCCTGGCGGGCCAGGGTGCCGATAACGTCATCCGCCTCTACCCCATCCTCGATCAGCAACGGCAGACCCATGGCCCTGATGATGGCATGGATGGGTTCGACCTGACTGCGCAGATCGTCCGGCATCGAGGGCCGCTGCGCCTTGTACTCCGGATAGATCTCGTCGCGGAAGGTCTTGCCCTTGGCATCGAATACCACCGTCACCCGTGAGTCGGGAAACTGCTTGTGCAGGCTGCGCAGCATGTTGGTGACCACCCGAATCGCGCCGGTGGGACGACCATCGCTGGTGCGCAGATCCGCCTGCTGGGAAGCAAAAAAAGCGCGGTACAGATAGGAAGATCCATCGACCAGGATCAGGGGTTTGGCAGGAATGGCAACCATGACGTCTTTCTCGTTAATGCGTTGGCCGCTAGCATGCCACAGCCGGGCCGCCGACACCACGGCGGCCCCTGCTGGAGCCTGTGGATAACTCTGTGCAAAGGAGATCGAGCCAGGATCCCGGCTAAATCAACAATTTCTTGTTTATCAGTACCTTATAAATTAATAGTGGATCTTGCTTGCGGATCTGAAAATGTGGAAAATCGGCAGCAACGACGTTCTGCGTAATTGTTGAGCGAAATAAATGCTAGCATAGTTCTGACAGATCACCCGGTGCTGCATCATAAATTTTTACCGCCGAACAAGGAGAGCCACATGAAAAAAGTTGCCGTTATTTTAAGCGGCTGCGGCGTCTATGACGGAGCAGAAATTCACGAGGCCGTGTTGTGTTTGCTGCACCTGGCCAGGCAAGGGGCCAGTTATCAGTGCTTTGCCCCCGACAAGCCCCAGCATCATGTGATCAATCACCTCACCGGTGCAGAACAGCCCGGCAGTCGCAACGTGCTGGAGGAGTCGGCCCGTATCGCCCGCGGCGAGATCAAACCGCTGTCTGAGCTCGATGCCGGCGAGTTCGACGCCCTGCTGCTGCCCGGCGGTTTCGGTGCCGCCAAAAACCTGTGCGATTTCGCCTTCAAGGGTGACGCCGCTCAGGTCGATCTCGATGTGCTGCTTGCCTGCAAGGCCTTCGCCGCCGCCCGCAAGCCCGCGGGTTATTGCTGCATAGCGCCGATGCTGATGCCGCGGGTCTATCCCGCCGGGGTCAAGGGCACCATCGGCACCGACACCACCGCGGCCCAATCCTTCACTGCCATGGGCGGCGAACACATCGGTTGTGCGGTGACCGATGTGGTGGAGGATGAACACTACAAGGTGATCTCCACTCCCGCCTACATGCTGGCCCAGAGCATCACCGAGGCCGATACCGGCATCGGCAAACTGGTGAAACGGCTACTGGAAATGTAAGAGGCTGTTTACAATAAAAAAAAGGCCGGCATAGGCCGGCCTTAAAACTCTGGAAGCAATGTGAGCAATGTGAGCAATGTCGTGCCTTCGCAAGCTGGCTTCACCTACCTCTGAAAAAGTGGAAGTCATGTTTCGAAAGCAAGTTAACGATAATCGTTATCATTTATAATTGCAAACAAATTTCTTCATTTTATTCCGCTTTTCTTTAATGCCCACCCCGACTTCCCCCGCTGCCAGCTTGACTACAATGAGTAATATCGCAACCGGAGGAAAGCCGATGAGCAAGCCATGTTTATGGGTAGGGTTATGGGCGGGACTCTTGCTGCCCGGTGCACTGTTCGCCGACGATGCCGAAACCAATACCGACATCAGGCAGGCGATCACCGAAGGTAACCGGGCCTATGAGGCCGGTGAGTTATCCCAGGCGGCGGCACAATTCGACTATGTCGCCACTTTGCTTCGCCAGCTCCAGGCCGGTGAGCTCGGTACCCTGTTCCCGGAACCGCTCGCCGGCTGGCAGGCCGAAAACGTCGACACCCAGGCCGGATCGGCGGCTTTTTTTGGCGGCGGTATCAACGCCTCCCGCCGCTACCACAAAGAGGGGGCCAGCCTGGACATATCCATCACCAAGGATTCTCCCCTGCTGCAGACCATGGCGGTACTCTTTACCAATCCCAGCATGGCTGCCATGGGCGGCTACAGAATGAAACGCATCAAGGGGCAAACCGCCATGGTGAAAGAAGAGGGTAACAGCCGGGAACTGCAGATGCTGATTGCCAACCGCATCCTGCTCCAGCTCAGTGGTCGCGGGATCACGGAAGAAGACCTCAACGCCTATGCCGAAGCCCTCGATATGGACGCGCTGACCCGACTTTAGCAGCTGGCTCTGACTTCCACCCCTGCTTCGCCGACCACCTTGCGGCTCAGATATTTGAGCAGCAAGCCGTAGGCGGGCACAAACAGGCCCAAGCTGAACACCAGTTTGACGCCGTAATCCACCCAGGCAATTTCGACCCAGTGTTGTGCCATGAACGGGTCCGGCGAACGATAGAAGGCCAGGCTGAAGAACACCAGGGTATCGACCAGATTACCGAAAATAGTCGAGCAGACCGGCGCTACCCACCAGGCCCTGATCTGCCGCAACCGGTTAAACACCGACACATCCATGATCTGCCCCAGCACATAGGCCATGAAGCTGGCCAGGGCGATACGGGCCACGAACAGGTTGAACTCCGACAGCGACTCCAGCCCCTGATATTGCGCCTCGAAAAACAGCACCGACAGTACATAGGACGTGGCCAGCGCCGGCAGCATCACGTAAAAAATAATACGCCGGGCCATCTCGGCACCGAAGATACGTACCGTCAGATCCGTGGCCAGATAAATGAAGGGAAAACTGATTGCCCCCCAGGTGGTGTGCAGGCCAAACAGGGTAAAGGGCAGCTGCACCAGATAGTTACTGGCGGCAATGATGACAATATGGAGCAGCGACAGCCGGAGCAGGGCAGTGCGATATTGGGCGGGAGAAATAACCATTTTTCACCTTTTTGATTAATGGGGTCAGGGAACCCATCCCGGAAACGGCGCCCAGTATAGCCAGCCGCGCGACATTGACAACTGCTTTCTTTTTAATCAAACCCGGAATGTGTGCGGCGCCATCTTACCCTTGTATCGAGCCTTTGTCTTTACATGAAAGTAATTTCCAGAGGCGCACGCCAAACACATTCAGCCCCAGGCCCAGCATCACCAGCAGGGCACCGACCCACTGGACCGAGGTGAGTCGCTCATTCAGCAACAGGGCGGCCGAGCTAAGACCCACCACCGGCACCAGCAACGAAAATGGCGCGACCATGCCGGTGGGATAACGCTGCAACAGGCGACTCCAGAGCCCGTAGCCCAGCAAGGTGGCCACAAAAGCCAGATACCCCAGCGCCAGCAGGGTATGGCTGCCGATATGGCGCAAGGCCTCGCCTATCTGCTGCGGCCCTTCCAGCCAGAGCGACAAACCGAGAAACGGCAGCGGCGGCACCAGATTACCCCAGACGATAAGACCGATAAGATCGACCCGACCTATCTTCTTGGTCACGATATTGCCCAGCGCCCACATGGCCGACGCCGCCAGGGTCAATCCCAGCCCCAGCATGGTCATGGTGCCATCTCCGCCTCGGCCGATCACCGCCAGTCCGGCCGCCGCCACCAGCAAGCCGGCCAGATTGACCGGCTTAATTCTTTCCCCCAGCAGCACGGCGGCGAACAGCAGGCTGAAAAAGGCCTGGGACTGCAGCACCAGCGAGGCCAGCCCTGCCGGCATGCCGTTAGCCATGGCGTAAAACAGAAAGGCAAACTGGCCCAGCGAAATGGTGCCGCCGTAGGCAATTAACCAACGCCAGGGCACCTGCGGCCGCCTGATCAGCAAAACGGCGGGAAACGCCACCAGGGTAAAGCGCAGTGCTCCCAGCAGCATGGGCGGCACGCCGTCCAGTCCCACCAGGATCACCACGAAATTCATGCCCCAGACACCAATCACCACCAGTGCCAATAACAAATCCTTGGGTGCCATGCGGGGAGCTTCCTTTGATTATAGAGACAGGGTCAGATGGTCATACCAATCTGATGTTTCACGGTGATAGCGGCAACGGGGATATCCGAGGTTCAGGGTCTGATCAGCCGTTCCACTGTCCGGTCAGCCAGTCGGCCACATCCTGATCCTGCTCGCTCAGCGGCTGCAACCAGGCGCAGTCCGCATAATGCTGAAAACACAGCAACAGCCGGCTCTCTTCGAAGCCAACCAGCCACTGGTGGTAGTCGGCCCCCTCTTCCCGCTCAATCAGTTCCAGATCCAGCTCTCGCACCAGGCTTCGGCCCAGGCGGGAAAGGTTTCTATGGTCAATGGTGTATCGGTGTCGAGTGTCTTGGTCATCATCAGGAGCTACAGGAAATACAGAGTGATTCGGCCCAGGCCGGTGCCGGCATGGCGTAATGGTCCAGCTCGGGCTGCTCGTCGAAGGGCCGGGCCAGCAACAGCAGCAGCCGATCGGCCTCGCTCATGTCGCCCTGCTCCGCCCGCTCGATGGCCTGCTGAGCCAGGTGGTTGCGCAGTATGTATTTGGGATTGACCGCATTCATACCGGCGGCTTTTTCAGCCTGCGTTCGGCTTTCTCGCGCCAGTCGGGCCTGATAACGACCAAACCAGTCGCGGCCGGCTTCGGGCTCGGTCAGCAAGCCCAGCAGGCTGTCGGGCACCGGCCCGGACGATTCAAGCTGTGCCAGGCGGCGGAACCAGCAGCTGTAATCCACCTTCTGCGCCGCCATCAGGGTAAACATGTCCCGGAACAGTGCCGGATCCTCGTCCTGCCAGGCCGTCAGCCCCAGCTTCTGGCGCATGCCTTCGGAGTAGGTCGACAGCAACTGATACTCGTATTTGCCCAGCGCCTGCTGCAGTGCCTCCAGCTCGATCACCCCGGACAGGGCCTGGGCCAGCCGCTGCAGGTTCCAGTTGCCGACCGCCGGTTGCTGATCGTAGGCATAGCGGCCACCGTGATCCGAGTGATTGCAGATATGGTCAGGATCGTAGGCGTCGAGAAAGCCGTAGGGGCCGTAGTCCAGAGTCAGGCCCAGCATCGACATGTTGTCGGTGTTCATCACCCCGTGGCAGAAACCCACCAGTTGCCAGCGGGCGATCAGGGTCGCCGTCTTTTCCACCACCCGCTCGAACAGGGCGGTATAACCGGCTTGATCCTTGGTGAGATCGGGCCACTGAGTGTCGATCAGGTAGTCGAGCAAAACGGGGATCCGTTCCGGCTGGCCGCTGTAATAGAAATACTCGAAATGACCGAAACGCAGATGACTGGGCGCGGCACGCAGCACGGCGGCCCCCGGTTCCCTCTGCTCCCGGTACACCGGTTCTTCGCTGCCCACCAGGCTCAGGGCCCGGGTGGTGGCAATGCCCAGATGATGCATGGCCTCGGAGGCCAGATATTCGCGCAGCGAAGAACGCAGCACCGCCCGGCCGTCACCGAAGCGGGAGTACGGCGTCTTGCCGGCCCCCTTGAGATGGAGATCCCAGCGCCGGCCATCGGGGGCCACCACCTCGCCCAGCAACAAGGCCCGGCCATCTCCCAGCTGCGGGCTGAAACCGCCGAACTGATGGCCGGCATACACCTGGGCAAAAGGAGTCATCTCCGGCAGCAGCCGGTTGCCGCTGGTCAGCTCGCGCCATTGCGGTTCGGACAGATCCATACCCAGCTCATCGGCCAGGTCCCGATTCAATAACAGCAGCCGGGGTGAAGACAGCGGTGTCGGTTCGACCCGGGCACCGGCCCAGTCAAACCTTGCATACAAATTGTCTAACATCATATATTCCATCCTGTCGCCGTCGACCGCATTTTCTTTTTGACCATGGCTTACTTTATACTGCTTTGGCTAAATAAATAGCGATTCCTGAACACTGGGCTACAGGAGCCGACCGCAAATAGTCGTTGCCCGTCCGGTCCTGTGGTCAGCAAGCGCTATTCAACGAATATCGGAAGCAATGTATCTTTCTAACAATAACGGAGTTCGATCATGAAAAAATTGATGACAGCCGCCGCCGCTCTGGCCCTGCTCAGCGCCCCTGCCCTTGCCGCCGGTGACGCCGAAGCCGGCAAGGCCAAGTCTGCCGTTTGTGCCGCCTGTCACGGTGCCGAAGGTATTTCCGCCATGGACATCTACCCCAACCTGGCCGGTCAGAAAGAAGCCTACCTGGTTGCCCAGCTGAAACATTTCCGCGACGGTGAACGCCAGAACCCCATCATGGCGCCCATGGCCAAACCGCTGTCCGATCAGGACATCGAAGATCTCGCCGCCTACTACTCAGGCCTGTAAGGGTGTCCGGTCCGCCTCGGCGGACCCAGGGGTGTGTTCCGGCACACCCTAGTTCGGCCCGCGCAACAGCGCGAGAAAGGCCGCGCCATAACGCTCCAGCTTGCGCATACCCACCCCGTTGATCCCCAGCAATTCCGACTCGGTTCTGGGCCGGTAACGGGCCAGTTCGGTCAGGGTCGCATCGCTGAACACCACATAGGGTGGCACATCCGCCTCCTCGGCCAGCTGCTTGCGCAGTTGCCGCAACTCCTTGAACAGTGCCCGATCTTCGGCCCGGCTCAGCACCGCTTCGCCCTTGTCTTTCTGCTTTACCCTCACCAGCCGGGGCTCTGCCAGCTGTAACCGGGCCTCTCCGCGCAGCACCGGCCGGGCCGCCTCGGTCAGCTGCAACACCATGTTGCGGGTGATGTTCTGGGTCAGCAGCCCCGAGTGAATCAACTGACGAATGACACTGACCCAGTGCTCCTGGCTCTTGTCCTTGCCGATACCATAGGTAGTGAGCTTGTCGTGGCCGTGTTCGCGAATACGCTGGGTGGCGGCGCCACGCAATACCTCCACCACATAGATGACGCCGAAATGCTGCCCGACCCGGTAGACACAGGACAGCGCCTTCTGCGCATCTTCGGTGCCGTCGTAACGCTTGGGCGGATCCAGACAGATATCGCAGTTGCCACAGGGCTCGCGCTGGTATTCGCCAAAATAGTTGAGCAGCACCTGACGCCGGCAGGTGAGCGATTCGGCAAAGGCCGCCATCACGTTGAGCTTGTACAGTTCCACCTGCACCTGCTGTTCGTTGTCACTGTTTTCCAGCAACCGCCGCACCCGGCCCACATCGCCCGGGTCGTAGAGCAGCAGCGCCTCCGCCGGCAGACCGTCACGACCGCCGCGACCGGTTTCCTGATAATAGGACTCGATATTCTTGGGAATGTCGTAGTGCACCACGTAGCGCACATTGGGCTTGTCGATACCCATGCCGAAGGCCACGGTGGCCACCACGATGTCCAGATCGTCACGAATAAACCGTTCCTGCACCGACTGACGCAGTTCCAGTGGCAGGCCGGCGTGATAGCTGGCCGCCTTGTGACCCCGGGCCAGCAAGCGCTCGGCCACCTCCTCCACCCGCTTCCGACTGGAACAATAGACGATGCCGCACAGCCCCGGCTGCTCGGCCACGTAACGCAACAGCTGATCGATGCCCTTGAACTTTTCCACCAGGGTATAGCGAATATTGGGCCGGTCGAAGCTGGCGATATGGATCAGCGGATCGGTCAGACTCAGCCGGCTCAGCATGTCCTGACGGGTAGCCTCGTCGGCGGTAGCGGTCAGCGCCATCACCGGAATATGGGGAAACCATTGCTTGAGCCGGCCCAGGGCGGCGTATTCGGGCCTGAAATCGTGACCCCACTGGGAGATGCAGTGAGCCTCGTCGATGGCGAACAGCCCCAGTTCCAGCTCGCCGAGCCGTTCCATGAATTCGTGTTGCAGCAGCCGCTCCGGCGACACGTAGACCAGCTTGATTTCGCCCCGGCGCATGGCCGCGAAGTGGCGCAGCATCTCTTCCCGGCTGAGGGAACTGTTGATATAGACCGCCGCGACCCCGTTGGCGACCAGGGTATCGACCTGATCCTTCATCAGCGAAATCAGCGGCGACACCACTATGGTCAGGCCGGGCCGCAGCAGGGCGGGGATCTGGTAACAGATGGACTTGCCGCCACCGGTAGGCTTGATCACCAGCGCATCGCGTCCGGCAATCACGGTGTCGATGATCTCCTGCTGACCATCACGAAAGCTCTGGTAGCCGAACACCTGCTGCAACACCGCCAACGGGGTATCGGGAATGGGAACGGAAGCGGTGTCTTCGGTGTCGGGATTCATCGCGGTCGGCCAGGCAAAAATGAACGAGCATTGTAAGACAGGGGGCGTCAACAATAAACCGGCATGAACCGCCCCGACTCACAGGGTCAGCCGTTTCAAGCATCCCGCCTCCATATCATCTTGCCGAATACCCTGACCCAATCATTTTATTCCATGATATTTTAATTTTCGGGCCAGCGTTGTTCTGTGAATACCAAGTTTCGATGAGAGTTTTCCTGTGTCCTGCTCACTTTTTATTGCCATGGAAAGAAACTCCTTTTCATGAATATCCATATAGTCCTGCAGCGTCAGATTGAGTTCAATTGGTATTTCAGTGGGTTTTAACACCGACGGCGAGAAGATCTTATCAGGCAGGCTGTCTACCCCAATCACTGAGCCATCCAGCAGTACAACCATTTGCTCAATCACATGCTCAAGCTCACGCAGGTTACCCGGCCAGTCATAAGATTCCAGAAAGAGAAAAACCTCTTTCGACATTTCCACCGCCTTCCCATACCTTTCATTAACAGCACCCAGAATATCCTTTGCCAAAAAAAAGACATCCTCTTTCCTTTCTTTCAGGTCGGGCAGAGTCAGGGACACCAACGATAACCGGTAAAAAAGATCCTCTCGCAACATGCCGGCCTCAATAAGCTTTACTGGATCCTTGTTTGTTGCCGAGATAATGCGAACATTGATCTTTCTATCATTAGTTTCTCCAAGGCGTCTTATTTTTCCTGTTTGCAAAAAGGTAAGCAATTTCACCTGTAGGTGAATCGGCATATCCCCTATTTCATCCAAAAAAAGAGTGCCTTTGTCCGCCGACTCAATCAGTCCCACCTTGCCTCTGTCGGATGCTCCGGTAAAGGCTCCTTTGACATAACCAAAAAGCTCTGACTCAAACAAACTTTCAGGTACGGCCCCGCAGTTGACCTCTATAAAGGCTTCTTTCGCTCGCTGGCTATTTTTATGAATACTGTATGCCATGGTACTTTTGCCCGTTCCGGTAGAGCCAAGCAAAAGAACGGAAACATCAGAGTCTGCAAGCTTCTCGGAGATTTTGTAAACACTCTTCATGATAGCGCTTCGTGTAGAGCTGGAGTGCGATTGACCAACCCTTGCTCTTAATCGATCTATTTCTATATCTTTTCTCTTTAATGAAATTTCACTTTTCTTGACATCTTCTTGCAGCCTGTTCATTTCGGTAAGATCATAGGCAGAGTTGATTACCGCTATCAAATTATTGTTCTCATCAAAAACCGGCACACCAGTAACCAAGCATATCTTGTTATTGTTTATTTTCTGCATATTGGAAAATCTTGTTCTGGATTTCATTACCCTAACTGTCATTGAGCTGTCGAAAACACCAAAAGACAGCAATTCAGCCACATGCTTTCCTTCCAGATCCTGTCTACTTAACCCTGTCAACTCTGTATAGGCGTTATTGATTTTTTTGGTAAACCCCTCACCATCGGTAATATAAACCCCTTCCTGCAGAGAGTTTATAACAGACTCCATATTATCATCTATATTCAACACACCTCTGCTTTCAAGCAGGTTATGAAGAACAACATGAAACAGTGTGGTTCCGGAAATGATTATCTTTCTTACCAGGGCATCATAGCTTTCGCCAACTCTTATAGTACTTATTACCTCACCGTCAGCGGGAATCATGCCATGTAAATAATCCACCGATAAAAGATGGTTTTTTAACAAAAGTTCAGTAAGCACATTACTATAAACAAGGGCACCCTTCTCATTCAGTATAAAACAAGGTCTATCTGTACCCTGCACAAAATCTTCCAGTTGGACATCAATAAAACCATTTTCTTTCATCATATTCACCACAATCCCCGGAGGCCATCAGAAAAATGTAGCGCATTTTTGCACTAAATGTGCACTTCTGCACTAAATAACGAGCTTTTTTGCACACATGGCAGGTTCACCGTCTTGGCTACGATAACAAAAGCCGTCTTTCATAGAGTGAAGAATAAAGTGCAAAAACACATCAACTCATTGTTAAAAGTGACTTTTTTGATAAAACAAACGTCCAAAACACTGTGTAACCCAGTTGTTTCCGACAAGTTAAAAGTTGGCACAGTACCTGCATTAGTACTAGGGGACTCGCTGCTATACACCAAATCCAGAACAAGCAGCGGTACAAAGTAAAGGCAATGTGTTAATCGACAACGAATAAGTGAACAGGTGATACAGCATGCAGGAACTTAAAGATCTTACTTTTACCATGGATACCCAAATAGTTTTTGGTAACTTATGCATATCCAAATTAAAGGAAGCCCTGAAAAACAACAACTTCAACAGGGCTCTTTTGGTAAGCGACAATGGCTTAAAAGAATCGGGTATTCTGGACAAGGTTACTGCAAGCCTGTCCGATAAAAATATCGTTATCGCTACGTTTATCGACATTGCTCCCAATCCCACGGTAGCCAATGTAGAGAGTGCATACCGGTTCGCCCAGGATTTTCAGCCCGATGTGATCATTGGTGTTGGGGGTGGCAGCCCGCTAGATGCTGCCAAGGTGCTGGCTATACTGATGACCAACGATCAAAAAGTCATTGATCTCGAAGGTATTGAAAAGTATGAAAACCCTCCCCTGCCACTAGTCGCCATTCCAACCACTGCAGGAACGGGAAGCGAAGTGACTGTGTTCTCAGTTATAACCGACTCGGATCGGGAATATAAAATTACTATCGGTGGAAGAAGCATGGCTCCCAAATGGGCCTTCGTCGATCCGGATCTGACACTGAGCCTGCCCAGACACATTACCGCCTCCACCGGTCTGGATGCTCTGGTTCATGCCATTGAGTCCTACACCTCTACCATGTCCTCGCCTATGAGTGAGTTGTTCTCGATGAAGGCCATCGAAATCATCAGCGCCAACTTGCGGCAGGCAGTTTTCAACGGTAATAACCTGCAAGCTCGCTCCGCCATGATTTACGGCAGCCTGCTGGCCGGCATCGCGTTCAACAACACTCGGCTTGGCAATGTTCATGCAATGAGCCACCCGCTAAGCGCTATCTATCACGCTCCTCATGGCATTGCCAATGCGGTACTGTTACCCACTGTGATGAACTTCAATCTGCTGGCCTGTCCGGAAAAATATGCAAACATAGCCCAGCTGATGGGTGAGCCATTGGACAACAACTTGTCGCTTACCAAAAACGCTGAAAAATCACTTTATGCCGTTCAAAAACTGTCGGCAGACATTGGTATTCCCGGAGACTTTTCCGACTTCAATGTAGAAAAAGACAGCATCAATATTATGGCTAAAGATGCCATGAAAAGCGGTAACGTGCTGGTGAACCCGAGAAAAACAACCCTCGAAGATATCATCAATCTTTACCAGGAAATTATCAGATAAGCATACTTAAGAGTATGAGGTATACGCATGCAAGTTTACAAAAGAAAATCGGGAGAAAAGCAGCCACACATTGCTGTTGGACCTTTCAAGATAAGGCTTCCCTTTATTCATTATCGGCTTGAGGCTACAGAGTTTATTTAGGCCATTACACTTTCTGTTGTTACCATCAGCATGACACCTTATATTCTTTTCAGGTGTACGACCATGATTGATGGCGGAATAGCTGTTGAGGCGGCCAAAGACGTAATTGGACACTTCCCAAATGCTATACACATGATTCAGCGCACAGAATATTACTATGCCATTAACTCGGATTAATATGCTGTAGAATCTTATATCCTAAAATATTTAAAAAAACCTAACATTGACTAGTTATCTCTTGAAGGTGTGAATGATGGTTGCTATGATTTTTATGTCTATGGCGTGCAGAAAACTATATATACCCCGGGCACTCTTTTGGTCACACATCAACATTAATTAATTTGCCGATAACGGGAGCGACTGCACTCGCCACCGATGCTGCATATACAACTAATTACTGGGAGGAGAAGTCACTTCCTGAACTTTTTGTTCGGTTGTATATACGACCCGTCCAGTCAAAAAATTGAGGAGATTGTCTTAAAAAGTCAATACAAAGGTAGTAACTGAACACGATCAGAATTCGTGGTTAACTTTGATAAATTCGCCCGAGTTCTACGAAAAAAACTTCATAATATTTAAAAAGGAAGCTGAAAATATGAAAAATAAAACCATCGTTAAAACAGCCGCCAGCGTGTTGCTTATCTCTTCACTTAATACCCATGCTGCCCCACCCGAAATAGGTAATCTAGTTGATAATTGTGTAAAAGATTCGAACGGAGAATATCCAGAGTATATTGCTCCTGCGTGCGAGACCACTGATGCATTTCTTGAGGCATTCAATGCTGCAGATGAACAAGCTCTGTCAGAAACTCTAAATTATCCTCATGTCCGCATTTCAGGTGGAAATGTCCACGTGTGGCAAAAACCTGAAGACTATGCCTCTGATCAAGATAAAAACTCTCTCAGAGCCATCGGCTGGAAGGAGTCACGCTGGGATTATAGAAATGTTACCCAAGCTGGGATGGACGGTGACACCGGTGAAATGAAGTATCATGTGTCACTTTCTTTCACTCGATATGACGAAGAAGGTAATAACATTCCTGGTCAAACATTTGACTCATTCTATATTGTGACGAAGCAGGATGGGCACTGGGGGGTGGCTGCACGTTCAAGCATGGCTGGCTCTATCCAGGGTAGATCAGGTTTTTAATAGCTCTTGGTAAATGGAGGCTTCATTTATTGAGGCCTTTTATATCATTAACAAATTACGACTTAACCGCTAAAAATCCTGCTCCAAAGACCCACGGGTTGTTGGACCAGTGTGAGGAATGAGCTATGCCTAATCGAAAACTCCGCATTGTTGCAGATGGATTCACCTTTACCGAAGGGCCTCGCTGGCACAATGGCGAGCTATGGTTCGTTGATTTTTACACCTACACCGTCAACAAAGTACGCAGCGACGGCTCGGTAGAAACCGTTGCCAAGGTCGAGCAGCAGCCCTCCGGCCTTGGCTGGTTGCCCGATGGCCGGATGCTGGTCGTCTCAATGAAGGATCGCCGCGTTCTGCGTCAGGAGCCTAACGGAACCCTTGTCGAGCATGCCAATATCCATGACCTGTGTGGCGGTCACGCCAACGACATGGTGGTCGCAAGGAATGGACGAGCCTACGTGGGCAACTTCGGTTTTGATCTGATGGGTGGCGCTGACCACGCCACAACCAGCATCGTGCTGGTTAACCCGGACGGCTCGGCACAGGTCGTTGCCGAGGGCCTGTCGTTTCCCAACGGCATGGTTATCACGGAGGACGATAACACCCTGATCGTCAACGAACTCTTTGGCAATAAGCTCTCGGCCTTTGACATTCTCGAAGACGGCACCCTCGGCCCTCGCCGCGATTGGGCGAACTTTGGCGATATCGGCGACGAGCCGAACATCGAAAAGCGCTTGGGGACTGCAACCATCGTTCCCGATGGCTTGGCTCTGGATGCTGAAGGTTGTGTCTGGATTGCCGACTGCACCAACCAGCGCGCGCTGCGCATCGCCGAGGGCGGCAAGATACTTGATGAAGTCAGCGTTGCGCCGAATCAGGTCTTCGCCGTTGCGCTCGGAGGTGCGGAAGGCAAGACACTATTTCTCTGTGTGGCGCCTGATTTTGACGAGGGCAACCGCAGCGCAGCGCGCGAGGGCTATGTCGCTGCCACCGATGTCGATGTGCCCCACGCAGGCACACCCTAGCGAAATCCTGACTTATTCATGAGGCAGGCTTGAAAATGAAGATGGCGAGTGATTTTTCTTTCAAAATCAATTTCTTGCTTGAGTGGTGAGACTCAAAAGAACTCCTCGCCATGGGTGAAACCCTAACGTCCTGCTCGCCCTCGTGCAACGGCGCTGTCCGTGCCGAGCTGACCGGCCATCGCACCACCAGTGACGGCGGCGCCTTGCTGCAGCGCGAAGCACTCGACAACAGCGGCGTGATCGCCGCCCTTGAAGAGTATTTGGCCGACCAGCGTGACCCGCAGTGCGTTCGTCACTCGCTGGCCAGTCTTCATTACAGCGTGCCATGGGCTGGCTCGATATCAGCGATACCACCACGCTGCGCCGTGATTCGCTCTGGCAACTGGCGTGCAGCGACGCGCGGGGCTCGACGCCATTGACGCAGGTCTGGCAGCCCTGTTTGGAGAGTTTGAAGCGGGTGGCCGTGTAATGGAAATCCCATTTCCATCATCGCCGGCGGTCTGCTCACCGCTTACCTGATGTTCTCCGCCTCATTCAAGGAAATGAGGGCCCATAGCGCCCTGATCAGGTTTATTTCCAACTACGGCATGGCTCCTGCCATCATAGTTGCCATTACCATAGGCATACTCAGTGGTGAGTTCCCCGTTCCCGATGTTAAATGGGGTCTGGTAACAGATGGACTTGCCGCCGCCGGTAGGCTTGATCACCAGCGCATCGCGTCCGGCAATCACGGTGTCGATGATCTCCTGCTGACCATCACGAAAGCTCTGGTAGCCGAACACCTGCTGCAACACCGCCAACGGGGTATCGGGAATGGGAACGGACTCAGGTTCTTCGGTTAAGGAATTCATTTCGGCCCGCAGGATAAAAACGAAGGAGCATTGTAAAGCAGGGTCCGGCAACCATAAACCGCACCGGACCCGGTGGCATGGCGGATCCCGCCCGCCGACAGCATGAGCATGCATACCAAACCGGCCTGATTCTTCACCTCTGGGTCCTCAAGCGCACACCCTAGTGATATTTGCTGCTGGTCAGCCTCGGCATATTGTCGCTACACTGGGTTTTTAGCCTATCGCCAGATATATGACCATGAAAAAAGACCAAGCCGTCCAGGGAGCCCTGTTTGCTCTCGGGGCCTATTTCCTGTGGGGTATCGCCCCCATCTATTTCAAGCAGCTGATGCATGTGCCGGCCAACGAGATACTCAGCCATCGGGTGATCTGGTCTTTCCTGCTGCTGCTCGCATTGCTCAGCTTCCTCGGCTACTGGCCGCGGGTCCGGGCCATGTTGCGCGAGCCGGGGCATCTGCTGATGCTGCTGGTGTCATCCTTGACCATCGGTTTGAACTGGCTGGTGTTTATCTGGGCGGTGAACAACGATCACATGCTGGATGCCAGCCTGGGGTATTACATCAACCCGCTGTTCAATATCGTGCTGGCCATGCTGTTTCTGGGTGAGCGCTTCCGGCCGGTACAGTGGCTGGCGGTGGGACTCGCGGCCAGCGGCGTGCTGATCCAGCTGCTGGTCTTCGGCAGCCTGCCCTGGGTGGCGCTGGTGCTGGCCACCACCTTCGGCTGCTACGGCCTGATCCGCAAGAAGGTGCCGGTCGACCCTTTTACCGGCCTGATGCTCGAAACCCTGGTGTTGCTGCCCATCGCCGCCATTTACCTGTGGGGCTTTGCCGACAGCGCCACCAGCCAGATGAGCACCAATTCACTGAACACCAATCTGTGGCTGATTGCTGCCGGCATCGTGACCACGGCACCGCTGCTGCTGTTTGCCGGCGCCGCCAAGCGGCTCAAGCTGTCTACCCTCGGCTTTTTCCAGTATCTGGGCCCCAGCCTGATGTTCCTGCTGGCGGTACTGCTCTACGACGAACCCTTCACCCAGGACAAGGTGATCACCTTTGCCCTGATCTGGGTGGCACTGGTGATCTACACCCTGGACAGTGTCCGGCAGCGGAAGCGCCATGCTTTACCCAACCGCCCCCGGGCGACACCGCTAAAATAGGCTCATGAGCGCAGTAAAATACTGGAAACACCCTTCGCTGCCGGGCATGGAACTCTGTCTGGCGGATCATGCTGCCTTCAGTTACGGCCGGCATGTTCACCTCGACTATCATATCGGCCTGGTCGAGTCGGGCGCGCAGAAGTTTATCCACCAGGGCAGCTCAATGGCACTGGCCGCCGGCCAGCTGTCGCTGCTCAACCCCGATATCGCCCACGACGGCAGCTGCTTCGACGAACGGGGCTTCCGGGTCCGGGTGTTCGCCATCGCCCCCGAACTGATGGCATCCCTGGCCGGCGATCTGGAGCAGCCAACGCCCTTTTTCACGACCCCGCTGCTCAACCATTCCGGCCTGTACCGGCAAAGCCTGGACCTGCACCGGCAACTGGAGCAGAAATTGCTGGATCCCCGGGAAGCCGAAGACCAGCTGCTCGACCTGCTGTCCGCCTTCTTCCCTCTGGCAGGCAACAACCCCCTGACGGCCGGCACCCTCTCCCGGGTCAGGGAACGGCTGCTGGACGAGCTGGACCAGCCTCATAGCCTGGCGCAGCTGGCCGATGAGCAGGGCTTGTCGCGCTTCCAGTTCCTGCGCCGGTTCAAGGCGGCGGTCGGCCTCACTCCCCATGCCTATCTGAAACGGCTGCGCCTGGAAGCGGCCAAGAAACACCTGTCCCGGGGCGCAACGGTGGCAGACACGGCCCAGCTGGTCGGCTTTTTTGATCAGGCCCATTTTCACCGCGCCTTCGTCGGTGCCTATCATGTCACCCCGGCCCGCTTTCGCGGCCAGATGCAATAAGTTACAAGCCGACCAGGATCCGGCTCCATACACTGTGAACACATCATCGCAGGAGCCGGACATGAATCTTTCACTTCTTTTGACCATAGGCATTATTCATCTGGTGGCGCTGGCCAGCCCGGGGCCGGATCTGGCACTGATGCTGCGTTACTCCGCCTGCCGCCGCGCCGCTGTCGGGGCGGCAGCCGGCATCGCGCTGGGCATAATGGTGCATAGCATACTGAGCCTCACCGGTGTCAGCCTGCTGCTGCAGGGTCATGCGCTGCTGTTCGATCTGGTGCGACTGGCGGGAGCGGTCTATCTGGGCTGGCTGGGCATCGGTGCCCTGCGGGCGGCACTGCGCCCGTCCGCAGCAAGCATGGCCGCGGACGCTGCTGCGCCGGGTCTTCCGACCAGTGGATTCTGGACCGGTTTCACGACCAACCTGCTCAACCCCAAGGCACTGGTGTTTTTTATCGGCCTGCTCGCCGCCCTGGTCGGGCCGGAAGTCAACTGGCTGACCCGCGCCGCCCTGGTGGCAGAGCTGTTCCTGCTGAGCCTCGTCTGGTTCATGCTGCTGGCCTGGTGGCTGTCCTCGCCGCGGGTGCAGAGCCGGCTGCTGACCTGGAGTCGCCCGATCAACGGCCTGTGCGGCCTGCTGTTCTGCGGCGTGGCCGGCTCCATCCTGTGGCTGCTGGCGAGCGAGGCCTTGGGATAACAGCCCCGGGCGGAGCGGGAGCAACCGGGGTCATCGGCCTCACTCCCGCCATACAGGGCTACGAGTTACAGGGCTTCCAGCCGGGCGTAGGCGGTCACCAGCCACTTGCTGCCGCCGTCGTCGAAGTTGACCTGTACCCGGCTCTGGGCGCCGGCCCCTTCGAAATTCAGCACTATGCCCTCGCCAAATTTGGGGTGTGATACCCGCTGACCCAGGCGGAAGCCGGTTTCGTTGAAGGTTTCCTGCACCCGATCCTGGCTGAAGCGACCGTTGGGCACGGCACGGCTGACGGTGGCCTTGAGCCGGATTTCCTCCACGCAGTCGCCGGGCAGCTCCTTGATGAAACGGCTGGGGCGGTGAAACATCTCCCGGCCATAGAGCCGGCGACTCTCGGCGTGGCTGATATAAAGCTTGCTCATGGCCCGGGTCATGCCCACGTAGGCCAGGCGGCGCTCCTCTTCCAGCCGCTGGCTTTCTTCCGCCGACTGCTGGCTGGGGAACATGCCCTCTTCCACTCCCACCATGAACACCAGCGGAAATTCCAGGCCCTTGGCCGAGTGCAGCGTCATCAGTTGCACCGCATCGTCGAACTGATCCGCCTGACTCTCGCCCGCCTCCAGCGCCGCGTGGGACAGAAAGGCCGACAACAGCGGCATATCGTCGTCTTCGGACGGGGTGAACTGGCGGGTGGCGCTGACCAGTTCTTCCAGGTTTTCCACCCGGGCCTGGGCCTTTTCGCCTTTTTCGGCCTGATACATGGCCTTGAGTCCGGACAGCTCGATCACCCGGTCGGTCTGCACATGCAGCGGCAGCTCGCGGGTTTCGTCTTCCAGCTGGTTGATCAACGCCAGGAAGCGGCTCACCGCCGAGGCGGCGCGGCCGGTGAGCACCTTTTCCTCCACCAGCGCCCAGGCCGACTGCCACAGGGTAAGCTGCCGATCCCGGGCCGCCTCGCGCACCAGCCCCAGGGTACGCTCGCCGATACCACGGGTGGGCGTATTGACGATACGCTCGAACGCCGCCTCGTCACCTCTGTTGTTGATCAGCCTCAGATAGCCGAGCGCATCCTTGATCTCCTGCCGCTCGAAGAAGCGCAGACCGCCGTAGATACGGTAGGGCAGCCGCGCCTGGATCAGCGCCTCTTCCAGCACCCGGGACTGGGCGTTGTTGCGATACAGGATCGCCGCCTCGCTCAACAGCCCGTCCTGCTGGCGCCACTGCTTGATGCGCTCGACCACGAAGCGGGCTTCGTCCACCTCGTTGAAGGCGCCATAGAGAGCGATGGGCTCGCCCTCACTGCCCTCGGTCCACAACTCCTTGCCCATGCGCTCGGCATTGTTGGCGATCAGGGTGTTGGCGGCCTTGAGGATGGTACCGCTGGAACGGTAGTTCTGCTCCAGACGAATGGTGTCGGCACCGGGGAAATCGCGCAGGAAGCGGGCGATATTCTCGACCCGGGCGCCGCGCCAGCCGTAGATGGACTGGTCGTCGTCGCCCACTATCATCACCCGGGCCTGCTGGCCCGCCAGCATCTGCAACCAGGCGTACTGGATGCTGTTGGTATCCTGAAATTCGTCCACCAGAATATGGCGGAATCGGTCCTGATAGTGGGCCAGAATATGGGGTTTATACAGCCACAGCTCGTGGGCACGCAGCAGCAGCTCGGCGAAGTCCACCAGTCCGGCCCGGTCACAGGTGTCCTGATATACCTGATAGATGCGCTGGTAGGTTTTTTGCAACGGATCGTTGAGTACCTGAATGTCTTTGGGGCGCAGACCTTCGTCCTTGCGGGCGTTGATGAAACCGGCGGCCTGTCGTGGCGGCCACTGTTTTTCATCCAGGTTCATGCCCTTGAGGATGCGGCGCAGCAGCCGCAATTGATCGTCCGAGTCGAGGATCTGGAAGTCCTGAGGCAGATTGGCATCCAGGTGATGGGCCCGCAGCAGCCGGTGCGCCAGGCCGTGGAAGGTGCCGAGCCAGAGCCCGAATAGCCGGCCACCGAGCAACTGCTCGACCCGGCCACGCATTTCCGCCGCCGCCTTGTTGGTAAAGGTCACCGCCAGAATGGCCGACGCCGGCACCTGTTCCACCTGCATCAGCCAGGCAATGCGATGCACCAGCACCCGGGTCTTGCCACTGCCGGCACCGGCCAGCACCAGCATGTTCTGGGCAGGAGCGGCGACCGCCTCCCGTTGCTTGTCGTTCATGCCGTCAAGCAGGCTGGATACATCCATTACAACTCCTGGGAATATTTACAGTATGGCGGCGATTATAACAGCTCCAGCATTTGCTCCAACCGCTCGAGGGCGACATGAGGCAAACAGTGCAGATCCGCTTCGGTCCGGCCATTGTCGTTGAGCCACACCGCCTGACAGCCGCTGTGCACGGCGCCGGCCACGTCGGTGTTGATGTGATCACCGATGTGCAGAATCTCCTCCAGACTGACGCCGGTCTGCTCGGCCAGTCGATGAAACATATCCGGTGCCGGTTTCATCCGGCCATCGGTACCGGCCCTGAGCACGATATCGAAATAAGGCGCCAGCTCGGTACTCTCAATCGGCAGGTTGCCGTTGGTGATCACCGTCAGCCGATACTTCTGACCCAGAGCCGACAGCACCCGGTGGGTCGCGTCCGGCACCCGGATTTTACCGCGCTGCTCCAGAAAGCCCCGATAAAACGCCTCGGCCATGGCCGCCGCCCGAGCCTCGTCCAGCCCCTGTTGTTGCAGACCTTCGGTCAGCACCCGCAGGCGGCAGGCGCTCACATCGTGGCTCAGTTCGGGTTGTTCCTGCAGCACCCGGCGCTTGATCGCCGCCAGGTTTTCCTTGCCGAGCAGGGTGGACTCCGGGTGATGCTGCTTGAGCGCATCCAGCAACCAGGCTTCCGCCGCCGCTATCACCGGCACGTTGTCGTACAGGGTATCGTCCAGATCGAAGCTGATGACCTTGACGGGAGTGAGTCGTTTGTAAAAGCGCATTTGGGTTCCTTTATATTTTTACTGGCAGCAGCATACTTGGTTCGTTGTAGATACACCGATATGACAAATTGACGTGGCACAGGCGCCACCCAGTCGCAAGAGAGGTAACAGGGATTGCCTCTGCCGACCGTCACATGCCATGGATGGCATGTGCGAGCTTACAGGGATGTACTTGTAGCGTGTCGGAGGAGGCAGCCCTGTTACCTCTTTGATCGGGCCGTGTCGGCGGAGCGGGCCCTTTGTCCGCCCTTCGCCCCTGAACACCCAGACGTCAGACGTCTTCATCCTTGCTGCGTTTGGCTCTGGGGTGGGCCTGATCATAGGCCTTGGCCAGATGCTGAAAATCCAGATGGGTATAGATCTGGGTGGTGGCCAGATCCGCATGGCCCAGCAGCTCCTGCACCGCGCGCAGGTCGCCGCTCGACTCCAGCATGTGAGTGGCAAAGGAGTGGCGCAGCTTGTGCGGATGAATATGGCTCGACAGCGCCTGCCTGCCGCCCCACTGGGCCAGCCGCAGCTGCACGCTGCGATGGCTGATGCGCCGCTGTTGCTTGCTGACAAACAACGCCGGTTCATCCGGGCCGGCCAGCGTCCCCCGTACCTTGAGCCACTTGCCCAGCCACTCCAACGCCATGCGACCCACCGGCAGAATACGCTCCTTGTTGCCCTTGCCGATGACCCTTACCTGACGCTCGTCAAACTGGATGTCTCCCAGGTTCAGGTTCACCAGTTCGGCCAGCCGCAGGCGGAAGAATACATCAGCTCCATGATGGCGCGATCACGCACCGCCAGCGGATCGGACTCGTCGATATTCATCAACTGATGCAGTTCGTCCACGTCCAGGTTCTTGGGCAGAGGTCGGCCCTGCTTGGGCGCACTGACGCCCCGGGCGGGATTCGCGGACAGTTCACCCTGCAGGATAAGCCAGTCGCAGAAACTGCGCAGGGCGCTGAGTTTGGTGGCGATGGTGCGGGCCGACAGCCCGCCTTTATGCATGCGGGTGGCCAGCCCCCGCACATGACTGACCGTGAGCGCCGACCAGCTGGCGAGCGACAATGCGGCCAGCTGGTCGACCATGGCGTTGAGGTGACGGCCATAGCCGTCGCGGGTATGCACGCTGAGCTGGCGCTCTACCCGCAGGTATTCGAGAAAGTCGGTGATGGCCGGCGTCAGCTCAGCGGCCGTCATCGGTCACCAGTTTCGGTAACAACACCGCCAGCATATCGGCCAGCTGGCGGAGCAGCAGGGTATCCATGCCCGAGCGATAATGGCTGCTGTCGGCACTGCCAAACGCCAGCAGCCCCATTTCACCGCGAGTGCCCAGACGGATCAGGGCACAGGAATTCACCATGGCGCCCTGAAACAGACGCTGCTTCTCATCCTTACCGAGCCGACCAAGGTACACGTCCTCGCTCGACATCCGCTCCCGGTACAGTCGCTCCAGCTGCTCGCCGGCCGGGCTCTGCGCCACCGGATAGCGACGCGGATCCAGTACCAGCCGCACCGCGGACACCCGCAACTGTTCCTGAAAGGTGCGGCGCATGCACAGTTCCAGCTCGCCCGGGCTGGCGCATTCGAACAGCCGCGGCAGCAGATCCATATAGACCCGGAAGATACGTTCGTTTTCTCCGGCAACCGTCATCAGCCCGGTGATTTCATCTTCCAGCTCGTGAATACGCTGGCGCTGGCGTTCCAGCTTGGCCTCCACCAGCGACACGCTGCCACGCTGCTCATGAGGCAGATGCAATTGCTCCAGCAAGTCTTTGTGGTAGGTGAAAAAGTTTGGGTTGACGGCCAGGTAGTCGGCAATCTGGCGGCCGTCCAGCCCTGTTTCGGCGCACTGGGTACTGTCGGTCATAGGTTGATCTGCCCGTCAAACACATGCTCCGCCGCACCGGTCATGTACACCGGCTTGCCCGGCCCCTTCCAGGCGATGGTCAAGCTGCCGCCGGGCAGATTCACCTGTACCCGATCCGCCAGCTTGCCCCAGCTCATGCCCATCACCGCCGCCGCACAGGCACCGGTGCCGCAGGCAGGGTTTCTCCGGCACCGCGCTCATGCACCCGCAGCTTGATCTCGCGGGCATTGATAACCTGCATAAAGCCAACGTTGACCCGGGCCGGAAACCGCTCGTGATTTTCCAGCTCGGGTCCCAGGGTGGCGACCAGATCGGTGTCGATGTCATCCACTTCCAGCACGCAGTGCGGGTTGCCCATGGACACGGCACCACACAGCACCGTCTGTTGCTCGGCCCGGACCAGATAGGTTTTCTCTGCCTTCTGGGCCTTGAACGGGATCTTGGCCGGATCAAATTCGGGCACGCCCATGTTGACCGTGACCTGATTATCCTTTTCGAGCTGCAGCACTATGTTGCCTTTCTGGGTGCTGACGCTGATCCGGTCTTTATGGGTCAGCCCCTTCAGCCGCACGAAACGGGCGAAACAGCGGGCACCGTTGCCGCACTGCTCCACCTCCGAGCCGTCGGCATTGAAGATGCGATAGTGAAAGTCGAGGTCGGGATCATAGGGCGGCTCGACCAGCAGCAGCTGGTCGAAGCCGATACCAAAATGACGGTCGGCCAGTTGCCGGATCACCTCGGGATTGAAAAATACCTTCTGGGTGACGCCATCGACCACCATAAAGTCGTTGCCGAGCCCCTGCATTTTGGAAAACTGGATCACGTTAACCCCTTAAGACTCGGGCAACAGGCTTTCGCCCCGCCACAAATCGGCCAGTTGCTCGCGCTCGCGCACCACCACGGCCTGATCTCCGTCCACCATGACTTCGGCGGCCCGCGGGCGGCTGTTGTAGTTGGACGCCATCACGAAGCCATAGGCACCGGCGGAGCGTACCGCCAGCAGATCACCTTCGGTGATCGCAAGCTCCCGGTCCTTGCCGATAAAGTCGCCGGTTTCACACACCGGACCCACCACGTCATACACGGCAGCCGGGCGCTCGAGGGTTTTATCCAGTGGAATAATGGCCTGCCAAGCGCTGTACAGGGCCGGGCGGATCAGGTCGTTCATGGCCGCATCGACGATGGCAAAGTTCTTGGCTTCACCGGGCTTCAGGTGCTCTACCCGGGTCAGCAGCACGCCGGCATTGGCGGCAATGGCCCGCCCCGGTTCGAACACCAGGGTCAGGTTGCGATCCTGCAACCGCGCCTTGAGCTGCTCGGCATAACGGCTGGGCTCGGGGGGAGATTCCTGATCGTAACGCACACCCAGGCCACCGCCCACGTCCAGATGATGGATATGAATACCGTCTTCGGCCAGTTCATCAATCAGCGCCAGCAGCTTGTCCACCGCTTCCAGGAAGGGAGACAGCTCGGTCAGCTGGGAGCCGATATGGCAATCCACCCCGTTGATCTCGAGGTGTTCCATGGCCGCCGCCTGACGATAGATATCCCGGGCCTGATCGATGGGAATGCCGAACTTGTTTTCCTTCAGCCCGGTGGAGATGTAGGGATGGGTACCGGCATCGATATCCGGGTTGACCCGAATGGAGATCGGCGCCTTGCGACCCATGCTGCCCGCCACCTGGTTGATGCGAGCCAGCTCGGCCACCGACTCCACGTTGAAGCAGAAAATGTTCTGCTCCAGCGCAAAACGGATTTCATCGACTCGTTTGCCAACGCCGGAAAACACCACCTTGCCAGGATCGCCACCGGCGGCAATGACCCGGCTCAGCTCGCCTTTGGACACGATGTCGAAGCCCGAGCCCAGCCGGGCCAGTACGTTCAGTACCGCCAGGTTGGAGTTGGCCTTCACCGCGTAGCAAATCAGGTGATTGACCTCACCGGCGGCCTGATCGAAGGCCCGCCAGTGGCGTTCCAGGGTGGCACGGGAATAAACATAGAGCGGGGTGCCGTGTTCCTCGGCCAGACGACGAAGATCGCAGGCTTCGCCGTAAAGGCGGCCATCGTCCTGATAATTAAAATAATCCAAGATATTTTCCTTTACGACTGCTCAACCCGGGGTTGTTCCTGCTCGGCGGCGGGCAGGGTCAGCGGCCCCTTGAGGCCACATCCCGCCATACTCAGGCATAGGACAACCAGTGCGGTCAGCTTGAATTTGTTCATCGGATGACTGTGAATATGGTTCCAGGCTCTTATAATCGCATTCACATTCTCAAAAGCAATAGGAAGCGGGCGATGAAAGACAGTGAATTCCATGCCTTGGCGGATGCCATTTACCAGCATATTGAAGAGAGTATCGATCGGAGCGGGGTCGATATCGACTGCGAAACCATCGGTGGCGTCATGACGCTGACTTTCGAGAACGGCATCAAGTTCGTGATCAACCGCCAGGAGCCACTGCATCAGATCTGGCTGGCCACCCGGGAAAACGGCCACCACTTCGCCCTCAAGGAGGGTAAATGGATCGACAACCGCCAGGGCCATGAGCTGCTGAGCTGGCTCAGCCTGCAGGCACAACGCCAGGGTGACACCGAGCTCGCGCTCTAACGCTGGCTCAGGGAATGCCGGGGATCGTCCCGGTCTTCCTTGACGGTTCTGTAGGGCAGCACGCGCTGTTGCCCGTCCTCAGCCTCGATATCGTAATACTGGGGCAGATTGAAGTTGGCAAAATGGCTCTTCCCTGCCACCTGCTGATTGGAGGTATAGAACCGGTTGATACTCTGTACCAGCTCGTCCTTGCTGCCGGACACCTGCCGGTAAACTTCGATGCGGTTGGCCTCGTCGAGAATATAGAGATTGTAATCCTCGCCGCTGTCTTCGAAGAAAAACTGCATCAGCCCTTCACTGGCATAGGCGTCCACCACCTCGGGCACCGGCTTGCCCTTCTGCTGAGCCAGGCGCGGCGCCTGATGGGCTGCCGTCTGCCGGGAAAGCTGCTCGCCCACCGAGGCTTCCATTTTTTGCACGCTGACCCCGCGCCGCTCGAAGAAGAAACTGTATTTATCGGTGCCCAACAGCAGGGTCTTGACGGTACTGCCCTGATCCCGAGCCAGCCGCAGGCCGATGCACTCCCTGACCAGCTGTTCGAAACGCGTGCGGATCAGGCTGCGGAAATTCAGGCTGTAACAGAACACGTCCAGGCTTTGCGGGGCATGGGCCCCCTGGTGCATCTTGCCGAGAATGGTGGTGAGCGCGTCCACTACCGCCGTGGGGCCGTTAAAATGCAGGGTGCGGATTTCGTCCCAGGAATTGCGGTAAAGCAGGTCCACCGAGCCCACCAGACTTTCCTGCTGCTGGCCAAAACTGAGGGGATCGCTGGCCCGGGCGCTGAATTCGATGGGCGTGTTGCGCCAGCGGGTCGTGGGATCCTGTTCCAGGTTGAGGAAGATGCCGAGCTGGCGCACCTCACAGGGCCGGCTCAGGGCCAAATTGCTGGGCGAGGGGGCTCTGACCGGGAAGAGTCGCGCCAGATCGCCGCAGTATTCCTGCAAGTTCTCCAAGCTGGCATCGGTATTCTGATTAAACAGATGCAGTTGGGTATCCGTCACCAGCAAACCGTTAAAATGGGCCCAGGCGACCAGTTTGCCCACATAACCGCTGTACTCAAGCGGGCTGCGACCGATGATATCGGCCGGTGTCAGCGCATGCTTGTACAGGTACCAGCCGGCCTTGTTGAGCCGGCCTTCCGGCACCTGTACCAGGCTGATGTCCGGCTCACTCAGATCCGGCGCTATCTTGAGGTTGATCAGCTGTACCTTGCCCGGCAGGTTTTCGAAGGCAGCATAGAGCTTGCGCGACAGAATGCCGATGTCTTCCGGGTTGATGGACTCGGTGATGTTATTGCGCCGGGCAAACTGGATAAGATTGCGATAGCTCTGCATCAGGCTTCCAGCAACTCGCCGTAGGCCGCCCTGACCTCCTCCACCTTCCAGTTGGCTCTGTCATCCAGCCGGGCCAGCTTGTCGGCGGACCAGCCCCAGGTCGAGACCAGACGCAGGATCTGCTCGCTACGCCAACCGTGTTGGTCGTCGTTGTCGGAAGCCAGGTCCAGCCCTTCCGACACCTTCAGATAAAAACAGCGCCGCACCAGATCGAGTCGTTTGTCATCGCCGATGGACCGGAGATAACCGGTCACCTTTTCCAGCATCAGGATGTAGTGATCCTGACGCTCGTCGAGCTGGTCCGCGTTATGAAAGTTTCCCTTGAGATGCCGACAGAGTAACTTGGTATCGGGATACTCATGGGAATAGGCTTCCATCAACACCGTTTTCAGCACCGCCTTGTAGGGCGAGTCGATGCTCTTGTACAGCTGCCACAGGGCGGAGCCAAAATATTCTTCTGCCGGAATCCGGGCAAAGCCTCCCAGATCCAGCCATTCATCGGTATTCAAGGTGCCGTTGGCAAAGTGCTCGGCGACAAACTGGTCGTATTTGGGCCCGAGTTTACCCGGCGCGCACATCCATACCAGCCGCTTGCCGGCGATACGCAAATGACTGCGATAAAACTCGTCCAGTAACAGCAGGTGCTGGGCGCTGCCACAGCTTTCGCCCTCGACCCACTGCTGATTATCGGTGCGAAATTTATTGTCCGGGATCAGGAACAGGTTGAGCTCGACCTGGCGCTGCTCGGCCCACTGGGAGATCAGCAGGCACTTCTGTTGCAGCCACGCAACCCGCTCCGGCGCCATGCGATGGGAATAGCACACCCACACATCCAAATCCGAATGCCGACACTGGCCGATGGATGAGGTACTGCCCATGGAGTAGATACCGAATATTTCGTTCTGGCCCTGCTCCAGACCCTGGTGACCATTGGCGGCCTGGCACAGCTCGTCGATAAACTGCTGCTGACGTGAGTTGGGCTGGAAGTGGCATACACCCGCAGGCACGTCACCGGGCAGGTAGCCGGGTAACAGAGGGTGATGGTAGTGCAGCAGCACCGGCAGCAACTGAAACACCTGCTGCCCGTAACGGCTCATCACCGCCAGGGCGCGAGCCTGTTTCTGCTGGTTAAACTGATCACATCGCTCGGCGAGACGGTGAAAATTCGCGTGCAAGGGTACTGGCCTTTATTGGACCGAAACAGACCCGGAACAGGTCAAAAGTGTGATCATGGTAACAATTAGCCAGTAAATGAACAATATGTGTCATGACACATTTTCGCAACATCGTACCGGTCCGGCTTTCTTCCCTGTAATGCACCGACAGGAATGATAATATCGGCGCATTAATGGACACAAAGAAGAGATTCAAATGGCAAATCGCATCATCCGCATCGCCACCCGTAAGAGTCTGCTGGCTCTGTGGCAGGCCCATTATGTCAAAGAGCGGCTGGAACAGCTGCATCCCCATATCGGTGTCGAGCTGGTGCCCATGACCACTCAGGGTGATGTGCTGCTCGACACACCCCTGTCCAAGATCGGCGGCAAGGGGCTTTTCATCAAGGAACTGGAGCAGGCCATGCTGGACGGTCGTGCCGATATTGCCGTGCATTCGATGAAAGACGTACCAGTCGAGTTTCCCGAGACTCTGGGGCTGACCGTGATTTGTGAACGGGAAGATCCACGCGATGCCTTTGTTTCCAATCACTATACCCATCTCGAGCAACTGCCGGCCGGTGCCGTGGTCGGTACCGCCAGCCTGCGGCGGGAATGCCAGGTCCGCGCCCGCTACCCACATCTTGAGGTCAAGACCCTGCGCGGAAACGTGCAAACCCGGCTGCGCAAGCTGGATGAGGGCCTGTACGATGCCATCATCCTTGCCGCCGCCGGCCTCAAGCGACTGGAGCTGGAAGGCCGCATCGCCGGCCTGATGAGTCCGGAAGACAGCCTGCCCGCCAACGGCCAGGGTGCCGTGGGCATAGAGTGTCGGCTGGATGATGCGGAGCTGCTCGAACTGCTGGCTCCGCTCGATCACCATGAAACCCGGTTGCGGGTGGTGGCAGAACGCGCCATGAACCATGGCTTGCAAGGAGGTTGTCAGGTTCCTATCGGCTCTTATGCAGAGCTGCAAGGCGACAACATCTGGCTGCGGGGCCTGGTTGGTCGGCCCGATGGCAGTCAGATTATCTTCGAGGAGATCACCGGCCCCGCCGGTCAGGGCGAAGCCCTGGGCGCCGAGCTGGCCAAGCGGCTGCTGGCCCGGGGCGCAGACCAGATACTGGACGAGGTTTACCGGTCATGATCCCGTTGGTGGTACGCCCCGAGCCTCAGGCCACCAGCCTGAGCCAGGCTTTGCTCGCGGCTGGCCACCAACCGGTGGTCAGCCCGCTGCTGAGCTTTGTCGAGGGAGTCGAATTAGACCGATTGCCCGCCCTGCTTGCCGATCTTTCGGCTCGGGATTATGTGATAGCGGTCAGCGTACAGGCGGTTAATTTCGCCGATAATGCATTGAAACAACAAGGCTCTTCCTGGCCGGACGCCCACTACATTGCCGTAGGCGAGGCGACCGGAAATGCCTTTGACTCGGTGGGGGTTCCCGGTGCGACAGTACCGGATGATCCCCGCTCCGAAGGCGTTATTTCACTGCCGGAGTTACGGCAGCTTACGGGACGCCGGGTGGTTATCCTGCGTGGTAATGGCGGCCGTCATCTGATCGCCCCGACCCTGATGCAGGCAGGGGCACTGGTCGACTATTGTGAAGTCTACCGACGCCACTACCACCCCGATCCGAATGGCACCTTGGTGAAAAGCTGGCAGAGCCAGGGTGTGGACAGTATTATCATCACCAGTGGCGGGCTGCTGAACCATCTGGTGCAACTGACTGCCACCAGCGCAAGGGACTGGCTGACAAGCCGTTTATTGATTGTACCCAGTATACGGGTGGCCCTCGAGGCCAGAGAGCTGGGCTTCACTCAGGTCATTAATGCAGAAGGTGCATCCAATCAGGCGCTGATTGACGCTCTGGATGAGAGGAAACGGAATGACAGACAAGACAGATAATCATCAAGAACATCAGAATACCGCGGTCAAGGGCGAGGTTGATGCCGACGTGACCGCCGAGCAACAGCAGGCAGTACCGCCTGCGGCTTCCTCAGAACCGGAACAGCGAGCACCGGAGCAGAAAAAATCCTCTTCGTCCGGCAAGATACTGGCCATCATCGCCATTATTATCGCCATTCTGCTGACGGCCATACTGTACTGGCACGGTCACAACCAGGCGCTGGCTCAGGCCGAGCAGATGAGCCAGCTGCAGGCGGAAGTTGCACAGCAACAGCAACGCCTGCAACAGGCCGAGGCCAAGCAGAGCAGCCAGCTGGCCGCCGTGATCAACAACCAAAGCAGCACCACCGAGCAGCTTGAAGGGCTGTCACACAAGGTGCTGGATCTGGACAGCAAGCGCCCCAACGACTGGATGCTGGCGGAAGCCGAATATCTGGTGCGCATGGCTGGCCGCAAACTCTGGCTGGAGCAGGATGCGGTATCCGCCGCCATGATGCTGGCCAATGCCGACGAACGTCTGGCCGCCCTGAACGATCCCGGCCTGACTCCGGTACGCCGGGCATTGGCGGACGATATCGCCAGCATCAAGTCGGTGCAGAAAGTCGACCGGGAAGGCCTGGTGATCAAGCTCAACAGCATCAACGATCAGGTAGACAAGCTCACGCTGGCCGGGGTCATCATGGCCCGGGCCGAAGAGCCGGATTTCACCCTGTCCGAGTCGGTCAGCGACTGGAAAGAAAACCTGAAAAAGAGCTGGGCCAGTTTCAGTGACAACTTCGTGACCGTGCGCCGCCGCGACGGCAACGTGGAAGCCCTGCTGTCACCCCAGCAACACTGGTACCTGAGCGAAAACCTCAAGGGCAAGCTGCTGCAGGCCCAGCTGGCGGTCTATCGCGAACAGCAGGAGATCTACGACAGCTCTCTGGCTCAGGCCAGACAATGGCTGCAGGACTACTTTGCCGACGACAGCGTGCGCCAGTTTATGCTGGAACAGATAGAGCAGCTCAGTGGCCAGCAGATCAAGGTGGACTATCCCGAGCAGTTCAGCGCTCAGGAACGCCTGCAGCAACTGCTGGATGACAGGCTGCAACGCCTGCTGACCGGCCTGTAAGGGGGAGTCTATGATACGTCTTGCGATTATCGTCGCCATCCTGGTCGCCGGCCTGGTCATCGGTCCGGACATCACCGGCCAACAGGGTTATGTACTGGTCGCCGCCAGCGGTTACACCATCGAAACCACCGCCACCGTATTTCTGGTGGCCGTGGTGCTGTTCTATGTATTGCTGCTGTTTATCGAATGGTTGCTGGGTCGGATTTTCGGGCTGAGCCATCGCACCCGCGGCTGGTTTGTCGGCCGCCGTCGCCGCAAGGCCCTGAGCTTTACCCAGAGCGGCATGCAGGCGTTGGTGGCGGAAGACTATGCCACCGCCGAAAAAATGCTGCTCAAGGGGACCAAGGGCAACGATCTGGCCCTGCTCAACTACCTGAATGCGGCCACCGCCGCCCAGGCGCAGGGGCACGAAGAAAAGCGCGACGATTACTTGCGTCAGGCCCATGAGCAGAATCCGGGCGCCGGTCTGGCGGTGGGACTCACTCAAACGCGACTGCAATACCAGCAAGGTCAACTGGAACAGGCACTGGCCGGGGTGCGGCAGCTGGAGCAGGAGTACGGCAGCCAGCCAGCCCTGCTCAAGCTGCAGAAAGACGTCTATTTCGCCGCCGGTGAATGGTCGTCGCTGCTGAGTACCCTGAATGCCCTGGCTGAAAAGGGGCTTATCGAGTCCGAAGAGCAGCAGACCCTGAAGCAACAGGCCTATGCCGGCTGGTTTAACAGCACCGCCAAGACCGACGGCAGCGAAGGTCTGCTCACCCTGTGGCAGGGCCTGCCGCGCAAGGAAAAGTATCAGGCCGACATTCTGGCCCCGCTGTGCGATCGGTTGACCGGACTCAAGGCATACAAGGAAGCCCAGCAACTGCTGCTGGAAGGGCTGAACAAGGAAAGCGATCCGCGGCTGCTGGCCTGTATGACCCGGCTGCAGCTGAGCGACTATCATCCGTTGCTCACCGTGCTGGAGAAGAAGGCGAAGAAGGAAACCCTGCCCGAGCTGCATTCCACCCTGGGCCAGTTGTACCTGAAGGATGGCAAGCCGGAAGAAGCGGAAGCGCACCTGCAACAGGCGGTGGCACTCAAGCCCTGTGCCGGTGACTATGTGCTGCTGGCGGGTCTGGCGGAAAAGCGCAAGGATCTGGCCAAGGCCAACGACTACTATCGTCACAGCCTGGCGCTGGCCTCCTGAGCCGGTATTCATTCAGACACCAAAAGGAGCCGCAAGGCTCCTTTTTTATCAGTCCTTGTACAATTTGATCAGGGTGGCGGGGTCCCGCTCCAGATAGCCCTTGCTGCCGTGCTGCCGCATCAGCTGAGCGGCCAGGCCCGACATAGGGGTGGCACTGCCCTCGCGCAGGCTCAGAGCCACCGCCATGTCCAGATCCTTGAGCAGGGTGCGCACATGCCACTTGGGATCCGGATCCGACTCGTCCGCCATCAGCGGGCCGGTGAGCTGCATCGGCCTGGAGTCGGCGAAGCCACCGGCCAGAGCATCGGGGATCTTGTCTGCATCCACACCGCTGGCTTTGGCCAGCGCCATCATCTCCGCCAGCACCATCAGGTTGCAGCCGACGATCATCTGGTTGCACACCTTGGTGACCTGACCGGCCCCCACCGCTCCCATATGAGTTGCCCGCTGCGACAACGGCGCCAGCACGGGACGAATGCGTTCGATATCTGTCGCCTCACCGCCACACATAATCGCCAGGCTGCCGGCCTCGGCACCGGCCACGCCACCGGAAACCGGTGAGTCGACCCAGCTCATGCCACATTGCGCTTTCAGCCGTGCGGCAAAGTCCCGGGTCGCTTCCGGATCCGAGCTGGAAAAGTCCACCAGCAGCTGATCTGCCCGGCCGTGAGTCGCCACGCCACCGGCACCGAAGACTACCTCTTCCACCACGGCGGTATTGGCCAGGCACAGCAGCACCAGATCCACCTGCTCCACCAGTTCACCTATGCTGCTGGCAACGGTGGCACCGGCAGCCTCGACCTCGGACAGCTTGTGCACGCTACGGTTCCATACCGAGACCTAAAAGCCGGCCTGCAGAAAACGCTGTGTCATCGGCTTGCCCATCAACCCTATTCCGATAAAGCCCAGCTTCATTACACCCTCTCCCTGTTGTTCATGTATTCGTCCGGTAATCACACAGCCGGCCGCGTAATGCCAGACACAGCCAGCAGCTTAATACGAAGGGCATGGTCAGCATCGGCAGCCCGGTTTTCAGCATGATGGCGGTCATCAGGCCCGCCAGCACGGCGGCAACGATACTCCAGCCGGGCTTGAAGCCATGCCAGAACATGGCGATGGCGGCCAGCACCCCGTTGTAACCAGTCAGGCCAAAATTGATGTAATCGGGATTCACCAGCAATAACAAGGCGGTACCACTGGTGATCACCGCCCCCGCAAAAGCCCAGCCCAGCATGCCAATACCCGCCAGCAACAAGGCGGCACAGCCCATGATCGCCGGCACCGTATCGGGTAAAAAAACCACCTGTCCGATAGCCGATAACGAAAAGTCATAACCTTGCGGTATTTCATCGACCAGACGATGCCCATTCCAATATAACCAGGGCAGAACCAGCAGGTTAAAAGGCAGTGTGTAGCAGGGAAAACGGACTTTCATACGCAAGAAGGCATAAATAAGGCAAGACAGCGCACCCAGCACGGCGGATGCCACCAGCATACCCACACCGGGCGGTGCAAATAACGCCAGCGCCAGCCCGACCAGGGCCGCATTGAAGCCGTAACAGCCTTCGGCCTGTAGTTGGGCATCGAATTCAAGACAGTGCGCGACCAGCACCCCGCTCAGGGCCGCAATCAGCATGGCCAGCGCCATGTAGGGCGCGGCCCACAGCACACCCAGTGTAATCAACAAACCGGCTAGCGGGCGGTTAACAAAATAGATCTGACCGATGGAAACCAGTAGTGCAGACAACAGACCCATGGTGGGAGTCCTGAAGATAATGAAGAAACGAGCAGAATTAGAACAAGAGATGGTGTTTTTATCAACGGAAATGTACACAATATCGGTGCGATATGTTCTGCATTATACCGGTTGGCGTAAACGGTACCGGCAAGGCCAGAACGGGACCTTGCCGGTATTGCTTAATGCGCCAGAAAAAACTGGTAGGCGGGATCCTGAGTCACATCATCCCAACGGTAGCCCAGCTCGGCCAGATATCGCTCGAACGAAACCAGATCTGCATCGGGCAGTTCGAAGGCACAGAGTACCCGGCCAAACTCGGCCCCGTGATTACGATAGTGAAACAGGCTGATGTTCCAGTGCGTCCCCAGGGTATGCAGGAAGCGCATCAGGGCACCGGGTTGCTCGGGAAAACGGAAGCTGTACAGCCGCTCGTGCAGGGCCTTGGGTGGCCGGCCACCGACCATGTAACGCACGTGAGACTTGGCCAGATCGTTATCGGTCATGTTGGCCACCGGATAACCGGCCTGCTCCAGTTCCATCATGATCTGGGTCAGCTCCCGATCTCCGTCGCTGAGCCGCACCGACACCAGCAGGGCGGCCTTGTCTTCCGACGAGTAGCGATAGTTGAACTCGGTGACCATGCGGTTGCCGAGCACTTCGCAGAACTCGAGAAAGGCACCCTTGCGCTCGGGGATGGTTACCGCCAGCACCCCTTCCCGCTTTTCACCCAGCTCGCAGCGCTCGGAGACATAACGCAGGGAATGGAAGTTGACGTTGGCACCGCTGAGCACCGCCGCCATGCGGGCATGCTTGTAATCACCCGCCTGGCTGTATTTCTTCAACCCGGCCAGCGACAACGCACCGGACGGCTCGGCGATGGCTCTGGTATCTTCGAAGATATCCTTGAGCGCGGCGCAGATCTCGTCGGAACTGACGGTGACCACCCCATCAAGATACTGCTGACACAGACGAAAGGTTTCGGTGCCCATGCGTTTCACCGCCACCCCGTCGGCAAACATGCTGACCCGATCGAGGGTGACAATCTCCCCGGCCTTGAGCGCGGCATTGAGACAGGCCGACCCTTCGGCCTCGACCCCGATCACCTTGACCTGAGGCAGCAGCTGCTTGATATAGACCGACACCCCGGCCGCCAGGCCACCACCACCCACCGGCACAAACACATGGGTCAAGCGGGTATCCTGCTCCAGCAGTTCGCGCCCTATGGTGCCCTGACCGGCAATCACGTCTTCGTCGTCGAACGGCGGTATCAGGGTCAGGTTGTGCTCTTGTGCCAGCTCCAGACAACGGGCATAGGCCTCATCGAAATTATTGCCGTGCAGCACCACCTTGCCGCCGAAGCGGCGCACCGATTCCACCTTGATATCGGGGGTGACGGTGGGCATGACGATGGTGGCATCGATACCCAGTTTGGCCGCCGACAGGGCCACGCCCTGAGCATGATTACCGGCCGAGGCTGCAATGACCCCGGCCTGCTGTTGCTCCGGACTGAGCTGGGCAATCTTGTTATAGGCACCCCGCAGCTTGAAAGAATGCACCGGTTGCATGTCTTCCCGTTTTAGCGATACCGGGTGACCCAGCCGCTCGGAGATTTTCTTGAGCGGCGACAGCGGGGTTACCCGTGCCGCTTCATAAACCGGAGACAGCAGGATGCGGCGCAGATATTCGGCCGCCGACCGCAATGTGGCGACCTCTTTCAATGCCGGTTGTGCCATTGTTATCCCCCCAGCTTGCTGATGTCGCGTACCGCGCCCTTGTCGGCACTGGTTGCCAGTGACGCATAGGCGCGCAGGGCGAAGGACACTTCCCGCTCGCGGTCGACCGGGCGCCAGCCCTGTTCACCCTTGGCATCCATCGCCTCGCGACGGGCGGCCAGTTCGGCTTCCGGCACATCCAGCACGATGCTGCGGCCCGGAATATCGATATCGATGATATCGCCGTTCTGTACCAGACCGATGGTGCCGCCGTTGGCCGCCTCGGGAGAGACATGGCCGATGGACAGGCCGGAAGTCCCGCCGGAGAAGCGACCATCGGTGATCAGCGCACACTTGGTGCCCAGGCCCATGGATTTGAGGTAGGTGGTGGGATAGAGCATTTCCTGCATACCCGGGCCGCCCTTGGGGCCTTCGTAGCGGATCACCACCACCTCACCGGCCTTGACTTCGCCGCCCAGAATGCCGGCCACGGCGGTATCCTGACTCTCATAAATGCGGGCGGGTCCGCGGAAAACCAGGTTGTCGTCGGAGACGCCGGCGGTCTTGACGATACAGCCGTCCACCGCCAGGTTGCCGGACAGCACGGCCAGACCGCCTTCCAGGCTGTAGGCGTTTTCCAGGCTGCGGATACAACCTTCGGCTCTGTCGTCGTCCAGGGTCGGCCAGCGACAATCCTGACTGAACGCCTTGGTGGTACGGATACCGGCAGGGCCGGCGCGGAACATGGTTTTAACCGCCTCGTCTTCGGTCACCATCACATCATATTTGGCCAGCTGCTCGGCCATGGTCATGCCCAGCACGGTAGGCAGCTCGGTGTGCAACAGGCCGGCACGGGCCAGTTCGCCGAGAATCCCCATGACGCCACCGGCACGGTGTACGTCTTCCATATGGTATTTCTGGGTCGAGGGGGCCACCTTGCACAGCTGGGGCACCTTGCGCGACAGCGCATCGATGTCGTCCATGGTGAAGTCGACGCCCGCCTCGTGGGCGGCGGCCAGCAGGTGCAGCACGGTGTTGGTGGAACCGCCCATGGCGATATCCAGCACCATGGCGTTTTCGAACGCCGCCTTGGTGGCGATGCTGCGCGGCAGGGCCGAGTCGTCATCCTGCTCGTAATAACGCTTGGTCAGCTCGACGATGCGATGACCCGCCGTCTTGAACAGCTGCTCCCGATCGGCGTGCGTCGCCAGCAGCGAGCCGTTGGCCGGCTGGGACAGGCCCAGGGCCTCGGTCAGGCAGTTCATGGAGTTGGCGGTGAACATGCCGGAGCAGGAACCACAGGTCGGGCAGGCGCTGCGCTCGATCTGCTCGCTCTGGGCATCCGATACCTTGGGATCTGCGCCCTGGATCATGGCGTCGACCAGATCCAGCTTGATGATCTGATCGGACAACTTGGTCTTGCCCGCTTCCATCGGGCCACCGCTCACGAAAATCACCGGAATATTGACCCGCAGTGCGGCCATCAGCATGCCCGGGGTGATTTTGTCGCAGTTGGAGATACACACCATGGCATCGGCACAGTGGGCATTGACCATGTACTCGACCGAGTCGGCGATCAGATCCCGGCTGGGCAGGCTGTACAGCATGCCGCCATGACCCATGGCGATGCCGTCATCCACGGCGATGGTGTTGAATTCCTTGGCGACGCCACCGGCGGCCTCGATTTCCCGCGCCACCAGCTGGCCCATATCTTTCAGGTGCACATGGCCCGGTACAAACTGGGTAAAGGAGTTGACCACCGCAATGATCGGCTTGCCGAAATCTTCTTCGGTCATGCCGGTGGCGCGCCAGAGGGCGCGGGCGCCGGCCATGTTGCGGCCGTGGGTGGTGGTGGCGGAACGATACCTTGGCATTCTATAACTCCTGTAAAACAAGTGAGTAAAACAGAGGCGCCCGGCGCCCCTCTCTCGATCTGATAATCAATCTTTCACCGGGGTCAGCCAGCCCCATTTATCCTTGGTGCTGCCATCGAACAGCCCGAAGAAGGCTTTTTGCAATTCTGTGGTGATCGGGCCTCGTTTACCAGCCCCCAGCGTGATGCCATCTACGCTGCGCACCGGCGTCACCTCGGCAGCGGTGCCGGTCATGAACATTTCATCGGCCAGATACAGTGCCTCGCGGGAGATGGCTTCTTCCCGTACCTGATAACCGGCTTCACGCGCCAGGGTCATCAGGGTATCGCGAGTGATACCGGGCAGGATACAGGCGGTAACCGGCGGGGTATAGAGCACCTTGTTCTTGATCAGGAACAGGTTCTCACCCGCGCCCTCGCTCAGGTGACCATGCACGTCGAGGGAGATCCCCTCGTCATAACCATGGCGCTTGGCTTCGCCCGAGATCAACTGGGACGACAGATAGTTACCACCGGCCTTGGCACCGGTGGGCATGGTATTGGGTGCCAGCCGGTTCCAGGAGGTCACACAGACATCCACCCCCTGCTCCAACCCTTCCTCGCCCAGATAGGCGCCCCAGGGAATGGCGGCAACGATCACGTCGCAGGGCACGTCTTTGGGCGCGTTGAGGCCCATGCCGACGTTGCCGATAAACACCAGTGGCCGCAGGTAGGCGCTGTTCAGCTCGTTCTCGCTCACCGCCTTGCGGCAGGCATCCATCAGTTCGGCATGGGTATAAGGGATCTTCATTCGATAGATTTTGGCGGAGTCGAACAACCGCTGCACATGCTCTTCCAGACGAAAAATCATCGGGCCCTTCGGGGTGTTGTAGGCACGAATGCCCTCGAACACCGAAGAGCCGTAGTGCAACGCATGGCTCATCACATGCACCTGGGCCTGATCCCAGGGCACCATATCACCATTGAACCAGATATATTTGGCTGTCGTCATTGGTTGTTCCCTCACGCCGTTTTTTTTGAATCGTTGCTCCACAACCTGCGCTTCGACACGGGTTACATCCATCAGCTTTTCAAGCTGGCGGCTCAACAGCTGAATGGATCTGTCACTGCTGACAGTAACCCTAATATTAAGGCTTTTACAATCGACCGAGGTGGACATTTCCATATCATCCACCCGAAAGCCACGATGACGGGTCAGGCGAAGTACTCGTTCGAGGACTTCAGGGCGAAACTGGGTTTCTATCTGCACGTTGTGCTGGTTCATGCTTTGCTCTCCATCATCTGGTCGTTGGCAACGCCCGGCGGCACCAGAGGCCAGACGTTTTCTTCCTCTGAAATACGGACATGTAACAGGTAGGCGGTATCGGCCGCCAGCATGCGCTGGATGGCGGGCTCCACCTCTTCCTTGCGGGTAATGGTTTCTCCCGGAATATTGAAAGCGGCGGCCATGGCCACAAAATCGGGGTTATCGGTGAGGATGGTTTCGCTGTAGCGCCCGTCGAAGAACAGTTCCTGCCACTGACGCACCATACCCAGCCGCTGATTGTCGAGCAGCACCATTTTCACCGGCAATTGGGCGCGCTTGAGGGTACCCAGCTCCTGTACGTTCATCATGAAGGAGCCATCACCGGAAACCAGCACCGATTCATGTTCGGGACGGGCCAGCTTGGCGCCGATGGCCGCCGGCAGGCCAAAGCCCATGGTCCCCAATCCTGCGCTGCTCAGGTGGTTGCGCGGGCTGGTGAAGCGCATGTGCTGAGCGACCCACATCTGATGCTGGCCCACATCGCAACTCACCATGGCGGTATCCTGCAGGGCGGCACTCAGCTGCTTGAGCATCAGGGGCGCATAAATGGCCTCACCCGGGTGATCGTAGCGCCAGCCATGCTCGGCCCTGAGCGCCTGGCACTGCTGCCGCCAGTCGTCGATATCCAGTGGCTCGTTACCCAGCAGCGGCAATACCTGGCTCAATTCGGCATCGATCCCCACCTGGGCATGACGCACCTTGCCGAATTCGGCGGCGTCCTTGTCCAGATGAATCACCTTGGCGTTCACCGCAAAGGCGTCCAGTTTACCGGTAACCCGGTCGTCGAAACGGGCACCAACCACAATCAGCAGATCACTCTGCTGAACAGCAAGATTGGCGGCTTTTGTTCCGTGCATGCCCAGCATGCCCAAAAACAGCTGGTCATCCGGATCCAGAGTCCCGATTCCCTTGAGCGTGGTTACGGCAGGGATACCGGTTTGCCGCGCAAAAGCACGTAATTCTGTCTCGGCATTGGCCATGCCCACGCCGCCACCAACGTACAGTATCGGCTGACGCGCAGACGCCAGCATCGACTGCGCCTGGGACAACGCTTGCCGGTCCAGCACATTGGGTTCGGTGCTGAATTCGGGTGTTGTTCTGGGTTCAACCAGCGCAACCTGTACATTCTTGGGCACATCGATCAACACGGGACCGGGACGACCGGAACGGGCGACTTCGAAGGCTTCGGCGATGATCCCGCCCAGATCTTCGGCATTTTCCACCAGATAGGAGTGCTTGGTACAGGAGAGGGACATCCCCAGCACGTCGACTTCCTGGAAGGCATCGGTGCCGATAGCCGACATCGGCACCTGACCGGTGATGGCCACCAGCGGGATGGAGTCGAGCATGGCATCGGCCAGACCGGTGATCAGGTTGGTAGCCCCCGGGCCGGAAGTGGCCATGCACACTCCCACCTGACCACTGGCTCTGGCGTAGCCCACCGCAGCCAGTGCAGCCGCCTGCTCGTGGCGACACAGCAAATGTTCCACCCCACCGTCGTAGAGCGCGTCATAGAGCGGCATGATGGCGCCGCCGGGATAGCCGAATATCTGGGTAACTCCCTGCTGTTTTAAGGTCTGAACGATGTACTGTGCGCCATTCATGTTATTGCTGTCCCTGTATTGCTGCCAAAGCCGGTAAAAAAAAAACCCCCGAGTGGTAACTCGGGGGTTTTGCGTTGTTGTCTGCCGGTTGTTTTACGTTTCGTCAGACCACAGTGCCCCGAGAGGTGATTTAACAATCACCACTAGGACCACGATAATGCTGACGAAACGTACAAACAGATTCATGTCACCGACCATTGAATAGAGTGATGAGCCGTAACCTTCGACTCAAGCTGGCCTATAGAACTAGCATGATGAGCTAAACTAGACAAGAATTTATCGTTAAAAACACAAAAAAAGCGGCCAAATGGGGTAACGAAAAGGTAGTTTAAAAAGCTGATAAAAGTTAATTATTAAAAATAAAATATCAGGGAGACCGGGATGTCACTCGCCGTAGTTTTTGCCCGCGCCAGCCTGGGCGTCGCCGCACCACTGGTCACCGTTGAAGCCCACCTTGCCAATGGTCTGCCCGCCTTCAATATCGTCGGTTTGCCGGAAACCACCGTCAAGGAAGCCCGGGATCGGGTGCGCAGTGCCCTGCTTAATTCCGGCTTCGAGTTTCCCGCCCGACGCATCACCGTCAACCTGGCCCCCGCCGATCTGCCCAAAGAAGGGGGTCGTTTCGACTTGCCTATCGCCATGGCCATTCTTGCCGCCTCCGGACAGATCCCCGTCACTCGACTGGAGCAACTGGAGTTTCTGGGCGAACTCGCTCTGACCGGGGCGCTGCGGCCGATTAAAGGTGCCCTGCCGGCAGTACTGGCCGCGCGCGACAATGAACGCTTGCTGGTACTACCCGCCGATAATGGCACCGAAGCCGGAGTTATCCATCCTTGCCCTGCCCGCCTGGCTCCTGACCTGCTGGCCATTACCGCCTGGTTGCAACAACAGGGAGAATTAACGAGTCCTGAACGGATTATTCCGGCAGAACACCACTATATCACCGATCTTTGCGATGTTATCGGCCAGGAAAGTGGCAAGAGAGCCTTGGAGATTGCCGCCGCCGGTGAGCACAATCTGTTGCTGCTCGGCCCACCGGGTACTGGCAAGAGCATGCTGGCCAGCCGCTTGCCGGGGCTGCTTCCCCCGATGAGCGAAGAGGAAGCACTCGAAGCCGCCGCCGTCAGATCCATCGGTGGTCTGAGTCTTGATCCCGAGAACTGGCGACTGCGGGCCTTTCGTCAGCCACATCACTCGTCTTCGGCCGTGGCCCTGGTGGGGGGTGGCAGCTATCCCCGCCCCGGAGAAATATCTCTGGCCCATCACGGCGTGCTGTTTCTCGATGAAATGACCGAGTTTGAGCGGCGGGTACTGGATGCCTTGCGCGAACCGCTGGAAACCAGCAGCATCTCCATTGCCCGGGCGGCACACAGGGTCACGTTTCCTGCCCGTTTTCAGTTGATTGGCGCCATGAATCCCAGCCCCTGTGGCCACTATGCCGATGGCTACAGTCGCAGCTCCTCCGAACAGATACTGCGTTATCTCGGCAAAATCTCGGGACCTTTTCTGGATCGCTTCGATCTGTCGGTAGAAATACCGCTATTACCCCCGGGGGAATTGAGCCGCACACGGCCCAAAGCCGAAGGGTCGGCCGAGATACGCAAAAGAGTACTGACGGCCAGAAACCGGCAACTGCAACGTGCCGGCAAGACCAATGCCCGCCTCAGCGCCGCCGAGCTGGACCTGTTCTGCCCGCTGAAACAGGAGGATGCGCAATTCCTGGAGCAGGCTCTGCACCGGATGAAGCTGTCGATACGCGCCTGGCACAAATTGATCCGGGTCGCCAGAACCATTGCCGATCTGGCCGATGAAGCGGCGATAAGTCGTCATCATTTGATCGAAGCCTTAGGCTACAGAGCCATGGACAGGCTGTTACAGCGCCTGCAGAGCTGAGCCGACAAGAAACTGCTATACCTTAACTAACTGCTTTTCAACGAGAGGATTGTGGATGAAGATGAAAAGTGCAAAGGAGTTTGCCGCCTGGCTTCATGATCGTTTCAAGGAAGTAAAAACCGGGGTGTACCTGAACAAGGAAGATATCGCCAACCTCTCCGGCAGACAGCGTTTTACCCATGAGTTCATCAGCGATATTCATTACGAGTTGGTGTTAAAAGGCATGGGATTTGTCACCGATACCCACAGAGAAAAGTTTTATCTTTTTCACCTGCCTACCGAGTATTGGCAGACCCAGAAAGATGGCTATCAGGAAGACAGTCACTCCAACGTACGCACCATCATTCCGCCCAAACGACATTCGTCATGATCACAGACCCCATGATGCGGCGCCAACCGCATCATGGGGTACCGCTTATCCGGCTGACAGCAGATATTCCACTACCCGGAAAAACCGTTCTTCCGAGCCGATTTCGCTCATGTTCAGCTGATACTTGTCCTTGACGACTATGGTGGGGGTGCCGCGCACATTGAAGCGTTCGGTGGCCTTATCATACTGGGCCACCATGCCATTGAGTGCAAAGCTGTTGATCACGCCATCGAAGGCCTTTGCTTCAACCCCCTCGGACACGAAGATAGCCTTGATATCATCCAGACTGCCGGGCATTTTTTTTCTGCCGATGGATGCGATCGAAGATAACCGGAGTCAGTTTATCTTCCACCTCAAGCAGCACCGCCGCGCCATAGGCACGTTGCAGCACCGGACCCATATCCCGGCCAAGGAAAGAAACCGGCACCTTCTTCAGCTGCGCGTCGGGTAGCCGTTGTTCCAGCTTGCTCATCAGCGGCTCAAAGCTGTAGCAATGTGTACAGACATAAGAGAAAAACTCGGTCACTTCCGGCTTGCTGCTCGCCGTTTCACTCACCACGGTATATTCCACCCCTTCCTTGAACTCGGGAGCGGCATTGGCCAGCGGAGCCAGCAGCAGGGTAAAAAAGGCAAAAATAAACTGTTTCATACAGGATCCCATTCAGTAAAGTCTGCTTCAAGTTAAGTAATCAATTCCAGGAGGTCAAGGATAATGGTGGTGCTTCCAGACTCTGTAATTGCTCGGTCAGTACGCCAAGCTGCTGCTGCCAGTAATCGTCGGTATTAAACCAGGGAAAACTGGCCGGAAAGGCGGGATCAGACCAGCGCGTCGTCAGCCACGCCATGTAATTAACCATGCGCATGGCTCTGAGTGGCTCAATGAGAGCCAGCTCTGCCGCATCGAACTCCCGGATCGTCTCGTAACCGGCCAACAAGGTGTCCAGCTGCATCAATTGTTCCTGACGACTGCCACTGAGCATCATCCACAAATCCTGTACCGCCGGCCCGGTGCGGCAATCATCGAAGTCGAGCAGCCAGAGTCCGTCCCGCCACAGGATGTTGCTGGCATGGCAGTCGCAGTGCAGGGTCAGCTGCTGTGCTGGCCGATACAGTCCGGTTGCCCTCTCTATCACCTCGTTCAGCCGGGCAAAAAACTCGCCCCGCAGTCGATTCGGTATTCGCGCCTGTTGTTCGAGTACAGCCCGAGCTCGTAGCAGGTAGTCATCGGTACTCAGCTGTGGCCGGTGGCGTAGCGTAAAATGTTCACCAACGCTGTGTAGCCGCCCCAGCTGCTCTCCCAGCGCTTCCAGTTGATCGAGGTTGTCGGCTTCAAACTGACGACCGGAGACTGCCGGCCAGACCGCGAACAACATGGTGCCGAACTCAAAGACACTATGGCCATCGCGTATCAGTGGTACTGCCACCCTGACTCCGGCATCATCCAGCGCGAACAAAAAATCATGTTCTTCCTGTATCTGCTGGCGACTCCAGCGCTCCGGGCGATAAAACTTGGCTATCAGGATACCGTCGGTATCGCTTTTGAAACGGTAGACCCGGTTTTCATAGCTGTTCAACGCCATGAGACCCGAGTCGACATAAATGCCGACACTGACCAGCGCATCGGCGATCACATCGGGGGTAAGCTGGTAATAATTCATATTTATCCACAAAAAGACCGCAGCGACAGGCTGCGGTCCGAGCATATCAGTTAATCGGACTGAAGAACTTGGTATCGCTGCGCAGGATGGCCTTGCTGTCGTGCTCATCGAGCCCGGCGTGACTCATCACGAAGGTGATGTCCTTGACCGGTGTGGATAACAGATAAGGATCAGCCGCCAGACTGATCGGCAGGCTCAGCACTTCACCACCGCGAACCTCGACTTCGGTAGGTCCTATCCAGTCCACATCATCCATCCCCTCGACTCGGAGCCGATAGGTTTCGGTCTCCAGCGTCTTGTTCATGATTTTCAGGGTATAGGTGTTCTCCACCAACCCTTCGGAAGTTTCGCGGTAGAGCTGATTGCGATCCCGGATGATCTCGATGCCCATGGGCATGATATTGGCCGCCATGTAACCAAAGGCTGCCAGCATCAACACCATGACAATACCGTACCCAATCAGTTTGGGTCGCGCCACATGGGTCTCTCTGTGCCGTAACTTGTGTTCGGTGGTATAGCTGATCAGGCCTTTTTCATACCCCATTCGGTCCATGGTCTGATCGCAGGCATCAACACAGGCACCACAGTTGATACATTCGTATTGCAGACCATCCCGAATATCGATACCCGCCGGACAGACCTGTACACAGAGATCACAATCGATACAATCCCCCAGCCCCAGCTTTGCGGGATCCGCCTTGCGCGGACGAGGCCCTCGGCGCTCGCCACGCTCGGTGTCATAGCTGACGGTATAGGTGTCTTTATCAAACATCGCGGACTGAAAGCGAGAATAGGGGCAGATGTGGGTACACATGATGGTCCGCATCCAGCCGGCATTGCCATAAGTACAGAACGCAAAGAACAGTACCCAGAAGCCGAGCCAGAAGCTGGTCGAAAAGGTCAGCAGTTCTACCGCCAGCTCTCTGGCCGGTGCAAAATAGGCAACAAAGGTAAAACCGGTCAGAAGTGACACCGTCAGCCAGGCAACATGCTTGGCGCTCTTGCGCCATATCTTGTTGAAATTCCAGGGCGACTTGTCCAGCTGGCGGCGCTTGTTGGCACTGCCTTCCAGCTTTTCTTCAAACCAGATAAACACAAAGGTCCATACCGTCTGCGGACACAGGTAACCACACCACACCCTCCCGAGAAAGGTAGTGATAAAGAACAGGCCGAAGGCGGCCACCATCAGCAACAGCGCCAACAAGGTCAGATCCTGTGGCCAGATGGTGGTGGAAAAAATCTGAAAACGCTGCTGCTCTACATCAATCAGGATGGCCTGGCGGCCGTTCCAGCTCAGCCAGGGACCCACTGCGAACAACAGCATGAAAAACCAGCCCATCACCTTGCGCAGTTGCTGCCATTGCCCTTTTTGCGCTCGTACATAGATATGACCTTCGTCGGTAGGCCGGTGGGAACGCACCGCTTCGGTGACATCCTTGATGTCTATTTGCTTGTTTTTATCGTTCATTATGCTCACATTGTTGTTCTGACTGACTGCGACCGAATCTTCTGCATGACCATCCATCAACAGGATCTTGTTAACTTGCAGATAAAATACGAGTTATGCCGCATTCTGCAGCAAAACCCCCGATAAAAAGGTGATACATATCACTCTTTACCGAGCCAGGGACGGTTCATGCTACCCGGAGCATCATCATAGAGTACCCCGGCTTACCGGCACCATGACAGCGATCAGCAAACTGCGTGAAACAGAAAAATCCGGATTAGCCCCGTGAGGAAAAGACACCACAATGGATAAAAGACAGGTAAAACAAAAAGCCCCGCTCATTGAGCGGGGCTTGGTGATAGGCGTTTGACTGTGACCTACTTTCACATGGCAGCTGCCACACTATCATCGGCGCGGGTGCGTTTCA
>NZ_MDKE01000001.1 GCF_001870485.1 Oceanisphaera psychrotolerans | reverse complement strand
CGTCGCCCATTTTCCCCGCCTCAAGCCATGCACACGAAAGGGGAATGGCTTGGGTTACCCGGCAGGCCTTTTAGTAGCACGATGAAGCGGTGATTAGCCGTTCAGGCGCTTGTCGTTACGACGAGGTGAACGCGGCTTGCGATCGTCGTTGGCACGGAAGCTGCGACGGGGCAGCGGGCCGCCTTCGTACTTGGCCAGATTCAGCGGACGCTGACAAACACGCACGTTCTGCAGAACCTTCTGCACATCGGCAGTCATGCCTTCCGGCAGATCCACGGTAGAGAAATCATCGTGAATCTGGATCTGGCCGATATAACGGGACTCCAGGTCTGCTTCGTTGGCGATGGCGCCAACCAGGTGACCCGGCTTGACGCCGTGTACCCGACCCACGTCAACGCGGAAGGTTTCCATCACCACGCCAGAGACGTCGTCACGGCCGCCACGGGCAGCACGCGGACGCTCGGTGCGCTCACCACGTTCACGGTTTTCGCGCACGTCGGGACGGCGAGCGGCCATCGGGCGGTCTTCCATGAACAACGGACGGTCGCCCTGCAGCAGACGAGCCAGACCGGCGGCCAGCTGGGCGCTGTCCATGCCTTCTTCCAGCAGCGATTCAATCATCTCGGCGAAAGGCGCCAGTGATTTTTCATCGGCTTCAACGCTGACACGCAGACGAGACTTGAAACGCTCGGCACGGATCTTGTTGATTTCATCCGCAGACGGCATCTGCATTTCTTCGATCGGCTGACGAGTGTGGCGCTCCAGGTTGTACAAACCGCGCTTTTCGCGACCGGTTACAAACAGGATGGCATCACCTTCACGGCCGGCACGACCGGTACGGCCGATACGGTGCACGTAAGACTCGTTGTCGTGGGGCATGTCGAAGTTGACCACATGACTGATGCGCTCAACGTCCAGACCACGGGCAACCACGTCGGTGGCAACCAGGATGTTCAGACGGCCATTTTTCAGACGCTCAATCACTTTTTCACGCAGTTTCTGCGGAATGTCGCCGTGCAGGGCTTCACAGGCGTGACCTTCGCGACTCATCATGTCCGCCAGATCTTCGGCGTCCTTACGGGTACGCACGAATACCAGCATGGCATCCATGTTTTCGGTCTCGACCAGACGACACAGGGCTTCATGCTTGTTCATGCCACGCACAAACCAGTAACGCTGGCGAATGCTGGAGTTGGTACGGGTTTTGTTCTCGATCCGTACTTCCTGCGGGTCTTTCAGGTATTTCTGCGCAACACGCTGAATGGCCGGCGGCATGGTGGCCGAGAACAGGGCAATCTGACGGGTGGACGGAGTCTGCTCCAGAATCCACTCAACGTCGTCGATAAAGCCCATGCGCAGCATTTCATCTGCTTCATCCAGCACCAGTGCCTGCAGGTTGTCCAGCTTCAGGGTGCCACGGCGCATGTGGTCCATTACCCGGCCAGGGGTACCGACCACGATGTCGACACCGCGCTTCAGGGCACGAATTTGCGAGTCATAAGCCTGACCACCATAGATGGACAGGATACGGATTTCTTTGCGGTACTTGGCGTAGCTTCGAAAGACTCGGCAACCTGGATGGCCAGTTCACGCGTCGGCGCCAGCACCAGTACCTGCGGAGTGGCATTGCCACCGGTGATGCTGCTCAGCAACGGCAGAGCAAAGGCGGCAGTTTTACCGGTACCGGTTTGTGCCAGACCCAGAACATCACGACCGCTCAGCAGAGTCGGAATGGCGGCGGCCTGAATAGCAGAAGGCTGCACATAACCGGCATCGGCCAGTGCATTTAATACGGCAGGCGCCAGACCAAGATCGGCAAAAGCAGGTACGGTAGTCGCAGGTACAGTAGAAGTATTTGTCATTTAACAGTTCCGAATAAATAGAATGTCGGCGGACTGATACAGTAAAAGGCCAGGGACAACCCATGCTCACTTATCGTGAGGGCTTCCCTTTACAGAGTGTATACACACTAAGATTCACAAGGCTAATCTGGCCGTTTTTGTCTCAACACCGCCATGGTTGACTTTCCGGGTTAACCCAGTCCGTCTTTCTCATCATGGATGTCGATCTGCCAGACTTGTGTCGTCGCGCCCAAATGGAGGGGACGGGCAACCCGAGAAGGGTCGCGTCGTTTGGCGCGGACGTGATGCGTTATGTTCCTAAAAAACGCAATATAACCCGCTTCAACGCACATACTTTGGCAGCTACATAAACCCAGGGTCTTAACGAGTTCAACTTGATTGCTCTGTTGAATCGCCATGTAGCATGCCGAATAGGCGGGTTATAACGACATAGTTAAGCAACACATTTAAGCTTAAATCGTCGTGACCCACATCACAAAAGGTCATGCCCAACTGGGCTGAGGGCGCATTCTCTTCTAATCAGGGTAAATTGTCCAGCACTAATTGAAGCCGAAGGGAATGGCTGGCTGTCGGCCAAGGGCCGCAGCTAGCACGATCCATGGTGCAGAAGCCGCCTTGTGGCGGCCTATCGCCCCTACACCCGCTGGCGGCCTACGACCTGGAGCGTCTGATTTTTCCGACGATAAAAATCAGCAGAACGGCGCCGATAACCGACATGATCAGAGAGCCGATGACACCGGTGGCCGCCAGCCCCAGCAGACGAAACACCACGCCGCCGAGAAAGCCGCCCACCAGGCCGACCAGTATGTTGCCGAGCAGGCCAAAGCCCTGCCCTTTCGTCAGGTTACCGGCAATCCAGCCGGCCAGACCACCGATAATCAAACCCAGTATCAGACCCATATGCTCTCCTTCATTCGCAAATATGGTGAGGGGTGAAGCCTTCCCCCCTCACGCGCCGGTTCAAGCCAACAAGCTTAGCAGTGCCTGCACCGGATGCTTGATCCGTTGCCCTTCGATGCGCTTGACCTGGCTGCGGCAGGAAAAACCGGTGGCCAGGCAACGTTCCCGCGGCAGCTTGTTCATCGGCTCGGCCCAGCTCATGGCATACAACTGCTTGGAGCCTTCCAGGTGCTCGCGCTCGTGACCATAGGTACCGGCCATGCCGCAACACCCCACCGCCACCGGCTCAAGCCTGGCGCCAAGATGGGTAAAGATCCGGCTCCAATCCTGGTGAGTGGCCGGCAGCGCGGTTTTTTCGCTACAGTGGGCAAACAGATACCAGGGCTCGCCTTCCGCGGTTCTGGCGGGCAGCCGCTCCAGTTGCTGCAGCAGCCATTCCTGCGGCAGCAGCACCTCGAACTCGCCCCGGGCCGGGCCCAGGATCTTGGTGTATTCATCCCGGTAGCAGAGCACCAGCGACGGATCGACCCCCACCAGAGGAATGCCGAGCCGGGCCAGATGGTTGAGGAACTGGGCGCTGTCGGCCGCCATGGCGGCGAAGCGGCGCAGAAAGCCTTTGACGTGGGCCGGCTTGCCATTGGGTTTGAACGGCAGTACCACCGGATTGAAACCGAGCGCGGTCGCCAGTTGCACCAGATCGAACACCACATTGGCATCATAGAAAGAGGTGAAAGGATCCTGCACTATCAGCAGGGTTTTCGCCTTCTGTTCGTCGCTGAGTGCCCGCAACTCGGCCATGTCGAAGCGTGCCGCCGGACTGGCTGCCAGCAGGTTATTCAGGCTGGGATCGCTCACCAGCGGCATGTCCACCATGCCCAGCAGCGACCTGGCGCCGCTCTGTACCCACTTGTTGCTCATCACCGGATTGACCAGCCTGGGCGCCTTGGCCATCCAGGGGGTATAGCTTTCGACCCAGGACACCATGTAATCCTTGGGCGGACGCTGGTAGCGCTGGTGATACAGCTGCAGGAAGCGGGCGCGGAAGGTGGGCACATCCACCTTGATCGGGCACTGACTGGAGCAGGCCTTGCAGGCCAGACAGCCGTCCATCGCCTCTTTCACCTCGTGAGAGAAGTCGTACTCGCCCCGGCTTTTCTGCCAGGTGAATTTCACCCGCTCCACCAGCCCCTTGACGCTGGCGCTGCGGCTCATCACCGCCGCCTCTTCGGCCATGGGATCGAAGCCCTGAGCCGACAACTGGCGCAGCCACTCCCGCACCAGCCCGGCCCGGCCCTTGGGCGAATGGCGACGATCGGCGGTCAGCTTCATGGACGGGCACATGGGCGAGCGCACATCGAAGTCGAAACACAGGCCGTTGCCGTTGCAGTCCATCGGCTGGGTGAAGCCGTCACGCACATGGACCGGAATCTGCCGGTCGAAGAAGCCACGCTTGGTGGCGTCTACCGACACCAGCTGATCCAGGCTGTCGAGCGGGGTACAAATCTTGCCGGGGTTGAGCCGGTTGAAGGGGTCGAAGGCCGATTTGATGCGGCGCAACTCGGTGAACAGGGTTTCGCCGAAGAAGGTGGGACTGTACTCGGAACGATAGCCCTTGCCGTGCTCGCCCCACATCAGGCCGCCGTATTTGGCGGTGAGTGCATTCACCTGATCGGAGATCTTGCGCAGCATCACCTCCTGCTCCGGATCGGTCATGTCCAGCGCCGGACGCACGTGCAGTACCCCCGCATCCACGTGGCCGAACATGCCGTATTGCAAACCCTGCTCATCCAGCAGGGCGCGGAATTCATTGATATAGTCGGCCAGGTGCTCGGGCGGCACCGCGGTGTCTTCCACGAAGGCCACCGGCTTGTTGCGGCCCTTGGTGTTGCCGAGCAGGCCCACCGCCTTCTTGCGCATGGCGTAGATGCGGTTGAGCGAGGCCAGATCGTCACACACCTGATAACCAATGATGCCCGCCTCGCCCCGTTCGATCAGGCCATCGAGCCGGGCACAGAGTGCCTCGACCTTCTCGCGCTGGGCGTCTCCGTCCTGATCGGCGTATTCCACCATGTTCAGGCCGTCCATCACCTTGCCCGGCACGTCCTGAATGAGGTCGCTGACCGAATGCCAGATGATGTCTTCCCGCGCCAGCCCCAGTACTCTGGAGTCCACGGTTTCCACCGACAGCGCCTTGGCCTCCACCATCAGCGGCGCATTGCGCAGCGCCGACTGGAAGCTGTCGTACTTGACGTTGACCAGGGTGCGATAGGTCGGGATGGGAGTGAGGTCGAGCCAGGCTTCGGCAATAAAGGCCAGCGAGCCTTCGGAGCCACACAGAATACGGGTCAGATCCAGGGTATGAGAGGCTTTGTCATAGACGTGCTTGAGATCGTAACCGGTCAGGAAGCGGTTCAGCTTGGGAAAACGCTGTTCTATTTCACCGGCGTGGTCGGTCACGCTGTGATAAACGCAGCGATACAGCTCCGCTTCCCGGCTGTCTTCTGCCAGCTTCTGGTCCAGCGCCTCGCCGGAGACGGGGCCGGTCTCGATGATGGTGCCGTCCACCAGCACGGCAGTCACGCCCAGCACATGATCCGAGGTTTTGCCGTAAACCAGCGAGCCCTGACCGGACGCATCGGTGTTGATCATGCCACCGAGGGTGGCTCTGTTGCTGGTCGACAGATCCGGAGAGAAGAAGAGATCGTGTGGCGCCACCAGCTGATTGAGCCGGTCCTTGACCATACCGGTCTGCACCCGCACCCGGCGGCCTTCCGCATCAATCGTCAGCAACTGATGCATGTGGCGGGACAAATCCACCACTATGTTGTCGTTCAGTGACTGACCATTGGTGCCGGTGCCGCCGCCCCGGGGAGAAAATTTGATGTCCCGGTAGGCAGTCTTGGTCGCCAGCCCCAGCATCACCACCAGATCCTGAGTCGAACGGGGGAACACCACCGCCTGAGGCAGGCTCTGATAGACGCTGTTGTCGGTGGCCACCGCCAACCGGCTGGCATAGCTGCGTTCGATATCACCACGAAAGCCGCTGTCGGCCAGCGCGTCGAGAAAAGCAAAATAAGTAGGGGTTATCTGTTGCTGCAGATCAATCCTTGGGATCATAACGGCCTGTTCCCTGTAATCCTGTTGTGAAAGTGCGCCCGAAGTGGCGGCTAGTATACACTCGGCAGCAATGGGTCACTAGCCGCTTTGCTCCTTCCCCGGGGCCGCAACTTGACAGAAATAAAGGAACGGCAAGTCCGCCAGAATAACGAGATCACCGTCATACCGGGCTTGCCCCGGTATCTCACGCCAACAACGCCCTAATCAACAGAAAGACCAGATTCTGACGTTCGTTAGAATGACGAATTGAAGCTTCGGCAAAATCTCAGCGCCCGGGCTTCTTGCCGCCGGGTCGGGCACCTGGCCGGCTGCTTGGCCTGGAACCCGAACGCGAGCCGGGCCGGCCAGCACCCGCCGGAGCGGAGCGACGGTCTCGTTCGCGGGGTGTCGACGGTTTATTGCGACCGGGCGCTGCCGGCTTGTCCTTGATCCGCGGCCCCTGCCGGGCGGCTCTGGGTTGCTCGAGAATCGAGGCTTCTTCGGTCTTGCTCGATCCTGCAATCATGGCGTTGATCTGCGCCAGCTCCTTCGGCGTCACTTCCCGCCACTGGCCGGATTTCAGCCCGCCCAGCTCGATATTCATGATCCGCACCCGACGCAGGCTGGTGACACTGAATCCCAGGTATTCGGCCATGCGGCGGATCTGGCGGTTCAGGCCCTGGGTCAGGGTGATATTGATGGTTTTGGGGCCGACCTTTCTGACCTTGCAGGGCTTGGTGACGGTATCGAGTATCGGTACCCCGGCCCCCATGCGGGCGACAAAGTCATCGGTGACCGGCTTGTCCATCGAGACGATGTATTCTTTCTCGTGGGCGTTGCCGGCCCGCAGTATCTTGTTGACGATATCGCCGTCGTTGGTCAGCAGGATCAGGCCACAGGAGGGTTTGTCGAGCCGGCCGATGGGAAAGATGCGCGCCTTGTACTTGACCGCATCGACGATATTGTCCGGAATGGCCCGGTCGGTGGTACAGGTAATGCCTATCGGCTTGTTGTAGACCAGATACACCGCCTGGGGCTTGGCGCGCAGCGGCTTGCCGTTCACGGTCACGTGGTCGGCGGTGGTCACTTTCACCCCCATGCCGGCCACCTCGCCATTGACGGTGACTCGTCCCTGTTCGATCAGCCGGTCGGCCTCGCGCCGGGAGCAGATGCCGGTTTCGCTGATGAATTTATTGAGGCGGGTAGCGCCGTTGTCTTCGCTCATAGGGCCGGTACTCTCTCCCGATGGCCTGCCATCAACCGGCATGAATACCCCGGTTAGGGCAGGTTTGATGATGAAAAGCGGCCAGTGTAGAGTTGCCGGCAGGCACTCGCAAGCCTGACCGAGCTAAAGCCAGCGCCGAACCCGGTGGCAGTAGTCGAGGTAATCGGCACCAAACTTCGCCGCCAGCGCCCTTTCTTCCGCCGCTATCTGCACCTTGTTCATGTAACCGATAAACAACGGCAGCCAGAGCAGGCTGAGAAAATTGCCGAGCCAGAGCGCCCACGCCAGCAACAGCAACAAATCCCCCAGATAAATGGGATTGCGCGAATAGCGAAAAATGCCGCCGGTCACTAGGCTGCTGCTGTTGCCGGGATTGAATGGCAGTACCGTGGTGCGGGCCCGGTGCAGCTGCCAGACCGCCAGCAGCATCGCCACCAGGGCCGTCAGCAGCATCAACAACGCCAGCGGCTGTTGCCCGGAAAAAACCACCGACCAGCCTCCCGCCTGTTGTCCGGTCAGCCACATCATGGTCGCCGTCAGTGCCACCACGCCCGGCGGCGGCAACCACAGCAGGTAGGCAGATAGTCGGGCCATCAGGAAGACTCCTGTTGCCTGAACACCGCACTTGCGACCTCCGGTGCTTCCACCGGGTCACGGGATTCGGCGGCCGGTGGCGGCTCCCGATCGGCCCGGGTCATGCGCAGGGCCTGATAGAGATCGGGATAGACCAGTATGCCTTCTTCGCCGACCCGGATGCCCGCCTGTTTCAGCCAGTGGGTCATCTGACCGCGTCGTCCCGCCATCACCATATGAATACCTCGACGTTTCAGTTCCTTGTGCAGTTCGCCGACCATGCTCATCACGCTGATATCCTGATGAGTAAAACAGGAAACCGCATCGATGATCAGGCACTTGGGCGGATGGGCCTCACCGGTTAGCAGCTGCAATACCCGCCTCTTGAAATAGGCGGCATTGAAATAGGTCAGCGGCGAATTGAAGCGGTAAATCAACACCCCGGTGATGGCCTTGACCTCTTCATTATGACCCAGAGTATGTACTACTCCCTCGCCGTTCATGCCCATCAGCTGATCGGTCGGGCGCATCACATTGCGCAGAAACTGGAACAGCCCCAGCAGCACCGCCAGGGTAATTCCGGGGATCACTCCCATGAACAGCACGCTGGCGAAGGTAATCCAGGCCAGCCAGAAGGCGGCGTTATCCGAATGGCGCAGCGCCCACAGGCCGCGAAAGTCGGTGAGCGACAGCGAGGCCATTACCAGCACCACACCCAGCGCGGCAGTGGGGATGTATTGCAGGGGCGAGGTCAGGAAAAAGGTCACCACCGCAATTACCAGCGCCGCCACAATGGAAACCAGCTGACTCTTGCCGCCGTTGGCGTCGTTCACCGCGGTGCGGGAGTCGGCACCACTGATGGCAAAGCCCTGGGAAAGCGCCGAAGCCAGGTTGGCAAACCCCAGCGCCCTGAACTCCTTATCGGCGTCGATATCGTAGCCGTTTTTGGCTGCAAAGCTGCGGGCGGTCAGCATCATGGAGACAAAGCTCACCATGGCGAGGTTAAGTGCCGGCAGCACCAGCTCCCTTATCAGGCCGGGCGGAAACTCCGGTATCTGCAACCGGGGGATGCCCCCGCTCAGGGTACCGACCACCGCCACCTCGAGCCGCTGTGGCCCCATGAACCAAAGCAGGGTCGCGGCAACCGCCAGCCCCAGCAATGAGCTGGGTAGCTGAGGCCGAAAACGCCGGCACAGCAGCATCACCGTCAGGGTCAGCAGGCCGATGCCCAGGGTGGGTACATGCACCAGGGAAACATAATCCGGCACCGCCAACACCCGCTCAATCAGCCCGGTTTCGGCGAAGGTAAAGCCAAAGATACTGGACAGCTGACCGACGATAATGGTGATCGCCACCCCGTTCAATAATCCCATCAGAATGGGCCGGGACAAAAAGTCGGCCAGCACCCCCAGCTTGAACCGGCTGGCAACCAGACACCAGAAGCCGGTCATGGCGGTCATGGTCATCACCAGTTGCCAGTGGCGGCTGGCATCCCCCGCTGCCAGCGGGGTGACCACGGCGGCAATGACCGCACAGGTGGCGGCATCGGGCCCGACAATCAACTGGCGGGAAGAGCCGAACAGGGCATAGGCAATCATCGGCAGAATACAGGAATAGAGCCCGACCACGGCGCCGACCCCGGCCAGCTCGGCATAGGCAATGGCGACCGGCAGTGCCACCGCCGCCACCGAGACGCCGGCCCTGATATCCGGCAGCAACCAGGCCCGCTGGTATCCCAGCAACACGACCAGCCCCGGCATCCATCGTCCAAGAGAGAAAAAATTGTCCATTTTCAACCAATTATAATTGTTGTTCTGAAGTAGATTATAGCGCCGGCACGAACGAGCATGCCGGTCCGAGGGCGCCGAACACCCTGTCAATAATCGACGGTCACAATTGTTACCTCACCAGCAATATTGCAAATAAACAAACCTGATTTTCAAAATGACAGCGTGGTTTCATATGCAACCTATCCACTCTCACAAAAGTATGTTTGAATAGCATATCTTGGCCAGACTGCCGAGCACTTCCATCAATAACACAGGCACTGACGGCATGACGACCCATGTTCTGATATGTGACGATTCGGCCCTGGCTCGTAAGCAAATCGCCGCCACCCTGCCCGACGACTGGGATATAAACATCCAGTTTGCCGAGCAGGGGAGCGATGCCCTGAACCTGCTGCGCAGTCAGCACATCGATGTATTGTTTCTCGATCTCAACATGCCGGAGCTGGATGGCTATGGCGTGTTACAGGCGATCCAGCAGGAAGCAATCCGGGTGCTGACACTGGTGGTTTCCGGCGATATTCAGCCTCAGGCGCTGCAACAGGTCAAGGAGCTGGGGGCGCTGGACTTCCTTAAAAAACCCGTCAATGCGCAGACACTGGCCCGGCAACTGTCCAGCTATGGGCTTTACCGGCCTGGTGCCGATACCCGGCGGAGTGCGCCTGACACCTTGCCTTCCCCTGCACCATCACTCCAGAGTTACCTGCAGGAGATGGCCAATGTGGCCATGGGACAAGCCACCGATCTGCTGGCCCGACTGCTGAATGTATTTGTTGAACAGCCGATCCCGCGGGTGTCACGAATAGATCGCAGCGAGCTCAGCATGGTCATTTCTGCCGCAGAAGGCAATAACCATTATTCCGCCGTCTGTCAGGGCTTTGTGGGGGCCGGCGTATCCGGAGAAGCGCTGCTGCTGTTTTCCGATGCCAGCATCGGGGAAATGGCCCGGCTACTGCATTACGCCCCCCCCGACACGGCAGCGAACGAAGTTGAGATACTGATGGACATGTCGAGTATCCTGTTTGGCGCCTTCCTTAATGGACTCGGAGAGCAACTCGATATTCGTTTGGGGCTGTCACAGCCCTCGGTTCTCGGGCAACACCAACAGGTCACCACCTTGCTCGAACATCACGATCGGCAGAGCGAACAACTGTTGTGTATCGAAATCCCCTACGAGCTGGAGCAGTTGCACCTTCACTGCAACCTCCTGGTACTGCTGACGGAAGACTCGGTCAACCGACTGGAGCAGCGTCTGATTTATCTGGCGGAGTAAACGATGAATCTCACCCAACAGGACCCACACGCCTTTCACTGGCTGCTGGATATGCTGGAGTCGGTCGAGATCGGCCTGGTGGTTCTGGATCTGGATTTCCAGATACAGCTGTGGAACGGTTTCATGGAAAATCACAGCGGGCTGACCGCCGGCGAAGTACGGGACAGACCACTGTTCAGACTGTTTCCCGATCTGCCCGAGACCTGGCTGCGGCGCAAGGTAGATACGGTTGTCACCCTCAAGACCCGTACCTTTACCTCCTGGGAGCAACGTCCTTACCTGTTTCGCTTCGGCACCACCCGCCCGGTGACCGGCACCGCCCCCGCCATGTATCAAAACCTGACCATCAGCCCGCTGACGGACCCCGATGGCAGCATCACCCGCGTATGCCTGATGATCTACGATGTCACCGATGTGGCATGTAGCCGACTGGCGCTGGAACAGGCCAATGCACAACTGGCCCGCCTGAGCATCACCGACAACCTGACCGGCCTGCTGAATCGGGGCGCGTGGGAGAACCAGCTCGATGCCGAGTTCGCCCGTTACCGACGCTATGGTCATGACTGCAGTCTGGTGATGCTGGACATAGACAACTTCAAGTCCATCAACGATCACCACGGCCACCCGACCGGCGATGAGGTGATCCGCCATGTCGCCGCCAGCATTCGTAGCAGCCTGCGCCTCACGGATCATCCCGGACGCTATGGTGGCGAGGAATTCGGTATCATCCTGCCGGAAACCGATGCCGAGGGAGCCCGCATTATCGCCGAACGACTACGCCAGACCGTCGAAGCCGCCGTGGTCGCCCCCCATGGCAGCGATATTCGCTATACCATCAGCCTGGGCATCGCCCCCCTCAGAGGTGGTATCAACCTGTCGGCCGAATGGCTGCGTCTGGCCGACGACGCCCTGTATGCGGCCAAAAATTCGGGTAAAAACCGGGTCGTTTGCGTCTGAACCCCGCTGCCGACAGCGGGTTCATCTTCAGTCGAACATACTCTCCAGTACAAAGCGGACGTTTTCGGTAGCCAAATCCACCAGTATCGCCTTGTCCCCCGCCCGCCGCCATTCGTGCCCCTGATAATAAGGCAGTCGCTCGTGCAGACGAGGATCAAAGCGTTTGGCGATGCCGGGCGGTAACGGCTTGCCCCGCTGCAGGTTCATCCTGATCCCCGGCGGCAGTGCATCCCGCCGGCTATCGTAATCCAGCCAATCCCGGTGCTCACGGAATATCAGACGCAGAGCGGTTTCATCGACATCGGGGTAATGCCGGTCTCCCCGCCGGTCACGGTCATGGTCACGCCGATGCTCACGGTCGCGTTCGTGTTCATGCCGAGACACCCGGTCGCGGTCATCATCCTGGCGGCGTTCCGGCTTTTGGTCCCGGTGGTCGTCGTTACGCCATTTCTGATCTTTTTGCTCTTTCTGCTTGCCGGGAGCATGGTCCTGGCCTTTGCCTTCGGGGGGCTGTGCCTGGGCGGACATGACGGCGCTGCCGAGCAGGCCACCGAGCATCAGAGCTGCAAGCTTTAATCGGGTCTTCATGGAACCTCCTGCCTTGTGACACGCCTTTACTCTATGCCCTGCGGACACAACTCGCCAAGCGGGACCGCCGCGGGTACGTCGGATTCAGACCAACCGCTTGGCGTAACTGCTCCGATCCAGATCGACCACCTCGACGGTGAGGGCGATATTCTGCAAGCCTAGCTCGGCCAGCGCCTCCAGCACCGTATCCGACAAGGCGGCCTTCTGCTCGGAGTCGCGGCCGGACAGAATTTTCAGCGTCACATGGATAAAATCGCGCTGGCTGCCGCCATTATGATGATAGTCGTAACCCATCGCCCGGGTCTTGATATCGTCGAGGCCGAACAGGCTACTGTCGACCGCGCCCTGATGCACCGCAGCCACCAGCCCGGCGGGACTGATCTGAACGGTCAGGGTGGTGGAATATTCGATAATGCAATGGGGCATGCTGCCTCCCTGAAACAAAAAAAAGCCCCGTTGCCGGGGCTTTCAGATAACGAATGGATTATACCAGCTCAATCACTTCGAAGCTGACTTCCGGATTGACGTCGGCATCGTAATCCACGCCGGCCAGGCCGAAACCGAACAGACGCAGGAACTCGTCCTTGTAGCCCTGATAATCGGTGAGCTGGTAGATGTTGTCGTCCTGAACCTGTTTCCAGATCTCGCGGCAGGCGTTCTGCACTTCGTCACGCAGTTCCCAGTCATCCAGACGCAAGCGGTTCTGCTCGTCGACCTGGGCCGCTTCGCCGCTGTACAGACGGTCGGTGAACAGGCGCTGGATCTGCTCGATACAGCCTTCGTGGATGCCCTGCTCCTTCATCACCTTGAAGGCCATGGAGATATACAGCGGCATGACCGGAATGGCGGCGGAGGCCTGGGTGACGACCGACTTCAACACCGCCACATGGGCGTTGCCACCTTTGGCCTTGAGTTTGGTATCGATGGCGTGAGCGGCGCGGTCCAGATCTTCCTTGGCCTTGCCCAGGGTGCCGTGCCAGTAAATCGGCCAGGTCAGATCGGTACCGATGTAGGAGTAGGCCACGGACTTGGCGCCCTCGGCCAGCACGCCGGCGTCTTCCAGCGCGTTCATCCACAATTCCCAGTCCTGACCGCCCATCACCTTGATGGTATCCGCAATTTCCTGCTCGTTGGCCGGCTCGACCACGGCTTCCACCAGCACGTCCTTGTTGGTATCCAGGGCGGTAGACTTGTAGGGTTCGCCGATGGGCTTGAGGGCGGAGCGCACCAGTTCGCCGCTGTCCGGCATCTTGCGTACCGGCGAGGCCAGGGAGTACACCACCAGGTCAATCTGACCCAGATCCTGTTTGATCAGATCGATAACCTGGTCACGACATTCGTTGGAGAAGGCATCGCCGTTGATGCTCTTGGCGTACAGGCCTTCTTCCTTGGCGGCCTTGTCGAAGGCGGCTGCGTTGTACCAGCCGGCAGAGCCGGTCTTTTTCTCGGTGGCCGGCTTCTCGAAGAACACGCCGATGGTGGCGGCACCGCTGCCGAAGGCAGCGTTGATGCGGGAAGCCAGACCATAGCCGGTGGATGCCCCGATCACCAGTACCTTTTTGGGACCCTGTTCAAGCTGACCCTTGGCTTTGACGTAGGCGATCTGCTCGCGTACATTCGCCTCACAACCAACCGGATGGGTGGTGGTACAGATAAAGCCACGGACCTTGGGTTTGATGATCATATAGATGTTTGCCTCGGTTATTCTCGGATAGACGCTAAAGATACCTTATTCCGGGACAAATGTGAGGCCTGACGTGTGCAAGATGCTGCAGATGCACAATGCTGGCAGGCACAATACGCCGACACGCAGCAAGTACATCCATGTATGCTCAACGGCGGCATCCCTGCCGCCGATGGTCGGCGTTATTGTATCCTGCCAGCATCTGCTCAGCATTGGAGAAAGTCGGTGTTTACCCTTCGCCCCTATCAGCAGGATGCGGTGAATCGCACCCTGGAGTACTTTCGTCGCCATGACGAACCGGCGGTGCTGGTGCTGCCCACCGGTGCCGGCAAGAGCCTGGTCATCGCCGAGCTGGCACGCATCGCCCGCGGCCGGGTGCTGGTACTGGCGCACGTCAAGGAACTGGTGGAGCAGAACCACGCCAAGTACCAGAGTTACGGCCAGCAGGCGGCGATTTTTTCCGCCGGCCTCGGCCAGAAACAGGCCCACACCCAGGTGGTGTTCGGCTCGGTGCAGTCGGTGGCGCGCAACCTGGACCATTTCTCCGGTTTCAGCCTGGTGGTGATCGACGAATGCCACCGGGTGTCGGATGACGACGACAGCCAGTATCTGCAGGTGATCAAGCACCTGCGCCAGTCCAGTCCCCGGCTGAAGGTGCTGGGACTGACCGCCACCCCCTACCGGCTGGGGTTGGGCTGGATTTATCAGACCCATTATCACGGCATGGTCCGCAGCCGCTCGCCACGCTTCTTCAAGCAGTGCATCTTCGAGCTGCCGCTGCGGCTGATGATCAAGCAGGGCTACCTGTGCCCGCCGCAGCTGATTGACGCCCCCGTGGTGCACTATGACTTTTCCAGGCTGTATGAGCAGGGGCTCTTTACCGAGCAGCAACTGGAACAGGAGCTGGCGCGCCAGCCCAGGGTCACGCCGCACATCGTGCAACAGATCCAGGACTACGCCGCCGACCGGGTCGGGGTCATGGTGTTTGCCGCCACGGTGCGCCATGCCGCGGAGGTGGCCGGCTTGCTGCCGGAAGGACAGACGGCGCTGATCACCGGTGACACCCCGGGCCCGGAGCGGGACGACATCATTCGCCGCTTCAAGGCCCGGGAGCTGAAGTTTCTGGTCAACGTCTCGGTGCTGACCACCGGCTTCGACGCCCCCCATGTGGATGTGATTGCCCTGCTGCGACCCACCCAGTCGGTGGCACTCTATCAGCAGATCATCGGCCGGGGCCTGCGTCTGAGCCCGGACAAGACCGACTGCCTGGTGCTGGATTACGCGGGCAACAACATGGACATCTTCGCCCCCGATGTGGGCGAGCCCCGTCCCCACCCGGACACCACTCAGGTGCAGGTGCTGTGCCCCGCCTGCGGCTTCGCCAATATCTTCTGGGGCAAGACCGACAACGAAGGCCGGGTGCTGGAGCACTTCGGCCGTCGCTGTCAGGGCCTGTTCGAGGATGACGAGGGCGGCCCCGGCGAGCCCTGCGGTTATCGCTTTCGCTTCAAGTCCTGCCCCCAGTGTCTGGCGGAAAACGACATTGCCGCCCGGGAATGCAACGACTGCGGCCACCTGCTGGTGGATCCGGACAAGAAGCTGAAAGACGCCCTGGCACTGAAGGATGCCCTGGTACTGCGCTGCGCGGGACTGAGTCTGGAAGAGGCCAACGGCAAGTTCGGCCCGGCACTGAAGGTCACCTATCACGACGAGGATGGCACCGAGCTGCAGCAATGGTATGCTTTCGACAACAAGGGCAAGCGCGGTCGCTTTTTTCTGGAATTTGTGCGTCCGCACTGGCCGGCCCCGGGGCTGGAACCGGAGTTTACCTCCCTGGCCGAGGTGGTCGCCAGCGCCACGCGCTTTCGCCACCCGGACTTCGTGATCGCCAGAAGCCACAAACGCGGCTGGAAGATAAGGGAAACCCTGTTCGATTATCAGGCCGGTTTCGCACCGCCCATTCACTTTAAACAGCCCGTAACCGTAAAAGACCCATTACCTTGAAGAGCATTATGCATCGTTATTTCATCGGCCTCGCCACCATCATCCTCAGCCTCTCGGTTCAGGCCATTGCCCCGCAGGAAGCAAGCAAGGCGGCTATTCCGCCGGAGCACGGTCAGGCGGCCTGGATACTGGCCGACGCCACCACCGGCCAGATCGAATCGACCCACAACGCCCAGCTGCTGCTGAAACCGGCCTCGACCCAGAAGCTGCTGACCACCCTGGCCGGCGCCTGGCGCTGGGGCCGGACTGGCGCTATGACACCAGCGTCCGCTACCGGGGCAAACTGAAAAACGGCAAGCTGGTCGGCGATCTGTTGATCGACTTCGTCGGCGACCCCTCGTTAACCAGAGAGCAGCTACGGGATTTGCTGAAACGCACCGGCGTACGGCAGGTAAGCGGTAATGTGCTGCTCAATCAGCAACACTTCGGCGGCTACGATCACGGCAATGGCTGGTCGTGGAACGACCTGAGTGTCTGTTATACCTCGCCGGTATCGGCCCTGATCCTGGACCGAAACTGCGTACAGGGCGCCCTCTATGCCCGCCCGGACCAGCCCGCCCGGGCAACGGTGCCGTCCCATCAGCCCATCGAGGTCAGCGCCGACGTCGAGGTACTGAGCCGTGCCGAGCAGCAACGGCGTTTTTGCGAACTGGAAGTGGAGATGACCCCGCCCAACCGCTACCGTCTCACCGGCTGTATCGGCCCGCGCAAGGATCCCTGGCCTCTGCGCTTTGCCATTCAGGATGTTAACGCCTGGGGGGAACAACTGACTCGCTGGGCGCTGGGCCAGGCCGGATTGCGGGTGTCTGGCGGCATCCTCGCCAGCCGGGTACAGGTCGGCGACTGGCCCGAACTGGCTCATCACCGCTCACCGCCGCTGCGGGAGTTGAGCCGGCAGATCCTGGAGCACTCCGATAACCTCTATGCAGACAGCCTGCTGCGAACACTCGGCGCCGAGCACTTCCAGCAGCCCGGCAGCTTTCGCAACGGCACCCTGGCGGTACGCAACATCCTCAACGAGCAGGCCGGTATCGATCTGGGGCCGTCCTGGCTGGCGGACGGCTCCGGCCTGTCTTCCCATAATCTGCTGCGCGCCGAAGATCTGCTGGCGGTGCTGCTGGTCATCTCCCGGGATCCGCGCGCCAGCTGGCTGATGGGTGTGTTGCCGGTCAGCGGCGAAAGTGGCACCCTGCGTTATCGCCGCAGCGTGCTCGGCCCGGCGCTCAAGGGCAAAATCATGGCCAAGACCGGCACCATCGCCCATGTGCAGAATCTGGCCGGGTTTATCGATACCGACGGCGGCCGGCGCAAGGCCTTCGTGCTGCTGCAGAACGGTCTGTCGATCAGCCCCGAGCACGAAAGGAACATTGCCGCCGGTCAGGGAGAATGGCCGGCCCGGCGCTTTGAACGGCACTGGCTGGAACAGGCAGCCACCCCTCGGGCGATAGCCGAAACCAATCGATAGCCAATAAATTAACGATTTATACAACGGGAGTGCGGCCTTTATACTGCACTTCATCAATCAGTCAGGAGAGAGCCCATGTTTACAGTGATTTTTGGTCGTCCCGGTTGCCCCTTTTGTGTTCGCGCCAAAGAGCTGGCAGAAAAACTGACCGCCGAGCGTGACGATTTCAGCTACCGTTACGTCGACATTCATGCCGAAGGCATCTCCAAGGAAGATCTGGAAAAAACCGTCGGCAAGCCGGTGGAAACCGTGCCGCAGATTTTTCTCGACCAGCAGCACATCGGCGGTTACACCGAATTCGAAGCGCATGCCAAGGAACACCTGGGGCTGTATCAGTAAGTTTTAAAACCATGAAGGGTGAGGCGAACAAGCAAAAGAGCTGTCTTCTGACCGCTGTGTTTTCCGCCTCACTCCTTACCCTCACTCCTCACAATCCCTTGTTTTTCATCACAACCCGCTGATTACCCCTTTTCATCTCGGCTACAAAGTCTCATCATGGAACATATCACTAGTCTTTACCGGCCGGTGGCTCCCGAGTCGCTTTTTTGCCCGTGGCACATGAATCTCATGCCGCCCAGCTGGCGTTCTGCTTGTCGGTGACAGCCCGGGCCGGTCTGTAATCCGAGGCCGTTAGCACCCATGTATTCCGTAGAAAAATCGCACAAGCTGGACAACGTCTGTTACGACATCCGCGGGCCAGTCCACAAAGAGGCCCGTCGCCTGGAAGACGAAGGTCATCGCATCCTCAAGCTCAACATCGGCAACCCCGCGCCCTTCGGCTTCGAGGCGCCGGAAGAGCTACTGAAAGACGTGATCGTCAACCTGCCGACCAGCCAGGGCTACTGCGATTCCAAGGGGTTGTTTTCGGCACGCAAGGCGGTGATGCAGTATTACCAGCAGAAAGGCTTGCGCACCACCGATCTGGACGATATCTACATCGGCAACGGGGTGTCGGAGCTGATCGTGATGGCGATGCAGGCGCTGCTGAACAACGGCGACGAAATTCTGGTGCCCTCCCCCGACTATCCGTTATGGACGGCGGCGGTTACCCTTTCCGGCGGCAAGGCGGTGCATTACACCTGTGACGAACAGGCCGACTGGTACCCGGATCTGGACGACATCAAATCCAAGATCACCCCGCGTACCAAGGGCATCGTGCTGATCAACCCCAACAATCCCACCGGCGCCGTTTACGGCAGTGAATTCCTGCTGGAGGTGATAGAGATCGCCCGCCAGAACAAGCTGATCATCTTCGCCGACGAAATCTACGACAAGATCCTCTACGATGACGTGGCCCACCATTCGGTGTGCACCCTCTGTGACGACGTGCTGGTCGCCACCTTCAACGGTCTGTCCAAGAGCTATCGTGCCGCCGGTTTCCGTCAGGGCTGGATGATGCTGAGCGGTCCCAAGCACCAGGCCCGGGGCTATATCGAAGGGCTGGAGATGCTGTCGTCCATGCGGCTGTGTGCCAATGTGCCCATGCAGCACTCCATTCAGGCGGCGCTGGGCGGCTATCAGAGCATCAACGAACTGGTGTTGCCCGGCGGTCGGCTACGCCGCCAGCGTGACCGGGCCTGGGAGCTGCTGAACGAGATCCCGGGCGTGAGTTGCGTCAAACCCAAGGGCGCCATCTACATGTTCCCCCGCCTGGATCCCAAGATGTACAACATCAAGGACGATCAGAAGATGGTGTATGATCTCTTGCTGCAGGAAAAAATGCTGCTGGTACAGGGCACCGGCTTCAATTGGCCATCACCGGATCACTTCCGCCTGGTCACCCTGCCGCGGGTAGAAGAGCTGGAAGACGCCATCGGCCGCCTCGCCCGCTTCCTCAAGCATTATCGGCAGTAAAGCGGTGACTCGGGGACGTCAAATCCCCGGTTCCCTATTCCCCAGTCCCCAGTCTTGGCTTTACAGCAGCGGACTCAACAGGTAGAACAGGTTTTCCGCCACCCGTCGGCGCAGCGGTCGCCGGCGCCACTCCAGCCAGGATATCGGCTGAGCATCGGCCAGATAGCCGTCGGCCAGCTGCAACAGCTCTCCCATCGCCTCGCCGTCATCCACCAGCAACGTCATTTCAAAGTTCAGCCACAGGCTGCGCTTGTCCAGATTTACCGTGCCCACCAGGGCAAACTGATGATCGACCAGCACACACTTGGTGTGCAGCAAACCGGCGGCATACAGGTGTATTTCCACCCCCGAATGCAGCAACTCGTCGAAGAAGGCATTGCAGGCATAGTTGACCATACGGGAATCGTTTCTGGCCGGTAATACCAGCTGCACCTCGACGCCCCGGTCTGCCGCCGAGCACAAGGCTGCCACCAGGGGATCGTCGGGCACAAAATAAGGCGTGATCAGCACCAGTCGCCGCCGGGCCTGATAAATGGCGGTCAGCAGACTTTGCTGGATGGCATCGCCGCCCATGAAGGGCCCCGAGGGCAGTAACTGCAGCTTGAGCTGGTTGTCCAGACAACTGATGGGGTGGTATTCCAGCTGCTCCAGCAGCCGTTCACCGGTTTCCATTTCCCAGTCCCACACAAACAGCGACCAGAAGATGGGCACGATGGGGCCACGGATCCGCAGCATGATGTCGACCCACTGCCCCACGCCCGCATCCTGCTTGAAACAGGCCGGATCCACCAGGTTCATGGAGCCGGTATAGGCCACGTCGTCGTCGATGACCACCAGCTTGCGGTGCATGCGCAGATCCTGGCGCTCGAAAAACACCCGGAAGGCCCCCACCGGCAACACTTCTATCAGCTTGACACCCGCCTTGCGCAACCGTCTGGGCCAATGGCTGCGAAAGAAATCGGCGCTACCCACCGAGTCGAGCAACACACGGCAGTCCACCCCCCGCCGGGCGGCATTCATCAATTCAAAGGCAATATCATCGGCACGCCCTCCGGCATGCCAGATATAGAATTCCAGATAGCAGGAACTGCGCGCCGAGCGGATATCGGCCTGCATTGCCGCGAGGATGTCGCCCGGCTGCTGCAACAGTGTCATGCCGTTGCCGCTCAGCATCGGCATATTGAGCCGGGCCTTGACCAGCTCATAGATGGGCCTGACCGGATCGCTGACCTCGAACTTCTGACCGGGAAAGCGCGCCACCAGCACGCTGATCCAGTCTGCATAGGGCCGGTACATGGTTTTGGCCCGCTCTGCGCGTTTGCGACCGAGGCGTACCTCGCCAAACAGCACATAGGTCGCGACCCCGAGAATGGGGATGGCAAAAATCAGCGCCAGCCAGGCCAGGGACACCCCGACGGGCCGGCGCTTCATGATCACCCTGAGTGTCACCCCTATCACCAGACTGGTGTGGGCGATGAAGAGCAGCCAGCCCAATATGGTATAAATATAATCACTCAAAAATGCCTTGCTCCTCTAAAGCGGCACGGTGCAGACTGGTTACGTTACAGAAAACCGGGACATGGATACAGGCTAATGAAAATTATACTTTTTTTAATGGTCTTTGGCTTCAGTGGCTGGGCCTCGGCACAAACCCTGACGCTGACCGAACAACAGCTCAACCGCCAGCTTGCGCTGCAGCTTGGCAAGGAATTTCCATTCACCCTGGGCGACTGGTTGTCGGCCGGGATCCAGCTGCAGGATATCAAGGTCGAGCTGGGACGACAGAGTCCGGACAAGGCCCGGGTACTGGGGCAGGGGATTATCTCGGTCAGTCAGGGAGAGCAGCATTACCGCTGGGATATCAACGGCGACTTCAGCGCCCGCCCTCGTTATGACGATGAGCAAGGAGCCCTGTTTCTGGACGAGTTCGAACTGTTGAATTATCGACTGAATCAGAATGACAGCTCCCCTCAGGGCAGCTTTATGCTGCCGATGCTGCTGCAGGCAATGGCCGGTTATCTGTCCCAGTACCCGGTGTATACCCTGGATGAGCAGGATCCGGTGCAGCGCCAGCTGAAAAACAAGGTGCTGAGCCTGGAAGTCGCACCGGGGAAACTGTCTCTGCACGGCCTGGAGTAAACCTAATGACGACTCCCGTCCGGCCCGTGGCAGCAAGCCCTGCCCAACTCCTCCGGACTCATCGGGGGTGCCAGCAGCCGGCCCTGCACCGCTTCACAACCGTACCGGTGCAGAAACTGCACCTGTTCTTCGGTTTCCACACCGCAGGCCACCGCCTCGATGTCCAGGCTTCGGGACAGCAACAGTAGCGAGCGGATAACCGACTGGTCCAGGGTGTCGAACTGATCGGACAGCAGACTGCGGTCAATCTTGATGCCATCGATCGGTAGCTGCCTGAGCTTGCCGAAGTTGAATCGTCCCGCCGCCCCGACATTATCCAGATACACCGCCATGCCGGCCGTCCGGAAGCGACTCAGCACCCCCTGCAACGACTCGCTGCGGCGCATCATGAAATCGCTGCGCAATTCCAGAATAAAGGAACCGGGGCTCACCTCCTGGTGCTGCAACAACGCCAGCCAATGGCCACTCCGCTGCTGCTCCAGCTCCAGACCATTCAGGTTGATGCTGACTCGCCCCTGCCAGTCGTCCTGCTGCTGCCAGTGACGAACCTGCCGGACCGCATCGGTAAAGACCCAGTCGGCCAGTCGCAACAGCAGGCCCGCCGCACCGGCGGCCGGCAGAAACTGCTCCGGATACAGGACTCCCAACTCGGGATGGCGCCAACGCAATAGCGCCTCCAGGCTGAGCCACCGGTTGCTGTCCAGTGCCAGGGTGGGCTGGTACTCCAGAAACAACTGTTGGCACTCTATTGCCTGGAGAAATTCTCCGGCCAGTCGCTGCTGCAGTTCCAACCGGGCGAACTGGCCACGGTCAAACAGGCAGACCCGGGTATTGCTGTAGGTCTTGGCCTCATACATGGCGGTATCCGCATAGCGCAGCAGGGTATCGAGCTCCAGCCCCTGTTCGGGATAGAAGCTGATGCCGATACTGGCGCCCACGCTCAGCTCATAACCCGCCACCTGCATCGGGGCCTTCAGCCGGGTCAGTAACTGCTCCGCCCTGGCCATCAGCGCCGTCTCCGTCACCGGCCTGCGCCATATCATCACGAACTCGTCACCGCCGATACGCGCCACCAGCTCATTGGCATCTATCTGCGTCTGCAGTCGGGCGGCCAGCACCCTGAGCACCTCATCTCCCACCCCGTGGCCAAAGCTGTCGTTGATGGGCTTGAAACGATCGAGATCGATGAACAGCAGTGCCAACTGCTCGTCCTGTTCCAGTGCCGTCTTCACCTTGTCGAACCAGCTCAGCAGAAAGGTGCGGTTGGCGGTGCCGGTCAGGGCATCGTGGTGTGCCAGGTAGCTGAGCCGCTCCTCGGACTGCCTGAGCCGGCTGATGTCGTCGAGGATACCGATAATATGGCCGACCCGGGATTGATTATCCCTGACCAGATGCAGTGTCAGCCAGTGGGTGGCCAGCGCACCCTGACGGTTATGATGCTGTACTTCACCCTGCCAGTATCCCTGCCGCTGCAGTTGATGCCAGATCTGGCGATAGTAGCGACGTTCGTGCAGATCCTGGTTGAGATTGGTGATGTGACAACCTTCGATATCGGCGGCCTCCAGCTCGCAGAGCCGGCAAAAAGCCGGATTGACGCCGACCACCCGACCGCGGGCATCCATCACCACGATTCCCTCCCGGGTATACTGCATGACTTCCCGCACCAGAGTCAGTGAACTGGCGGCAAGTTCCCGCAAGCAGTCCGTGCTGACCCGATGCCAGTCGACCGGGGTGGTCCATAACAAATTACTGTAATCCATGTCCGCACTCTACTGGTGGAATGAATGGGCTCGATACACTCCCTTCCTCGCCCTGTTCACCAGGTCGCGAAGCACTGTTTGCAGTGGTTGTTTTTCGGGCAGTGTTATCATATAGATTCAAATGAGAAATAAAAAGCCCGCATTGCTGCGGGCTTGTTTAGTATTGGCGACAATTTACATCAGCCGAGGTTTTTACGGGCGTTGCGGAAGATACGCATCCAGCCGCCATCCTCGCCCCAGCCGTCCGGGTGCCAGGAGTTGGCCACGGTGCGGAACACCCGCTCCGGGTGCGGCATCATGATGGTAACCCGGCCATCCTGACTGGTGAGGCCGGTAATGCCGTTGGCAGAGCCATTCGGGTTGAACGGATAACGTTCGGTCGCCAGGCCCTGGTTGTCCACATAGCGCAGCGCCACGGTACCGCTGGCCTCGATGGCGCTGATATCCGCGTGCAGCGGCTGTACCCGACCTTCGCCATGAGAGACGGCGATGGGCAGACGAGAGCCGGCCATACCGGACAGGAACAGGCTGGGTGACTCCTGTACTTCCACCAGGCTGAAACGGGCTTCGAAACGCTCGGAGGTGTTGCGCACGAAGTCCGGCCAGTGCGCCGCACCGGGGATGAGATCCCGCAGGCGGGACAGCATCTGGCAACCGTTGCACACGCCCAGGCAAAGCTGTCCTGGCGGGCAAAGAAGGCTTCAAACTGAGCGCGCAGCGCCTCGTTGAACAGCACCGACTTGGCCCAGCCGCCGCCCGCGCCCAGCACGTCACCGTAGGAGAAGCCGCCACAGGCCACCAGGCCGGCAAACTCGTCCAGCCGGTAACGACCGCTCTGCAGATCGCTCATGTGCACGTCGACGGAGGCAAAACCGGCGCGATCGAAGGCCGCCGCCATCTCCATATGGGAGTTGACGCCCTGCTCGCGCAGAATGGCCATGCGCGGATGCACGCCTTTGGCGATAAAGGGCGCGGCGATGTCTTCCTTGGGATCGAAGCTGAGCGACACCGACAGCCCCGGGTTGGAGGCGTCCTGCTTGGCTTCAAACTCGCTCTTGGCACAATCCGGGTTGTCACGCAGCGCCTGCATCCGGTAACTGGTCTCGGACCACAGACGGCGCAGCTCGGTGCGCGGCGCGGCATAGACTTCGTCACCGGCGAAGAAGAAGCGCAGCTGATCATCCTGGTTAAGCTGACCGATCACATGGCTGCACGCGGCCAGGCCATGACCGGCCAGACAGGTGAGCACCGCTTCCTTGTCTTCCCGGCGAACCTGGATCACGGCACCCAGCTCTTCGTTGAACAGGGCCGCCAGCTGATCGGCACCCAGCAGGTCCAGTTCGATATCCAGACCGGTGTTGCCGGCGAAGGCCATCTCCGCCAGGGTCACGTACAGGCCGCCATCGCCCTTGTCGTGGTAGGCCAGCAGCTTGTTCTCGGCCACCAGCGCCTGAATGGCATAGAAGAAACTTTTCAGCTGCTCCGGGCTGTCCAGATCCGCGGGCTTGTCGCCCAGCTGACGGTACACCTGCGCCAGCGCCGAGGCGCCCAGACGGTTCTTGCCATTGCCCAGGTCAATCAGGATCAGATCGGTATCGCCCTGATCGCTGCGCAGCCAGGGCGTCACGGTGGCACGCACATCATTCACCCGACCGAAGGCGGTGATCACCAGCGACAGTGGTGCGGTCACCGACTGATCTTCGCCGTTTTGCTGCCAGCGGGTTTTCATCGACATCGAGTCCTTGCCCACCGGTATGGTCAGACCCAGCGCCGGACACAACTCTTCGCCCACGGCCTTGACCGCTTCGTACAGACCGGCGTCTTCACCGGGGTGACCGGCGGCAGACATCCAGTTGGCAGACAGTTTGATGCGCTCGAGCTCACCGATGTCGGTGGCGGCAATATTGGTGATCGACTCGGCCACGGCCAGTCGGGCCGAGGCGGCGAAATCGAGCAGGGCCACCGGAGCCCGCTCACCCATCGACATGGCCTCACCGGCATAGGTATCGAAGGCGGCCGCGGTGACGGCACAGTCGGCCACCGGCACCTGCCAGGGGCCCACCATCTGGTCCCGGGCAACCAGACCGGTAACGGTACGGTCACCGATGGTGATCAGGAAGCCCTTGTCGGCGACCGCCGGCAGGGTCAGTACCCGTTCGGCGGCGTCCTTGATATTGATGCCGTGCAGTTCCAGTGCCGGGCTCTGATGAGCGGCGGTGGTCACATCGCGCTGCATCTTGGGCGGCTTGCCCAACAGCACTTCCAACGGCATATCGATGGGCTGGTTATCGAAGTGCTCATCATGCAGGCTCAGGTGCGGCTCGGCCGTCGCTTCACCGACCACGGCGAAAGGCGCCCGCTCACGGCGACAGATGGCTTCGAATTCCGCCATCCGATCGCCGGCTACCGACATCACGTAGCGCTCCTGGGACTCGTTACACCAGATTTGCAGCGGGCTCATGCCCGGCTCGTCGTTGGGAATATTGCGCAGTTCGAAGCGACCACCGCGGCCACCGTCGTTGACCAGCTCGGGCATGGCGTTGGACAAACCACCCGCGCCCACATCGTGGATGAACTGGATCGGGTTCTGATCACCCATGGCCCAGCAACGGTCGATCACTTCCTGACAGCGACGCTCCATTTCCGGGTTGTCACGCTGTACCGAGGCAAAATCCAGGTCTTCACTGGACTGGCCGGACGCCATGGAGGACGCCGCACCGCCGCCCAGACCGATGTTCATCGCCGGACCACCCAGTACCACCAGCTTGGCACCCACGGTGATTTCGCCTTTCTGCACGTGTTCGCCGCGAATGTTGCCCAGACCACCGGCCAGCATGATCGGCTTGTGATAGCCACGCACTTCCTCGCCGTTGAAACTCGATACCTGCTCTTCGAAGGTACGGAAATAACCGAGCAGGGCCGGACGGCCGAATTCGTTGTTGAAGGCCGCGCCACCCAGCGGGCCGTCGATCATGATGTCGAGGGCGCTGACGATACGCTCGGGTTTGCCGAAGTCCTGCTCCCAGGGGCGGGCATAGCCGGGAATTTTCAGGTTGGACACGCTGAAACCGACCAGACCTGCCTTGGGCTTGGAGCCGCGGCCGGTGGCGCCTTCGTCACGAATTTCGCCGCCGGAACCGGTGGCGGCCCCCGCATAGGGGGAAATGGCGGTGGGGTGGTTGTGGGTTTCCACCTTCATCAGAATATGAATGTCTTCCTGATGATACGCATATTCACCGGACTGGGGGCTGGGGAAGAAACGTCCGGCGGTTGAGCCGGCCATGACCGCCGCATTATCCTTGTAGGCCGACAGCACGTGTTCCGGCGTCTGCTCGAAGGTATTCTTGATCATCTTGAACAGCGACTTGGGCTGCTCGATGCCGTCGATGGTCCAGTCGGCGTTGAAGATCTTGTGCCGGCAATGCTCCGAGTTGGCCTGGGCGAACATGTAGAGCTCGATATCGTTGGGATTACGGCCCAGGCCGGTAAAACCTTCATACAGATAATCGATTTCATCGTCGGCCAGTGCCAGGCCCATGCGCACATTGGCCTCGGCCAGCGCTTCGCGCCCGCCACCCAGAATATCCACTGCGGTCACCGGGGCCGGCTCGGCCTCGGCAAAGAGGCAACTGGCATCTTCCAGACTGTCCAGCGTCACCTCGGTCATGCGGTCGTGCAGCATGGCCTTGACCGCCTCAAGCTCGGCCGCGCTGGGAGTGCGCTCGAAGCTCAGGTAATAGGCGATGCCCCGCTCGATACGCTTGACCGGCTTCAGGCCGCAGTTGCGGGCGATGTCGGTGGCCTTACTGGACCAGGGAGAAAGGGTTCCGGGGCGGGGGGTGACCACCACCAGCAGACTGCCGGCGGAAGGAGTAATGCCCTGGGCGGGGCTGTCGAGCAGCTGGCTCAGGATTTGTCGACTGTCGGCCTCGAGGTTGGCGTTCAGTGCAACAAAGTGCACATACTCGGTTTCGATTCCTGCCAGCGGCAGATCCTGTTCCTGGGCCCGGCGAACCAGAGCCTGGGTCCTGAAACCGGATAAGGCCGGTGAGCCTCTCAGTATTTCCATAGTGGCAATTCTCAAAGCGTGAGTGAATGGGGGGTTGAGAAATTGGCGGTATTATAGGTTTACACCCCTGCCCTGTCGACGCCGATTTCCAGCGCCTTGTTCTGCCAGGTCCCGCGGAAAGATCGGCGTTTGCCTGACGAAGTGGTCAACTTCTGCTATAAAATGCCGACTGAGTTAAATGAGGAGCCGCCTTTGCGCCCTGTTCTGATGCTTGCCAAAGCCACCCTGCTGCTGAGTTTGCTGGGCCTCGGCGGCTGTGACCCCCAAGAATATGCCCGTACCCAGCAGGAGCAAATCCAGTCTCGAGGAGCCTTGCGGGTCGGCACCCTCTATCATCCGCTTTATTATTTTCTGCGGGATGATCAGGAAGAAGGACTGGATTATGAACTGGCCCGGCTTTTTGCCGAACATCAGGGCGTGGAGCTGCAGATGGTCCCGGCCTACAGCCTGGACGAGCTCTTCGTGCTGCTCGACTCGGGCAAGGTCGATATGCTCGCCGCCGGCCTGATCAGCACGCCCCTGCGTCGCCAGCAGTATCGTTTTGGCCCCAGTTATTACGAAATCGCCCAGACCCTGGTCTATCGCAAGGGTGATCCCCGCCCGGATGATCCCGAGCAAATACAGGGTGAAGTGAGGGTACTCGCCGGCTCCAGCCAGGCCGAATGGCTGAACAAACTGCAGCAGGAATTGCCCGAGCTGCACTGGGAAACCCGGCGGGATTCGGATGAAGAAGACTTGCTGCGCCAGGTGGCCGAAGGCCAAACGGCTCATACCCTGGTGGCCGACACGTTGCTGGCCCGCACGCAGCGCTATTATCCCAATATCGACGCCGCCTTTACCCTGGGGGAGTCCCAGCCGGTTGCCTGGATGCTGGATCAGCGTGCCGACGACAGCCTGCTCGGCCAGATGCTGGTGTTTTTTGACCAGTTGAATCGCTCCGGCACCCTGGCCCGGTTGAACGAAAAATATTTCGGCCACATACAGAATTTCGATTATGTGGATACCCGCACCTTTCTGCGCCGAACGGAAGATATTCTGCCCCGCTATCAGCCGCTGTTCGAACGTTATGCCGGGGAGCTGGACTGGCGCCTGCTGGCAGCCATCAGTTACCAGGAATCACACTGGGATCCCAAGGCCCGTTCCTATACCGGCGTGCGCGGCATGATGATGCTGACCGAAGACACCGCCAGACAGGTCGGAGTAGAAAACCGACTGGATCCGGAGCAGAGCATTCGCGGCGGCGCCCGCTACCTGACCTCACTGATGGAACGATTGCCGGACGCCATTCCCGAAGATGAACGAGTGTGGTTTGCGCTGGCGGCCTACAATCTGGGGCTGGGGCATATGCTGGATGCGCGTCGTCTGACCCGGATGCGCGATCAGAACCCCAATTCCTGGGCCGAGGTAAAAGAGAGTCTGCCGCTGCTGCACCAGCCCAAGTGGCACAGCAAAACCCGCTACGGCTATGCCCGCGGCCGGGAGGCGCAACAATTTGTCAACAATATCCGTCAGTATTACCAGAGCCTGCTGTGGCTCGACAATCCGACGACGGATCCCGGCCTGACCGCCCAGCGTGAGAGCGCATCGGCAGATCCGGAACTTTAACAGTAATGTCACTTTACCCGGGCAGCGCAACCTGATATCAAATGAAATCATACTGCACTCCAATTGCAGAGCTGCACCGGTTAAAGAGGAATTCATCATGCAAAAACGAAGACGTATCTTGTTGAAACAGCGCAAGACGGCCACCTGGTCGCCCCGCCGTAAGCTCCAGATGCAGGACGCTCGCCGTAAAATATTGAGCCGTAACAGAGCCTATTTTCTGACCCAGTTCAACACCGAGTCGGCGGCCTGAGCCGCCATCACCTTTTATTTACAATCGGTCTTCCCGGCCTGCTGGTTTTCCCCGCGGTAGCACGAGGCGCGATTGTCCGTCACCGCCTCCCACCCCATCGATGTGGTGCGGCGGTCAGCGTACGGTAATAACCCCACACTTGGCACCATGGGTAACCTTGTGCGAGACGCTGCCCATCACCAGTCCGGCCAGATCACCCAGGCCGCGACAACCCAGTACTATCACCTCGACGCCGAGCGTCTCTGCCTGATGGATAATGGCCCGGGCCGGCTCTCCCTGAGCAAGATGGGTCTCTATTTGAGTTGCGCCCAGCGCTCTGGCTTCGGCTTCGGCCTGTTCGATGACTTTTTTGCCGATGGCTTCCAGCTTGTTGCGACTGTCTTCGATGGCGACGGCACCGATGCCCCATATCAGGGTCGATTCCTGTGTCAGCACTTCGGGAACATGCAGAATATGCAGCCTGGCATGATCCTGCCGAGCCAGATGGCAGGCCAGCGTGAGGGCCTTTTTACCGTGTTCCGAGCCGTCCACGGCCACCAACAGCGATTTATACATAATGTTTCCCCTTGTCCATAACGGGCCACTGCGGCCCTGCTATCCATACTAGACCAAGAAAAGAACGTGAAGGATAAGGAGTAAAGGGGGAAGCGTCAGTCCGGTAGCTGCGTGCAGCGCCGGCCTGACACCTCAGGCTTCATGTCTGACTGCTCAGACTTTCTCATGAAAAACGCCGGCTGGGCCGGCGTTTGATTGCTTATTTTTTCTTGATGAAACGCATCATGCGTTTGCGCTTGCGCAGCTGGGTTTCCGTCAGCTTGTTCTTGATCCCGGCGTAGGGGTTATCCCCTTCCTGGAACTCGACCCGGATGGGGGTACCCATCACCTGCAGCGAGCGGCGGAAGTAATTGATCAGGTAACGCTTGTAGGATTCGGGCAAGTCCTTTACCTGGTTGCCGTGCACTATGATGCGTGGCGGGTTGTACCCCCCCGCATGAGCGTACTTGAGCTTGACCCGGCGACCCCGTACCAGCGGCGGCTGATGATCGTCCTGTGCCATCTGCATGATGCGGGTCAGCATGGAGGTGTTCACCCGCTTGGTGGCCGACTCATACGCCTCCACCACCGAGCCGAACAGGTTACCCACGCCGCTGCCGTGCAGCGCCGAGATAAAGTGCAGGCGAGCAAAGTCGATGAAGCCGAGGCGACGGTCCAGCTCGCGCTTGATCTCGTCCTTCACGTCCTGGTTCAGGCCGTCCCACTTGTTGACCGCCAGCACGATACTGCGTCCGGCGTTGAGCACGAAGCCCAGCAGGCTGAGATCCTGATCGGAAATGCCTTCACGGGCATCCAGCACCAGCAATACCACGTTGGCGTCTTCGATCGCCTTCAGGGTCTTGATCACCGAAAACTTTTCGACGGTTTCGTGTACCTTGCCCCGACGACGAACGCCGGCGGTGTCGATCAGGATGAAATCCCGCTCATCCCGCTTCATCGGAATGTAAATGGAATCGCGGGTCGTGCCCGGCATGTCGTACACCACCACCCGGTCTTCACCGAGAATGCGGTTGGTCAGGGTCGACTTGCCCACGTTGGGGCGACCGACGATGGCCAGCTTGATGGGCAGATCCTCGAACGGCACCGCCTCTTCTTCGTCAATCCGGTCCATCGCCTCGATAACACTGTTCAGATCGGACTGGTCAATATCAAGCTGGTCAAAATCGAGTTCATCACCCTCGGTATCATCCGACTCCGGCTCTGCCTCGGCAGCCAGCTCTTCCAGCTGGGGGGCCAGCGCCGTTTCCAGCAGATTCAGCACGCCTCGGCCATGGGCGGCGGCGATCTGATAGATATCACCCAGGCCCAGTTGATAGAACTCGCTGACGGCGGTATCTGCATCGATACCATCGGTCTTGTTGGCTACCAGCAAGGTGTCTTTCTGACAACGACGCAGGTGTGCGGCAATGGCTTCGTCCGCTACCGTCAGGCCGGCACGGGCATCGACCATAAAGAGCACCACATCCGCTTCGTCGATGGCTGCCAGCGACTGCTCGGCCATTTTCAGCTCGATGCCTTCTTCGGTGCCGTCGATACCGCCGGTATCGACCACGATAAATTCCAGCTCGCCAATCTTGGCCTGGCCATACTTCCGATCCCGGGTCAGGCCGGGAAAATCTGCCACCAACGCATCCCGGGTACGGGTCAATCGATTAAACAGGGTGGATTTGCCCACATTGGGGCGGCCCACCAAGGCCACAACAGGCATCATAAACACTTCTCCAAAAAACAATAACGGCTCCTGATCGCCGATCAGGAGCCGGTGGTGTCATGTCCGCCGCGATCAGGGTTGGCCGATGGCCACCAGATCACCGCCGCGGCTTTGCACATAAAGGGTATCGCCGGCTACCACGGGAGCCACATAAAGCCCCTCGCTGTCGATACGCTGCAGCGATTTGAGCACGCCGCTCTGACGATCGAACCAGTACAGGTAACCTTCACCGTCACCAGCCACCAGATAATCACCGAACACCACCGAGGCCGTCAGCTGACGATTTTCCAGCTCGGTATTCGACCACAGCTCCATACCGCTGCGCGCATCCACCGCAAACAGGTGACTGCGGCTGTCGCTGATATAAAGCTGGCGACCATCGGTGCTCAGATCCTGAGAGCCCTGGTACTGGCGCTTCCACAATTCTTGCCCCGAAATCAGCTGATGGGCGGTCAATTGGCCATTATAAGCGATAGTGAACAGAATATCGCCCAGAATCACCGGCCGGGCCGCCACATCCACCATGCGTTCCAGCTCGGTCGCACCACGAGGGCTGGCAATACGGGTATCGCGTACCGGCTGACCGTTGGCCAGCAGGGCAACCCCCAGACGACCATCGGCACGGCCATAGAGTACGGCACCACCGGTGGTGACCGGCGTGGCCATGCTGCGCAGGGTCAGGCTGGGCTGCTCGTTGCGCAATTGCCACTGCTGCTCGCCGCTGGTCGAGTCCAGCGCCACCAGATTGCCGGCGCTGGTATGCACCACCACCTTGCCTTCGTCCACCGCCGGGGCCGCCAGTACCTCACCGGGCACCGACCGGGTCCAGAGCAGCTTGCCATCGGCCTGGGAGACGGCATAGACGATACCGTTCTCGGAGCCGAAGTAGAGGTTGCCATAGGCGGCGGTCAGGCCACCGGAGATACGGGGACTACGCTGGTTGTCATTGATATCCAGCTTGTCCAGACGCAACTGCCACTGCCGCTTGCCGTTGTCACGGGCATAGGCCGCCAGCATGCCGTCCCGGGAAGCGGCGAACACCCGCTCACCGACCACCACAGGGCTCAACTGGGAATAGAAATCACCGACACCGTCACCGACCGAGGCCGACCAGCGTGGTTTGGTATCCAGGGTATTCTTGACGTCCGGCAAGGGGTTTGCCGGTGCAACTTCCGGCTGGCTGGAACAGGCGGTCAGGCCCAGCACCAGCGGTAGCATCAGGATCAGTTGTTTACGCATGCTCATTCTTCGTCACCCAGCTCGGTCGACACCGCCAGATTATCGAGTTTCAGCTGCAGCCCCGGATTATCGGTCAGGCCGCCGGCATCCCGTGCCGCCCGGTAAGCATCACCGGCCGCATCACGCTGCTCCTGGGCCATGAAGAGATCTCCCTGCACTTCGCTGCGCAGGGCGCCAAACGCATCGGCGGTGACATTATCCAGGTAGGACTGGGCCTCTGTCGGCTCATTCTGCGCCAGCAACACCCGGGCCAGACGCAGGCGAATGGTGTCACTCAGCGCCGGATCCTCGGTGCCGGCCAGGGCCAGCTCCAGCTGTTGCCGGGCCAGCGCCAGATCATTGACCTTCACCGCTTCGGCCGCCAGCAGCAGGGCGGCCAGCTCGCCATAATTGTTGCCCTGATTCTGTTCAACGAAGGCACTCGCCTGCTCGAAGGCGGCCTGCCCTTCGGTCGCCAACTGCTCACTGATCTGGGCAAAGGCCTCGGCGCCGGCGGCACGCGTCTCTATCTGATGACTCTGGTAGTAACGCCAGCCGAACAAACCGCCCAGTCCGATCACGGCACCCAGAATGATGGACTTGCCATACTCCTGCCACCACCGTTTCAGGGTTTCCAGTTGTTGCTCTTCGGTACTGTAAATATCCACTTAGATCCCCTTCCCGAGCTGTTCTATCATGTCATTAACCGCCAGGGTCTGTTGCTCCCCCTGGCCACGCAGATACTTGACCGTTACTTCGCCGCGGGCGATTTCATCTTCGCCCAGGATCAGGGCGATGCCCGCCCCGCTCTTGTCGGCCCGTTTCAGCTGCTTCTTGAAGTTACCACCACCACAGTGGCTCATCACCCGCAGACCCGGCAGCTGATCGCGCAACCGCTCGGCCAGGGCAAAACCCGCCGCCTGACTGTTGTCACCCATCATCGCCAGATACACATCGGCCTGTGCCGGCTGTGCTTCAACCTGATTGAGCGTCTCAAGCAGCAATACCAGTCGCTCCATGCCCATGGCAAAACCCACCGCCGGCGTGGCCTGACCACCCAGCTGCTCGACCAGACCATCGTAACGACCGCCGCCACAGACGGTGCCCTGGGCTCCCAGACTCTCGGTGACCCATTCGAATACGGTCAGGTTGTAATAGTCCAGACCACGGACCAGACGAGGGTTGATTTCGAATGCGATTCCGGCTGATGTCAGCAGCGCCTTCAGTCCCTCGAAGTGGGTCCGGGTCTGCTCGCCGAAGTAGTCGGCGAGTACCGGTGCATCCTGCAACAGGGCCTGCACCTCGGGGTTCTTGCTGTCCAGCACCCGCAAGGGGTTGGTGTACAGGCGGCGCTGACTGTCTTCATCCAGCTTGTCTTTGTGCTGCTCGAGATAAGTCACCAGTGCCTGGCGGTATTCGGCCCGCTCTTCGGGCTGACCCAGGCTGTTCAGTTGCAGCACCAGGTGCTCGCTGACACCCAGCGTCTTCCACAACCGGGCGGTGAGCATGATCAGCTCGGCGTCGATATCCGGCCCCTGCAGGCCAAACACTTCCACCCCGAACTGATGAAACTGGCGGTAACGGCCTTTCTGCGGACGCTCGTAACGGAACATGGGACCCATGTACCACATGCGGCGCTCCTGATTGTAGAGCAGGCCGTGCTCGATTCCGGCGCGCACGCAACCGGCGGTGCCTTCGGGTCTCAGGGTCATGCTGTCGCCGTTGCGATCGTCGAAGGTGTACATTTCCTTCTCGACCACGTCGGTAACCTCACCGATGGCCCGCTTGAACAGCCCGGTGACTTCCATGATGGGCATGCGCACTTCGGCGTAACCGTAGGCACGCATGAGGTCACGCAGTACCGCTTCGGCCTGCTGCCAGGCGGGAGTCTGCTCCGGCAGGCAGTCGTTCATTCCACGAATTGCTTGAATCTGTTTGGCCACGAAAATATCTCTATGTTTGACGGCTTAAAGAAAATTGAATGCCAGAGGCGACGCCACAAGGCTCGGCAAGCGGATTCTGCTGCTCACTAAGCCGATCGTGACATGCCAGGGACGGCATGTCCGAGCCCCCAGGGGCCGAGCCAGCTCGCCGTGAGGAGCAGTTTCGGCCTGACCGAACATCCAGTGAATGTTCGCAGCAGGATGAAACTGCGAGAACCATGCCCCTTACGGCGTGTCGGCGTGAGAGCAGCAGTATCCGCTTCTTCACGAGGGTTCAGTCTTTGGGCTGCACCGGTATGCGGGCGGCCGGATCCATCATCGCCACCTTGGCCCGAATGCGGCTTTCCAGCTCGTCCACCAGGCTGGTGTTGTCGAGACGGCCGACCCGCTCCCCTCCGTCGTAGAGGGCGCTCTTGCGCTGGGCGCCGGCCAGACCGAGATCGGAGATCAGGCTTCACCGGGGCCGTTGACCACGCAACCGATAATGGACACATCCATCGGCACCACGATATCTTCCAGCCTGCTTTCCAGCTCGTTGACGGTGCTGATCACATCAAACTCCTGACGAGAACAGGACGGGCAGGCGATAAAGTTGATGCCCCGGGCACGGATACGCAGGGACTTGAGAATATCGAAACCGACCTTGACCTCTTCCACCGGATCGGCAGCCAGCGAAATGCGCAGGGTGTCACCGATGCCTTCGGCCAGCAACATGCCCAGACCGATGGCGGACTTGACCGCGCCACTGCGGAAACCGCCGGCTTCGGTAATGCCAAGGTGCAACGGCTGTTCTATCTGCCGAGCCAGTTCCCGGTAGGCACCAACGGCCAGAAAGACATCCGACGCCTTGACGCTGACCTTGAACTGATCGAAGTTGAGCCGGTCGAGAATATCGACGTGACGCAGGGCGGACTCCACCAGCGCCGCGGGCGTCGGCTCACCGTACTTTTCCTGCAGATCCTTTTCCAGCGAACCACCGTTGACCCCGATACGAATCGGAATGCCCTTGTCCCGGGCGCAATCCACCACGGCACGCACCCGGTCTTCCCGGCCGATGTTACCCGGGTTGATACGCAGACAATCGGCGCCGTATTCGGCCACCTGCAGCGCGATGCGATAATCGAAGTGAATGTCCGCCACCAGCGGCATGCTGGTGCCGGCCCGGATCAGCTTGAAGGCTTCGGCCGCCTCCATGGTCGGCACCGAGACCCGCACTATGTCGGCGCCGGCTTTCTCCACCGCCCGGATCTGGGCCAGCGTCGCCGCCACGTCCGTGGTCAGGGTATTGGTCATGGTCTGTACGCTGATGGGGGCATCACCCCCCACCAGCACGGAGCCAACTCGAATTTGCTTGGATTGGCGACGAACGATGGGGCTGTCATGTAGGGACATCATTTACTCTTGCGTTAATCAGGGTTTCGGTACGGTCAGCCGGGCCACCCGGCCGGCGCTGAAAGAAGACAGGTCCACCGGCTGGTTCATGTAGTCGACACTGGCGGCATGAGGCGCCCCCAGCACCAGACGAAATGGCGGTTCACCTTCGAGACTAAGCGATTGCCTGGCCTTTTGCACTCCTTCGGACAGCACCCGGCCACGACTGTCGGTCACTTTAATCCAGCAATCGTCGCTGAAACTCATGGCCAGCAAACGGGGATTGGCTGCGGGTAATTCCGGTTCCGGCTCGGCAACCACGGCCGGCTCTGCGGCGGCTTCGGCTTCACTGCTGTCAACGCTGTCTTGTGCCAGTGCCGGTGCCGCAGCATCGGGCGTTGTCACGACCGGTTGTTCGGGACTGTCCGGTAACGGGGCTTCGGGAATAATCGGCTGAGGAAGCTCCGGCGATAACGGCTCGGGGGCAACCGGTGCCGGCTCATTCAACTCCGTGATCGGCTCCAGGCTGCGCTCCATGTAGTTGGCGCCGCTGTCCTGCCACCACCAGTAAAACAGTGAGCCGATGAGGCCAAACAGCACCAGCCAGCTGATCCGCTTGAGCCAGTTGTCGTTGGCCTGCTGCCGGGTCTTTCTGGAAAAGCTCTGCATGGGCGCCGCAGCCTTGATCTGCTCGACGCCACTCATGCCATCGAAGGCGGCTACCGCGTCCTGTTCCTTGACCCCCACTACCTTGGCATAGGCTTTCACGTAGCCACGAAGAAAGGTAACGGCGACCCCGGCCTTGTATTGATCGCTGTCGATGGCTTCGATCACCGCCAACCGCAGATTCAACCGTCGGGCCACTTCGGCCTGGGTCCAGCCTTTGGCTTCGCGGGCATCACGCAACAGGGCCCCTGGGCCGGCCGTTACCACTGGTTTTTCAGCCTGAGGCTGCGGGTCTGCTTCATTAATAGTCATTTGATAAGAATCGCCTGGCCTGCTCTGAATCCGGAAATAATCGTACCAGCTCGGCACCGGCCAGTTGGGCCTGCGCCACACTCCCCTGTGCCTCTGCGGTACGTACTGTTAACCATAAACTTTGTGGACTGGGCTGATGGTCGTCCCGATAACGGGCTAGATATTCGCTCGCACCACCATCATCCCCTTGTTCTACCAGCAACTCGGCACTGCCAAGCAGCGCCTTCGGTCTGGCCGGACTGAACTCCAGTGCCCGCCGGAAATACTCGAGCGCGGCCTGGGGTTTGTCATGTTGAAGGGCACAGAAAGCGGCATTTTCATAGCTGTCTGCCACCTGTACGTAGCCAGGTGACACCACGGCCCTCCTGAACATGACATCCGCTTCATCGAAACGTTCCCGGCCACAGAGAAAAACACCGTAATTATTGAGTCCGTCGCCGTGTTGCGGGTTCAGCTTCAGCACCTGACGATAGCTTTTTTCGGCCTGCTCGAGATCGGACACCGACTGATAAAAATAGGCTCGAGCAAGGTGAACATCGGCATTGCGGGGATCCTGCGCCACGGCCCGGTCAAGATTGTACTTGGCCTGCCCCGCATTTCCCCGCCGCAAATACTCCAAACCAAGATTCATGCGAGTCAATGCCGCGTCCTCCGGCTTGAACATCACATCCCGGGACTGATGACCATCGGTCAGATAGGTGGTTTCGTGCACACAACCACCCAGCATGGTCCCCATCAGTAACATCGGCAGTAAAGTAACCGTTCGCATTCCCTTTCACACCAATGATTTTTATCCTTAAACCATTGTGACGGATATACTTTGTTCCTGCATCCGTTTTTTCATGGTGCGCTTGGTCCGGTCGATCACATCCCCCACCAGCTGGCCACAGGCCGCATCGATGTCATCGCCCCGGGTCTTGCGGATGGTGACGGTATTGCCGTATTGCATCAACACCTTGTTGAAGCGATCGATGCGGCTGTTGCTCGGCTTGCCGTAATCGTTGCCCGGGAAGGGATTGAACGGGATCAGGTTGATCTTGCAGGGCAGATCCTTCAGCAACTCGGCCAGCTCATGGGCATGCTGCATGTCGTCGTTGACGTGATCGAGCAGCACATACTCGATGGTGACCTTGCCGTGATTGGCATTGGATTTGGAAATGTAACGACGCACGCTGTCGAGCAGAGTAGCAATATTGTACTTGTCGTTGATCGGCATGATCTCGGAGCGCAGCTTGTCGTTGGGCGCATGCAGAGAAACCGCCAGCGCCACATCAATCATGTCGCCCATCTTGTCCAGTGCCGGCACCACCCCGGAGGTAGACAGGGTCACCCGGCGTTTGGACAGGCCAAAGCCATAGTCTTCCAGCATCAGGCGCATCGCCGGTACCACATTGTTGAGGTTGAGCAGCGGTTCACCCATGCCCATCATCACCACATTGGTGATCGGCTTGCGTCCGCTATCCCGCACAAAACCCACCCGGCTGGCGGCACGCCACACCTGGCCGATGATTTCGGAAACCTTGAGGTTACGGTTGAAGCCCTGCTGGGCGGTGGAGCAGAACTTGCAGTCCAGTGCACAACCGACCTGGGAAGACACACACAGGGTGGCTCTGTCACCATCGGGAATATAGACGGTTTCCACTTCCTGGCCACCGACCTGCATGGCCCACTTGATGGTGCCGTCGGCAGATTTTTTCTCGACGCTGATTTCCGGCGCGCGGATTTCGGCCTGCTGCTGCAATTTGCCGCGCAGTACCTTGTTGATGTTGGTCATCTGCTCGAAGTCGTCACAACCGAAGTGATAGATCCATTTCATCACCTGATCGGCACGGAACGGCTTCTCGCCCAGTTCATTAAAGAACGCACGCATGCCGTCACGATCCAGATCCAGCAGGTTTACTTTTGTTTCACTCATCGGTTGCCTCTCGCTTTCTGACCAGAGCCCACAGGGCGCGAAATTGTACAGAGTTTAGCATCTGGTTGCCAGTGGTGGTGGCATCGGCGATGGCACTCGCCGGCCGATAATAACGAAAAAAACGCCTCCCCCGGTACGCCACGCACCCATCTCCGGGGGCTCGGAAATCCCGCCCCTGACATGCTCGGAGCAGACAGAGACGGGAAGACGAGTCGACGTAGTCCCGCCCGGGAGATCACGGACATAAAAAAAGGAGCCGAAGCTCCTTTTTCGCCATACGTTATCCCTTAGCGGGTACGCGGGCACACTTCTTCGTCGCTGAAGAAGTAAGCGATTTCGCGCGCGGCAGAAGCGGCGGCATCGGAACCGTGTACGGCGTTTTCATCGATGCTGTCGGCGTAGTCGGCACGCAGGGTACCAGCCAGCGCGTCGGCCGGGTTGGTGGCGCCCATGATTTCGCGGTGACGCAGTACGGCGTTTTCGCCTTCCAGTACCTGAACCATTACCGGGCCGGAAGTCATGAAGTCAACCAGCGCCTTGAAGAAAGGACGCTCGCTGTGCTCGGCGTAGAAACCTTCAGCCTGTTCCTGGCTCAGGTGTACCATTTTGGCGGCAACGATTTTCAGGCCGGCAGTTTCAAAACGGTGATAAATGGCACCGATCAGGTTCTTGGCGACGGCATCAGGCTTGATGATGGAAAAAGTACGTTCGATAGCCATGTTTGTTCCTTAAATAATCAGTCGGACGGAATAAAGCGCGCCGAATTATACGTAAAGCCGGCCCAAGTTAACACCATTGCCGGGTAATTTAATTGCACCCTAAATTGGCAGCACAAACAGACGACGCTGATGTCTCAGCGAGGGCAAAGGGATCTGCTCAGCCGACCATCCGCGCCACGGATGGCGCGGCTGAGCCCCCAGGGGTTTACGGCGAGTCGGCGGAGCTGGCCCTTTGCCCGACGGTCTCACCATTGCCCCAAAGTACTCGTTTGTGGCTGTTGGTGCTTAGTCGGTACCTTCACACACCCGGGCCAGCATGGCGGCGATGGTGCGCACGCCATGGCCCTTGCCGCCGGCCGCCCACAGATCGTTGGCCGACTTCTGATAAGAACCGGACAAGTCCATGTGCACCCACTGGCGGCCGCTTTCCGGCACGAAACGAGACAGGAAGGCCGCTGCGGTAGAGGCGCCGGCCATGCCCTCGCCACCGTGAATATTGGCCATATCGGCAAACGACGAGGTCAGCTGGCCGACATGGAACGGCTCCAGCGGCAGGTGCCAGGCTTTTTCAAACTCGGCTCTGGCCGCCTGTACCGTGCTCTGGGCCAGGGTCTCGTTCATGCTGAATACCGCGTTGTAATCCCGGCCCAGCGCCATCTTGGCGGCACCGGTCAGGGTCGCCGCATCCAGGATAAAGGGCGCACCGGTGGCGCTGGCCGCCAGCAGGCCATCGGCCAGTACCAGCCGGCCTTCCGCATCGGTGTTGAGGATCTCGACGGTAATGCCGTTCTTGTAGGTAAGAATATCACCCAGCTTGTAGGCATGACCCGAGACCAGGTTTTCGGCGCAGCACAGGAACAGCTTGACCCGTTGCTGCAGACCGCGCTGGATAGCCAGCGCCAGGCGCCGGTGACGGTGGCCGCACCGCCCATGTCGGACTTCATCACCGACATGCCGTCGGACGACTTGATACTGTAACCGCCGGAGTCGAAGGTAATGCCCTTGCCCACCAGTGCCGCGGCGACCGGCGCATCGGCCTGGCCACCCGGATTGAAGTCCAGCTCCAGCATGGTGGGAGGGCGTTCGCTGCCCCGGCCGACCTCATAGAGACCGACATAACCCAGATCCCTGAGCTGTTCGCCACTGTAGGTACGATAGGTCACCGCCTGGGGGGCCAGCGACTGAATGAACTTGCCCGCCTCGGCGGCCAGAAAAGCCGGGTAAACCTCTTCCGGGGTACCGTTGATCATCTCCCGCACCCAGAGGGCGGCCTTGTTGCGGGCTTGCAGTTCGGCCAGCTCTTCCGCCGCCGTCTCACCCCACTCCAGCTGCTGACCGCCTCGGGCATTGTAGAAGCCCTGGGCGAAGGCCCAGCGGGTTTCCAACTGCCAGCCATCGCCACTCAGCCGCACCGCCTTGATGCCCATGGCATCGAGCTTGCGCCCGGCCTGCTGCGCCTTGCGCTCCTGCTCGGCGGCGCTGGGCACATGCACCCGGGCTTCATCATCCTTAAAACTCAACAGCGCCTTGTCGCCCCATTGCGCGGGAGCGGCTTCGGCACTAAGTACGACATTCATCATTGCAGGCATGATCATTCCTTGTTCTGTTGGCAGAAAAACGGAAAAAGCCACAGAAGAACTGTGGCTTGAAAACAGCGGTAAGCGGTGAGTTAAAAACAGTAAGGGTAAAGGGTGGGGCGTCAGGGAAGAATCACCTCACGCCTTACGACTCACTCCTCACGGTTGCTGCTTGCCGCTTTATTCGTATTCATCCATCCAGACCATGATGATGGCCTCGAGGATGCGTTCGCTGGAATGGGCGGGATCGTCGTCAAAGTCTTCCAGCTCGCAAATCCACTGATGCAAATCGGTAAAGCGCACCGTTTTGGGATCCGTTTCCGGATAGGCATCCAGCAACTCCAGTGCGATTTCACGACTGTCGGTCCACTTAAGACTCATACACCCTCCCCGATCAATGACCTTCGGACACCATGTTCACGGTATATTTGGGGATCTCGACCACCAGATCCTCGTCGCTTACCCGGGCCTGACACCCCAGACGCGATTCGGGCTCCAGCCCCCAGGCCTTGTCCAGCATATCATCTTCCAGCTCGCAGCTTTCTTCCAGCGAGTCGAACCCTTCCCGCACTATGACATGACAGGTAGTACAGGCACAGGATTTTTCACAGGCGTGCTCAATGTCGATACCATTGCGCAGGGCCACGTCCAGTACGGTTTCGCCCAGCTTGGCTTCGAGCGCAGCCCCTTCGGGGCACAGCTCGGCATGGGGCAGAAAAACAATCTTCGGCATCGTTACACCTTATCAACTCGTTGACCGGCCAGGGCACGGCGAATGGAGGCGTCCATCCGGCGGGCGGCAAAATCGGCCGTTTGTTTGTCGGTTTGCTCTATCGCCACCTTGATGGCATCCAGATCCTGCCCTTCGGCGCTGCGCTGCAGTGACTCGACAGCCGCGAGGATGTCGGCACGCTCCTGCTCGTTGAGCAGTTCATCGCCGTCGGCGGCCAGGGCGCTGACGATATTTTCAATCACCCGCGCCGCTTCCACTTTTTGCTCGGCCAGCATACGGGCGTCGATGTCTTCCTTCGCATGTTCGAACGACGCCTTGAGCATGGTGGCGATATCATCTTCCTTCAGCCCGTAAGAGGGTTTGACCTCGATGGCGGCCTGTGCCCCGGAGGACTTCTCCGTGGCGCTGACCGACAGCAGGCCGTCCGCATCCACCTGGAAGGTGACCCGGATATGGGCGGCACCGGCGGCCATGGGCGGAATATCGGTCAGGTTGAAGCGGGCCAGGGAACGGCAATCGGCCACCAGCTCGCGTTCGCCCTGCAACACATGGATGGCCATGGCGGTCTGACCGTCCTTGAAGGTGGTGAATTCCTGCGCCCGGGCCACCGGTATGGTGGTGTTGCGCGGAATGATCTTCTCCACCAGGCCGCCCATGGTTTCCAGCCCCAGCGACAGCGGGATCACATCCAGCAGCAGCATGTCGCTGTCCGGCTTGTTGCCGATCAGCACATCGGCCTGAATGGCGGCGCCGATGGCGACGACCTTGTCCGGATCCAGACTGGTCAGGGGTTCGCGCGCAAAGAAGTCCCCGACCCGCTCACGTACCAGCGGCACCCGGGTCGAGCCGCCGACCATTACCACTTGCTGTACTTCGTCAACCTTAACACCGGCATCTTTCAGTGCCCGGCGGCAGGCCATCAGGGTCTTGTTGACCCAGGGCAGGATAAGCGCATCGAAGTCGGTCCGGCTCAGGGTACCCTGCCAGCCTTCCCAGCTCACCGATACGGTGTCGCTGTCGGTCAGGGCCTGCTTGGCGGCACAGGCGGCGTCCAGCAGGTTACGCTGCTGAGTCGGACTCAGCTCGCCGATGTTGGCCTGCTGCTGGATCCAGTCGGCCAGCGCATGATCGAAGTCGTCACCACCCAGCGCGGAATCGCCGCCGGTGGCCAGCACCTCGAACACACCCTTGTGCAGACGCAGAATGGAGATATCGAAAGTACCACCGCCCAGATCGTAAACCGCAATCACCCCTTCCTGACCGGAGTCCAGGCCATAGGCGATGGCGGCGGCGGTAGGCTCGTTGAGCAACCGCAGCACTTCAAGACCGGCCAGACGGGCCGCATCCTTGGTGCCCTGGCGCTGGGCATCGTCGAAATAGGCCGGCACGGTAATAACGGCGCCCTGAATTGGGTTACCCAGGCTGTGCTCGGCTCTTTGTGCCAGGGTTTTCAAGATTTCGGCCGACACCTGTACCGGATTGACCGCGCCCTGGGGGGTGTCCAGTTCGATCACGCCGTTTCCGGTTTCGCGGAAGACATAGGGCAGCCGCTGACGAGGAATATCCGCCAGCGCCTTGCCCATCAGCCGTTTCACCGAGACGATGGTGTTTTGCGGATCCAGTTCGGCCTCGTGCTTGGCGTCATGGCCAATCCGCAGACCGTCCCGGGTATAGTGCACCACCGACGGCAGCAGCTCGCGCCCCTGGTCATCGGGCAGGGTGTCGGGCAGGCCGCTGCGTACCACCGCCACCAGCGAATTGGTGGTACCGAGATCGATACCCACTGCCCACTTGTGTTCATGAGGAGCCGCGCTCTGGCCCGGCTCGGAAATTTGTAGTAATGCCATGAGGTTCAGAATTCCTGCTGCGCATCTTCCAAACGTTCGAGTTCGGCATGCAGCTTGGTCATGAATTTAAGTTTGCGCACCGTATCGGCGGCATCCAGCCACTGGGAAGAACCGAGCTGTTGTTCCAGCTCGGCATAGAAGTCGGCAGAGGCCTGTTGCAGCTCCCGGTCAAACGCCATGATGGCACCAAACACATCCTGAACGGCGGGAATCTCTTCCAGCTGCTCGCGCCACTCCATCTGTTGCATCAGAAACAGCGGATCTTTCAGGGTTTGTTGTTCGGCACGGATGTCGATTCCCTGCAAGGACAGCAGGTATTCGGCACGGTTCAGGGGATGCTTGAGGGTAGTGAACGCATCATTGATCTGGGCGGCACGTTGTACCGCCTGAAGGCGCTCCCGCTCGGGGCGGGAGGCAAACTTGTCGGGATGGAACTGCATCTGCAGCTGACGGTAGGTGTCGGCCAGTGTCTGGCTGTCGAGGCCAAACTCGACCGGTAAGCCAAACAGCTCGAAGTAGTTCATGCCGGGGTCCTTAAACGTTAAAGCTTTCGCCGCAACCACATTCCCCGTTGATATTGGGGTTGTTGAATTTAAAGCCCTCGTTCAGGCCTTCCTTCGCGAAGTCGAGCTCGGTCCCGTCCAGATACACCAGGCTCTTGCTGTCGACGATCACCTTGACCTCGCCATGCTCGAACACCTGGTCGCCTTCGGACAGTTCGTCGACGAATTCCAGCACATAGGCCAGACCGGAGCAGCCGGAGGTTTTCACTCCCAGCCGCAATCCCAGGCCCTTGCCCCTGTTGTTCAGGAAGGTCTGCACCCGCTGTGCAGCCGCATCGGTAATGGTGATCGCCATGGTGTCTCCGTCTTACGCCAGGTTTTTCTTCTTCTTGTAATCGTCAATCGCTGCCTTGATGGCATCTTCTGCCAGAATGGAGCAGTGGATTTTCACCGGCGGCAGGGCCAGCTCTTCCGCGATCTGGGTGTTCTTGATGCTGGCCGCTTCGTCCAGATTCTTGCCTTTCACCCACTCGGTGATCAGCGAACTGGAGGCGATGGCGGAACCACAGCCGTAGGTCTTGAACTTGGCATCTTCGATGATGCCTTCGTCGCTGATCTTCAGCTGCAGCTTCATCACGTCGCCACAGGCCGGCGCACCGACCATGCCGGTCGCTACATTGGGATCGTTCTTGTCGAAACCACCGACGTTACGGGGGTTTTCATAGTGATCTATTACTTTTTCGCTGTAAGCCATGATTTAACTCCTCACCCATGCTTCAATGATTTAGACACCTTAATGGTGTGCCCATTCAACCTGATCCAGATCTATTCCGTCCTTGAACATTTCCCACAGCGGAGACATGTCACGCAGACGGCCGATGGCCTCGTTGACCAGGCGCACGGCGTAGTCAATCTGTTCTTCGGTGGTAAAGCGACCGATGCTGAAGCGGATGGAGCTGTGCGCCAGCTCGTCGTTCAGCCCCAGGGCACGCAGTACGTAAGACGGCTCCAGACTGGCCGAGGTACAGGCAGAACCGGAAGAGACCGCCAGGTCTTTCAGTGCCATGATCAGTGACTCACCTTCTACATAGGCGAAACTGATGTTGAAAATGCCCGGTACCCGCTGTTCCAGGTCACCGTTGACATAGACTTCTTCGATATCCTTGACCCCGTCATACAAACGGTTGCGCAGCGCCAGAATTCGCTCGCCTTCGGCGTGCATTTCTTCCTTGGCGATACGGAAGGCTTCACCCATGCCGACAATCTGGTGGGTCGCCAGGGTACCGGAGCGCATGCCCCGCTCGTGGCCGCCACCGTGCATCTGGGCTTCCAGACGTACGCGCGGCTTGCGGCAAACGTAAAGGCGCCGATGCCCTTGGGGCCGTAAATCTTGTGGGCTGACAGGGACAGCAGATCGATGTTCATGTCCTGCACGTCGATATCGGTCTTGCCGGCGCTCTGGGCGGCATCCACATGGAACATGATCTTGCGGCTGCGGCACAGTTCGCCGATGGCCTTGACGTCCTGGATCACGCCGGTTTCATTGTTCACGTGCATGATGCTCACCAGAATGGTGTCATCACGCATGGCATTTTCGATCTGCTCGAGAGTGAACAGGCCGTTGGGCTGAGGCTCGAGATAGGTGACCTCGAAACCTTCACGTTCCAGCTGGCGACAGGGATCCAGTACAGCCTTGTGCTCGGTCTTGGAGGTAATGATGTGCTTGCCTTTCTTGCCGTAGAAATTGGCAATACCCTTGATGGCCAGGTTATCGGATTCGGTCGCACCCGAGGTGAACACGATTTCACGCGGATCGGCATTGATCAGATCCGCAATCTGGTTGCGGGCAACATCAACCAGCTCTTCCGCCTGCCAGCCGAAGCGGTGCGAGCGGGAGGCCGGGTTACCAAAAACGCCGTCTTGGGTCAGGCATTGCATCATTTTTTCGGCGACGCGAGGGTCTACCGGGCAGGTAGCCGCATAGTCGAGATAAATGGGCAGTTTCATCATATTCTCCGTTCCAACGCTGCCCTGTTCGGCAGTCTTGTCATCGACATTTTAAAGTTGAACTTTAAGGCTCACTTTCTGTTGTGCCTGTTGTTCAGGCTCGTCCAGAGTCAGCAGGCTCAGATTGGTGTCTTGCCGCTCGGAAATCCGCCGGATATCCCGCTGGTTAACCAGCTCGTCCAGGCTGATGCCATCAAGAAAATTGCTGATTCGATCACTGAGCGCGCACCAGAGTGAATGGGTCAGACACTGGTTTCCGCTGTGGCAGTCCCCCTTGCCCTGACACTTGGTGGCATCCACCGACTCATCGACGGCGGCAATAACGGCGCCCACCGAAATAGCGGTCGCTTTCATGCCCAGCAAGTAGCCCCCACCCGGACCTCGTACGCTGCTGACCAGGCCCTGCTTGCGCAAACGGGCGAACAACTGCTCGAGGTAAGACAGGGAAATTCCCTGACGCTCGGATATGTCGGCCAGGGACACCGGGCCGGTATCGCCGTGTAGCGCCACATCCAGCATGGCGGTTACCGCGTAACGCCCTTTTGATGTCAGTCTCATGTGATTAAACCGTTTTCAGACATGGGCTCAGGGTGTCATACCCGAGTGTTTCAGTCAAGTATTAACCCGACCAGAACCGTCAGCTATTCGGCTCCCGTTAGCGGCCCTTTTTCTGCACCGAAGTCAGGATGCCGCGCAGTATGTTGAGCTCGTGATCTTCCGGTCGCGCCCGATTGAACATCCGGCGCAGTTTGGTCATTACCTGTCCCGGATGGGGCTTGATGATGAAGCCGGTTTCGAGCAGGGTCTGCTCCAGATGCTGATAGAAACGTTCCAGATCCTCGGACAGCGGGTAGTCCTGTTCGATTTCGGTCACCGCTCCCTGCTCCCCTGCCAGCCAGGCCATGCGAACTTCGTAACTCAGGGTCTGCACCGCCATCGCCAGGTTGAGCGAGCTGTATTCCGGATTGGCGGGAATGGCCACGTGAAAATGGCATTGCTGCAATTCGTCGTTGGAGAGACCGGTCCGCTCCCGACCGAACACCAGCGCCACCTTGTGCCGCGGCGCTTCGGTCATGACTTTTTCTCCCGCCTCCCGGGCATCCAGCATGGGCCAGGACCAGGTACGCGAACGGGCACTGGTGCCGATCACCAAGCCACAGTCGGCCACGGCCTCGGCCAGGGTCGGCACGGTGCGGGCATTGGCCAGAATATCGCTGGCACCGGCGGCCAGGGCAATGGCCTGGCTGTCCGGCGGGCTGACCGGATCGACCAGCCACAGGTCACTCAGCCCCATGGTTTTCATGGCGCGGGCGGCAGAGCCGATATTGCCGGTATGTGAGGTATTGACCAACACGATGCGTACTTGCTCAAGCATATTCACGTAATCCAAGGGTGCTTAAGGCGCAGGATTCTAGCACAGTCGAAGGCAGCTGTAAGCCTTCAGCCATCGGCGTTCAGTAGCCCGCGTCGCATGCGGGTCAGGGTTGCGGTTTGGGGTATGACTGATCGATTTCAGCAAGAGAAACCAGCCCGCACTTGGCGGTAGGATACAAGGTGCGGGCTGGCTTGTTTGACTGACGGCTGTCTTCAGCGTTTCAGGCGGGCCTGCTCACCGATGAGATCCAGCTCGAGCAGTGAATAGCGGTGCTCGACAAAATCGTAGATGTTGGTGGCCAGTGCCAGCTTGAAATAGACCACCGCCTGCTCCGGTTGCTTATTATGCTGGGCTTGCTTGGCCAGATAGAAGTAGGCTTCGCACAGGCGTTCGGCCAGTTCCTGGTTATCCTGACTTTCTTCCGAGATACGGTTGAGCAGTTGTTCATCACTCATCGACCCCAGATAAACGTTGACGATGTCCCAGGCCCACTCGTCGGAGCCATGGATCTGCTGATGACTGTGCAAGGCCTCTGTCGCGGTCTCGGGATCGAGCTGCTCCAGCGCCAGATACCACCACAGCAACCGGTAAGGGTCGGAAGGGTCTTCTTCCAGGAAAATCTTGAGATCCCGTGCCGCCAGCTGGGGGCGGCCGCCGTAATACAGGGCGATGCCCCGGTTCAGGTTGGCGTAGGCGTAGTCAGGCGCCAGCTCCAGTGCCGAGTCGAAAGCCTCGTAGGCTTCGTCAAACTCCTGGTTCTGGGTCAGGTAGACGCCATTGAGGTTATAGGCATCGGCAAAGTCAGGCCTTTCCCGCAACGCACGGTTAAAGTCCAGGCGGGCCATGGCTCGCAGTCCAACCCGGTCAAACACCACGCCACGCTGAAAAAACAGCTCGGCGCGCTGCTCTGGCGTCAACCCCGGTGAATTCAGCATCTGTCCCAGACGGGCAATTCCCAGCTCGCTTTCATAGGAAACCTGCATCGGCAAGGGTAACACCAGAGTGGGCGTCACCACCCGAGGCGCACTGCAGCCGGTCAGCATTAAACCAAGAAAGGCCAAGGGACCGAGCAATAATCTGTCTTTCAAGACGGCTCCGAACTTGTCTTATTATGACCACATGTTATGCAGCTCCACGACATTTGTCATGTTGCAAATGCATTTCACAATAAAAAGGGGCCCGACAGGCCCCTTTGGTAGGATGCTATCAGGGTAACGGCTCTTGATCCGCCCCTTCCTTCTCCACCTGTGTCGGCAGCATATGCTCCCGCTGTACCCCGAGCAGCATGGCCCAGGCACTGGCGATATAGATGGAAGAGTAGGTGCCGAAGCCGATGCCCAGCAGCAACGCGGTGGCAAAACCGTGGATCAGCGCGCCCCCCTTGAGGAACAGCGCCACCACCACCACCAAAGTGGTGGCCGAGGTGATCAGGGTCCGGCTCAGGGTTTCGGTAATGGCCTCGTCAAATACCTCGGCGGTGCTGGTGTCACGCACCCGGCGGAAGTTTTCCCGCACCCGGTCGAACACTACTATGGTATCGTTGAGCGAGTAGCCCACCACCGTCAGCAAGGCCGCCACTATGGTCAGGTCCACCTCGATTTGCATCCAGGAGAACACCCCCAGGGTGATCACCACATCATGGGCCAGCGACAGCACGGCACCGGAAGCCAGACGCCATTCGAAGCGCATCCCGACATAAAGCAGGATACAGAGCAAGGCCACCAGAATGGCCAGACCACCCTGCTCCGCCAGCTCGGCACCGATGGCAGGGCCGACGAACTCCAGCCGCTTCATTTCTGCCTCGGCAGACACCTGCATCATGGCGGTCATGACCGACTCGCCCTGCTGCTGCACGTCCACCCCTTCCTGGGGCGCCAGCCGGATCAATACGTCCCTGCTGGTACCGAAGTTCTGCACCGTCGCCCCCGACAGGCCGACCTGTTCGAGGTTATCGCGCACCTCGTCCAGTACAACCGCCTGCTCGAACGCGACTTCGACCACGGTGCCCCCGGTGAAGTCCAGGCCCCAGTTCAGCCCCCGGGTAAAGAGGCTGAAAAAGCACAGCGCAATCAGGGCCAGCGACAACACCGTCGCCGCCTTTGAATAGTGCATGAAGCGAATGGGCGCCCGGGTTTTGAGGATCTCAAACATCGGTTATTTCCTCATATCGACAGTTTGCTGAGACGCTTGCCGCCCCAGAGCAGGTTGACCAGAGCCCGGGTACCGACGATGGCGGTAAACATGGAGGCGAGAATACCGATCATCAGGGTCACGGCGAAGCCCTTGATGGGACCGGTGCCGACCGCAAACAGGATGATGGCGGTAAGCAGGGTAGTGATGTTGGCATCGGCAATGGTGCCGAGCGCCTTGTCATAGCCGATATGAATCGCCTGCTGTACTCCGCGCCCGTCCCGCAGCTCCTCACGGATCCGTTCGAAGATCAGCACGTTGGCATCCACTGACATGCCGATGGTCAGCACGATGCCGGCAATACCCGGCAGGGTCATGGTCGCCCCCGGCACCATCGACATCACCCCGATGATGATCACCAGGTTGGCCAGCAGCGCCGCATTGGCCACCAGGCCAAACTTGCGATAATAGATCAGCATGAACAGCACCACCGCCAGCATGCCGTAGACCATGGCCAGCAGGCCATTTTCCACGTTCTGCTGTCCCAGGCTCGGGCCTATGGTGCGCTCTTCCACGATCTGGATGGGCGCAATCAGGGCACCCGCCCGCAGCAGCAGCGCCAGATTCTGGGCTTCCGCCATGGAATCGATACCGGTGATACGGAAACTGCGCCCCAGCCGCGACTGTATGGTGGCCACGTTGATCACTTCCTGCTGTTTGCGGAACTGACGTGTACCATCTTCGTTCTGCTCATCGCCGGGCTTGTACTCGGTAAACACCGTCGCCATCGGACGACCGACATTATCCTTGGTAAAATCGGCCATGCGACTGCCACCGGGGGCATCGAGACTGATGTTCACCTGGGGGCGGCTGAACTCGTCCATGCCGGAGCTGGCATCCACGATATGCTCACCGGTCAGGATGATGCGCTTTTGCAACACCACCGGGCGACCGTCTCTGTCCCGCATCAACTCGCTGTTGGGCGGTACCCGGCCGGCACTGGCAGCGGCCACATCGGCACTTTCATCTACCAGGCGGAATTCCAGGGTCGCAGTGGCGCCGAGGATTTCCTTGGCGCGGGCGGTGTCCTGAATACCGGGCAACTGCACCACGATACGCTCGGCACCCTGACGCTGCACCAGCGGCTCGGCCACACCCAGCTCGTTGACCCGGTTACGGATGATGGTGATGTTCTGCTGCAGGGCGTATTCCTTCACTTCCTTCAGCCGCTGCTCACTCATCATCGCAAACAGACCGAAGGTCTCGCCGTTGTCACGGTCGGAGAACACCAGCCCCGGGTAACGACCACGCAGGTGGCTGAGCGCCTGGTCACGGGTTTCGGCATCACGGAACACCACCAGGGTGCCGCCGTCTTTCGCCAGCACACCGGAATAACGCAGGCGCTGTTCACGCAAGTCGGTGCGGAAGTCCTGCACCGTCTGCTCCTGCACCCGGCTCAGGGCTTCGTCCATGTCCACCTCCATCAGGAAGTGCACACCACCACGCAGGTCGAGACCCAGCTTGAGTGGGCCGGCACCGATGGCCTCGAGCCAGGAAGGCGTTGACGGAGCCAGGTTGAGGGCGGTGATGTAACCATCACCCAGCACATCCGCCACCAGATCCTTGCCCTTGAGCTGATCGTCGGTATTACGGAAGCGGATAAGTAACTGATCATCGGCCAGGGCGGCGCTTTTCACCGCAATGCCGGCATTGCTGAGAGTCTGCTGAGCCTGATTCAGAACGGCGGGGGTAACCTGGGTGCCACGGGAGCCAGACACCTGCAAGGCAGGGTCTTCACCAAATAGATTGGGTGCTGCATACAGAAAACTGATGGTGATCACGGCGATCACCATCAAGTATTTCCACAGCGGATATCGATTTAACACGCTGTGCTCCTCGACAGAGAATTAAAGGGACTGGATAGAACCCTTGGGCAGGACGGCGGTGATGAAGTCCTTTTTGATGGTGACCTGGCTCTGCTCGCTCAGGCTCAGCAATACGTAGTCGTTTTCGGCGGAGATCTTGGCAATCTTGCCTACCAGGCCACCGTTGGTCAGCACTTCGTCACCTTTGCTCAGGGAAGACATCAGGTTCTTGTGCTCTTTGACCCGCTTGGACTGGGGACGGAAGATCATGAAGTAGAAAATCAGGCCGAACACAACCAGCATGATGATCATTTCCATACCGCCACCGGCGGCTCCGTCCTGGGCATAAGCGTTGGAGATAATATCCATTCTTTTCATTTCCTCGTTGATGGTTAAAACAATAAGTGCCGAGTTACAACCTCCGTGGCGACGGAAGGATACAGCTTAGCCGACCGTGACATGCCATGGATGGCATGTCCGAGCGTACATGGATGTATTCACAGCGTGTCGGTGTGCTGTGCCTTCCGCCGCCAGGCTGCAGACTCAATGGTCAACCTGGTTATTCCACTTGCTCCGTCTGGCCCAATGGCGGCACGGGTTTACCCTGACGCGCATAGAACTCAGCTACAAAGTCGTCTAATTTACCCTGCTCTATGGCTCCGCGTAAACCTTCCATCACCCGTTGATAGAAACGCAGGTTGTGAATGGTGTTTAAACGCGCACCCAGGATCTCGTTGCACTTGTCCAGATGGTGCAGATAAGAGCGCGAATAATTCTTGCAGGTGTAGCAATCGCAGTCCGCATCCAGCGGGCCGGTATCGGTCTTGTGCTTGGCGTTGCGGATCTTGACCACCCCTTCGGTGGTAAACAGATGGCCGTTGCGCGCGTTACGGGTCGGCATCACGCAGTCGAACATGTCGACGCCCCGACGCACCCCTTCCACCAGATCTTCCGGCTTGCCCACCCCCATCAGGTAACGGGGCTTGTCGGCCGGAATTTTCGGGCAGGTATGCTCCAGCACCTTGTGCATTTCGTGTTTGGGCTCGCCCACCGCCAGGCCGCCCACGGCGTAGCCGTCGAAGCCTATCTCGAGCAGACCCTCCAGCGACTGATCACGCAAATCTTCGTAGACACTGCCCTGGATAATGCCGAACAGGGCGTTCTTGTTGCCCTGCTTGTCGAAATGATCCCGCGAGCGTTTGGCCCAGCGCAGAGACATTTCCATCGACTTCTTGGCCTCTTCCCAGGTCGCCGGATAGGGGGTGCATTCATCCATGATCATCACCACGTCGGAGCCCAGATCGTACTGGATTTCCATCGACACTTCGGGTGACAGGAAAATCTTGTCGCCGTTGACCGGATTGCGGAAATGAACGCCTTCTTCGGTGATCTTGCGGATGTCGCCCAGACTGAACACCTGGAAGCCGCCGGAGTCGGTGAGGATGGGGCCCTGCCAGTTCATGAAATCGTGCAGGTCGCCGTGCATCTTCATCACCTCCTGACCGGGACGGATCCACAGGTGAAAGGTGTTGCCGAGCAGAATATGAGCGCCGGTGTCGGCGACTTCTTCCGGGGTCATGCCCTTGACGGTACCGTAGGTGCCCACAGGCATGAAGGCCGGGGTTTCCACCACGCCACGGTCGAAGATCAGGCGGCCGCGACGGGCACGGCCATCGGTGGTTTGCAGTTCAAACTTCATCAGTTACCTCACTGGCCGGAGAAACAGTCCGACCTTGGTTTTATGGGACTGGGGATTAGGGAATAGGGATTAGAGACCCGAGGCATGGTTTGCCGGGGTTTACTCCCGGCAAACCATGCGGCATCGCTGCCTGAGTAAACCTGAGTCTGTAAACAGCGCTCGAATCCCCAGTCACCAGTCCCTAATCCCTGTTTTTAACCCTGTTGTCGAGTAATAAACATGGCATCACCGTAGCTGAAAAAACGGTAACGCTCGGCTACCGCCTGCCGGTAGGCTTCCATGATATGGTCGTAGCCGGCGAAGGCGCTGACCAGCATGATCAGGGTCGACTCGGGCAGGTGGAAATTGGTGATCATGGCGTCCACCAGCTGGAAGCGGTAGCCGGGGTAGATAAAGATATCGGTATCGCCGTAAAAGGGCGCCAGCGGCTCGCCGTTGGCCATGGTGGCCCGGGCGGCGCTTTCCAGCGAGCGTACCGAGGTGGTACCCACGGCAATGACCCGACCGCCCCGGGCGCGGGTGGCTGCTATCTGCGCGACCACTTCGGGCGACACTTCGATATATTCGGCGTGCATCTTGTGCTCGAGCACCTTGTCGACCCGCACCGGCTGAAAGGTGCCGGCGCCCACGTGCAGGGTAACGAAGGCCAGTTCGGCGCCCTTGGCGGTCAGGGCGTCCAACAGCGGCTGATCGAAGTGCAGGCCGGCGGTGGGCGCGGCCACGGCGCCGGGCTTTTCGTTGTAAACGGTCTGGTAACGCTCTTTGTCGGCGTCGGTGTCGGGCCGGTCGATGTAAGGCGGCAGCGGCATGTGACCTACCGCTTCGAGGATCTCGAGCACCGGTCTTTCGTCGTGGAATTCGATTTCAAACAGGGCGTCGTGGCGGGCCAGCATGGTCGCCTGCACATCCGGCTCCAGCACAAGGGCAGAGCCCGGTTTGGGCGCCTTGGAGGCGCGCACGTGGGCCAGCACCCGCTTGTCGTCCAGCACCCGCTCGACCAGCACTTCCAGTTTGCCGCCGCTGGCCTTGCGCCCGAACAGCCGGGCCGGGATCACCCGGGTATTGTTGAATACCAGCAGATCACCGGGATTGACCAGGTTCAGGATCTGACCGAATTGACCATGGGTGATGTCACCGCTGTTACCGTTCAGCTGCAGCAGCCGGCTGGCGGAGCGTTCGGGCATCGGATGGCGGGCTATCAGTTCGTCGGGGAGCTCAAAGGAAAAATCGCGGACCAGCATACACAACCTCTTGTCATAACGGGCGCTAGTCTAGTGAGGCCGTCCCACAGGATCAAGGCAATTCGCCCACCCTTGGGGCATAATGGGCATTCCCGCGCGGCCGTACCGGTGCCGCAAGAGGTTGCTCTACCCGACCGCCCGGTTAGGCTATCTTGATATAAAGTAGAGAGGAGAAAGATTATGCCCGCCATCGTCTCTGAAATTATGTCACGCAACGTCATCGCCCTGCCCCCCTCGACCACCCTGGCCGAAGCCCGCACCCTGATGCAGCGCCATCATATCCGTCATCTGCCGGTACAGACGGACGATCGTCTGGTGGGACTGGTCAGCCAGCGGGATATTCTGGCGGCGCAGGAGTCGAGTCTGGAGCAGAGCACCAATGGCGACTTTCTGCAACAGCATCAGATTTCGGAGGTGATGGTGCATGAGGTGACCACCGTCAGCCCCAGAGCCGGTATCCGCGAAGCCGCCCTTCATCTGCAAAAGCACAAGTACGGCTGCCTGCCGGTGGTCGACAAGGGCAGACTGGTGGGCATCGTCACCGACAGCGACTTCGTCACCGTCGCCATCCACCTGCTGGAGGTGCTGGATGCCCAGCTGGCCGAGCCGCCGATCGACGAGCCTGATGACGACGATCTGGACCTGGATTTGGCGAACGCCCGGGCCAGTGCCGACGATCAGCCTGCGTCATGAATTACCTGGCTCACCTGCATCTGGCGTATATCAGCAACACCAGCCTGCCCGGCGCCCTGCTCGGCGAATATGCCAGGGGCAGCATCGATCCCCGTTTGCCATCATCCTTGCAGATCGGTATTCAACTGCACCGGCGCATCGACAGTTTCACCGATGCCCATCCCCTGCATGCCGGGGCCGTGCGTAACCTGCCCAGCCCCTTTCGTCGCTATGGCGGCATCATCATGGACATGATGTTCGATCACTTTCTCGCCAGCCACTGGTCTCGCTATCACCCCTGGCCGCTGGACGACTTTATCGGCTACAGCCATCGGCAGCTGCAACCGGACGCACACTGGCCTGAGGCCATGGTCACCCTGGTGGAGCGGCTCAAGCAATACCGCTTGCTGGAAAGCTACCGGAGCCTGGAGGGCATTACCCTCGCCATCGCTCGCATCGACCCCCGTTTTCGCCGGCCCACTCCCCTGCCCCGGTGCGCGCCACTCCTGCAGCAACAGTATTCCGCCATGGAGCAGGCCTTTCTCGGCTTTTATCCCGAGCTGCAGCGCTTCGTGCTGGATCAGTCCCGGGCCCTGGGATTGGCCGGGTAGAACAACGTCGGTTGCACCGGCTGGTGACTGAACAGCCGGGTATTCTTGTGGGGCAACTTCATGAAGCCCCCCACTCCCTGATCGTCGATCGTCGGTATCAGTTCCACTATCTGCCGTAACAGGGCGGCGAACTCCGCCTCGGCGGCGGCATCCAGCAGCCGGTAGTAGCTGTGCAGCTTCATGTACCGCGGCGTCACCTCGAAGATGATGCAGCCGGTATGATGAATCTCGTTGAGCCGGGCGATCACCGCCATGATGGCGGTGGGCAGTACCAGCTGTTCGTCCGGATCCCGGCCATCCTCGAAATAGGAATGCTGGCGACTGGCATCAGGGGGACTGGGAATGGCCGCCAGTCGATAGGGAATACGGGTGTCCGCGGCCGGCTCGAAAGGCAACGCCGGCGCCCCGCGACTCAGGTGGATGGTATTGCGGGCGTGAACAGACAGGCCTTGAACAGACCGATTTTATCGATGGCCCGGGCCAGCATCACCACGTTGTTGACCGCCAGCGCAAAGGCGGGCCGTAGCTCCTCATCGTAGAGGTTGAGGCAGGAGTCGATATAGAGCCCTTCTTCCCGCCAGTGCAGAGCCAGCCCGCCCACCACCGGATAACGCCCCAGCCGGCTGACCGCCGCCACGAAGGCCTTTTCGGTATCCCCCATTCCTGCCAGGTAGTTCTTGTAGTAGCGCTCCAGCTGGGCATCGTCCACATAATGGATACCGGCCTCCTCACTGTGCTCGCGCAGAAAGGATTTACGGGAGGAATAAACCACGGTGTCCATGTCGTGACGCTCGGGACTGGTCCACACCGGCAGCATGGGGCTGTCATCAAACAGCGGCAGCTCGGGCAGCACCAGCCGCTTCAATCGCGGCATGGCGGCAATGAAATGATCTCCGGCCCGCCGCCGGAGTCCGGCATCGTCCCCCAGCAAGGCGTCCAGCATCAACGCAAATTCCTTCGGCAAGCCCAGGCTCACCGCCGGTATGGCGTGGCAGCCAAAACGACAGGACTGGCCCGACGCCAGCGCGTAGAGGGTGGCCGCGACCCCCTGCTCGTCGAAACGCGGACTGGACAGCGCCCCTTCCCGTTGTTCGGGCCCGATGAAATAGACATCCCCCAGCCGCGCATTGCTGTGTTGCAGATCCGCCGACATCAGCTGCATCACATTGGCGGACACAAACTGCCCCTCACCATCGAGCTGGGCAAACACCGAGGATCCCCAGTCCACCAGACTGAGGTGGCCGCTGTCCTCATCGAACACGATGTTGGAGGGCTTGATATCGCCGTGCACCACGGGCGCGGGCTGGCCGTCCTTGCGGTGCTGACGCAGGGCCTGAAGAATGTCCGCCAACTGGGCGGCGATGTCGATCAACTGGCGGGGCGGCAGCCGCCCCCGACGCAGGCTGTATTGCTCCAGATCCACGCCTCTGGCCCGACTCATCATCAGGATGCCCTGCTTCTTCAGTCGCTGATAGGTGATATAGGTCGGCACTCGCGGATGACGCACCTGCGACAGCATAGAGGCCTCGTCGGCCAGCCGTTCCCGGATATGTTCGGGCAGGGTGATGCGAGAAAACTTGAAAGCATACTCTTCCCCCGGTTCGGCGTTGCCGGCGAAGGTAAAACCGTAGGCGCCGTGCCCCACCAGGCTGATATGGCGGTAACCCAGTTTTTCCAGCTGGCTCACGCACAGGGCAATCCAGTCTTTCAGCTTTCTGGCGTCATTGGCATTGAGCAGGTAGATGGACTGCTCTTCGGGGATATAGAAATTGCGTAACTGATGCCGGCTCATGATCGAATCAACCATTATTATTTCAATTGGGCCAGCATCCGCTCCGGTTGCTCCAGGTAACGGTACCAGCGCCGGTTGAAGCGGGCCAGGGTGGCGCCGTCGATCAAACGGTGATCCGCCGACCAGCACACCATCATCAGTTCCTGTGCCACCACTTCACCGGCCTCGTTGAAGCGCGGCAGCCGCTGCCAGCGCCCCAGCGCGGCAATGGCCACCTGCGGCGGCATGACGACCGGGGTAGACACCACACCACCGAGGGTACCGATATTGGACAGGGTAATGGTGGCGCCCTGCAGCTCGGCCGGGGCCAGCCGACCGGCCCGCGCCGCCGCCGTGAGTCGTTCCAGCTCGGCGGCGATGTCCAGCAAGGAGCGTCGCTGACAGTGACGCAGCACCGGCACCAGCAAGCCGGCGTCGGTATCCACCGCCACCCCGATATGATGATCCGGCAGATAGCTGACCCCGGTACCCTTGGGGTTGAGCCGGCTGTTGAATAACGGAAAATCGTGCAGTGCCAGCGACAGCGCCTTGATAAAAAACGGCAGCAGGGTGAGCTTGATGTCCTCCTCCGAAAACACCGGCTTCAACCTTTTTTTCAGTCGCAGCAGCTCGCCCAGCGCCAGCTCGTCACAAAAGGTAAATTGCGGAATGGCCAGCGAGGCCGTCATCTGCCGGGCCATGGCGGCGGCAATGCCGGTCAGCGGTTCACTGTGCCCTTCCGCGTCGCCCGGCTCCGGATCGACCGAACGAGTGCCGGTCGCCTTTTCTTGTTTCCGCTCTGCCAGATAGGCATCGATGTCTTCCTTGTAGATACGCCCCTTGTCGCCGGAGCCGGGGATCCGGCTCAGATCCAGCTCCAGCTCCCGGGCCAGCCGGCGCACCGCCGGACTGGCCACCGCCTTGGCCCCGGCCGACGCCGGGTCGATTGACGGCTCACGCGATTCACGCTCGGTAGGCCGGGAAACCGGAACCGGCTCGGCCTTTGATTCGGGTTCGGGTCTCGATGCCGGTGCGGATACCGCAACCGGCTGCGCCATCTCCGGTTCCGACCCGGCATCGGCGTCTCCTGCCACTTCCATCTCGAACAATGGCGCATGTACCCTGGCCATCTTGCCCCTCGCGATATAAAGCCGGGTCACAGTGCCACTGTGCATTGCCGGTATCTGCACCAGTGCCTTGTCGGTCATCACATCGCAGATCGCCTGATCCTCGACCACCCGATCGCCTTCCTCCACCAGCCACTCCACCAGCTCGCATTCCACTATGCCTTCACCGATATCCGGCAGATAAAAATCCTGCTTCATGCCGCCCCCTCAAAAGTTGAACGTGCGCACTATGGCGGCGTAAGTCTTCAGATGATCCGCCATGTATTCTTTTTCCAGTGCCAGCGGATAGGGTGTATCCAGGCCGCAGACCCGGGTGATGGGGCTTTCCAGATATAGAAAACAGCGCTGCTGAATGGTGGCCGCAATTTCTCCGGCAAAGCCGCCGGTGAGCGGTGCCTCCTGGCTGATCACCAGTCGACCGGTTTTCAACACCGACTCGGCCACCCGCTCCACATCCCAGGGCAGTATGCTGCGCAAGTCGACCAGCTCGCAGGAAATGCCGTCCTGCTCGGCCAGGGCCACCGCCCTGCCCGCCACTTCCATCTGGGCGCCCCAGGCCAGCACGGTGATATCGGTTCCCTGCTGCACTACCTCGGCCTCGCCCAGAGGCAATTCATAGTAGTCTTCATCCACTTCCCCCACGGCGGCCCGGTACAATCGTTTGGGTTCCATGAACAACACCGGATCCGGGCTGGCGATGGCGGCCAGCAGCAGCCCCTTGGCCTGGGCCGGGTCCCGGGGTATCACCACTCGCAGCCCCGCCGTGTGGGCAAAGTAAGCCTCCGGGGACTGGCTGTGATAATGACCGCCACTGATGCCGCCACCATAGGGGGTGCGGATCACCAGGCCGCCCACATCGAACTGGTTGCCGGAGCGATAGCGGTACTTGGCGGTTTCGTTGATGATTTGATCGAACGCCGGGTAGATATAATCGGCAAACTGGATTTCGGCCACCGGCTTCAGCCCCCGGGCCGCCATGCCATTGGCAAAACCGATGATGCCCTGTTCGGTAAGGGGCGTATTGAAGCAACGCTGTTTGCCGTATTTGTCCTGCAGCTTGCTGGTGGCCCGAAACACCCCGCCGAAATGGCCGACATCCTCGCCGAAGCAGACCACGCTTCGTCTCGCGCCATCGCCAGATCCAGCGCCTGGTTGATGGCCTGCAACAGATTCATTTCTGCCATTATTCAAACCTCCCCGCCGTCAGCGGATAGGCATCCGGATATTGCCGAATATGGGCTTTCAGCTGCTCGAGCTGTTCGCTTACGCCGGCGTCGGTTCGGCGTACACATCGCCAATCAGGGTATCGATATGAGGCTTGGGCAACTGCTCGGCGGCTTTCAGTGCCTCCAGCACCTCCTGACGCAGGGCATCGGTCGCAATCTGATCGGATGCTTCGTCCAGCCACTCCTTATGCTGCAGCCACAAACGATAGCGGGCGATGGGATCCTGCTTGCGCCAGCGTTCTTCTTCTTCCCGGGAACGATAACCGCTGGGGTCGTCGGAAGACGAGTGAGCGCCCAGCCGATAGGCGATGGCTTCCACCAGTACCGGTTGCTGCTGCTCCAGCGCCAGCTTGCGGGCCAGCCGGGTCGCCTCGTACACCGCCAGCGCATCGGCACCGTCCACCCGAATCGCCTGCATGCCGTACCCCACCGCCCGGCAGGCAATGCCGTCACCGATAAACTGCTCATTGGCCGGGGTCGAGATGGCATAACCGTTGTTACGGCAGAAAAAGATCACCGGCGCCCGCAGCACGGCCGCCATGTTCAGGCCCGCATGAAAGTCCCCTTCCGATGCCGCCCCTTCGCCGAAATAACAGAGGGTAACGTTGCTTTCTCCCCTCAGTTTCTGGCCGTAGGCATAGCCGCTGGCCTGAGGGATCTGGGTACCAAGCGGAGAGGAAATGGTCATGAAGTGAAGATCCCGACTGCCATAGTGCACAGGCATCTGCCGGCCCTTGCCCAGATCCCGTTCGTTGGACAACAGCTGATTCATGAACTGATTGAGGCTGAAACCCCGATAGTGCAACGCCCCCTGTTCCCGGTACTGGGCCATGATCATGTCCTTCCGGTCCAGAGCGGCGGCACTGGCCACGGTACTCGCCTCCTCACCCAGGCATTGCATATAGAAGCTGAGCCGGCCCTGACGCTGGGCCGCCAGCATGCGTTCATCCAGAATACGAATAAACACCATGCTCTCGTATATTTTCAATGCCGTTTCTCTGTCCAGTACCGGCGGCGAGGCTCCCGCAAAAAGGGAGCCGTCTTCCTGCAAAATGCTGAGGGTGGGAATACTGAGTGCCTGAGCACCGGTAAACTGAGCCTGGTGCACCCTGAAGGCGGTGGTATTGCTCGGGTTGGTCATGGCGTCACTCCCCCTCATTGACCGGAGGATGCTGTAAACGAGGCCAGACCGGCATCCCCATGGCCGCTTGACATGACGCCAATTATAACACCTGGTTAACAAGCTGCCGGGAGTGAGCAGGCTCGCCGTTACCGGTCGAGGCCGGGGAAGCGGGCTCTTGTCCTCTTTGATGCTCCAGCGTGACCCGTTGACCCCTTCTACGGGTCAAAGACATAAAAAAATGGCAGCCCTGGGGCTGCCAAAATACGAGATGGACCTAGTTAGTATTATTTTTATGCTTTCAACCTGTTGAGCAATATCAGATATTCTCGAACTGCCCCATGGTGTTGTCTTTACCACCGGCCTTCAGCGCCGCTTCCCCGGCGAAGAACTCCTTGTGATCATCGCCGATATTGGAACCGGCCATGTCCTGATGCTTGACGGTGGCAATACCCTGGCGGATTTCCTTGCGCTGAACCCCGGCCACATAGGCCAGCATGCCCTCCTCGCCGAAGTAGCCCTTGGCCAGGTTGTCGGTAGACAGGGCCGCGGTGTGGTAGGTCGGCAACGTGATCAGGTGGTGGAAGATACCGGCTTCACGGGCGGCGTCGCGCTGGAAGTTGGCGGTCCACTGATCGGCCAGCCTGGCCAGCTCGGTGGTGTCGTAGTCGGCACTCATCAGCCGGTTGCGGTCATAACCGGATACGTCCTTGCCCTCTGAAGCCCACGCATCGAATACCTGCTGACGGAAGTTCAGGGTCCAGTTGAAGGACGGGCTGTTGTTGTACACCAGCTTGGCATTGGGCACCACTTCGCGAATGCGGTTGACCATGCCGGCGATCTGACCCACATGGGGCTTCTCGGTTTCAATCCACAACATATCGGCGCCGTTTTGCAGGCTGGCGATGCAGTCCATCACTACCCGATCTTCACCGGTGCCTTCCTTGAAACAGAACAGACCGGACGCCAGGCGCTTGGGCTTGACCAGCTTGCCGTTCTGCTTGATGACCACGTCGCCGTTGTTGATGTCGTCGGCACTTTCGATCACGTCGCCGTCGATGAAACTGTTGTACTGGTCACCCAGATCACCCGGCTCATTGGTAACTGCAATCTGCTTGGTCAGGCCAGCGCCGAGGGAGTCGGTACGGGCCACGATGACACCATCGTCCACCCCCAGCTCGAGAAAGGCCAGACGTACCGCATTGATCTTGGCGAGGAAGTCGGCGTGAGGCACGGTCACTTTACCGTCCTGGTGGCCGCACTGCTTCTCGTCGGACACCTGGTTTTCGATCTGGATACAGCAGGCGCCGGCTTCAATCATCTGTTTGGCCAGCAGGTAGGTCGCCTCGGCATTGCCGAAACCGGCGTCGATATCGGCGATAATCGGCACGATATGGGTTTCATGGTTGTCAATCTGGGCTTCGATGTCCTTGACCTTGGCGCTGTCGCCCACCTGCTGGGCTTCCTCGAGGGCACGGAACAGATGGTTCAGCTCCCAGGAGTCGGCCTGTCGCAGGAAGGTATACAGCTCTTCAATCAGGCCGGAAACCGCGGTTTTCTCATGCATGGACTGATCCGGCAGCGGGCCGAACTCGGAGCGCAGGGCCGCCACCATCCAGCCGGACAGATACAGGTAACGACGCTTGGTGCTGCCAAAATGCTTCTTGATGGAGATCAGCTTCTGCTGACCGATAAAGCCGTGCCAGCAGCCGAGCGACTGGGTGTACTGTGAGCTGTCCTTGTCGTAGTTGGCCATGTCTTCGCGCATGATTTTCGCGGTGAACTTTGCAATATCCAGTCCGGTCTTGAACTTGTTCTGGGCACGCATACGGGCGGCATGCTCCGGCTTAATGGCGCTCCAGGTCGGATTTTGCTTGATCAAAGAGGTGAGTGCATCAACTTCGCTTGCGTATGGCATGGTCTCGGTCCTGTTCTGTCGGTTGAGGCTCTCGTGTCTGAGCCTTTTCACTTCCCTGTCACACCAGCGAACCGGATAACAGCAACCCATGTTGCCGGTGTTGAGCAGTGGCTTTTATCGTTTTGCTCCGCAATCAGACTTTTCTATTTATTGATGCAGGACTTGCATTGACTCGCTGCCCCGTATTTCGTTTCCGTTTGTTCTGCGTTGCGGTACGGCTATTAACTTGCTCAAAAAAAAACATAAGATCAAGTTCTAATTTCACAAAAACACAACATAAGTCACACAAGTAAAAAGACTTAAAACTAAAGTATTAAAGCCATAACCCTCTACAACGCTGGATCAACAAGGTCTTCACCATTGGACCAATACACCTTGATTCGTAACTTAGTTACGTAAATTAAATTCACTAAAAACAAATAGTCTTGATATAACTAAAAGGTTTTTAAATTCATTTCTTCCCGGATCAAATGTTAACAGGGCGGTACTGCACCGAGCTGTCGGCGGTCATCCCCACTTTATTTTGCAACTGCAAAAAAATCAGAGCCCATCACAACTCGGATACCAGGCGATGCCGGTTTGTCGTTGTTTTATCATTTTCCCCATGCCGTTATTTGTCGGAACAACAGGCGGTGCTCCTCTTCATCGGGGGCTGATCAGAGGGTGGATCGTGACGAGGCCGGACAGAAAAAAATAGATAGTTTTTAACTATCAAAACAATAGAAACCAATCATTTCACTAATCAAACCGGCCCAACTACTATGGACCTCGTTCGCAAGACACACCCAATCATGAAATCAAGGAGCCAACATGTCTGTTGCTATCAACACCGAAATCAAACCCTTCACCGCCCAGGCTTATCATCAGGGTAAGTTCGTCGAAGTCACCGAGGCCGACCTGAAAGGCAAGTGGTCAGTGGTGTTCTTCTACCCGGCCGACTTTACCTTTGTCTGTCCCACCGAGCTGGGCGATCTGGCCGACCATTACGCCGAGCTGCAGCACATGGGCGTGGAAGTGTTCTCGGTATCCACCGACACCCATTTCACCCACAAGGCCTGGCACGACAGCTCCGACACCATCGGCAAGATCCAGTACTACATGGTGGGCGACCAGACCGGCACCATCACCAACAACTTCGGCGTGATGCGGGAAGGACAGGGCCTGGCCGATCGGGCCACCTTCATCATCGACCCTCAGGGCGTGATCCAGGCCATCGAAGTGACCGCCGAAGGTATCGGTCGCAACGCTTCCGACCTGGTGCGCAAGATCAAGGCAGCCCAGTACGTGGCCGCTCATCCGGGTGAAGTCTGCCCTGCCAAATGGCAGGAAGGCGAAGCGACACTGGCCCCCTCACTGGACCTGGTCGGCAAAATCTAAGACCCGACATCCAAACCCCGGTCCGCTGCGATGCTGTGTCATCCGGTTGGCGGGCCGGGTTTTTTATACCCAAAATTCAGCACAGGACACGATCATGTTAGATATCAATCTGAAAAAACAACTGGACACCTATCTGCAGAATATCGTTTCGCCGGTAGCAGTCAGCGTGTCCGGTGATAACAGCCCCAAATCCAGAGAACTGCTGGAACTGGCCACCGAAATCAGTGCGCTTTCCGGCAAGGTAGAACTCGAGGAAGCCCCAGCCAGCCGCACTCCCAGCATGAGCATCGGCCCCGTCGGGCAGACGCCACGGGTCAGCTTCGCCGGCATCCCCATGGGCCACGAATTTACCTCTCTGGTACTGGCTTTGTTGCAGGCCGGCGGTCATCCGTCCAAGGCCGCCCCCGAATTGCAGGAACAGATCCGCAACCTCGAAGGCCAGTACCATTTTGAAACCTATATTTCCCTGTCCTGCCAGAACTGCCCGGACGTGGTACAGGCGCTGAACCTGATGGCGACCCTTAACCCGAACATCAGCCATGTGATGATCGATGGCGCCCTGTTCCAGGACGAGGTCAACGAGCGTCAGGTGATGGCCGTGCCTTCCGTATACCTCAATGGTGAGCATTTCGGACAGGGCCGCATGAGCCTGGAAGAGATCGTCGGCAAGCTCGACACCGGCGCCGCCGAGCGCAAGGCCGCTGCTCTCAACGAAAAGGCCCCCTACGATGTACTGGTAGTAGGCGGTGGTCCCGCCGGCGCCGCCGCCGCCATCTACGCGGCCCGCAAGGGCATTCGTACCGGCCTGGTTGCCGAGCGCTTCGGTGGTCAGGTGATGGACACCGTCGGTATCGAGAACTTCATTTCGGTACCCTATACCGAAGGCCCCAAGCTGGCCGCCAGCCTGGAACAGCATGTAAAAGAATACGGGGTCGACATCATTACCGATCAGCGTGCCGCCGGTATCGGCAAAGGTGAGCTGCTGGAGGTCCCGTTAGCTAGTGGCGCCACCCTGAAAAGCCGGTCCGTGATCCTGGCCACCGGTGCCCGCTGGCGCGAGCTGAACGTACCGGGCGAAGCCGAATACCGCACCAGGGGCGTGGCCTACTGCCCGCACTGCGATGGTCCCTTCTTCAAGGGCAAGAGAGTCGCGGTCGTCGGTGGCGGTAACTCCGGTATCGAGGCCGCCATCGATCTGGCCGGCATCGTCGAGCATGTGACCGTACTGGAATTCGCCGATACCCTGCGCGCCGACGAGGTACTGCAACGCAAGGCGCGTGCAATGGGCAACATCGAGATCATCACCAACGCCCAGACCACCGAGGTGGTCGGCGACGGCAGCAAGGTGACCGGCATGAAGTACACCGACCGGGTCAGTGGTGACAGCAGACTGCTGGAGCTGGCCGGCATCTTCGTACAGATAGGCCTGGTGCCCAACACCGAGTTCCTCAAGGGCTCGGAAGTGGAGCTGACCCGCTTCGGCGAGGTGATGATCGACACCAGAGGCGCCACCTCGATGAACGGGGTCTTTGCCGCCGGCGACGCCACCACTGTGCCCTACAAGCAGATCATCATCTCGATGGGTGCCGGCGCCACCGCCGCCCTGAGTGCCTTCGATCACCTGATCCGAAGTTAAAACCGAGGGAATAGGGAGTGGAGAATAGGGATTCCCCATTCCCTGCTCCCTATTCCCCGCCTTTTAGTTGCGCTTTAAGGTTGGGCGGGGTGCCCTTGATGGTGAGGGTATCGGTGGCGGCGTCATACTGAATCCGCTCGCCCAGCAGCTTCTGATCGAAGCTGATGGTCAGGCCGCCACCGGAACCAACGTATTTGGTCAGTCCCTTGAGGGCGGATCTGTCCACCGGAAACTTGTCTTCCAGCTGGTATTCCTCGCTGACAAACTGATAGAAGTCCAGATCGTCATCGGTACCCAGCTCCGCCGACAGCTCGCGCAGTTCCAGCTCCTCACCTTCTTTCAGTTGCTCGCGGCAATACTTGCTGACCAGCGCCTTGCTCTCCAGCTTCTCTTCCTGACTGAGCTGACGGGATTCACAGAATTCGTCCACCGCCTTCAGCAGGCCCTGGCTCTGGGCCTTGGGATCCATGCCTTCGACACAGGACAGAAAATTCAGGAAGAAGTCCGACACCTTGCGTCCGGCCCGGCCCTTGATGAACGAGAAATAACGGTGGGAGTCGGGGCGGCTCTGCAGCTCGGTCAGATCCAGGCGGGCAGCCAGCTGCATCTTGCCCAGATCCAGGTAGCTGGCATGGCTGACTTCCAGCTTTTCGGTGACCGTGACGCTGTCCTTGTTGTCCAGCAGGGCGATCAGCAGATAATGCGCCCCCAGCCATTGATAGCGTACAAACAGCAACACGCCCTGCTCGCTCATGTCCAGCCGGTTCAGCTCGGCCAGCAACCGTTCGGCCGCCTGATGGGTAAAGGCGGCAAAGGTCAGGCTTTGATCCTCCACTCGCCGCACCAGATCTCGAAAGCCGCTGTCGTCTTCATTGAAATAACCGAACACCTTGCCGGCCTTGGTGTTGTAGATATGGTGCAGCTCGCCCATCAATTGGTTGACCGCCGGCCCCGTGGCCAGCTCCTGCTCTCTGGTGGCCAGTTGGGTCTGTCCTTGCTCATCCAGAAACAGGGAATGTACGATGATGTGTTCGATGTCCAGGCTCATAACAGATTGCCGTAGAGTTGCCAGAAGGGGTGGGGTATTATAGTCATCCTGTTATCAAGTTACATGATTGAACGCCCATGCCTGTTATCTCCAAGTACGAAAAACAATTTGATCAACTACTGAGCGAGCTGGAAGCCGTGATGGACAAACATCTGGCACCGGCCGATCTGCGGTTGATGGTGCTGGGTAACCTGGCCACCCATATCATCAATCATCAAATCGCTCCGGGACAACGTAAAGCCATTGCCGACAAGTTTGCCAAGGTGCTGACGTCTTCCGTCGATACCCAAAAAGGGGCTCACTGAGCACCCTTTACCGACAAAAATCGTTGATCATGCTGAATTATGCTCGAAACCGGTAACCTCTATCGCGACAATGTCTCTCGCCTGATTGGCTGGGGACACTGGCTGGTATTTTTTAATATCCTGCTCGCGCTGCTGGTCTCGAGCCGTTACCTGATGATCGCGGGCTGGCCCGACACCCCTCTGGGTATCGGCTATATGCTGGTGAGCTGGGTCGGGCATTTCGCCTTTTTGGCCTTCTTTACCTATCTGCTGACCCTGTTCCCGCTGACCTTTCTGTTTGCCAGAATACGGGCGGTGCAGTTCATCGGCGCCGCCATCGCCACCGGTGCCCTCACCCTGCTGCTGGTGGACACTCAGGTCTTCAGCCTGTTCAAGTTTCACCTCAATCCCACCGTCTGGCGCTTGCTGCTGGAACAGGCCCAGGCCGAAGAGGCCTCTGGCTGGGGCTGGTTGTTCGTATGGGTACCGGTGCTGTTTCTGTTTGAACTGTGGCTGGCCGGCTGGCTCTGGCGCTGGAGCCAGCGTCGTCGACGCTCCCTGACACTGCCACTGGCGCTGCCGCTGCTGGTGAGCTTTTTTCTGACCCACAGCGTCCATATCTGGGCCGACGCGCTGGTGTATACCCCCATCACCGATCAGAAGGCCAACTTTCCGCTGTCTTACCCGATGACCGCCAAAAGCTTCCTGATCAAGCAGGGCTGGCTGGACGAGGATCAGTATCGCCAGCTGTCACAGCAGGTGGCGGAACAGCCCGGGCGTCGGCTGAATTATCCGCTGCGCCCGCTGTCGGTGCAGGCGCCGGACAAGGCACCCAATATTCTGCTGGTGGTCGCGGACGGTTTGCGCGCCGATCAGCTCGATGCCATCACCATGCCCAACCTGAACCGCTTTGCCAGCCGACACCTGCGCTTCGATAATCATCTCAGTGCCGGCAATCGCCCACACACCTCCTTGTTCAGCCTGTTTTACAGCCTGCCGGCCCATTATCATCGCGACGCCGAACAGGAAGGCATGGCGCCGGTACTGCTCGACGAACTGCAACGCCAGGATTATCGCTTCGGCCTCTTTGCCAGCGGCGGGCTCGACAAGCCTCTGTATCAGGACGCCATTTTTTCCACTCTGCGCAATCAGCCTTTCGAGGCTGCGGCCGGGGGTGCCACCGGTGATCGGCAGGCGGTGGCCGACTTCGGCGTCTGGCTGGAACAACAGGATGAACAGCGCCCCTGGTTTTCTTTCGTCTATCTGGACGCGCTGAATGAGCTGGATCTGCCCGCCGATACCGAAGGTCCGTTCCAGCCATCGCTGAAGCAACTGAACCCGGTCCGGGCCTATCAAAACGAGCAACGAGACGCCCTGTTCAATCGCTACCGTAATGCGGTGTTCTATACCGACCGCCTGCTCGGCCAGTTGCTGGCCCGGGTCAAACAGGCGACCGGTGACAATACTCTGGTGATTGTCACCTCCGGTCACGGCATGGAATTCAACGATAATGACAATAACACCTGGGGTTTCGGCACCGCCTACTCGCCTTACCAGTTACGAGTCCCGCTGATCATCGACTGGCCCGGCCAGCGCCAGCCCGCGCTCTTCAATCATCCAACCAGCCAGCTGGATCTGGTCCCCACCCTGATGCGACAGGTGCTGGGCGTACAGAGCCCGCTGCGCAGTTTCAGTACCGGCCAGTCGCTGTTCAAGGCAGACGCCAGCCGCTGGCGACTGGCGTCTGATGAGGAGGAATATGTTATCTATCAACAGGATGACATTACCCTGTTCAATCGTCGCGGTGATTTCCAGCTGCTGCGGGCGCAGGACTATCAGCCCAAGCCGGACGCAGCCCGGAGCTGTCATTGTTACTGCTGGTCATGAACGAACTGAATCGATTTCAGGGCGAGTGATTAAGGCCGGGACTGGGGATTAGGGATTAGGGATTAGGGATTAGGGATTAGAGACTCGAATCCCTAATCCCGTTTTTTACTGTTCGTCGAGCAAACGTCGGGCCTGCCAGTAGCGACTACGCCAGTAGACGTTGTCGAGCCGGGAGATGGTCACTCCCACGCTGGATGACGCATGGGCGAACTTGCCGTCTCCCACATAAACACCATTATGCTGGGTGCGACCGGTGCGAAAAAACACCAGATCACCCGGCTGCAGTTCCTTTTTGGGGATCTCCCGCCCCAGCGTCACCTGCTCGTAAGTACTTCTGGGCAACTCCATCCCGTATACTTCCTGATACAGGGTGCGGGTAAAGGCCGAGCAATCGATGCCCTCGGTATCGGCGCCGCCAAAGCGATAGGGAACGCCCCGCCAGCGCTGATAAACCTGATGCAGACTCCGGACTGAACCCGGTGCATATCTGGGTTTCATCGGGCCGGTGCTGATACTGTAAGTCAGGGAAGAAGACGGTTTTTTTCCAGCCATCTTTTTTCCTGACTCGGGGTGTTGACTGCTGCTGCAACCGGCAAGCAGCAGCAAACCACCAAGAAGAATTACCTTTTTCATATGAATAATGGCAACCAGCTATCAATCTGAAAGATACTAGTGCAGATCCCGGGGGTTTGGCAAAAATAATATGAGTAAAAACAAGGATATTTTCACCGGCTTGCTGATTTGTGATTGTTCCGGCGTCAGTTTGCCCGAAAATGCTCGAAAAACGCTCTCTCAGCCAGAACTGGCGCGGCTCGACGGCATCCGTCACCCACGCCAGGCGATGTTGTTTTTACTGGGCCGTTATCTGCTGCGCCACCTGCTGGCAGAGCGGCTGGGGCTGGCGCCGGACCGCATCCCCATCCATATCGACGCCCGGGGTAAACCCCGACTGGAACAGGCTGGCTGGCATTTCAATATCAGCCACAGCGGCGATCTGCTGGCGCTGGCGTTCGGCAACCGGGGCAGCCTGGGTCTCGATATCGAAGGCCGGCAGTTATCGCCCCCCCAGATAACCCGCCTGGCCCGTCGTTACCTGAGCGAGCCAGAACAACAATGGTTAAGCCGGGGCACGCGTCCGGAAGCCGACTTCTTGCGGCTGTGGACCGTCAAGGAGGCGGTGCTCAAGGCCGATGGCGGCGGCATCGCCAATAATCTGCAACGGGTGCACTGGCAACCGGACGATAGCTGCGCCACGCTGGACCAACATCCTTACCGGCTTTATCAATATCCGCTGGCACACAGCTGGCTGACCCTCGCCATCGATAGCCAGAGCGAGGCTGGCGAGGCTCTCCCGGGCGCCGAGCCGACACACCTTCGGCTGCCGGATTTACCGCTCGAACTTGAAATTACCGGGCAGCAACCCAACTTACCCATAGTTCCCCCATTTATAACGCCTGAGTGAGGCCCTGTTTATGATCGTTGATATCAATGTGCAGAATTTCCAGCAAGCGCTAATCGAAGCATCCATGAGCAAGACGGTGGTGATTTACTTTCACGCCCAGCAGGTGCCCGAATGTCAGGCCATGACGCCCTTGCTGGAGCGACTTATCGGAGCCGACAACAGCCACATCGATCTGGCCAAGGTCAACGTGGAAGACCCTCAGCTGCAGAGCCTGGCTGTGCAGCTGGGCCTGCAGGGGCTGCCGGCCATGGTCGCCTTCAAGGATGGCCAGCCGGTAGACGTACTGGAAGGTCCGCAGGATGAAAAGGGTATCAAGCAGTTTCTACAGTCCTACCAGCCCAACGAAGCCGAGCTGCTGCTGGATCAGGCCAAGCAGATGCTGGGCATGGATCCCCAGGCCGCCTACGGTCTGCTGCAGCAGGCCCGGGCGCTGGAAGACAGCGCGACCATCCGCCTCTGTCTGGCAGAAGCCGCCCTCGCCCTCAACAAACTGGAAGAAACCAAACAACTGCTGGCCACCATCGGCATGGCCGATCAGGACAGCCAGTATCAGCATATTCTGGCCCGACTGGAGCTGGCAGAAGAAGCCGCCGACAGCCCCGAGCTGCGTGAGCTGGAACAGAAGCTCGCCGCCGAGCCGGAGTCACTGCAGTTGAAAGAAGAGCTAGCGGTATTGTATTTTCAGGCTGGCCGGCAGGAAGAAGCCCTGCAACTGCTGACCGAGGTACTGCAACAAGATCTGGCCTTTGGCGAAGCCAGAAAGCACTTCCTGGACATGCTCACCACCATGGGTGCCGATCCGGTCGCCTCTCGCTACCGCCGCAAGCTGTACAGCATGCTGTACTAAGTTCCGGGATTCGGGGACTGGCTGAAGCAAGGCTCCTTTGTAGCCGCCGCTTTAGCTGGCGGGACCTGCGCAGCAGGTCTTCTCGACTTCAGCATTAAAAGGCCCGCTTCGCGGGCCCTGCCAACTAAAGTGGCAGCTACAACTCAGAATTCAGCTGCTTTCTGCTCCCGCGATCTTACCAGCTGGAGCCAATCACCAGCAGCACCAGCAGCGGACATACGATACGTACATACCAGGGCCAGATACGCCAGAAGGTGCTGGCCGCCAGTTCGGGCGAGCCCTGCACCAGCTCTTCAAACAGCCTGGCCCGCCCCCACATCCAGCCCCCCAGCACACAGAAGCCCAGGCCGACCAGCGGCTGTATATTCTGGGTCGACAGCCGGATCACCAAGCCAAACAGGGTGCCGAAATTCAGGCAGATGATCACGCTGAACAGCGCCAGGCCCCCGCCCAGCAGCCAGGTTACCAGCGGACGCGGGGCCTTGAAGCGCTCGGTGGTGTAAGACACCGGCACTTCCAGCATGGAAATGGACGAGGTCAGCGCCGCTATGCCCATCAGCACGAAGAACACCAGCGCCATCACCAGCCCTATCGGCCCCATGGTATCGAACAGTGCCGGCAACACCACAAACACCAGGGTGTCGGAGCTGAGCAGGCTGCCGTCTTCGGCGAAGATGGTCACGCCGTTGTGCATGGCGACGAACATCGCCGGCAGTATCACCAGACCCGCCAGAAAGGCGACCCCGGTATCGATCAGCGTGACCTGAAAGGCGGTACGGGGAATGTTCTCTTTATTGTTCAGGTAGGAGCCGTACATCAGCATGGAACAGCCACCGATGGTCAGCGAGAAAAAGGCCTGCCCCATGGCGCTGATAAGAAGATCCGGTTCCAGTACCTTGCCGAAATCCGGCACCAGATAGTGTTTCAGCCCGACCATGGCGCCGTCCTGAGTCAGGATATAAAAGAACAGCAGCAAAAACAGCACAAACAACGCCGGCATCAGTCGCGCCGACCAGCGTTCGATGCCCCGGCGCACTCCGGCCTGCACCACCAGAATAGTGAGCAGATAAAAGGCCAGCGTCCAGACGATATTGCGCTCCAGCCCGAATGCCTGCAGCCAGGTGGTGGCGCTATCCCAGCCCAGGATGCGGGTCACCGCCGCCGCCAGAAAGGCCAGCAGCCAGCCGGCGACGATGGCGTAAAACGACAGCACCAGGCTCGGCACCAGCATGCCCGCATAGCCCACCAGCGAGGCCATCGCCTTTTGCAGCGGGGTACGACCCAGCTTGCGCACCGAGTCCACCGGGTTGGCCTGGCCATGGCGGCCGATGGCCACTTCCATCACCAGCATCGGAAAGCCCAGCACCATCACCAGTACCAGATAGGTAATAAGAAAAGCGCCGCCGCCGTTGCTGGCCGCCTGGGTCGGAAAACCCCAGATATTGCCCAGCCCCACCGCCGCCCCGGCGGCGGCCATGATAAACCCGAAGCGCGAGCCAAAATGTTCTCTCACTATATTGTCCTTATTTCTTGTGCACTAAATATGCTTTTTCATTAAATATCCGAGCTGGACAGCGCGTCATCCTGCCGGGGCCAGGCGTTCAGCACCGCTTTCACCAGCGTGGCCAGGGGAATGGCGAAAAACACCCCCCAGAAGCCCCAGAGGCCGCCGAACACCAGCACCGCCACGATGATGGCGATGGGATGCAGGTTGACCGCTTCCGAAAACAGAATAGGCACCAGCACGTTGCCATCCAGCGCCTGAATGATGCCGTAGGCGACTATCAGGTAGAAGAAGGGGGGCGTAAATCCCCACTGGAACAGGCCCACCATGGCCACCGGCACCGTGGCCGCCGCCGCGCCGATATAGGGGATCAGTACCGAGAAGCCGACCAGTACCGCCAGCAACAGCGGATAACGCAAATCCAGCAACACGAAGGTCAGGTAGCTGACACTGCCCACGATCAGGATTTCTATCACCTTGCCGCGCACATAGTTGGCGATCTGCACGTTCATTTCATGCCACACCCGCGATACCAGCTCCCGGTTGCGCGGCAGAAAGTGGCTGGCGCTGTGCATCAGGGCACGCTTGTCTTTCAGCATGAAGAACACCAGCACCGACACCAGGATCAGGTACACCATCAGGACGGCGGCATTGGTCAGCGAGCTCAGTGACACACTGAGAATGGCGTCTGCCGACCCCAGCAGACGAGCACGTAGATCGTCCAGTACGCTTTGCACCAGGGTCACATCCACCAGTTCGGGATATTGCTCCGGCAGGGTCAGCAGCAGCTCCTGGGAGCGGCTGATCATGGTCGGTATTTCACGGGCCAGGTTGGCGGTCTGCGACAAGAAGGTCGGCACTATGCTGATCAGTGACAGCACCACCACGATGGCGAACAGCAGTTGCACCACGGAAGCGGCCAGCCAGCGGGTCAGCCCCAGCCGTTCCATCCGGCTGACCGGCCAGTCCAGCAGGTAGGCCATGACCACGGCGGCGAAAAAAGGCGCCAGAATATGGCCCAGAAAATACACCACCACAAAGCCAAACAGCAGGCTCAGGAACAACGCAACGGCACCGGGATCGGAAAACCGCTGTCGATACCAGTGTTTGAGAACATCCAGCATGCAATAACTTCCTTATGGTGCCTTGGTGATCATCAATGTCAGCATTTCGCCATCGTCAGCCACCACCTCAATGGCGTGGCCCATGCGCGAAACATAAGCAGGAATATCCTGACGTGAGCCCGCATCTCTCAGTAACAGTCGTAACTGTTGCCCGGCCTCGGCCGCCTTCAGCCAGAGTTTGACCCGGATCAGCGGCAAGGGACAGCGCCAGGCGCTCGCATCCAGTATCTCCACCTCACCTCCGGCAAAAGAAAGGCATTATCCCTTTGTTGTGGCTACCAAACAATGCTTGTTCCCCCTTATTGGGGCGAGTATTCTGCTGGCAGTGCACCATCAAGAAGGTTAATCAGAATGGGTTTTCATGTCACCAGGCTGGCGCTGGTATTATCGCTGCTGACGATCACCTCGCCGCAGGCCGCCAACAACCTGCCCGACATCGGTACCGCCGGAGTCAGCGCCATGTCGGTGGAGCGGGAAGTTCAGTTTGGCCAGGCTTTTACCCGTTTTGCCCGGGCCAACCAGCCGGTGATCGACGATCCTGTGCTCAACGAATACGTCACCGATCTTGGGCTCAGGCTGTTGTCCCAGGCCGATTCGGTACGATTCCCGTTCCGGTTCCTGTTGATCCGTGACGACGACATCAACGCCAGTGCCTTCCTCGGCGGTGTAATACAACTTCATTCGGGACTGTTTCTCAAAGCCGCCAGCGAAAGCGAGCTGGCCTCGGTGGTGGCCCACGAAATTACCCACGTTACCCAGCGCCATATCGCCCGCTATCTGGAATCCCAGTCCCGCAGCACTCCGCTTACCATAGCGGGGCTGGTGGGCTCGGTGGCGCTGGCGGTGGTCAACCCCCAGGCCGGCATGGCGGCCCTGCAGACCACCCTGGGCCTGAAGATGCAGTCGGCTATCAACTATACCCGGGATAACGAGTTTGAAGCGGATCGCATAGGCCTGCGCCTGCTGCACAACGCCGGCTTCGATCCCAATGCCATGGCCGGCTTTTTTCAGAAACTGGCCGAACAATACCAGTTCGCCAGCACACCGCCCCCCATGTTGCTGACCCACCCGCTCCCCAGCAGCCGCATCGCCGAGGCGCGCAGCCGTGCCCAGGAGTACCCGGCCAAAGTCTACCCGCCCAGCCTGAATTTTCAACTGGCCAAGGCCAGAGTCATGGTGCGGTTTCAGCAATCCAGCGCCACTGAGCTGCACCGTTTCTTCGAACAGGAGGCCGCTCGGGACGGCGACTGGCAAACCGATGCCGCCCGCTATGGCCAGGCGCTGGCCCTGCTGAACATCAATGAATACGATCAGGCCCGGCCCCTGCTGAACGATCTGGCCAGTCGCCACGGCAACAACATCTTCATTCTCGACGCCCAGACCGACCTGGATAATGCCGAAGGCCGCTTTGATGCCGCCATCGCCCGGTTACAGGCAGCTCAAAAGCGGTTGCCCGACAACCCGGTCGTGATGATCAACCTGGCCGACAGCCTGCTGCAGGCGGGCCGTCATCAGCAGGCGGCCACCCTGCTCGACAACTACCTGCGCCGCTATCCCGACAACCTGCTGGCCTGGGAGCTGATCGCCCAGTCCTATCGACCCCTGAGCGACGAGTCCTCCTTCCGCCAGGCCCAGGCCGAGGTGGCCGCCCTGAAAGGGCGTTACGATATGGCGGTGGATCAGATGGAAATTGCCGCCAACCTGTCCAGGGACGCCATGCAACGCGCCCGCCTCGGGGCCCGACTGGAGCAACTACGCCAGCAGCAGAAAGAATGGGATGCGTTGAGAAACTAATCCCCCCAATAGATATCCTGCCAGCGGGCCAGATCTTCCGCTTTCAGCTCGCCCTGGTGACGGTCGACCAGCTTGCCCCGGGGATCGAGCACCAGGGTGGTCGGCAGCATCCGCGGGGTTTCGAACGGCCAGGGGCCTTCCAGACTGGCGGCCACCGGCATCGTCATCCGGTAATCCGTCTTCAGGCGCTCCAGCTCCGCAGCGGGCAAGGCATCGAAGCTGACCGCCAGCACCACGGGCCCTTCGGCGTTGTGCTGTTCGTTCAGCTCATTCAACTCATTCAACTCATTCAACAACGGCATCTCCCGCAGGCAGGGGGCGCACCATTCGGCAAAGTAGTTCACCACCAGCCACCGGCCCCGGTAATCACTCAACTCGCGACGTTCCCCATCCGATAACGTCAGGGTTGCCGGATCGCCGCATCCTGCCAGCAGTGTCGTCGCCAAACACCATGCCGCCAAAAACAAGGCCTTAAGCCTGCCCATATGCTGTACCCTCCACACCAGCTTTTATACAATCACCCGGACTATCACTCGCACATGCCGATCACATCGTCACAGGAGTTCAGAATGAGCCTACGAATCTATCATAACCCCCGCTGTTCCAAGAGCCGGGAAACCCTCGCCCTGCTGGAAGAAAAAGGACTGCAGCCCGAGATTATCAAATATCTCGACACCCCGCCCGACGCGGATCAGGTCAAGACCCTGCTGGCACAGCTGGGCATGAGTTCGGCCCGGCAGCTGATGCGTACCAAGGAGCAGGAATACAAGGAACTGGGACTGGGCGAAGTACAGGATGAAGAGGCTCTGATCGCCGCCATGGTGGCGCACCCCAGGCTGATCGAACGCCCCATCGTGGTCAACAACAACCAAGCTGCCCTGGGTCGCCCGCCCGAGCAGGTGCTGGATATTCTGTGATGACCACTCGACTGGCTCGCCTGCTGGCACTGACCGGCTACTTTGGCCTCATGCTCTGGGTGGTACTCTGGCACACCCTGATCTCTCCGCATCCCGATCTCGGCATCGGCTTCATGCTGGCCCTCTGGCTGCCCTGGCTGCTGATCCCCGTCAAGGGTATGGTTCAGGGTAACCCCTATACCCACGCCTGGGCCGTTTATCTGCTGATGCCGTATTTTCTGCACTCCGCCACCCTGCTGTGGGTGGACGAAGGCGAACGCTGGCTGGCGGTGGTCGAGCTGCTGCTGGCCAGTACCATGTTCGTGGGCAACACCTACTACGCCAAGCTGCGTGGCCGCGAGCTGGGCTTGAGTATTCGCAGGAAGAAAGACGCCGAGTAAAGAAAAAGGGACCGGGGTTATCCCCCGGCCCCGTTCCCATTCAGGTATTTACACCGTTCTGGGCTTGAGGTGACGGAACCAGCGGTTCTCCAGCCGGCGGAAACCCCAGACCAGCAGGAAGGTCAGGCACATGTACACCAGGCCCGCCGCCAGAAAGGCCTCGAAGGGCGAGTAGTAACGCGAGTTGACGATACGCGCCGCCCCGGTCAGATCCACGATGGTGATAACCCCGGCTACCGCCGAGCCGTGCAGCATGAAGATCACCTCGTTGCTGTAGGCCGGCAGGGCCCGGCGAAACGAGTTGGGCAGAATGATCCGCCGCAGCGTCGTCATCTTGCTCATGCCATAGGCGTAAGCCGCTTCAATCTGTCCCTTGGGCATGGCGTTGATGGAGCCACGGATGATCTCCGCGGTATAGGCGCCGGTATTGAGGGTAAAGGCCAGAATGGCGCAGAACCAGGCCTGGCTGAACAGCTCCCAGGCCGCCGACTCCCGCAACCAGGTCCACTGCCCGGCCCCGTAGTAGATCAGAAACAGCTGCACCAACAGCGGAGTGCCACGGAAAAAATAGACATAAGCCCAGGCCGGTCCCTTGATCAGCCAGTTATCGCTGTTGCGAAAAATGCCGACAGGGACGGCAATGGCCAGTCCGAGCAACAGCGAAATGACCACCAGAAACAGGGTGGTATAAAGTCCCTGCCAGTAGACCGTCCATTCATTAACGACTATTGAAAAATCCATTTATTACCTCGTCTGAATGGCGTAATGACGTTCTGCCCATTTGAGCATGGAGGTAGACAGGGTGGTGAACAACAGGAAGATCACCGCCACCGCCATGTAAAAGGTAAAGGGCAACTGGGTGGCACCCGCCGCCAGCGACGCCTTGCGCACCATGTCATCCAGCCCGATGATGGACACCAGCGCCGTGGTCTTGAGCAGCACCAGCCAGTTGTTGCCCAGCCCCGGCAGGGCATGGCGCATCATCTGCGGGAACAGGATACGGCGAAACACCAGCAACGAGTTCATGCCATAGGCCCGGGCCGCTTCCAGCTCGCCCTTGTCCACCGACAGAATGGCACCGCGGAAGGTTTCGGTCATGTAGGCGCCGAAGATGAAACCGATGGTGATGATGCCCGCCATGAAAGGGCTGATTTCCACATAATCGGGCACATAACTGATCCACTCGTGGGCGGGGTCGCCGCCGCCTATCCAGGCATTGAGCGTTTCGTTGAGTGAATAGAGTGAATTGTTGAGCAGCACCTGACCGCCGAAGAAAATCAGCATCATCAGCACCAGATCGGGAATGCCCCGGATCACGGTGGTGTAGCCGGTGGCCAGCCAGCGGGCAGGTTTGAATGATGAGAGTTTGGCCAATGCCCCCAGCAGACCCAGGGTCACCGCCAGCAGCAATGACAACAAGGCAACCTGTATGGTCACCCCCGCCCCTTCCATCAGGGCACTTTCGTATCCTTTCAGATCCAGCATAACGACTTCCTATCATATCGGCCCCAATACGGGGCCGATAAACGCTGATTAACCGCCGTAAACGTCGTATTCGAAGTACTTGTCGTTCACTTCCTGATACTTGCCGTTTTCGCGCACATCCTGAATGGCCTTGTTCAGCATGTTTTTCAGCTGCTGATCCTGCTTGCGAACCGCAATACCGAAGCCTTCGCCAAACCACTGCTCATCGGTCACCGAAGGGCCAACGAACTCGAACTGATCACCACCGTCCTTGTTCAGCAGACCTTCCTCGATGGCGGTTGCATCCAGGAAGACGTAATCGATACGGCCGGACTTCAGATCCAGATAGGCTTCATCGGCGTTACCGTAGCGCACCAGCGAAACATCCCTGCCGAAATTGTCGGTCAGATACTTGTCGTGAGTGGTGGCTATCTGTACCCCAACCCGCTTGCCTTCAAGACCTTCCTTGCTCAGCTCGAACGCGGCGCCTTTTTTGGCCACGAACTTGTTGGGCACCAGTGCATATTTACCGGTGAAATCCACGGTGCGCTTGCGCTCTTCGGTGATCGACATGGCGGCGATAATGGCGTCGTATTTACGCGCCAGCAGCGCAGGAATAATGCCATCCCAGTCTTGGGCCACCAGCTCGCACTTCACCTGCATCTGTTCGCACAGGGCATTGGCCATGTCCACGTCAAAGCCCTGCAGCTCGCCGTTTTCATCGGTCCAGGAAAATGGAGGATAAGCACCCTCAATACCAAAACGTACGGTTTTCCATTCCTTTGCCTGAACCGCGCCTGCCGCCAGGCTGGCCATGATGGCCCCCGCAACCAACAGTTTTTTCATAAGTCTTACTCCTTGTGAAACGTCTTGTATATCAGTTAATTATTGCTTACTGCTCTCAATAAACCGACGAAATGAATTGCTTGAACCGTTCCGAGCTGGGGTTGGCAAAGACCTGTTTCGGATCGCCCTGCTCTTCCACCACGCCCTGATGCAGGAACATGACCTTGTTGGACACATCCCGGGCAAAACTCATTTCATGGGTCACGACCAGCATGGTCCGGCCTTCCTCTGCCAGACCCCGCATCACGCCCAGCACTTCACCGACCAGTTCCGGATCCAGTGCCGAAGTGGGTTCGTCAAACAACATCACCTCGGGATCGACTGCCAACGCCCGGGCGATGGCCGCCCGCTGCTGCTGACCACCGGACAGATGGCCCGGATAATATTCCCGCCGCTCATAGAGCCCGACTTTCTGCAGCAACGCCTCGGCCTTTTCAATGGCCTCTTTTTTCGGCGCCTTGAGTACATGCACCGGCACCTCGATGATGTTCTCTAATATAGTCATATGAGACCAAAGATTGAAACTCTGGAACACCATGGCCAGACGGGAGCGGATACGCTCTACCTGACGCATGCTGACCGGCTCACGTTCGCCTGACTTGCTGGTGCGCATTTCAATCAGTTCGCCGTGCACCCGCACCTCACCCGCCGAGGGGGTTTCCAGCAGGTTGATACAGCGTAAAAAAGTGGACTTGCCGGAGCCGGAAGAACCGATGATGGAAATAACGTCGCCCTTGACGGCGCTTAAATCGATACCTTTCAGTACTTCCAGCGAGCCATAATGTTTGTGCAGGCCCGACACTTCCAGGGCGGCTTTACTCATCCGTTAGACCCTTGTTCCCGATGCCGACAAGGCGGCATGTATGCATCCATGGTTAACAGCTTGTTAACCGCTGCAAGAAAACTACCATCAGTTTGCGTCAATAACAACATAATCCCCTTATCATTACCGCATTAGTCGGTTTTTTATACACGATAACCTACCATTAACAGTATAATGTTATGCAAAAATATCGAATAAATTATCAACCTTCCGTTTTTACACCACGCCTTCTCTCCCCCCATTGACGCCGATCCAGTTCGATATGCCGGCTCCTCTTTGAAAAAAATACCGCACAAACTTTCGGCTTTTTTTTCCATTTCAGCTCACGTATGCTGTCGCCAATGGAATATGGCGGTTAAAAAACCAGCTTAATCAATAAATTGGAAGATAACTCTATGTACTCCGGCTTACTCATCGTGTTGTTGCCCCTGGCGCTCGGCTATTGCATTCCCTGCCGTTCCCAGTCGATCCTGCATTTCATCAATGTATCGGTGGCACGCATGGTCTACCTGATCCTGTTTCTGATGGGCATCAGCCTGGCCTTTGTCGATAATCTGGCCGCCCATCTGGGCACCATTTTCACCGTCTGTCTGGTCTTTCTCACCTGCATTACCCTTGCCAACCTGGCCGGGCTGTGGCTGCTGGACGTGCGACGCGGCCGTATCGTTGGCGAACGAGGTGCGCCGGTCATCAGCAAATGGTCACTGTTGCTGGATTCCGTGAAACTCTGCCTGGTGATTCTGGCCGGGGTCATGCTGGGACAGTTTCTCGATCCCGAATGGTTCATGGTCGACACCCTCAGTGAATGGGCACTGATGCTGCTGCTGCTGCTGATCGGCATACAGCTGCGCAACTCCGGCATGAAACTGCGCCAGATCCTGCTCAACCCCTGGGGGCTGACCATCGCCCTGGTGGTGATGGTCAGCTCCTGGGGGGGCGGCCTGGCCGGCGCCTGGCTGCTGGACATGCCGCTGAGCCACGGCCTGGCCTTTTCATCCGGCTATGGCTGGTATTCCCTGTCCGGCATCCTGATCAGCGATCAGCTGGGCCCGGTACTGGGCAGCGCCGCCTTCCTCAACGACCTGGCCCGGGAGCTGGTCGCCATTCTCCTGATCCCGACCCTGATGCGCCGTCATCCCTCCTGCGCCATCGGCTACGGTGGCGCCACCGCCATGGACTTTACCCTGCCGGTCTTGCAGCGCTCCGGCGGCGTCGCCGTGGTGCCGGTCGCCATCGTCTCCGGCTTTATCCTCAGCCTCGCCGGCCCGGTGCTGATCCTGGGATTTTTATCGGTGAATACCTGACGCCGCCCCGCAACCTCACGGAAAACAAAGCAACACAACCCGGAAACAAATCGGAAACATTTCACCTCCCAGCCTCTTCAAAGGTGACCTGGGTCACCTTTCTCTGTCTGCCGCAGAGAGGAATTTCACTATAATGTGATAAACATCACACATAACAAAGCCAAGCACACAGCGAAAAACGTGACAGAAATCACATAAATTTTCATATTCTCCGCAAATCCGGCCAGAATTCGTAAAAATACAGCGCTTAAATGTGACAAACATCACATTTAATCTTGCGATAAAGCAGTCAAAGTGAGATGTAGATCTCGATAAACAGCTCCCTGGATCCGAATTTCCCCAAAAGTGTTACATTTCTTTCGAACTCAAGAACCGGGCGATCTTGTCGCCTGCCGAACATCGAACTGACACGCATCAGACGGGGTTGTTTATGTTATCCCAAAACAGCAAAATCAAAATTCAGAACTTTGGACGTTTCCTGTCCAACATGGTGATGCCCAATATCGGCGCTTTCATCGCCTGGGGCTTTATCACCGCCCTCTTTATTCCTACCGGCTGGCTGCCGAACGAAACCCTGGCCAACATGGTCGGCCCCATGATCACCTATCTGCTGCCGCTGCTGATCGGTTATACCGGTGGTAAGCTGGTGGGTGGCGATCGGGGTGCCGTGGTCGGTGCCATTACTACCATGGGTGTGATAGTGGGTACTGACATACCCATGTTTATGGGCGCCATGATCGTCGGCCCCGCCGGCGGCTGGGCCATCAAGCACTTCGACAAGGCGATTCACGGCAAGGTGAAAAGCGGCTTCGAGATGTTGGTCAACAACTTCTCCGCCGGCATCATCGGTATGATCTGTGCCATTATCGCCTATCTGTTGATCGGTCCTCTGGTCAAGCTGCTGTCAGTCGCCCTGGCGTCCGGTGTCGGCATGCTGGTGGATGCGGGTCTGTTGCCGCTGACGTCCATCTTCGTGGAAGTGGCCAAGATCCTGTTCCTGAACAACGCCATCAACCACGGTATCTTCACCCCGCTCGGTATCCAGCAGGCCAGTGAATTCGGTCAGTCCATCTTCTTCCTGATCGAAGCCAACCCGGGTCCGGGTATGGGTGTACTGCTGGCTTATACCCTGTTCGGTCGTGGTAATGCCAAACAGTCCGCCGCCGGTGCCTCCATCATCCACTTCTTCGGCGGTATTCACGAAATCTACTTCCCCTATGTGCTGATGAACCCTCGCCTGTTGCTGGCCGTCATCGCCGGTGGCATGACCGGGGTCTTTACCCTGACCATGTTCAACGCCGGTCTGCAGGCACCCGCCTCCCCCGGCTCCATCTTCGCGGTGATGCTGATGACTCCGAAGGGCGCCCACATGGGGGTTGCGCTGGCCATCCTGGCCTCAACCGCCGTCTCTTTCGTCATCGCTGCACTGCTGATGAAAACCCAGCGCCAGGAAGAAGGCAGCGAAGATGAGCTGGAAGCCGCCGCCGCCCGCATGCAGGCGATGAAAGCCGAAAGCAAGGGACAGTCCGCCGCACCAGCCATCACCAAGGATCCGGCTGCGGTACGCAAGATTATCGTTGCCTGCGATGCGGGTATGGGTTCCAGCGCCATGGCTGCCAGCATGCTGTCCAAGAAAGTGGCGGCGGCCGGACTCGGTATCTCGGTCAGCAACCTGGCGATCAACAACCTGGACGACAGCGTCGATATCGTGCTGACCCACAAGGATCTCACCGACCGTGCACGTCGTCACGCCCCCCAGGCCGAGCATATCTCGCTCAACAACTTCCTCGACGGCAGCCTGTACGACAATCTGGTCGCCCGGTTGAGTCAGGCAAACGCCCCGGCCGCCGCTGAACCGGCTCCGGCCGCAGCAGCCCCTGCCGCAACTCCAGCTCCCGCCGCAGCACCCGCCGCTGCCGAGACGGCAGAGCAGGACAGCAGCGCCCCCTTCAGGCTGAAGGCAGACAACATTCACCTGGGACTGAGCGCCGCAAGCAAGGAAGAAGCCATCCGCTTCGCCGGCGAACAGCTGGTGAAAGGGGGTTACGTGGAGCCGGACTACGTGGATGCCATGCTGGCCCGGGAAAAAATCACCTCCACCTATCTGGGTGAGTCCATCGCCGTGCCCCACGGCACCGTGGAAGCCAAGGATTCAGTGAAAAAGACCGGGGTCATCATCTGTCAGTACCCGCAGGGTGTGAAGTTCGGTGACGACGCCGATGACATCGCCAAGCTGGTGATCGCCATCGCCGCCCGCAACAATGAACACCTCGACGTCATTGCGGCCATTACCGGCGCCCTCGACGAGGATGACATCATTGCCCGCCTGGCATCCACCCAGAACGTGGACGAAGTACTGAAGGCACTCAACCCGGCTTGATTCTGGCTGATTTCCGGGTGAGCAAGTAGAAAGGAGCCTCAGCACCAACCGTGATATGCCAGCAATGGCATATCCGGCCTTTTTGCCACCCGGCACAACATTCCAGACTTGTAGTAACTCGAGGCCCAGTGCCTCTTTTCAACAGGTGAACCAATGACAACCGCTATCCATTTTGGCGCCGGCAATATCGGCCGGGGCTTCATCGGCAAACTGCTGGCCGATTCCGGCATCGAAGTCACCTTTGCCGATGTCAACCAGCAACTGATCAGCGAACTGCAAAACCGCCACAGCTATCCGGTGCACATCGTCGGCAGCGAAGTCCGTACCGACATCGTGACCGGCGTGGATGCCATCGACTCCACCCGTCCCGAGCTGCTCGAGCTGATTGCCGGCACCGATCTCATCACCACCGCCGTCGGTCCGACCGTGCTGACCCTGATCGCCAAAACCCTGGCCACCGGCCTGCAACAGCGTTTCGAGCAGGGCAACCAGCAACCGCTCAATATCATCGCCTGCGAAAATCAGGTGCGCGGAACCAGCTTCCTGAAAGCCGAAGTGCTCAAGCACCTGCCCGCGCAATATCAGACCGAACTGGAACGTCATGTGGGCTTTGTCGACTCGGCGGTAGACCGCATCGTGCCTCCCTCGACCGATACCTCGGATCCACTGGCGGTGACGGTAGAGACCTTCAGCGAATGGATCGTGGACCAGACCCAGTTCAAGGGTGAGCTCCCCGATATCGCCGGCATGGAGCCGACAGACAACCTGATGGCCTTTGTCGAGCGCAAGCTGTTTACCCTCAATACCGGCCATATCATTACCGCCTATCTCGGCGCCCTGGCTGGCTATCGCACCATCGGCGAGGCCATCGCAGACCCGGATATCCGTACCCAGGTCAAGGCGGCCATGCAGGAAAGCGGCGCCGTGCTGGTCAAGCGTTATGGTTTTGACCAGGAGCAACATCAGGCTTACATAGAGAAAATTCTCGGCCGCTTTGCCAACCCCCACCTGGTGGATGAAATCGACCGGGTCGGCCGCCAGCCCATTCGCAAGCTGGGTGCCAATGACCGGCTGATCAACCGCTGCTGGGTACCCTGGAATATGGCATCGGCAACGAAAATCTGTTAAAAGGCATCGCGGCGGCGTTTTTTTACCAAAACGACGCGGATCCGCAGGCGGCAGAACTGCAGCAGATGCTGGCGCAACAAGGACTGCGTGCGACCCTGGCCCACTATACCGGTCTCGATTCAGACAGTGCGGTTGCCGCTCGGATAGAAGAACTCTATCAGCAGTTGAAAAACCAGACTGCATAACAAGTCAGGGAGCCTGATACTGCTGCGGCAGGCCCGAAAGGTACGCCTGCCGCTCCGGCATTGCCGCCATTCATAACGGTCGGCGGCGCAGCCGCACGCTCATGGACGAGCTATCTGCATCCGGCATCTGAATCAAGGTGCCGTCATTAGTGTCATCAATGTTTAGCAGCAAGAGTCAACGTGCATGATAAGCCGTGATCAGGAAGCCAAGATCTTCGAACACCTGAACCAGGCCCCCAGTGCCAGGGGATTTGTCATCGCCATGGTGGACGTATTCGACAACATGCTGGACAACCTGATACAGAAGGTTTTCCGCAAGGACGATTACGCCGTCAAGTATGCCGTCGAACCCCTGCTCGGCAGCATGGGACCACTGGCCGATTTGAATGTTCGCCTCAAACTGGTCTATGGCCTGGGGGTCATCACCCAGCCCCTGTATCAGGATATCGAGCGGTTGATTGGGCTACGCGATTTTCTCAACCGTCAGGGCCATGAATACCGCATGATGGATCCGGAGATCACGGAGCCGCTCAAGGCACTGCATATGGTTGCCAACATGGAGGTGCAGCCCTTCGCCATGCCGGCCCCAGTGATGGATCTGGACCCCAGCCTCTATCAGATGCAGCAGGCCCGACAGGAGCAGATCATCCGTTCGGCCATGGTCCTGGCCGTGGTTGACGCCTGCAATGACATGATGCGCAGCCACCCCCTGCTTGCCGGCGGTTAACGCCAGAAATCCCTACCTTATATCCGATTGCCCCTTGCACCTTTGCGCTCAATCAGTATTGTGAGGTAGGCATTTTGTTTACTCACTTCCAAGGGAAGGACATTTGATTATGAAAAAAGTAGGTCTGGTCGGCTGGCGCGGTATGGTGGGCTCGGTATTGATGAGCCGCATGGTAGAAGAAGGGGATTTCACCCGTATCGACCCGGTGTTTTTCACCACTTCCCAGGCTGGCCAGCCTGCCCCCGACTTCGGCAAAGACGCCGGCACCCTGCAGAATGCCTATGACATCGACGCGCTCAAGGCGCTGGATGTGGTACTGACCTGTCAGGGCGGCGACTATACCAAGGAAGTCTATCCCAAACTGCGCGCCGCCGGCTGGAACGGCTACTGGATCGACGCCGCCTCCTCCCTGCGCATGGATGACGAAGCACTCATCGTGCTGGATCCGGTCAACGGCCAGCAGATTCAGCAGGCGCTGGACAATGGCACCAAGACCTTCGTTGGCGGCAACTGCACCGTCAGCCTGATGCTGATGGCGCTGGGCGGCCTGTTCGAAAAGGATCTGGTCGAGTGGGTCGCTGTGTCCACCTATCAGGCGGCCTCCGGTGGCGGCGCCCGTCACATGCGCGAGCTGATCACCCAGATGGGCATGCTGCGCGACGAAGTGGCCGAAGAGCTGGCCGATCCGGCTTCCGCCATTCTCGAGCTGGAACGCAAGGTCACCGAAAAAACCCGCAGCGGCGACCTGCCGGTGGACAACTTCGGTGTTCCTCTGGCCGGCAGCCTGATCCCCTGGATCGACTCCCAGCTGGAAAACGGCCAGAGCCGCGAAGAGTGGAAGGGTCAGGCCGAGACCAACAAGATCCTCGGCATCGAGCAGGCCATTCCGGTCGACGGTCTCTGCGTGCGCGTCGGTGCCCTGCGCTGCCACAGCCAGTCCTTTACCATCAAGCTGAAGCAGGACATCTCCATTCCCGAGATCGAGCAGTTGCTGGCCGGCCACAACGACTGGGTCAAGGTGATTCCCAACGATCGCCAGCGCTCGATGGAGGAGCTGACCCCGGCCGCCGTCACCGGCACTTTGAGTGTACCGGTCGGCCGTCTGCGCAAGCTGAACATGGGCCCGCAATACCTGTCTGCCTTTACCGTGGGTGACCAGCTGCTGTGGGGTGCCGCCGAGCCCCTGCGCCGCATGCTGCACCTGCTGCCGTAAGCGTCATACCGGTTTGGATATGCCAAAGCCCGCCACCCGGCGGGCTTTTTCGTTTCCACTTGTTCAATTTCTGCGCTCGGGTTAGGATCTGCCCCCTTTTTGCCGATCACACCCAAGGATTCCCCATGAAAACCTTTATCCCCAGCAAAGACGCCGCGCTAGAGGATTCAATCAGCTATTTTCAGCAGCAGCTGAACACCCTGGGCTTTGATATCGAGGAGGCCTCCTGGCTCAACCCGGTACCCAATGTGTGGTCGGTACATATCCGCGACAAGGACTGCCCGCTGTGCTTCACCAACGGCAAGGGTGCCAGCAAAAAAGCGGCCCTGGCCTCGGCCCTGGGAGAATACTTCGAGCGTCTGGCCACCAACTACTTCTTCGCCGACTTCTACCTGGGCCAGGATATTGCCGAAGGCGACTTCGTGCATTACCCCAACGAAAAGTGGTTCTCGCTGCCCGCGGACAACAGCCTGCCCGCCGGCCTGCTCGACGACTATACCCGCGGCTTCTACGATCCGGACGGCGAAGTGACCGCCGACATGCTGATCGACCTGCAGTCCGGTAACGAAGAACGCGGCATCTGCGCCCTGCCCTTCGAGCGTCAGGGTGACAACCAGACCGTCTATATTCCGATGAACATCGTCGGCAACCTCTACGTGTCCAACGGCATGAGCGCCGGCAACACCCGCACCGAAGCCCGTACCCAGGGCCTGTCCGAGGTGTTCGAGCGCCATATCAAGAACCGCATCATCAGTGAGCGTATCAGCCTGCCGACCATTCCGGCCGAGGTGATGGCCCGCTACCCGCATATCCAGCAGTCCATCGCGGCGCTGGAAGCGGAAGGGTTCCCCATTCACGCCTTCGACGCCTCTCTGGGTGGCGAATACCCGGTGATCTGCGTGGTGCTGTTCAACCCGAGCAACAGCACCTGTTTCGCCTCCTTCGGCGCCCACCCGCGTTTCGAAGTGGCGCTGGAGCGTACCGTCACCGAATTGCTGCAGGGCCGCAGCCTGAAGGATCTGGACGTGTTCGTGCCGCCGTCCTTCGAGGATGACGAAGTAGCCGATCATCACAACCTGGAAACCCACTTCATCGATTCCTCCGGCCTGATCAGCTGGGACATGTTCAAGGACCAGGCCGACTATGAGTTTGCCGATTGGGACTTCAGCGGCAGCTCGGAGCAGGAGTTCAATCACCTGATGGCGATTTTCAACCAGCTGGAGCAGCCGGTGTACATCGCCGACTACGAGCACCTGGGCGTCTATGCCTGCCGTATTCTGGTGCCCGGCATGTCCGACATCTACCCGGTCGAGGATCTGCTGCTGGCCAACAACAGCATGGGCGCCCACCTGCGCGCCACCCTGCTCAGCCTGCCGGCCAGCGATGCGGACGCCGAGCAGCTGATGGGGCTGTACGAACAGCTGGAAGAAGAAGGACTGGACGACTTTACCCGGGTCCGGGAACTGCTCGGCATCGCCCCCAACAAGGGCACCGCCTGGCATACCCTGCGCGTGGGCGAGCTCAAGTGCATGCTGGCACTGGCCGCCGGCGAACGGGAAACCGCGCTGGAATACGCCGACTGGACCCTGAGCTTCAATGCCTCCGTATTTACCGACGAACGCCACCGCTACTACCGTTGCCTGAAAGCCGCGCTGGAACTGCACCTGTCGGACGAACGGGAGCCGGCCCAATACCGTTCGGCCTTCGAGAGCATGTTCGGTGCCGACACCGTCGAGCAGGTGTGGCAGCAGCTTGACGGCCGCGCCCGCTTCCACGGCCTGACCGTCGCCGACGAAAGCCTGCAGGACTTCGCCGCCCATCAGGCGCTGCTGGCCACCTACGAAAAACTGCAAAAAGCCAAGCGCGCCGCCAGCTGGAAATAAGGGGATTCGGGATTAGCATGGTAGGCCCGGCGTCAGCCGGGCAAATCAATCCACATTCGCCACCCTTGCCCCGATAAACCGGGGCCTGCAACAAAAGACCCGGGCCTTGGCCCGGGTCTTTTGGTATCAGCCCATCGACAAAGATGGCGGCTGATGGAGGACACGGGACTGGCAAAAAACGCATCCAGTCCCTGCTCCCCAGTCCCTAATTCCTGTGGTTAATCAGGACTGCTTGTCCTTCAGGATATCCTTGAGGCCGGCGGCGTCGATGGCGCCGGGGATCAGGGTACCGTCCGGGAATACCAGCGCCGGGGTGCCGTTCAGTCCCAGACTGCGGAACAGGCTCAGGTTCTGACTCAGCTTGTCGGCGATGTCCTTGCTGTCGGCTTTCTTCTGCAGTGCCTTGGCATCCAGTCCGGCCTTGTCGGCGATGGTGGCCAGGGCGGCGGTCTGCACCCGCTGCTGGCTCATCAGTGCCTGATGCAGCTCTTCATACTGACGGGGCGCCTCCTGGGCGGCGGCCAGCGCCAGGCGGGCTGCCTGTACCGAGTCCGGACCCAGAATACCGATATCCTTGACGATCACCTTCAGCTCGGGCTCGCTCTCGAACACCTCGTTCAGCGTCTTGTTCAGACGACGGCAATAGGGGCAGTTGTAGTCGGTGAAATACACCATCTCGATCTTGCCCTTGGGATTACCCATGACGCCATCGGTGTGATTGGCGAACAGCTGCGCCGATTGCTGCTTCAACTGATCGGCAAACTGCTGCTGTTGCGCCAGCTGGTCTTTTTCTTCCAGCTTGACAATGGCTTCACGCAGGATCTCCGGCTGCTCCAGCAGGGTTTCACGTACCAGTTTCTGGAATTCTTCCCGGCTCATGTCCGCCTGTGCCGGCATGGCCGCAAACAGGCCCAGCGCCAGTATGGGAGCCAGAGGGTTCAATACTAGAGGTTTCATCCGTTTCTCACTTCAGACTAGGTTATGGGAGCAGACTACCAGAGGGTCACGACCATCAGAAGCACCGTTTCACTTATTGACAAGATAGTCCCGATCGAAAAAAGTACGCATCCACTGCGGCCGAAACACCACCAGCAGGGTAATGGCCATGCCGTTGAGCAGTGCCTCCGGAAACAGCAGCAGCGGCAGGATGCCGAGGTAATTATCCATCACCGTCTGCCCGTTGTATTGCCCGGACCACAGCATATACCCGGCAAAACTCAGGGTCTTGACCGCAATGGTCAGTGCCGCATTGAAAAAGCCGGCGACAAAGATATAGACAAACAGGTGCCGGATCAGATAGCTGTAGGTCAGCAAAAACACGAAATAACTGAACGTCAGCGGCACTATCACGCCCAGCAGCAGGTTGGCGCCCAGCGCCTCAGGGGTCTCGAAGCCGAACAGGGTGATCAGCAACAGGCTCAGGGAGCCCATCAGCAGCCCCATCCGCCAGCCCAGCATCAGCGCCAGGGTGGTCAGGCCGAGAAAGTGTACCTCCAGTCCCTCCTTCACCCCGGCCTGCAGCATCCACAGCGGTACCAGGGCGATGGCCGCGCCAAAACACAGATGCTGACGGGTTTTATCCGCCAGCCAGACCCGCCAGTCAAAACGCCAGGCGGCGATCAACAGCACCAGCACACTCAATAGCATCAAGCACAAGCTCCTTTCCGGCTCAGAAGGCCGCAGCGACAGAACATCACCCGATGATACTACACCGTCGTTTCAACCTGCACCGCTTCACCCTGGAGGCCACTGGTACGCATTATTTTCCGAAAAAACAGAAGGCCAGTGACCCTCATTCTGAAAATTCAGAATCTCATTATCATCGAGGCTATAAAAATCAACAACTTAAACAAATAAAACAAATCATTAACCTTGGCATCAAAACTGCAGCCTATATGCTGCACAATCATAACCAAGGAAGCCAACCAATGAAGGTCATCAAACACTGCCTGCTCGGCGCCTCTCTGGCGTTGTCCGTTACCGCCACCCACGCCAGCGAATTCATCAACGTGCTCACCGGGGGCACCAGCGGGGTCTATTATCCGCTGGGGGTTGCCATCTCCCAGCTGTACGGCAAGCAGATTCCCGATGCCAGGGTTCAGGTACAGGCTACCCGCGCCTCGGTGGAAAACCTGACCCTGCTCGAACGTGGCCGCGGTGAAATCGGCTTCGCCCTGGCCGACAGCGTGGCCGATGCCTGGAATGGTGAGGAAGAAGCCGGTTTCAAGGTGCCGCTGTCAAAACTGCGGGCCGTGGGCGCCACCTATTCCAACTACATCCAGATCGTGGCCCGGGCCGACAGCGGCATCACCAGCCTGGAAGATCTGAAGGGCAAACGCATCTCGGTCGGCGCGCCGCGCTCCGGCACCGAGCTTACGCCCGCGCCATCTTCAAGGCTGCCGGCATGAACTACGACGACTTTTCCCGCACCGAATACCTGCCCTTCGGTGAGTCGGTCGAGCTGATGAAAAACCGCCAGCTGGACGCCACCCTGCAGTCTGCCGGTCTCGGCATGGCCGCCTTCCGCGATCTGGCTTCCCATGCTCCCGTGGTATTCGTGTCCATCCCCGCCGACCTGGTAGCCAATATCGGCAACGACGCCTATCGCCCCAGCATGATCCCCGCCGGCACCTATACCGGCCAGGACACCGATGTTCCTACCGTGGCCATCAGCAACCTGCTGATCACCCATGAGAAAGTATCCGACGACACCGCCTATCAGATGGCCAAACAGGTCTATGAAAACCTGCCCGCCCTGCGCAATGCCCACAGTGCCGCCGAGGGCATCACCGCAGAAGGTGCCGTGCAGGGACTGCCGCTGCCGCTGCATCCGGGCGCCGAACGTTACTACAGGGAAAAAGGTCTGTTGAACTGACGGATCCGGGCCACCGGCGGTTCATCGCCGGAGCTCAATTTACACCTAATCAGAACCAGGAATGATATCGGGCCCTCGCTCCCGATGACCACCCGATGAACAGCAGCCTGACGCCATACCGGCGTACAGGCTGAGGAGTGAACATGAGTAGTAATCAATCCCGGCCCCAGGCACTCGTTTTCTACGGCGCCCTGGCCTTTTCAATCTTCCAGATTGTCACCGCGGCCTTCAGCCCGCTGTCCACGACGGTGGTACGGGCCGTGCACGTCGGCTTTCTGCTGTTTCTGGTGTATCAGCTTTACGGTGCTCGCGGCCAGCGTCTGTCCCGGCCCTCGGTCTGGAGCCTGCTGCTGGGAGCCACCGCCCTGCTGTTCGCCTTCTACCATTGGTGGTTCGAGGCGGACCTCGTTTATCGCGCCGGGGACATGAACCAGGCCGACTGGGTTATCGGCAGCGTCACCCTGGTGATGGTGTTCGACGCCGCCCGCCGGCTGATGGGCTGGGCCCTGCCCATGATTTGCCTGAGCTTCGTGGCCTATGCCCTGTTCGGTCAGCATCTGCCCGACGCCTGATGCACCGGGGCTATGGCCTGGATCAGGTGGTCTCGCAACTGGCCTTCAGCACCGAAGGTATCTACGGCACCCCGACCTATGTGTCCTCCAGCTACATCTTCCTGTTTATCCTGTTCGGTGCCTTCCTCGAACAGGCCGGCATGCTCAAGCTGTTCAACGACGTGGCCATCGGCTCGGTCGGTCACACCCGCGGTGGCCCGGCCAAGGTGTCGGTGCTGTCTTCCGGCATGATGGGCACCATCAACGGCTCCGGCGTGGCCAACGTGGTCAGCACCGGACAGTTCACCATCCCCTTGATGAAGAAGTTCGGCTACAAGGCCGACTTCGCCGGGGCGGTGGAGGCCACCAGCTCCATGGGCGGCCAGATCATGCCGCCGGTAATGGGGGCCGTGGCCTTCATCATGGCCGAAACCATCAACGTTCCCTATGTGGATATCACCAAGGCGGCACTGATCCCCGCCGTGCTTTATTTCTTTACCGTGTTCCTGATGGTGCATCTGGAAGCGGGCCGGGCCGGCCTCAACGGTCTGCCCAGGGCCGAGTGCCCCAACCCGCTGGCGGCGCTCAAGCAACGCTGGTATCTGCTGCTGCCGCTGGTGGCGCTGGTGGTCATGCTGTTCTCCGGTTTTACCCCGCTGTTTGCCGGCATGATGGGGCTGGCGCTGACGGTGGTGCTGATCATGGGTAACGGCATCGCCAGACACCTCGGTGCCAAAGGTCTGCGCTACGCCTTCTGGGTGGGTCTGGGTCTGGCCTGTGCCAGCTTCAACCATTTCGGCATCACCGCCATTTTCGTGATCGTCGCCATCCTGACCGTGCTGCTGCTGGTCAAGCGTGAACAGAACATTCTCAGTACCGTGGTCAACGCCCTCTATCAGGGTGCCCTGCATGCGCTGCCGGTCGGCGTGGCCTGCGCCCTGGTCGGGGTCATCATCGGGGTCATTTCCCTCACCGGTGCCGCCACCATCGTCGCGGGTTACATCATTCAGCTCGGTGAGCACAGCCTGCTGCTGTCGCTGGTACTGACCATGTTCACCTGCCTGGTACTGGGCATGGGCATTCCCACCATTCCCAACTACATCATCACCAGCTCCATCGCCGCCCCGGCGCTGCTGGAGCTGGGAGTGCCGCTGATCGTGTCGCACATGTTCGTGTTCTATTTCGGCATCATGGCCGATCTGACGCCACCGGTGGCGCTGGCCGCCTTCGCCGCCTCCCCCATCGCCAAGGCTTCCGGCCTCAGGATAGGCATGCGCTCACTGCAGATCGCCATCGCCGGCTTCGTGGTGCCCTATATGGCGGTCTATGCCCCCGAGCTGATGCTGCAGGGCGATGCGGGCCTGGCGGCCACTGTGTTCGTGGTATTCAAGGCACTGCTGGCAGTATCGCTGTGGGGCATGGGGGCCATCGGCTTCTGGCTGCGCCCCTTCGGCTGGACGGAGCGCCTGATTGCCATCGCCGCCGCCGCCCTGCTGGTGTTCTCGCTTCCCTTTACCGATGAAATGGGTCTGGCCCTTGCCGCCCTGCTGCTCGGCCGCCACTGGCTGCAGTTTCGGCGCCAGCGCCAGCTGGCAGTGGCCTGATATGCTGTGTCTGGCTTCCGCCACCACCACCGTGATGCTGCTGACCGGCAGCATCACCCTGAGCTGGGACCATTCGGTGGAAAAAACGCGCTGGCAGGAACATTACCGGGTAACCGGCAACCGGTTGCACCTGGCGGAAGCCAGCGTGCAAGGCTCGGGGGCCGGCATGGAACCGCCTCCCGGCGCTCGACTGGAACGGGGCGCCTGGCGCTGGCAACCAAATCTGTGGCTGGAGCGGGTCACCCTTGCCAGCTCCGAGTTTACTGGGGATTATACCCTGTGCCTGGATTCGGGCCTGTGCCGGCCGCTCGGCCACTGGCTGCCTCCCGGGCACAGCGTGACTCTTACTCCCTGTGATATTCCGGAGGTCCACTGAAGCTTCATCCTTACAAAAAACGGCAGCTATGGCTGCTCGGTCTGCTGCTGTTTTGTCTGCTGCTAGCCTGGATCTGGCACAGCAGCTGGCAGCGGCAGGTTGCCGAACAGGAACTCCGGGCCCGGCAGCAATTGCTGGTGTACCGGGCCGCCCTCGAGTCGGAAGTGGCCCGTTTCGAAAACATTCCCCGCGCCCTGCAATCCCATCCGGTACTGACCCAGGCTCTGGCCAGCCCGGGTAATGCCGACATCATCATCCGGGCCAACCGGTTGCTGGAACAACTGGCCGACGACACCGGGGTAGAAGCGCTTTATCTGATGGATGCTCAGGGCACGGCGCTGGCGGCCAGCAACTGGCGCCAGCCTCATTCCTTTATCGGCCAGAACTACCGCTTCCGCCCCTACTTTCACGATGCCCTGCGGGGCAGTTTCGGTGAATTTTACGGGGTCGGTGCCACTACCCATGTTCCCGGTTATTTTTTCGGCCTGCAACTGGAGCATGAACCAGGTACCCGGGGGGTTCTCGCCGCCAAGATTACCTTGCTGGAACTGGAGCGAAGCTGGCAGCCGGGCCGGGATCTGGTGCTGGTGGTGGATCCGGATCAGGTGATCGCCCTCGCCTCCCGCACCGAACTCAAGTTCAAGACCCTGACACCACTCAGCCAGGAGGCCCGGCAACGCCTCGACCGCACCCGTCAATACGCGCCCATGCCGCTGACGCCCCTGGAGCTCGGCAACCGCAACGGTCAACCAGTCTGGCAGAACAAGCCTTACCGGGTAAGCGAGCTTTACCTGCCCCGGCGACAATGGCGACTGCAACTGTGGTGGCCAAGCCGGCCGCTGATGGTGACTGCCACCCTGGTGACGGCGGTGGCCGGGTTCAGCATTGTCGCCCTGACCCTGCTGTTGCTCTACTGGCACCAGCGTCGGCGCTACATTCGGTCCCAGCTAAAGGCCAAGAACGAACTGGAGCGCAAGGTGATGGCCCGTACCGCCGCGCTGGCCGCATCCAACCGGCAACTGGAACGCCAGGTAGAAGAACGCTTTCAGGCCGAGGGCCGGCTCAGATCCATGCAACATGAGCTGATCCAGATCAACCGGCTGGCGGCGCTGGGACAGATGGCTGCCAGCGTGGCCCACGAGGTGAACCAGCCGCTCACCGCGCTCAAGAATCAGTCGGCCAATACCCTGATGCTGGCGCAGAGGGGCATGTATCCTCAGGTGGAGGAAAGCCTGGGCACCATGGGCCGGCTGGTGGATCGCATCGCCCGGCTGACCTCGCAGCTCAAGCTGTTCGCCGCCACCCGGCGCAAGACCCGCGGCCGCTGCCGGCTCGACGAAGCGCTGGACAATGTACTGAGCTGGCTGTCACCGCGGCTGGAGGAACAACGGATCCGGCTGGAAAAAACACAGGTAGAAGCTCTGACGCTGCCCATGGAACTACACGCCCTGGAACAGGTCCTGGCCAATCTGCTCTGCAACAGCCTGGACGCCCTGATCGGCCGGGACGCGGCGACCATCACCATAGCGGCGGGCGATAATCGGCTTTGCCTGTGGGATAATGGTCCCGGCATTGCCCCCGAATTGCTGGACAAGGTAACAGAGCCGTTTTTTTCCACCAAGGAGGCAGGCCAGGGGCTTGGTTTGGGGCTGGCCATCGTCCGGGATCTGGTGGAGGCCAGCGACGGACGGCTGGAAATAGCCAGTTTACCCTCAGGCGGAGCCTGCTTTACCCTTAACTGGAGCCAAGATGAATAACACTGCCATTGAAGTCTGGCTGGTCGAAGACGACGACGATGTCCGCCAGACCCTGCTGCAAACCCTGCAGCTGTCGGACCTTCCCGCCCGCGGCTTTGCCCGCGCCGAACAGGCACTGCAGGCCCTGCCACCGGAAGCCCCGGTGGTGGTACTGTCCGATGTGCGCATGCCCGGCATGGACGGCATCGCCTTGCTGCAGCAGCTTCAGCGGCGGGATGCCGAGCTGCCGGTATTGCTGCTCACCGGTCATGGCGACATCCCGATGGCGGTGGCCGCCATGCATCAGGGGGCCCAGGATTTTTTCGAGAAGCCGTTCGAGCCGGAGCATTTGTTGCACAGCCTGCGCCGGGCCATCGACAAACGGGCTCTGGTACTGGAAAACCGCCGCCTGCGCCGCCAGCTGGCGGAGGGAAGAGGACAGCCCCTGCTGCTGGGACAGACCCCGCAAATAGAGCAGCTGCGCCGCCAGATAGACAACATCGCCGATACCTCGGCCTCGGTGCTGATCCTGGGGGAAACCGGCACCGGCAAGGAAATGGTGGCCCGCAGCCTGCATCAGGGCAGCGGGCGCAAGGGTAACCTGGTGGCGGTCAACTGTACCGCCCTGCCCGAGTCCATTTTTGAAAGCGAGATGTTCGGGGCCGAACCCGGCGCCTATACCGGGGTGAACAAGCGCCGCATCGGCAAGATCGAGCACGCCGACGGCGGGACCCTGTTTCTGGATGAAATAGAAGGAATGCCGCTGGCCCTGCAGGCCAAGATGCTGCGGGTATTGCAGGAATCGGCGCTGGAGCGGCTCGGCGGCAACAAGCTGGTCAAGGTGGATGCCCGTATCGTCGCCGCCACCAAAATCGATTTACAACGCGCCAGCGACGCGGGACTGTTTCGCGCCGATCTCTATTTCCGACTCAATGTGGTCACCCTGGCGCTGCCGCCCCTGCGCGAACGGCGAACCGATATCCCGCTGCTGTTCCTGCATTTTATCGAACAGGCCAAAGAGCGTTACCAGCGGGATGTGCCGCCGCCGGACGCCGCCCTGATACAGCAACTGCTCAACCGGGACTGGCCCGGTAATGTGCGTGAGTTGCGCCATCATGCCGAGCAATATGTGCTGGGGGTGCTGCCGTCCGCCCTGTCCGCCCCGTCAGCGCCGGATCTGACCCTGCCACAGCAGCTGTCCCGGCTGGAGCAGCAGCTGATCCTGACGGCCATGAAGCAAGCCGAAGACAATGTCGCCCTGGCCGCCGAACGCCTGGGCATCCCCCGCAAAACGCTGTACGACAAACTGGCCAGATACCGGCACATCAAGGACCCAAGCTAGAACTCTGGCTAGCAGATCCCGTCACTTCTCTTGCGCCTTGCTACCGATGCCTCGTACCGTTTAACGTAAAACCGATAACCATTCGGCGAAAATTGCCGTCAGCCGGCTTTTGTTGACTAGAATGAAAACGCGCTCAGAAAACAAGAACCGGCCCAGAGGCTACGCAGGAACATGGATGATGCTGCCCAAAATATCTCGTTGGCTCCCCCAAGATCATTACTCGTTTGGCGCTACTTTATTGCTGCTGCTGACGCTGGCCCTGTCGAGCTGGTTTATCAGCCGCCACTGGATCGATCTGCGCATTCAGAACCAGTTACAGGAGCTGGAGCGACAAAGTACCCAGGTGACCGCCTCTGCCATCAATGAACTGCAACAAGGCAGCCGGCACGTCAAGGACATCGCCCACACCCTGTCATCCCTGTCCAGCGTGCGGCTTTTTTTGAACAATAGCCGTCAGCGTACCGCCCTGCAGGCCGATCTGGACCAGTTCAGGGACGCCTTCGGACTGAACGGTGTCTGGCTGCTGGGCCGGAAAGGGCGGGTGCTGGTCCAGAGCCCCACCGATCAGCCACTACCGGAACTCGGTCTCCAGGCTGGCGAGCTGCATCCACTATCCCGGCTGACCTTCGAGCCAGGGCAACAGCAGGCCAGGATATATCATGCCAACCCGGTCACCAAGAATGGATCCGTGACCCTGTTGATCAGCGCCACCATCAATGACATCAGCCACCATACCTACCGGATAGAGCTGCTGGTGACCGATGCAGACGGCACCATTTCTCTGTCGGATAATCCCGACTGGTTAGGCTATTCCCTCGGTGCGGCAAGGTCCCCTCAGCCGAAAAACGCGCAAATTCTGCACCCGCCTTTGCCTGTGCGCATCAGTCCGTTACTGCCCGAGGTCATGCTGCTCGGCCCGCAGCATGCGCCGGTGTTGCTGGCCAGTCACACCACCGACAGCCAGGACTACCGGGTACACGCCCTCGCCGATGCCGAGCCTGTTTATCGCCTGGCCAGAGAAAAGGACAACCTGGCGGCGATCATTACCCTGGCAAGCACCGGCTCGGTATGGGGGGCCGTCCTGACCGTGCTGACCCTCAAGCGCAATCGACGACACAGCCTGGCCATGAGCAGGGCCAATGAGGAACTGGTCAGCCTGAACCACCAGCTCAAGCAGCTGGCCACGACCGATGTGCTGACCCAGTGCCCGAACCGACGCGCCGCCGAAACCCGGTTGCACGCCGAACTGGCCAATCTGCAACGTTACCGTCACCCTTTCTGCATCGTGATGCTCGATATCGACTTTTTCAAACGCATCAATGATCAGCATGGTCACGACATCGGTGATCAGGTGTTGCGCCACTTTGCCGTGACCAGCCGCAAGACGATACGGGATACCGATGTGCTGGCGCGCATCGGCGGGGAGGAGTTTTTACTGATACTGCCGGAGACCGAGCCTGATCAGGCCCGGCAACTGGCCCAGCGTCTGCTGGATACCGTGGCAGCCACGCCACTGTACCTGTCCGACAGAACGGTCAGCTTTACCTTCAGCGGCGGCCTGACCGAGGCCACCGCCCAGGACGGCATCAGCCAGTTGCTGATCCGCGCCGACCAGGCCCTGTACCAGGCCAAGCACCTGGGCCGCTGCCGCATTTGCAGCGAACCCGCGTTATTGGCTCAGTCCGAGGCGACCGGCTGACCGTCCTTGCCCGCCAGCTGCACAGGGCTGTCTACCAGCGTATAATTGAGTTTGTCCAGCGTGACCGTGACCGCCAGCTGACGGTTTTCCTCATGGCTGATCTGCACCAGCTGATAATCCAGCTCCGGCGCCACCCAGAAGCGGGTCTTGCGCTTGCTGCTGCCTCTGTCCCGCTCCACGATCAGGCTGTCGAAGGTCCCGATACCGGTTTTAACCACTTCCTTGCCCACCACCTTGAAGGTGGTCTGCTTGATTTCGCCTCCCCGTACCACCGGGTAACTCAGGGTGGTCTTGCCGGCCATCAGATCACAACGCGCCTCGAAGAAGAAGCTGACCGAGTCGAAGGCCCCGCCCTCGGTCGACAACAGCTTGTCGCCGCCCTTGCCCTGATAGAGCACCATGTCGGTCTGCGGATCGAATACCAGTCGCTCTTCACGCCGGATCCCCACCGCCTTGGCCTGGTAACTGAAAGTATCCGGTCGGGCGGAACAGTCCTGCCAGTTGAAGCTGGCTTTCTGCTCCACATCCAGCAGCCAGTGAGCCAGGGAAAAATGCACATGGTAGCGTTCTTTGTTGCGATCTATGGTCAGGGTATTCACTCCCCGGGTCGGATCGCCATTAAGCAATACGGAAAATTCGGCCCGCAGATGGTCGATATCCCTGGCCGCAGCAGACCCCGTTGCCATCAGGCCACAGAGGGTCAGTAAGACTTTTTTCAACATTTGGCTTTCCTCATTCAGTGTTCAGCCTGAACATCCGGTAACGTCTGCGCCAACCATACACCAATCAATCCCCGTAAAGAAAACCCCAGGATACACCGGCAGGCTGGATGGCAATGCCAGCAACATGCTCACGGCGTCCGCCATCGGCAGCAAGCGCTTCATCAAAGTATTGCTGACCGGTGCCTAATCGGTGCGCCACTTTCCGCCGGCCGGTCGGTTTTTCGCCCCACCCGGGGTGAGGCTGCGTTTACGGAATGACATTGCACCCCCTGCATCACGAAAATCACCACTCGCAGTTCTCAGACCGAGGCCGAAGCCCTATCATGACAGGGTAAAAACGATGGGACCGGCTTCCATTGCTTACTCACCGAGACAGGATTCAGACATAACATGGAAACGGGCTACCGCATTATTATTGCCGATGACCACCCCTTGTTTCGCAACGCCCTGCATCAGGCGGTTCAACTGGCGGTATCGGGTGCCGATCTGCAGGAAGTCGACAGTATCGATAATCTGATGCAGCTGCTGAGCGAGGTCGATGACGTCGACCTGCTGCTGCTGGATCTCAAGATGCCCGGTGCCAGCGGCTTTTCCGGTCTGGCGCTGCTGCGCAACCAGTATCCCGAACTGCCGGTGGTGGTGGTATCGGCCAGCGAAGAAGCAGCGGTGGTGCAGCAAGCCATGCGCTTTGGCGCCCTCGGCTTTATCCCCAAGTCCGCCCCCATGCGCACCCTGGTCAGCGCCCTCAACACCATCCTCGAAGGCGATCCCTGGTTTCCCGAGGGAATCAGCCTCGACGATGCCCCCGAAGACAATATCGCCGACCGCCTGGCCAGCCTGACGCCCCAGCAGTTCAAGGTGCTGACCATGCTGTCCGAAGGCAAACTCAACAAGCAGATTGCCTACGAACTGGAAGTATCCGAGGCCACCATCAAGGCCCATGTCACCGCCATTTTCCGCAAGCTGAACGTCAAGAACCGCACCCAGGCGGTCATCGCCCTGTCACAGACCGAATAACGGCGAGCCGTCAGCGTTAAGCAGGAGGAAAAACGTTGATGAGGACCGGCCACTGCCATGCGGCTCGAACCCAGAAAGCCATGACACCGCAGGGACGATAACGCAGCAGGGCCGGAACGAAGCGGAAACGGCCACCTAACTCCTCGTCACAGATCGGTAGAAGCGATCCGTTCCCCCAGCAGGAAGAGGTTGAACTCGCCGGGTTGCATCTTGTGCCACTGCTCGTTGTTGGTCAGCGGCTGGGTGGCAATCACGGTCACGATGTCGTTCGGCGTGGTTTCCTTCTGAAAATCGATTTCCACTTCTTCGTCGATCAACCGGGCCGGGCCGAAGGGCGCACGGCGGGTGATCCAGTGCAGATTGTTGCTGCAATAGGTCATCAGGTACTCGCCGTCGGTAAGCAGCATGTTGAACACGCCCAGGGCGCGCAGTTGATCGCAGAGTCCGGCCACGTGGCGGAACATGGCTGTCATGTCTTCCGGCTTGGTCGGATACTTGCGTTCCAGTTCATCAAGCAACCAGCAAAACGCCAGCTCGCTGTCGGTTTCTCCCACCGGGTTGTGTCGTCCGGTTTCAAGATGCGTATAGCCGCTCAGCTGACCGTTGTGGGCAAAGGTCCAGTAACGGCCCCACAGCTCACGAGTAAAGGGATGGGTGTTTTCCAGCGCGATGCCGCCCCGGTTGGCCTGCCGGATATGGCTTATCACCGAGCAGCTCTTGATCGGGTATTCCTGCACCAGTTTGGCGATTCGGGACTGGCTCGACGGCTGCGGATCCTTGAAGGTACGCAGCCCCTTGCCCTCGTAAAACACGATACCCCAGCCATCCTTGTGCGGACCGGTACGCCCGCCCCGCTGCATCAGGCCGGTAAAACTGAAGCAGATATCGGTGGGTACGTTGGCACTCATCCCTAGCAGTTCACACATGTTGCTTACGCTTGCTCCATTTCTTTTTCGACCAGTTGGATCAGGATATGAATGATCTTGATATGCACTTCCTGAATCCTGTCCGCATAACCGAAGTGCGGCACCCGGATTTCCACATCGGCCAGTCCGGCCATCTTGCCACCGTCCTTGCCGGTCAGGGCGATCACCTTGATACCCCTGGCCTTGGCCGCTTCGATAGCCCTGATAACATTGCCGGAATTACCGCTGGTGGAGAGACCAAACAGCACGTCACCTTCCCGCCCAACCGCTTCCAGATAACGGGAAAACACATATTCGAAGCCGAAGTCGTTGGCCACGCAGGACAGATGGCTGGGATCGGAGATGGCAATGGCCGGATAGCCGGGGCGGTTTTCCCGGTAGCGACCGGTCAGCTCTTCGGCAAAGTGCATGGCATCGCAATGAGAACCGCCATTGCCGCAGGACAGCACCTTGCCACCGGCCTTGAAGCGGTCGGCCAGCAATTTCGCGGCCTGTTCGATGGCCTGAATGTTGGCATCGTCGGCCAGAAAGCGATTCAGCACCTCGGCGGCGTCGGTCAGTTCGCTACGGATCAGATCCTGATACATGAAATTGCCTCTCACTCACGGTAAAAGCGCATTTTGGCACAAGTCACCCGCAGCGGGAAGCGGAGCGCCGCCCGCCACCGCCGGTCGGCGCCGGGGGGTGGCGAGGAAGGAGTGAATGCCGCCATTTTTTAGCCCTGGCGTTGCTTGATTTAAACATTTGTATGAATTACAACTAGGAACACCCAACAGATCAGACCTCACTTCTGCCCCCCCTGCCGGCAAAGGAGCTGTTCATGATGACCCTACTGCTACTGCTGATTTCCTGGGCCAGTTTGGCTTACCACCGGTGCCAACTGAAAACGACCACGCTGATCACCGCTCTGGTGCTGGCGGTGGGTACTCTGCTGGCGGAAGTAACCCCCTCCTGCTGGCTGGTGTTTGGCATGCTGGCCGCACTGCTGAATCTGGCACCACTGCGCGCCGGTTTGCTCGGCCGCCCCCTGTTCACCGTCTACAGGACGCTGATGCCGGAGATGTCTGCCACCGAACGGGAAGCCATCGAGGCCGGCACCACCTGGTGGGAAGCCGAGCTGTTTCGCGGTAAACCGGACTGGGATACCCTGCACAGCTACCCCAAACCACAACTCAGCGCCGAAGAGCAGGCCTTCATCGAGGGGCCGGTAGAAGAAGTGTGCCGCATGACCAACGACTGGGAGGTGACCCACGAGCGCGCCGATCTGTCGCCCGAGGTGTGGGACTATCTGAAACAGCACGGCTTCTTCGCCATGATCATCGAGAAGCAGTATGGCGGCCTGGCGTTTTCCGCCTACGCCCAGTCCCGGGTGCTGCAAAAGCTGTGCAGCACCAGTGCGGTGCTGGCCTCGACCGTGGGTGTGCCCAACTCCCTCGGCCCGGGCGAGCTGCTGCAGGAATACGGTACGCCGGAGCAGAAGGATCACTACCTACCCCGACTGGCCCGCGGCGAAGACATTCCCTGTTTTGCCCTCACCGGCCCGGAGGCGGGTTCGGATGCCGGCGCCATTCCCGATGTGGGCGTGGTATGCATGGGCGACTGGCAGGGCGAGCAGGTGCTGGGCATGCGCCTGACCTGGAACAAGCGCTATATCACCCTGGCCCCCGTCGCCACCGTGCTCGGACTGGCGTTCAAGCTGAAAGACCCTGAAGGCTGGCTGGGCGACGAGACGGATCTCGGCATCACCTGCGCCCTGATCCCCACCGCTACCCCCGGCGTCAAGATAGGTCGCCGTCATTTTCCGCTGAATGTACCCTTCCAGAACGGTCCCACCCAGGGCCGGGATGTGTTCGTGCCCATTGACTTCATCATCGGCGGCCAGCAGATGGCCGGCCAGGGCTGGCGCATGCTGATGGAGTGCCTGTCGGTGGGCCGCGGTATCACCCTGCCTTCCACCGGCACCGCCGCACCCGGGTCTCGGCCCTTTCCTCCGGCGCCTACAGTCGTATTCGTCGCCAGTTTCGCCTGCCCATCGGCAAGATGGAAGGCATCGAAGAGCCGCTGGCCCGCCTGGGGGGCAACGCCTATCTGTCCGATGCGGCCAGCATGCTGACCGTGACCGGCATCGATCTGGGCGAGAAGCCTCTGTGGTCTCGGCCATCGTCAAATATCACCTCACCGACCGCAGCCAGCGCAGCCTCATCGACGCCATGGACATTCACGGCGGCAAGGGCATCTGTATGGGGCCCAACAATTATCTGGCCCGGGGTTATCAGGGGGCGCCCATCGCCATCACGGTGGAGGGCGCCAACATCCTGACCCGCAGCATGATCATCTACGGTCAGGGGGCCATTCGCTGCCATCCTTTTGTGCTGGCAGAGATGCTGTCGGTACAGGAGCCGGATAACCGCAAGGCCCTGGCTCAGTTTGACCAGGCCGTTTTCGGCCATCTCGGCTTTGCCCTCAGCAACCTGGCGCGCAGTATCTGGTTCGGCTTCACCGGTGCCCGCTTCGGCCAGACGCCGGTGCGCGACGATACCGCCCGTTATTACCGCCAGATGAACCGGCTCAGCGCCAACCTGAGCCTGTTGTCGGATGTCGCCATGGCCATCCTCGGGGGGGAACTCAAGCGCAGGGAGCGGCTGTCGGCCCGCCTCGGCGATGTACTGAGTCAGCTGTATCTGATGTCCGCCACCCTCAAGCGCTTCAACGATGAGGGCCGTCCGGCCGCGGTGTTGCCGCTGGTGCACTGGGCCTGCCAGGATAGCCTGTACCGGGCACAGGTCGCGCTGGTCGAGCTGCTCGACAACTTTCCGGTGCCGGCGCTGGGCAAGACACTCAAGGTACTGCTGATGCCCTGGGGGGCGCCGTTCAAGCGGCCCTCGGACAAACTCGATCATCGGGTGGCCCGCGCCCTGCAAACCCCGGGTCCGGCCCGGGACGCCATCGGTAACGGGCTTTATCTGACCGCCGAGGACGGCAATCCGCTCGGCATGCTGGAACAGGCCTTCGCCGACATCCTCGCCGCCGAGCCGGTGTTCGACAAGGTCACGCAGACTCTGGGCCGCCGCACCTTCACCAACCTGGACCGGCTGGCACAAGAGGCATTGAGCGCCGGCGTCATCGACAAGAATGAAGCCACCCTGCTGGAGCGTGCCGAAACCAGCCGGCTGCGCACCATCAACGTGGACGATTTCGACCCGCAGGAGCTGGTGGCCAACAAGGCGCTGTTCAACGATGCCATGCTGAACAAGAACACCTGATTACCGCTGGAAGCGGCCTTAATGGGCCACGATGTATGCACATACTGTGGCAACGGAATTAATCCCGGCGCAGCAATACCAGGCGGGGCTCGCCGGGTCCAAAATAATCCGGCTCCGACGTCTCGAGCTCGAAGCCCAGCACCCGATAAAGCCCGACGGCGGTGTTGTCCGGATGCACCGTCAATCGCAGCTCGGTACAGCCGCGCTCGGTCAGCTCTGCCACCAGTCGTTGCAACAATGCCTTGCCGATACCCTGACCACGCAGGCGTTCGTCCACCGCCAGCGACAGAATCCAGCCCTGCTCTTTCGCCTCGCCCATGCCGCCCAGGGCGTACCCCACCAGCCCCCCTTCGCTTTCCGCCACCAGCAGAAAGTTCGGCCACAGCTCCAGCAACTGACGAAACAGAAAATCCGGATAACCATGACTACCGAAGCCGGCCTGCTCCAGCCGGAAAACCTCTCCCAGATCGGCTTTGGTCGCCCCCCTTATCTTCGTCTTCATCTTCACTCCCGGGCCGGAATTCCGGTCAATATTCGTTACGTGGTGCCAAATGGTAAAACAAAGTCTGCGGTCGGCATAATGCTGGCGGCTTTTTCCTGGCCACTGGTCTGCTGGTTGGTTATCGCACACAAGGAGACAGCAGGGAGGATTCACCGCGTCTCGGGGAGCGGATCCGTTGTCCGGGAACGAGCCCCTGATCGGTCAAATAACAACCAAACCGAAACCATGCACTAAGCTCTAATAAAGACGGAGTTGGAGCTGAGCAGATGAACTGGCGTGGGCTGTTATTGCTGTTACTGTTGCTGGGATGGCCGGCGCAAGCGCGTTACTGGCAGCTCGAAGTCAAGGGCGGCATCGGCCCCGGCACCTCGGACTTCATCGTCACCGAGCTGAATCAGGCCCAGATAGACAAGCCCGCCTTCGTGCTGCTGACCATGGATACCCCCGGTGGCCTCTACAGCGCCACCCGCGACATCATCACCGCCATACTCGAGTCTCGTATTCCGGTGGTGGTCTATGTGTCACCCGGTGGCGCCCGCGCCGCCTCGGCCGGCACCTATATCCTCTATGCCAGCCATGTGGCCGCCATGGCGCCGGGCACCCACCTGGGCGCAGCCACGCCGGTGCAGATTGGCGGCCCCTCCCTGCCGGGTACTCCGGCCGAAAAAGACAAGAACGAAGACGAAGACAAGCAGGAGTCATCGTCTCCCGGTGGCTCCGCCATGGAGCGCAAGACGCTGAACGATGCCATCGCCTACCTCCGCTCCCTGGCCCAATTACGAGGTCGTAATGCCGACTGGGCCGAGCTGGCGGTACGCGATGCCGCCACCCTCACCGCCACCGAAGCGCTGGAGCAGAATGTCATCGAGCTGATAGCCGACGGCATACCGGCACTGCTGCAGGGCCTCGATGGCCGAGAGCTTCAGCTGCATGGCAGCAGTTATACCTTCTCCAGTATCGGGTTGCAGGCCGAACAGCGCCAGCCCGACTGGCGCCAGCGTTTTATCATCACCATCAGCAACCCCAATATCGCCTATCTGCTGATGCTGGTCGGCATGTACGGCCTGCTGCTGGAATTTTACAGTCCCGGTTTCGGAGTCGCCGGTGTCACCGGCGCCATCTGTCTGATGCTGGCACTGCTGGCATTGCAGATGCTGCCCTTCAGTACCACCGGCCTGGCCCTGCTGGGGCTGGGACTGGCATTGATGGTGGCCGAAGGGCTGTCTCCCAGTTTCGGTATTCTCGGCGGGGGGGGCCTGGTCGCCTTCGTCATCGGCTCGGTACTGCTGTTCGATACCCCGGATCAGGCGTTTCGGGTGGCCTGGCCCTTTATCGCCGCCTTCACCATGTTTTCACTGGTGTTGATCCTGGTGGTGGTGCGGATGATCGTCAAACAGCGCCATGCCGCTCCCGTTTCCGGCGCCGTGGCCATGGTGGGTGAACAAGGCATTGCCCTGACCGCCATCGCTCCCACCGGCACCGTGCTGGTTCAGGGAGAGCGCTGGCAGGCTCACAGCCAGGCTCCCATCGCCGCCAATCAAACCGTCGTGATAGTGGCGGTGGAAGATCTTACCCTCAACGTCGCTCCGGCGAAGGAGACTCAATCATGATAATCGACTTTCTGTACTTCCAGTTGCTGATCGTGGTGCTGGTGGTGATGCTGTTTGCCAGCATGTTCCGGATATTGCGGGAATACGAACGGGGGGTGGTCTTTCTGCTGGGGCGCTTCTACAAGATAAAGGGACCGGGCTTCATCATCCTTATTCCCTTCGTGCAGCAGATGGTGCGGGTCGATCTGCGGATCGTCACCATGGATGTCCCTTCCCAGGATCTGATCTCCAAAGACAACGTCACGGTGCGGGTGAATGCGGTGCTCTACTTCCGGGTGCTGGACCCGCAGAAAGCCATCATCAACGTCGAAAACTTTCTGGAAGCCACCAGTCAGCTGGCCCAGACCACCATGCGATCGGTGCTGGGGCAGCACGAGCTGGACGAAATCCTCTCAGCCCGGGATACACTCAATGCGGACTTGCAACGCATTCTGGATCAGAGCACCGACAACTGGGGCATCAAGGTCACGGCGGTGGAGATCAAGCACGTCGATCTGGACGAGTCGATGATCCGCGCCATCGCCCGGCAGGCCGAGGCCGAACGCTCCCGTCGAGCCAAGGTGATCCACGCCACCGGTGAACTGGAAGCCTCCAAGCAGCTACTGGAAGCCGCCCGCATGCTGGGCCAGCAACCGGAGGCCATCCAGTTGCGTTACCTGCAGACCCTGACCGAAATCAGCAACGACAACAGCAAAATCATCGTATTTCCGCTGCCGATGGAACTGGGACGGATACTGCAGGAAATGGGCCCCTATGAGCAACATGCCGAGGATCCCCAGTCACCGAGCGAGATCACCTGAACCGTCAGTAACGGGAACGGGCAGGAGTGAATTCATCCGCGCAATAATGGCCCGCTCGCCTTGCCGAGCGGGCTCTCTGGTTGCCCGGCATGCCACCGTCCTCCCCCTGAATCCGGCTTCAAGGAGTGCCTGCTGCGCGCCCCGAACGCTCTCTCCGAGTGCTCCCGCCCCGAAAGCGAACAAACCCCACACAACACCTGTCCTGGCCGACGCTGCAATGCCTCTCATTCTCCCTCCAGAATGCGGAATATCCCCATGAACAATCGCTAAGATATGGGGTTCCGTTAATTTCCAGTCGGGCCCCTTGCTCCCGATGCTTCCTTCGATTCAGGGATCGTGTCATGAAAAAATACCTAAGCCTCCTCCTGCTGAGTTCCAGCTTGAGCCTGCTCGCCACTCCGGCCAGTGCCCAGAACAATACCACTCTGGAGCAAATCCAGAGTTCGGGGGAATTCCGCTTCTGCTTCGAGTCTGGCTACATGCCCTTCGAGATGACCGACAAGAAGGGTGACTTCATCGGCTTCGATATCGATATAGCCAAGGCCATGGCCAAATCGATCAACGTCAGGTTCGTACCGGTCAATACCGGCTGGGACGGCATCATACCAGCGCTGCAGACCAACAAGTGTGATCTCATTCTGGGCATGTCGGTGACGCCCGAACGTAACCTGAGCGTGAACTTTGCCGATCCCTATCTCGATGCCGGTCAGACCGTGCTGATCCGCCCGGAACTGGCCGACACCATCGACTCCTACCGCCAGTTGAACGATGCCGCCTATACCGTCACCGCTCAGCTTGGCACCACCGGCGAATTCGCCATCAAGCGCTACCTGAGCCAGGCCAAGGTGCGACTGTTCGAAAGCTCTGCCGACGCAGCCCAGGAAGTGGCCAACGGCCGGGCCGATGGTTTCGTCTACGACATCAGCTACAACACCGTCTATGCGGCACAAAACCCGGACCGGCTGGTGCATCTATCCCAGGCCTTTACCTATGGCCCTCTCGGCTGGGCAGTACGCAAGGGCGATGCGGATTATCTTAATTTCCTCAACAACTTCCTTCGTCAAATCAAGGGGGACGGCACCTACGATCGACTCTACAGCAAGTGGTTCGAGAGCGATGCCTGGGTCAGCCGGGTCCAGTAATAACGATACCTTTGCCAGCGGCACCGGCCGCTGGCAGTTTTTATAGGAAACAATATGCAGACTGCCAAACACCGCTGGCTGTGGAACGGCGTTTTTATGGGCATAGTGCTGATGCTGGCCGGCGGTATCTACTGGTCCAGCAAGAGTATCGACTACAACTGGCGCTGGGAACGGGTGCTACCCTATATTGTCGACACCTCCCCCCAGTCCATTCGCGCCCCGTTCGATGGCCGGGCCGAGCTCGGCGACGATGGCCGAACCCTGACCCTAATCTCCGACTATGGCGATGCTCCCCTGCTCCTGAATCAGTACAGTACCCTGCTGGTCACCGACGGCGATCTGCTGTTTGAAGGGGATGAAATCGCCCGCATAAACAGCGTGCGCACCGGCCCCATTGCAAACGGTATGGCCATGACATTGCAACTGTCGGTGGTGTCTTTGCTGTGTTCGGTGGTGCTGGGTCTTGGCATCGGACTGGGGCGGCTCTCCGCCAACCCGGCGCTGCGTAAACTGTGCATTCTCTATATCGAGATCATCCGTGGCACCCCCTTGCTGGTGCAGATTTTCATCATCTACTTTTTCGTCGGTACCGTGTTGTCCCTGGATCGTTTCACCGCCGGTGCCGCCGCCCTGACCCTGTTCAGCGCCGCCTATGTGGCGGAAATCATACGAGCAGGTATCCAGTCGGTGCCTACCGGACAAATGGAAGCCGCGCGGTCGCTCGGCATGAGTTATGTCCGGGCCATGGTCGAGGTGATTTTGCCCCAGGCACTCAGGCGCAGCCTGCCTTCACTGGCCGGACAATTCATCAACCTGATCAAGGACTCCTCTCTGGTATCGGTTATCTCGCTGACCGATCTGAGCAAGGCCGGGCGGGAAGTGGTGTCATCGACCTTCGCCCCCTTCGAGGTCTGGTTCACTATCGCCCTGCTCTATCTGGTGATGACCGCGTCCCTGTCCTGGCTGGTGCAGCGACTGGAGCGGCACATGGCAACGGCACACTAGGAAACACTATGCATACAGAACGCACAGACATCATGCTGCGGGCACACCGGGTCGACAAGGTGTTCGACAACGGCTGCCAGGCCCTGCATCAGGTATCGGTAGAAGTCAAACGGGGCGAGGTAGTGGTGATCGTCGGCCCCTCCGGCTCGGGCAAGTCCACTTTTCTGCGTACCCTCAACAAGCTGGAAACCCTGAGTGCCGGCCATATCGAGATCGAAGGCGTCGATATGTACCACAAGGCCACCAACATCAACCGGCTGCGGGAGCGGGTGGGCATGGTGTTCCAGAGCTTCAATCTCTTTCCCCACAAGACCGCGCTGCAAAACGTCATGCTGGCGCCGCTCAAGGTGGCCAAACGCCCGCGGGCCGAGGTCGAGCAACAGGCCAGGGCACTGCTGACCAAGGTGGGTCTGGCCGAACGCATGGACCATTACCCCGGACAGTTGTCCGGTGGCCAGCAGCAGCGGGTGGCCATCGCACGGGCCCTGTGCATGCAACCGCACATCATGCTGTTTGACGAGCCTACCTCGGCACTGGACCCGGAAATGGTGGGCGAAGTGCTGGAGGTAATGAAAGCCCTGGCCCGGGAAGGCATGACCATGGTGGTGGTTACCCACGAAATGGGCTTTGCCCGGGAAGTGGCCGACCGGGTGCTGTTCATGGCCGAGGGCCGGGTGCTGGCAGAAGACACGCCGGCGCGCTTTTTCAGCCATCCCGCCCATCCCCGGCTGCAGCAGTTTTTAGCGCAAATTCTCTAACTCAGTCACCGGCCAGCCGGTGTTGCACCAAGGAGTGTCATGTCCAATCCAATAGAGTCCCTGCTAGCACAGCATTCCCTCGCCATCCTCGATGGTGCCCTGGCCACCGAGCTCGAAGCCCGGGGCTGTGATCTCAAGGATCCGCTATGGTCAGCCAAGGTATTGATTGAGCAGCCAGAGCTGATCTATGCCGTTCATTATGACTACTTTGCGGCCGGTGCCGATGTCGCCATCAGCGCCAGTTACCAGGCAACCTTCGAGGCCTTCGCAAGCCGCGGCTTCAGCACCGAGCAGTCCGCCGGGTTGATGCGCCAGGCCGTGCAGCTGGCGGTCAATGCCCGGGATGACTTCTGGCACAGCCTGAATGCCGACCAGCAGTCCCGTCGTCCCCGGCCGCTGGTCGCGGCCTCGGTTGGCCCCTACGGTGCCATGCTGGCAGACGGCTCCGAATACCGGGGGCACTACGATCTGGATGAAAACGAGCTGATGGCCTTCCATCGCCCCCGGCTGGAGGTATTGCTGAGCGCCGGGGCCGATCTGCTGGCCTGCGAGACGCTGCCCTGTCTGAGCGAAGCCCGGGCCCTGGCCCGGCTGATGGACGCCCATCCCGACGCCTGCGGCTGGATCAGCTTCAGCTGCAGCAGCGAAGAGCACAACAGCCAGGGAGAGCGGCTGAGCGACTGTGTTGCCGCTTTGGAGTCATTCCACTCGGTGGTCGCACTCGGCTTGAACTGCACCGCCCCCGAACACGTATCCGCTCTGTTGCAATCGGTACAGGGGCTCACCGACAAGCCGGTACTGGTCTATCCCAACTCCGGGGAACAGTACGATGCGGAGCAGAAATGCTGGCACGGCCCGGCCAACAGCGAGCAGTACGCCCAGGCAGCCGCACGCTGGCACCATCATGGCGCACGTCTTATCGGTGGCTGTTGCCGCACCTCACCGGCGGATATCGCCGCCGTCAGCGCCCTGCTTCGCCCGGCGGAATAAAGCCGTACCGGCGTTCGGTGCATGCCCGCGATCTGTCAACGCAGCAGAATACCGTAAATATCCCCCGGTAAAGCCGGGGGATTATCCTGTTTATTCAGAGTGGCAGGGATAATCCCGACTTGAGTACATTGAGTACCACATTGGTGTTCATGCGCTTGATTTCCGGAAACTGGGCCATGGTGGCCGCAGCGATATCGTCATATTCGGTCACGTCCCTGGCCAGGATCACCGTCACCAGATCCACCGCCCCGGTCACATAGAAAATCTGCTGAAAGGCATCATTGGTTTGGGTCCAGCGCATGAAGCGATCCATGACCTGGTAGTTTTCACGCTCTATTTCCAGCCCGACGATAAAGGTCATCAGGTTATCGACCTTGCGATTGTCGACCACCGCTACATCGGCACTGATCACCCGGCTTTGACGCAGTCGCTTCAGCCGGCGTTGAACAGCAGACGGCGACAAGCCGATTTCTGCGGCAATCACCTCGCTGCGCGTCAGGCAACTGCGCTGTACGATAGACAATATTTTGCGATCAAAATGATCCAGGGTTTCACTCATTGACAACCAGATCCCGCCTCGATGTTAAAGCCATAAATGCGTCTAGACGTCCATTCTAATGAAGACCCCCTCTGTGCTCAACAGATACCCGCCATGTGGCCATAAAAAACGGGCGGCCCGGTGGCAAGCCATTCCCCTTTCGTGTGCATGGCTTGAGGCGGGGAAAATGGGCGACGTAA